>JBAXRK010000001.1:0-247114 GCA_037131245.1 Candidatus Omnitrophota bacterium
AACGGGGGTGTCAAGGGCTGGGGCCTGACGCCCTTATCCTTACCTTCCATATCCGCCCCGGAGATCACAAAAACCGCCACCCCCCGTTCCAAAAGCGCGCGCGGGCCCGCCAGCACGGCTTCCCCGCAAGGTTTGCCGCCGGGCGTTAACGTGGCATCCATGTCGGAGGCGATGACCGGCAGCAAACCAAGATCGGCGATCGCATTGACCGCTCGGCCGTAAGCTTTCTCCCCCTCAAGCGAAGCCTTGATCAGCTGCTGCGCGCGGGCCACCATCTTGATCTGTGACGGACGGGTCAGCGCCTCGTCGAGATCGCCACTTAAGGCATACCCCATGCAGAACTGGGTCCAGGACGCAAAACCGTCGCGGTACTCGGCAAGTTCCACGTCCGAGATCCCTTCGTAATCGCGCTGCAGGCGCTGCAACAAGCGGGCACGGTCTTCCGCGCTAAAAGGTTTACCGGTCGCCGCGTCGACCACCTCAAACAGCAGGATCTCCATGTCCAACCCGAATAACTGATGGCCATAAGAGCCGCTGCGCCGGACCGTACCGCCGGATTTTTCGATCAGGCCGACACAACCCGTGAGCGCGCCGCGGCGCCGTTCATCCACAAAAATGATCTCGGTGAACGCCCCGCTGTAGGAAGGATTACGCACCAGGACCGTCGGGCACTCGCTGCGCACAAAACGCTGGACCATGCTCCAGACCGCCAGGGTCTGATGATAAAGTTTTTCCACCACCACATTGCTTTCAAAGAAACGGTAGCGCTGGAAGGTCTGGAGCAAGCCTTTGACAAAATCCTCAGGGATAACCAGATAATCCCTCAGCATGGCATGCGTCCGGGCGCTCATGTTACGTTCTTTCACCAGGCGCTCAAGGAAAAGGCGTACCGGGCTATGAATATCAGCGAGCGACCCGGCCACCTGCGCCTGCTGCTCATCGACGAGCACACCATCCGACTCTCCCGCCATGCCAGGCGCGCCTTTGCCAAATTTGCGCCAGAGCCAATTATTGAGCTGATGCGACCGCCAGGCCATGGTCCAATTAGCGGAAGACTTGATCTCATCGAAAAGAATACCGATATGACGGGCGTCAGAGGCCGGATGCCAGGACACAAAACGTTCACGCGAAACCAGGCCGCCGCGGATCAGCGTGTTCTCAACGGCGGGCGCAACCCATTCGCCAATAAAAGCCTTCATCCGGTCGGACCGGGCATGGTCATACCAGCGGCGCAGCGCCAGCGACATGGCGGGTGTGATGACCCAACGGCATTGATCGTCACCCTTCACCAGGAACGCATCGACGTCAAGGCGGATAGCCATTTCTATTTCTCTAAACTGTTCGGGGACTTCCAGGCGGATCAGGGAGCCTTCAGCGGTCGGGGTCATCATGACCGCGAACTGCCCCTCGGGGGTGAGGAAATCAAGGGCCTCCCAGGGATCCAGCCCGGCCGCCAGGTCAATGGCGCCATCGTCGTTAAATTTAACACGCCGGACACTGTACGTCAGGCCCTTATATTGAATCGCAAGCTTCTGCAGAAATCCGATCGGCTGGGCATGGAGGCCTTTAGGCCCAAGAGAAAAAACATTCGTCTCGGCCGGCCCGGCCCGGGTCTCTTCCGGCGCCGTCAGGTTCCTGGCTTTACCCGTGAACTGCTCGCGCAACAGGTCGATCGCCGCGTCCAGTGTCCTGTTAAGCGCCTGTGTTTCCGCTTCCAGGGAATCGGGATCCAACGCGCCCGGCGTATCAAGCAGGGTATTGACGATCACGCGGACCGCGGCCATTTCCCTGGTGCCACCAAAAACATCTCCGTTCATGGCCGCGTCCCAGGCAATACATTCTGCGATGGAAGGCGCCGGCATACTGCGGTCCACCCGGATACCCCGTTCCCGCATCGCGTGACTGACGGGCCAGAACCGTCGCAAGTTCGCCAGGTCGCCGCAAATACTGAGGGCCACGCCTTCCGTCACCGCCGCCGCGTGAACAAAAGCGATCGCCCGCAGGACCTCCGGAAGGACGCGGTCGTAATACCGGGGATACGCCGCCTTGTCCAAACGATCAACGCCATACCATGATTTGATCAGGTCATTCGTCCCGAAACTGAAAAAGTTCAGCAGCCGCCCCAGGATCCTGACCTTGAGGATCGCCTGGATATTTTCGACGGCCTTGCGGGTCTCGACCATGATGCCCACCTCGAAGAGCCCTCCCGCCATCGCGGCCCTGACATCCATCCCTTCAGCTTCGAGGGCCCGAACGAGCAGGCTCTCGGCCACCGCGAGGTCCGCGGTATCCTCGATCATCGGGAACATCACACGGAAGTGGCCGCGATAATTTTTGTCCTGATACAGGCGCAGGAACGCGCGCAGCTGGCTGACCGCCAACGCCTGCCCGAACGGATGCTCCAGATAAAACTTGTTGCCGCTGTAACGCGTGAAAACAAACGGCAGATTTTTGTCGCCGCTCACATCCAGCACCCGGAAATCCACCGTCAACGTGGCATCCAGCGCTTCCCGGGCTTTCAATACAAGATCGGCGACAGTCGGAACGACCGGGCTATCATAAAAAGCCACCTCGGTCCGGTACAGGCCGATCGCGGACGCCAGATGCGCCACCGCCGAACGGGCCTGGGCGCCGGAAACCGCGTTGGCTTTCGGGCGCAGCACGCCGCGTTCATGAGCCGCCCGCGCGGCCGCGTCGTACACCCTGGCCACCTGCTCTTCGGCGACTAATACTGCCGCGAACTTCTCGCTGTTACCCGCGACCGGCGAAACCTGCATGCGCCCGTCAGCGAAGATCAAGGCCGACGGATTCTTCCCGGTCCGGGCCGGACTGCCAGCCGTAAGCGCCTCAAGGCCCGCGGCATCGGTCGTCAATACCGCCACGCCATCCGCCTGGGCGCACAGCGCGCTATGGCACTGGATCGACCCGGCCGACATGATCATGGCGGCCAGCTTGCCGTTAAAAGCATCATGAATGCCCCGGTACTGCACCGGGGTAATGATCTGATCGAGAAGAACAGCCGCTTTGCCGTCCGCAATGGCATCCATCTTGAATGTCGTCAGGAAATCTACCCGGTTGATCACGTACCCGGCGAGCCCGGCAAAATTCCGCATGAGGCCCCGGCGCATATACTCTTCCTGAATGAGCGGGCCGATATCGGAACGTTTCATGTAGTTCGTATAAAGGCCGTTCAATTTTCCCAGCATCAAAAGCGTGTCCGGCACCTGCGCGGCCTCTTCGAGCAATACCGCCCGGTAACTGATATGCCCCTGCGCCGCGTTCCAGCGTTGCTCGAGCGTATCCTTGGCCGCCCTGAGATACTCACGGCTGACCGCGACCCAGCTGATCAACACCTCATCTTCCCCGGTATAATCCTTGCCGCGCATTTCTGCCAGCAATGCCGTGAGGACCGCGATAGCAGCCTTAAAGCGCTGCTCGTTAAGCTCACGGATCAAGTCACGCAATCCGGTATGCACCAGCGATGAACGGCAGAGGGTCTCCCATGAAAGGTCTTCAAGGATATTGATCGCTTCGGCGAACAGCGCCGCCATTTGCCGGCTATTGCCGTCTAAAAGGCCCTGGCGCGCGGCTAACTGCTCGTCAAGCAAAGCGATCCTGTTCATGACCGCCCCCAGCGCCGAGACGTCGCGGCCGACCGGCGCCGTATCAAAGTGCAAATTCTGTTCATAGATCGCCAAACGTTCCGCGCCGACAGTCGCCAGGCCTTTCATTTCACGAAGGAACTGGCCCACCGTTGCCTGCGCAGCACCGATAAGAAGGTCTTTTTCACGGATCTCGTCAGCCGCGCCGGCACCCCGCGGCATGGCATAAAGGCCATCGCCGGTCAGATACTGCAGGACGGCCAGGATCGATGCGGCCGGATCCGGCGTGAGCGTAACCTTATTATTGTCCATCCGGAAGCCGCCCAGCAGGCGATGCTCCGCGGCGGATAATCCTGCCTCGCCATTAATAAATAACTGGATATCCTTCACCGAACGGAAACGGTCCCGGTTGCTGACCAGCAAGCCCAGCAAGCGTTCCACGATCTCGGAAAGCGGACACCCCGCGTCCGACTGCCCCGCGGCTTCCGCGCGGCGCAAAGCGTCGGCCAGCCCGTCGATATTGACCAGAACGCCAACCATGCTGATGAAAGCGCGGTCATAACTCTCGCGACGGATCCGCACCAGGCGGGCTTCAAAACTCCGGGTGGACGTGTTCTCCTGCGCCAGCACGGTGACCTCACCCGCCTGGAACCGCTCCACCCGTTCGCGGACCCGGTCAGCGCCACGGACGCGCCACTGCGCTTCCAGCGCGTTCTCATGCGTGCCGTTATCAAGCTCAACCGCCTCATGCGCCCCCAGCACCCGCCAGGCGGGCTCAAGATCGAGCGGGTCATACAGCATGGCCTGCCATGTCCTTAATGCTTCCGGCGAAAAGATGATCACGGCTTTCTTGATGGCGCCCGTCGCGGTGCGCTCAAGAGCCGCGCGATGGACCCAGCGAACCGGCAAACCGGCCGGCGCCGGGTCAAGGACCTCGACCGTAAAACGGATGCCCGTCTGGGCATGCAAGGCTTTCTCTTCCGGGCTGTCTTTTACGCTGACGCGACGGGCCAGGCCGGCGTCACGGGCATTCATAATGGATATCTCCTCGTCAGCACCAAGGTTGCCCAGGAACCCGAGGCGCAGCCAGCGCTGGCGGGCGTCGAACTTCGCCTTACGGCGGTCTTCCCAGCTGCCGATGAATCCGGAGCGATATTTCTTCTCGGCCAAAGGCGACTCATAAAGGAATTCAAACATGTCCTGTTCAGGAGAGGACGGAAAGCTCTGGCTAACCGGAGCGGCCACGCCCTCAACTTCCACATCACGGCCCATCTCCTTGCGAAATACCTCATGGCTCACGATCCCCCGGATCCCCAGCGCGATCGCCTTCGCACGGACATTCGGCCACGCCGCCGGCCCGGTCAAGGTACGATAAACGCTCCAGAGGATGCGGCGGTCCCGGGAATGCCCCAGTTCCTGGTCGTAGATCAGCCGGTAGATCGGATAAAAACTATTGACCGCGGCGAGCCCGTCCAGGTCCGCGAAGAACTGCCGGGCCTTCACATAACCCGCCGGGCCCTGCACCAGCCGGACAAATTCAGTGACATTGACCGTGAGCATGGTCAACATCTCGCGCACCGGTGCCGGCAGGCCCGGATACGCTTTCATCAGGCGCAGATCATTAAGCTCATGCTTCAGGACAATATAAAGGAAATTGATATTCTTGAAGGTACGGGTATCGAGCGTGACCAGGGCCGGGCGGTTCTGGCGCGCCTGGAACACGGCCGAATGATGCGCCGGGTAGACCACCGAAAATTCAAGGTCGTCCGTAAAAACACTGTCTTTAAGGAGTAAGGCGCGGGCGTCCGCCAATTTGGCGTTCAGCTTCGCCAACTCTTCGGCCGTGATCAACGACCCCTCGACCGCGGAGAGGCCGCGCCAGGAACCATACGCCAACTTTGCCGGACGGTCGTTGCCCGGACGGAATAAGACCGCGTCGTGGCCCGAAATAAGCGGTACGGACCCGCCAGCCGGCGCTTCAAGAACGATCTCTGCCATTTGCAGCAACACCAGGGACGCCAGGCAAGATTCCTGAGTCATCCGACGGCTTTCGGTCCGCGAGCGGGTCGCGATCGCCGCCCCCACCGGCAACAGCAGGTTATCCACCGTCAGGCTTTCATTCGGATGCACATGCGTATAACGCGCGATGCTGTCCACCAGGAACCCGTTGACCAGGCGGATATCATCGCCCTCCCGGAGGAAGAACCCGGCCGTCGTTAGCATAGCCAAACGATAAAACTCAACCCTCGGCTTAAGCTGGGTATTCACACAGACCTTCTCTAATTCAGCAGCTACTCCCTGATAAGCCCGGCCCTGGGGATCACTCCGCAACAAGGCTTCTACCTCATTTAATTCACGCTCAAGGTCCAAGCCATTATCTTTAACGCCGGAGAAAGCGCGCGTCACCAGCGAAGCATCTCGCAAAGACCGATAGCCGAAGAGAAAAACCAGGCTAAGGACCCTGATATCATGTTTGACATCATTGGCCAGGACTTCCGGCACGGACTGCATTAAGTTAAAAAGTTCGCCGGCTTTACTTTCCGCCTGGATCTCGGAGAGTCCGTCGCTCACCAACAAGTATTTGAACGCCATTTGGATCGGGCCACGGCTCATGATCCGAGTGTAAAGGACCGACCGATTGAACATGCCCTCCGTCCGGAACCCGCTGAACAAGCGCTGATAGTGGATCGCGGAAATAATATCCATCGACCGTTCACGCGCTTTGACCATCTGCCCCATCTCAAGATAAATACGGGCGGTCCTGGCGCGGTATTGGGCCGGACGCGGCCCGCCGGTCTCACCGGCGTACAACTGGTACTGCTCCCCGATCTCGTAATGCCTAAGCGCGGTCGCCAGAAGCGCGCGGTCCTGCGAGCTCATGATCCAGTAAATATCCCCAAGGCGCTGCAACGACTCTCCCAGGTCGCTGTAGATCACCTGAATATCCAACTCATCAAGGCCGCGCGAGCGGCGAGCGGGATTAACGACCGCCAGGCGCGCGTCCACTTCACCCCGGTCCAGTTCGTGCCAGCTCTGTTTCAATCTGTCCGGATCAAGCGCCGTATTAAGCTCATACTCCGCCTTGATCGCGCGCTCGCGGAAACGCTCAGCCTGAGCCAGCAACTCTTTCCAATCCACATTGAAATGCTCCGGTAACAGGGCCCAGCGGATCGCTTCACGAACGGACGACTTCCACTCATGAAGCATCATGCCCAGCAGGATCGCCGGGGTGCCCTCAACGCCTAAACTGCCTAACGTTAATACCGCCTGCGTGCGAACGCGCAGGTCGGGGTCCATGATCCCCACCCCCTGGTTACGCGGCGTCAGCAAAGCCGCCAGGGCGCGGCGCCCTTCAGGTGTCCAGGGATGCAACCCCAGTGAATGGATCGCGGTCAGGCGTTCCAAAGGATCGGGCTCATAAGCCGGGTCGGTCACTTTGCGCGTCAGCTCGGCGATCTCCAGGTCATCAAGGCCCTCCTGCTCAGAATGGCCAAAAACCGCCAGGCGGGCCGCGATCATCGGGTCAACGCCCAAGGTAATAAATGATTTCATTTTCTCCCAGATACCGAGGATCACCGGGTCAGCTTCACGCTCCCTGATCATCAAGTCGACCTCGACCACCGAGCCCTTGAAATCAACCTCATTCTTCATCCTGAGATTCCGCGCGTACCACAGAATGCGCGACAGCCAGCGTGTTTCATCCCGGGCATTATCGTCATTATCCTTAGCCACCTTATCCGCGAGCGCGTAGAGGCTCTCGGGATCGCTGACGATCTCCCGGCGCATGATATGCAAGCGCTTACTGATATTGCTCAGCGTCATCGCCATCGATAACGGGATAATGTTCGCCGCGCGATTGAACGAACGACGCCCCTGATTCGGAAAAAGATGGTTAAGCTGCTCAAAAGCGTACGGGAAAAGGCTGCCGGCATTTGCCGTCGAGAACGGGATATAGATCCGATGCTCTTTCTTCAAATAGGCCTGCGCGGTCAAGGTGGCCGGGCTGGTCGCGACCTCCATGACAATACGGCCGCCGAACCGGTTAGCCTCAAACACGTCAAATGATCCCGGGAAAGAACACAGGACCAGCGCGTCAACAGCCTTTGTAGAAGCTCCCGCTTGAGCGCCATGATCGATATTCACACAACGCAGGAGCGGATATTCCTTGCGGAAACGGGTATAGATCCCCTTGAACGGCGCGTGCTCACCTGCCGAAATATTATCAACGATCGCCATCAGGATCTCTTGCGGCAAAGGAGCCGTATGGCCATTGTCATCCACGGCCATAAATAGTTCGGCCATGCCTGTTTCAAAACGGCCAGTCCCGTACCAGAGTTTGCGGAGATACTTCCTTAACCCATCATGGATCATGTGGTCACGGCCGACAGCGCTGGTGATCGCAAAGCCGGGGTCAAGATCTTCCTGTAACGCGTAATGGACAAAACTGCCGCCGATCTTGTTATTGAGCCCCCAGAGGCAAACCCGGCACTTTTCGCCGTCAGAGCGCCTTACCAGGAGGTCAGTGATCATTTTCTCGCGGAAAAATTTCTTGAGCACCAGCACCGGGCTTAGACCCTGCACATAAGCGCCCGTCTGCAATCCACCTTGCTCAACGGGCAAGCCACCAGCCATCGGGATACGCCACCGGATACCAGCCGCCGTAGCCGCCTGTTCGCCGGCCTGCGCCACGGTCAGCATATCTTCCGGCTTAAGCCAGGTCCCGCGGATCAAGGTAAGGAACCAGCCCAGCAAAGCCGGCAAATTACTTCCCGTGTTGATATCCCGGCAAGGCAAAGCCAGCGACGTTGCCAAATGCGTGAGCGTCAAACGGCGAAGGAAAACGCCGCTGCCGCCCAGGACCCTGGTGCAGCCACTGCTCTGCATAGCCCCTTTGCGCAGAGAGTCATCGAACTTACGCCCGTCGCGGAAAACATTAAAAAGGCTTTGGCGAATATAAGCGCTGCGCTCATGGATATTCCAGTACAACAGCCCCGCGAAAACAGCAACGAACCCGCCGATCGCCAGAATATTAAAGCCAGACCAGTTCTCAACCAATTCATGGTACCCGCTCGTCTGAAAGAAGATCTCCACCGCGGCTCCGACGATCAGCGCGCACGCCAGCCAGACCAGGCGGCTGGTACCCGACGGAAGGGTCATGTACTCAAGGACGCCGACCGCGCCATTGGCTTCCACCCGGTCATGATTGCCGGAAACGACCGTGAACGCGTCAAGCGGCTTGAACGGGTTGGCACGGAACGTGTACGCCCACAGCCATTGCGTACGCTCGGTCTCTATAAAACCGCGCGGCAGGAACTCTATCCCGCCGGGCATGGCCTTGATGGCCCGCAGGTAAACCTTGGGCTCAAGGTAAACCGTCATCGGCTGATTGGGCCCGGTGATACGGCTATATCCCCGGATCGAAGCCCGTAACTCGGCGCGGAACGCCCTGTCCTGCGCGCGGTGGACAAAGATCGCCAGGCGCCGGACGGCCAACCATAACTGAAGCGATACCCACCAGCGTCCAGCCAGCGTATCCACAAAATTCCGGCGGTCCACGGTGGCCACGAAAGCAATGACATCATAGGTCAAATGCCCGGCGATCGCAGGAATAGCCGCCCACGGCGTGAACGATATCGCCGCGTATGGCGCGAGCACCAAAATGCGCCGAAGAGTACGCGGCAACCAATAAGAAATATCCTCCAGCCCTTTTTTATCGGACACCGCGTCAAAGAGAGTATGCAGGAGCGCGAACGCCGCGAACGCCGCCAGGGCAAAGAACCAGGGGAAGCATGCGGCAGCGCCTGCCAGGAACGCGATCTCCATCGGTAACGACGCCAGGCCCAGGCGCCAATCGCGCGTCATGGCGTACATCAAACACAAAGGCGCGGCGCCATTCCCACGGCCATCGCTCTTCTTCGCCTTACGGCGGACCACGGCCAGGACGGCCGATGCCATCAAAAAGGCCGGAACCTCCGTCGGCTGGCGCGCTGCCTGCGGGCTGGCAGCCTTCAGGCGGTAGAATTTTTTCGGCTGTAACTTGAGCGCATTCGTATCCGTCCAACTATTCGTGCGCGCCGGGAGGGCGTTGGTCTTCACCGGAAGCCAGTTAAGCAGGTTCGTGGAGGCCTCAACGACCACGTTGGTCAGGCGCGGGTCATTACGCACGTACCCGATCACCATATTCGTGGTGTTCTGCCGGGAAACGGCCGTGATCTGTAACGGATAGAGCACCTGGAACGGATTGAACTCGGCCATGGCCAGAATGGTCCAACCCATGACAGAGGCCGACTTTCCATTGACCGTGAACCAGCCTTCGCCCTTAAAGACTTCGGTGTTAGGCACATCGCAATAAAGGTAGGTGTTCGTCTGAGTCAGCTGATCGATATACCAGGCGGCATTCGTGGTATAGCGGGTAGCGGCCGCCGCATAACCATGCTGGGCGGCATCACGGGCCATGACCTTGTACGCCAGCGCCATCTGGGCGGTGAATTCACCGAAACGACGCATCGAACGGCCGACGCGATTGGCATTGGCAATATCTGAAACATCAAACCCGCTTGTGCCGACCTTGAACGTTGATTCAGTCTGGGCCACCAGGTTGCTCACCGGGATCCCGAAACCGCGCACGGTATCGGGGCCAAGCAACACCAGCCAGGTGGTGGTATCGATCGCGCGGATCGTATCAAGCCCGGCGGCATTCCAGCCTCGATTATAAAGAGTTGCGGAAGCATCATAACCGGTGCCGGCCAGCCAAGTGCGGGCGCCGGCCATTTCTGTCGTGATGTTTGTCGCTGTGGCCGCGGCGGCGAAGGGCTTGAGCATCCGTCCCAGCGCGTAACTATCGATCTGATGCTCACCGGAGAAGGTATTGGTCATCCAGCTCGTGTTGCCAACGCTCACCCAACCATTAAAATGCGGCAGGCCGCGGATCCAGTTGAACTCCGCATTCGCCAGCACCAGCCCGCGGGCATCCTGAAAGCGGGACGCGCGGTCGATGCCCATCATGCCGACCCAGAGGTTCGGACCCGCCTGGGCGACGTAATCCTTGACCGTACCGCTCGTCGCGTCATACATATTCCACAGGCCGGTAAAACTGTTGGACATCGATGAGTAGCGGGCGTAAACGTAATTAAAGACCTTATCGGCTTCATTAGTCATCCCGGCATTCACAAAACCGAAATAGGCCACGGACTGGTCATAGGTGACCGCCGCGTTCTGCATAAAGGTGTTCGTCGTCCCGCGGAAGCTGACCACACCACCGGACGTCACGTCCTGATTAAGCTTGAGTTCGGCCGCTACCTGCGCGACGGTGGCTGCTTCCGAGCGCCCCGGACCAAAGAATAACGTCAGGGCGCAAACGATCGCCGTCAAAACCACTTTGACTCCCGAAACAACACCGGCAACAGCCGTGCCCGCACCGGCCTGGACCTCTTGATCGACACTTAATATCCCGGCGTAGATCCGCCCGGACTCTGAACTGCCGTCGATCGAAATAAGATCACCCTCTCTGGCCTGAGCCATGGAGATCCCGGCAATCGCCGTGATCTGCCGCTGATACGCCATCAGCGCGGCATGCGACGTGCGGCCACCCAGCTCAATGACCCAGGCCGAAGACAGGCCCCTGGCTTTCAACCGGCCTTCCGCTTCCAGGAGATAAACGATCTGTGACGGGGTCGGGCTTTCCATCATAAAAACAACACCATCAAAATGCCCCGCCGCTTTGGCGTGTTCCGCCATAGCCCTGGCGGTCAGCTGATTGATGTTCGCGCCCGGGAAGGCGACCATACCGCGAAACGCACCGCCGTATATCCCGAGGCCACTGCCCAGCGGCGCTGCCTGCCCGGCGGCAAGGTGAACAGCCGGCTTGAAATCCGTCGTCAGGTCGCGCGTCTGAAGCAATTTGAGCGCGCCATCCTCCACTGTGAACTCAATATCCTGTGTAGCACCGAAATGACGCGCCAACGCGGCAGCATGAGCAGAAAGTTCCTTATACAATACGGGCGCCACCACCGGCATTGTCTGCTCGATCGAGTTGATCGAATCCGTCGCCACATCCGCCGAAACCAGGTCGTGCCCCTGGCCGTTAAGGACAAACTCGCCCGTGAGCATCTTGAGCCCGCTCTTGAGGTTAGTAGAATACGCGACACCGGTCATGGAAACACCCTTATCGTTGTCGGCCATGCGGTTGCCGAAAACCATGCGCTGCACCACCACGCCCGTCCCCCAGTGAAAGGACAAGCTGATCGCCTGGCGGTAATTCTCTGCCTCGTCGCTGCTCCAGCTTTCAAAAACATTGCGCACCGCGATCGTGACGGCCAGTACCGGGTCTTCCAGTACCTTCCGCAAATCCTCCCTGAAACCGGCCTCTTCGATCACGCGGCGATAAAGGCGGACGACTTCTTTCATCCCTTCCACCGGCATCTGGCGCTTGAACTTCACGCCGTACGCATCCTTGACCTTCTTCACGATCGGCGCAAAGCGCTTGGTATCGATACGGTAAATACTTTCCGCCCAGTCGCGCAGGAAGCGGCGGTAGGAATCATAAGCGGCCCAACCGCCGATCTCTCCCGCCAGGACATCGACCGTACGGTCATTGACGCCTATATTGGTGATCGAATGCATGATGCCGGGCATGGAAAAGCTGCTGCCGCTGCGCACCGCCAGGACCAAAACGCGATCGCGGCCATTGAAAGAACGCGCCGTCCCGTTACATGCGATGATCTCCTGCAGGCGCTGCAGCGAGGGCTCCAGATAAACGGCTAAACCGCTTTCCACGCCCTCAACGGACGTCAGCAATTTTTCATAAAGGGTCTTGGGGATCCCGAAACCTTCGGGCACTGGCATGCCCAGCGCCGACATATGCAGCAAGCCCGTGAGCTTGGAACCGTTATAAGCACGCAGGTCGCGGCCTCTGAGCGACTGCTCAGGCATTCCCTGATAAAAATAAACGGGCTCAATATCCGGCTGAGCATGGACGCTCGAGAACACCAGCCCGTCATACTCAGAGGCTTTGCGGGTATAGCTCAGGTTAAGCTCATCGACCAGGCGCATCGCAAGATTAAGGTCAAGCTCACGACGACGGATAAGGCCCCCGATAAAATCCTGGACACGCGGCTCGTCGTTCGCGGCCGCCACCACGGCCGTCGCGTAATAGCGCTCCTTCACCCGGGAATGGTACCTGGCCCGCTCCCGCAGGAACATCCGCAGCAGGTCGCGGACCTCACTGTGATACAAGTCTGACCGCCCGAAAACCAGGTGCTCGAACATCTCGGCGGTCGACAACCTGAAAACACCATACTCGGCCATCGTGAAGATCAGCAGGCTCAGCACGGTCAGGCTGGCCTGCAGATCAGCATCAACATTCCACTTGGGGTCTTCCATGCGCATGCTGTAAAGCGCGTAGAACCTGCTCTCGATCTCGACGTCGAGAACCGCCAGGCCCAGCTTACGGCGCGGATCGGCGACCATAAAGAACTCTTCGCGTAAAATGCTCCGGGCCCGTAAACTTGCTACCGCGACCGCGACCGCGTCGGATTGTTTGAACCGGCGATCAAGGAAAGACAATGCCTGAAGTGTCTTTTCATTCTTCAAGCCGAACTTTTGATATTTGATAAGGAATTCGGAACTGCCAGCCATCCGGCTTTCCTCAAGGACAATGCGCCTGAGGACATCAACCAACTCCGCCAGTGAATCCCTCAGGTCGATCGCCTGCCCATCCCCCACTAGCAGCTTCTGCCGCCAGTTAAAATCGAGGTCGTCAAACTTCCGGTCGATCTCATCGCCTAAACCACTGCCTGTTTTCAGGAATGACAGATAGCTTTCAACGCGGTCAAGGTCCGGACGGCCCGCGAAATGACCATGGATGCCGTTACGGATCATCTTCATGACGCCGCCTTCATCGGGATAATAAACATCGTCAATATATCCGATGATCTGGCAGGCCAACTCCAGGTCATGAAGGTCCCCGCCGATACCAACCGACCGGAGCACTTTGACCAGGGGCCGGATCATCGCCAGGTCCTTTTTCTCGCGGACCCCCGCCAGGAACGCGGCGAAAACGCCGGCCAGCTGGTCCATCTGTTCACCGATACCCTGGCCTGCCGCTGTGTCCCCCTTGACAGTGTTGAACTCAATGAACGTGACCGCCTGCACCATGATCCGCTCCGCCCGGTCAACCGGCATCAGGGCCGCTATCTCAAGCATCGTGATCACGTGCTGCCAGTTGCGCGGAGAATGCGCCGTCAGGCGGGCCATGAAATCGCTGAAGTACGCTTCATCGCGCGTGAGCGCCCAAGCCCCCAGCCGGCTGAGAGCGCCGGTCACCACCTCGCGCGCTACGGCGCTCAACCGTTCGTCGTAAGAATAGAGATATCGCGCGAAAACGGCCGCCGCCGCCCTGAGAACCGGCGGATAACCGCAACGGCCGAACCCCTCGGCGAAACGCACCGCCCGGTCAACATCAGCATGGCTATAGCACGCCAGTGAGGTCCCCAGCGCGGCTGCGATCGCCTGCAACTCTTCCCGGGCCTGCGGCTCCGTATACGCCGCATAAAGCTCTTTCCGGGCGGAAAGCTCGCCGCCGGCCCGGCTTTCCCGAATAGAGTTCAGGTCATGGTCATGCCCGAAACGACCGATCGCGCCGATCTCATGGACCAGGCTCAGAGCCCGTTGAATAACAGTATTATGAAAAGGATACGCCGTAGAAAGAATAATGGTCTCGACACCATCGAGGTCAGTGACGGTAGACAGGAATCCTTCCAC
This sequence comes from Candidatus Omnitrophota bacterium, assembly GCA_037131245.1. GTDB lineage: Bacteria > Omnitrophota > Gorgyraeia > Zapsychrales > Fredricksoniimonadaceae. Next base: position 14,364 of record JBAXRK010000001.1, read on the forward strand.
GGGCCCGGCGCGGATGGCTTGAGCGCCAGCCAGGGACAGCAAAGCGATCACCAGATCATGCTCGCCCAACCCGGACAGCAGTTTCACCGCCAGGACGACCGCTTCATCTTCCTCGTTCACAACATTGAACGTCCGAACTTCGTGCTTCGCCAATGCGGCGCTCACTGTTGCGGCCTCTGCCTCGGCCTGGCCGGGCAGCGGACGGGTATTATCCTGTCTTGACGCCGCAACAACCTGCAAATAACTTTTAGTCTCATTCGATAGCACGGACGACGCCATCAGATCCGTGAGCAAAACACCGCCACCAATATGCTTGGACAACCCGGCGGCTAAACGCTTACGATTGACCGGAGACATCGCCCTGAATGTTTTAAGGATATCCGCCACGCGAGCCGGCTCGAGGCGTTTACTGACCTCGATCAAGGCTTTCTCCTCTGACAAGCGCCCCTGTTTAAGATCGCGCACGATCGCCGCCGCTTCCTTGATCACACAAGCCGGGGCGTTAAGGATCAAGGCCGCGTCCTGGGCAATATGATCGGCCGTGACCGCCTCTCCCGTCGGGAATCCTGTTTCTATCATCAGGCGGATAAAGCGGGCTACCGCCGCCTCTTCGCCAACAACGGCAGGATCAACAAGATCCCGTTCTGCCTTACTTTCATACAATGAATATCCGGCCATCTGCGGGAACCCGTAACCGCTACGGATCGCGAAGGGCCAGCGGCGCGAACGCGGAAAAAGGTAAACTTTCACCTGCCCGTCATTCAGGAACTCGCCAATAAAATCAAGCATGTCTTCGCGGCCGCCCAACATATCATTGACCAACTGGCGCGCCTTGCTGGCGGCCTTGGCCGTTACCACATCCGCCGGGCCTTCAAAAGCAACATTAACAACAGGCCAAGCCTCGACCACGCCCTCGACCGAGCCGGCCGCGCGAATGATCCGATGCGCGCTGATGGGGAACTTGCGGAAATTGCCCTGAAAATGAGCATGGGTCGTGATCGACCGGCCCGGGCCGTTCCAGCAAAGAACGCCGCCGGGAATAAGCCGCGTGAGCGCGATCCCCGTACGCACGATCTCTTCGATCGGTGGATAATAATTATGTTTTTGCTGCTTGATAACAAAAGACGGCAATTCACGGGCCGCGTCGGTACCCCAGAAGAAAGGATTGATCAAAGCCACCCAACCTTGAAGCGCGGGATCAAAACGGCCCATATCGATACCGCGCTGGTCAGCGGGCATAAAAGCCTCGCAAAGCAGGCATTTGCTCTCAGGAGAATGAGCCTTCTTGAATATTTCCTGGGCCTGTTTGAGCATCGCGGCGCGCTGTTGCATGGCTGGATCGGCATACACCTTCTCACCGACGCCTGACGTATAATTATGGGAGCGGTGCGTTCCGTAAACCGCCTCGAACTCGCCCACCTTGATCGACTGGATCGCTTGCGCGATCAACGTCGGATTCGTATTGCCGGCCTCCGTCTGCTGAAGCACCAGGGCACGGTATTCCTGCTCGAAAGCCCGCGCGCTAAGCCGCGGGAACATCTGCCGGATACGGCCTTCCAGCTTGACGGCAAAAACATTCCACTTCGGAGAAACGGCCATATGCGTCATCAGCCAAACCATGATCGCCGACCAGACAATGCTGCCGTTGATGGTGATCAGCGGGATCGAAGCGGCAAACCAGGTCCAGCCGATCAGGAAAACCGGGCTCCAGAATAACACCTGAGCGCCGTAAAGGGTCAGGAACGGAATAGCCCCCTGGAGGCCCTCAAAAGGAACAAAGATCCGGCGCAAGGTCAACTTCTTGCCATCGGGATGGATATACCAGTTGCGGGCAATAAAATGGAACGGGATCCCCACCAGCGGCGTTGCGATGAACAAATCGACAACGGTCCGGGCGACCGGGCTGAGATGCAGATAATTAAGCAAAGGATAGAACATCCCGAAAACCCAACCGCCAAAGAACACAACTCCGACCACCATCCAGCGGCGGATCTCCTGCCGGTCGATCCCGCGGCCCTTGAATGACTGCGTCACAAAAGTACCCAACCCACGGGCCAAAGCGCCCAAAACAACCTTGATAACGATCATTGCCCCGATCGACGACGTGACGGCGGCAATGTAATAATCTCCGAAAAAGTACGATAAGGTCGGTGCCAGGACCAGGATCGCCACCGCCGCCATCCGCTGGCTCCGGACAAAATCAGGCGCCGACAAGCGCTCAACCAGTTTCTTGATCGGGTGTGCCAAAAGCTGCGCCGCCAAAAGGCCGAGCACCGCCAGGAAAGCCAGGTGAACCGCTACCATCGATGAACCAGCCGCCGCCATGAGAAATGGCGCCGTCAGCCAGGCATGCGAAGCGACTTTGCTTCTCGCTACTTGAGCAAACTGCGCGCCGAACCACAAATGCTGATGCAAAGCCACCGGTAACTCACGCGCCATGGCCTGAATATCTGCCCGCATCCGGCTCATATCAATGCGTTCGTGAGATCTTTCAAAGAAATCCTGGGCGTTCTTCAGCAGGGACCTGTCATCCGGCGTCAGTTCGCTTGTATCGCTGAAGATCCGCGCCATCGTGCTCTCATCAGCACCCCGCTCGCTCAAATAGTTAACCAGCTCCGAGTGGCGCGCCAGGACATAACCTTTTTCCGTCGTGAAAGACATGATCATCCCGCGCAGGCTCTGCCCGTTGACCACGGCATGGGACAAGATCACTGCCGTCGGTTGGCCGCAGGGCCAGCCAGCAGGGGTGCTTTTCGCGGCCAGAAGAAGGTTGCCGGTGATCGGCGTCACGCCATCTTCAAGATAAGCCGGCCCGACATGCAATCCCTTGCCGGCCGGGGAAATACCATTCACTTCGACCAGCCTGCCGCCGCGGTAACGCAACAAGGTCGCGATGCCCGTCAACGCCGCGTAGACCAGGAAAGGCTCAACGCTGCCGCACACCGGCGATATCACGCTGAGCAAACGCTGAGCGGAAGCGGCATCAGCACCCAGGTACGGATGAAGCAGGGCTGCTTTTTCTTCACGGGACGTATTAGCCTGATGGTCCAACCCGAAGCGGCGGATGGCCCCGATCTCATGGATCAGGCTGAGCTTGCGCTCGGCAACAGTATTAAAGGAAGGATAGGACGTTGAAAGAAGGATGGTCTCTTCACCAGCAAGATCGATGACCGCAGCCAGGAACCCCTCGACCGGACCGGCGCGCACGCGGTTAGCCGACGCCAGTTCCAGAAGCGCCAGGACCATATCATGCTCGCCCATGGCGCTGAGATCTTTCACAGCGGCCAGGACCGCTTCGTCATCCTCGCCAACCAGGGCGAAGGCATGAAGCTCATGTTTCGCCAGCTCGGCGTTCACGGCCGCGGCCGGCAGCTCGGCCTGGCCAGGAAGAGGGCGGGTTGTATCGGCGGCGAAAAGTGACATGTGACGGCCCGACCACCTTCCGGCGGAAAAGCCGCTCATGGCCGCCTGGATATCGGCATAATAGAATGTCGCCACATCCGCTGAGGGCGGCGCGTAGGCCCTGTAGATATCACCCGGGGCTTGTTGGAACGCCGGGCACAACCAACTGGCCTGCCAGGCGCCATCCACACCCTCCTTGCCGGCCCACATAAACCCGGGGTCTTTCATCGCTATCGCCGGACGCCCGGCAGCATTCACCGGTGCTTCCTTAACGCCCGGCACGTAAACGCTCAAGGCCAGCAGGTCACGACGGGTCGTCCGGTAATTACGGTAACGGGCATTAATAACCGCCTGGCCATTACCACCGGTCATATTGCGCCAGCCCAGGTTCACCACGACCGGGACGCCATAACGGCCCAAAACGCTGCCATCATTAAGAGGCAAGTCGAACCGGTCGCCGTAATACGCCACCAGCTCATACCCTGGGCCAAGGGCATTGACCAGATATAGCAACGCGTCGGCCTTATTCATCTTGTCGCTGGCATGCATCATACGGAAAGCCAAAGCCTGATCGTCAAAGCCAAAGATCTCCTTGGCAACGCCACCCTGTTTGGCTTTTCCATCGACAATAAAATAGAAGCGGCGCAACAGATTCAGCTTACCGCTGGCTGCCAGCTCATTGACCAGCGGATAAATGAGGCGGCTGGAAAACCATTCCTTATCGGCCAGCGTATCAAAAACAACCACGCCGCCTTCCAGGAAAGCCACTAGCGGCTGAAGATACTCACGCGTCGCGTAGGCACCGTAAGGCATGAACGTATCATCGAGATCGAGCGCCAGCACCGGCAGGCGGCCATCACGGACCGCGCGCAGCACGACTTCTTTCACCGGTTCATGGGCATTGGCCTCCACGATCGTATTTTCGCCGCCTATACCGTCGGCCTCTGCGACCACAGCTTCCGGATGCTGATCTTTTAGCCACGCACCGGCTTTGGGGCCAAAGGCTTCACCCTTCAAGCCATGAGCAGGCTTGAACGTGAAAAACTTGAACGCGTGGCGGCCCAGCGGCACCGGAATGACGGCCTGGAAGAAATCATTCGCAGCGCGCTCCTGCGGCGTCTGGCCCGGGACCCGAAGCGGGAACTTTAACCAACCAGCCGCCCCGGCCGTAAACGTGCCGGCCAGATAAACATCTTTAGCACGCGTGGCTTCATCCTGGCCAAAGCGGAAGGTGAATTCCTGCTCGGTGAGCGGCAGCAGGCGGTTCATATTCACCGCCGGCATCCTGACGTATTCTCCCGCCAAAGACAGCATCCAGGCCGCCTTCGTGCGGTCTTCGAAAATATAGAATTCAAACCAGGCGTGCCAGAGATAGCGCATGGCCATAAAGAAAGGCAATGTCTTCTCCAACCCGGCGATGGGACTCTCCGCCTGATAAGCGCGCATGAACTCAACAAGCAAGTTATTGATCTCCGGCGCCAGAGGGTACATCCGCGGGCGGACCATCAAATGGATGAACGAGGTCAGGAAAACCGCCAGGTCCTTGGCTGCCGGCGCGCTTAAGGCCCATTCTCCGTCGATGGCCACACTCAGGCGCCCTTTTTCATCATGAATGATATTAAAAGGAGTAAAATCGCCATGATTGACCACATAAGCCGTTGAGGCATTGACCGTCCGGCGCCAGGACTCGAAAGACGGCAAGGACGGAACCTTGAAACCCGAAGCGGAAAGGTCAGTGAGCTGCTGACGGACCGCGCTCATCTCAAGATCAAAATAGGACGTGGCACGGCGCTGCTGATACGGCGCGTCCAGCCGCGGCGCGGCTGAATCCGGAGCGGTTTCCAAATTAAAGTCACCATCCTTGAACCAACCGAAATCCGAAACATCGCAACGATGAACACCGGCCAGGTAAACAGCGGCTTCCCTCATCCAGCCACGGAGCTCGTCAATGCTGCGGCTGTTAAGCATGCGGTCAGCGAGGCTCATATACCCCGGCCCCATCACATTACGGAAGATGATCGCGCGATAGCGGCTATCGCTCCACACCACCATGTTGGCGTGGCTGTTGAAGGCCAGGTCGATCGCGCGCTCGCGCTCAAAACGGCCCTGGCCGTCGAACATCGGCGAGAAGACTTTTAATACCAGATGGCCGTCGGCTGTTTTCCAGACACCGCTGCGCAGGTCGCTCTTGAGGCGCGAAATGCCGCCGCGGTATCCAACCCGGGCAAAAATGCTGGCCGCCAACGCGTCAGGGTAAATGCCACCGTTATGAAAACCATAGATCGAAGGATTGGTATTCAACCGGGCTTCCAGGCGCGCCTGATGGACCGGTGAATTGGTATTAACGTACTGCGGAAAATCAAAGAAGCGCACCGCCCAGCGGAAACGGTCATGCTTGATGAGCTCTTCCATCGTGCGCACGTTGCGCAGCAACTCCAGGTCATCGACGGGCAGGACCCAGCCAAAAAGTTCATGCCCGCGGCTAAGTGTCCCGGCCGCAGGTTTCACGCAATCGTATTGCCGGATAAACCCTTGGGCATCAAATTGAACGCTGTGCTTGGTCTCATCGCTTTCAACATCTTTGACCAGTAACAGGCGGCGCGGATGCGCGTCATTAAGCGCTTCGGCCAGAATATGGACGTCAGGGATCGTTTCACCAAAGAGCACCAGCGCGTGACGGAAACCACGGGCACGGGCACGTTCGAGCGCCGCGATCAGGCTGTCGCGCCAATCGGGACAAGCCGGAACAAAATCACTTTCAAGGCCGAACAGATCACCACGGCCGATATTTTTCATATCACGGGCCTGGCCCGCGTAATACGCTTTCAGCGATGTCCCAAGCTCCCGCTCACGGGCCTCGATCGCCGACCGTTTTCCCGCGTCCATTGACGCGCGGCCGTCATCATCCGGATACACCGGCGTGGTCGTGATCACGTGGCGATAACCGGCCAAACCCAGCCCGGCAAGGATGCGTTCGTAAACCGTGCGCCCGCCGAGCGTCATCAGTGGCTTAGCCACATAACCCATGCGGCTGCCGATACCACCGGCCTGAACGATCGCCACGGTCGCCTCCACCCGGCGTACGCGCTCATCGAGATCCTGCCCGGCTCGGCGGCTATTGGCCACACGTTCCTGCCAGTCAAAACCAAAGGCCCAGCCGCCAACGGCCATGAACCCGGCATGCGCCTCGACAGCACCTTCGCGGGACATCAAAAGCGCCAGGCCCAGGACCTGCACCAGTTCTTCCGGCGCTGACGGATAGAATACGTGGAGCATTTCATGGCGAACCACATTGCGCAATTCGGCAGGCGGCGCGCGCAGAGCGTGGATCGACAGGCAGATCCGTGATCCCGACGGATCAGCTTCACCCGCCGGCCCCTGGCGCCCATGGACCTGAAGAGTAACGCTCACGCGGCTTTCCCGGGCCATCCCAGTGAACCAGCGTTCTTTTTCCGCCTTGGGCTGAGCCTTGACCGCTTCCACCAAGGCTTTTTCGATCTCCCGGTCTTTGCTCTCCAGACGCGGATCAGCCGGGACCTCCGCGGTGACCCGGTCGGTGATCCGGTTCCAATTGATCGCAACCGTCACGTCGAATGATGTAAAACCGTCCTGAGCGGGAACCGTGGCCGGGAAAGCCAGGTTGGTTTTGCCCAGCGCCGCTAAAGCAGCCTGAAGAACGGGCGCGATCACATCATCCGAATAAAGCTGCGTGCGGCGGGTCTTGGCGATCTCCAGCAGGCGATTTTCCGCCGCGTTAAGCGCCAGCGCCACGTCATTGAGCGTCGCGGAGCGCTTCAATAATTCCCTCATCAACGGGGAAGCCAAAAGGGCGTAAATGACCAGGACCGAGTCGGGGACCCGGCGTTCATTGTTCACGCGCACAATGAACGCTTTAAAGATATCCATGTACCCCTTAAATAGCCCGAAGCGATGATCAGATATTTCGGCCAAAGGCAGGACCAGGTAGCCGACGATATGTTTGAAAATATAATAACGGGATTTCGGCTCCCAATACTCCCGTTCCATCTGCGCCATAAAGTCCAGGAACAAATGCGCCTCATTACCGGAGAAGAACCGCAGCGCGCTATTGGCGATCAAGAGCGGCGAGAACTTCTTGGCCTGGCGGTAATACTCGGCCATCTGCGCAATGAATGCCATGATCCGGGCCCGGTCCTTGATATTGTTTTCATCCGTCATTTCGGTCCAGTAACCGATCGTCGTAAATACATGCTCAATGCCGAACCAGGTCTCGGCTTTCTCAAGCTTGCGCAGGACCGACGGCTCAATATCATGCATCACATCCTGCGGGCGCAGGAACAATGTCATCAGGTAGGCTTCCATCAGGTACTCGTGGCGCGAACCATTGCGGATCGGTTTACGATTAAGCTCAGCGGGAACAGGCCGGAGCATGTCAGCGGCTGTCAGCGGAACACCAGGCCCCCGGAAAGACTGGCCCCAGCCTTCCACAATATCGGTCCGTTCACCGTGCTCATAAACATAACTGCCGTTGGTCATGATCTTGCGCAAGCGGCGCAGGAAATTAGTGGATACTTCGCTGGCGATATTCAAATGAAGCACATCGCTTAAGACCTCACGCTTCTCATCTCCGCCCTTTTCCAGGAAAGAACGGTTATTAAGGATCGCTTTCACCTGGCCGCGCTGGAACGCTTCTTTTAAGTACTGACGGGAGATCTCACCCAGCTCGCCGTCGCCGCCGAGAGCGGAAACGCCTAACCACACGTCCTGGACGTTCCTGGCTTCCAGGGCCGCGATCATCCCCAGCACGACGGTATCGGTGACCGGGGATTTAACTTCACATTCCGGGAACGTACGGCGGTTCTTCGTTGTCACTTTATAAATATACCGGGCCAACACATCGCCGCCCATATCGACACCGATCGTGAGAACCTTCTTGCCGGCTGTAAAATGAACATACTCATCGGCCAGGGCGGTAAAGCCGGGGCCGATATCCATCAGGATCAAATTGACGCCCCAAAGTTTAAGGTCATGAACGATATCGCCTTCCTTGATATCCACCATGATGGTCGCCCCTTTGGTCTGGACGCGGGAACGGATCGTCTTACCATCAAGCGCATAGAAAACGCCTTTTTCCCGGGTGGGCGTGATGGGCGTAAAAACACCGTCTTCCACGCTGCCGAGGTTTTCGGGTTTGGTCGGTCCGCCCAGCGGGCACTCTTCACCACGCTTCAGGTTGGTGGTCAAAACATTAAACGCGGTCGCCGTAACGCCATTTCGGACCAGCATGGATTTTAGCTGCCGGGCCAGGAAAGTAGCGCCCAGAACATCACCGCCACCGCCCAGCGTGATCACATTGATCTCATCATAGGCCTTTTCAGTGACAATGCCCTCAAAGCGCTTTTCCAGCTCAGGCAATAAGCCGGTATCCGTCAGCTCCTGAGTCAGGGCTGCCCCCGGATGACGCAGGGCTTCGGCCTGCGACCTGAGGGCTGAGGCTTCGGTGGATGCCACCTCGTGAACGCGCACCTGATCAAGGAACATATCGATCTCGGCGGGCCCATAGCGGCGATTATCGCCATCTTTGATGCCCATCAAAATGCCGTACACCAAGGCGTCAGAAAGATCGAACGCCCACTTCCAGGAACCATCCGCAAAGTGATGCGCTAATTCAAGCTTTTCAGCCGGGACCAGCGCCGCGGCCTTTTTAGTCCGGCGCATCTCCATAGCCAGGTCGATCAGCATTCGCTGTATCAGCTCAAAGCCTGTTTTCACATCGGGATAAAGCGCCGCGCCCTGCTCCATCCCCTCAGCCGTGATCGGATGAACGGGAAGCGGCATGCCCGCCATGAAAGCCTTCGCCGACGCGAGGATCGGCGCGAAGACTTTGGCGCCGTCATTGCTGACGATCATGACCTTTAAAAGGCGGTTATTCTGCTCGAACAAAGATAACATCGGGGCCGTTTCAGTACGATAGCCCTCCAGGCGTTTGCGCACAGCCTCAGGATTAATATCATCGCCGCGCTGGGTCAACGGCCCGCCGCACATATCGCAAATACCGGGCTTACGGGGCAATTTTGATTTCAAATTAAAGGTTTCGCCGCATTTGCAGTTCAAACGCGTCGACAAGCGCTCGCTCAGCAGCTTCTCATCGGCGTCGAGCGCGATGACCAAATAATTCTGACCCAGCGCTTCTTCCAGAATGGGGAGCTGTTCAGGCTTACGCAGAGCCCCGTCGATGATCACCCCGTTCTTGCAATCATCCGCGGAACAACGGGCAAAAAGCGTTTTCATGACCAGAGGCGTCGGTGCCTTTTCCCCAATGGCCATATAAGATTCAACCTCCAAAGCCAGGTCGCGGCGAACTTTATCCGCGGCACTAAGCGTCGTGACATCAACCTTCGACTCGCTGCCAAAAAGATCAACCTCGTCCCGTAACAAGTCGCCGGTTGACAAATGCGGCACCCCAAGGGCTTCAGCCAAGCGCTTACCGATGGTCCCCTTGCCGACGCCCGCCGGACCGAACAAATAAAGGATTGGGCGTGCCGAAAAAACCTTTACCACCGGAGCGGGATTCGCCGCCGTCATGGCCTGGCGATAAACCGTTTCCATTTCAGCCGCCGCGCCGCTCTGGATCCAGTCGGGATTAAAATCACGGGACTTCTTGATAAGGGCGAGCTTGTACGCCGCGCGGTCATTATAAAGAGCAGACAGTTCACGGACCACCATCAGGAATTGCCGGCCGGTCTCCTGACGGGCACGGATGGAAGCCGCGTCATTATCGATACCAAAACCATCCACGCCAAAAAGCGTGCCCAACTTCTGCAGGAAGTCGGACAGGCCGCCACGACGCGCCACGATCACAAAAGCGTGCAGGAGCGCCTGCTGGACATTCGCCAGCCCGCAGGGCTCATCGATCGAGAGCATGATACCGCCCACGCTGCCTGAAGGGATCTGATCGCCGAGGTCAGCGTCAAAAGCCTTGATGAAGCGGAAGTTCGCCTTGAACTCTTCGCGCCCGGCCAACTCCTCAAGCTTTGCTTCAACCCATTCGCCCACGATATCCAGTGCCTTGCCGGTGGCTTTGTCGCGCGCCACGTTCCCCAGGATCACCAGCTGAACGCGGGCGCCTTTGCCATCCAGGTCGAGGCGCAGGAGCTGCTCAATAAGCGTCTCCCCGGTCTCTTCAGTCATCACCGTGAACAGGACATTCAAACCTTTCTGTTTCACGATACGGGTCACAATACCGAGAGTCAGATGGTTCGGGTTGGTATCATCAAGGCCAAGCTTTTTCTGCAGGGCGCGTTTGTTATGTTCCTTGAACAAAGCGGGGTCTTTATCATCCTGCGTAAAACCGTCGCGGGCCAGCGCCGAACGGGCGGCCGGCACGTAATTAGCCACGCGCAGGCCGCTATACACCGCGGCCAGTTTTTGCTCGTAAGACCTCAGCACGCCATCGAGGCCATAACCGCGCTCTTTGGTGAGCACTTCGGCCATGTTGCCCTTGCTCACAAAAACAACAGTATCGGAGTAGATGAAAGCGCCTTTCATAAAATCATGCCGGCCGGCGATAGCGCCATCAGGGAAGGACGACCAGAATTCCAGGCCATTATTCCCGGTGGCATACTGCAGCTCAGGACGTAAATGGGTCAGCTTGAACAACTCCACCACACCCTGCGTCTTGCTCGTGCTATAGAAATTATGGATCGGGTCCTGATAGCCGCGATGGCGCGCCAGGACACCCAGGCCCAGGAGATGACGGACCAGTTGGCTATTGAGCGCGACTTTCATCTCTCCGGGGAAAATCCCCTGATATTCGAGGTTATGCGTGGTAAAGATCGACGCCGGACGAGCACTGCTGAAAGCGTAAAGTTCACGCAGGAACACCGCGCCCAGGCCGGTCTGCCAATCATTGAAATGGTAAAGGTCGATCTTAACGTTGAGCCAGAACTTGAGCTCCACCGCCAGCCGCGGCAGCAGGACCGCTTCGAGATAGCCGCCAAGGGAATCCGGATGCGGCGCGGTGTAAAGATTGTTAAAGAGGTTGCCCGTCACATCAAGCGGCAGCAGGAAGGAACAACCCTGCTGTTCGAGGTACACCACCTTAAGCGGATAGCTGGCGTTGCCTGCCGGGACGGGGATGGTCATCAGGTCCACCGCGCCGCTCTGGGCGAAGAAAGCCTCGACCGAGTGGAAGCTCTTGAGCACGTCCGCCAGGAACAAAGGCTTCACCACCATGACCGCGTTACCAACCTCGGCCATCACCGGCGGCACATCGCCCATATACACATGCTGGCCGCCACCCGCGGTGGATTCACGCTTGAGCTCGCGGCCGGTCGACGGGATGATCACCGGGGATTCCATCGCGGCAAAGACCAAGGACAATTTTCCGGCGGCTTTCGCGCGGTCGATACGTTCCACCATGGCGCGGCGCGCGTAATAGGTCTGCCCCATGCGCCACTCGGGGTAACGCTTCAGAAGCTTGTCAAGGTCGGCCAGGAGCGTGTCGTCATTAAAGATCGACGACCACAGCACCGCGTGAATAGCGTCAGCGCGGTAGGGCTCAATGATATGGTTGAATTCGTCTTCAATGATCTTCTCGAGGATGCGCGCGGGCACATTATTTGCCCAGGCGCTTAACTGCAGGACCGGGAAAGTCTGCGAACGATCAATGAAAGCGATGGGGCCCGCGCGCGGATGGATCTTCACCGGCAGGCCATCGGCCAAAGCGCCATTAAGGTTGACCTTCGCCCTGTCACCCAGGCGAGCGAGGACATTCTTGACCGCGCTGGATAGCATTTTCTCGGTGCGGGCCGCTTCGCCTTCAAAACTTTCCACGCGCACGCGGCCGGCGGTCAATGAGACCAGCAACTCGCCGTTGATATTTTCCGGATAGGCCGGGACGGTGAGCGGGAAGGTTTCCGGAATACCCACCTGCCTTAAATAAGCCAACCGCGCAACGATCCGCGCCATCTCCCTATCATAAGAATTCCGCAGATCAGGGTTTGCCACACGTTCTTTTTGTACGGTCAAAATATTCCCGATACTTCCCACCGCTTCAGCATAGATTTCCACAGCTTGTGCGGAGCCCTGCCCCCACTGAGCAGTCAATTGACTTTCAGCAGCCTCCAGAAGAAGCCGCCGTCCGACCGTAAGTCCGACAAACGCAAGATCAGTCTCACTAAACAAAGCCGCCACTTCATCCATGTTCAAGTCAAAAATATCATCTGTGCGTGCAAAAGACTCAGGGAACATCCGTGCTACCACACGCAAATGCTCGGCCGTCATTCTCTGCAAACGGACGATCCAATCATGCATATCATTACGGATAATGCTATTGACCTCCGCCAGCGCCATCACACGCTCCATGGTCGGATAAGCGTTAAGAACGCCTGTGACCGTCTCCCGCTGATCACGCCATTGACCCAGACGCTCCAAGATGCCCGCTACAACCTCTTCGGACGGAACACCTCTTGCGGCAGCTGCCAGATCGATCAATTTCACCAGAGTAAGATCGTTATCACGGACCCTGCGATAATAATCAGCCGGGGCAATCTTTTCAGGGAATGCAGCATAAAAACGGCGAATGTGATACCAGTTAAGGCCAACCAGCTCCTCTCGAACATTCGCTATTCGGGCAAGCCGGGCAACACTGTCAAAGAATTTAACAACATCAACTTCCCCCGAAACACGTAGATCCTCATGATCAGTTTTGTACTGAGACGATTCCATCATGACACGGGCCGCCAACTCGGGAGCCGCCTTTTGGAACGCAACCCAATCACCAGCCTTAAGAACCTCCAATGCGCCTTCAACTGAACCAGCCTCCAGAACCAGAAGCAACATTGCCTTGCGCTTCTCATAACGCAAATTCCTCTGTTCTAAAGGATAGCGCCTCCAAAAAGCCATTTCCCGGACCAAAGCAGCATAGCTAATACCCGCGGCATCATTTTCCCGGCGCAAATAAGCGTCCTGCGGCATCAAATAACGCGCATTAAATACATCCTGGTAACGGAACACAGTCGTCGACCAGAACAACGAACGCTCAAGGGTCCGCATCAGCGGCCCGAGATTGTCCCCGCTTGGAACTCCAAAATTCGAAATAAAAACCTCCAGCTCTTTAATAAACGCCATCCGCTGCTGGTTAAAGAACTCAAACCCCTCCAAAGTCAAACCATTGAAAAACCCTTCGAGGTTATCCATATCTTCGGCGCGAACGGAGAATATGCGGTCTTTGATCCTCTTAACGGCCGCAGCAGACACAACAGCAGCTCCGCTGAACGAACCCGAAGGCCAATCCAATGCTGAAGATATGGCCTCCGATAATTCAAATGCTCTCCAGTAATAATCCAGCTGAAGATACGAATACTGTTTACGGGGTTTTCCAAACCAAACGCCATCAACATCATGGATCGTGTTCGGGTGATCCGATGTAAGGCGCTGGGGAGCCAATGTAACAGCTGCGACCTCGCTCCATATCGACCGTTGTAACTGGACGCTCTCAACGGGTTGCTCTCCAAGATAAACAGTCTTACGGCGCGCATCAAATGTAACGATCCGGCCATCCCATCGGGACAGTACGTCCATGGCGTTAACAACCCCGACCAATGATGGAATATTTAACCAGGGCTCACGCGAAGCAATGGCCGTATGGCAATTCATATCTCCGGCATCTGTGATGACCCCGCCGGCCCGCGTCAACGCATCATTCCAACGGTTAGTCGTTGAATGGACAACAAGAACAACCCCCTGCCTGACCTGAGCATATCCCTCCCCGTCACGGATGATCTGCAGTGGACCGGTCACAGCACCGGAATTCGCATTGATCCCGTTTTCGAACATAACCGCATCAACAAATATTCCGTCCCTTAAGGCGACCGTCTTGACCTCAATGAACTCTCCCGGATTCGAGCAAGTCAACGGCCTGGCCTGAACGATCCAAAGACAGCCGGTATTCTTCTCGAGAACAAACTCAACATCCACATGCCGCCCATTATCTTTCGAAAGCGAACGATACGCGTCCCTGATCTCCCTGACTAAAAAGCCCAACGCCAGGACCTCCTCAGGCTTGAGGACCGCCTCCTGCCGAGGCTGCTTGAGCTGAACCGTCTCCGTAAGGCCGGCAGAAAGCATTTGCGTCATCACGGTTTTGGTCGCGATCCGTTCCTCAAGAATGAATTTCGCGTCCGGGCTCACCAGCCAGGTATCTGTCTGAGAATCACCGCCGACGACTGATTCTCCGAGCCCCAGGCCAGCCGTGATCCGCAAAGCCGGGCGAGCCGTTCCGGTCCCATCCATCGAACAAACAACGCCCGCCGCTGCGGCATCCCCAACCATCGCCTGAAGGACAACCGCCATAGCTCCCGCTTCCAGCGGAAGGCCGTTACGCAAACGATAAAGAACAAAACTTGGATCAAAGAAACTGGCCCAAACACTCACCACAGCTTGCCGCATGGCTGCCTCAGTCGTCACATGGAGTACCGATAAAGCCTGGCCGGCGCAAGAAAACTTTTCCCCGTCTTCAAACGTAGCGGAACTGCGAACGGCCACATCATGACCCAGCATCCGCAGTGCAGCGGACAACCGTTCACGGACGGCTGAAGAAATACCAGCTCCGGCCACCAAAGATCTCAGCTTATCGGAGATCCCCTGAACCTCATCTGCTATGTCCGCGGATCTGCGCGGATCTGCGGCGGAAAATTGCTTGCCCAGGGCCGTCAACCTTGCCCATAAGGAACCAGCCTCGGGCAACCCGATGATCAGATCTTCAAACGCCTTGGCGCTCAATATCAATGTCTCAGGGACACGGAGCTTCCCTTCAGCGCTACCCTGGGCAACCATTGAATGAAGAACGCCCATGTTCTTCCCCTTGCCCCCGGCAACCTTAACATCAGCAACCCTGGGATCCGTCAGACTAAACAAATAATCATCCCGGCCAAAAGCCAATCTGAAATCCACATCAGCGGCCGGCGTAACATCAGCGAATGGCTGGTCCTCCAATCGAACGCCCCAATCGTGATCCTGTTTGACCTTTTCCACAAATTCATTGAAGATCCGATCCCCCTGGCAGGAATGATTCGCGCACAATGACGGGATCACTTTCTCCCGCACCGAGCGGCTGGCATCCCAGAAATCCTTGAACTGAGCATGCTTGTACAAGATCCCGAACCTGAAATCCTGGCGGTCCGACTGTTCAAACCCGGGGAAAGCGTTATAAATACAGGGCAGGCCCATACCGACCGGGTTGACGAAAAGCTTGCGTATGCTTGCCCAGCAACGAGGGCCATTGCATCCCGGGAACACAGAATTCCCCTTGGTAAAATCATCCCACCTGACAAAAATGAAGAAATTCGAACCGGCATACTTCTTCTCGAGACGACGCAGATTCTCCAGGGCCTGAGCTTCCTGCTCTTTGGTCAATTCATACTTAATATCGAAACTCTCGTGCTTTAACCGGCGCACCTTGAGCCTGTCCACCCCAAGGCCAATGGCAAATTCCACCAACCGGTCGAACTGGTCATAATTGCTCTGCAAGATCAGCGGAGCGAACGAAATACTCGCGAGACGCGTCCGCTTGGGGTCAAGCAACTCAACGGTATTCTTGCCGATCGACGCATTATCCTGAACTTCATACCCGCGCTTGATCAACTCGGCCTTCCTCGCCGTCAGCAAACGGACATGCTCTACCACCTTATCGAAAGCCTCAACATTCACTCCAGTCAGGCCCTTACTGGCGATGTACTGATCTTTATTGCCGAAGTCGAGGCTGATCTGCAGATCGTCAACGTGGGTTAAAAGAAAATCAAGGAACCTCTCCTGCGAGCCCTGGAACCTTGCCAGCAATCTGGGATTGTTCAACTTAAACCCGGTCGTCACGAACCTGGTATTGAACCCCGCGGCACGGGCCTCTTTGAGAATATCGATCGAGAACTCTTCTTCCGTCGGCTCCAGGCCACCGGAGACGATCGCCCATTCCGCCTTTGCCGCACGTAAATCACGGAGGTACCCCCTGATCTTCAACTGCATTTCCCTGCTCTCTCTCATCTTTTTAACTTCAGCCAGCAGGCACTTGAACGGCGCCCCATAGTCCTGGTCAAAATATCTCCCGCCGTGTTTGGTAAGATTCGGACAATACTGGCACCGTAATGAACACGCCAGGGAAGGATGGAATTCAATTTCCATCGGGAAAGGATTCCCGCCGGTAATGGCCGCCTGCCAAAGCGCCCGCTGTTTATTGAGGATCATCTTGTAATTATCGTAGTAATAGGTCGGAGTCTCGATCTCGAAAGCAGACTGCAGATACTGCGAATGCCGGATTAACCCGTAAAAGCGCACCAAACCATCAAGCTGTAATCCCAGGGTTGCGGCGATCTTTTGGGAAGACATGGTCATGCGGCGCATTAAAAGCCGTATCAACTGGCTCAGGGAAGCAGCATCCTGATCACTCAGATCAACGGCAAACTCCCTAAGAATGGCCTCTTTCAAAACACGTGTTTCCGCCTCGTAAAGATCCTCGTCTTTTAAGCCCCGACTGCCGGTATGCCGCAGGAAATCTCCCCAACCCGCTTTAGAACCCGCGGGCCTGAGCAAAGAGCCCCGGACGAACGGCTGGGCCGCCAGCGCGATACCAAAGGCCAGGTCGTCTTTAACTTTTTCAACCGCCTCATTCGAAGCACGCTCAAAAAGCATGCAGGCGCCGCACTTGGCAGGCAGAATGCCCTGCGATCGACGGGCCCGAACCTCCGGCTTATTCCAATATTCCGTGAACGAGGCGTATTCAAAAATAGACCGATCTGCGTTAAGAACATAATCCTGACCGCACATCCGCTCCTGCCCCGGATGAGCCGTATAACAGCACGCAATGCCCGCACCATACGGATTGATGATCGTTTTATATTCGTCGCGCCAGCAACGTCCGGCCCGGACCTGTTCTGTGGTCCGCGCGTCTTTCGCAAAATCTTCAAAATTGATCCGGACCTTGAACGCCTGATCCATTTCATACTCGCGCCGGATCTCCTCCAGAACAACCGCCACCTGGGGATAAAGCACGGGATGCGGCTTCACCAGACTGGCCATCTCGTGCCTGATGGCGATCGCATCGACTCCCATATCCTTGAACCTCGATACGATCTCTTTCAGATGCGCGGCATTCTCATCGATAACAAGGAGCGCGATCTCAATGTGCACCCCCACTCCGCCCGACCGCCTTCTTGACCGGACCAGGCCGGCAATATTCCCCAGGACCCTGTCATAGGAAGGATCCCCGGCCGGCAAGCCCTTGCTGCGGTTATAGGCCTCTGCGTATTCGGCTCCGGCGAAATCAAGGCTGACCCTCAACTTCGTCACATGCTGCCGGTAGAAATCATACATTTCCTCAAGTGGCGCCTCAACGATCGGATGCCCGTTGCCTGGCGCAATGCCCCGGCCATCCAGATTGACGCCATTCGTATTAAGAATGACCTCCAATCCATTCTCATAAGCAGCCTTAATGATCTCCGTTGAAAGGCTGCTGGCTAAGGGTTCTTTCCCACCGGAAATAAAGACCCGCTTTGTTCCGCCGGCAGCAAGCTCATGGATAAAACTCTGGATTTTCCCGATCTTTTCTTCCTTAGTCGATCGCGGGACCTGGGTAAAATAATTGATCCCCGCATACCCCTGGCCGCGGCTATAACAATACTCACAGTCAAGATTGCACCACAGGGCAGGATGGAACTCGACTTCAACCGGGTATTTCTTTTCACCATTAATAACAGCCAGCCAGAACTCCCGGTCATCTGTGCAAACAGACCCCAGAATATCCGCATACCGCGCAAAAGGCGAACGGAGAACCAGCGCGTCCTGAATAAGCGGATTGGCCTGCATGTAGCGATAAATGCTCTCCAATTCTACACGGCTTAAACCCAGCTGTTCGCAGATCGCCTGACTGCGCACAAATGGGTCATTAAAAAGCATCTCAAAAACAGGCATGATCATTTCTCTGCGGACATCCGCCGACGTCAATGCCTGGATCTGCTGCGCATGGCCGGCCTGGTCTTTCTTGAGGACTTCTGTCAACATGCCGATGAGCCTGTCAAGATTGGAATTCTCTAGCAAATCCATCACAACCGTCAAATTCCGTATATTCTCGGTGATCAGATCACTTTCGTAATGCGCCAAACTTGCATAATCCGTCTTCAATATCGCCTTAAGCGAAAGCACCGCGTCCTTCAATTCCCTGACCGTCGCCGCTTTCTGATCCCCTGCGTAACCTGAAGCCTTTAAGCGGCGCAGGAGCGTTTCAACTTTAGCCGTCACGCTCCGAATATCGTCGACGCCCGTGCGCGCGTTGAAAAGAGATCGAAATTGTTTGCTGTTCAAAGCCAACAACCCTTCCACAAACGCAACCACCTCATTTGGATCAACAGGTTCAGCTGCCGCATACTCCAACTCTTTCTTTAGCCCGAATGACTTGACCTTCGGAATACGGACCGCCAGCCAATCATTGCCGTTCTCATCATGTGCCGCCTCGGAGGCTGACATCAGCTCTAAAAATCTCTGATGTGTCAGGATCTCTCCCATACCACCCGAAAGATTAAAGACGCTTCTGCCGATCGGGTGCCATAACATTGACTCGTAGCCAAGATTAAAGACAACCACCGCCTGTTTGCCAAGGCCGCTGAGCAAATGGGCCGTTCCCGTATCAAATACCACTCCCATGTCAACCGCACTCAACAGCGCAATATGGGACCCCAATGACATCTGGGGGATCACCAGGATCTCATTCGCCCCTTCCTCGCCTAATGACCGCTTGATGGACGCGACAGCGGCCCTCGTCTGTTCAATGTCATCAGCATTCTCGCCGCTGTTAACCAAAACATACGCGCTTCTCTTTGCTGCCAATAATGCCATGAACTTGATAGAATCCTGCTGCGACCAGTTCTTCGCCCCCTTGCGTGATCCGCAATGCGGATCAAAATAGATCACGGGCTTAACAAACCGGCCTTCCGCCGGGTTATACGCGCAGCCCAGGTCCCTGATCGTCCTGATCGCCCACTCACGCTCTGCCTCGCTGACAGAGATCTTCGGTTCAACATCGGTCATCTGGACGCCAAGGCCGCGAATGCTGCTCACCGTGATCTTCCAGGCGTTAAGCCTCTGCTCACCATGATTATTAAACACATACTTGCCGTCCGCATTGCCATCCTGGTTCCTGTAGTCATAAAAAGACCCGATAGGCTCATAAGGATTCAACTCATACAACGGCGGCCGGAAACGATAATAAAGATAATACCCTTTTGATCCGCTCTGTTGATCCCGAAGCTTACGCGACAATTCTTCCTCATTCTCAATATCGATCACCAGATCATACGGCCCGTTCGTATCAGCCGCGGGATCGATGCCGCCGGCCTTATACAGGTCCGGGTAATTGGAGAAAACCCTGATCTGCGCTTGCGGGAACATTGTTTTCAGATGGGCGAACATGCCGAAATACATATTCACCCCCATCCGGGTCGCCGTTCCATTCTTCTTGACGATCAAAATGTGACGGACACTGTCCTTATCCTGAATATGCGCCAAAGGCTCGTAGCAAACCTGGTTCCTGATCGCCTCACCAGCCAGCGGTACCATTTGACTGTGCCAGGTCGACCTGAAAAACCGGCCTCTGTACGGCATATGCGCGGGGAATTTTTTCCGGGCGACGACCATCAGTTGCAATTTCTCAAGAGCCAGCGTCCTCACACCAGGATCCTGATCATTCCTCCATATGAAATCCAGCGTTTCCAGCACCTGCTCCTCATCGTTGCCCAAATAGTCGCCTATATGTTCGACAATGGAACGGCGCTTTGCCCTATCGACCCTGTGCAACAAGCTCAGCAGATATTCAAATCTACGGCCCTTATCGCTGAATACAGTGATCACCTGGTCGTAAAGCTCATGCACCGCCGGCGCGACATCGTCGGCATGATAACCTCTGGCCAAGTCCTTTAATTCATGGGTCGTCAGGCCCTTGAGATCTGTCTCCCTATCGCGGTTCACGGCCAGCTCAACGGCGTGATAACCCACATAGATCGAAGCCAAAGGATATCCGGACTTAAGCCCCAGGCCTGAATGAGCTAGTACATTGGAATGACGGTTGTTGAAGACAATGGTCGGTGACTGATCATTTTCCACGACAATGCTAAGGCGCAGGGACTTGCCTGAAGGAAGGGGCATCTCACGGGCAGCTTCGGCCATTGCCTCAAATCCGCTGACGAGGTTCCGCTTGAACACAAGATCGCTCAGCCGCCCGATCATCATCTCGCGCACCGCGGGAGGCGCTCTGACATCAACAAGATTCCTCAGGAAGACATCAGCCATGCCTTCCTCATCCATGGTCCAGATAGAATGAACATCGGCCATCGTAACAGCGAACATCCGTCCTTCATTAGCCGCCTTCTCCAGTGCCACATGTGTCTGGACGTCCTCGCTGACATCGCCTCTCGCAAGATTCTTGCCGTTGAACCTTTCCGTTAAACGGGTGATGATGCTTTCAAGCTGCGGCTCCCCGCGGGGTACGCCGGACTCGCCGACCAACCTGCGGAAAACACCCAATGTTATGCCGTTATACATCCCCTCATGAGCGCGGCACAACATGATCCCGGCGCGTTCAACATTGCCGATCTTCCGTTCACGCTTGAACGGCATATTCAGGAAACGCTCTACCGATCTCTCCTTAAGCTGATCCAAATATTCGGGATAATCATCGGTTACGGTCGTTCTGTTCTGGGGCTGGGGAAGAATATAAACCGCGTGCGGAGCGAAGATCGTCGCCGGCAAACATCCCATCTTCTCAACGTTATCCGATAACCAGAGAGCGGCTTCCGCCAATAGATCATTATCCCGGCTCTCAACCACAAAATAGGTGACCGGCAGATCCATCGTCACAATGCCGACCTTAAGATCAGGACGGTCGACCAGCCACTTCCGTGCGTGGCGCTCAATAGGATACTCCACATTATAAACATGAATATGCTGATGCTTCGCGTAACGGCCCGCCCCGAGATTTCCCCTCATTCCGGGAAAATAGGTGTTGAAGATCCGCACCAGGGTCCTCATGGCCTCGAGATCGACACCTTCTTTATGTTCCTTGGCCACAATGAACATATTGTGCTCAAAGAACGGCTTCTCAGAAGCGAACAACCGGAACGGAACACCGAACATCTCCTGAAGATCAGCCAACATCAGCTCATCATGATTGCCCAGGATATCAATGCCGTAATTCTTAACGCAGAAAGGACATTTCCTGACTTCCGCAGGGGTCCTCGGATCAATGGGAGCGTAAGGCGTTTCCAATGCGGGGTTGATCTGTGCGATATAATCGCTATTCTCAACATCCGAGGATGAATCAACACTACGGACCCTGATCTGCTCCGGCAGCCACAAAACTTTTCCCGATGCCACTAACTCGTCAAATTGTCTTAATACACCCCTGTTAAAGTGATCGGGTTCGGTTTTCCCAGAAAGCAGGTCAACATAAGCCTGCCCGCCTCTGTTAAACCCGAACGTGTCGGAAACTTCGGCCAACAGCAAGCGGGAAACAATGCCCTCTCCCAGATCAAGGGCCCGCCACTCTTTGACCTGTTCATATAACGCCGCGAACCGCTGCGGGGTCATGGGAGCTGTGACCCTCGCCAGTGAAATGTGCAGCATCGACGCCTTGCGCCGTTCGTCCGCATAAACTTCTCCAAGCGCCTTCCTGACCTCAAAGATCGTTTCGCTATCAACATGCCCCTCGGCAAACACCGTACCATCCGGCCCTAAATTGATCCCGCTGAAGCGATACTTGATCGACCTGTTCCCGATAGCCTCCAGAACCTTCTGGCGATACGCCGCGGCGTATTTCGGATCCACACGCGGCGCATCCGCCTTAAGATCAGCCGTCGCCGTATCAAAGAACGGCAGGAAGAATGTGGTATGCAGGATCTCCCCCGGAGTATAGGTCAACTCCGGGAAACTGGCTTTTAACAGCGCCAGAACGCGGTCAAGCTGGCTGCGCGTCATTTCAGGGAACTCGGTCAGCGGCACAATAGAGCTGATACAAAAAATGCCCTTGTTAGGCTGCATCGGCTTCGGCGCGCGCCCTTCAGCGACCATGTCGCCGGTGGCCTGCCAAACATTCTGATATGCGCTCTCTAGTGTTTCGCGGGATGTGACAGGAATTCTTTTTACCTGAACGCTCGCCTTGACAAAAATGATCGACGCCAGATCGCGCCCGTCATCCGAAGCAAGAGCACTATCGCTTCCCGCTCTGGGCCGGGCAATAATGGTCGGCAAACCCACAACATGCTGCTGCGCATCGGCACTAGCCCCTAAAAGGACCGCCTCGGTCAAACCGCGCTCAACCGCTATGGCCGCCACATCCTTGACCATGGCCTCACCAGCCTTATCGTCTGCCCCGCTCCGTTTAAGCGTCATAAATACCACACGACCCTGGGCGTCCTTCCCAACGATAGAGATACCTGCTCTCATAAAGAACGGATCCCAATTGACCCCGTTAGGCCCGGTCGGAGGCTGCTCTTTCACAACGCTACAACTCACATCAACCCCATTACGGACAAGCACAACACCGGCGACCGCAACACGTATATCGCTAATGTTTGTCTTAGAAATATTCTTCTCTACAAGAATGTCTTTGATCCCCGCAACCGGACCATCGACCACAAAGAATGAAAACGTACCTGTGAGAAGCTGAAGGGTTTCCTGCCTGATGCCGGGCGCGGTCTTCATCAGCAGCTGACCGTTACGAATAAGCATCGTATGCCCTTCCCAATAGTTCCCCTGATGTCCGTTGATAGCGAAGATCGCCCCGGTCTCTTTAACAAAAGCCCTAACGGTCTTACCGGGGAACGGCACAAATTCCTTCTTAAACCTGGCAGCTAATTCTTCCGTCTGAGCATATTTGGAGAAATCATAAGCGCGGCCTTTGTCTTCTATATAAACGTCAAATGCCTGGCCCGGATTAAAGACCACTTCACGTCCACTGACCGTACGACCAGCAGCATGGTAATCAATGCCTGTCACCTGCATACCGGCGATCGTTTCGCTGGCCGCAACAGTAAGCGCCGGAACGATCGTCTTATCCGCTAACTTTCCTCCGATGATGACCCGCAGTTTATTGACCGTGGCCGGAACATGGCTGATATCAAGATGGATCGTATGCGGGCCAACGGCAACATTCTCAACAAGGACTGGCATGACGTTGCCGGACTCATCAAGAAGCTCGATCTTTAATAGATTGTCTTTCAGCGCTTTAAGGACCGCATCACGAGCGATGTTAAACAGGTATTCGGGGACAGGGATCTCGGAAAATTGCAGTTCAACCACATCGTTACGGCGCAACGGCGGCGCATTCGCGTCAGGCAATTTCTTCAGGGCTTCCTGGACAAACAGCTCTCCAGCTCCGAACGCGATCGCTTCTTTGTACTCCTTGATCTGCTGCTTGATCGCGTCCACTGTCAGGGCGTTCATCCCGACCGCGGCTACGAGCTTTTCAGGCATGGCCAGCACACCGGCCACCTTGTTCTGGAAAATGCCGCCCGCCGGAATGATCACCAGTGAAGGATTGGCTTTGCGCAGCTCAGCGATCGAGCTGCCCTCGGCCTTCAGCGCTTCGGAAACCTTGCCCCAATGCTTGAGGACAACGCCGTCAACACCCGCCTGGACAGCCGAATTAATGGCTGTCAGGAATGTCGGCTGGGCGGCGGTGTCGATCTCGGCGATCATAACCAGCGCGGGCAGTTCTTTACGCAACGCCAGCATCTCAGCCTGGGACGGAACAAAGTCGACTATGATCACAAAGCTCGCGCCTGCCGCGGCCGCGGCGCGGATATCCGCAAGACTGGCCGCGAAAAAGCCAACCGGCGCCGCGGCATTCTTCGCCCGAAGCGCCTTAAGCACATCCAGGCGGTCAACTGTCGGAATAAATCCGGCAACAACCACCTCGTTCATCAAACTAATAATAAGCTCAGGCGACTGGCCAAAGTGGTTCTGCTTCTCTTTAAGTGTATGGCTGCCGACTTCGACGCGCTTGGCGTTAAACTCCGCCACAATGGCTTGTTTCTGTCCGACAATCTGCTGCGGCGTAACAACCCTGAACGCCACCGCATCAGCCGGAACAGGATCAACATCAAAATGAATACTGGCAAAACGGATAGTGATATTGGCGGGATCGATCAGAATGGAGCTGCCGTTGGCACGCACTGCCTGCACAACCAATCGGCCTGACCGCAGCGCGATACCGATCATTTCTTTAACAGTTTCCTGCGCAAAAACCGGCACACCGAACGAAGAGACCTCAAGGTCGGCCATGCCGGCAGGCCTGAACGTTACCGCAGGAGGCGCCAAAGCTCGCGGCAAACGACTAAGGATACTCTCTCCCAACCGCTCCTCAGCGCTGGAAGCGGCAACAGCTTTCTTGTAAAAATATTCTTTGGCTTTCTCCGTAAGATTGCCGTTCACATCCTCAAGGGCCACAACAAAAGCCGGATCAAGCACATTCCATACTGCAGCGATAAGAATATCCCTGTTATTCGATGCCCGGGCGGCGCGAAGCTTTTCGCCAAAACTGTTGATGGTATTCTTTAAGACGGCTGACTTCGCGTTGTTAATGGCTTGCTGTTGCGCATTCTTGTGCTTGATCTCAATAAAATCTAACAAAGCAACAGCCGCTTTGTCATCCTGGTTATCTTTTGAGTCAGAGATCGCCTGCAGCCAACCATGATGCTCAGCAACCATCCCGACCCTCAGCTGGCGGCCCGCGGCCGCTTTCATCGCCGCTTTTGCCGCGTCATTGGCTGCCGATAAGACCTGAACACGAACACTACGCAGCAAATTCAGTTTAGCCGGGACACTTATGATCGCCTGATAAGCATTAGCCTCTTTTGCGATGATCACATTTCTAGCCGTATCCGCGTTCGCTTTGGCCACCGCGTCATACACCGCGACAGCTGTTTTCTCGTCGTTATTCTCACTCACATCCGACATCGCCTGCAACCAACCATGATGCTCGGCAATCAACCCGGCCCTCAACTGACGGCCCGCAGCCGCCTTGATCGCCGTCTTGGCCGCATCATTCGCCGCCAGAGCCACCTGAACACGAGCCTCGCGAATAATATTAACCTTCACGACATCAGCAACGATCACAGCAATGGCATCCTTAGCGCCCTTATCAGCAACAACCTTCGCCGCATCAGCGTTCGCCTTGGCCACCGCTTCATACACCGCGACTGCCACCTTCTCATCGTTATTCTCATTGACATCCGACATCGCCTGCAGCCAACCATGACGCTCGGCAACCAACCCGGCCCTCAACTGACGACCCGCAGCTACCTTGATCGCCATCTTCGCCGCATCATTCGCCGCCAGAGCCACCTGAACACGGGCCTCGCGAACGGCATTAACCTTCACAATATCCGCCACGATCACAGCAATGGCATCTTTAGCGCCCTTATCAGCAATAACCTTCGCCGCATCAACGTTCGCCTTGGCCACCACTTCATACAGCGCGACAGCCGTCTTCTCGTCATTATTCTCATTCACATCCGACATCGCCTGCAGCCACGCATGATGCTCAACAGCCATCCCGGCCCTCAACTGACGACCCGTGGCCACCTTGATCATCGTCTTGGCCGCATCATTCGCCGCCAGAGCCACCTGAACACGAGCCTCGCGAATAATATTAACCTTCACGACATCAGCAACGATCACAGCAATGGCATCCTTAGCGCCCTTATCAGCAACAACCTTCGCCGCATCAGCGTTCGCCTTGGCCACCGCTTCATACACCGCGACTGCCACCTTCTCATCGTTATTCTCATTGACATCCGACATCGCCTGCAGCCAACCATGACGCTCGGCAACCAACCCGGCCCTCAACTGACGACCCGCAGCTACCTTGATCGCCATCTTCGCCGCATCATTCGCCGCCAGAGCCACCTGAACACGGGCCTCGCGAACGGCATTAACCTTCACAATATCCGCCACGATCACAGCAATGGCATCTTTAGCGCCCTTATCAGCAATAACCTTCGCCGCATCAACGTTCGCCTTGGCCACCACTTCATACAGCGCGACAGCCGTCTTCTCGTCATTATTCTCATTCACATCCGACATCGCCTGCAGCCACGCATGATGCTCAACAGCCATCCCGGCCCTCAACTGACGACCCGTGGCCACCTTGATCATCGTCTTGGCCGCATCATTCGCCGCCAGCGCTACCTGAACACGGGCAGCACGCACCGTATTGACGTTAACAACATCGCTCAGGATCACGGCCATGGCTGCTTTAGTATTACGCGCGCTTACTTCGCTGGCCTTCACCTCAACATGAGCCTTGACCGCATCAAGCAGACTGGCCACCGTCGAAACAACCTTCGGCATCTTGCGGCCATTCATAGTGATCATGGAACGACGATACGCAGAGATCGTATCAGCGCCGATCTTCTCTATAATGTCCCTCTTGATGCTGATCACGGAAACCGCCGGTAAAGCCTGCTGCGCGGCACGCAATGAACGGTACTCATTAACGATCCTGTCAGCTGTCTGCGCAACAACTGAATCTAGCGTCTTGCGGGCATCAAGCTCCATAGCCCTGACCGCAGCATCCGCATCCATGGGCGCCACAACAAGATCATGACCGGCCGGATCAACCGCCGCTCCGCCTTTCATCCACTCAACAAACGCAACCGCCTTGCCCCACAAACTAACAACCTTATAAACACTCCACAACGCGACCGGCACTAACCAGACCAGATTAATGATCTTGAAAACAGTCATCGCCATGCCGCTAAGGCCCAGGATAAACGCGCTAACTGTCAAGGCATAGGTAACCAGGAAAGCGCCGAGCCCGACAACCAAAGCAATCTTGAACCCGGTCGTCCTCATAAACTTCGGGAGCAAATACGGATCACCCGTGAACTTTGCCCCCTCAACGCCTTTGGCGGGAATAAACTTGTAAACACCGTTATACAGATACTGCCGGTCTGAATGATGCAAGGACGCGTTCATATTACCCTGGTATCTCTTGAGCAGACCCTGAGTCCGGATAAGCTGCTGGATCTGATCCTGAACATTCACATCAAGAACATCTCCTTTTTCCTGAAGATCCTTGAGTTTTGTCGCAACCACTTTAGCTAGTTTCCCGATATCATCCTTCACCATTAATTCATTGTTATCCAGAACCAATCCACCCATAAGGCCCTGCTCGGCGATATACTGCTGCAAGGCAAGGCGGAAATATTCCGTATCATTAATATCACCGACCTTCTTCTTAAGATCAGCCAGCAGAAGCTCATAGCTGTTCTTCTCTTCCGTCGGCTCCCACACAAAATATTCTTGGCTGTCACCGATCAAGAGCTTAATGGCTCGGTCGATCTTCCGGTACTCGCTCATGATCCGGCGGCTCTTGATCAGCTTCGTTCCGGCAACAAACACCACGGCGGAAGCGGCCAGCAGAACGGAGACGACCGGGTAGAACCACAAGGCAACGACCGCTGTCAAAGTCAGAATAAGCTTGGCCACATTGGCCTTCTTATCGTTGCTCTTGAGCTCGTAATACCAATCCTTCGCCCCTCTCCACCAGGCATAAAGTGAATACAAGAGGACATCGACGATCTTAAGCCCCGCCGTTGCCACTTTGTTCCACGGCAACTTGCTATATTTATTATTCTCGTAGAATTTGCTGCCATACAAAACCCCGGGATTATAAACAGCCGGCCCGGCGATCCAGCTCACAACCTGGATGATATAAAAGCCAGCTGCCAGAAGAATGATCGGCTCCATAGGAATAAAGTACAGAATAAGCGGAAGCAAGGGAGCCGCCAATTTCACACCGAACCGGTCGGTCGGCACAACGCCCGGTTCTTCATAAAGCACTTTGTATGTGCGAGTGGCCTGCCACCCGGAACGGTCGGTCGGCGGGAATTTCGGCGTGCCGTGCAGCAATTCATCAAATATGGCTTTCACATAGTTCGGGATCAAGGACCCCATGAAGACGACCAGGCCAGGCTTCACGAACATGCGACGCAAAAGTTCAAGCAGACCGTAGGGTGAACCGTACAACTGGTTATAGTAATGGACCGCAGGAATGGTAATGGCATGCATAAAGAGGTAGCCGAAAGCAACCATGATCGGTGCTAGCGGCAGTCCGTACCAGGAATCAACGTGAAAAACCATTAATGCGATAAAAAGAATGCTGGCAACCAAGCCGGGAAGTTTGCGCAGGAAGAAATGCGACAGGCCCAGGGTACCCAGTTTGATATGAACAGGACCGGGTGTCATCAAAGCGCGCTGCGCTTCCTTATCCATGAAGATCTCACCCACGTCGCCGCAATACTTATACTCAGGGACCTTGTGAGCCCCACGCATCCTGGTCTTATCCTGGATCATCTCGACAAATGAGCTATAGCGGATCTCGCCGCCTTCTGCCAGGATGCCTTCGCCCATGACCGAATCTTCCGCGGCGCGGCACAGCGGGCCGACACCGCCACGGCCAGAGCTAAAGTCACTTGAGTCGTAAAGTGCCGCCATTTTGGCATTATGCGCCTCAGCCAGGCTCGCCACGGAATGACCGAAGAACACATCCAGGTCCATGGAATACTTGCCGTATGTCGTTAACGATCCAAGGACATCGGTACCCATCTGAGCCGGATGCGTCCAGGTCGATTCCGCGTGGCCGCCGGCGCCGCTGGTAGGCGTCATCGTCTGAACGGTAGAGTACAGCGGGAATAACTGTGCGGCTAAACTAGGATTTTGATCATACAAGGCAGTCACAAACGGCAAGAAATAGATCTCTTCGAACGGTATCTGGTTGGAAACGTCCTGGGCGATCATATGGCGCGCCCCGATCATCATGGAGCCAAGCTCCATCCAGGCCGCGTCCTTGACCGGCATCAGAAAAGCACGGCCAGACGGATCAAGCAGGCGAATATTCGGCACGCCCAAATCAGCATAAAGTTTAACCAGATCAGTATGCTTACCAGCGTCCGCACAGCCAAACGCCCCGGCCGGGATCACATTAAAAATGAATTTGTCTGCCGCAAAACGAGCATAGGCCTCATCCACCTCTTGAATATATTTCTTCTCGTGGCTGCCTTCTGTGTATCCGCCTTCAGGTTCATTATTTTTATACTGTTCATAGAGCGGATCTGGCAGGTAGTCCCGGGCGAACATTTGCATAACCTTCAGGTGACGCTTATTTTTTATAGCTAATCGCGTGATAGTATCATCACGCGAAGTTATAAAACCAATCAGGTTCTTCTGTAAGTTATCTGTGCGGTCATAAGGTTTAAAGAATGTTGTAAAAAGCACATCGACCTGGCCTTTGGGCGCTTCCCAGAATATTTTAGCCTCGCCCTGAATGGAGGCAACCTTCAACTGGACCTCCTCTAAAGAATTGAAGGGCTTACCATTATTTTCCATCGCTGCCTTAACCCCTGTGAAGATCTTGTCAGCGTACGTCGCTACCGTTGCCGCAAGCGCGCCGGTCCGGAATTCAGGCATCGCGGCGGCCTCCCTAATGCGTTCCGCCAAGAGGCGCTTAATATCATCATCTGTCAATGTCTTTTGAGAGATCAGGGCGTAAGTATATTTAACATAAGCAGGGAACCGGCTCCCCAGAACATAATTGATCACGAATGGCAAAACGACCCGGACTAACTTCATAAAAGGCGGGAGATCTTTTATGCGATCCAGCTTACACTTTTCAACGAGGAAATTTTCCAATTCTTCGCGGGATGTCGCATTGTTAACCACATTGGGCAGGCACTCAACAACATCCTTCCATAGTCTTTCAAACGCCATGCCGGCCATAGTAGCCCAATACATGGTCCGCGGAATATCGGTGAAATGCTCATACGGGGTCAACCGGCCATCGGCTGTTTCAGGAATATCGCGATGATAAAACTTGTTCATGGCCTGCTTCAGACGATGCATAGCCTCATGATTGATGCCCTCAAGGTCCTGAAGCGTAATGCCCTTCAAGGACTTCAGCTTGTTGTACTGCGCCTCGGAGATCGACTTGTAATCATCCCTGGTCATGTCCTCAAGGAACTGCTCATAATACCTACGGGCCGCGCCCTTGTCGCCACCGGTAAAGTTAAACGAGAAATTGCGGACATGGCTTGTGTAAAGAACAGCGATGCGCAGGAGCCTGTAGATCGCATCCACGATCCACGGTGAAGCAAAGACCGCGCCTGTGATCCAGACGCCGGTAGCGATCGAGGCAAAACCGCCGGATACCATCGTCACCGCTATAACTGTCAAGCCAAGGGCTATTGAAGTCCAGAAAACATATTTTCTACCTGAATTCAACGCGGCAACGAACATGCTGGCGAAGATCAAGACGACAACACCGTGGAGATGAAAAGAGGCTCCGAACAAGAGCGCCATTCCAACGCCAAACACGAACGCCGCGGCAGCTATCACTAATTTTCCGGCTAAATGCCGCACGTATTGCCCCATACCGCCCATTTTCTGTTCGCCCAGCATCTTAAGCGACACATACAGATCCTCGATCGTACGGATCTGGTGTGTATTGATATCCAACGCCTTATCCTTCGCCACCCGATGCAATTGCAGATAGAATCCGGAAGAAGCGAAAAGAGCGCTGATCAGGATCGCCATGAACAGCACGGGGATCGCAATAAGCCCTATAGAAACAGATCCGGTCGCCCCCAGCATGACCAACAGCTTCGGCAAAGACCAGAACATGGCCATCCAGGTCAGGAAACTGCCGACCCAAACTATATTGCGTAAAACCTTAGCCCAACTCTTTAAAGCGTTATTCATGTGCTCGATCGTCTTCTCATCGATGCCCAGAGAACGATTACGGTCCTCAAGATAATTGGGCTTGGTTGCCAGATTCCAGACGAACTTCAGCACGCTGACATCTTCCGGAATGCTCCAAACTCGGCGGTCAAAGAACAAAGCAAAATAATTCCGGTACGCGCGGGTCAACTTGAGGTAATAGCTGGCCGGCTCGATCTTCTGCTCTTTCTGTTCAAGCTTGATCTGCGGAAGGATCTTGCTATCAACGAGCTCCTGAGTAAAAGCCACACGGAAAAGATGCATTTTATCATCTGAGAACATCGGCAATTTCATTGGTTTCGAGGCAGGCCATGCTGTTAATTGCTCCATCCAAGCGTCGGCTCCTCCGATGGGCTGTAAACGGCGGTCCAATAATTGCAACCTTTCCTGCACATTGGCTAACCGCTGGTAGAACTCAGCATCGGAAGGATCCCCCACGAAATCCAGTTCCGCCATCGCGGCCACCCGAACCTCCTCAATGCATTGCCTGGCCTTTATAAAATCATCGTGTTTCAAACGAATATCTGTCTGATCCATCATCCTCAAGCTGATACGGTCGATCGTCGTATTGAGGATCATGCGAACATCAGGCACGGTCAGGCCCATGCCACGACGCAGATCGATCCCGCGCTTATACAGGCGGTCGAAATCGTCCGGCGTGAACTGGGGGCGGTTATTCGACCTCTTGGTCTTGATACCGCCACCGGTGTAACCCCAAACTGTATCTGATAAGATAGCGCCCCAGACCTGGTCCAGAGCAATGGCAACATCCCAGGCCTCAGCAACAACCCCTCTCTGTTTGCCCCGCATAACACTTCTGACAAGCCTGGCCACAAAAGTCGGCCGGTTCACAAATACCCGCTGTTCAACCATCCGGCGAACAACATACTCTTCCAGAGAAATATACACCAGGCCGTCCTTGATCTTCTTGTGCTTGATCAAAACACCGGCATTCGGATCAGCAAATGTATCGCCGGCTTTCTGGTGCCTTAATTCCTGAATGCGTACACGGACATCATCAAGAATAGCCTCGCGCCTAGTCTGAACCTCATTGCGATGCATCGAGCGGGCGCCGATGATCTCCCCTAACGTGTTCGCCAGGTCAATATATTCAATCTTGTCAGAAGCTACGATCGACTTCAAAACTTCGCGGAATTTAGCGGAACTGATCGGACCGACACCTTGTTGATTGGCTTCGATCAGTTTGAGGATAATATTGATCACTATACCCTTCAAAGCGGATGGTTCCGTTGAAGACTTCGGCTTGATCATGTTTAACAGGTAATCGGTTCCCGTAATAGGCATCACCAATGAAAGCCTTAAGGCGTCGATCTTCTTGAAATCCTCCGGCTCCAGAAGCTTTTGAACCTCCTTCAACCGTTCATCCACCATCTGCTTGGTAAAGAACTGATAATTATCAAAGATCGTGTTCAGCTCTGAAGCCGCAGCCCGCTCAATAGCCTTGATCATAAGGTCATGAGCAATAAAACCCTTGTTGTAAACCAGCTTGTTGTTCAGCCCGTCGCGAATACCGCCCACCAGTTCCTTAAGAACATTGAGAGTAAACCCGGGATATTCTTTGAACAGCATCGCCAATGTCCCGGACAGATCCTCGGGCATACCCTTCGTGGCCTGCACGGCTTCCTCAGGAGTACGAGCATTTTCAATATTCGACAGAATGTTCAAGACTTCCTGCTTAAACAGCGCGGCATTCGCAGCAGGCGCCTCTTTAACGGGTGCGATCTTCTTCAGCAGGCCCACGCCGAAGAATCTTTTCATGGACTTCAGGCTGAACCAGCGCTTCGGATTAATGAACCCTAAGAAACCCAGAAGCGTAAGCGCTATCGTACCGATAACGGTAATCTCAATAACATCCTTCCTGTAATCCTTGATCGTTTTCAATTCCGGAAGGGCACGTCGAGCAACGGCTTTCTGCTCCTCAGTCAACGCCGCCCTCTGACTATTGCCAATGCCTGCTTCGCGAACAATATTGGCAACAATACTGTTTCTAAGGTCATCACTGAGCAACACACTCTTAGGCATATACCAAGGCAGAAGATCCGCGCCCATTGTCTTGCCGATGAACCGTGAACCCTGAACATGAGCAAGGCGGCCATTGATATAGAGGCGATGCGGCACGCCGGCCCAATTCTCGTACCGCTGAGCCAGTTTCCCTGCTACGCCATCTTCATAATTTATTTCAAACACATAATACTGCCCGGGAGTCTCTGTCGGCTGCTGAATGTAATACGCCGATGGCCGAGCATCATTTACCAGCACGCCCTGCTTAAGGTTCTCTAGGCCCTTATGGCTAATGAACATCCCGAAATAAGGCTCCTGCGACGGCGTCAAATAAACTTGTTTGTAATCCGTCACAGAGAAAGGATTCATCGCCTTTAACGCGTCTCTATAATCAAATGAGAAACTGGTGTGCTCATAGACGCGGTACGCCGAACCACCCCATGGATAATTTCCCTCATAGAGCGGATTCTCAGCCATCATCGGAATATTAAGGGTCATTGGCTGTAGATGCGTCAGCAATAACCCGTTCGCATCCTGACCGATGAACTCACTCTTCATGTTCGGGCCTTCCGCTGCCGCCACGTAGTTCGACAGGACATCCTGGCCCTTTACATAATCAAAGATATACGAACCATTGCTCAGGTCCAGCGCCCCTAGGATCTTCTCCTCGGTCGTCATCAAACCCTGCTTTTCATCAGGGTAAACGCGCGAAACGAACAGGCGCGGATCGCCCGACGGAATGCCATTCGTACCCACCTTATCCTGCCACGAGAACGCCTTCTTCTGACGGCCTTGCGTGGAATCCACTTCCTTCTTCACTTCAAAGATCTTATTGCCGAAATTAACGCCCTTATTGCTCACCAGGGTGTTAAGCACGTCGTACAATCCCTGCAGGTCACCCGACTTGGCTTTAATGTCATTGGCATGGCCGCGGATGATCCAGGAGGGTATCTCGCGGCTATCCATGATCTGTTTGATCTGGGCGGCAACATCTCGCGACTCCATCCCGCGGATGCGCTCGCCGTATCCAAAAACCTGCCAATCGCCGTTGGTCGATGTCATATAAGCGATGGACGAATGGCTGGCAATACCCTGGCCCTTGAGCTCATCAAGATAATGATTGGCTTTCACCACGTCGCCAACGCGCTGAACAAAAACCCCATTCTCCAGGCGCCCGAAAGCCTGAGCGATCACATTGCCCTTTAGGTCCTTGACCTCGCGCACCGCGAATTCGACCATACGGCCGCGATACGGGAAGCTGACCTCGCGGTCGATCGTGATCCGCCCGTTATGGTAGAGCCGGCCGATATCCACCAGGGTCATCGGATAGGTGATCGTTGAACCATCAGCGTAGCGCAAATGGCTGGTCATGATCTTCAACAAACGGTTGCCGTTATCGTCAAGGACCCAAAGCTCTGAGCCATCCGCCAGGTCAAGCATTTTAGGCAGGTCATTATAAAAATTGACCACTTCAAGAGAGCGATGACGGTCGACGGAAGAAAGCACTCTTTGGGACTTATCCTTGATCTCAGTGGTATTCACACCCGTGAAATGATCAGCCTTGTCCGCCTTGTTACGGACATCCCCCGCCAGGCGGTACACCTGGGCCAGCACCACATCGGCGGCGTTCGTGTTCGCCGGGCCAAACGCGGTACGCAGCGCATCAGCGTAAGCCTTATAATCAAAATTGGTGGTCGCGCTCGAAACAGGCGCCTTCAAGGCCTTCTCTATATCCCTCACCATCGCCTCGACATCCACCACGGCCGGCTGGCGGGCGACCACAGCATTGATCGCGGCGAGCGTATCCTGCGGCACATCCAAGAGCGTCAGGCCTTTGGTCACAGAGCTGGAGAGAACAACATTCGTGTTATCCGCCATGGTCGTGGTCACATGCGTGGGCACCAGCGGGCCAAAGCCGTTATAATCAAACGTAACCGCGCGATCATTCTCCGCCTGATCCGTCGCCCTCTCGCCGATAAAGGGCAGGATGACACGTGATTCTTTCACCGTCGCGCCGCTGAAAATATTGCTGAACGTGATCGTGTACCCCGACAGCTCGCGCTTGAAACCATTCATCCGGTAGGTCGGCTCCAGCGGCAGGTCGGAAGACATCACCAGCGTTTGTGCCGCCGCGTTCCCGATAAATTGATGTTGGCTCAGGTCAACCAGATATTTCTGGGCGCTAATGTTCGTATTCCCGATGATCTGCTGGTCGATGGTGCTAAACCACGCTACGCCGTTGGTCCTGGTCGACGGCAGAATGCTCAGCCAACTATTCGCCTTGCCTTCCGCGCCCAGGAGCACAATATCGGTGGCCTTGGCCGGCAGGTTCTTATAATTCACCTCAAAAGCCGCCAGCGTGGTCCAATGCGGGCGCAACTTGTACATATCCGGATAAACCACCATGCGATGCGTCGCCTGCCACTGCGCCAGGTCCGCGACCGCGGCGGGATCGGTGAATTTGAACATCCCCTCACCCGTAGCCGCATTCGGCCAACCCACCACGCCCTGGGCATTGCGCAACAGAAACGACTCCTGCCCCTGAGCATCCAGGACACGTTCGTAATAAAGTTCCATGGTCTTGATCTTCTGCACCGCTTCCATCTGGGTGGCAAACACCGTGCTGCCATCAGCCTGCGGCAGCGCGAACATCGATAAGCGCTCGCTCGCGATCTCAAGGCCTTCCACGCCAAACTCGAAAACCTGCGGATAAGCGCTGGTATTATGCACGCCATCAAAGAGCAGGACCAGCGTGCGGCCATTACCCAGCGGCGTGTCTTTGCCGCTGATCCTGACCGTATACAGCGGGTTGTTCGCCGTCGGTTTATTGATCCCGTTCGCCCCTAACTCAAGATCCGTCAACGTGGCCAACGGCCGCGCCCAGCGGGACAATTCCCGGGCCGACTTCTTGTCCAGCGTGGCCGGCAGGCGATCCAAAGAATACACCACCGCAGCGCCGCGCAACTGCGCCAGGCGCTCAGCCACCGCGCCCGGGCCGGAAATAAATTTAAGGCCGGTATTCCTCACTGTCATGGAAGACAGCGTTACCGGGCCCAGGCCGTTCACACCCTGCGGCACCATCACGCCGGGCATCTGCTCTTCAAAGACCCTGAACGGCGAGCCCACCGCGATCCCCGGCAGCGGGCCAACCTTCACATGACGATTCTTGAAACCGATATCAACCAGGATGTTATTACCACTCTTCCACTGCTGATCGAGCACCTTGAGGTCAACCAGCGTATTGCCCCAAACCGGGAATTCCAGGCCCGCGCCATTTTGTAAGCTTTCGTACTTACCATTGAACGCGCCGATGAGCGACACTTTCACGTCATATTTGGGAAGGGCGAACTCAAGTTCACTGCCGGCTTTCACGCCCTGCTGGGCATCGGTCGCCGTCACGTCATACATCGCGTTGCCCTTGAGCGTCGTCTCAACCACATCCTTCACCGACAACAAGCCAACCGGCGTCTGGAAACCCGCGCCGGCGTACAGATAATCTCTCTTGGGCGCGTAGGCCGAGGTGTCCATCTCAGGACGGAGGAACGCGCGTACCAGGCGGCCGCTGGCTTCATCTTTCCAGCCCAGGCCCAGCTCGGTGTTAAGCAATTCTTCACGGACAAAAAGTTCTTTGGGCACCCACACGCTGTTACCCTGATCATCCCAATGCTCGATCTTAAAGGCCCCCTTCGCGTCCGCCATCACCGCGTTGGCTTTAAGATCAGCAAAGAAGCCATTCGGCAGGTCGCGATGCAGATCAAGCGAAGCACCCTTATTGATATTGCCCGCCGGAGACCCCGCCCCGACCGGCACATCCATATAGCCCAGGTACGTCAGGTGCCAATCTTTCGACAGGTCAGCGGTACCGGCATCAAAAAGCACCAGGCGCGTGGTCTTCTCGGCCTGATTGACCGTCTTGCCATTCTTATCGGTAGACTGCTTGTTCATATACTCACGGTCAACCGCGAGCACCACAATGTTCTGGGCTTTCGCGCCCGACCACTGCAGGCCAACACCATAACGCGTCGCGGTCGGCGTCGCGGTGGAAGATTCGATATTGCTGATGAACAAGTCCAGCGACCAAACGCTGCGATCGCCGAAGAACTGTTTAAGAGAAGAAGCGATCGTGGTCTTGCTCTGGAACTTGTCCTGTACCAGCAGGCCCATGGCCCCTTCCGGATTGCGCGACTCGATGATGGTGGTCAATTCTTTATCAGTAAAGAGCGGCAGCCCCAGGCCCATCTGCTCAAGAGCTTCACCCGCCTGGCGGATCTCAGCGGCCTGGTCATAAAGAGCACGCTTCTTGGCATGGACCTCGCGCTGCAGGTCATTGATCTGCTGCTGCAGGTCGGCGAGCGCGCCGGGGCCTTCTTCCAGGCGGCGCAGGGCTTCGATCGAAGCCGCGATCTCCCGGGCCATCTTGGCGTTATACGCCTTACCGGCTTTAACCTTGTCGGTCACTTCTTTGCCCCAATCCTCGGCCTTGACCAGGGCGGCCTGTTTATCGACGATCAAGCCTTCGGTCGAGATGATCGCGCCCTGCATTAAAGCGATGTTATTCAAACAAATATTCTGCTCAGCCACATTCCCGTCAATGACCGCCTGGGCGTACTGGTCCTGGAACTCTTTAAGGACGTTTTGACGTGTGATCAATAATGTATTGGCCTCATCGAGATTCCGCTGGGCATAGGCCACACCCGTTATTGCGTCCTGATGCTGCCACTCCAGCACATCAGCGCGCAAAGCCTGAGGATTACTGCCCTGCGCCAAAGCCAGGCGGGCATTGAGCTGCTCCAGGTTAGCCTGAGCATATTCAAGGTTCACGCGCACAAAAGGATCGGCCTGATTACCGGCGGTAAGCTTGTCAATATCCGCCTGAGTCGCCGCGATCTCTTTATTTAGATCGGTAATGACCTGCGCTTCAAAGACCCGGTCGCGTTCCATGTAATACTGCTGGGCGAGCTTGACCCGGGCGCCATTACGCACATCAGCCTGACGGCGCGACCATTCGCCATAGATCTTCGTCCGAAGTTCGGCTTCCTGCGACAACAGGCTATCCTCATGCGCCTGACGGCCCAGCTGCAGCACCTGTTTCAAATACGCTTCCAACGCGGCCGAACGCTGATCGAGCACCGCGGCCGAAACAACCGGCTTCATATACGTGCCTTTAAGTGAAGACGGATCAAAAACCTCTTCCTGGCCCATTGCCACACCACCATTGGCTTCCACCTGCTCACGGCTGAGCGCCCTGAGCCTGCCATCGGCCCCGACCTGGGAACCGAACGCCACACCCTTCGGGTCAGGATTGACGCGCTGAACCATCGCCGGGATCATGCGGCCATCCGCCGCCGCGACGTTAACATCCGTGTGGTACAACAGGACCGAGCGGGCATCGAACGTCACAGGGTCTTTCCTGCCGGAAAGCGGGACAGAAATATTCAGGCCGGTGACTTCTTTGCCCGTATCGCGCAAATGCTGGTACTGCGCGCCCGAGAGGAAAAGCGTTCTCGGAGACTCGCCGCGCAAGCTGGTCACGATCACTTCGGGGACTTTCACCGTGCGCGCATCAACGAACACAAAGTTATCGCCGCCCTTAGTGGTATACATGCTCGGCACATCGCGGCTGACGATACGGATCGCGCGGTCCTTGATCACGCTGGCTTTCTGTACATCCCGCACGACCTTGCCCGACAGGTCGTGGACCTGACGTGTCACCTTATAAGTCTCGCCCTTCTTGAGCATGGCCGGCTGGCCCTTCATCAAGCTGTCAGGAAGCACCGGCGCAAAACCATTGTCCAGATTGGTTTCGCTAAGCTCGCCCGAGATCCCGCGGGCCATGGCTTCACTGATCGCCGCCATGCGCGTCGAGAAAACCACAATGCGGCCGGTATTGATATCGATATCCGCGGTCGCCATCAGCGGCTTGCCGTCAGGGGCAAGGAGGAACGAGCCTTTTTCCTGTTTAGGGAGCGGCATGCGAACGGTAAAGGGGATCTCGCCGGGCGTCATGATGGGGAACACATCCCCGGTACGCGGATCGATCGCGGCGCCATACCCTTCAAAGACACCACGGTAGAACGCTTCCATATTCACCTGGCCAAGAGCGCCGGCAATAAACCCGAACTTCTCGGGGTTAGCTTTCTCATCGGCTTCGCTTGACCAGGGCCACAAATGCTGATCCTTCAGGAAATCTTTGGCCCGAGGATCGAACATCGGAACTTCGGAGACCATTTCCCAGGCATTCGAACCGACATTCTGCCGGTACAAGGTCTGCATACCCGTCTTAATACTGACCCCCTGCGCGAAACGGACATTGCGGTTCGTCGACGTCATGGCCGTAAAGAAGGTGTCGATCTGGGCGCGGGAAGGCACATAAATACCCGGATACTGCTTGAACTTGGATTGGCCGGAAATAATGGACCCCACGATCTTCGGCAGGCACTCACCCACGTTCTGAATATCCACGAACCAGGTCTTGTCGGCAGGCTTCACCACCGTGCGGCCGTCCTTCTGCTGGACGATGGTCGGGAAGTAAAGGTAGTCACCGTAAACACTATTGACCAGGTAAACGCTGTCATTGAAAGCCGAAAGGTCAATATCAAGGTTGGGTATCACGCCCCAGTTGCGCTTTGCGGCATTAATGACAGCTTTCACGCGGAACAGACGCGGATTAACTTCCACGCCGGTCTGTTTGCCCACGCCCAGGCGGAACGCGTCGCCCAGCTTGAGGATGTTGAAATTACCGTCCTTAAGGAAATGCATCTTGCCGTCGAACTCAACGCCGAGGATATCGATGCCGTGAGCGGAAGCGTCTTTATACGGGATCACGATCGCGCCCCAATTGAGCATGTCATGATACTGCGGCAGGCGAACCAGCGAATAGAACTCATCGTAGGCTGTCAGGAACGTCATCGCCATCGGCAGGCCGCCGTCGATGGAATGGTTAATGAAGCCGCGGGTGATGTTAACGATATCAACCGCCGACGACATCGGCCCGCCGAGCGAGAGGCCCACGGGGCCGACGCTCAGCACATTGTCCATCTGATCGCCGAAGGTCAGCGCCAGGCTGACCAGCTGCGGATCGCGATCTTTTTTCTGCTGGAGGATGTTCTTGATGCTGGCGTTAAGCTCCAGCCAGTTGGCGCGCGCTTCGGCAAGTTCGGACGCCGACCAGGCACGTGCCATGACCGCGCGGGTGGCATCATCCATATGGCCCTGGCCGAGGCTGTTCACAAACTCTTCCATCAAGCCCTTGGCGCCTTTGTAATCGCCATGGGATACCAGCGACCAGAGCAGGTCCTGCTGAGCCTGGCTCATCGCGGCCCGGCCGGTCATATCCGACTGCAGGGCCTGCGCGACTTTATCGGTGCGGGAGATCTGGTCTCTGAGTTTCTGAACCTGTTCATCGATCCAGATCGCGCCCAGCGGAATATTCGCCTCAATATCGCGGCCTTTAAGATGAAGACGGCTGCTGCCTTCCACCGCGTCGCGGTCGACCGACACGCCAACGGTGCCATTGAGCACATCAAATCTGAATTTATTGAACGGTACGGGAACCATCTTGTCATCCGCGCCGGACATCTCAAGGGAGAAATACGCGCCCACGCGGCGGAGCACATCATCGGTCAGCGCCACATCCATCCCCTGCGGCACATTCGCCAGGGCCTGGCGGACCGTGTTGCTGGTAACGACCGGCGGCGCCTGCGCGTGGATATCCCCGATGATCGCGCGCGCGAAGACGGCGGCCTGCTGATCGGGCATCGCGACGGTCAGGGTTGACGGCACATTGTTCGACGAAACAGCAGCCACCGGAGCCGCCACGGCCATCGGCGCGACCGCCAGCCACACGAACAAGATCGCGGCCAGGAGCCCACGGGCACGGTTGGACTTCTTTGCTTTCTCACCTGACGCACGCGGCGCGAAATAAGTCGGCATCATCAGCGTCTCGCCGAATACCGTCTCAGCCTTAAAATTATAATCGCGATGCCAGGCAAACTCATCCCAGAAACCGGGATGATTCTTTCTCAGATCATAGAACTCATTGACCGAATACTTATCCTGATCCGGGTGTATGGCCGCGAAGGTCTTCTTATCCCAAGCGGGTTTTCCAAAGAACGAATAGCGCAAACGCCAGGTCTGCCATAGCGGAGAGATCAGGCACGAGATCACATACTTCATGCCCCAAAGCCCCAGGATCACGGCCAGATGAGCAAAAAGGATCGACG
Organism: Candidatus Omnitrophota bacterium; assembly: GCA_037131245.1. Classification (GTDB taxonomy): domain Bacteria; phylum Omnitrophota; class Gorgyraeia; order Zapsychrales; family Fredricksoniimonadaceae. The sequence goes on from JBAXRK010000001.1 coordinate 55,808, forward strand.
GAGTCCAAAGGCCGAAGAAGAAACGGAACGAGGTCCAGATGATCGCCACCCACTTCAGGAAGATCACGCCGACACGCAGGACACGCAGCGGTCCGCGCGGCATCATCATCCCCGGTACAGCCGTCACGGGCGCAGGCAAGCCGATACTGGCAAAAAATTCACGGATCTCACGACCATCATTCGGATCATGCCGGTCGTAGCGCAAATGGATCGCCGACAAGGACGTATTAATACCGAAATTAAAATTACGATCCCTGTAAAGCCTGCCGACAGACCGGTCAAGCGCGCAAAGATTGATCGCGTGATCGGACAAGCACTGGGCCGGGTCAACCGAGACGCCGCAGGAAGCGCAGTTATCCCCCTGCTGGTGTTCGTGGCGGATCGCTTCCTGGCCCATCATCGGAATGATAAGGCCTTCATAATATCCGCGGCTCCGGCCGACAGGATTAAGATCAAGGCCAGCCTTGACCTGGCGCAAGAAACCCAGGAAAGATTCGCTGCCGCGACTTACCATGACTCCGGCATTGATGCGATACTGCTTGATGCTCTTGTTATTCAAATTATAGACCTGGCGCTCGGGGGAAATATCCTCAACCTCTCTCCTCAAGGTCTTCTCGTCCCTCGGCTTCTCAATGAAGCGGTTGACACGACCTTCCTTGATATCGAGGAACACGCCGATCTCGTGAGCTAAAATATCATGTTCAGAAGCCAACGGCGCCGCGATGGTACTACCATTGCCTTCCACCAGCTCTACCGGGCCGACATAAATACAGTCACCATTCTTAACGATCACGCCGCCCAGGCCACGCTGCTTCAAACCGCGCGCGCCAAGGCTTAAGGTCATCAGATTAGCCTCCAACATGCTGGGAACATGTCCCAGTTTGGCAACTGAAGCCATCGGCAGCGGCTGAATGACCTGACGGATATTCCTTCTCATCAAGAGAACACCGATCCGCAGGCTCCCTACCGTGCGGTCACGGAAGTCGGCACAATCGAACGCAGCGCCATTGACCATCGTTAACCGACCGGCCTCCGCCGCCACAATACGGTCACGGAAAGCCGACGCCGTTTCACCAGGGAACAAATGCTCGTGAGCTTTCAAATAGGCCCATAAACTACCACCCTCGCGGATGTCTAACAGAATGGCCGGGACCCTGATATTCGTGTCATTGGCCAGAGCCTGGCGAACACGCTCAAGGTCATCACCCTCCGTTGAACTGACTGGGACGATCAGCATATCCAACGCCGGATCAGACGATTCATCGGCAAGTGACGTGACCATGGCACTCCAGTAGCGGTTCAGCCGGCCTGTATTAACGGTCCCATCGAGCAAGGCATCAAGTGAGAAATGGCGCTTGCGCAGGAACGTCGCATAGGTATCGCAAAGGGCCAGGACGCCCATGCGGGTAACGCCGGAGTACCAGTAATAGAAGAGCGCGCCGATCTGCGAGAACAGAGAGATGCGCACCACGCTGGCCGGATCGAACCCGTCAACAGAACCGAAGAACATGCTGTAATACATCATAACGATCTGTGCCAGGAGCGGCATCACCAGCACCGTCTGAACGCCGCGGTTGACATTGCGCGTGAACCAGCGCTGGGCCGCCTCAAAACTGCTGGTATCTTCGCTGAACTCAGGCTCCATCAATTTCTGCCACTGAACCTGGAGCTCGGCGATCACGGCTTCCTTGTCGGGATACAGCGGCATGACCTTGTTGGTCAGGTCCATCTCATTGATCACGCCGCTGAAGAAACGGCGGCGGATCACCGCTTCGTTCCACTGCATACCGAACACGAATGTCCCGATCGCCGCCAACGGACGCAGCACCCATCTACCGTGCCAGGTCTTGGAACGGAAGGCCACATATCCGGCCCAACCCTGGTGCGTCTTGCTTGACTCGATCGCCCTGATCCTCAAGACCACGATCATGTGCAAGGTCGCCAGGAGCTCCAGCGCTGCTTTGAAATCAGCGGCCTGTTCCGGCGTCATTGCCTCGCGCGCCATCTTTTGCTCAACCGCTTCAATGGTGCTATTAATATCTTTCGCCAACGACAAGTAAGCCTGATTGACCTTCTCACGGCCGGTTGAGAACACCACCTCGCTCAGCGGCGTGATACCGATCATCCACTGGATCTCCATCACCATCGACTCAAGCTTGTCAAACGCGCCATCAACCGTTGCCTCAGCATTCCAACTACCGGCAATACGGGTAACATTTTCAGCACCCTGAGCCAAAGCCTCATAATTAATGACCTTCAGCGATCCCCTGGTCGATCCGGGCGCGGCAGATGCTTCCGGAATAGTATGAGCTGGCTGCGTCCGAGTAAACACCCGTTCACGCAGCTTGGTATTGAAGAAGCTGAAGAAATAGATCCCAAGGAGGGTAGCAAAGAACCCGGTCACGAACAGCAGGAGCGTATTCTCCTCCCAGAGGCGCACCCAATACTGAGACCACATCCGGGCGTTTAACGAAGGACCGCTATGACTATTCCCGAAAGCGTTGTTCGCGCGATCGATCTTCTTGAGAAGAGGACTGTATTGATGCAGCAGCACATTCCAGGAACCAAGCTTGCCATCAGCATTCAACAAGGCCTGACGGAAGATCTTGTCTTTTTGAAGTTCATTAAGCAAGCCGTTATCCAGGGCTCTTCCCAGAACAGCCTGCACCGCCTCACCCGCGGGATAGAACGAACGTCCGCCCCAGAACCTGGTCAGGCCGGGAGCTAGCGACGTGTTACGGCCCTGCTCAAGCATGGTCACCAGGATCTCGGAATTCTGCTGAGCTGCCGCCTGGTCACCAGCCGCCGCCACTGCCATCACACGGACAAAATGTTCTTCTTTCGGAGTCATCAGATCCGAAAGTAAGCTGATCGCCCCCCGGTCACGGACACCGCCAAGCGCGTACGCGAGCGCTCCGCGAGCCATCGGGTCTTTGTGTCCCGCCAGGGCTGCTTCAAAATATTTTAACCTGGCTGACGTGCGGCCAACCTCTGACCAGCGCGACTGAACTTCAGCCGCCTTCACCGCGACGGCAGAGTCATCATTAAGGCCCGGCAATGACGCCCACGCGGCCGCCGGATCCTGGCTCTGAGCCAACTGCATCATAGCGGCAACACGGCTATCAACGTCGGACCCATTCATCAATTTCTCGATCACATCCGCCATCTGGCCGCGATCAGGCGCGTCAACCTGGACAATGCTACCCACCGTCCTGAACTCATTAACGCGATCAATGAACTTGGCAACTTCAGCATCAAAACGCAGCGGCCAGGAATTATCCATATTGACCAGGTTCGGCAGGTCGTCCATGATCCGGTACTCGCGATGATCGAATTTCACCTTGCTCTGGAAGGACGCGGCCACATCATAAATCGTTCTGATCTGATCCTGTTCCAGCAGCGCCATCAAATAAGCATCCGAATAACGGAACGTTCCGGCATTGAAACGTTCCACGAACGCGGCCGATACTTCATTGAGGGCGCCGGAGCCAAGCTCATAAAGAGAATTCGCGATAGCCATTTCTTCATTCTTAAACGCTTTGAACTGCTCCGGATCGAACTGATCCATATGCCCGGCGATCGCCGCTGTATGCATATTAAGAAGCGCCTTGATCGCGCCGGCACCATGCGTACGGCCAAGCGCCATGCTACGGGCGGTGCGCTCTTCGGAAGTCATGCCTTCGCGCTGAATGTCGAGCGCGGCCACGATCGGATTGATGTTCACCTGTGAAGCCACCCGTGATGTGTCGATCTTCGAAAGCATCATCGCCGCGGCGGTGCGCACCTGGCCGTTATCATCACCCAATAACTCAGTGGCACGAACCACAATATCTGAAGGCACCGCACTGCGGCCTTTAAGCGCGTTACCAAGAGCATTAAGCGCATGGATCTTCTGCGCCGGGAAAGCATCATCAGCAAGGCCCTTCATGGAAGCATAAGCGCTCAACACCGCCTGGCGTGATGATTCAGGCGACCTTACCAGACCTTCAATAAAATTGATCCGGTTGATGCGGTCATAATCGCGGCTCATCTGAGCACGCGCGCGCAAGTCATTGATGACCTTGGCCGTCTCGGACGGATGAGCATCAAAGACCGGCAGGATGCGCGCTAGAGCGCCATCAACGTCGCCGATCGCGACCGTCTCAGGATAAGACTTAAGCGTCATATAGCCGTTGAGGTAAGCCTCGATCAGCCAGGCGGTCGGCAGGTTCTTCTCCACCCCGGCGGTGGCTTTCATGAACTCCACGATCAGGGTCGGATCGGTCTCAACGTTAAAGCGATTGGCCAGCACCGTGAGCGCGCGGGTGTCGCCGGTATTCCCGCGGGAAGCCAGCGCATTAATAATATCTTTCCTGAGATCCATCGACCCACGGTCGTAATAAGCGTTAAGCGCGTCATTAAGAGGATCAACAGAAGCCGTATTACCCATCGTACGCTCGAGCGTCACGCGGCCCCAGAGGTCAATGAGAACGCGCTTCTTGTCATCGGTCAGGCCCAGCTTCGCCGCCTGTGCCAGGCGCTCGGCCTGGTCAAGCGTCAGGATTACGCGGCCTTTGCCGAACTGGGCGGCCGCGTCACGCACCTGAGCATCACTGGCGCTGTGGAGCTGACCAATGAACTGATCAACAACGGAGATCGTCACACTGAACTCACGGGCAATAGCCGGCCAGATCGTCGCGTCCAAACCTTTGTTATTGGCAACCGCGTTCATAACATGACGCACAACCAGATCATGATGATAACCATTAAGTTTCTTGAGAGCGTTAACATACGCGCTGTAGGCATCAGAAGCCAGGTCACTACCGGCGCCGCTAACACGCTGATGGATCACAACGCCCAGTTCATAGACGATCGGAGCGACCAGGTCGCCGGACTGCTGCGGATAACGGGCGGCATAATTCGCGACCGTGATCTTGGCGGAAACATCCTCACCGTTGAACGCGTTCTTCAGGGCGGGCGCGGCAACAGCAGGTTCATACGCCGAGATCCAGGCCTGCGCCATCGCACGGACATCCGGATCCTTACTAAGGGAAAGCTGTTCACGGGTCGCGGTAAAGAGCAGGTCCACTTCACCGAACGACTGGCCGTTCAAGGTCTGGCCACGGGTGGCATCCCAAACCGTCGCAAGCACTTCATTGTCGGAGGTGGAACGGACAACCTGCGCCAGGATATCGCGAGCAAAAACCTGCTGTAAAGCGCCCAGCCGGCGGATCGCGTTCAAACGGTCTTCCCCGAACCCGCGCAGGGCCTGTACCGCGTCGCTGTTGCCGGCGGACCAAAGCTGTTTGAGGGCGGCGTCACGTTTTTCGGGGTTACCGGCCAGCGCGCTATTGATCAGCGGTGCGTAGATGAGCGACTTCTGATCCTGCGCGTTCTTAAGTGTCGGCACCAAAGAGCGGTCAATGAGGTACTGAGCGAAAATCTCTTTCTCAAACGCATTGCGCGTCTTTATCTGATCATTGATCGCGACAACCAGATCATTAAAATACCGGATCATATTCCCCTTGCCATCGAGATCAGCGCCACTGTACGCCGCAGCCTGCAGTTCAATACCGCCGAATAACCTGTTCCAACGGAATTGATCCATTTTACCGACAAAGAGCTTGGTCATATCAACATCGTTGGCACCGAGCGTGGCCACATCCATGACTTCGGAAGCCACCGACGCCTGCGGATGGGCCTGCGCCGCGCGCACCGCCATGTAACGCACATCGCGGTCGCTGGAAACTGCAGCCTTCTTAAGAACATCCTTAGTATTTGACAATGTGCGCGAGAATACGGATGGCTCCGTGTTATGTAAGCGTTTGTACAAGCCTTCGAGCGCGAAAAGTTTAGCGGTGGCGGCCTCGCTGTAACCTTCCTTATCCGCAACACGATACTTGCCCAGGGACTGCTCTAGCACATCAACCAGTCCGGGAACATCACTTTCTTTGATCAGGTTCGCATCGGCATAGGCACGCAAGATGATCGGGCCAAGGATACGAGTTGAGCCGCTGGCGTTACGACTGATACGGTAGCGTTCGTAAACCTCGGTGCCAATGGTCTTAATTACATTCGAAACTCGCGCCGTGATCGACGTTACAGGATCTCCGGCAGAAGATGTTTTCGAGCCTTGATTAAGGTCAGCTGGCGTAAACTTAATGTCAACAATATCATCAATAGCCAGCATCCCCCACCAGGGTTTGGCTTCGGCGTTAAAGTAGAAGAGGTCATGGTCAACAATATAACCAGGCACGCCACGGTCGCCGGACTTAGCCAAGGCAAGAAGAGCTCCCATCCGCTTGTTCGCATCAAGCTTGTCATTCTTCACCACCGACCATAATACTTTCGAGTTTGTTGCCACCAGATCAGAGGGCTTGATCTCAAACGGCGCATTGGTCATGTTCTGCCACAAGAGCAGGCCGGAGCTAGCCATGTCGCCCTGACCATGCGTCGCGGGCGTAATACCGGGCGCAGGCGGAACATCATCAAAAGAAGGCGTGTTAAGCTTCGGCGCCGCCGGAACCTTGGTGGTTTTGGCCTGGTAAGTGTTCGTGGCAACTGGCTTGATCGCGGCATTATTATTGGTGGTCGCGGAGAACACAACACCATTCGTATCATTGGCAGGAGGAGAGCTCACATCATCCACAGAAGACACCGCGCTTTGCTTGATTTGCGGAGCGCCGGAATCCTTTGAAACGTGATCTTTGTTCACCTGATGCCACCAGAAAGCCGCCATCATGAGAGCCATCACCACCGCCAGGCCAACAAATCTCAAACCTTTTCTCGACGCTTTAGCCACTTTAGACGTTTCAGCAACAGAAGCCTTCGGCGCTTCAGCCGCCGGCGGAGGCGTGGTCTTGGCTGACTCGGTCTTCGTTACGGGTTTGGTCGCAGGCGCCGTAGGCGGGGCGGGCGGGGCGACCGGTGTTGTGTCCGGGGCCGGCGCTTTAGCCGGTTTACCGCCAGCAACTTCATTGGCCGCGGCAATAAGCGCCAGCACATGATCGCGATCAACGCTGAAAGCCGACTGATTATCCTTGAGCCACTGGACATACCAGCGCAACAAGGCCGGCGAAGCCTTAAGGGCCGCGATCTCGCGGGCACGCACTTTGTTCTCACTGGCTAACGGATCACGGAGATGCTCGATCTCATGTTTACCAAAGATCACTTTTGCCAGATCAACGGGATACTGATACTGCCCGTTGGCTTTGGCGGTCAAGGCCGGGTTAACATAGAGCACCAGGGTGTTCTTGTCCTGACGGAAACCGAACCTGACCGACCCGGCAGCCGGATCCATCACGACCAGCACGGACCTGCCGCCAACATCATGGCTCTGGCCTTCGAAACCGGCGGTGAGCCACGCCAGATCATCCTGGCTCGGAGCATATTTATCACCCGCCGGCACTCCGGCAACAACTGCCGGATATTTTCCTTCTGCTGAACCGGCGCAGGAAGAATTACCAGAGATCATAGCCATCACAATAGCCGCGATCTGATCAGGAGTTACACCAGCTGTCTTCAAATTCTCAACCAACTTCGAATATGAATCTACTGAGTCAACATTGGAGAGCTTCTGCTTTAACTGCGCATTCTCGACCGCCAGGCGCTCATGTTCCGCCGCCGTTTGACCAGCCAGCGCCAGTTTATCTTGCGCCGCGATCTTTTCAACTTCAGCAACAGCCAACTTTTTCTCAGCCTCTGCAACCTTCTGTGAGTCTTTAAGCTCCTGAGTCAAATGCGCGATCTCAGCCGCTGCTATTTTCTCCGCTTCAAGACGGGCGATGTCAGCCGCCGCGGCCAGTTTGGCTTCGGCAACTGCCGCTACCTGCTGGGCCTGTGCGAGCTTTTGGTCATCCTCAAGCTTCTGCTTTAATTGAGCATTCTCAACCGCCTGACGCTCGTGCTCAGCGGCAGCCGCCAGCTTGATCTCAGCAGCAGCCGGTGCCGCATTGCATGTCGCGCAACCTGATTTAACAGGGGGCACAGTCGGTATAAACATCTTTGCCGCAGGAGCAACGGCGCCCAACAGGTCAAAATCGCTGTTCTTTGCCGGAATGACCGGGGCATCTTCACCTGCGGGTGTCAATTCTAATTCCGGGGCTTTCTTGCCCGCAGGCTCAACAGGCTCGGCGGCCGCAAACAAAGGAACACCCAAAGCCAGATCCGCATCCGACACCTCTGCCTCGCCCCTGGCCTCATTCTTTGCCTTAGGAGCGGAGATCGGGGTACCATCAGCGCTAAAAATACTCTCTACCTTATCATTGACCGGATACGAGAACATCGCCGGACCAACGCCTTCCAGCGAAGCTAAAGACAAATCCAGAAGAGTAGCATCCGGAGCAATATCTTTTTTCTCATCGCCCAACAACTTCTCCGCACGCGCGATCAACATCGCCGCATAATTGGCAGTAGGCAATGCCCCCTGGCTCTGATCGGCCAAAGCAGCAAGATATTCAAAGAATAGATTATGGCGCACCAGGACGTCGATAGTGCGGGCCTGAATATCCGACTCCGTCGCTTTCTGGTCGATCCAATGTAACCACAAGTTCACCATAGCCCCGACCAAAGCCACGGTCGACGCGCGATGAGCATAGTTGACACTAACCAAGATCTGAGTGCTCGCCAAATCAAGTTGCGCAATAATATCAGGAGAACTATTAACAATCTTAAATATTTCAGTAAAAAGACCCTTCTTGCTTTTTGCGTCTATGAGCTTGATGGCTGCCTCTAACGCCGTCATAGCCCTGGCGATCGCTTCACGTTGCTGGGAGACCTTGAGATCAAAACGAGCCAACGATTCTCTGGCAGGATAATGACGGACTCCGTTAAGCTCTTTCGTATCAGAAAGCTCAATGCTTTCGGTGCTGCTCGTCGTCTTCTTTTGTTCAATGGCAAGGCGCGCCAATTCGGCCATTCTGGCCACCTGCTCAAGCGAAGCAGCTCCGAAAACTTCAGGCAACCGAACAGTAGCGTCTGTCCCTGATGCAAGCGCCTTGTGTGACAAAGAGCTTTCAATATTGTTCCCATCTTCTGACCCTGCCTTAACAATGGCTTCGGGGTTCAACTCAGCCACTTGCGCCGGTGCGTTTGAAACCAGGATGTTCTCAGGTATCGAAACAACCTCGGCCCTAAAGATCCCCTCCACCTGGTCATTGACCGGATACGAAAACGCCGCCGGGCCAACGCCTTCCATTGACGCCAGCGACTTTTCACGGCCTTCGATATCAACCACCGTCAGTTCAACCTTCTCTTCACTCTTGGCAGGAGCAACCGGCGCTGCCGCAGCAACAGCCGTCTTCGCGGCGGCAACCTCACGGGCGCGCAGGAACTTGATCGCGCGGTCAATACCGTACGCGCGCATCTCTTTAACCGCCGCTGTACGATCCGCCGCATATTTAACAACTTTTCCCCAATGGAGCACCAGGCCCTTGGACGTCCATGTCGTCTTGCCATCAAGGATCCTGGCAACCACATCACGGATCTCCTGGGCATCCTGCTCGCCGATCGAGAGCCCGAACTGATGCTTATGGCGCAGCAACCTCAGGATCGTATCCGACTGAACAATAGAAGCGCGGCCATTAAGAGTTACCCGGCCGGCAAGAAGATCATCGAACGCCGCTGTCGGGCCATAAACCTTACCCTGCGCGTCCATCGCCAACTTGATAACAGAAGGCAGACGGCCGAACAGGTTCTGCTCGCCATTCTCGGTGTAATAGAGGAAGCACGGCCAATTTATCGACGCACGTCCATCGGTAAATACTTTCTGGATCGGGCCGGAATAGGTTACCGAGAGGCCCTGGAACGTCGCGTGGATCTTACCGTTCTCGATCGGGGCCATACCGGTGGAATCAGCCAGGCCAAGCGCCCTGGCGAGACGGTCCATTTCCTGACGGGCCGCCGCTACAACACGGTCGGAAGTTTTCAAGCTGGTGGACGCCTGCTTGTTCTCTTCATCGGTCAGATCGACCAGAACGCTGATATCCAGATCATTGACCTGACGGCCATAGAACACATCGCGGACCGATCCGCCAATAATAATGATGCGATCGAGTTTATTGTCGCGCAAGAATTTCAGGAACGCCTGCAGGCGCGTATCTTTAATATCGCTGGCTTCAAACTGACGGGTCGCGCGGACGCGAGTGACCAGATCGCGGTTAAGCGTTACTTCCTTGTCATCCTGCGATTTCTTAGCCTCGGCTTCTTCGCGGGATTTCTTGTCCGCGGCAGCTTGGCTGATCTTCTGTGCTTCAGTATTAAGAGCAGGCGGGAACAAGGCCACTTCCAATAAATCAAGAAAATCATTATCCACAACAATGCCAGCATTAATAGTGGTTGGCGCTAACAACCAATCTGAGAAATCATTTAATAAATTCAAAGAAGTTAAACGCGCCATATCACGTTTACGCGTCTGTTCTTCATTGTATCCAAGAACATGGTCAAATTCATGTGCCATGACAATACGTTGAACGTTCGGGGGAGCACGCAACATCTCTGGATTAAAATAGATCGCCCATAATTTTCCGCCTTCAACAACAAGCTCCTTAACAGCCGCAAGGACCGATAGTTGAGGGGCGAGTACAAAAACAACCTTCACCGTATCAAGTTTTTCTTTATGGTCATAATCATTAATCAGGCTCAACAAAGCAGATCGCTGTTCAATTGTAACCTCAAACTTCTCCCCATCTTTAACCGGTGCTTGGACAGGAAATGCCTTAAGATCATTATCAACGTTTACGGCAAATCTCTGGCCGCGAGAAATCGATACAGATCCCGGTCTTCCCAATGAAACCAGTTCTTCTCTCCATCTCGTCATTTCGACCTGGGCCTGATTTCCAGAGCACCCCGCGTTCTCAAAATTAGTCCAATATGTTTCAGACACCGTTTCATAAACCGACGGTATCTCTAGTGTAAACTTAACAACAAAATCATACCCCTCTTTTGCCCATTGCAATGCTTGCGGGAAAAACTCACAAATCTTATCTTCGTCTTCAGTAGGAATTCTTTCTCTAAACCTTCCGATAACGTCCGCCGCTTGAATTCCAAGTATTTTCTTAAATGCCTCAATTTCGGTGACGCTACTCATAATCGCAATATTTTCATCTGTTACTGGGATTCCAAACGCAGCCAACTTAACTTTGACAGAGGCCCTAACTTTTCTCTCTGCTTCTATCTTTGCTAAACGCTCTTTTTCAAGTCGAACTGCTTCTACCTGAGCCATCGACTTCTTAATATCTAACCAGAACGCATTTATAAATCTTCCAAGCCTTACCAAAATAGGCCACGCGACCAAAATCAAAACTACGTACGCAGCAATATACGAAAGACTATGCGAATTGAGATCAGAAAGGTTTTGTCCAAATACAACGAAACCAGCTAAAGCCGCCTGCGAGTTCGCTCCTTTTTCGGCTAGAGCCAAAATTTTACGCTCGCGCACCGCACGGATTCGCTCCGATGAAGCTGTCTTTACTTGATTACGTTCATCAGAAGTAATTAGAGCTTCATTTATAGCTAAAAGTTTTAGCTTATTGGCCAGTTCTTTCTCTGCAGCAGCCTTTTCCTCGGCAATCTTTTTATCTGCCGCCGCCTTCGCTTCCAACGCCGCCTGAGCCTTCTTCTGCTCGGCCACCTTGGCAGCGGTCACAATAGCGAAGTTGCTGGCATTAGCCGGAACATTGCCAAGGATCAAATGGATACTGGCAAAACGAATATTGATATCGGCCGGAAGAGCGCTGACGATGCGTCCGTCGGTCAGCGCGTACTGAACAACCATTTGACCGGATCTCAACGCGGCGAGAAGAACATCTTTGAAAGCTTGCTGGAGCGGTTCGGGGACACTATAAGAGGAAAGATCAAGGTCAACAGAGCCATCGGCATTCCTGGTCACGGCCGGGGGAGCCAGAACCTGCGGCAATCGAGCGATGATACTTTCGGCAAGCCATTCTTCAGCCACTATCCTGCGAGCATTTTCCTGGATCTGGGCCTTCTCCATGAGATCAATGAATATTCCCGTCGCCGCGTGCTTGTCGTCCTCGTTCTGAACCTCAAGAACGATGTTGGCTTTTCCCGTCAGGTGCCGAACAACCGCCGCGCCAACCGTGATCGGCATCTCCTTACTACTCAACTTAGCAGCGGCTTCAGCTTCCCGAAGCGGATTGGCACAAACGCCGCTCTCCTTGACAGCCGCATGATATTTCCTGAACGCAGCCAATAACTCTGCGCCGTTCTTATTCTCATTCCGGGCCTTTTCAAGTTCGCCAAATGCTTTGTTCTCTGCTTTCTTGGCATCGTCTGCCTTTTTCTTGAGGCCGTTAATTTTGCCCTGTTCTTCTTTGATCTTGCGGCTTGCGTCACTCAACGCCGATGCCACATCAACATTCGCCAGATATTGCCCGCTCATTTGATCAAGCTTAACCGTGATCTGAGAGCTTCTCACTTCGATCGACCCGATCGTCCTCACTAAAGCATTCAACAGCTGCTCCTGCGCCTTCTTGGCATTACCGCCATTCACATCCACCAGGGCGCGGCGCAAGCCCTGGTTCCAATCCATCCGCGCTACCATTCCACGAGCCACCCACTGTTGGCGTTTCTCAGACTTGACCTTCGCCATGATCATGGCAACATTCTCAACGAACACCGCCTGTCTCTGCTCAATGATCTTTTGAGCGGCCTTAACCTGACGAGCGTCAACAGCCTTAGACAGTGCCTGTACCGTCACTGAATCTTTCGGCATCTTGCCACCATTCACATCCATCATCGCCTGACGATACGCAACCAGCTGAGCCCTTCCCGCCTTGCTGATCAAAGCTCTAACGGCCGGGTGCCTCACCGCTCTATTGCTTCTGCGTTGCTCAGCCTTCACGCGATCGTAATCTTCATCCTGATATGTCTCGGGATCGGCCTTCAGATCGGCCAGCGCCTGTTGGGCGACTTTTGCATGCTGAGCATACTTGACCGGCAGCACCCGGATCACGCGTATCTCATCTGCGGCCGTCCTCAAGACCTGAGCCTCAATAACGGACATAACCTTCTGCGCATCCGCAACAAAGATCGTCAGTAGATCATTGGACAACTTTTTCTGCGCTTTCTTCAGGTCGCCGCCGTTAACATCCACCAGGGCCTGGCGAAGGCCGGTAGTCCAGTTCATCCGGACCATTGCGCCTCGACGGATCTCCTGGCGCTTGGCTTTCACAGTATTGACAACAAAGATCCAATAGCGCTGATCAACGATCACTTGAGACGCTGCGATATGAGCCGCCATTAGATCATTGAACAATTTCTCCTGCGCCTTTTTAAGATCTCCGCCGTTCACAGCCACCAGAGCCTGACGAACACCAGCGGTCCACTTCATCCGGCTCATTGAACCGCGAACGATCCAAGCCTGGCGCTTCTCGCTCTTGGCCCTGGCCTTTGCCTTCGCCATCAGGACCTGAACGCGGCGAATATCTCCGCTTCTGACATTGACCACATTCTTCACAAAAGAACGATAACGACGCTCAAATATCTGATTCACCGCCGGTGCTTTTTTGCCCGAAGCCACCAGCGCCAATTTAGCCATTGCCCACACCGCCAAGTGAGCCGCTTCAACATTCCCCTGTTTCTGCTGCAGGATCCGTGTCCAATCTCCCGCGCTCAACCGGGAAGCCATCGCCTTGCCAGCAGCGATCGTCTGTGCCTTGATATCATTATCGCGTTTCGTTTCAATAGCTTTCTTGTCATTCCCAAGCTTCTTCACTTCAGCGCTGGCAACTGCAGAATCAAGCATCAATTGTGTAGCCTCTGCGTCCGTCAAACTGGCAGACGCCGCAGCTTTTGCCTTCTCTAAAGCGTTCTTCGCCTTATCTTCTTCCGCTTTGATCCGTGCGTTCAAGGCGTCAATAGCTGCTTTAGCCGCCGGCGTAATTGCCTCGATCGCCGCATTCTGCGCTTTTACTTCGTCCGCAACCCGTTCCATGCCGAACAGGGATCCATCATTCCCCGGCGTCCACGGCGTCTTCGGACCATTGTTCTTCTCCGCTTCCAGGGCCGCATCATTGCCCTTCCGTGTCTTGCTCTCAAGCCTGAGCAAATTGAGCACATCATAAAGGCCGATCAGGGCATCCAAACCAATAACATTATTCGCGAGTTTATGCTTAATATCCGTCATGATCCCGGGGTACGGAGCGATCGGGAATGGCAAATACTCCGCTTCCGTGATGTACCATAGTGCGCGCTCGTAAAGCCTGTTGTTCTTAAAAGCCTTCTTGCCGGTCGTGTCCATCAGCGGCCGCGGCAAGTTACCGGTCAGGCGGACCACTTCCAGAATATATTCATCGGCCAGGATCCCAGCCTCAGCCATAGCGGAAAGCATCTCTTTACGGGCCTCATCAGCGATCCTATTGGAGAGAATGCCCGTCCTGACCAGCGACTGGATCTGAGCCATAGCATGGCGAGCGCGGATCTGCGCCATAGTAACCTGCGCCTGCGGGATCTCCGCGAACGGAAGCTTCATGCCCTTGGCGACAATACGGCCGGCCACAGCATCAGAGCGTTTTGCAAGATCCGTGATGCTCTTATCTGCCGTCTCAATGCTGTTCACAGCATCACTGATAAAGACGATCGAAATATTACCGAAAATACGACGATAATGAGATACATTCTGATTGAAGACGCGAACGAGACCCAGAGAACGATCCGTGCCATTACGCTCAGCCTTGATCGGATCGGCGTATCCTGACATCTCAGCGGCCACTGCATCCACCAAAGCTGTTTCCTGATAAGAAACCTTCTTCTCCAGCTGTGCCAACGGAGAGAACTTCACGTTCATAATGTTAAGCGCATCCAGGAAGCCCCAGCTGAGCGCCTGTAAGGGCATCTTCACCACATCATCCCACCAATGCTTCAGCTCATGGCGGAACTCGGTCCAATTGCCTTCAGAAGCCAGGCTGATCATGGTCTTCATGTCAGCTCTCGGATTTAAAATGTACATCCCCGCCCAGCCGGCCACAAAGCTCATGACCGGGAGGAACCACAGGGCGATCAGTTCAGGGGCAAAGCCCATGAACGCGGCCAGGAGGAAAGTCCAGAAAGCGCCGGTCCGTATGGCATTCTCATAGCGAAGGTACATATCCACGAAGTTCCTCATGCGGACGATGGTCGCGCCCTTACCGGTTGAAGAGATGAACTTCGCCAAACGCTGGGCACCGATCATGCCGACCGACTCCTCATATGTCCATATCCAGTTGACAAAGAACCAGTAGAAACGAACCGCGACTTCCTTAATGAAGGTCGCGATCGCACGAGGGCCGAGGCCGCGATGCTCTTCATAAGCGATATTAAACAAAGCGCCAAAGCTGATCGCCTGCGAGAAGAAAATAGCACCGACCCATAAGTAAACCGGCAAACCAGCGAACAGGTTATAGCCCAGGATCAGGAAGAAGAAGATGACCCAGCGCAGATAGCGAGCGACAGAAGGCTTCTTGAGATAGAATCCAAAACCGTCGAGCCAGAAATTATCCATCTTATGGGCCCACGGCGTCTTCGGTGAGAGGAGCATGGTGAGCGGCATACGGCCAGCCACAGACTCGGTGGAATCGCTCGCCCATTTGTAAGACGATGTGCGATGATTGAGCTCGGAATAGAACCAGTTCTTCCCGCGCCGATAATAACGCAAGTGCTTTGTGCGGTAACCGAAGAGCGCAAAAGCGACCGTCGTGATCGAATCTTCGGCAACATAGTCGTCGCCCGCCAGACCTTCCGACCAACGCATAGCCTGGGTGCGGACCATGAACTTACCATAAGCCGTCACGCCGCCGACCTGATCCTTACCGGTAAGCGCGTGATAGTAGAAGGCATTCTCCCCGATCGGAACGATCTTGCCGACCGAGCTGATATTCGTGGCGATATAATGATCGATGATCGGTACGCCGGAACCCAGGCGGGAATCATAATAGAACTCGGAAATGACTTCCGGCGTATACCAGATATCTTCAGTACGGGCATGGTGGTCCGCGTCGACCAGATCAAGGGTCAGACCATGTGTGAACGGAACGGACACGGTCAGCGAGTTCCACTTCATGGAATGCGGCTGCTCGATCGGATTATTCCGGTTCCAGGTCGCCGTTGCGCCCTCGACAATGACCGTCTTGAACAGAGGCCTTACCCCATTCATAGCCTTCGAATCATTGGTCGCAGCGATCAACGGCTCCATCTTCCCAGCCAGACGCAGATGCTCCTGCACCAGATCATCACGATCAATGACGCCTTCCAAATATGCCTGGCGCAATTTCGGCAACAGAACATACAAGTATTCTCTCAAACTAGACATGACCATCGGATCCATAGATTCAGGAATGAGCTGTCTAAAGCGTATCAGCTTGCCCTGGTCTTGGCTCAAGCGCTGAGCAATGCGCTGCGTTGTAGCCTGAACCGTTCTGACTTCCACAGCGAGCTTGGTATATCCTTTTTCTTCATAATTACCGAACGAACCAAAATGTTTCATCATCAGGCGATCCGTACGCTCTTCCACCGCCAGGCTGATCTGCGCGTCAGTATAATCTGGACGGATCATCCTCATGCGATACTCATAAACCTTTTTAACCTTAAGAGAAGACGCGGCATTATTCCAAAGATCGGCCAGGAATGTATTGGCCCATTCGACCAGGAATGTCTGGGTCATATTGCGAATGCCTTCCATGGAATGCTTGGGCTCTCCGGGCATACGACGCAATTCTCTTAACTCATGGGCGCTGGCGCGTAAGAAGTATGCCGGCTTCCCGTTAAGCTCACCGATCCTCAGGCCATCCTGACGAACCGCGTCGATCCTGTCCGAATCCACAGGGATCCAAACACCCTGCTCGAGCGTGCGAACCATGGCCTGCCAATAAGCCCTCTTGTCACGAGCCAACAAGCCAAAACGAGTCGTCAGCTCCTCGACCATTTTCTTGTCTTCCTCTTTAGTAACAGTCAACTTGTTAAGCTCATCCCAAACGAAAAAGGTATCCTCACCGAAGCCCTGCATAGACAAGGCATAAGCCAAAAGATCGCGCTCACGAACCGGGGCCGACGGACGGTCAAAACGGATCTGGTCATTAACAAAATGAATGATACGGTGCCTGCGCTCTTCTGAGGTGTCGCGGTTATCCGCACGGAACAGATCCATAACATTGCGATACCATGGCTGATCTTCACCCAAAAGGACAGCCAGACGGTTCAGGCGCTCCTGGTCAAAGGCCGGTGAATTGCGATACTGACGGATGATCGCTTTCCAGGCCAGCGCGTCATTAGGATCGATCAACAGCTGCTTATGATCCGGATTAGTCAGCTCTTCGATGATCGCAAGCTCAAATTCATTGATCGCTTCCTGGCCCATGGTCAAAGGCTGACGCCCGGCGGCCTTGAAATTATTGGCATACCAGCCTTCGGCCTGGTTACGGAACAGATGATCGAGAACCGTCGGAAGCTGCTTATAGGTCTTTACATCATAAATGTGCATTTCCCGATAATAGCGACGCGTCACCAGGCTCTTCACCAGATAACCCATGGAATAGAAGGTCAGGCGCAGAGTCTCAAAGACCACCGCAAATAGCAGGATTTGCAGAACAACCCGCAGAACATTGTAGACCAGGATGGACGGCCCGACCGGCAGGAACGTATTAAGCGCGACCGCGGAGAGCAGAATGCCCGCCTGAACCATGAGCTGCAGCTTGTGCATTCTGACAACGCTCTTAAGCGAAACCTTCTTCTGCGCTTCCGCCGGAACTTTCTCGCCGGCTTCCTTGGCCGCCTTGGCCGCCTGAGCTTTCTCCGCTTTCATCATATGACGGCGGACCAAGAGGAAGAACCCTTGAGCGATCAAAAGCGCAAGCGGCACAGCAATAACAAGATACCAGTTAGCCGCCAGGAGGTACGGAATGCCTATATAAGAGATCTGTGAGATCGCGTTCCAGAGGATCACCCCACCCAGACCGGCGGACAAAATAATGATCATACTGCTGTGGAAAGCGCGCATCTTGTCGAGCATATGCTTGGCATAAGGATTGCCTTTGCTCAACCCTAAAATGTCCCAGATCGTCTGACCCTTCATACGAGCGCCGGAGAAAACACTTAAAGTGAAGCGCCAGAAGCCCATCCAGAATGTCTGATAAGCTTCCAAACGATGCTTGATGCGCGGCAGCCCGGTCAAATGCTCACTTGTCATAATAAAAGTGCGGAACTTCTCGATGAACTGATGATATTGATCGTTCTGATTGATCGGGAAAGATTGCGGCCCCGTGACCACATCAAAAGAATGCGTCCCATCCATGATGCTCAGAACATATGTCTCAAATTCCTTCCTCAAGGCTTCCAGCTTATCCTTTTTATCCTGGCTCATTTTCCCGTTCTTGGCCAAAAGATCCTGCCCCAGGAGGAAGCGCCAGGCCTGGTTCTTCTCTTCCCACATGAACGAGAACTTATGCAGTCTCGATGAGCCGAAACGATCTTTAACATTCTCCTGTTCACCGACCTTCCAGGAAGGAGCACCGGCGCCCATTTCACTGAAACTGATCTTCACGATCAATTGGTACAGCCTCATGAACGCCGACATGAAAGCCTTGCCCTCTGCCTCGTTCTCATACCAATGGGAATAACGGGTTTTAACAAGATAGGAATACAGCCACTCGTCCAAACGGCCCTGGCCGTTGATCGCAACGCCTTCCGACGTCAACACCTGACGCAGCACATACATTTCAAGAGGAACAATGCGATGACGCGCGCCCTCACCCGGATTGGCTTCCTTCTCAAGGTCATCGTTCGATACAACGTACATACCGGACGGAGATTTCTCACGCGGCAGATCCAGCTCTTCAAAATCAGCAGCCAAACGGATGCTCTTAACGATCGTCTCGATCAAACGATGGCGGGTACCGACATTGGCATCTTTGCTGCCAGCTTCCCCGGCATAAAGGTCATATGACAGGCCGAGCTTCGTAAAAAGCTCCTTGACCTTGCGCTCGATCTCCAACGCGCGCGTCGATGACATCCGGTCATCGCGGGCGATCACAGAACCCCTCACCACCATTGAACGGGCACTTTCCGGATGATCCACCCGGCGCATCATCTCGGCCACGACCCGGCGTTGAAAACGCGCCGCGGAGATCAACGGACGGACCGTCTCAAGGGAGCGGAGTGCCGCTTCATAATTTCCACGACCGAACGCGTCTATCAACTCGCTAAGCGCAATAGCCGGACCTTCTTCAGCCGCAACCCTCTCTTTATCCTGACGGAAATACTTGCTGGACGGATCGAAAGAATTATCCCGGATATGAGCCATCCGCTTTTCGATCCTGCGCCACTCTCTGGCACGGTCACGGGCACTCGGGATCTTGGAAACAACCTTCTCCAGGCGCGGCAGGACAGCATTCCTGAAGATCGTATAGTTATCAAATCTTCCCAAAGCCTTACGGGCATCAATAATGACATTACTCTGATTCGGTTTCCATCCGGCGCTGATCAAGTCCTGATTATTGTCGGCATTGACATTGACCTTATGGCTCCGACGAATAGCGCGATAACCGGCGGTCAGAAGGCTGTAAATCAAATACATAAGCGGGAACGCAAGGACGGCAGTCGCTATGCCTTTGGTCCAGCCCCAGACATTGGCCCAGAAATGGCTCTGCTCATAATTCTGGATGGAATCAACCTTGATCTGCGGCACATCCGAAACTTTGATCTGCTTGTCGAACGCCGAAAGCTTAAGGACATCAGGATCATTCTTACCATTCTTCACTTTCTCAATAACCTTATCCAGCGTCCTCTCGGCGTTGCTCTTCAGGAACGGAACAAAACGCTGGATCTTGCTGATCGCACCATCACTGGTCATGTCGGAGGCATTCAACTCGGATTCAAATCCGGCCACGCCAAGATCCGTAAAGAAACCGCTCGCGTTCTTCTTGCTCGCCACCGTCTTGCCATTGGCCTGCAGACGAACCGCGGCCGGCTTCTCACCCAAAGTCCAGGTCTGGCTCTTCGCATCAAACTTCGGATGAACATACACTTGTGATAAAACATACGCTTTGCCATCAAGGTTAACAGCGTAATTAACCACAACACTGTACAGCCCCTTGGCCTGTCCATTCTCTATTTCCAGCGAGTAAGCTGACTGCTCCCAATTATCGAAATGCAGCTGAACATTAGCCGGTGTGCTTTGACCACGTCCCTCGAAACCCTTGAAAGCCAAGCGGCCGCTAGCCAGGTCAAAGCCCTGATAGCGCAAGCCCTGCTCTTTCACGCTCTCGGCTTTATAAACGCTGTGACTGTTTGTCATGATCTCGCGGCCGTTCAACTGAACAACTTCACCGCTACCAACCGCTTGACCCTTCATTGATTCAAGCGCCATGCGCAACACCGTTTCGTTAACATCAGCCCCGGTCTTGAACGTGTTCCCATTGAGCTTGAACTCATGACTTTCGAGCGCCAACCTCGAATTGAGCTCATCGCCGTATTTCGAAACCGTCATCCAGCCGGGAACACCCTGTGGCAGGCCGGTCGAAGGCTTGCTGTCACTAAACTCGTTCATTGTCACAAATTCACGGCCGCGATTATCGAGGATCTGCCGGTCGGCCTGCAGCACATACTTAAACGCGATCTCACCCTTAAATTGATTAAGCTGATCACGCAAATGCTCCCAACCGCTCAGCATATCACCGGCGGTAAAACTATGCCCGTCAGCTACGCGAACACGGCTATAGACAATATAACCTTTGCCATCCGGCGCGTTGGTGATCAAGCCGGTATTATCCGAGAAGGAATCAACCTGCTCATTCATACCATGTGTCTGGGTCTTTAGAGCCTTAAGAGCGATATCAATAGAGCCCTGGCCATTATTAACTAAATCCTCCGTATAGAAGAAATATGTCCGCACGCCGTTCACTTCACGGACGCGGTCACGGCCCTGCAGGTCGATCAGCGCGGTATAGGCCACATCATTCGTGGTCCCGGCTTTCAGGTCGATATGATGCTCGATACCGGCATAAGAGAGCGTGCCGTTGCGGAAAATGCGATTAGCCAGGCTGAGGTCATTGAAGTCCGTGATCTTGTTGCCATTAACATCGAGCAGCCAGCTTTCATCCGTCAGGTAATTGCCAACCATCGTCCTGGCCGACGTCGCCACGCCCAGGGCACGGGGAACGCCCACATACTGCTTGGTCGTGATCTCGCCATTCGCGCGGCTCTCGACCACATTATTATTCCCGTCCTTGATCTCGGTGTGCTTATCATTGAGCAACAGGCTGGTGACCTCGGACTCAATGCGGGTCAGGTCGCGGCTGGCCTCACCCTGAAGGGCGCCGATCACCACATTCGCGATATTCGTATTAACGGTAAACTTGGCGCGCGCCGATGTAACGAACCCATGGAGATCAACTTTAACAACGGACATATCAGCATTCGTCCGGGCCGCCTGGATGGACGTCTTGAGGTTCGCGGTCGCCAGCTGGATATCGGCAATATCCGCCACGCCATTGATCGCGTCCAAGATCGGCTTGCGAATAAAGAACGTGGCCGACTTGGTCTCGCCGATAGAAACCTTCTTGGTCACGTCACTCAACAGGACCGTTTCCACATGCGAAGCAATGATCGGGCCATAACCGTTATTACCGGAATTCTCTAAACGCCCGCCGGCCACCTTCTGAAGCGTCTGCTCTCCAACATACGGAACAACCACGCGGTGTTCCTTAATGACCTGGCCATTAAGCACATTCTGGAAAACGATCGTATATTCAGTGAGCGCGAATTTCTGGCTCTTAAGCTCCGCCGCCGTCTTATGCGCCGCCAGCCACGCCGCTTCACTCTGAATGACCTGAGTGGCTTTTTCTTTATAGAATTGCAGGTTGGCATCCGGCGTGAACGACTTGGTGGTCTCAACCATGTTGGTCTTATTAAGGAAGTCGGCTTTCTTAAGATCGACCAGGAACTTCTGGGCGCTCAAGTTCACATCACCGATGATCTGCTGATTGATCGTACTAAACCACGCAATGCCATCCGCCTTGGTCGTATCCGTGAAGGACAACCAGCCTTCGGGAGCGCCCGTGGTATCAATAAGCGTGATCTCTTTAATCCCAAGATCGATCAACGCCTTGAGAACCGCCGGATCCCTCAGTGACGCCTGGCTCACGAACTGCGCTGTGCCATCCGGCCAGATCACCAGGAAATTGCGGTTCACAAAATCTTTCATCGTGAGCGTCAGCTCCGACGTCATCCCCGGCACCCTGTTTTCCACCGCCTGCGACAGGATACGGAACCGCAGGACGCCCTCGGGCTTGCCAACAACCTGGACCATATCGGTCATCCGGTCATGAACCTTCTTGACCAGCTCGCTCTCGCTCTTCATCTCCGCCGCCAACTGCTCGGCCGTCGCTTCGCCCTTCACATAGATCGTGTACGTCTCATCAGCCACATTCTCGACTTCCAGCGCGTCAGCCTGATACGCCGCCTGCTGGAGCTTGAGCAGCTTCTTATATTCATTATCACCGGCCAAGCCCGTCTCATACGTCGCCACAACCTTGCCATTCTCAACCAAGACCATCTGATCAGCCGCGAACGGCTCACCGCCGATCAAGTAACGGCCACTGACGCCATACTGAACCGCACCCTTCACATACTGGGCGGCCTTGAATTTCTCAACCTGGGATTTATTGGTCACCGTCACCGTGGGGCCGTCCACGAAATGGATAAAGCCGCGGTTGATCACACCCGCCAAACGCTCCTGCGCGATCACAGTGTTCGCGTCAATGCTGCGGATATTGTAAGCAAACGACGGATCGAAGATCCCCCAGCCGCTGCCATCTGTCGGACGGACAACCAGCGTATCCCCGGTGAGCGGCAAGCTGCCCAAACGCTGATGCGCCTGGATATCGGCCTGCTGCGCCGCCGTCAGGTCCATGAACCGGGTCGCGCCGGCCGGCAGCACGGAAACCTTCTCAGGCCAGACATTGCCCTGATAAACGATCGCGCCGATATAATTCGTATCGGTCTTATCGAAGATCGCGCTCCACTCATAGCTCGGATAGAAACGGTTACCCAGCGAACCATTGACCGCGCTGACGATATTCGTATCCACCGGGCGGTTGGAAGACGTATTGAACGCCGTCGCCTTGTACGTGTCAGCGATCGTCTCTTTCCCGCCGAACATCGCGACGATATCATGCGGCCAGGCCGTGAACTGATCGGCCACCAGGCCAACGCCCGTACCCGCCACGCGGCCTATAAAGGAAGGCTTCGGCGTGCGGTAAGCACCGGTAAAATCGTAATGCGGAGCCGTCGCCGGTTGACGCAGGACCACGCTGCCATCCGCCAGATGAACCTCTTCCAGGCTGTTCACCTGGGAAGCCTGGGTCTGGAACTCGGTGATCGCTTCGGTGAAATTGTCACGAATAACGCCCGCGATCTTCTCACCGTTATAAACGCCGCCGATGCGGATCTCTTCATTATGGAGCGCTTTACCAGTGCGCAACCTGACCAGGAGCGGCTTGCTCATATCGGTATTCAGGCGGCCCGTTTCGTAATCGTACATATCCTGGGTCACGTAAACCGGCGCGCTAAAGACGATATTGTATTTGATCTCATTGTTAGCCGGGTTACGCGCCATCACCACCCCGTTCATCCGGGCGGCGTAATAGGTGCCGTTCACGTCAGGCATATAACGGATAACCTGGCCCAGCTTATTGGTCTCAACGCGATAAGCTACGCTCTTATCCACATGGCTGAACAGGTCGGCCCGCAGGATATTGGTATTCGTTTCAATATCATTGGCATATTCAAAATCCTGGTGAACGGTGCTGATCTGGATCGCATGGCCACGGGGCTGCCAAGTGAACTGATTACGGCCATCGCCAACCGCCCTCAGGAAAGGCAGGCCGAGATAATGATGCGGCATGCCCAAAATAGCGCGGCCATTATCGTAATAGGAAACCGAGAACAGCGTTTCAACCTGCGGCTCATCATCATAAGCGGTGAACGATGTGCGGGTGGTCCAGTTGATCGGCCCGATGGTCTTGATCACGCGCATCAGCAAGGACGGCTCGGAGTACCAATCAGCATCCTGGCCCTTATTGTCGTAGCTGATCACGGTGTCGTAGATCTGGAAAGACAGGTCAAGCCAATTCGCGCTGGCCAGGGCGATGTCGGAAGCGCTCATCCCGTCCATGTTGATCAGGCTAACCGTCTGCTGGCCCCATTTATAGTAGGTGCCGCCCGGCAGGTTAGCGTTAAAGAAGAAGGCGCCCTTACCGGAAACGTCCTTGCCCACCAGGTCGCCGTACATGCTGAAACTGGCCGCCGCGTTATACTGATAGCGCGAGCTGTGACGGAGCTTGTTGCGGTCATTCCCCAGATTCCTGATGTACTGCGCATCCTGATCGCGGGTGAACGTCTTCGCGCCAGCTTCCAGCAGAGCCTTGGCTTTCTCGGCCGCAACCAGAGCCGCGCGCGTTTCGTTATAAGTCGTAATGTTATTGGTGAGGGTCGCGGCTTCATCAAGCTTATCGGTGATCTGGCCAGCCACCGCGCTCAACCGGCTGCTTACAACCTCAAGCGGCGTTTTGCCGGTTACCAGGTCCGGATCGGTCACTTCAAGCAAAGCCTGAACCAGCGTGCGCCAACCGCGCTTGGGATCCATCTGGGTAAAGTTCACGGTCACGTTGCGCTTGGAGTTATCCCCAAAGCCCAGGCGCTTCATGTTGAACTCGGCCCCGCGCTCATTGTTATTGAAAGCCGCTTCATCGGTCACCGACTTCGGATCGAAAATGAACACCACCTTACCGGCTTTGACCTGTTTAAGGATCGAAGTGCTTTCGGCACCAGAGAGGCCCTGCGGCATCCCGTACTCCTTGCCAGCATGGTTAATGGTGACGATCTCATTATCGATCGGGGAGATGAAGATATAAGCCGGGGTACCCTTCACGGCTACAGCCTTGACCAGGGGAACATTAACATTGAACGACCCCTGAACCTGGCTATAACTCTGTGAAGGCTTACCGAACGAGCTGCTGTCTTCGGCACGGGATGTCGTCCCCTGGAAGACAGCGGTGAACAAAAGGACGGCCAGGGCGAGGCTAAATATGTGCCTCAAGGGGGTAAAGTTACCCCGGCCAGTGACTTTGACGGAGAACCCATCAAAAGTCTGGGTGACGAACCCTAAATTTTTGCGGATCTGTTTTACTGTATCAGATATACGGGATGAGAGCTGCGCAAGGGCCGCGGACACACCTTCGGCCGGGGTTTTCCCTTCCTTGCGGACAGAGAATCCTACCGGTTCCTTGCTTGCGCCCTGATCGGGCTGGGCAGTTCTGGGAGATCTATATACTGGGCCCTGACCGACACTTTCCACACCCTTCACACCCGGCATTCTCAAGGCGGTTCCGGCCCCGTTCTCTTTACCGGCACCGACACGTTCCACACCCTGGGCATTGCCTAATCCGCGTAGAGCCTTGATCCCGTTCTTGATACCGGTGATCACACTCTTCACGAACCTGGTGTTACTTCCCACACGCTGCGCGTGGGTGGTGCCATCAGTCAGACTACGGGCACCCTTGTTTCCATCTTCATTCGACTTACCGATCGCGTTACCGTTACCGGCAGTCGGGCCTTCTTCATCAGCGGCAGACACACGACCCGATTCCGTACTAGCCACACCACGGGCGGCACGTCCCCTGTCAGAGCGGGCGTTCATGATCTCCAGACGGATCCTGGTATACAACCCAAGAGCGATCCTGGTGACCTCTCTCCACACCTTCTCCACCGCGGGCGCACTCACTAAACCCTTGACAGAACCGGTGTACAGAGCCTTCATCACATGAGCCATCTTCTGGCTCAAAGAGCGAGTACTACTACCTTCATCGACAGTAACCGCGAACAGATCCTCGCGGGCATTCGTGTTCGACCTACCATTGTCCCTGGCGTGATTGCGAGCAGTTGAACGGCCAGCCTGGACATTAGCCCGTTCATTGCTTTCCCTGTTATTACCAGCAACCTTGACCTGCGCTTTAGCGCCATTTACTGCCCTACGTACTGCATTCACTACGATCCTACGTGCTACATTAACAGTATTCGCTACATTTGCTTCTGTGCTACCAGTCCGTCCTACTTTACCTTCAGCGCCGATACCGGACAAACCTAGCGGTCGGGCGCCGATCTTCTCGACGACAACGAGTTTCTTTACCGCGGCAACGAGCCTGCCGATGGCCACAAACACTACATTCACTACATTAACAGTAACAATACTATCTCTCTTACCCTCCACGACCGCTCCGACTCTGAGAGAGAGTCTGCGGCCTGTGATACGACCCGAGTCGCCGAATACCGATTTAAGCCATTTCCAGAAACTCAATATTTGGGCCGCAATCAGCTTGCGGTTCTTGATGCCAATATAGAGAATAGCTCCAAAGGCAAGTAAAGCGCCAACAGGCGTAGTTCCGCCAGCGCCAGCACCGGTCGCAGCCGAGGCCGTACCGGACGTTCCAAAGGTAAAGAGCAGGGTCATCAGGCCCATACCGCCAGCCATCGGCATCGCTCCGCCAGGCAGGTTAGGCATTGAAGGCACCTGGGGCATCGTAGGCACGGTCGGCAAATTCGGCACAACCGGCATAGTCGGCATAACCGGGCCTGTCGGACCATTCACCGGGCCCGTAGGACCGATAGGACCAGGCGGCAGGCCATTGCCCGGAATAGTATTAGACGAAGTCGTTGGCAGGGCCGTGGTATTGATCGGATCCTGCTTGGGTTCCTGTTTCGGAGCCTTGGAAGCGACCACATTACCAAGATTGACCACTAAGGTATTGCCAGGGATAGCCGGTTCAGGCTGATCAAAGGTTGTGGCCTCGGATTCAGGCGCGTTAGCCAAAGCGCCAGCCAAAGCGACCATAGCCACGGTCTTCTTGGCCTTAGGCATAGCCCAACCAAAGAATTTACGGAAAACCCCTGGCTTAGTGGTCTTAAGCGAAGCCGGGGCCTGAACAACTGGCGCAGGCGGCGTTTGAATTTTTGAAGCAAAACCATCAAACTTGGCCACGACCAGCGGCGCATTCTGCTCATTGAACTTGCGGATCTCTGGCATGCCGGTAAAACGACTTGCCAGCTTAAGGGCTCCGGCAGCCTGCTGACGCCTGCCTTCCCGCACAGATCCATCCTTGTTAAAGGAAAGAAGTTTGCGTATTTCTCTGTCGCCTGGTCTCAATTCGTAAGTGTCCGTATCATGGCTATCGGCAAACATCATCAACCGGGCCGCGAGCGCGACCAATTCATCCCTGGTCATCGTGCGCTGAGGCACGCCGGAAACAGTAAATTCAGGCGCCGCAAAGGAATACACGCCTTGAGGATCCTTTGTCAAGGGCATCCCAAACGCTATACTGGCATTTCCCTCTTCACCCAAAGCTCCGGCAACAAGAATGGCTTTATTCCCATTCCCGTCAAAACGGACATTTCTCTGGCCTCGATAATCATCGGCATAAATAAAGCGGACACGATCGGTATTATTACCCTGCAAGACCACCGTGGTCAGGCCGATGGGCGAATCGACGCCCTCGATGATCTGATCGCCTTTTTCGATCCCCAGGGAAGAATTGAAATCCGCGGACAAAGTCGTAGTCGTTCTCATGCCATCCGCCGCGACCTTCACTTCTGTCACAGTCTGCACAGGAACATCGGCAATAACAACATTTTCGGCATCCATCACGGCAGTACCATTACCCGTAGACTCCAGAGGCACGACCGTGGCTTTACGGCCCTTCTGATCCCTAACCACGCCAGTCAAGGTCCGAGTGCCATCCTGAGCAACCGTTGAGATCACTTGTGTCTTGCGGTCAAACTCCTGGCCCGGCTTCAAGGTGAGCTTGCCCTGCGTGATCTGGACGTCACGATCCTCGGCACCCGTATTACGCGCCACATAAGCCGTCATGACCTCCGGTTTACGCGTATCGGCAATACGGGAAGGAATGATCTTGCCCACAAGGCTTGTCAGCATGATCCCCAGGGCGAACTTCTGGTCGCCCGCGTTGATCTTGCCCTTCAGATCCGTAATGCTTCCAGTCAGGCTGTCCGCTGTGAGCTCTTCGCGGGACTTGTCCACATGGGTACCCAGCGCCGTCTTCAATTCTTCACTGATAGCGCCACCTTTAGCGATATCCAGGCTCATCAGCATCAAAGCGCTCAAGCTTTCCTGATTGACTTTCATCAGCCACTCAGCGCCACCGATGGTATGATCCATCAGGACCTGATCGTTCACGTCATAGCGGCCATTACGCATCAAGCCATAAACTTTATCCAGGACAACCTTATCCTGACCGGCCGCGGTCTCCCTTTGCTTATTAAGGAATGCCGTGATCCGCATGTTATGGAGCGTGGTCACGATAAAGTGGCGGATCGCGAAGGACTGCTGGAGCGCCTGCATATACTCGGTGGTCAGCCTAAGGTCCCCAACATCATAGGTAAACACATTCTGATTCCGGGCCCAGGCCGCGGTACGAGCTTCGAGCTCCTTGGCAAAAGTAGCCAGGCCGACATCGCCCTTAGCATTGGCCAGCACCGTCTTAATATCTGACTGGACTTCTTTCAAATTGGCGAAAATGCCATCCATGACCTCTTCATTGAACAGGACATACTTCTTACCCTCAACATCCTGGTCACGGTTATTGCGGTTGACGGCATGAGTCAGGTTAGCCGTGGTCCAATGCTCGGCATCGGCCACGATAACGTCCAAATTACCCTTAAAGCTATGCTGTTTAGCCATGATCGGGAGCGCGACCGTAATGCCAGGGATTTCCTGGCCGGCATAGGTACCCGTCTTTTCAATAGCCTGACGGATCTGGTCTTCATTCGCATTACCATCGATCGCCAAAGCGCCAAACTGCTCCTGGATCTCTTTTAACAGGGCAATATCGGAGACAAGCACCAATGTCCCGCGGCCTTTAGCTTTGGCTTCGGCCACCAGGGCGGCAATACGCTGCTTTAAGGCCACACGATCGCTAACACGGCCGGTAGTCACATGATCTTTATGGGTCTCAGGTAAAGCCGCCTGTTTCCAGACATTGCTCTCATCTTTTTCATCACCGGCAATGGTGGTACCGGTCTTGGCCTGGATCAGGGCATCAGTGCCCATCCGTGTGGCGGTAAGACCAACCACCAGGCCACCCTTGGTGTCAAAGATCTCTTCGATCGGGTTCTCGGCCACGGTCTTGTCGCTGAAAGCAATGGCGTCAACATCGATCTTGTCTTCTTCTTTAGCCGTTTCATTATAGATCTCGGCCTTGGCCAGCTTGTCGATGAACTCGCCGATCATCTTGTCGTGCACCCGGCCCATGCGGTCCACATGAACGAACTGGTTGCGCTTGCCTTTGCCATCACCACTATCAACCTTGGCCAGCGCCAAACGGGTACCTTCCTTCTCAAAGAGAGACCGGATCACACCACTAAGAATATCCGCTTGCTGGCCTTTATAATCCTGGCGCAGAGCATCGGACACCAGCAGGTCGGTATGGCCGGCCTGGGTGGTATTCAAGGCTTTATTAAAGTAGATCGCTTTAACACCGTTTTCATTAGCAAGCTTGAACTCCTCAAGCGAAGCGATAACCTTGATCTCTTGAGTGCTCATTTTAGCGCGAACATCCTTCAGGATCGACCGGATGGACGCCATCAGCTTCTGCGTATTGGCATCTTTAACCCCGGTCTTACCCTGGGTGGAAATATACGTCTTCTCCATTGTTACCAGATCGTCCACTTCGTCCGCCACGATGTGCAGGTTCTGCTTCATCTGATCCAAAGCCAGGCGTACATCCGCAACGGCCGCCTGGATCGGCTGGCTGTCATGGGACACGGAATCAGCACTGAAATAAACCGGCATGAACCCGCGTTGATCGATGGAGAAAAGCTTGAGTTTCTTCTGATCCCTG
Organism: Candidatus Omnitrophota bacterium; assembly: GCA_037131245.1. Taxonomy (GTDB): domain Bacteria; phylum Omnitrophota; class Gorgyraeia; order Zapsychrales; family Fredricksoniimonadaceae. Next base: position 85,687 of record JBAXRK010000001.1, read on the forward strand.
AGGTCCGCGGCGATCACTTTCAACTGAGCGAGCGTGTCAGCTTCGATCTGACGGCTTGCGGGCGTTCCAGTGGGCGTCTTGGCCTGTTTCTCGCGTAGATCAGAATATGTCTTGTAAAGGCCGTCCATGGCGGATAAGGCAAAGCCTTTTTCAGCAAGCAGCTTCTGGATGACCGGGGTTAAATAATCGGTACCGCCAGCCAGTAACTTCTGATAGTCAGACTCATCACGGACCAGGAAGTTGGTTTGCAGGCCTTTTTCCATGAAAAGGATCGTAGCGGCAATACCCACCAGCGTTTTACCTTTGGCGTTCTCGGCAATAGCGGTCTTTCCCTGAACCAGGCTAAGCGTCATTTTCTTCTGCTCATCTACCCTGGCATCCAACGGCCGGCCGACTTCCCTGCCGATCTGTTTGATCCGGTCAAAAAGGGCGTTAACTTCCTGCTCCGTAACCTGCGCGCCATCCGCCTTCTGCGCGGCATTCATCGCCAAAGCGGGAGTACGGCCGGACATCTCGTTAAGCAGACGGGTCGGATAATCAATAATATTCCTGATGATCTGCATGGGCGTGGGAATAGCCCCGGAAGGAACATTGGACGGCAGCGGCGCATTGTTCTGCTGAACGGCCCACTCAGGCACGCCCTGTTTCTTGAACGTTTGAGCGCTGACCTCGGGCATGGACTCTTCGGTAGCCCCGGTATCTTCAAAGAAATGCTTGCCATCGTACTTGGCAGGAGCGGGAGCCGCCGTAACCTCGGCAACCGGCTGGGCCACCTGATCGGCCGCTGTTTCAACCGTGGCCGGAGCTTCATCCATAGCCTTGACCGTGGCGGCAAGTTCGGCCTGGGCCGCCAACACGGTGCGCGGCTGGACACCGTTCTCGATGGCCTCGATCTTGGAGTTATACAAGTTATAAGCGTTCTGGAACTGGGTCCGGGTGATCTTGCCGGCCGCGAAACGCTGGGCCACGCGCTTGATCTTACCCTTATAAGCGATGACCTCGATCTCTTCAGGCGTCTTCTCGATACCAGCCGCCTTGAGGATGTCGTTGCAGTAGATGATCCCTTTAACCATCGCGAAGCTGTACTGCGGCGCCCAAGCGGCGAGCCAGGTAGCGAACTTGGCTTCGATGGCGACCGCGGCCTGCTCATTGCCCTGCTGGCGGAGCGTCGCGGCCTTGCGGTTGACCGAGAGGGACATCTTGTAGACCGTGTTGAAAACTTCGCTCTTCGCGGCAGCGCGGGCGTCAATGATGAACGGCTTGAAGGCGCCCTTACCGCTGAGGAGGCCGTCTTTCTGGGCCGTCTCAAGCGCTTTGGCGTAAGCGGCATCGCCAATAATACCCTTGATGATCGTCTGCGCGATAATGCCCATGTTCGCGGCCGCGGCCACGATAGAGGCCATCTCGTTCACCGTGAACTCACCAGCTAAGAACTTATCGGCCAGCACCTTGGCGGCGGCGGCGACTTCACCGGAAAGCTCAGCCTTCGGGGCTTTGTACGCGATCACGCCCACGAACGCGGCCAGGAAGCCGGCCTGGTTCTCGATCTTCATGCGGCCCATCAAAGCCTTGATACGCTTGGCCTGGTCAACATTCTTGTCGGTGGTGACGCCCAGCGCGCCGTTCCAGTAAGCCTGCCAGATATCGCCCGGCTTCCAATAATCTTCGGAAGCCTTCATGGCGTTATTAGCGGCACCGGTGGAAGAAACTTTGAAGCAGGAACCGAGGTGGTTGGTGGCGTCGTTGGTACCGATCTGGCCAGCCACTTTCTCAATGATCGACAGATACGGCAGGACGTTCCCGACATTTTCAGGATCAAGATCCCCGGAGGACGCCATCCGGTCATAAGAATTCAGCGCAAGCTCCAGCCGGCCATGATCAAATCTGGCAAAATCGGCCATATCTTCAAAAACCTTCCGGGCCGTTTTACGATCAATGCCACTGGCTTCCAGGCGCTTCATGATCTTAAGGTTCTCGAGGACGAGGTCGGACACATTGAAACTAAGCGTCGGGACGACCGCATTGGTCAACGGCTTGGGCATGATGGTGGGCGTCAGGCCATTGTAAACTTTCTGACGATCCAGCATGTTGGTGGTGTTCCACGCGCCATTCGCGTCAACCGTGACCGGAACAATAACGGGTTTTACCTCACGGGCCAAACCAGAAACAAGGGCCGGCGCGATGATCGTGTGCTTCCTGAAATTAAAGAAAGACTTCCCGAAGAAGATCTGATTCGGGTCAAAATACTGCCAGGTCTTCCCGTTAATAACGCGGAAGAACCCGAAATGAGACACGGTCTTGCTCTTTTCAACATCGACATTCAGATTCTCATTGGCATTACCCGAAAGGCCAGCAACGCCAATAACCTGCTTTGCCGTGACCGGAGTGCCGACATCAGGCAAGCCTTTCTCGTCCAAATGGCTATAGTAGGAATAATAGGGCTCCGTGCCGTTATTGTGCTCAACAATAACCACCCAGCCGTATTGATCCACAAAACCCACAAAAGCAACCTTACCCGCGGCAACCGACTTAACATCGGAACCAATATCGACGATCACATCATTGCCTAAATGCGGACGTTTTTTACCAGCATTGCCGCGCAAGGACTGGCCGAAACTGTTAAACCCGACCGCCGCTTTGGCCGAAGAAGCCACGGGCCACTGCAGATCGGCCGTCATCATTGAAGGCCGCGATCCCTTGATCACCCACATGCCGGGCTTCAACAGGCTGGCCGGAAGCTGCTTGACGATCTTATTGCCGCGATAGAAAACCTTATCATTAAGTTTATCACCAAGTAAATTAGCTAAACCGCCAACCTTAGCGATCCCCTCAACCACCACCGGAGCATTGCGCACAACTTTGAAATCCGGCGTTTTACCAACCATGTAATAGGCATTGTTAAAACGGCGCAAGGTGATCGCTTTGCCGGCCTTGCCCTTATTAACAACAGAAACGGTGATCTGATCCGCCGTGATCTGCTCTCCGGCAAGCAGCTCCGCCAAAGACTGCTCCTGATTGACCGGCTTAAGCCCATCGATCTCTTTGCCGTCAACCGTAACATTATAGAAATGATCCGCGTCGATCTTAAAATAGTGGTTATAGCCTCCCTGAATATCCTTAGACGTCAGGCCGAGCTTGGTGAGGATCTCGCGGGCCAGGCCGTTAAGAGCACCCGAAACGGAATAACGATAAGAAGAAGCCACCAACTTGACTTGCAGCTCATAAGGCAGTGAATTGAACTTGAATTGATCACCCAGCTGACTGTCCCACTCCTCCTTGACGCTCAACATGAACAGCTGAACCAGCTTGCCGGCAATGATCGGGTCGCTCAGCAAATCCTTACCAGTGAAGATCGTCCCCTGATGACTCTCTTTGCCTAAATTAGCCGCCAGGCGCGCCAGGTCTTCATCAGAAAGATTGCCCTGCAACTTTTCAGCCACCGCCTTCTGGATCTGATACCAACTGGCGCTGGTGTTAAAACCAAGTAAAGTCCAAACCTCTTTCTCAAAATCTCTCTTGCCGTACGCACCATCGGACTCAGAAACGCCCTCCCACATGGCCAGCGCGCCAAGCAGGTCACCGTTCTTCTCAAAATCCTTCTGTTGTTCCAGGCGCTTAACCATAACATCATCGGCCTTTTCACCGGTATGGCTAAGCCCCTGCTCCACAACCGCCGCCAAACCAGCCGTCGCTAAAACCACCGCGCCGGCCGTTCTCTTAGAGGGGATCATGGCCTTGGTCCAGGCCTTCAGGCGGTTCTTAAGAGTCTCGCCCTTGGCGATCACCCGGCCGTATTTGACAGCCGCGGTGCCCAAAGTAGCCACGCTCACCGCCGCGGCACCCGCCATCGCCACAACCGGCGTTAACGCTGAATAATACTGCAGGCCGACAAAATGCCACAGGTACAGGATAGCCGCCGTGGTGGCCATGGGCACGCCCAGGACCAGTGTATAAGCGGTGGCTTTAACAGGTTCAAAGGTCCGCGCAGGAACCGTGGCTACAGGCACGATCGGCGCCGGAACATGGAAGGCCGTAAGCGTTCGGCCATCGATCACGGTCAACTTGCCGCTGATCGGGCCAGGCGTCGTTGCGCCGATCATAACGCCCTGGAACTCAGGCCTGAAAGGCGTGGTCACAACGGCAGGAACGGAAGGAACGACCGGCGTACCAAAGCCAGGATTGCGCAGGTCAAAACGAGCCGGCGCTTCATGGTGCTTAGCCACCCAACGGGCCATCAGTTTCCACTGAGCCAGCAAGGTGCTGACCTTCTCTTTAAGTTCGCGAGCGGTTTCTTCGGCCGTTTTCACCGGATTGTTAAAATCAAAGTCCATCTGGATCGGCGCAGCCACCGCGGCCACAGAAAGCGTGGACGTGGCCTTCGGCAACACAACTTCCGGCTTGGCCGATTCCTGGACCGTCATCGGGAGCAGATACTGCCCGTTGGCATCCGCGGTGTTGAGGTCAAGTTTCAGCTGATTAGGATCATAGGACGGCGCCTGCGGGGCCTTTTGATCATTCGCGGCGATATTGGGCTGAGCGGCTTGAGCTACAGGACGGAAGAAATAGAACTGGCCGTTAACTTCAATGACTTCTTTGGGCTTGGGCTGGCTGATCTGCGGGAGAGCGGCGGCCAAGGTGCTGGAAGCGACAGTAGAAGGTGAAACAACCGATTTAGCAGCCGGAGGCGCTGTCGTTGTCGCGGCGCCTTTGGCAGGCTCGGTCTTCGGCTGCGCTGTTGCAGCAACCGGGGCCGGAGCCGCTTCGGTGCCTGGCAGAGCGGTAAGAACATTATTCCTTAAATGATCGGAGAACGCGGTCGAAGGTGTGCCGGTGTCGGATGCTGTAGCCGCAGGAGTCATAACCACCTTCGCCTGTGAAGCCTGTAGCGCAACCTTAGCCATCAAGTCATTGAAGACCTGGGCCTCACCCGGCTTGCCTGCTAAATACTGCATCAAAGATTCCTGTGAAGCGGACGCTTCACCGGCCTTGATCAACTCGTTAGCATCCGCAAATTTTTCACGATCGCTGGCCGAGTCAATTTTCTCACGATTACCAATCAGGTCAATGTGCGCCTCATACATCCGGGCATAATCATCAGCAAACAGCAAAGACTGCTCCAGAACACCCTTCAACCACGGCCTGAGTACTGAAGCTTTCTGTTCTATGTCTCCTATTGGCTGCTGTAAGGTAAATTCATTAACACCCGCGATCATCCTGATCTTAAGCACATGATTCTCCCCGCCGTCCTTGGAGATCATCGCTTCCAAATCCTGATCAGAAATCTTATTCAAAACATTAAGCCCTGAAGCAAAAACCAGCTTTGACTTCATGGCCAGCCCGCGGCCTCTCACCAGCATCGTCCTGATCGAAGACGCCTGATTCCGCGCTTCTTCCATATCTCCGCGATCAGCAGACAGCTTCATGATCGCGTACTTCCCCTGGAACAATGATTCTGGAACTTGCCCTCTCAACTGATTAAAGAAGTCTTTCATCGGCGCTAACAGTTTCTGGATCGCCGGAGGATGAGAATCCCAATTATCTTTACCGGGAACCCCAAAAACCTCAACGTAATGAGTAATGATCTCTTCAGGAGAGAACTCTTTATCATAGATACCAGAAAGCACCTGTGCCAGCTGTTGGAGTTCCTGATGATTCTCAAAACGCTGCTGCGTTAAAACCCCAAGACGAGAATCCTTCTCACGAACCATCCGCTTAAACTCTTCATGAATAAGCTCATGAAGAAAAACGTTAGCGGAATCAAAATTCATTTCGCCATTGATCAGGAACTTCGTTAAAGCACGACCCATATGGAAAAACTTGTCTGTAGATAAAGCCGCTGAATTACGCTCTTCCATTATCGGAGTAGCCGCCAGGGTCTTCCCGAATCGATCCTGAACAAAATTGACCAGGTTTGCCACATACGCTTTACTGCCGGCTTTCGCCTTAAAGACCAATGCGTATGTTTTGGTCAACTGCTGCCTCTTTACTTCATCTTTTTCCGTAACCTCATTAAGCGCTTGATCAAGAGGCGTCACCGCCAGTTGAACATCCCTGTCGGCAAATTCTTTGTTGTACTCCGCGGCCACCGCCTCCATCTCAGCCTTAGGCGCGCCGGACCTAACCGCTTTTTCCCACTTTTTACTAAACGAATTAGTAAAAGACTGTGCATTAGCGACCGCGCGTTCGAAATCCACCGCATTAACTTTCAGGATATCACCTTCGATCTCCGGCTTAACGCTATAGCGCTGCAGAAATTCGACCGTCTGAACATCTTTCGCTGAGATCTCGTACTGCTCGCCCTTCTTCACCAAGATCCTGTCAAAGATGAACCGGCCAACCTGCTGTCCCTTGTAGCTCAAAATGCCTTTTTCACGGTCAATCTCGGTCCCTTTGCTAAAAGTAACGGTAACATTCCCGTCATTATCCTTATAAACCAGGTCGCGCGATAAAACCGACTGTGAACGAACAACGCCCGCTCCAGCGTGATCCACGCGATAAGTATCTATTGTTGCGACCCGGTCAACTTTTGTCCCATTCGGGCTGATCACCCGAATCTGCGCCTTGGGAACCTCAAAAACGTTCTGATCGTTTAACGTATAAATATGATCACCGAAGACCCCGGCTTTAACTTCACCTTTCTCACCACGGATCACAAGGACCTTCTCGCCTTTAACATCATTGGCGAACTCAACCTGATCTCCGGCCACCACTGTAACCCCGCGCAACAACACCGGCGCCTTATTTGCAACCTCACCGCCAACCTTCACTAACTGGCCGTCCCGCACTTCCATCCGATTCTTCACAAATAACTTATCGTGACGCATATCGGGAAGCTGAATATGATCCTCGGTCACGGCTTCAAACGCAAAATTTTTACCCTTTATTTGACTATCGATCTCGTTTTTATAAAGAACTCCCTCAAAGATAACGCCACGGATGATCTCCCGATACTTCCCGTCCGCCTGCAGAATGTGCTCACTGACGATCTGCGACTTGCGGCCATCCATATCCGGAGTTGGTTGCGCAACAACCAACTTCGTGGTCGACGCAAGCCCCAGTGCTTTTACAAGCGCCTGATGACTCTGCACCGTAACGCGGTACTGATCTTTATCCTCGGCGATCACGCCTTTGCCCTGATCAAAATGTGAGAGCCCGGTAATATTAATCGGAGCCCCGGCCACGCCATTAGCGCCCATAACATGCACAGACTGCGATTGCTCATATATGGGCGTCTTACCATCCCATTTAAGATCGCCGCTAACCCAACCGCTGACCATCAACGGGCCTTCCCAGGGCTTCGTATTGACAATAGCGCCACGGGTTATATACCTGACCGGCGCTATCGCCGTAGAACCTGTATCACGCACCTGATCCCAGGCCTTCATATCTGCATAAACGTTGTACCCGGCGCTGGTCAATCCATTCTTCATATCAACAACCTGGCCCGGCTGCACAATATTGGCACCGTTCTGGTCCATCCGCACGCCCTGGCCATTGGGTAAGGCCACCAAGGCGTTAAATGAATACTCCTGCCCGTTATTAAAAAGGACAGCCTCATGGTAACCGGCGCCAAGCGCGCGCGTATATATCCTGGCAAAAGACGTTTGTCCCGTAAGCTCCTGAAACTGCCTGATCGCCGCAATCGTGCTGGCCTTATGAATATCCGCAATGAATTTCTGGGCCTCTTCCATATTGACCGAACGGGCCACTGTCATTGTACTGCTGGCGGCCTGAACCGACGCTTCCGTCGCTAACTCGCCCATGGTCTGCAACAGGACTTTTTTAGCTTCCGCCTCATGCCCGCCGGAAACCAAAGCCCTCAGGGTGTTCGCCCGATCTGTTGACAAAGCCGGATCCGGATTGTCCCGGCTCAGGCAGGTCACTGTAATATACTCACCATCGGAGCGCGTAACCGGGAATATTCCTTTGCCCACCTCATTCAACGAATTCACGCGCAAAGACGCCTGATCATGGCCGAATTTGGGGCGCAGGGTATAGTCGCGGATCGTCACAAAAAGATCCTTGCCCTCAATTGAAACCGCTTCCTGCACAGCGGTTAGAATAATAACCCTCTTGGCCCCTATTTCAACTTCATTGCCATTCTGATCAACAATTATGCCGTCTTTGAGCAATTTTGCGACAGAGCGCATCTGGTCAGGATCCCTTTTGACCACGATCAGGTCTTCACTGTTAAGCTTGCTGATCTCCTGCCAGGCTTCATCACGCGATACCGCAGAGTTGCTGTTAAGCACAAGAACATTCTTGAGTTTCCTGGAAGCCACATCAGTAGAAGGGGAACTGGCCCAGTCAAGAGCATCGTGAAGACTCGCCTGTGAAGCTGACTGATCTAACCTGAACTCTGAACTCCAATTAGTATGGTATTCCAACGCAAGCTGTGTCTTATCAAAATGCTGTACCCCGACTGATAAAAGATCCGCCATCTTGGCGACCGCATCGGCTGAACCGGTGTAACCGATCACGCCCGGCATCGTCGCGATCAATTCGGCCGCCGTAACCTGACGATCATGACCCTGAGCTACCAATTCAGCAAATCGTGTAATGGGCGTTGTTTCTGCCTCCATAAAATCATGAACCGCAAGAACGCCGCGCATCTTGGCCTTTAACCCGGTCTCATCGCTATAAACCCGGCCATACGCCTCCTTACCCAAAGCTTCAAGGTGCTCGAAAATAACCAGCTCGGCCAAGCCCTTGGGATTCGTCCTGATAGCAAAATTAGCATGATGGATCTCATTCTTAAACGCCCAGGCAATCTCGTTTAACAACGGGGTCAAGACGCCTTCCGTCGCCCCTTCCTGAGATGCGGTCAAGCTCTTATACCAATCTGTTTCACCGAACTGCTGTTTTAACCTCTCTCCAAAACCATTGTTGAACCGGGCATTATGCAAACTATCTGTTTCGATCATTGTATTAATCAAATCGGCTGTCGCTTGCGTAGGCTTCCCGGTACTGGTATCCCCCGCCAGCACCCTGATGGCCTTCACCAATTCATCGCCCAATTGCTGTGTGCGCTGTAATTTAGCCCTGAACTCTTCACCTCTTCCGTTGATGAGAGCAGCCCCGTCTACACCGCCACCCTTGATCATTGCCGGGCTCAAAAGGAATTTATGAACTTCATCAATGAACGTCAAAGAATTGCGGAAGGGATTTTTTTCGTCACTCTTGAAATCGTACCCAGCGATCTGCTCCGGCGTCATACCGCTGTTCTTCATTTCCTGCTCTTTGACTCCCTTAAACTGAAGCTGAGCTTCAAAAGCCTCCGTAAAAGTCAGCACCCTGATCTTATTGCCTTGTTTATCGATACCGCGAGAGAATATCTCGGGAGCCGAGTTAACAGCCGCCTCAGCTTCACCTTTACTGGGCTTAAGTAAAATAAACTCGGCGTTAGGCGCATTCTTCGCGGCATATTCCAGCAATGCCTTAAGGACAAAGCGCTCCATCGTTGTTTTACCGCCGGCCATTTGCAGGGTTAACAATTTGCCGTCAACCGATTTTCCATCCCTGATCGCATCAAGCGACTTCAGGGAAAGATTAATAAGAGCCTCCAAATACCCGTCGTTAACAGAAACGTCCTTCACAGTTAACTGATTATTCCCGGTCTCTTGAATCTTTTGAGCAAGAAAATGCTCCAAAACTTCCCCGCGAACCTTCTCAAATATGCCTTTAAGAGCACCGTGAGGAGATTCTTTAACAGCGATCTGCATTTCATTTGAGACTTTATTCAAAAGGGTAAACTTTTCCTGAGTCGCAGTCATTTCAAACAGGCGGCTGGCCTGGGGGGTCAATTTGAATTTGTCACCCATCGCGCTAAATACGTCAGCCCACTCCAACAATGGCTTCCCTGAAGCAACATCGGACACATTCTTAAGAAACTCCGACTTCGCCTCAACCGTCCCATTCTGATAAACATCAAGAGCCTGGCTTAAAAGATCAAGCGAGGATTTCATCCCGGACTCGATCCCGTGCATATCCATTGCCGTCAACGTGGTTTTCCCCAGCGCTTCCCTGGCAGCAGATACTTTCTCAACCAGCTTATCTGCCAGCTTGGGAGTCATGGTTTGCTTCGCCAGTGTCTCTGAGAGTGTCCCATAACCTTCCAGCAATTCGGCCATCGCCCCAAAACCTTTGGTCGGATCGATCATCTGCGCCTGCCTGAACTCAGATGCCAGAAGACCCGTATCCACGCTCTTTCCATCGGCCCTTTTAGCCTGGAATTCCGTCATGATCGCATCAAGATGCGGCTGAAGCGCAACCTGCTTGCGCAATTCGAAAGCTTTCGAGTCAAGCGCTAACTCGGGAGATCTTAACAGTTCGTCGGCGGCACGAAGATGCTGCGACCCAATAACTGAATTCCCCGCTTCAAACAAGACGGAGTGCAAGGACAATTCTTTTTCAGCGATCAGCAGTTTGATTTGCGCACGGCCCTGAGCCGTTGCCGCGCTAGTCAAAAGATCATTAAGCTCTTTGACCGTATTGACCAGCATGTCGTAAGGCTTAGAACTATTGCTGTTGATCCTGGCCGCATCGGCAACAAGAACGTTAAGCTTGGCGGTTTCAACCAGAATGCCGTCCTGTAAAGCATTCCTTGTTTCAGGCTTGATCGCGTCATTAAGCGTGATCAACTGCTTCAATTCAGCGACCAAACTTTCAAGCTGGGCTTTCTCTCCCTGTGCATTACGCCCTGTGGTTCCGGAAGCATCCACCTTCTGCTCATTGCTGAAACGCTCAAAGCCCATCTTGGTCAGAGCCGAAATAGCCCTCTCTGCCATGCTCGCGTCAGCCGACAAAGCCAATAACTTATAACTGCTGATTAGCCGATCATGAACACCATTGACCAGATCTTCCCCGCGCTGAGATTCTCCCTCCCTGGCAATGCCAAGCAACCTGTCTATTTCTCCATAAGCCTGATCCGCAGTATAAACCTGGATCTCAGGCGACTGCCGCAATGCTTCCAACTTTTGCCGTAACATAGCCGTTTTCGCTATATCGATATTGGAGGGAGATCCTTTCAGCTGCTCGATCTGGGTCTCGATCTCCGTCATCCGGGCAAGTGCCGAGTGCACATCAACCGGCTTCGCATCATCTAAACTCTGTTTCAAGGCGCTTAATTGCTGTTCCCTGCTGCCAGGTTGGGCAGCAACAGCCGGATCGGTCGATGCCTGACGCTCTGCAACGAGCCTGGCCAAAGCCTGATCCACACCCGCCTTAACCTGCTCAACCTGCGACGCAACGCGCGGATTATCAACCGCGTTCTTCAGTTCCTGGCGTAATTTAATACCATTCTGATCAGCAAGCCCGATCGCCGACACCCTGCTAACGATGGCATAGGCATCATCAAAAGAGATCGCCTTACTGCCCACCGCTTCAGACAATTTTTGAGAAGCCTGTTCGATCTGATACGCCGCTACATGAGCAGAATCGGACCGGCTGGCCGCATCAATAACCTCGCCAACAGAGGTCCACACCCCACGCATTACCTCGGCTCTTTTTTTAACTTCCGGGACAGTGGATTGGATATCGTTCTCAATCCGGATAAGACCGGCCTCATAACGAACCTGAACATCATTATTTCCAGCTCTAATAATCTCATTCAAACGCGGGTCGTTCTTCCCCGCCAGTAAAGCCTTGTCCAGAGAAAGCTGCTGTTGTTTCGTCAGTGCTTCCTTTTTATCAAGCTCAACCTGAACGCCTTCCTGATTTTTGGCCAAAGCATGCCCAGTCGCCCGCCAATCAGCCGATTCAATATCGATCCCGATGATCCTGGCCTCAGCCAGATTCTTATCCGCCAGACTGCTCGTGGGGCTATCGATGATCTTTTGTAGATCCACCTTCCGGCTCTCCTGGTACTCGCTGTGAGCCTTATTACCGGCACTCATATCAAGTTGCGCCAAATTCCTGATCGATTCAAGCACCACCTGATTAGCTCTTTGCACAGACTGCGGATCTGCCGCGGGATTGCTCACCACTTCGCCCCTGGCCTCGATCAACCGGCCAACCATGTACTTGGCGTCGCTCTTTTGAACATCCAAAGAATCCTCCCTAACCCGGCCGCCCTGGGGTACCAAGAACAAGCTATAGAAGGAACCCTGCTGGGCGATAGCATCGACCCTCGCCTGCACCGCATCGTTGACCATATTCTTTTTAGTGGCGTAGTCGGCATCGGCATATTTCAATCTAGCCCACTCTTCGGCCTCAAACCTGTTGACCACATCCGGCGCCATATAACGGATCCCATGGCCGATCGCCGCGCCGCTTGCCGACAGAAGGCCGATCGTGCCTACCATGCCCAAAGACTGGTAACCTTCAACCGCCCTGGCAAGACGACCGCTCGAATTCTTAGTTACCGCCGATAACGGCATCTGGAACAAGCCCAGCATAGGCCCAAGGCTGTAACCGCTCTGTAAGCCGCCCGTAACATCCTGCTTAAGCATCTCCCAAGCGCCGGTTCTCTGCGCGACCGAACCGTCCGCATTGCGGAGGGTCACAGGATCAAATTTGTCGAAAGCCCTGCGGCCGGCATCACCCCAGGTTAAGCCTTTTCCAAACACATTCTCAACCCCGAAATCAACAACCCTGTTCACCGGCAAACTTACCATGCGCCAGGCGGGCATCATGGCCGCAAAATCCAGAGCGGAAGATATTGACATTTTCGCCGCCACTTCCGGATTAGTGCCCATACTAATGAGGTTCGGCTCAATCCGGACGATCTTGCCTTCGGCATTAACAGCACTGCTGGCCCAGGCTTGCATGACCGGCCGGGCTAATGTAAGAAGAGACAACAACCCACCCGCCGCCGCACCGTACATGGTATATTTCACCCGGTCTTCAGAAGTAACTTTTTCGGGACTGGCAAAAGAGGTGGCAAAACCGCCAACGGCACCCACCGTCACACCACCGGCAAGTTTCTCGATCGCGCCATTACGGACCATCAGCCGGGCATATTGGCCTACTGTCAGATCACCAGCGGAGAAATAACTGCTGATCGCCTGCATTCTGGTGGGAATGGAGAACGGCGAATATTTCTCCAAAAAGATCTGCGTACCGCCTTTTTTTACCGTCTCGGCTTTAGCCGCCGCGTTCTCGATACCAGCCGCTTTCTGTGCCCAGCCCGGAGCCGCTTTCGTAATGCCGGTCCCGATAACACCAGCCGCGGCATCAAAGATCATTTCCTTGCTTAAAATATCCGATCCCCGCAACTTCCTATCTGCCATGCCGCCAACTAGATTAATGGCCGTATTAGCCACTGTGTCGTAGGCATTTTTGCTAAAAGACGATGTTAAACTATTCGACACCTTACCTTTAAGTGCTCCGGCCAAATAACCGCCGCCAAATCCGACAGCCGCATCAACAATGCCCTGGCCGCTCAAGATATAATCCGAAAAGCTCCTGTCATGCATCGCGTTCGAGAGCGCACCGCGGGTCACATTGATCGCCATGCCGCTAGCCGCCATGGCCAAGCGTTCTTTATTGATCTCCGAACCAAAAATTTTAATGGAATCCTTACCCATACCCATGAATTCTTTGGTGGCCCCGGCAAAAAGGCCTGTCGCAGCGCCATATCCAAAGCCGGTGCCATAACTCTCAACACTCGCCAAAGGCGCAGCATACCAATCTTTACTGGCCCTGATCGTTTTCTCCTGAAGGACGCTGTCGATACCCAAACTAACATTAGCCATCCCGAAAGCAGGGCGAATCATCGTTTGCATAAATGCGCCCGATCTACCACCAAAAGCATACGCCGCATTCTCTGCTGGCGCAGCAAGAGCCAACTCAGTCGCCGCGAATTGCGACCCGGAGACCAGCGCCATCACGGAAAGGCTCTGCTCCAATGTCAACAGCTCATGATTAACGAGTAAAGATCCGGCATTCGCGGCAATGGTCACGCGAGCTCCGCTGGACATCGCGGTCAACGCCTTAACCTGCCATGGTGACAAATCCTGACCCAAAAAGCCTTTAGAGAATGTAGACGGAGCACTGAGGGCCAAATACGCTAACGGCACAACCATCGCGCCGCCCACGGTAGATTTGATTATATTCGATGTGGTGTAACCATCTTTCATGAATGCCGGCGCAATAGCCCCGCTGCCTACAGCAGTTCCAAGCGTTGAAATTCCAATCCCTCTTGCTACGCTACCGCCACCAACATAACTAAGGCCTTTGGTCATCCCCCCTAAAGCAGAGCTCTGCCAACCCGACGCAACGGTCCCGATCCTGGTCCCGGCGATCGCAGTGCCGGCCACACTCAACAACGGTGCCGCCGCGGCAAAATAAAGACTGTTCGCCGCAGCTGAAGAACCGCTTTGCAGCGCAACATCCACATCGCCGCCGCTCTTGGCTAAACCATAAGCAGTGCCACCAACAAAACTAAGGCCACTGGTAACGGCTATTGATTTCGCCGCTACACCCACACCATTAAGCGCTGAAAAAGCCTCCGCAGCGGCAGTAGCCTGTTCAACAGTTTTTCCGGCAGCAATAGCACTCCTGAACGCAATAGTACCCTTAACGCTATTGGCGACCATTCCAATGCCAGCGGTCGCCAACATCAACGCAGCCGACTTGCTCGACATTGAGGAAATATCCAACGCCGCGATCGTATCCGTATTCAAGCTCGTATTACGCATCAAGAACCGGCTGACCGCGGTCGATTCATGGTCTAATGTCGACTCATACTGACCGCCTAATCCCGTCGACCATGCCCCATACTGCCTGGCGACATCCGCAAAAGACATGCTCTCACTAGGCCGGCCCCAAGACCCATCAGCCTTAAAGATCATCCCGCTTGAAGTAACCGTTTGATTTAATAACTTACCGGCGTTAGCATCGAAGAACCCAAGCTTGCCATCAGCACGCACGATCTGCACCAGCTTGACACCATCCGCAGTTTCCATAACAGCAGAAGCGTCGCGAACCTGGTAACGAATATCCGTCCGTTGATCGTAATACGAGTACGTGCTTGTGCTACCAGTGCCGCTAAGGGTAATGTGTTGATCAACACCATTCTTTAAGTGGGAGTCAAAATTTTTAACGCCGTCATCCACCGGCGCAGATTGAAAAGCAACGATGCCTGCAGAAACAGGAGCCGCCTGATAACTCGTATGAACACCAACAGAATTTAGAGTATACGGATTAAGCACCTCGTACCTGGTTTCTCCGGACCTGGTGCTTTCTAAAGCGCGGGTAAAAGCAAGGATCTTTCCATCAGCATCAGCCTGAACGCCCAAATTCTCTGCGCGGCCATTCCAGCTGATGACCTTGCTGTCATCGACCACCAACTTGCCGTTAACTTCCTTGGTGGCAAACGTAACAACAATACCACCGTGCGCTTGCGCCTGGTCAGCGCTGAACTTACCATCAACACTGGCGATCTGCTGGATCTTCTTAATTTCCTCCTGCTCAAGCGGACGCCCGTTAGTAAGCGGACGCCCGTTAGAATCATAAACAACCACTTGATTTCCGGGCTTCGCAGGAGTAAAAAGACCGGCCTTTCTGCCAGAATCGGAATCCTGGGGAATGAAGAAGTACTTGTTGCCATCCCCTGCTTTACCTTCGATCGTCGCTATCAGATTCCACTCCAACTGACCGCTCACTACCCGTTCCACCCCGTTGGCATCTTTATAAACAAGGCGTTGAGCCCCCGGGACATCTTTGAGGACAACTTCACCTTTCACAAGCTCCGCCATCTTCGTTGTTACCACAACGCCATTTTTCACATTACTGCCATTCTTGCCTTCACGCTGCGCCACGGTCTCATTGACGATATTAATTCCGTCTTCCACTTTAACATCTTTGACCCTCATGCCAGCGATCACGATCCGCTGCTCCATTTTTCCGCCAGCTGACCTGACCTCGGCCATGTTCATCGGGACAGACTGCAGGAGGTCATGCCCGCGACTTTCTTCTCCGCGATCATGCCAGGCGAAGTTAAGGGTCTTGGCCGCTGTCCCGACTCCGTCATAACCCATGAACAACAAAGCCCTGGCGTTCGATGTAGTGGACTTCCCATCGGCGTCGGTCTTAATAACGCTGGTGGTATCCGCGGTGAGTTGATTCGTAATAGGCTTAATATCAAAATTCCCGGTACTGCGGTTAAACTCATACTGAGTTCTCTTATCGTAAATAACCCCCTGGCCAAAATTATATTCCGTGGAATTCGTCATCCCGCGCAGCGGGTTCAACATATAGCCACCCTGCGCATCCATCCCCATCAAGAAGCCAAACTCCTGGCCAGTCGGAGCCTTCTTGTCCCCAACCTTGGAAGACTCCCGGGCGCCCAATTCATTCAACGTAACAAGATATTGATCCGCTTTGACCAGTTCCGCCCTTCCATCATAAAGGTCATACGAGATCCCCTGCCTGGACGCATCCGAGAAAGAAACCGGCGCGTCTTTAACATTGCTCGGAGCGCTTTTGCCAACCAGAATATCGCCGTCATTGAACATCGTGGCCCAGCCGGATGACGTCCGCTCAAGCTTATTACCCGTCGCAATACCGCCCGCAAAACCATTACCACTGTTAAAGTCGTTACCGAAACGATAACCGGTGAAATCGGTATTAAACTGAGCCGGAAGATCGCCCTCGATCGCATCGGCCACATTCAAAAGCCCGCCCGGCTGAGTGCTCAGCCCCATGACTTTTGCGACAAGACCCTCGACCACCTTCATATCCGCCTCAGTCCGCGGGGTCAACAGGATGTTCTTCGCGGTAACCACATTGCCCGTCCAATCCAACATGGTACCGCGCATATTATCAACCTGCCCCTTGGCCTGACTCACCAAATACCCGTTCTGCTGATTGGACCCAACCTGGGTCATATGGGCCTGACCGATCGCCTCGGTACCCGCCCATATACCATAAAAATTCTTCTGGCCATTGCTATCGAAAGCAATAAATCCGGATTTGGGGCCATTTCCCTGAACAGCAATGTTGGTGAATTGCCGATCGGTCTGGCCATTCTTGTCAATATTTCTTTCCGTATAACTCAAGGAATCATTGGTAACCCAGATCAGGGAACCGGGAGTGTTCACCCGAGGAACTAAAGCGCCATTAACCGTATCAAACTCAAAACCGAATGGCTTTGCTTGCAGGCTCGCGAGCTGAAACTCAGTCGTTTTGACCGCCACCGCTTTATTGGCAACATCCGCATCTAACGCATCTTTTTTCGTAAAATCATACTTTTGGTCAACGCTTAACAGCTTAAAAGGCACCGGACCAAGTTTATCCAAAGCGCTCTGCGCGGCTGCCAGATCTTTCTTTTCCGTACCCAATTTTTGCTGTAACTGCTCTACCTGCTTGGGGTCAGCCGTTACCGTGCCGGCGCCTACGGTCAAATCAACCGTCCTCAGCTCGTTTCCGCTAAGTTCCGTAGCTGAAGCAGCGCCCGATGGTTTTAAAGCAACTTCGGACGATTTCTCATCCTTCGAACGATTGTCCGTCACTATATTAAGCATGCTGTCATCATAAAACATGCGGCCCTGACCGGTCAAAATAAGCCTGTTATCAAGGCCGCCTTTGGCGCCCGTGATGTTTATATCTTTTTCAACCAGCTTGCCGTTCACCATCTGGAACTCAGAATGCGTCCCGGTAGCGGTCGTATGATTATCACCGGCGGTCAAAACCTGCCACTCTCCGGTGCCGGCACCTAAAACAAGGTTATTAATGTTGATTTTTGTACCAATGATCGTTTTTCCGTCAGGACCGAAGACACGGCTTTCACCCATCAACGCCCCAGTCGCCGCCTGCCCACCCGTCATCTTAAGCGTCCACGGGTTGCCGCTGGCATCGCCCACGACCTCAACCTGCTGCACGCCGCGGGTTAATGAAGAGCCGACAACACCGTCCATCGCCCCGACATTGAAATAAAGATTGTTCCCGGCCTTAAGCATCGGGGAGCTTTCAAAAGCGAACTTGGCGCCGGTACGATCGTCCAAAGCCACCGCGCCGCCCTCACGGCCTTCAACGGCATACTGAAGAACGCCCTTATCAAAACGAACATTGGTCGTATTCCCGTTCGCGTCAACGACCGGGATCGAGAAAACATTATATTTGCTGTCGCCGGCCTTCGCGGCCACCTGAGGCGTCTGGGAAACCTGAGAAGCCTGGCCCTTATTTTGAGCCGCGGCCAAGTCATTCTGCTTTTTCTGCGCCAAGAGCTGTTCATTCGTCGGCTGGACACCCAGAACCGCCGCCGCGAACCGCTCGCTCTCGTCATTGCTAGTGAACCGGATGGTTCCCGTCCCCTGATCCACGGAAGCGCCGGTCACAACAACCGACGTGGACGTTTTCCATTCGCCAAGCCCAACAAGAGAAGCAAACGGGCCATTGTTCCCGAACGCAGGAACAAAAACCGGTAAGCTTGACGCGGTTTTCTCTGTAAACTCCGCCTGCGGTAACGTGCTCGCCACCGCCGCGCGGGTACCATCCGCGCCAACCACGCCCTGCGTCACCCAACCATTAGACGTCATCACAAAAAGATTATTCGCCGCCGCGGTGGCCATGAAAGATTTGTCAAAAGTGGCTTTCAAGCCATCTCCGGTCCTGGTCTCGGTGCCCGTACCCGTCAAAGCCAGCGCCGTGGTGCCCACTTTGAAAATCGGAGCGCCCTGGGCATTTAATTCCGTACCGCCATTAACAACATTAACACCGGGCATATAGGCGCCCTGCTGCTGGCCTTCCTTAATAAGATAAGGCGTCCCCATGAAAACGCCGGGCTGCAGCGCATCCGCTATTTTAGGCGCCGCGGCCGAAATACCGCCGTTGGCCGCATTCAAAGCCTGCGCCACACTGCCATTAATGCTAACAAAATCGTTATTACCCATCACAAAAGAACGGGCGAAAGGCATCTGCGCGTCAACACCGGTCTGCACCTGCCAACCGTGCGTGCCCTGGTTCATATCGACGCCATTGGAGCCGCCAACTTCCTGGGACACTGCCGTCACCGCTGAACCGTTCACCAGCCAGCCGGAAACCTGAAGGGTGGCAATATCCGCCACCGGATTCGCCAAACCCGGCACCCTGCGGGTCTTGATATCAATACCACCACGATACTCAACCTGCGGCCCCATGCCCTGCACCAGATCAGGTTCCGCCGCGAACAAAGGCCCCAAACCGGACGGCACAAAAAGCGGGTCCATAGCCGGCGAGGCCTGCACATTAAGAGGCCGCATTGTAACCAATTCAGCGGGATTAAGAGCCGCTCCCGGCAATAACTTGCCCTGATCATCCGTCAGGAACGTCACCACTTTAGACTTATCGGCCGTTGAAAAAGCTGTTGCCAAATACCCTTTTTGCTGGGTCGCGTCACCCGTCATGCCCACCGCCGGAACCCAGCCGACACCAGGCTGATAAACGGTCTTCTGATAGGTCACGCCGGTCGAAACGCCATGGTCATCCGTAAACGCCACGGCCACCATCTGGCCGTCCTTACCTTTAGCCAGGGAGAACTGCCCAAGCTGCTGACCACCCTGCGTGGCCTGCCCCACAAAAGAAACCACCTGGCCCTGCGGCTGAACGCCAAATGCCCACGGCGCAGGCATATTCATCGCCACATCCGCCAAACCGGTATTACCAAACACCGCCTGCCGTAAATACTGTTTCTCGGTATTCTGATCGGCCACAGTACCCGTCAACTTGGGATCGGCGACCGGTGACGTACTAAGAGCCATGCCCCAGGTGCTCATCGGAAGGCTTCCACGGAACGTTAACCCCTCCTGCTTGTTCGCCGTCATCAACGTACCAACAATATTTTCCTGCCCCACCGACCCGGCCATGCCCTTCCAAAGCCCTGCCACCGCACCGGAACTCAGGGCATCTGTCGTGATCACGCCATTGGGCTGTATCGTTGTCACCTTGCCATTATTATTAGCAAAGGTTAACTGGCCATTCACCGCGCCGGCCAGATTCGGACCCGCGAAAGTAACGGCGATCGGAGCCGGGGACGTGCCTGGCTGTAAGTTGAACAGGAAAGGAGAGTCATACTGAACATCCTGCACACCGGGGAACCCGGAGATAGTACTCAGCGTGTTATTGCCACCCAGGCGCTGTATCAGTTTCTGGGTAAAGACTTCATCGGAGTTCAGCGTCTTAAGGTCTTTGTTCGAATCCGTCAGCGGCACCATCTCGGAGCCCAACAAGCCGTTCATCACCACATACTGCACATTATTGATCGTGTACGACTCGGTCCCGATACCCGGCAGCACCCTGACCGCCTGATCCTGATAAAGCTGCTGACCGTTATAAACAAGCGGAATACCCTTGCTATCCAAAGCCGGGCTGAGATTATCCTTGAAAATAAGCTTGCCATCGTAGCCAGTACCAGACAATGACATATTCGCAACCTGAGGCAGATCACTAATATTATAGGTGATCCCGCCAACCTTTACCTGGCCGGCCGTTAAAGGCTTAACACTGGCCGCTTCCTTACTTAGAGCTTCTGTCTCACCCTTACTGCGGGCGGTATTCCGGTCTTTATCCAGCGTCACCTGGTCAACGGCCTTGCCCGTACGTTCGTACGTACTATCCTGAGCGGCGCCTTCTTCATTGTCAACGTGCTCGGTCGCATCCACCTTATCCGCTGCTGCCGTCCCGGCATCCTTGATCTCTTTGGCCTTGGACGCCATCTCGGCCGCTGCCGCCTGGCCGTTAAGAAGCTCGGCCGCGCCCTCATTATCCCATACCGTCGTGGTGAACTTCTGACCGTTAACCGTGCCCGTCATGGCCACCGGGCCCAGCACCCCGGTCGTATAACTGGCAAAAGACGGGCTGATGGCCGTGGTCACGATCGCCACCGAATCCGTCATGGCGCCAATAGCCATATCCGACCACATATTGCTGCTATAATTTAAACTGTTGGTCATCCGGGCATTCACCGTGCCCAGGCGCCAATACGTATCGATAGATTCGGCGCTCTGCTGCTTGCTCTGGTCAAGTTTAGCGTTCTTGGCCAAGCTCGCCTCTTTCTGCCTGTCGGACGCAATAGAACCATTGATCGTGTATCCGCCCACACCAACAACCTTCTCATAATAAGTCATGTCGGCTTCCGCACTGCCGGCAACCTTCGACCAATACGCGGACTGGGAACCAGTCGCACCCGGCTGCAGCGTCCCAACCTCATCCGGAGGAGCTATCAGCGTGCTGGCAAAACCTTTGCCCATCTCTTTGCCGACCGCCACCGCGACATCGTTGCCATTCACGCCATCCGTGTTGTTATTGCTTTCCACCACCGCGGTCGCCACACCCGCCACCACCCCGGACGCAAGCACAAAAGCCGTCCCGTACATCATGTCGAACTGGGCTTTTTTCGTAGCATAGGCCTGGGAACCATCGTCTTTACCGATTTGCGAATTGCGGAAGGAGTCATACCCCACCGCCATCCCTACCTTGATAGCGCCTTTTATCAAAGACTGCGCCATGGCCTGCCATTTTTGATCGCTGGTCACCTTATCTGACGAATTAAAAGCAATATCCCAACCGGCAGCCACCGCGCTGGAAGCGAATTCACCAATAGACTGGGAGAACTGGCTTTTTGAATCGCCGCCGACCGCTATCCTGACTGCGCCGCCGACCGCTTTGGAAACAACACCTTTAGCTACGTTATCAAGAAGACTGGAACCCAGCTCGCTCCAATTAATGTCCACGCCCTTAAAACCATTGACGGCCGCGCCCACCCCGGCAGAACCTACGCTAAAAGCCACCGAGGTCGCGATCGAAGCCAGCGTTTCGGCCATAATGTTACAAGAATTATCTCCGTCTTTACAATCCATGGCTTCAGTAATAGCCTTGGTAATTTCATATTTGATAAAACCTGTGACCACCCCTTTGGCAAAGCCCATCGCCGTATCTTTAAGCACGGCGATAAAGCCGGACCCCGACAAAATAGCTCCCGAACCGGCCGTGATCGCGGCCGTCAGCGCAATGCTAAGGACGGTCGCCGTCCCCTGATCGCAAGCCCCCGCCAGAACGCAGGCTTGCGCCACAGCACTCACGAACTGACTGGCGCCCAATGAAATGATCGCCCCCGTGATCGACGCCATCGCAGCCGCTAACTGTTGCAGCGCGAGAAGGATCTTTTGGATGATCCAGCAATACTGGGCAAGTTGCACTCCCTGCAGAACAGAACTCAAATAAGAACCGATACCAAGAGTCACGATCATGATCGCAAAGTTGATCCCCACCTGGGTCAACTCCGCGCCAAGCGTGGTCAAACCCGGCAGGTCGCCGCTCTTGTCGCGCCACTTGTTACCCCACACGAAGGTGAGCGTTTCATCGGAAACCGGCTGATAGTCGGCCTTAATGAAATATTTTAAGTCTTTGGCCAACGCGAAACCGGACGCCTTGGCAATAAAATCTTTCTCCGCCATCTGCGCGGGCCGGCCAATATCATTGAAAGAAACCATCCCGTCCGCCACCTTGGTGACGGTCACGAAATGCTCCTCCTTGAAGTGAACCACGAACGGCACCGGGAGCTTAAGGACATCAGCCGGCGCCAAACGGGCGGCCGTATAATTCAGGCCGAAAGCTTTGGCGGCCTGATCGATAGAATACAAAGAAATTTTAAGTTTCGGCTCACCGGCCTTGATAACATTGCTCAGCAAGTCATTGGAGATCGTGAGGACCGCTAATTCCTCGCGCGACTTCTTGATACCCGCATCAGCCAAAATATCCTGTAAAGCGTAAACACCGCAATTAAGGACATTGAGGTCAGGACGGCTTAACCACTTGGTGATATCAATGATCTGCTGCGGGGTGAACCGGGCCAGGGCATTGATGACCAAAGACTGACCGTCTTTTTTCTTGTCATCAAGTTTAAGGGCAATGCGCTCGGCCTTCTGGCGGTTGACCTCAGACAGAAGGTGGTCAACACTGCCCGAAACCTGCATGGCTGACATTTCGGCCGGGGTCATGCCCGGGGCCTGCATGGTCAGCGGGGCCTTATTGCCCCAAAGAATAGCGGGATTATAGTTAAACGCCCAGCTGATCTGGTCGGGGATAAAGATACAGACGACTGTTAACGCGATCGCGCGTAACCAGTTATTAAAGCGCGACGTGAACTGCTCTTCATAGACAGCCGTGGGGGCGGCACTCACCATAGCGGGTTCGGGGTATCCCGCGGGTTCTCCGGCGCCTATAAGGTCGGGGAACTGGCGCACTAACTGTGAATCGGGGAGCTGGGAGGCATTTGAAGCGGTTTGCTCGGGGGCAATAGAAGAAAACCCGTCATTCTCATTATTAATAAGAGAAGGGTCCAATGGATCGGACGACTGTGGGTTCAGGTTCTCGTTCATATATTTATTGTCTCCCCCGAGAGACAATCGAAGTATAGCACATGTCAAGTGTCAAGCAAATTTTGTGCGAAAATAATTGGTTTTTTATTTCGTTACACACCAACGACTTACGCTCCAAAAGAAAACATTTTCTCGAAAAAAGACGTCCCCGTGTCAGGACGTCCCCAATATAACCAATAAAAATTAGTTTATTATTAAGAACTGTTGAACAATTTGTTAAGCGCTCCAGTATGGACATTGTTTTTCTAATGTCCAAAAACAACTTTTCGTCCAGACTGGACAATTATATAAAGTACAAAAACCTTTTCCGGTAAACATCACCAGAAAAGGTTTTGGACATTTCATATAAAAATGTCCATTCATCAGAATGGACAACGTTTACTTTCCGCCAAGCCCCGCCATCGGATTATTCATCACGAAGTCAAGGAAGATCGGGGCACCAACCAGAATAAAGACCACCGGGAAGATGAAGAATAGCAAAGGCACCAGCATCTTAAGAGGCGCCTTAAGGGCCATCGCCTCCCCGCGCCTGAACCGGGCAATCCGCATATCTTCCGAAAGAATGTTCAAGGCCTCACTAACCGACGTACCCATTTTATCAGCCTGAATAAGCGTTCGGGCAAAAGTCGACAAGTCGGGAATTTCGTACTTCTTGGCCATATCGCGCAAAGCGTCACGCCGCGGCTTTCCCACACTGATCTCTTTAAGGATATTGTCCATTTCCCGGTTTATCACCGAGTCGCCGGACTTCTCCACCACCCACTTGAGCGCCATCATGAAGTCCAGCCCCGCGTTCACGCAAAGGCCCAGCAAGTCCACCGAATCCGGCAGAAGGCGCACAATATCGTCCTTGATCTTGCCGATCTTGGAGCGCAAGATCAGCTCCGGCCCCATATAGCCCACCGCGATCGAGATAATAATGCCGAAAAACATCAAGTCCGGGGGCATGGTGTTCGGAAGCACCAAGAGCATTACCCCCACCAAAAGCACCTTGATCATCATGAACGTCTCGGGAGTCATGTCAGTCTGGGAAATATTAAGGTCACGCACCAACCGTTTACGCATTTCCGGGCCGACCAGCGGCTTCACAATAACAGAAGCCGCGTTAAGCAGGAAAAACCGGTCTATTTTCTTTTTTTCCTCTTTGGGCTTGACCGTGATGGGCATAATGCCCAGCCCTTTAAGGTTCAGTGAGGGCCGCTCATCCTTGACCACCGGCGAAAGGCCGAGGAAAAGCAAGGAAATGAACAGAAAAATGAAGATCATGGCCGCTGTGAGCATATTAAAGCAATTTCCTCAAATATCCTTAAAACTGCTGATCTTGATGATCAAAAACGTCCCTACCACCCATAAACCCAAACAGACCATCATCAGCGTCCGCCCCAGGTCGCTGGAGGTCATGGTATGAAAATACCCCGGATTGGTGGAATTGACCATGAAAAAGAAGCCCACCGGGAGGCCGCTCATTACCAACGCCTGGATCTTGCCCTGAACGGTCAAAACCGCCAGGCTTTCCTCTACCTTCTTGCGCTCACGGATATTACCCACAATACGGGTGAAAATGACCGGCAAATTACCGCCTGTCTCGCGCGCCAGCAAAATAGCGCTGATCATCTGCTGCATGGAAGGCGAGGGGTTGCGTTTATAAAGGCGGTTGAACGCTTCGTCCATGGTAACGCCCATTTTGTTCTCGCCCAGCACGATGCTGAATTCCTGACGGATCGGCTCGGGCATTTCCTCGGCCACCGCTTCCATGGACTGGATAAGGCTAAGGCCCCCGCGGAACGAGCTCGACATGATCATCAGCGCGTCCACCAGTTGGCTATTGAACATATCGCGTCGTTTGGAAAGCAGCATCCCGGCATAGAAACGCGGCAAAATAAAACCAAGCCCGCAGCCAGCCCCCATAGCAATAAGCTGGAACCCTTGCGGCCCGAACATGTAACCGGCCGCGCCCAGGGCGATGGGGGCAATGTAATAAAGGGGGGTGATGCGCTTAACATCGTCCTGCATCAGCGAGCGGTCCATATCGGCCACCAGCTTGCTGGCTCGTTCCTTGTTCAAGTCCATATACAACTTGATAAAGAAAGGCACGCCGGAATAGGCAAAAAGCGACACGAACAGGAACATCAACAGGGAAATGACGAAAAGCATTCCGGATCTATCCCGAGATAATATTAACGAGTGTTAACCTTGATTCGAAACATTGGCCTGGCTGTTGAAACAGCCGGCGGTGCAATCGAGCATCAGCTGGTTCCCGCAGCCGGACCCGCTGCTCTTACAGTTACGTTGAGCGAACAAATGATCGTAGCAGGCTTCCGAATACCAAACGCCGTTCACCGAGGCTTTATCATCAAAAGCGCAGGCGATGGTATCATCGGGGCTGTACTGACGGCCGTAAGCGAACGTTTCGCTGGTGGTCGCCATCTGCCCGTAATAAGCGCGCTGGAAATACCCGCGAAATACCGTGAGCCCCCCAATGATCACCAGGAGCAGCAGGATATATTCCATGACCGCAAAACCTTTGGCCTTTGAGCGCCTTTTGATCATTTTATCCGGCCTCCCGCTTAATTCTTGTAATAATCTCCGGTTTCAACAGGGCACGCGTCTTTACAATTGATGAATTTCATTCTCATACTGCTATCCGGCTGATAAGCATAATACTTCGCGCAAACCTCGGTAACGAACCCGCGGCGCACCGCGCTCGCCACCGCGTCGGCACAATCCATGCCGTACCTGTTGGTATAATCCTCGTCCTTGTTGACCATAAAGGAATTCGGAATGTAATACGTAAGGCCGCCCACTACCACCTTATCGCGGTTAAAACACGCCTCGAGATCTTTCGGCTTCGTGGGCCTATTGTCATACGCCGGATGGCCGGAAAGAATCGTCCATAACTCCAGGTTATTAAGGAAGCTCAGCGTTTTGCTCAGCCGGTCTTCATCCCAGCGGGTAATGCGCGTTTTCACGCAGCCAACGCCGTCCGCCAGCTCATAACAACGCGTCGTTTCCCCACGCTTTTCGGTCTTGATCCAGGGGAACTGCTTCGCGTAGCAGGCTTTTGAATTATCCCCGCCGCGCTCATTGATCCACCAGCGGCAGCGCTTGGGCGTCGCCAATTCCACCTTGACCAGGTGGCGGTAGCCGCGCTGTTTACCCACATTGGCCGATTGCCAACCGTAAATGACATACGGGCTGATCGCCGCCGACTCGGTTTCCTGCGTGGCATCATAAGTCAACTTCGCCAAATAAGCAAGTCGATCGCCTTCCTTGGCTCCGGGAAAAATGCCCACCATCTTCTTTGACCCCATCATGCAATCCGCCGGCACCAGGGCCCTGGAGCAATCAAAAGCCAACATCGCGTGCGGAAAATGCGTCACGAAAGCTTTCGCCGGTACCGCGGCGGCCAGCAGGTCGGCCTGGCCATCGCCTGCCAGAGAAGGCGCGTTAAAATCCAGCGTCGCATCGGAATTGTAAAGCATCCCGTCAATAGTCGTCAAACTGCTCTTGAGGACCTGCAAACTTGGCAACACACTTTCATTGGAAGCAGCCCCCGGGTTCCACAACAACTTCCCGTACTGCACGGGATTGGCCTTAAACAAGATCTGGGCACTCCAACCGGTGAACTTGGAGAAAACCTGCCAGAAATCACGCAAATATCCCACATTCGCGTCGAACTGATCGTTGAGCCACTGCCCCTGACCAGCCGCGGTCAGCGCATCGCAATTACACAAAGAGCCGATACCTGCCTCATACGTCGCGGCCGCTTGAGAGGGATCCTGACAAATGGGCTTATCCACCGGGAGCCAATCGAAATCGCAACGAGTATTATGCGCCGCGAAATAATAAAGCGAGTTATCCGGATTCAGCTTGACATTGCGCATGCAAAAACGATTGTCCCCGGGACGCCAGCGGTTCTGGGTGGTCGGCACCGCCGCCAGCGTATCATCATCACTGAGCGCGGTCGATGACAGCGTGGCGCAGGTGGCGGTCAACCCGGCGCTGGGATTATAAAAGTAGCCGAGCTTGGCGCGATTACCAGTGAAAATATCCTTGGTCGCGCCCCCCAGATTAGCGTCGACCGCGTCTTTGAGCTTCCACAAGAAAGGAAACAGATAGCCCTGTTCAGGCGCAGCATTATCTTGGGCCGCGTCCAGATCACGGAGCATCACCCGCTCCTTACCCAGCAATACAGCAACCGTGTCTTTGTCCGTGGCCCAAGGGGTCGCGCCATCGGTGGTTAATTTCCCATCTGACAGTACAATAGGGGAAACACAACGCAGTGCATCAAAATTATAGGGATATTGCAGGTACGGTGTGCTCAATGGCTTGGTCAGGCAATCCGAACCAGCCTTCGTGATCCTGTCATTTTCAAAATAAAGTTTTTTATTACCCCTGTAATAACAATCCGAATTGCCTCCGGGATAAACCGAGCAATCGGCCATGGTCTTGGTATCCATCCCCAGGTCCATCAGAAAATCTTTCATCTCATTGTAAAGCAGCGTGAACGCGATCGAATTGGTGTTAATATTCCCCAGGCGCGCGGTATTATGATAGACAAACCGGGAAACGAGCTCCTTACGGTCCGAACCAGCCAGGCCGGGAACATTGTACTTCCCGTTCTGGTTATAATCGAGCAGGTCGGGGATCTGCTCGGTATCCGTCTGGATCGCTCTGATCGCGGTTTGAATGGACGCTTCCAGGAACGCGTCCTCGGACGTCGTGATATTCTGCTGCTCCTTGTTCCACATCGCCGTTATCTGCGGCTGGATATAAGCCATCTGCAAAGCCAGCGTGGCAACGGTCAAGACCAGCGCGATGGTCAAGGCAATAACGATCGTCGCCAGCGACACCGCCGCCGTCCCGATCCCTACCATCACGGCGCTCATGGCCACACCCGCGGCGCCGCAGGTAAAGATACACAAAACAATGATAACAATAATGAGGACGATCATGATAATGATCCCCAGCACCCCGTTCTCATCGCATTTCTCGATCTTGCCATCGAGATACTCGGCCATCTGCTTCTCCGCGTAACTGGCCATGCGCGACACCAGCTCGGCCGTAACCTGCGTGGCGGCAACCTGCGCCTGCGTTTTAACCACGACCGAGCGGTTCCAGTTCATGACCATCGCCATGAATACCAGCGCCAGCGCGATGGCCACCATGAACATCAGGGATACCTGGGCTTTTTTATTATGCAACATCAAAGGCCTTTCCTATTTTTTGAACAGGGCCGCGTCGATCGGCCGCGGCTGATGAAAATTAGGGTTCAACTGTTTTTCCACATCGAACGTTTCATAGATCCCGCCGCCAAAATTAATATACGTGTTCGAGGTCAACACCTGCTCATGATCGTAGCGCCGTTCCGCCAGGTCCACCATGGACCAGCGCACGGTCTGGATCATCCCGAACACAAGGACCATCAGGACAATGCAGGCAAAACAAAATTCGATCATGGCTTGCGCGCGGGTATTGTTCATTTAAGCCCCAGCGTTGACTTTAACTCCCCGACATCGTTATTGCTGATCCACATCTTGCCGCGATTATCGCGGATACGGCTGCGGATGAACAGCGTGCGGCTATTCATGTCGAAACAGGTCTTGAGGACATTTTTCTCTTTCATGCAACAGCCGCCCTGGCCGACCGGGGTTAATTCCGGCCAAATGCTGCCATCTGGGTTGTCGGTCTCGTTCTGGCAGGCCACTTCCACGGAACCACGCTCCTTATTATCGTAATACGTCTTCCAGACGCTGTTACGCTCCATGAAACTCCAGGGCCAGGTCATGCGGCGGTTCAATTGCCACACACGAGAAATAATATCGAGCGTACGCTTCTTGTTAACGCTCATCACCAGTTTATCCGTACCGGGCACGAACGCACGGCCGCGGCGGATCTCCATGACCGTTCCATCCTCGACCTGCGTATAAATATTCGACTCCATCTTAAGCCCCGACGCATCATCCGGATTGCTCCAGCCATCGACCGGCTCCCCGCCCATATCGCCGCCTTGAGGGTCCTGGATCAACAGATCGACCACTTTGTCGGGAAGGCACACGTCCTTTGCCAGGTTACCATACAACACCGCATTATTCTCAACGGTTGGAAAAACCAGCTCATCCTGACGGTCGCCGTTCACGTCCACGTAAAAATAGTCAACACTATCGTCTAACGCTTTTTGTGTCAAATTCTTGACCGGAATATCGCCTTTGACCGGAGTCACATTCGCCCATTTCCATAAAGCCTGGTCCATGCGCGTATTACGCGTTTCCGCCATGCTCCAAAGATCGTCGCTGGTCACCGGAACCGTCGCCCCGCCGGTGATCGTGTAATTACGATTATAGTTGTACTGCCAGTCAAAAGCAGATCCGTTAGCGAGGGTTTCATTGCTTTCCCAGCCATTATTGCCGCGGGCCAGGTTAAGAAAGTACGTGGGTTGTACTTGATCCGCGGGCCACTCATAGGCCAGGCGCTTGTCGGCCTCGGGATCATCCGGCAGATG
Organism: Candidatus Omnitrophota bacterium; assembly: GCA_037131245.1. Lineage (GTDB taxonomy): Bacteria > Omnitrophota > Gorgyraeia > Zapsychrales > Fredricksoniimonadaceae. Next base: position 115,486 of record JBAXRK010000001.1, read on the forward strand.
GATCCCGTCCTCGCAAGCTGTACTGGAATCTTTGATCCGGGAGCGGGTCACCGTTCCATCGGAATGACGATGCAACCGCAAATAATACGCGGAACTAAGGTTGAATTCAAACTTCTGGCCATTGATCTGCACATCATAAACCGGAATGGACGTATTCCTGGGGTCTTTGCCCGAAAAATCCATATTGGGTTCCATATCAGGCCAGGTGATAGTGTACATCAACCCGATGCTCAGCGAGCCGGTGCCCGACATGATGGCCGGACGGCGGTCGATCGCGCCGTATTTCGCCGCGCCGGGGGATATCTGATCCTGCAAAATAAAAAGGCTGACAGAATTGCGTTTGTACGTGGAAGACGCCGCGAGAGACCCGTAATGCGTCGCCTGATACGACTTGAGCAGCGCCATGCGCAGCGGCTGCAGCTGGCTCTGCTGATATTGAATGGTCGCGTACCCCTGCTGGAAAATAGACCCCAGCAAAAAAATAAAAATTGAGCCGAAAACGGCCAATTCAATAATAGACTGGGCTTTTCGTGACAACGGACGCATTGACGCCTGGCTCCCTTTAGCCGTTAATAATGCCCTATCTGAGTGACCCCGTTCTTGGTCTCTTTGGACGATGAGGAATCCGAACGGGCGGTGTAATAACCGGCAGCCCCGTCCTTGGACGCCTTGATGACCTGCAAGCGCGATTCCGAATTCGACTGCATGCCGTGCGTGATCACGCTATTGGTCTTGTCGAGGTCATACTGCTCGCCGATGCCGTCCACCGATTCTTTCCAATGGCCCTGCACGCCGCGTTTGATATACATTTGCATCGTCAGCAAAGCCGCAATGATCACGATCAGCAGGATCACGTACTCCATCAGGCTCTGCCCGCGCGTTGAAGGTCGCATGATCAATCCCCCTTTGTGAAGCCCATGTTCGTATACGAGTTGCTGGTCGTCAATGTTTCTCTGTACGTTTGCGTATCTTTCGCGCCGAAATAATCGTGCGTTATATCCTGCCCGCTCTGCTGGGTGCTCGAATTCTGGCTTTCCGTGTACCCCTGCTCCGTATTCTGCTCCGACTGTTTCTGCTCCCCGATCTGGTCCGCTCCGGCTTTGATCAGGCTCTGCAAGCCGCGCCTGAACATCGGCGTCATCGTGGAAGCGACCACGGCAATGATCGTCAACAGCACCATATATTCGGCTAAACTCTGCGCTTTGGCCTTTTTTAACATAGCCGCCTCACTGGGACAAACCCGGTTGCAGCTGATTGCTCACGTAAAAGGTCCCCGATTCCGACTCCATGGTGCGATTGATCTCCCCGCCGGCGATCCCGCGTGAGCGGTCCGCCTTCGAGCTGTTGGTCCTCGACGACGTCATCGTATAGTACGGCTCGTACTCCGCTCTCACTTTCGTCCCCAGCGCGGCTGAAGCGTCAGCCATGATCTTGCGCTGGCCGTCGTAGACCCGCGCCTGGAACGCCCGCCGTAAATAAACGGTCATCACCGATAAAGCCCCGACCATCAAAATAGCGGCCAGAACGTATTCACCACTGACGGCCTGCCCTTTTTTGGACCTGAAATTTTTCAGCATATTACTCCTGCTGTAAAACAAACGAGGGCCTGCGCGCCACGCGCGCAAGGCCCTCGGAAACAACAACCGTTACATACCCAGGTCTTTCAGGTTATCACCTTTTTCCGCGTTAAACTCGATGTTCGAGTACACATTCGTCGTCATTTCACCTCCGGCCAGCGTGCCGCTGTCCGTTGTTCCTTTGAGGCTATTGTTGTACGTGTTGCTTCTGGTCTTCGTTTCCTTGTAATAATTGGACGACGCGCCGTACTGTTCGCCGATATCATCGGTGGAGCTCTTCAAACGGCCCTGCACACCTCTTTTAACATAGGTCTGCAAGCTCAGGAGCGCCGCGATGATAATGATGATCAGGATCGCGTATTCCAGCGTGCTCTGCCCTTTTTTATTTTTTTTCATCATATGCTTGTCTCCGTAATTAGCATTCTTTATTAAACAGCCTCACGTTCTTATTACCAGCCAGACTGATCGGTATTGCTGTACTCGACGCGATCCACCTGGTCTCTCTTGTTCGTATTGGTGCTCACTTCGCCCGTCACGCTGGAACCGGACTTGCGGTTGACATCCGATGACACCTTATCCGTCTTTTCCGTACTGTTGGAATAATACGGCTCATACTGCAGCGTCGTTCCGATCCCGACATCGTTCCCGGACGATGTTGCCATGTACTTGCTCGTATCGCGCACGCGCGCCTGAAGGGCACGCTGGGCATACGTCTGCATCGCCACCACGCCACCAATAACCAGCGCGATCAAAATGGCGTATTCCGCCGTGTTCTGCGCCTTCTTGTTACGAATATTTTTCAACATAGATTTCTCCTTTTAACTCATTTAAGATACACGTTTCTTCATCATCCGCCTGTGATCACTGGAACGTGTCCGTCAGCTTGCCCGACACAGTCTCCATGGCGCCCGTTGTCGTGTTCAGCGTCTTGTTAAGCGACGACTTGAACGGCGAACCGGGGGACACCAAAAACGCGACGATCGCCACCACGACGGCCGTCATCAGGATGATGTACTCAAGGGTACTTTGCCCTCTCTTGTTCTTTAACATTGTCGTTCCTCCGTTGAACTGTAGATGAATGATAACTATTCTTTTGAGTATTCCTCTGAAAGGTCCTTCTGTTTGGCCTGCACGGCCCGGTACACATAGGTGCTCATGGCGGCCACCGCCGCCGATACGATCGCCACGACGAGACAATACTCAATTAGATTCTGCCCTTTTGTCCCTTTGATCCTCATCGCGCGCCACCTGTGTGCCTGAAGAACGTTTTGCCGGGGCTTCATGGAACCAACATCGAAGCGGGAATACACCCGGCCCGTATATCGCCAACGGTTACCCGTAGCGACCCGCGCGACACCTATCATGCCCCGCGGTTCTGCCCCGTTTTGCAACGGGGCTGAAAGACAACAACGCACACTTCCTCTAATATGGAAGTGTAGCGAAAGTATAACATAGTAATATAGTGGGCGCAATGGTGAAAACGAAAATAAGGTTTGTTGAAAAATTAAAACGCGAAGAGGATGCGGCGGCCATCGGCAGCCTTAAATAAGGCAGAATTTAGCCGATTGACAATGCTTCTGAGCTTTTCCTGATGGGCATACCCTTGCGGCAGTTCGAACTCAAAACGCAGGGCCTTGGGATTTTCCTTGATGTGTCCCGAGAGGTCATAAAGGATAGCGGCCATGTCATCCCAGGAAAGGCCTCTTGTTGAGGGATCAAGGAAAAATTTTCTTGTATAATAATCTACTTCCCTATAAACATCCACTATTTTTGATATTTGTGGAACACATACATCATTAATTTCGATATTTATAGTTTCAGTTCCCACTTTTATAGCCATATCTGAACGAATGTAGATGTCCAGAACGTCGTTATTGTTGAGTGAATTACTGGAAATATTGGATAATAGCGTAAATTTATCGCCTCCGCCATCGGGCGTGACGCTAACAACCCTCAGCGGCCGGGATACGCCCTCCACCGTAAGTTTCCCTTCAAAAAAAGTGCCGCCGATCCCCGACAAAGGATCAAGAGAGGTGCGATGATTGTCGATCACGTCATACTCAACGCGGGCCATTTCGCTGTCGGTCAGGCGCGCGCGCAGGATAAAAGCCCGGCGCATGGCCGGGATCGCGGTGAAGGCCGCGCAACGCGCGTCATCGTCGCCGATCACCTCCAGGCAGGTCAGCGTGTCATCGCCGCCCTCCATAAGACGGATCAAACTTAAAAGTTCCGGTGTCAGGCCGGCGCCAGGCATATCGGCGATCAAGGGAACAATATTGGTGATGATCCGGTCAACGCCCCTTTCCACGGCCGCAAAAAGGGGCATGGCCCCCAGGGGCGAAGCTTCAACGCTAAAACGGCCGCCGCTTGCCGTCAGAAGGCGAAAATACCGCGCCGGTGTAAAAGCCATGGCCAATTCCGCGTGAACCGCCGGGCACAGCCGCGGGTCCTGGTCAAACTGGCCCTCTTTATCGAGCAAGGCCCGGCCTGTCCGGTCTTCAAGGCCGGAAAGCCGCCACAGCGTTGCCAGGTCGTCGGACTCAAAACCGGGGCGGTGTTCCGAGAAAAGGGCGGAAAAAAATAAAGCCTCGCATTGGGGGGCGCCCACGCCATCGGGCAACGTTCCGATAACACGCGCCAGGGACTCGCCCAGGCGGCTGGCGGAGCAGGCTGCCTTGAACGCGAACCACAGCGCCGCGGCGCCCAGGCGTCCGTAAAGCTTGCCGGGTTCCCCAGCCCATGCCGGGACAGACGGCTCTGGCTCAGCCGCGGCAACGGCCTTTTCAACAAGCGCCTCTACTGGTTCAGCCGGCACTACCGGCGCCAAGAGGTCTGGCAATAACGTTACCGGCGCGTCAACGGTCGCATCGACTTCTTCAACAGGCACCTCAACGAGCTCCAATGGCTTCTCCGGCACCACGACCGGCAAGAAGGTCTGGACACTGCGCAGCATGATCTCTTTTTTTTGCTGGGGGATCGAAAAATTCTTGGGGGCGATATAGGTGGAGTGCCGGCCGATCGGGCCGCTTAGCTGGAACTGCTTAATAACAGCATTAACTGATGACTTCGAAACCTCGACGCCGAACTTATCTTTGACAACGCCAACCAAGCCCCGGCAACTTAAAGACGCGTCCGCGCGCTTAGTTTGGACAATAAATTCGACAATATCCTGACGTAATTTGTAGGTAACGCCCATCGATCGAACCTGTAATATGCCTTTAATGTCCAGAATGGACATTAAAGTATATCATGCAAAGAGGGACATTACCGAAAAATTATGACCTTAATAATTTACGGTCGATCTTGTAGTCAAGCAGGCGCTTAACATGCGCCAGGGTTTCCGGCCCGAACTTCCGCCGGATCATTTCCTGATAACTTAAACTGCTGAAATACTCATAAAACGCCTTATCCCGGAAACGCAGGACCTCGGTCGGGGTTAAATGATGGGTAGCCAGGGGCGTGGTGTCCGGGCTGAACTGGGAATACGCGCTCCAGCTCGCGGGCAAGACCATGCCGGATTTTAGCGCCACTTCATAGAGTTTGGACCCGGGATACGCCATCGTCGTGTAAAAATTCGCGTACTCACAATTAAGTTCTTTAGCCAGGTCCAGCGTTTCCTGCATCGTGCTCAGGTCGTCATCCGGCAGGCCGAACATGTAATTGCCCATCACGTAAATGCCAAGGTCGTGGGTTAGCGCCACTGTCTTTTTGATCTCATCGATATTGAACCGCCCTTTCGAAACACCCTTGCGCACATTCGTGCTGGCCGCCTCGATGCCGTAAGCGATCCAGTTGACCCCGGCCCGCGCCAGCTTACGCAGGATATCTTCGGTCACCGTGTCAATACGCGCGTAGACCCAGATGTTGATGTCGTAATGCCGGGCCGCCAACCCGTCGCAGATCTCGTTCATCCGCGTCTGGTTGACCACAAAAAGCTCGTCAAGGAACTTGAAGTTCTTGACCTGGTACTTGCTGACCAGGAAATCGATCTCGGCGAGCACTTTTTCCGTCGAACGGAACCGGATGCCGGAGTTCTCCCCGTAAAGCGCGTGGATGTTACAGTAACTGCAATTATGCGGGCAACCCAGGCTGGTATAGACCATCACGTAGGATGAGCGGTCCTCCAGGTGGCCGAAAGCATGCCAATTATGGGCACGGTACTTGTCCATCGGCAGAAGGTCCCAGGCGGCAAAAGGCAAAGCATCGATATCTTCAAGCATCTCCGCCCAGCCATTGGCGACAACCGCGCCGTTCTGGAGCGACCACAGGCCCTTGATGGACTCGATCCCGCCTTTTTTGTTCTTGAGGGCATCCGCCAGGGCGGTAATGCAAAGGAAGGTCTCGCCGCGGCAAACAAAATCCACCTTCTCTTCCCGCAGCGTCTGCTCGGGCAAAGCGGAAGGATGGATGCCGAAAGCCACTGTTTTGAACTTGCGCGCCACACCGCTGAGGCGCGCCAACACCGCGCGGACCGCGGCCATCTTGGGGGTGGAAGAAGCCGAAGGATTCGTGCCAACCGCGCCCAGCCCGCATAGCAGCGGATCAAGGGCCGTGATGCGATGCGCCACTTCGTCGGGCCCGATGCCCAGGGCGTCCGCGTCGATGATCGCCACGGAAAAACCGCGCTCGCGCAAATAGGCCGCCAGCAGGGCGAGCCAGAGCGGCGGCTCGATCGACGTGAATTCACCGGCCAACGACCCGTAGGTGCGCTCTTTATCATTCGGATTAACCAAAACAACATCAACGCTCATAGCTGCCTTTCTTAAATACGGTGAAGGGTGACCAGGTAATAGCCGAAAGCGGCCAGCGATAATCCCAGGACATTGCTCAGCGCCACATACAGCAGCGCCGTACGCCACGCGCCGTTATGGAGCAGCGCGATCGTTTCAATGCTAAATGAAGAAAAAGTTGTAAAGCCGCCAAGGATGCCGGCAAAAAGGAAAGCGCTTAGCAGGAATGGCAGGTTCACCCGGCCGCTTACCGCCCACAAAATGCCAATAACAAAACAGCCGATGAGGTTGACGGTCAGCGTTCCCGTCGGAAAAGCGCCGGCCGACGCGCGCTGCACCGCGGTCGAACATAAAAACCGCAGGGCCGAGCCGAGGCCACCGCCCAGGAAAACAACCAGAATTTTATCCATGAACCCCTTCCCCGGCGCTCGCGGCCAGAACAGCCACCGTCGCCTCACTGACCTTCTTGCGCCGGAACTTGCGCGCGACCACCCGCAATCCGTCCGCCTCCAATACCTCGCCCCCCTTGCTCTCATCGAGCCCGTGGGCCGCGCACCAGTCGGCGAATTTACCGTCAAGGGCGCCGCTGTAAGCCGCGCCAACCTGCTGGGCAATAGCCGACATCAAAACACCGCCCCCCACGATCCAGCCGCCGGCGAAAGCGTGAATATGCGCCGGAAGGCGGTCGAACTCGTCCTCGATCTCGCCCACCAGCTCCTCGATAATATCCTCCAGCGCGACCATCGCCACCAGCCGGCCCGACTGTCCCAGAAAGCCGGGAGCGCGCGCGGGATCAGGCTTGCCGCTGACCAGCATGATATGCAACTTCTCCTTGATCATCATCTCGAGGGCCTGGGAAATGGATGTGTCCGCGCTCACCGCCTTGATGGGGCGGATAATGCCCCGGATCGACGGATCATTAGGATTGATCTTAAGCGCCGCGATAATATCCTTAAAATTCACATAACCGATCACTGATTGCAAGTCGCCCTCCGTCTCGAGGACCGGGAAGCGCGTGTGCATATCCATATGCGCGCGCACCAGCGCCTGCGACAGCGAACTGCCCGCCCCGATCATGGAAACATCCTGCAAGGGAAGGCTGATCTCCCGCACCTGCCGTGACGATAATTGCGCGGCCGCGATCAGGATCTTCTCCTGATGCGACCCGATCAGGCGCGCCGTGCGGGCGAGCGCCGCCGCCGCCTGCAACTCGTGCAAACCGGGGTCGTCGTCAAAATTCCGCGCGTTCTTGCCCCACCCCATGCTGGCGATGATCCACTTGACGATACGCTCGAAGAGCCGCACCACCGGATGCATTAAAAAGAACAGCGTCTTCATGGCCGGCGAAAGCTGCATGCACACCCGCTCACGATTATTAAGCGCGATCATTTTCGGTACCAGCTCGGCAAAGATAGTGGTGACCGCGCTGAGCGGCAGAACAAAACATACCAGCGCAAGGACGTCCGCCCCAGCTTTCGGCAAATGCAGCTTATCGGCGAACACCGGCGACAGCATGTCGGCCATGCTCAGGCCGCCCGTCGCCGCGGCGATCGCGCTGGCCAGCGCGATACCCAGCTGAATGACCGCCAGGCTGGCCTCCATATTGTTCTTCATGAAATGCGCTTCTTCCGCGCCCTTTACCTTGCGCGCCACCAGCACATGGACGCGGGCAAGCGATATGGACGCCAGCGCCATCTCATAGGCGGCGAAGATACCGGTGACCACCAGCATTAAAAGGATCAGGATCAGTTCAATCAAGATCGTCATGCTTTTACGATCCCCGCTCGATGAACAAAATCGCCGAAAGATTCCCCCTGACGGCGGTCTTTGGCGAAGCGGGACAGCACGTCCCTGAGATGGGCCAGGATATCAGCCTCACCGAGCATTTCTTTGTAAAGGGTGCTAAGCCGGTCACCTGAATGGCTCGCGCCCAGATAAAGATTGTATTTGCCCGGCGCGCGGCCGATAAAGCCGATCTCGCCCAGCGGCGAGCGCGCGCACCCGTTGGGGCAGCCGGTCATACGGATATTGATCGGCACATCTTTCAGGCCAAGCTCCGCCAGGACAGGATCAAGCTTGTCCATGAGTGACGGCAGGTAAGTCTCTCCGTCGGCAAACGCGAGCGGGCAAACCGGCATGGCCACGCACGCCAGGCCGCTGCCGCGAGCGCCCGACACCTGCTGATGGGCACTGATACCATGTTCATCAAGCAGGGCCTGTAGCGCCGGCTTCGCCGCTTCGCTAACACCTGCGATGATCACGTTCTGGTTACCGGTCACGATAAAGCTTCCCTGATGGGCGCGCGCGATCTCCCGCAGCCCCGTTCTTAACGGATAACCCGGCGCGTCCTTCACCCGGCCGCCTTCGACAAAAAGCGTTATATGCCACCGGCCATCCTCGCCCTGCTGCCAGCCGTAAGCGTCATTATTGGTCTTAAATTTATAATCCCGGGCGGGCGCCAGCGGCGCTCCCAGGCGCTTCTCCACCTCGGCCTTGAAACCGGCGACAGTCAATTTTTCAACAGTATATTTCACGCGGGCCTGCTTGCGATTGGAGCGGTTGCCGTGGTCGCGCTGGACCAGCAGGATCTTTTCGCACACATTGACCGCCTGGCTGCGCGGGACATACCCGATCACGCTGCCCAGGCGGGCGAACGTTTCCGGCATCCCGAACGTGCAGCTCATGCCACCGCCGACGGCCACGTTAAAGCCCACCAGCTCGTTCTTTTCCACGATCGCGATGAGCCCGATATCGTTGGCGAACACATCCGTGTCATTCACCGGCGGCACCGCCAGCGCGATCTTGAATTTGCGCGGCAAATACGTCTCCCCGTAGATCGGCTCATGGTCGGCCCCCGCCGGCTTGACGTCCAGCCAAAGCTCACGGTAGGCGGATGTTTTCGGCGATAAATGGGTGTGGATCGCTTTCGCTACCTGCTGCGCCTCAGCGTGCACGCGGCTGAGGTGCGGATTAGCGCTGGCCATCACATTGCGGTTAACGTCGCCGCAGGCCGCCAGGGTATCGAGCAGGGTGTCATTGATCCCCTTGATCGCTTTTTTCAAATGGCGCTTGCGCACGCCGTGGAGCTCCACCGCCTGGCGGGTGGTCAGCTTGAGCGTCCCGCTACCGTAAAGGCTGCTTAGCTCATCGAGCCCCAGCCACTGGGCCGGCGTCAGAACCCCCGCCGGAATGCGCACCCGGATCATGAACGAATACAGCGGCTCGAGCTTCTGCTTGCGCCGTTCGCTCTCGGAGGGGCGGTCCCACTGCATGTACGTGCCATGGAACTTGATCAGCTGCAGGTCGTCAGGATAAAGCGCGCCGGTCACTTCATCGGCCAGGCTTTCCTTGATGGTCCCGCGCAGATAGCGGCTTTTGGTCTTGATCACTTCAACGTCGCTCAACGGCTGAGGGTCATTATTTATTGCCATAAGGTTCCCTTATTAATAAACGTCCTCGAGGTAACGGCCCGATCGCTTCAGGCCCTTCACGTATTCCTCCGCTTTCACGCGGGTGAAACCACCCTCCTGCTCGGCCACCTCAATGAGCGCGTTGCACACATCCGGCGCCATGCGTTTGGTGTCTCCGCAAACATAAAGGTACGCCCCGTCTTCGATCCAGGCAAAAACATCCTTCGCGTTCTTGAGGATCTTGTGCTGCACATAACACTTTTCCTGCTGGTCGCGGGAGAACGCCACGTCCAGCCTGGTGAGCGCGCCGCTCTTAAGGTGCGCCTGCCAATCGGTCTGATAAAGAAAATCAGTCTCGAAATGCGGATTGCCGAAGAACAACCAGCTGCGCCCCGTGTCGCCGCGCGCCGCGCGCTCCTCGACAAAAGCCCGGAACGGCGCCACGCCCGTGCCCGGCCCCACCATAATGACCGGCACTTCGCCGTCAGCGGGAAGGCGAAAGCCTTCATTGGCTTTGATGTACACCGGAACCTGTTCATTCTCCATGATCCGGTCCGCCCAGAACGTGGAACCCACGCCCTCTTTCTGCCGGCCGAACGCGTTATAGCGCACCGCGCTGACCAGAATATGCACCTCATCCGTGTACGTCAGCGGGCTTGAGGCGATCGAATACAAACGCCCCGGAATAGGCCGCAGGACGGTCAGCAAGTCGGCCGCCGTGTACGTTACCGGATAATCCTTGAGCAAGTCAATAATATCCCGGCCGTAAAGATATTCGCGCAACCGCGCCACGTCGAAAAGCAACTCATTGAGCTCTTTGCTGCCGGCGAAGGAATTATGCTTCTTGAGCACGTCCGGCGTCAGCACAGTCAGTTCATAACCGCGCAGCGCATCCGCTAGCGTTTCTGATGTCGGCAGGCGCTCACCGCCCCGCAAATTCAGGTGCGTGAGCACGTCCACGACCAACCGGTCGGAATTGCGCGGGAGTAACCCGCAAGCATCACCCGGCTGATACGTCAGCCCCGACCCTTCGAGGGAAAGCTCGATGTGGTACGTCTCTTTTTCCGACCCGGCGGCGTTCACGTTCACTTTCGACAGGACAGTGGCCAGGAACGGATTTTTCGCCGAATAAGGTACCGCGCCGGCCGCAGGCAACCGAACGGCCGCCATTGGGGCAGTGGTGAGGGTCGCGGTCACCGGCCCGGCGATCTTCTTCAGCGCTTCCAGCGCGGCTGTCAACCAGCGCTCGGCGCTATCATTAAAATCAACATCACAGTCCATCCGGTCAACCAGGCGGGCCGCCCCGCAACGCTCCAGCGCGGCGTCGAGATCAATGCCGGCCTTACAAAAATGGACATACGACTTGTCACCCAGCGCCAGCACCGAAAAATGGACGCCCTCCAGCCGCGGCGCGCGATTGCCACCCAGGAACTCGAACAGTTCCTCGGCCGCTGCCGGCGGCACGCCTTCGCCATGCGTGCTAATGATCGCGAAAATGTTCTTTTCATTCTTAAGGTCCCGGACCTTATAGGCGCCCATATTGCACACCTTGACCTTGAACCCGGCCTTCTCGGCTTCCGTCTGGACTTTCTTGGCAAAACCTTTGCCGTTGCCGGAATGAGAGGCCACCAATACCGTCAATTCCGGGGCCGACGCCGCTGCCGTTCCCGCGGGCAAGGCGCCGCCATGGGCCGCGGCGGCAAAAGCCTCCGCCAGCTGATGCTGCACCTGTGCCGCGCCGGCAAAATAGCCTGCCAGCCACGACAACTGCTCCCGGCTGAATTTATCGGCCGATTCACCGACCAGGCGGTTAACGTCGACAGTCCCTGAATGCTTTAAGATCTCCTGCGCTTCTTTTTCCATTTAAACCCTTTCCTAGATAACGAAATCCAGCGTAACGATATTACGGCTTTGTAACGCGGCGATCACCTGCCTGGCCCCCGCCGCCGGCTCGGGGTTCGCGGCCAGCTGCACATCCGGCGTGAAGCGCCCGAACCCATGATCGCCGACGGAGACCACAATGATCTCGGCCGGCTGATTGAGCAGCCTTAAACTTTCAATATCATGATCATCCACATCCGACACGGTGGTGATGAAAATAAAGCCCGCTTCCGTCATGATGCGCGCGAGTTCACCCAGGCGGCGCACATGCTCACCCGCCGCGGCGCTGGCGGTGTCCGCGCCCAGGCCCCGCACCAGGTTCGAGATCCCCAGATAATAAGCCTGGCAATGGGAGGCGAACAACTGCCGCTCCAGTTCCTGGGCCAGCGGCTTTTTACCCGTTTTGGCCGCGCCCACGATCACCACGAATTTGGAATGATGCCCCAGCTTCAGCGCCCGCTCCGCGGCGCCCACCGAACCGCGATACCAGAACGCCTCGCGCTCGCGGATCGCGTCCTTAAAAAGGGACTGATCATCGCCGAGCGCTTCCAGCACGATCCCGCCGCCGGCGATCTCGTAATTATCCACCAGGACAAAACGCCCGGTCCCTTCATTATCGTGGATCAGGTCGAACGCTACCGGTTTGGCCGTTTCTATAAGGATCTCGGCCACGTCGTGGCGCTCCACCTGCGTTTTGGTGCCGGTCTGGCGCAGCTCGGCAGCATCGAGAACTTGAGCGATCTCAACTAAGCGCGCCTGCACCCGGGCCGCCCCCATCTTGAGCTTGTAGCCTTTACCCTTGATGAGCGGCGAGCGCCCCATCCAGAAAATATTGGCCCGAAACCGCGTGCTGACCTTCGGTTGGAACGCTTCCCCCGCGTCGCGCACCATGAGCTCGCCGGGTTTAACATAAAGTTGTGTGTCAAAGGTAAAACCGACCGCTTCACCGGCCACCGCGCTCTCATTAGGCGGCGCGCTAAAACGTTCGACCGACTTAATGCGGGCCTTCTTGTGCGATGGCAGGAAGATCACCTGCTCACCGGCCTTGATCCGGCCGCTATCCACCGTGCCCGCCGCGATGCGGCGCTCATCACCATCGGCGGTGAACTTGTAAATATCCTGGACGGGAAAACGGAAGGGCAGGTCTTCGGTGCCCTGGCGGTTGGCGAACGCGTCGAGCTGCTCCAGCACCGTCGGCCCCTTGTACCAGCCCATTTCGGGGGCACGCTGCGCGATGTTCGCGCCCAGCAACGCCGCGATCGGGATGAACGAAGTCGGTGTTACCCGACGAGCTGCCAGAAAAGCCCCGTACTCGCGCTGGATGTCTTCAAAAACTTTCTGGCTAAAACCCACCAGGTCCATTTTATTAACGATTACCGTCACCTGTTTGACGCCTAGCATCGCCAGCAAATAACCATGGCGCTTGCTGTTCTCCTGAATGCCCTCTTTGGCGTCGATGACCAAAAGCGCCGCCTCGGCATGCGCCGCGCCGGAAACCATGTTCTTAAGGAACTCAATATGGCCGGGCGCGTCGAACACCAGATAATTGCGCTTTTGCGTCTTGAAAAAACAGCGCGCCGCGTCGATCGTGATGCCCTGCGCCTGCTCGTCCTTGAGGGCGTCCAAAAGAAAGGCGTACTCAAAAGGCCGCGCGGTCTTCGCGCACAGCGCTTTCACCTGCTCCAGCTTGCCTTCCGGCAAAGAACCGGTATCGGCCAACAGCCGGCCGATGACCGTGCTTTTGCCGTGGTCCACATGCCCGACGATGACGATGGTCATTTGCTCGCGTTGTTGAACACTCACATGTACCCCTCTTTGCGCAATGTCTCCAGCCCGCCGCCGTCCTCTTTATCCTGAGCGCGGCCGGCCCGTTCGGAAATATTGCGGAACTTGCCGCTCTTAAGCTCCTCGATGATCTCCTTGATGTTCTTCGCCGTGGAATCTACCGCGCCGGTACACGGCGCGCAACCCAGCGAGCGGTACCGCTTGCCCGTGCCCTTGTCAAAATACAGGTCGATGATCGGAATATTCTCCCGCTCGATATACTCCCAGATGTTGAGCTCCGTCCAGTCCAGGAGCGGATGGATGCGCACGTGGGTTCCCGGCGCGAAATCGGTCTTAAACTGGTTCCATAACTCCGGCGGCTGGTCGCCCACGTCCCAATCACTTTGTTTATCGCGCGGCGAAAAATAACGCTCCTTGGAACGGCTGCCTTCTTCGTCCGCGCGCGCGCCCACGATCACGCCGGTATACGGCTCCCGGTTCGTGTCCGGCACATAACGCCGCAACTGATGGTCCATGCGGTAGCGCGGCCATTCGCCGGAAATAGTATGGCGCAGCGCCAGCGTCTTCAAGTTCCGGCAACAGCTGATGCGATCGACCTTGCCCAGCGGGAACGTTTCGCCCGCTCCCAGGGCCTCGGCATTCTCACCATAGATCATGTTGAGCTTCCACTCCAGCGCGATACGGTCGCGGTACTCGATCATCGCCGGGATCTTGTAATGCGTGTCAATATGGACCAGTGGGATCGGCACATGCCCGAAAAATGCTTTGCGCGCCAACCACAGCAGGACCGTGCTGTCCTTGCCGATGGACCAAAGCATGCACAGCGCCTTAAAATCACGGTACGCCTCGCGCAGGATGTGGACGCTCTTGGCTTCCAGTTTCGCTAACGGATCGGTCATGCTTTTCTCCTCGAATGCAGCCCGCATTCCTTGTGTTCGGGGTTTTCCCACCACCAGCGCCCCGCGCGCACACCCTCACCGGGCTTCACGGCCCGGGTACACGGCGCGCAGCCGATGCTGGGATACCCCTTGTCATGCAACGTGTTATAAGGCACCTTGTTCTTTTTAATATACGCCCAAACATCCGCTTCGCTCCAATCAGCCAACGGACAGATCTTGAACAGGCCATTGGCGTCATCCCACGACACTTTAGCGACGCCGGCGCGCGTGACCGCCTGGTCGCGCCGCAACCCGCAGATCCAGGCCTTGAGCGTCGACAGCTTACGCCGTAACGGCACCACCTTGCGCACCTCGCAGCACTGCTTGCGCAGATCGATGCTTTTATAAAACTGGTCCGGGCCGTTTTCCGCCACCATCGCCTCGACCGCGCCGGCGTCAGGCGTGATCACCTCGATCGCCAGGCCATAACGCACGTTCGTCGCTGCCAGCGCCGCGTGCGTTTCCGGCGGCAGGCGCAGCGTATCGAGCGTAAAGATCCCGGGCTTGCCGCTGCCAGCGCCGGCGCAAAGCATATCCGTCAGCACCTGATCTTCGGCGCCGAAACTGGTCGCCAGCGCTACCGCTGAAGCGCCGAATTCCTTAAGCGCCCAGGCCAGAACCTCTTTCGGCTCCGCCCCTTCCAGCGCCGCCGCTCTTTTTAGGACCGCTTCTTTATCCATATCTCTATAAACCTTTTTAAACGCCCCTGCTTTTGTAGCAAATTCGTGCCCTGCCTTACACCGTAACTGTCAACCCGGCTTTTTCTTTGAAAGCTCTTCCACCAGGTCAAGCGCGGCCAAAACCACAGCCAGCGCGATGAGCAGGCCCATCCCCCGGTCGAACGGCAACTTCTCAACAAGCAAAAGTTCTTTAAGATGCAGGCCGATGATCCCGATGCCGATCCACAGGCCGATCTTATGCTCCTTGCTGCGCCGCAGGCGCTCACCGGAAAAAGACCAGCGGTCGCCGACATTATAAGGGGTCAGGCGCGGGATGAACGAAGGCACCGCCTTCTTATAAGCGCGGTAATCATCTTTGTACATCGACTCCAGCAAAGATTCTTCCTGCCCGATCGTGCGGATATACGCGAACGTGAATGCCAGCAGGGCCGCGATCCCCACCCAATAGATCTGGACCAGTAGAACGAAACCCAGCAGGATCAAGAGCGTCCCCAGATATAGCGGATTGCGCACAAAAGCATACGGCCCGCAGGTCGTCAATTTTTCGGTTTTCACCGCGTAACTATTCGACCACAACCGCAGCAGGACGCCGGGAGCAATGAAACAAAGGCCCAGCCCGATCGACGGCGCCGTCGCCCGTGAATAGACCGCCACAAAGACCGCCAGCGGATATAGAATGGCAAAACGCAGACGGAGCAGCCTCTTGATACGATCCTTAACGTTCATGGGGTACCTTTCACAAATTTAATAACCGACTGGCTGCCGAATTCTTTAAGCAGGACGCAATCGTAGCGCCCTTTCAACTGTTCCCTGACGGACTTAAGGTCTTTACGCTCCAGCACCGCCAGGACCTCCCGCCGCGCGGTCAAATACGCCAGCAACTCGTCCACCGTCTTGATGAACGGGATCGGATGCGGGCTAAAGAAATCCCCGCCTCCAAGCTTGAGCACCCCGACATTTTTCTCCGAATAATACCGCACGCCGCGCACGATCATTTTCGAACAAAGCACGCCATCCGCCTGCGGTTGTTCCCGTTTAAGGTACTCCCCCGCCCCGCGGCTGGCCACCTGGTCGTCCGCTACCGGATCAAAGGCCAGGAACACAAAAAACAACAATGCCATATTGAACGCCACGGCGTATGGAAAAAGCCGGGGGTTCCGGGCGACACGCCAGAACTGTGCCACCACCACGGCCAGGAATACCGCCATCGTCGCGTAGACCGGCTCGGGACGGCTAACATAAGCCGGGAATTTAAAAGCCGCCAGCGCGATCGCCGGTGGCAAAACAAGAAAAATACCCATTGTCCCAAGCGCCATCCCGCGCGCCCGCTCTTTCGCGCCCACCAGCAGATCACGCAAGCTGTCACCGGTCAATATGGCCACCGCCGGAAAGATCGGAAATATATAACTCACCAGCTTGGAATGGGCGAATTGCACCTGTAAAACGCCGGTCACGATCCAGCACAGCAGAAAACAAGTGAACGGCCCCGTCACCCGGTCCTTGCAGCGCGCGATGAGCCCGCCGAACGAGGCCGCCGTAAAAATGGTCCACGGAAAGAAACAAAGCAGGACCGCGCCCGGATAGAAATACCACCGGTCATTATGCGCGTGTTCGGCTTCCAGCAAACGGCGCACATGGTCGTTCACCCAGAATTCATCGATAAAACCCCGGCCGTAAAGGGAGATCATCTGCGCGTACCAGGGTACGGCGATCAAAAGAAATAAAAGCACGCCCAAGGCCGCGGCGCGGCACCTTAAAAACGCCAGCTGCCGGTGCAAGAGCAGGAAAAGCACGACCGCCGCCAGCGGCATCGTGATCCCCAGCAAGCCTTTGGTCAGCACGGCCAGCCCGGCAAAAACAAAGAACAGAACGATCCCCGCTGCTTTCCAGGGCCGGTGATGGTAGCCCAGATAAAAAGCCCCCAGCGAAAAAGCGATGAACACGCTGAAGATCATATCGGTGAACACCGTTCGCGCCAGCCCGATATAAAGCGCGCCCGACATCAGCACGAACGCGCACAGGAACGCTTTCTTGCGGTCGTTATAGACGCGCGCGCAGAAAAAATACACACCCAGGACGCCCAGCAGGGCGAACAGGGCCGGAAAAAAACGCGCCGCGAAGGCCGTCGTGCCAAAAACCAAAAACGCCGCGCGGATCAACCAGTAGGTCAGGATCGGTTTCTCGAACTGCGGCTGGCCGAACAGATAAGGGACCGACCAGGTCGCGTGCTGCGCCATCTCCTTGGCCGTCCCGGCGTAAAAAACCTCGTCAGGATTCGTCAGGCTCACCACCTGGTTGCCCAGGATAAAAAGCACGAACGAGCACACCAGCAGTGTTACGACCTTGCGCGCATTGTCTGTCATAAGGAGACCTTTAGCAGTTCGCTGACCGTCAGGAACCGGTACCCTTTCGCTTTGAGTTTTTCCACCAGCCGCGCGACAGCCAACACTGTTTCATGGCGGTCGCCGCCTTCCACGCCCAGCACGCTGCCGCTGTCATGGAACAGGATGATATCGCCCGGGCGCACATTATGCGCCAGGAACGCCACAATATACTTATCGTCGAACGTGACCCAATCCTTCGAGTTGAGCGACCACAGCACCACCTTGTACCCCATCCGGGCAAAAGCGGCTTTTTCCTCTTCATTGATCCAGGCCTTGGGCGGCCGGAAATATTTGGTGGTCACCCCGGTGACCTGGCGGATGGCTTTTTCGCCTTCCGTCACTTCCCGGGTCGCTTCCTCAACCGAATAAAAAAAGATCCCGTGATGATCGTAAGAATGATTGCCGATCTCATGCCCTTCGGCGGCTACCCGCCGGGCAACCTCGGGATACTTGAGCGCCTGCGTCCCCAGCATAAAAAAGGTCGCCTTGACCCCGGCTTTCTTAAGCGCGTCAAGGATCTGCGGCGTCCATACAGGCGAGGGGCCGTCATCAAAAGTGATCGCCACCGCTTTATCCTTCACCGCCAGATGATAAATCGTATCCTGCCGGACCAGCACCGCCTGGTCAAAGAAAACCGTCAGCGCGCCGAAAACGGCCAGCGCGCCGAAAAGGATGCCGATGATATAAAGGCGGTTCTTGCGGTCGAAAGTCATCTTACGTCTTTACCCTTTTCTCGAGCTTGGCCAGCTCATCCTTGAGCGTCACCGTGCGATTGAATATCAACCGGCCGTCGGCAGCATCAGGATCGGCGCAAAAATAGCCCAGGCGCTCGAATTGATAGACCGCGCCCGCGGCCACCCGCGCCAGCGAAGGCTCGGCCTTGGCGTCGGCAATGACCGAAAGCGACCCCGGATTCAGATTATCCTTATAATCCCCGCCGGCCTTAACGTCCGACGGATCCGCCGCCGTAAACAGTTTGTCGTACAAACGCACTTCGATCGTGGCTGCCTGCGGCGCCGCCACCCAATGGATGGTGGCCTTAACCTTGCGGCCGTCAGGCGAGTTACCGCCCCTGGTCGCCGGGTCATAGGTGCAGCGCAACTCGACCACATGACCGTCCGCGTCCTTCACCACCCGTTCGCACTTGAGAAAATAGGCATACCGCAGGCGCACCTCGCGCCCGGGCGTCAGCCGGAAGAAATCCTTGCTCGGCTCTTCCCGGAAATCATCACGCTCAACATAAAGTTCGCGCCCGAACGGCACGTTGCGCGTTCCGGCGGACGGGTCTTCGGGATTGTTCACCGCGGCAAGCTCTTCACTTTGCCCCTCGGGATAATTTTCGATGACCACTTTAAGAGGCCTGAGCACCGCCATCACGCGCGGCGCTTTCTTATTAAGCTCCTCACGGACGCAGAATTCCAGGAGCGACAGGTCGATGGTATTATCCACCTTGCCCACACCGATACGGTGGCAGAACTCGCGGATGGCGGACGCCGGATAACCCCGCCGGCGCATGCCCGAGATCGTCGGCATGCGCGGATCGTCCCAGCCGTGCACCAGCCCGTTCTGGACCAGCTCCAGCAGGCGGCGCTTGCTCATCATCGTATAGGTCATATTAAGGCGCGCGAACTCATACTGATGCG
Source organism: Candidatus Omnitrophota bacterium (assembly GCA_037131245.1). Lineage (GTDB taxonomy): Bacteria > Omnitrophota > Gorgyraeia > Zapsychrales > Fredricksoniimonadaceae. The sequence goes on from JBAXRK010000001.1 coordinate 134,514, forward strand.
GCAGCGCCCGCGGCAGGCTCAGGCTTTCCAGGATCCAGTCATAGAGGGGGCGATGCACTTCGAACTCCAGCGTGCAAATGCTGTGAGTGATCCCCTCAATATAATCGCTGAGGCAATGCGCGAAATCATACATGGGATAAATACACCACGCCCCGCCGGTATGATGATGCGCCACGTGCCGGATGCGGTACAGGATCGGGTCACGCAGCCAGACGTTCGGCGCGCTCATATCGATCTTCGCGCGCAAGGTGCGGGCTCCGTTCGGGAATTCGCCGGCTTTCATCCGGGCGAACAGATCCAGGCTCTCCTCAATGGAACGCTGGCGGAACGGGCTGTCCTTGCCCGGCTTGTCAGGCGAACCGCGGAAGGTATCGGTATCCTCGGGGCTGAGGTCGCAAACGTAAGCCTTGCCTTTTTTGATCAGCGTCACGGCATGGTCATAGATCGCGCCGAAATAATCGCTGGCAAAATAAGGCACGCCGTCCTTGAGGCCCAGGCAATGGTCGGCCCAGCCGCCGATCAACCAACGCACGTCGCCGGTGATCGAGTCGACATACTCCACATCTTCTTTGGCCGGATTGGTATCATCCATGCGCAAATTGCACCGCCCGTTATTCTCGCGGGCGATACCAAAATTAAGGCAAATGGACTTCGCGTGCCCGATATGCAGGTAACCATTCGGTTCCGGCGGGAAACGGGTCACGATCCCGTCGGGATATTTCCGTTCGTTCACATGCCCGGCCACGATGGCGCGGATAAAATCCTGCGGCTTGTTCTCTGGGACATTTTCCATGTTCACTCTTCCTTCTTCAGTAGGATGACCGCCCGGCGGTAAAGGCCAAGGTACGTCGTAAAATGCTCCACCCGCTCCAGCGTTAAACCTGGGCAGGACAAGATCAACGCCTGCAACCGCTCTACCGTCCGGAAAGCCGCGCCGCGGTCCAGGCTGTAAAAGAATCGGCTAAAAAAACCCTGCCCTTCAAAAAGCAAAGGATCGCTCACCAGCACCCGGGCGCGGCTGGTCTGCGTCATGGCCCTGACCACCCCCACCAGCTGCGCGTCGGTCAAATGATGGGCCGTGTCGAGCAGCATCACCAGGTCGAACGAATTCGGCTTAACCGGTAAACTGCGCCCGTCCCCTAAGATGAACCGCGCCTGGGGATAATGCCGGCCGGCGTGAAAGATGCGCGGCGCGCTGTTATCGATGCCCACGTACCCGCCCGCGCAGGCACGGCTATTCTCGCCGAGCCCGCAACCGACATCCAGAACATTGCGCAAGGGCAGCCCCGCCAGCACCCGGCCCACACCCTGCCAGCGCCCGTAATCAAGGACATTGCGCTGCAGCCGCGAAATGAAAGGGTTCTCCAGCAGGCCAGCGTAACGCATTTTCCGGTCGGGTGCCTGAGCCATAAATTATTCCAATACTTCCAGTACCGTGTACAACGGGCGGCGCTTGACATCGTCGCCGATACGCGCCACGTATTCCCCGATCAAGCCGATGGCCAAAAGCTGGATCCCTCCGATAAAAAGGATCGCGATCATGAGCGACGCCCAACCCACCACGGTATATTGTGTAAAGATCTTAAGATAGATCGTCACCAGGATGCCGATGAACGCCACCAGCGAAATGATCCCGCCCGCTATCGACGCGACCCGCAGCGGCGCGAACGAGAACGAGATCACTGCGTCGAGCGCGAAATTCACCATCTTCCACAGCCCGAACTTGGTCTGGCCGGCCACGCGCGCTTCGCGCACATAATTCACGGCTGAACGCCGAAAACCCACCCAGGCGATAAGCCCCCTTAAAAAACGATGATGCTCTTCCATCCCGTTGATGATGTCGACGACCTTGCGGTCCAGCAGATAAAAGTCCCCGGAATCCTCGGCGATATCCACTTTCGCCAGCGAACGGATCAGCCGGTAGAACTGATGGGCCGTCCATTTCTTGAACCAGGTTTCACCCTTGCGCTCGGAACGCCGGCCATAAACGACCTCATGCCCTTCGCGCCAGCGCGCCAGAAAATCCGCGATGACCGCCGGCGGGTCCTGCAGGTCGGCATCCATCACCACCACCGCCCGACCGCGCGCCGCGCGGATACCGGCAGTGATCGCCAGCTGATGGCCGAAATTGCGCGCCAGGCGGATAACCCGCACGCACGAAGGGTCTTCCTGCCTGATCGCCGCAAGCGCCACGTACGTGCGGTCGCGGCTGCCGTCATCCACCAAAATGATCTCATGGCTAACCTTCGCCGCCAGGCAAACACGCTTCACTTCCCGGTAGAACGCCAGGATCCCGGCCTCTTCATTGAACGCCGGGGATACAACTGAAAGTTCGATCTCTGTGCTCATGATCTGCCCGACCTCCGCTGCAATATCATATATTCCTGCATCCGCCGCATCATCTCGATCGCGAACCCGCCCATAAAGATCCAGGCCTTGCGATTGCCCACCTCGACCACTTCCAACACCTTGTCATTAGGATGCAAAGGATAAGGACGGTCCACCGTGCCCTCATCGATGGTCATGGTCGTATAGATCGTGCGCTTGATGTCCAGCGCCGCCATGCCCGGGTACATCCGCACCCCGCCGTAAACGCAAGGGAACCCGTACACCGCCACCGGCCGGCTCCGGGATACATAGCCGAATTCAGGGATAGCCAGGGCCTGCGCGGTAATGAACGGCGCCACCACCGCCGACGCGCCAGCGTATTTATTCTCGATCTTCTCCGCCAGGGCCTGATACAGCTTGAGGTCATTGCGGTACTGTAAATTCTCCTCCAGCAAGACATAATCCACCGGGATCACATTATTACGGAACCCGTACGCGTGAAACTGCACGACCACCAGCGCGGTCACCAGCACCGCCACCTGCCGCACCCGGTCCGGCACCAACCGGGCAAAGGTCCAGAATAAAGTGAACAGCAAGAAAGGATACACCGCCACCCTGTACCGGGGCGCCAGCACCTGAAAATTCAAAAACAGCAGGAACCACATCCCGGCGAAGATCAGCATCACGCGATTGACCCGCCAGGAAGCATCATCCTTGCCCCGCAACAACCATAATCCGGCAAGAACCACCCCGTTCGCCAGAAAATACCAGGTAATGGGGAATATCTTCAACGACGGCCATCCCGCCAGGAAGCGGATAATGACGCCGTTAGTGTGCTGGTCGCCCATCCAGTATTTGGCGGCTACCGACAGCCCGGCCATGCCCAGGAGACAGATGCTCCAGGCGATCCAGATATTCCGGCGGCGCCCCTCGATCTTCCCGAAAACGTCACAAGCCCCGACCGCGGCAAAGGCGGCACAGGCGAAAATGCCCGAGCCCTTGAACAACAGCGACAAGAGCGCGCAAGCCCCCGCCGGATGGATGCGCCCGCGCGTCAGCGCCCACGCCGATAGCATGGCAAAGAACAGGCTGGGCATTTCCATGTTGATCGCTTCCAGCTGGGTCTGGAACACCGGCCAGGACAGGACCAACACCGCCAGCAAACCGGCCGCTTCACGACAGAAAACCCGCCGCCCGATAGAGCGCACCGCGGTCACCACCGCCGCGGCCATCGCGAAGAACACCAGATGATTGGCCACCAGGAACAGCTTGACCGATGGAAAAACCTTATACATCAGCGCCAGATACGTCGGGAAAGCCGAGGTGAAATAAACCCGTGGCCCACCGGCCGCGTACCCGGGCTGATGAAAAAGACCGATATAATCAAAATTATTCTGCGCCAGCCACCAGCCTTCGGCGCAAGGCCCGCCGACTGCGTCTCCGTAAGGTGGAAAACCCAGCACATTCCATTTGGTCAGGATCAAAAATCCCAGGATGACCCCGAAAAAGCAGCGCGACGGTAGGTCTTTCCAGGGCCCGAGCGCCACCAGGATCAGTAGCCCGGCGCTGATAACCTGCAACACGGGCCCCCAGAGCAATTCTTCACCCCGGCCAAGATAAAACCCCACGCTTTGAGGGCCATCTGCCCCCGTCAACAGGCTCAGCAGGTTGAACTGCCCGCGATGAAACAATGCCTGGAACCATGCTGGCATCAGGCATTGCACCGCGTAAAAGGCCATCAGAAGAATAGCGCCGCTTATATAAAACTTATATTTAATCATAATAGAACAAGCAATATATATGAACTACGGCCGGGATACAATAAAAAAAATCCCCAACCCCCGAAGGCCGTTTAAAGGCCTCCAAAGGTCAGGGATCATGAAAAACCGCTATAAACCGGTTACTCTTTAACGACTTTGATCAACGCCGCTTCGCGGACATTATCCTTGAGCACATAACCAACCAGCACCTCCGTGCCATTGGCCAGGGAACCCAGCGCTACCGTTTGACCGGCCGCATCCTGGACCTGGGTAACAGACGTTACCTGAAAAAAGGACCGCTCTCCCTTGGGCGAAGCCACCACCACTGAAGATTTCGTGCCTTTAGCGGGATCTTCCAGCACGATCGAACGCACCTTGCCGGTAAAGATCTTTGCCTCGACCGCCGCACCTGGGGCTGCCGTAACAGCCGCGGGAACCTTGGCCGCCGGGGCCGGTTGAGCAAAAGAAACAGGAACCAGCGCCAGCACAACAAGAACTGCCATTAACATCTGCTTCATAAAGAACACCCTTCTTTGCCGTTTGACCGGAAATTACTTGCTCTTATGGGCCTTCTTTTTGCCGGCCTTGGAAATGCTCTCCGCCACCGTCGTACCCGCCTTGACCCTGGCTTTTACTTTATCACCGGCCTTGAGCGCTGCCAACTGTTCTTTATTCGCCAGCGTGAGCGTCTTGTCCGCGCCCGCTTCGTCCTTGATCACCACTTCGCCCTTGGCCACATCAACGGACACCACTTCGCCCTTGATGATCTCGACCGCGGCCTTGTTCTCAACCTTGGCTTTTTCGGCCTGGGCAAAGCTCATGGTAACGGGGAGCGCCACAAAAATAGCGGCCATCATAATTGCTGTCATCTTTTTCATCTTACTACCTCCGGTTTATTTAACGTTATCCTTATCCGGCACTGCGGCCGGAATGTCAACAGGATAAGGATACCTGACGGACGATTAGAGGAAAATTAGAACAAGGTTAATTTTTTTTAACCAGAGGGCAGGATAACGGAAAACGTCGCGCCCTGGCCCGCCGCGCTTTTAAGCCGGATCTCGCCGCCATGCGCGCGCGCGATCGACGCCGCCAGCGCCAGCCCCAGGCCGATGCCGGGCGTTTCCGCCCCATCCAGCCGCTTCACGCGAAAGAATTTTTCAAATACTTTTGCCTGATCTTCAGGCGCGATGCCCTCACCCGTGTCGGCCACGTCGATCCGCGCGCTACCGCCTTCGAGCCGGGCCGTGATCGCGACCTCTCCGCCCGGCGGCGTGAACTTGACGGCATTATGCGCCAGATTGAAAAACAGGCGCTTGAGATGCGCCCCGTCACCCATAACAAAAAGGCCCTCGGCCGGCACTGTCAGGGCAAGCCGCAGGCCTTTTTCATCCGCCAGGGCCTGAACATGGCGGCAGAGGTCCTTGATAAAAGCCCCCAGCTCCAGGCGCTGCATCTTGAAAACATCAAGCCGGTACTCGTAGCGGGCCAGCAGCAGCAGGTCCTTGATGATGAGCGTGAGGCGGTCCACCTCCTGAAGCATCACCCCCATCACGCGAGCTTCCTCTTCCCGCAGGCCCGGTCGCGAAAGCGCCAGCTCCAGCTCGCCCTTCATGACCGCCAGCGGCGTTTTGAGCTCATGCGCGACCTGCGAGCTGAACTCATTGATATGCATGAACGACTTTTCCAGGCGGCCGATCATCTGGTTGAACGAATCGACCAGCAACCCCATCTCACCGTCCTGCGTGGGCCCCGTCAGGCGCACGCCGAGATTCTTCTGGGAAATATTATTGGCGATGCGCGTGACCTCCAGCACCGGCTGGAGGATCCGCCGGGTGAGGAACGACCCCATAAAGACCGTCATCAGCAAAATAAACAGGACGCCCGCCGACATGAACATCAGCAGATTGGAAAGGATCTTTTCGACCGCGGCCAGCGGGGTCGCCAGCTGCAGGACGAACTCGCTGCGGTTTGAGAACATGAACGGATAATTGACGGCGTAAAAAGAGCCTCCGGGCAAGGCGGCCTCCACATAACAGACCCGCCCCTGGCACCCCGCCAGCTCGCGGGTGAACATCCGCTCCACCGCCCCGCTTAGATTCGTCGAGCGCAGGACCACCTGGCCATGCAAATTAATAATACGGAACATATCCCCGGCCAGCCCCAACGACCGGCTGTCTTTTTCCCATAATTCATTGATGACCTCCCGGCCGCCGGAAAACTCACCGCGCTGGGTGAGGAACTGGCGCATCATCGCCACCGACGGCTGTTCCGCGTGGTCGAGCTCGGCGTAAGCGTCGATGATACCGTTGATCTGCTGGGCTTTCAGGCGCAACGCCTCGGCCGTATTGCGGTACAAGGTGTGCTTGACCGTCTGAAAAAGGTAAGCGCTGAACAAGGTCAGGATCAGGCAGAGGATGCCGGAATAAAGAAGGCTGGCCCGGATACGGATCGAATGAAACGGCATGCTTTAGTCCTTGATCATATAGCCCACGCCGCGCAGGGAGGTAATGAGCTTTTTATCGTGGCCGGTATCGATCTTGTTACGCAGATAGTTCACATAGACGTTGATGATATTGGTGAACGAATCAAAATCGTCGTTCCAGACATGCTCGGAGATCATGGTACGGGTCACCACCTGGCCGGCATTGAGCATTAAATATTCCAGCAAACCATACTCGGTCGGGGTAAGGACGATCTCTTTCCCCGCCCGGGTAGCCTGGCGGGTCAGCAGGTCGAGCTCCAGGTCGGCGACCTTGAGGCGGGTGGCTTTCTCGGGCCGGTTGCGCCGCAACAGCGCGCGGATACGCGCCAGGAATTCAGGAAAAGAAAAAGGCTTGGTCAAATAATCATCCGCGCCGGCGTCAAGCCCCTGCACCTTGTCCTGCAGGTCATCGCGCGCGGTCAGCATCAGCACCGGCGTCACGTTACGGTCCTTGCGCAGCTTGCGGCAAACATCGATCCCGTCGCGCCCCGGCAGCATCACGTCCAGGACGATCAGGTCGTACGGCTGCGCCTGGGCCTGGAACAGGCCGTCCTCGCCGTTATCGGCCACATCGACCGCGTAGCCGGCTTCCTTGAGCCCCCTCTTGATAAAGGAGGAAAGTTTTCGTTCGTCTTCAATGACCAGGATGCGCATAAGGATGATGATACCAAAAAATATATTTGTCCGTTACTGTTTTAATGCCCGGACATCCCACCCGCCGCCCTGGAAGAGGCACCGGAACGGAACAGGAATGCCAACGGGATAAAACACAAACTTAAAATGCCGAACCATAAAAAATTATCAATGAAAGCCATTAAGACCGCCTGCCGGGAGAGCTCCCGGTAAACGTGGCCCATGCCCGCCTGGGCCACCGCCGCCTGATACGCCGGGTCATACGGCGTCAGGTGCGCGACCATGGACACCCGATGGACCTGTTCCATGCGCGCCAGCAGCGTGGTCGCGACCGCGATGCCGATGGCGCCCCCGATATTGCGCGTCAGATTGAACAGCCCCGCCGCGTTCCCGATGTCCTCATTACGGAGCGTCGACATGCTCAGTGTGGTGAGCGCGATGAACACCATCGGCAGCGCCGTGCCGTTGCCGATGACCGCCCACAGGACGGAGGTGATCGACATCTGCAAATTGATATTGCCCATCAGAAAACAGGTCCAGCCCAGGATAAAAAACCCGACACCCAGAAAAAGGCGATTGCTCACTTTGCCGCTGAGCCGGCCCACCACGATCGCCGCCAGGAAAGCCCCGATGCCGCGCGGGCCGATGGCCAGGCCGCCCTGATACGCCGAATACCCCATCATCGTCTGAAAGAACAACGGCAGCAAAGCCAGCGTCCCGTAAAGGACCGCGCCGACCGCGCCGATGGCTAGCGTTCCCAACGCGAAATTCCGGTCACAAAAGATCTTTAAATTGACCACGGGATTCTTCACCCGTAACTCCCAGATAATAAATCCGACCAGTGCCACCGCCACCAGGCCCGAGCACCAGCACAGCCACGGGGCGTGGAACCAGTCAACCTCCTGCCCTTTATCCAGGATCAACTGCAACGTGCCCAGGCCCACCGCCATCAGCGAGAATCCAATGTAATCAATACGCGAACGCACCTGCCGGATATACGGTGGGTCTTCCACAAAAGCCCGCACCATAAAAGCCGCCAGGATGCCGAGCGGCAGATTGATCAGAAAAACCCAGCGCCACGACCAGTTATCCGTGATCCAGCCCCCCACGATCGGCCCGATGATGGGCGCCACCACCACGCCCATGGAAAAGACCGCCATGGCCTGCCCGCGCTTTTCCCTCGGAAAACTTTCCAGGAGTACCGCCTGGGAGATCGGCTGCAAAGCCCCGCCGCCGAGCCCCTGCAGGACGCGCGCGAAGATCAAAAAACCCAGGCTGTTGGCCAGGCCGCACAGGACAGAGGATACAGTGAAAATAATAATGCAGACGATCAGAAAACGTTTACGCCCGAAAAAGCCGCCGAACCAGGCCGCGGCCGGAAGGATAATAGCGTTCGAGACCAGGTAACTGGTAAGGACCCAGGTAGATTCATGATTGGTCGCCGACAAATTACCGGCAATATGCGGCAGGGCGACATTCGCGACCGACGTGTCGAGCACCTCAAGCACGGTCGCCATCATGACCGATAAGGCGATCAGCCAGGGATGATGGCGCGGCTTCCAGGCCGCGGCGGCCGGCGCCTGGCTCATCAGCGCACCTTGACCACCGGGACAGCGGACATCCCGACAGAAAAAGGATACCGGTCATCAAGCGCCTCGTCGAAAACGATCTTCACCGGCACCCGCTGAACGACCTTCACATAATTGCCGGCGGCATTCTCCGGCGGAAAAAGGCTGAAGCGCGCGCCGGTACCGCGCTGGACACTGTCCACATGCGCTTTCCAGGTCTTGCCCGGATAAGCGTCGATCGTGACCGCCACGCTCTGGCCGGGGCGCATCCGTTCAAGTTCGGTTTCCTTGAAATTAGCCACCACCCATTTCTTCTCCGGCACCACCGCCATCAGCGCCTGTCCGGGCTGCACGAAAGAGCCCGCTTCCACCGCCTTGCGGGCCACATGGCCGGCCGACGGAGAACTGATCTTCGTGTACGAAAGTTCCAGTTCGGCCTTACGTAGCGCCGCCTCGGCCCCGGCGGCCTTGGCCGTCGCGATCCGCTGGCGTAGCACCGCGCGGTCCGCCTGCTGCTGCGGTACATCCCCGCTCTCCCCCAATTTCTTATAACGCGCAGAATCCTCGCCAGCCTGCGCTGCCTCGGCCTGGGCCGCTGCCAGGTCGGCCTTCGCCATCGCCACGCGCACCTCAAAATCCCTGGCGTCAAGCGTGACCAGCTGCGTCCCGGGCTTGACGGCCTGATTATCTTTCACCAGCACTTTCTGCACATGGGCCCCGACCTTGGCGCTGATCATCACCACGTCCCCTTCGATGAACGCGTCATCCGTCGAAACTGACCCAAAACTCCAATACACAAAAACCGCCAGGGCCAGGACAACCAGGACAGCGGCAGCGATAAAAGCCGGGGCTTTAAAGATCTTTTCCATGAACGTCACTCCTGTTTAACGCAAGGCTTGAGATTAAACGCGCCCGGCTGGCCGAGCGCGGCATCAAGATTCATCCGGGCAGCATGATACTGCGCCAGCGCCGCCACATAACCGTCGCGGGCCTGCGCCAGCGTGGCCTGGGCGGCCGCCACCACCAGATGATCGGCCAGGCCTTCGCCGAAACGCCGTCCAGCGAGGTCCATTTCCCGGCGGGAAAGTTCCACGATACGCGCCGCGGTCACCGCCTGGTCGGTACTATCCATCATGGTCCATAGCGCTTTACGCACGTCCTCCTCAACCTGGCGCTTGAGATCATCACGCATCAGTTCCGCCTGGCGCTTGATACTGGCCGCCTCTTTGATCTCACCCACCACCCGCCCGCCTTCGAACAAAGGCATGGTAGCCCCGATCATGATGCCACTGGTCCGCTGGTCGCCATGCCGCGGCCCGACGCCGCTAACACCGTAATTACCGGAAACCGCGACGACCGGGAACCATTCGCCGCGCGCGCCCTTAAGCGCGAAACCGGCCGCCCGCACGCGCTCTTCGGCGACACGCATATCAACCCGCTGCCGGGTGGCCAAAGCCAGGGCTTGATCGACCGGTGGTAAATCTTCGGGTACAAAACAAAGGCAATCCGTCAACCGGATAACATCATCGTAAGGAAGGCCGGCCAAACGCTGAACTTCCAGATAGGCATCGTGCAATCCCGTCCGGGACCGCTGCAAGCGCAACTGGTCTTCCGCCAAGCGGGTCGTGGCCCGCGCCACATCAATAGCCGCCGCCGTACCGGCCTGTTGCAGGGCCTGGGCCTGGCGCAACAAGCGCTCACTGAGCGCCACACCGGCCTGCGCCGCTTGATACGCGCCCTGGGCACGCAGCGCGTCAAGATATGCCAGCGCCGCCGCCAATACCGTATGCTGGGAAGCCAGGTCTTTTTCGTAACGGGCCGTCTTCACCCGGGCCCGCCCGGTTTGAAAACGGGAAATAGCGCCGATATCAATGATCTTCTGCTCCAGCTTAAACCGGGCGTCAAAAGTATTAAAAGGCCCAATGACCCCGAACCCGCTCAAGCCCTGGGCTTCAAGATTTTCCTTGAACGTCCGCGACTGGGAAACGCCGCCCTCCAGATGGGGCAGCAACGAAGAAAGGGACTGCAGGCTATGCCCCAACGCTTCATTAATTTTTTCCCGGCTGAGTTTTTCCTCCAGGCGCCGCTTCCCGGCAGTCTTGACCAGGTCGCCGAGTGACAGGCCCTCGGCCAACGGACCCGCCTCCAGCAAACGTTCATGGCTGAAAGGGCGCACCGATCCCGTCTCGAGAAATGCATCGACCCGCGCGGGCGCGTCAATGTCGGATGCCGGCTCGGGACCACCAGCCAGCGCAACCCCGGCCAGGCAGCACACCGCGCCCATGAATAATAATGTCCTTCTTTTCAAAAGAGGCTTTCCTTCTTATTTCTGCCGGGCTTCGCGCCGGTCATGACGACGGGTACGCTTGTCCTTCTTGAGGTCCTGCTTCTCGCCGTGCGCCTTGGCGCGGTCCGCTTTCAACTGGGCGCGGGCGGCCTTGACCTTCGCCGGATCTCCGGACGCCTTGGCTTCTTTAAGCGCCTGGCGGTCGGCCTTGATGGTCGCGTTCTCTTCCTTCAGGTCAGCCCGGTCCTCCTTGATATCCTGCGTATCTTTGGATATCTGGCTATTGACCGTCTCCTGCGCGCGTACCGGCGAAGTTCCGACTAAAACCATCCCAAACAACGCCGCTACGATGATCGAACCTGTTTTCAATGTTTTCATACAACCCCCACCCGTAACAACGTTAGAATTAAATTTACCCGTAATTTTATTACGTATTCCCCGTTCCAACAAGGTAATTCAACAGCGCGTTCATTCGTAACGCAACGCTTCGATCGGATTAAGTTCCGCCGCCTGGATGGCCGGCCGCAATCCGAAAACCACGCCGACCGCGATAGAAAATCCGGTCGCCATCAGGATCGACCCCAAAGACACCGCGGTCGACCAGCCCGCCACCGCGGAAAGCAGCGCCGCCGCGCCCACGCCCAGCACGATGCCGATCAGCCCGCCGGTCACCGTCATCAAGACCGCCTCGATCAGGAACTGCGAAATAATATCCGACCGCCGGGCGCCGATCGCCTTGCGCAGGCCGATCTCGCGCGTGCGTTCGGTCACCGACACCAGCATGATATTCATGATCCCGATCCCGCCGACCAACAGCGAGATCGCCGCGATGGACCCCAACAGCAGGGTCATCGTCTGCGTCGTGCTTTCCAGCGTCGCCTGGATTTCGGCCATATTACGGATCTGAAAAGAATCCTCCTTATCTTTTTCCAGCTTGTGGCGCTTGATGATCAATTCTTTTAACGAATCCTGGGCGGCGTCCATCAACGACGGATCGGCGACCTCCGCGTCGATGGAATCCACATATTGCTTGCCCAGCAAACGGAACATAGCGGTCGTTACCGGCACGATCACCACATCATCGTCATCATGCCAACCGGTCGCGCCTTTCTCCGGCAGTACCCCGATCACTTTGAACGTGACCCGGTTGATCCGGATATCCCGGCCCAAAGGATCTTCCTCGCCAAAAAGCTGACGCACCACCGTCATCCCCACCAGGGCCACGCGCTGGCGCATCCGTAATTCTTCATCGGTAAAAAATCGCCCCACGGTCGGGACCGACGCCCGCATCGACGCGTAGTCCACCCCCGTCCCCTGCACGGACGTGCTCCAGTTCTTGTCGGCCGCGACCAACTGCGCGCGCCCGGAAACCGACGGTGAAACACGTTTGATCTCGGGCAAGCGCGCCATCGCCTGGGCATCATCCAGCGTGAAGCGCGTGACCGCGCCCGCGCCCAATGAAACCCCGCCCATTTGAGAAGAGCCGCTTCTGACCATCAGTAAATTCGACCCCAATGAGGCCAGGCGCTTGGTAATGGAATCCCTGGCGCCCTGGCCAAGCGCGAGCATCGCGATGACCGCCGCGACGCCAATGAGGATCCCCAGCATGGATAGAAAAGACCTCATCCGGTTGGAAAGGATCGCGCCCACCGACTGGCGCACGTGGTCCGCCAGCTCCGCCCGTCCGACCGCGTGGGCGCCACCCGACAACGCCGCTTCGATCGGCGAAAGGTCCACCGCGACGGGCGGTACCGCGCCCGCCTGGCGCTCATCGGAAATGATCTTGCCGTCGCGCATCAGAATGATCCGCCCGGCATGCTCGGCCATTTCCCGTTCGTGGGTCACCATGACAATGGTCTTACCCTGGGCGTTAAGTTTCTTTAAGATCATGACGATCTCGGCTTCGCTTTTCGTATCCAGGTTGCCCGTTGGTTCATCGGCAAAAATGATCAGCGGCTCATTGACCAGCGACCGGGCGATCGCCACCCGCTGCCGTTCACCGCCGGAAAGTTCATTGGGCTGATGGCCGGCGCGTGCTTCCAGCCCCACCTCTTTGATCTTCTCCAGGGCGCGGCCGCTGGAAGACTGCTTGCCGGCATAGGTCAACGGTAAGGCCACGTTGTCCAGCGCGGTGATCCGCGGAAGCAAATGGAATTGCTGAAATACAAAACCGGCGATCCCGTTACGCAGCGCGGCCAGCTGATCATCACCCAGGCGGCTGATGTCCCGCCCGTTAAGCAAATAGGCGCCGCTATCCGGGCGGTCCAAAAAGCCCAGAACGTGGAGCATCGTCGACTTGCCGGATCCCGACGGCCCCATGATCGCCACGAACTCACCGGGCGCGATCTTGACCGACACATCCCGCAGCGCGCGCACCTGTTCGGACCCCATCTGATATGTCTTGCTAACGTTCTTAAGTTCTATCATCCGCCACCCTTAATGCGCCCCGCCGCCCCGCCGAGCGCCACCCGGCGTCGGCATGAAGGGATTACTCCCGGCAGCGGCCTTGCCGGCCTTGAACGAAGTAACCGCGATAAGGACCCGGTCCTCGGCGGTCACGCCGCCCAACACCTGAACATTCTCCCCGTCCGATAACCCAAGCTGCACCTCACGGTTTTCCGGCTTTGCCCCGCGCCCCTGCCCCACCAGCACATAATTCTTTCCGGCATCTTTTTTAACCGCCTGTTGCGGGATCAGCAGCAGGCCGTCTTTTTTTTCCTGAACAATGGTCACATTCGCGCTCATGCCGGAACGGAAAACACCCGGAACCTCGGCGGGAACAATATCCACCGTATAGATCGTTACATTGCTGACGGTCCTTGATTCAAAAGAAACATGGCCTACCCTGGCTTTAACAACGATCTGGGGATACGCGTCGAGCGCGATCACCGCTTCCTGCCCGAGCTTCACTTTACCGATATCCGTCTCGTCTACCTGCGCCTGAACGATCAGCCGGTCGGAAAGGACCAGCACCGCGTCCGCCTGGGTTACCGTCTGGCCGGGTTCCACGCCCTTCACGATGACGTCGCCATCGATCGGCGCGATCAGCGGCGTCGGCTTATAAACTTCCTCCCACTTCTTCGCGGTCGCCGCGCCCTGCAGCCGCGCCGCGTCGATCAGCGCCGCCCGGTCGGTCGAGCTCATGAGCGCCAGGATAGCGCCGGACTTCACTCGCTGCCCCTCTTCCACCAGGATCTTGTCAATACGGCCGCTGATAGGCGGCTTGATCTCCAGCCGATTCTGCGGCTGCACCGTGCCGGTCGCCGTGATCGCGCTTTCGATCGTCCCGTAAAAAGGGCTGACGCGCTTGTACGCTACGTCTTTTGCCCGGCTCTTGCCGGCATACCACCAGCCTCCAGCGCCAAGCGCTGCCACTACACACAAGATCATGATATTTCGTTTATTCATCGACCGTCTCCCCTTTAGCCTGAAGCCAGGCGGCCTCAGAAATAAACGCGCTGGTTTTTGCCTGCAGTAACGCCTTCTGGTTCCTCACCAGGTCATCTTCAATGATCGTCCAGTCATTAAAGGTCGCCAGCCCCGACTTGTACTGGGCCTCAACAATATCGGCGCGCTGCCGCGCCGCCTGATAAAACTTATCCTGCACCAGGGCCTGGTCAACATCATTAAGCCACTGTGTCCAGTTCTCGGCCAAGGTCAGGATCACGCCGTCACGCCCGCTACGCTCATCCGCCTCGGACTGCCGGTAACCGGCTTTAGCTTTGGCCAGCGCGGCCTGCTGCTGCCCGCCCGCAAACAGCGGAAAACTCACCCTAAGGCCCGCCGACCAATTCTCGGTCCGCGGCAGCCAGAACGCATCGCTCTTGCCCGCGCCGGCGTCAGCATAGACCTGCGGGAAAAAATCCGACCGTGACGCCTTAAGGCCAAAACGCGCGGCCTCTTTCCTAGCCGTGAGGTCTTTTAAGAACGGCGTTGTCTCCACCAGCTGCTCGAAGGCGGGCTTGCCGCGATCGATCGTTCCCACCGACAATTTACCCGACACTTTAACCGGCGCAAAGACGGAACGCCCGAGTTCCTTGGTCAGCCGCCGCTGATACAACTCAACGCTGCGCTCGGCCTCAACCGAGTCGAGTCCCGCCTGCGCCGCATTGGCCTCGGCGGTCATCAGCGAACCCTTGTGTTCACGTCCCCCCTGATACTGCAGGGCCACCATGTCCAGGTTCTGCTGACGCCGCTGCCGGATATTTTTTGTCAGGCCCACATTCTCCTGCGCGCTTAGCAACCCGACGAACGCGCTCCGCAAACGCAGGCGCACGTCCGATGAAGCCACCTGGTAATTATATTGCGCCGACTTCACCCGCTCCCGCGCGGCGGCCAGCTCATTGGAAGTTTTAAAACCGTCAAACAATAATTGACTGCCGCTGACACCCAGCGAATAATTCTCGGTTTTCGCCCGCCCGGCTGTCTTCGACACATCAGCACCGGCACTGGCCGATAACTGAGGCAAAGCGCCGCTGCGGGTAAGAGCTTTATCTGCTTGGGCCGCGTTCACTTTCTCACGGGCCGAGATCAGGTCGGGATGACGCAGCCGGGCTTCCTTAATACAATCCGCCCAGGTCAACACTTCCTGCGCCTGCGCCCGACCGACGACAAGCACGCAGGCCAACCCTGCCATCAATAGACGTTTAAACACCACAAGAACCCCTCTGCTGTCTGTTTCGCTACAATAGCCACATTATCGCACTTCTATGGCTTAGACACACCATATGAAATATTAGTTTCATTAAGGCCTGTCCAAGGCGGAGTGAAACTTTTCCTCATTTGCCACTGTCTAAGCCAATAGAACGGCACCTGGATGACACAAATAGGGCCGATAAGCTATAATGATGACTATGGCAGACGCGGCAGAACAGGAACAGGAGCTGATCGAACGGGCGCTGGCGGGCGATATCAACGCCTTCGAGGCGATCTACCGCGCGCACAGCGGCATGGTGTACAGCGTCGCTTACCGGATCGTGAATAATGCCGGCGACGCGGAGGAAGTAACGCAGGATGTGTTTATGAGCATGCACCAGAACCTTAAGAACTTTCGCGGCAACTCCAGCCTCAAAACCTGGGCCTACCGTATTACCGTCAACCGGTCGCTCAACGCGCTCCGGCGCGCCGGCCGCATCCGTTCCCGCGAACAGCTTTTCGACCATGACGTCAACCCCGATGACCTGCCGAATAATATCGATCAGAATATCGAAGCGAGCGCCGCGCAGGAAAAGGCGGCCGAACTTTTAAACGCCCTTGATCCCGAAAAACGCGCCTGCCTGACGCTCAGGGCCATTGATGGCCTGAGTTACGAAGAGATCAGCGCGGCGCTGGGCATCAATATCAATACCGTGCGCACGCGCCTTAAACGCGCCAGAGAATTCCTTCTTAACAGGGAAAAAACCGGGGCCAGGCCATGACGAACTGCCAGCACATCCAGGACGTCCTTTTGACCGACTATCTTGACGGCCGACTGCCCGCCGGCGAACTGTCCGGCATCAATGCGCACCTGTCCGGCTGCGCTGCCTGCCGGTCCGCGCTGGAAGCCGCCCGCGCCAACGAAGACCTTTTGCGCGACACCCCGGCCTTAACACCACCCGATTCCCTATGGACGGACATCCGCGCGGGCATCGAATCCCGTGAGGAACAACGCACGTTCTGGACAGAGGGCCTCGCCTTCCTGTTCGGCGCGCCGCGGCGCGCGGCCGTTACCGCGCTGGCTACCATGGTCATCCTGGCCGGCGCGACACTGCCGATGCTTCTTGGCCTGCAAGGCAGGCAACAGTCTTCTACAGCCTCCGCCGCCCTGATCGCGTTCCTCGATGAGCGCGACCAGGTCACAGCGCTCAACAATATCGACCTCGATACAGCATCAGAATATTTATTAAACGACAAAGGAGACGCCATATGAAAACCTACACCCCTCTTTTCGGACTGATCCTGCTAGCCGGGCTACTTGCCGCCTCGCCTGTACTGGCACAAGGCGCCGCGCCGGATAAGCCGGCAACACAGGAACACAAGGGCGACCATAAAGACCGCGCCGCCATGATGGAAAAAACGCTGCAGGAACTGGGACTGACGCCCGAGCAGAAAGAAAAAATGGCCGCCCTGCGTTCCGGCGGCGAAGGCAAACAGAAAGCCGCCTTTCAATCGATAAAAGCAAAGAAAGACGAACTTAAAGCCCTGCTCGACGGCCCGAATCCCGATGAGGCCAAAGCCAAAGCGCTGGCCGGCGAGATCTCGGCGCTCGAATCAACCATGATGCAGGCGCGCATTGACCATATCATCAAGCTGCGCCAGATCCTGACGCCGGAACAGTTCAAGAAACTCGAGGAGATCCGCCAGAAACACCGGGCGGAACGCAAGGGTGAGTGGAAGAACGGCGGCCACGGCGAAGCCGGGCCGGAAGGGGAATAACCGCTATTTGCGGTTATCCCATTTGCTGACGATCGCGCTGATCTTGTCCTGCACCTTGTCCTTGGTCTGGGCGTCGTTTAAGATCGACTCCAGCAAGCGCTCATGTTCTTCGGCCATGCGCAGGATATCAAGTTTGAGCTCCTCGTTCATCTTCTCCATGCGGACCTTTTCGATCGCGTGGCGCAGCGGGATGAGGAGTTTTTCTTTATCTTCGATCGGCTTTAAAATATAGTCGAACGCCCCGCCGCGCACCGCTTCCTGACAGGTCTCAAGCGTGCCAAACCCCGTTAGAAAGATCACCGGGAGCATCCTGTTGTTCTCTTTAAGCCACGGCAGGATCTCGACGCCCTCCTTGCCGGGCATTTTCATGTCGCTGACCACCGCTTCAATGTCCGGCTTCTGCTCAAGGACCTTGATCGCGTTATCGACCGAGTTCGCGGTCGACACCGTATACCCGCACGCCGAGAGAAGCTCCTCGAGCGCCTCGCGGATCACGTCTTCGTCGTCCACCAGCAACACTTTCCCTGTTTCTTTGGCTCGTGCCATAACGTCTCCTTTATAAAGTCTCGAACTCCGCCTTGAGCTCTTGCGAAAGCCCCAGGTCGGCCACCAGATTATTATTCTTGTCGAACGGCAGCGCGAAATAAAAGATCTTGCGTTCCCCTTTCAACGGCGCAAAACCGATGATCCCGTTATGCGCTTTCACAATGTTGTACGACACCGACAACCCTAAGCCCGTGCCCTTGCCCGGCGCTTTGGTAGTAAAGAAAGGATTGAAGATACTCTGATCCGTCCCTTCCTTGACCGGAATACCGTTCTCGATGGAGCCGACCAGCACCCCCTGCCCGCCTTTGAGCTTGCGGGTAATGATCTTCATCTTTCCGCCGGGCTTATGGTCCCAGCGATCAACAAGGGCGTCACGGCCGTTGACCATGAAATTCATGATCACGTCCTGCACCTGGTAGCGGTCCAGCCAGATGGCCGGCAGATCTTTCTCAAAGTCCGTTTCCAGTTCGATCTGATTATCCTTAAGCTGCTGGCCCATCAAGTACACCGCGTCGGTGACCGGCCGGTTCACATCCTCGTTGCTGAAGCCTTCCTTGCGGCTGCCCGAATAATCGTGCATGCGCTTGACGATGGAGCTAAGCCGCAGGAACTGGTCTTTCATCCGGGTGATCTTGGTCTTAAGCTCCGGATGTTCCTCAACGACATCGTTCATTAAAAGCGATTCCATGTGCGTCAGGATAGCCATTAAAGGCTGATTCATCTCGTGCGCCACGCCGGCGCCCAGTTCACCCACCGCGGCCAGCTTAGCGGACTGCAAGAGCTGCACCTGCTGATTGGCCAGCTGCTGGCGCATCTTGCGGGTCTCCAGCGCCCGGTTGATGTTCACGCACAGCTCGTCGAAGTTCACCGGCTTGTTCATATAATCGAAGGCGCCGATCTTCATCGCCTCGATCGCGCTCTCAATGCCGCCGTGGCCGGTAAGCATGATGACCTCAACGTCGGTCTTGAGCGCCTTGATCTTGGTGAGAAATTCAATGCCGTCCATCCCCGGCATGCGGATGTCGGAGACGATAATGTCCGGCCTTTCCTTCTCGTAAACCTCCAGCCCCTTGGCGCCGCTTTCGGCGATCACCACCTCATAATCCTCAAGCTCGAGCAGGCTTTTGAGCCGCTCGCGGAGCATTTCTTCGTCGTCAACCACCTGGATCTTGATCATACATTTCCTTCTATCGGTAGATAAACTTTAAGTGTCGCGCCTTCGCCCACTTTTCCGTCGAGCGAAATAGTGCCTTTATGGCTTTCCACGATGCCGTAGCTGATGGAGAGCCCCAGCCCCGTCCCCTTGCCCACTTCCTTGGTGGTAAAGAACGGCTCGAACGCTTTTTTCTTGTGCGCGTCGCTGATGCCCATGCCATTATCGGCAAAGGCGATCGCCAGCATCCCCGTGCCGGTATCGCGCGCGACCGTCACCACCAGCTTCTTGCGGTACCCCTCCAGCGTCATCCGCCCCGCCGCGATCTCCGCCTGCTTGGCGTTCATCGAATCGCGCGCGTTGGAAATAGCATTGATCCATACCTGCTCGATCTGGAACGGCTCACCCAGGATCTGCGGCAAGGCCGGCTCAATGACCTTCTCTACCTCCACCTCATGCTCGCGCAACTGCGCGCTAAGTAACCCGATCGCCGAGTCGATGGTCTCAACCACATCCATCGGCTGGGCCTTAAGGGCTTCCTGACGGGCAAAAGCGCGGATATGCGTGATGATCTTGGTCATGCGCTTCACGCACTCCTCGATATCTTTCACGCCGCTCGCCACTTTCTCGTCGGTCAATATCTTCTTCTCCAGCGATTTACGCAGGACGGTCGCCACCAGCGATATGCCGCCGAGCGGCTGATTGATCTCGTGCGCGAGGCCGGTCGCCATTTCGCCGAGCGTCGCGAGCTTTGAGGTCTGGAACAGCTGGGCCTGGGAATCGTCGAGCGTTTTCTTTAATTCCTGCATCATCGCTTCCGCGGCCTTGCTCTCGGAAATGTCCTGATGAAAAGCCAGGACCACTTTCTCTTTCCCCGAATCGATCAGGTTCGCTGTTACATTCAAATAAACAATGCGGCCGCTGACATGAAGATGTTCAGCCTCAAAACGCACCACCTCACCGGCCTTGATCCGCGAAAATACGCCTTCATTAGCTTTAAGCGCCTCATCGCGCTTGACGTTCAGGTCGAAGATCGTCCCCTTGACCACATCCTTGACCGTCAGGCCATGCATATCGGCGAAAGCCTTGTTGGCCTGGAGGATCTTGCCCTGCTGGCTCATGATCATGATGCCTTCGGCCGCTTTTTCGAACAGGTCGCGGAACCGCGCTTCGCTGTCCTTAAGGACATCGACCATTTTCTTGCGCTCGGTCACATCCCGGAACGTCACCACCGCGCCGACCGTCTGCCCCTCATCCTGCAGCGGATGGGCGCTGAACTCAACCGGAAAACTGCTGCCGTCCTTGCGCCAGAACACCTCATCGCCGAACATCGCCCGCCCGGTCGCCAGGCATTTAAAAATACGGCATTCATTGTCCGGATAAGGGCTCCCGCCCGGCCGCGAATGATGCCACATCGGATGGCTCGGCACGCCAAGCATCTCTTTCTCATCGAACCCCAGAAGCTTGAGCGCCTGCCCGTTCACGAACGTGTGCCGGCCCTCCCGGTCCAAACCCAGGATGCCTTCACCGGAAGACTCCAAAATCAGCCGGGTCTGGCGCGCCGCCTGCTCGACCTGCTCGCGGATAAGGTTATTATCCTCGAGCATGCTCGACATCACCGACTCCGACCGGCGCGATGATTGCAGCGCGGCTTCCAGCTCTGCGGCCTGCGCGGCCACTTGCGCCTGGGTCCTCGTAAGCGCTTCGGCCTCACGCTTTAATTCGGTCAGGTCGGCCCACACACAATGGAGCACGCTGCGCCCGCGAAGCGTGATCGTCGTCAGCGTCACCAGCACCGAAAAGTCTTCACCATTGGCCTTGCGATGAACCCACTCAAAACGCAAATTACCCTGCGCGCTTGCCTGGGCCATGACCTCATTGGCTTTTTCAAATGACTTTTTCCCGTCGGGCTGCAATGCCGGCGACAGCTCGGAGGGATGCGTATCAAGAAAATCACCCGGCGTCGCGTACCCCAGCATCCGGGCCGCCGCCTGGTTGCAATCAATGAACCGGCCGCCGTCGATGATCAGGGTAGCGTCCTGCGACGTGTAAAAAACATCCAGGAACCTTTTCTCGCTCTCGCGCAGCGACGCCTCCAGCCGGTTGCGTTCGCTGATCTCTTCATTCAAGGCTCCGGCATGGACCGTGGTCTTGCGCAAATTCTCTTTCATCGTTTCAAAAGCCCGCGCCAGGTCCCCGATCTCATCCTTGGCGTCCGAGACCACGCGATAACTCAAGTCCCCGCCACCAACGATCGCCATTCCCGCGCGCAACCGGTCAAGCGGCGCGACAATAAGCCGCGACACGCCGAAGGCCATCAGGCTCGCGGGCAGCAGCGCGGCCAGCAGGATCAGGAAGAGCATGGCCCGCAACCGGCCGAGCGGCGCGAACGCTTCCTCCTCATCGATCTCGGCGATCACCGACCCGCCCATCTTCTGAACATAATAATGATCGCCCAGGACCCTGTTCTGGCGGTAGTCCTCGTAGACGGGCAGGACCTCATCGTCCGATACCGTCCCCTTACCTAAATGCTCCCTGGCTTTGCGGGTGTTAAGCGTATCGATCTTTAACTTCAGAACAGCGTCCGGAAAATAAAGGGATGGCGTGATCAAAATACCATCCTTGTTCACCAGGTAGATCTCGCCGGTCTTACCCAGGCCCGTCCGCTCGCGCAAGATCGCGTTAAGATCATCAAGACTCAGGCGAACAACGAAAACACCAAGAAATTCCCCGGTCCGCGAACTGACCATGGGCGCGGACACCGCCATCGCCTCTATCCCGGTCGAAGACTGGTAAACATCCTTAACATAAACCTCGCGGCGGGCATTAATAAAATACGGATCGGCCGATTTATCCTGCCCGATACTTTCATGGCCGCTGGAGGCGACCACCCGGCCGGAAGCGTCCAGCAAAAAAACCTCCTGGAACACATGGCTGGCCTCGGCCGTTCGGCTAAGCAATGTCTCGGCCGGCGCCAGCGCCTCGGCTTGCCCGGGATCGTTCTTGCTGTGCAATTCCAGATAATTCTCCAGCACCACGCTCTTGGACCGCTGCACGATCAGCGTCTTGAGCATGTCTATGTACGTCTCCAGATGCCGGCCCCGCGACACCACCGAGGTCTGAAGGCTGTTGCCGATAGCGGTATGCAGGCTGTTCCGGGCAAAAACATAAAACACCCCTTCCGCGACGCCCGTAAGCAGGAGCGTGGTCGCCAGAAAATACAGCCCTATTTTATTCGCCAGTTTCATGCTTTTTTCCCAAGCTCTTTACTCAGGCGCTCGACTTCTTTCTTAAGCTCCAGGATACGCTCCTCGCGCCCGATGCTGGCCTTGTAAAAAACCTCCAGCTCCCGGGTGCGGCGGCCCTGTTCCTCTTCCACGCGCTTCTGTTCGGTGATATCCCAAATGACCCCGGCGACTTCCGCGGGCTTGCCATTCTCGTAAAAAACCTTGCCGCGGGTACGCAGAACCCGCACAGTGCCGTCGGGCCAAATGACCCGGTACTCGGTGTCATACACCCCCGTTTTAAGCGCTTCGGCAAGAGAAGTCCTGACCTTCTCGCGATCTTCCGAATGAATAACCCTGAAGAACTCATCCGCCGTGCCTTTAAAAACCTTCATGTCCGTGCCCATGACCCGATGGGTCTGGGCGTCCCAGAAACGCCGGTCCGTCCTGATATCCAGGCGCCAGGTCCCCATTTTGGACGCCTGCAGCGCCATATCCAGGCGCGTGGCGCTTTCCCTGACCTCGCGGTCCGCGAACCGGCGCGCGGTAACATCCGCCAAAGAAAATAAAATATGCCGCTCGGCCCCTATATCCAACGGCGTGGCATTGACCTCCAGCCACACCTCTTTATGCTCACCGGTAGCCGTCCTGATGATGCGGCTAAGCTCCGCCCCCCTGACCGCCTCGCCGGTCTTCAGGATCATCTTGGCCGTACTACGCACCGGGCAGTCATTGCACTCATCCGTACCGCCGCAGCCTCCCGGCGCTTCCTTGGCCTGGATACAACTAAGCGCATCCCCCGGCTGGCGTCCGATAACAAAGCCCAGCTCCTGGCCGCCCATGTCGAGCACCACCTGATTAATGCGCTTGACCCGAAAACCGCTATCAACGAGCAATAGCCCGACCTGAGACGAATTAAAAATAACTTCCATCTGGGCCTTCTGCTCCGCCAGGCGGCGCTCACGTTCCTGCATCATGATCCGGTTGCGCTGCATGAACTCGTTCCACAGGATAAAAAGGAACACCACCACGAACACGAACAAAAGCCCGCCGAAACCCCACATCTGCCAGATATAAAGATCATGAGGCCGGCGCACGGTGACGATCTCCATCCCGCTTAATCCCGAAGGCTGGACATGGAATAATGCCTCGCTATCCTGCCATTGATCGATCACATTAACATTCGGCCGGCCGGGCAACATCGCCGCATGGTCCACCGGAACCGGGACCTGCTTGGACTTGATGAGCTCCTGCCGCTGGCTGTCTTCCATCGGCCAAAGGCCCTTGAACACCAGGTCCGGCGAAGACGCCGCCAGAATAACGCCGGAGGCGTGCACCAGCATGGCTTGGCCGCCCGTCGCATTTTTAAGCAAGTTCGCCCCGAGCGGCGCCTTGATGACCACCACCCCGATCACCTGCCCGTCAGGAGCGTGCAGCGCGGCGCTGGTATAAAAGCCGGGCACCCGCGATGTTAACCCCATCGCCGTATACTCACCAAACCCGTCGGCCAGGGCCTGCTTGAAATAAGGCCGCACGGTGTAATTATTACCCACAAAACTATCCTTGGTGTCGCGATTGGACGACGCGACCGCATTCCCCTTAAGGTCCAGCGCGTAACAGATCGACCCGTCCAGCACCTTCGCGTACCGGTCGAGCGTCGCATTGACCCGCGGCAGATCGCCCTGCGATAACGTGGTCAAGTTCGGGCTCAGCGCCAGCGTCTGGACCAGCGCCCGGATGACCCGCGCGTCATTGTTGATCCTTTCACTGATCACCTCTGAACTCACATGTAATTCCCGGGAGTCAATAGCGATCCCGCGCTGGCTTAAAGAGCCGACAACAAAAAAACCAGCGGTCAAAGACGGCACCAGCAGAAGAAGATAAATAAAGCCGCGATGCTTGCCCCAGAAGCCTTTCCATAAATGTTCGGGCCGGTAAAAAATGAACTGGCCGTGGATAATGGTCATCGCAAAGAGCATCACAAAGATCAGCACAGAGCCCCCTAAATGGGATTGCAAATGGCTCAAGGAAAGAACGCCTGGCAGGACATCGCTGAAAACCTTGATCCCGAACAGGGCCAGCAGGATCATCATCAGGAAAAGACCCTGGCGGACCCTGGACATCCGGGACGCCACGCCTTGTCCGGCTTTAATGCTGCGGGCGGAAAGCAGCATCGCGACCGAGGCCATCGCCGCGCCGGGGATGACCAGCGCGTATTTCCAGAAGCGGGCATCGATCACGCTGACCTTACCGGCCAGGCCGACCCACACCGCCAGGCCAAGGGACAAAGGCAGCACATAGATCCACGGGCTGCCCAGGCCGCTCTGCTGCGCCTTGAGCGCCCGCCGGCCGAATTCAAAAAGAGCAACAAAAGCCACCGCCATGAGCATGGCATTGCTGATGTCCATCACCGGATAATGGAAATGCAGGGCCGTGACCTCACCCCAGTTATACAGGCCGTAACACGCGCCGAACACGCCCAGCGCGTCCCAGGACCAGCCGAAAGACCGGGCAAAGCCCCGCGGCATGACGAACGCGTAAACCGCCATCACGAACAGCAACAAGCCGTCGACGAAAACCAGGTAATGGTGTAAAAAATGTTCCTGCCCCATGTCCAACCCCCTTAAGCCTTCTTCTCCAGCTCGATGACCTGGATCTTCAAATGCTTGATCTCGTCTTCATATTTCCGGATGGTCTCATCCATGTGGATAGACTTGCGGAACTCTTCAAATTCTTTGCCCTCAGCGAAAGTGGCAATGGACTCCACCGCCTCCTTGGTCTTCTCGCCGAGCAGGTCGAGTTTCATTTTGCTTTCCTGGGCGCGCATGCGCACATTGCGCAGCGAATGCTTTTCGTCTTCCAGCGTCTTTTCCATGCGGGCGATCTCGCCCTCCGCGTTTCTCAGTTTCGCGATCCGCTCGTCAAAAGCCGGATACTCGGCTTTCACGCTTTCCAGCTTGCCCATCTCAAGCTCAAGTTTCCTGTACTCAAGTTCTTTAGCGGCCAGTTCACTGACTTTGGCGTCGAGCGCGGCTTTGGCCTTTGCCGCTTCCGCTTCTTTACCCGCCAGCTCGGCGTCCTTCTTAACCAGCGCGTCCTTGAACTTCGCGGCATCCGCGGATGCCTGCTGCAGTTCGCGGTCGAGCCGCTGGCATTCGCCGCTGATCCTCTGAAATTCCTTTTCTTTCGACGCGATCTCTTCCGCTTTGGCCAGCGACGCCTGCTGCCCCTGCTGCTGCCCGGCCTGCAATTTTGCCAGTTCGGCTTTCAGCGTTTGCAGTTCCTGGTCTTTCTGGGTAGCCTCGCTCTTGAGCTTAAGGAAACGCTCATCGTAATCCTTATATTGCGCCGACTTGACGCCCTCGATCTTAAACTTGTTCTTTAAACCCTCGAGCTCGACGGAAAGAAGCTGCGCTTCCTGTTCCTTGATCATGAGTTCATTGGCCTTAACTTGCAACTCGATGGAACAGCGCTTGGCTTCTCCCGCCGCCTGCTGCACCTCGGCGTCCTTGCGGGCCGCTTCCGCGCTTTTCTGCTCAAGCTCCACTTTCCGCCGCTCGGCATCAACCGTCAGCAGGTCGATCTGTCGCTTGAATTCGATCGCCTCGGTATTGGCGGCGCTAAGAAGTTCCTCCGCCTTGGCCACTTCCTTATATAGGCGCACCACGTTCTTCAGGATGAAGAACAGCCCGCCAAAAAGGAAAACGATGTAAACAATTAGAATGATCGGACTCGACATTAGTATCCTTTAAATTTTCGGTTTCCCGGCCCTTAGCTTACGCAAACGCTCAAGCGTGGAATCCACGCCCTTGGTCTCTTTTTCTTCAACACCGACATCCTTCAGGTTGCTCGTCACCTGCTCCGCCGAATGGGCATAGAGCGAGGAGAAATCCACCATCTCATATTCACCCGACTGCTTGAACTCCTCGATGCGCATGGCGCGCGCGGGGCCCGACAGGGTGCCGAGCTCCTTGAGCATGCCCGAAATACGGTCGGAAAGCTTGTCGCTCACCGCGTCAAGCGAGCCTTTAAGGATCTCGCCCATGTGCAACTTGAAATCATCAAGCGTCATGCCCGGCCCTGGCCCCGCAAGGGGTGCGCTTGGCGCAACAGGGGCGGGCGGCGGAATAATAGATGCCGGCACGGACGCTGTCGAGGTGATCTCCGGCACTACTAAACGGACCACCGGCGCCGGTGGCGGCGGCGGGACCCTCGGCTCCGCTTTTTTGCGCGCCAGGCGCTGATTGGTAATAGCGATCAAGCCGAGCAATTCATCGAGCGAATAATCAACGGTCGAGACTTCCTGGTCCAGGTCGCGGCGCCGCACATGCACATCCTCCAGCCGCCGGGCCAGGATGGGGACGGACGCGATCAGGTTATCAATATCGGTTGCAGCCGGTGCGCTCACTCTTTCCTCCCCGCTTCGATCGCGTTGAACAGGCAACCCCGCACAACACTGGTGAACGGCTCTTTGGCGTGGACGACCCGGCCGACCTCAAAACCGAACTTGGCGGTTTTGACTTCCTCTTTGACCACATCGAGAAAACCGGGCACCATCGACGACCCGCCAGCGAAAACAATATCCACCGGGTCTTTGAATCGCGGCGTACCGGTGCTGCGGCCGAGCACCTGGGACATGCTCTCGATCAAATAATGGACATAGTTGCGATAATAAATGGCGATGGCTTCTTCTTCGCGGGTTTTGGGGGTCACAATGCTCATCCCGTGCTCTTTGATGGAACACACCCGGCTCATGGTAACGCCCAGCACTGTCGCCGCGCTTTTGTCGATCCAGTCGCCGCCGCGCGTGATCGAGAACGACAGGACCGGTACAGATTTGAACGACGCGCAAATGTTCACCATCCCCGCGCCGCAGGAAACGCCGATACCGGTAAAGTCCGACTCTTCCATCTCCGAGAGGACCACCGCGTAACCTTCATCGATGACCAGCGGCGTAAAGCCGATACTTTTTAGGATCCCCTCAAAAACACCCCGGTGATAAATAGTATCCTGATCGCGGTCAATGGGCTTGGCCGGCACGGAGAAACAGCACACTTCGCCTGGAACGCGCGGCGTCCACATAATGTTCTGCGCCAGAAGTTTGATGATCGGGATGGACTCGGCTTCGGAGGGGTTCATGATCCCCATGTTCATGGTGCGCTGCGTTTCGCGCCCGAAAATGTCCGCGAGCTCGAGTGCCATCGTGCCCAGGACGAAAAGCTTATCGCCCATGGCCACATACTTGACCTTGAGTTTAGTCAGCAGTTCTTTGGTGGATGTATCGCAGCGGACGGAAAGGAACGCATTGCGCTCATTTTTCACGAACACGCGCTTATTTTCAACTTCGCGCCCGGCCACCAGATAAGCGGTGCCAAGGTCGAGCCCAACCCCCAGGCGGACATCCGTGTGGGCTTGGGTCTCGTCGCCCGAATCAGGCAGGTTTCCGCTAGCTGCTTCATCGGCCTCCACCTCGATACGGCCTTCCTCATTCTCGCCGATCTCGGGGACTTCTTCTTTAACGATCTCGACCGCGACAGGCCGCCGTTCAACCGGCTTCGGTTTTGGAGCCGGAGGGGGCGGAGGAGGTGGAGTCTTAACGGCTGTCCGCGCCGTGAACGCGGCACGTGCCGCGGCCAGGCGCTCGGCATTCGACATCTTCGGGCGTTCGGCCGGTTCTTCTTTTTCGAAGAAGCGCGGCGGCGGGCCGACATCCAACCCCGCGGCTTTGTCGCGCACATACTGGTTAATAGCCCGCAACTTGGCGTGCATTTCTTCAACGGAAATATTCTTGGCGGACTGATACTGGGAGGGGCTAAGTTCTTGTCCGCGCTCGGGTTGCGCTCCTGCCGTAAGCGTGGAATACTGCTTGATCTTGTCGTTTATTTTCGAAAGGCGTTCCCGAACTTTTTGCAGTTCATCGTCGACCACAGCCTTCAGCCTCTTTTATTATTCGTCGGCTTCGCTCAATCCCGCCAGCAGACAACCACGGGCCGTCGCGTAAAGGGGCTCATCGGCCAGCCGGACATCAGCGATATCGATCGGCAATGTCACCTTCTTGAGCTCTTCCTTGAAGACGTCAACGAATCCGCCGATCATACAGGACCCGCCGGCACACACGATATCGATCGCCTCGGGAAATTGCGGCATTGATTCAGCTTTTTCGAACTTGTTCTTAATGTTCACCAGCGTATAGTTGATCAGATTGCGGTAATAGATGCAAACCGCCTCTTCTTCGCGGCCATTGGGCTTGTGGATATTGATGCCTTTTTCCTTGATCGCCGTCGCGCGGGTGGTCTTGATGCCCAAAACCTGCGCCACGTTGCGGTCGATCCAGTCGCCGGCGCGACTGGTGGCGAAACTGATCGCGGGGATCGTGCGGTACGATACGCAAATGTTGAACATGCCGCCGCCGCCCGAAATGCCGATGCCGGTAAAATCCTTGTCTTCCAGCGACGCGAAAACGACCGCGTGGCCTTCATTCATGGGCTTGGGGTTATAGCCCAGGTTCTTCAGCGCGCCAACAATGACGCTGGTGTGATAAACGATATTGAACGTCGCGTCCACCGGATCGGCGGGGATCGAAAAATAACACAGCTGATTCTTCACGTCGGGCTTGCCCAGCACCGCTTCGATCAAAAGGCCGAAGATCGGCACCGCGTCCGCTTCACCCGGGCTCATGACGCCATCCGACATCGGGCGGCGCACGACCTTGTTCATGATATTCGCCAGCTCAAAGGCGGAATCGCCGAGCACATACACCTTATTGCCCATTTCAGCGTACTGCACTTTCTGCTTCTTGAGCATGTTCTTGGTGAATGAATTCGCTTCGATGTCCAGGAAACAATGGCGCATGAGCTTCAGCTTGATCTTGCCGTCAGCTCCCTGCTCGGCCCCGACCAGGTTCATTGTCCCGACGTCCAACCCTTTGACTTTACCCATATATCCGACTCCTGTTGAATTTTATAATTATGCCGCGACCGGTTGTTTCGTTCCAGTCTTGTAATAATGGCCCCGGGCGCGAGCGCGGGTGTCCGCCAGCATCAGGCGGATCTCGTCCAAACTCTCCTTGGCCTTCTCCAGCTCATGCTGATAACGATCGCGCTCGGTGATGACGCTGCTAAGCTCATTATCGGACTTTTCCAGCTTGCCGGCGACGCTTTCCTTCTCGTCTTCCAGCAAAGAGATCTGGTGATGAAAACTCTGAATGGTTTTGTTCGCGCTGGAGAGCTCAAGCTCGATCTGCTCCACGCGGGAATCGCGGCTTTCGCATTCTTTTTCGAGCGCGGCCACTTTATTCTCGCCGTCCTTGATCAGCGCGTCACGCGCCTCAAGATCTTCCTCGAGCGACTTGATCTTGCCAACGGTATCGAGCCGTTCGTTCTCCAGGAACTCCAGCTCGCTGCTGAGCTCTTCCTGGGAAACCAGAAGGCCCTTCATCTCTTTAATTTTGGCTTCGGCCAGCCCGGCTTTTTCTTCAGCCTTGGCGACTTTTTCCTTAAGGTGATTGATCTCTTTTTCCTGGGCATCCTTCAGGCTGAAGGCCGCGTCCAGCTGCTTTTCCAGGTCGCCGATGATCTCAAAAACGCTCGCCTTCTCTTCGTCGGGAGACATCATGTACTTGGTGGCTTCCTTGACCTGCCTGACCGCTGTGCGAATGGAGCTTTTAGCTTCCACCGCCGGCGCTGCCGAGCCGGGCCGCGCTGAAGACGTCCGGAGTGTTGACTGCAAAAGAGGATTATCGATAAGCCTTCCCCTTCTTGAATCCGTGCCCCTGCCCGCGTTACCCTTTTTTTGATCTTCCATGCATGATCTCCTTGGCTAATTGCTGGTACGCTTCCGCGCCCTTAGATGTTTTGTCGTATTTCCATATCGGCAGGTGGGCATTGTGCGCTTCCTCGAGCTTGATGTTCTCGGGGATCATCGCCTTAAAAACCTTCTTGCCGAAATAATTACGGATAGCGTCGCGGGCCTCATTGGTGACCACGCGTTCGCGGTAGCGGGTAATGACCACGCCGGTAATATCAATGTCGGAACCGAGGCCTTCGCGGACATTCTCCACGATCTCCTCGAGCAATTTAATGCCTTTAAGGGAAAAGAATTCCGGGCAGATCGGCACCACCAGCTCTTCGCAGGAGGTGAGCGCGTTGACCGTCAGCAAACCAAGGGACGGCGGCGCGTCAACGATCATGTAATCGTATTTTAATTTGCGGGTATAGTGGAACAAAACTTTCTCGCGGCCGATATGCTCGTTGATGCGCAAAGAAGCGCCGGAAAGCTCGATATCACTGGGGACCACGTCGAAACCGAAAGCGTCTGAATGCTGGATGACGGAGTTAATGTCCATCTTGTCGACGATGACATTATAAATGTTGTATTCAAAGCGCTGATTGCCGAAAATGGCCGCCGTGGAGGAGTACTGGGGGTCCATGTCGAGCAGGACGACCTTCTTCCCCGCGCGCGCGAGTTCCGCCGCCAGGTTAAGGGCCGTGGTGGTCTTGGCAACGCCGCCTTTTTGGTTCGCTATGCAGATCCGTCTCATATTTTCAGTTCGCTTTCTTCAATCTCAAAAAAGCATTGCTGTCGCTGAGCACCGAACCCGCCCAGAAGCAGACCGCGTTAACCATGGATTTGATCTTTTTCTCCACCGGCTTCGCTACCGGAACGATCTTCAGGACCGGAGCTTCAGCCTGCGCCTTGCGGATCTTTGACGCTGTCCGCTTCACGGCCTTTTTTGAAGAAACAGGCTTCGGGAACAACACCACTTTCGACGGCATGGCGGGCGAGTCGAATGCTTCGCTCGCCGCGCTTTTCTTTACTGGCTTTTTAGCTTTTGCCATTAGCCGACCTTACGCCTGGGCGTAACCCTCGTAAAATGATTCCTTGGCGTCATCGATGACCGCGCTGACTTTGTCGCCGATACCGGAAACAGAGCCCTTGACCTTCTTGATAAGGCCCGGATTCTGCTTTTCCAGGATCTTGTAACCGACCACACCGATAAAAGCCACTGCCACAACTGTGAGTAATCCCTTAATCATGTGAACCCCCTTGTTATTTTCCCTGAAACCTTTTTTACAACTCCCCTATTTCTTCTCGCGGCCGAACGATGTCTGATGGTCCCGCCACCAGTACCGCCACCCTTCGATCGCGTCGTCTTTCGCTTTCTTCGACGCGGAAACCTTGAAATCAAAATCTTCCTTG
The DNA here is from genome assembly GCA_037131245.1 of Candidatus Omnitrophota bacterium. GTDB lineage: Bacteria > Omnitrophota > Gorgyraeia > Zapsychrales > Fredricksoniimonadaceae. The sequence goes on from JBAXRK010000001.1 coordinate 166,107, forward strand.
GTGATCTTCTTAAGCGCCGCGGAGGCGCTCTCCTGCACCTCATCGGAAGGATCGCTGAGGAGTGAGATCAACGCCGAGATCGCCATATGGCTGCGCAGCGTACCCACAATCCCCGCCGCCGATTTGCGCACGCCGGGGTCAATATCATGAAGAGATTTTAGCGCGAACGGCAAACAGCGCTCGCTGAAAGACCAGCACAGGCAATTTAAGATCTGCCGGCGCACCTCGTGGTTCTTGTCTTTGATCAACGAGGTGAGATAGCCGAACGCCTCTTCATCATTATATTTTGAAATAGCGCGCAACGCCGCCAGGCGGACACCGGTATCCCCGTGAGAAAGATAATCCGTGAACAGCTGCTTCGGCAAGCGGGTTTCCGCGCCGATCGCGCCAAGGGCGTTTAATATCTCGATGGTCTGCAGCGCGTCCTGCTCACTGGCGAGAACCTGCCTGAGGCCGGCGATCATCGTCGGACGCGACAGTTTTTTGATCTCACCGAGCGCTTCCATGCGCTGCACCTTGCTTGATGAACGCAGGTCGCGGAAATAAATTTCGGCCCGGACCTGCTCCGACTTGCTCGCGAACTGCACCCCTTGCAAAACATTATCCTGGCTGACGATCCTGGCCGGAGCGGCAACCTCCGCCACGGGCGCAACCGGCGCCGCGGGCGCTACAACATCAATATGCCGAATGATCGGCGCAACCGTCGGCAGTGACGCCTTGGGCGCTTCAACGGCAACGGCAGGAATGACCGGCGCGGCAACCTTGACCGGTTTGGCGCAGGGCATGCTCAAAAGATTTTTAAAGAAACAAGGCTTCGGTGCCGCGGGCTTAACGGCAGCCACCGGCGCGGACGCCGCGCGCGCGGGCCTTGACGACGGAGAAAGATACTTGAACTCTTTCTCCAAAGAGCGGACGGTCGAACCTAGAAAACGGGCAAAATCATTCGGCACGGCTAAAAGTCCTCTGGTTGGCATAATGACCCTTTTCTCGTAAACCATTTGCATTATAAGGTTAACCGCACAAAATGCAACAATTTACCGATAATATCTTATTTTAACCCTTTTTGAGGTTGATCGCTTCGCGCTTCTTCTCTACATAATCTATAAGCCCCGCCAGGCGCTCAACTTCCAGCTCCAGGTCCTTGCTGTGGCCGCCATATTCAAGGCGCACCCGGCCGTCCCGATGCCATTCATAGAATTGCCTGCCAAGCTCAAGAAATGACCGGTTGCTCATGCTTTCAAGTCCTTAAAAAAAGTCTTCACTTCGCGGCCGACGATCCCCGAAACCCGCCCCACGCAAAAAGCCGCGTCCCCGATGAGGTCCACCGGGGTAACATCCTTATTGTTATCCTTAAGCTGCTGTTTCATGTCCTTGAACATCGCCACCGTTTCATCGGCGATCTTTTTTCCTTTTTTGCCATCTTTGCCGTCTTCAAGGATAATGTCCGCCACACGGTCAGCCCCGCGCGACAAGCGCTTGCCGATACCGGCCACCGACTTTTTGATCGCTTGCTTCTTGCGGGCTTTTTTAACGCTCATACCGTGGCTGCCTTTTTAGCGGTCTTCGCAGGCTTCGAGGCCTGCGGGGTCTTTGCGGGCTTCTCCGTTTTGACGGGGATCACCGCGACAGGTTCTTTTTCCATATTAGCGTATTTCAGGCGCATGTCGCGCAGAAAACGCGGCCTGGTATAACTTTCTTTCAGCATGATCTTCCACTGACGGACCGCGCGGGCACGCTCAACTTCAGGCGCCCCGCAATCATAGCCCAGGTCGGTGCCGGTCATGAGCAGCAACGCCGAGATAGCTTCTTTGCGCACCTTGATGTTCACCGACTCCAAGAGTGGCACGGTGCTCACAAAAGAAAAATGATTCGACATCATTCCCAGCTTGCGCACAGCAATGCGCGCGACCATCTCATCGTTGTCGCGCGACAGGCGGGCGAGAGCGGTCGCGTCCGGCTCATTGCCATTATGGTCCAAATGATTGACGATAAAGCGGCGGACATTCGCGTCGCGGTCATTGACGGCGGACACGATCACATGCTTGGATTCATCGGAGTCAAGCTTGACGAGCCCCATCATGCCGGCCAGGCGCATGGATGAGCTCTCGTCCGTAATAAAGCGGCGGTACAGATCGACCATCGTCGGATAATCCAGCTTGCCCAGCAAATTGATGAGCTGCCGGCGCATAAAGACCTCGGAACCCCTGACCAACTCGTAAAGGTAGGGCACCACGCGGCGCGGCGCGTTGCGGAACAGCGTGTGCAAAATGGACAGCTTCTCGTTCTGGTCCACCGCTTCACTGAGCAGCTTGCGCGCGCCCGTCTCAAAAAGGCCGTAATCGAGTTTCTCGACCTGATCATCGCCCCCGTTGGTGTCGTCCGAGTCGTCGTCCGCGACTTCTTCCGCGTCCTCTTCAACCGAAGCTTCTTCCTGTAGCTCTTGCGCGGCGGATTCTTCGGCTAAAGCTTCCTCAAATTCTTCCTCGACTGGAAGAGGCTCTTCGATAACCTCTTCAGACTCCGGCAAGGCCTCTTGCGAACGCATGACCACCTGCGGCTGCGCAAGCCCCGCGCGAACATCCTCGGCGTAAACCGATTTGATGTTATTAAAAAGGTCCACCACCTCGCCGATCAGCCCGTCAATGCGCCGGGACGTTTCCGCGGCGTCGAGTTCCAATTCCTTCAAAAAATCCTCTTCGGGTTTCCAGACCATATTGTCCTTATCTTCCGCGAAAAATTGTTTTTTCTTTTCCATAACCAGGCGGATCGCCTCCTGTTTCTTCTCCATCAACGCAATAGCCGCCCGGAACTTTTCATCGACGGCGGACTGGCAGACAGCGGTCTTGTCACCCGTCGAATACAAAAGGCCGACGGTGATGCCGTCATTGAAATCATTGCGGATCTCGCGCAATTTCCTTAAATTCACATGATGCTCGATGAGCAGTTTGGTATACGGCTCGATCTGGCCGCGGCGCTCAAAGCCCAGATTACGTGTATCACGGCGTTCCACTGTTGGCTCTTTAACGGCCTGCGCGGGCGCTTCAACCGCCTGCTGCATGGATGGCAGCGCGTTAGCCAGGACATTCCCAACACCTTTGATGACGGCCGCCACCGCGTTCTTTTTAGGAGACGCTTTAACCGCCACGGCCGGCTTAGCCTGTTTTTTCACGACCGGCACCTGAACCTTGGCCTTACGTTTCACCATCACAAAAGGATCGAGCCTGGGTTTGCGGTCAGAGATCTTCCCAACCACGACATCCCGGATCAGTCGCTTGGCCTCCGCGGCCAGCGCCGGATCTTCATACTCAACAAAGTAAGAGATCCCGCCGGATTGAATGTTCTCATACAACAAACGCCCCAACGACGTGTACAGCGAATCGCGCTGCGTATCGCACTCTTTTAAAAGGTCCTGTTTCTTTTTGATCGCCATTAAAAAACTTTCAGCTATTTATGCTTCTTTAACTTCTTCCGTGATCTGCGCGATCTCCTGCTCGAGCTCGGCATTCGACGGGGAAACTTGCTCGACTTTAACAGCTTCCTCTGCGGCCGGTGCCTCAACGGGCGCTTCCACCTCCGCGGCGGGAGCCACGTCAACATCCTTCACAAACTTCTCCAGCCTTGATTTGGTCTTGCGAGCACCCTTAACCTTACTCTTGGCCTTGGCAACCGTCGTGGCAGCCGCTTTGGCAGCGCCGCGCTCGGGCTTAACAGAGGTCATGCCGGCCTTGAACGAATCGGTCATGTCGGCGGTGCTTTTCTTGACGATCTCGGTGACCTTGCCGTACACGTCCGCCGTGGTCTCACTGACCTTCTCGCAGAATGACTCTGTCACTTTCAAAACTTTCTTCCAGGGCTCGCTGTCAGCCGCTTTGCGTAAACCGGCCGCCTTGCTAAGTCCCGACACCTTCCCCTTAACCTTCTTGCACAAAGCGCCGGTGCCATAAGAGACTTTTTTAACCACATTGCCCTTAACGACTTTACCGGCTTTCTTTGCCACCACCACTTCCTCGACCTTGGCTTCCGCCGCGGCCTTAACTGCCTGCTTAGCTCTTTTTGTGACCATTTTTGGTATCCTTCTTTCTTTCCGGCATCACTTTGCCTAATGCTTTTTCCGCTGCTTTTTTAACGCTATCTTCTTTATCCGACAATAGCTCCTTAACGACCCGAAGCGAACCTTCGGGCTTCACGATCGACACCATCTCAATGAGGCTGATACGCACATACGGGCTTTTATCCGCCTTCGCCGCTACCGCCTTGGCCACGCCGTCCTTACCGTAATAAATACCAAGGTAAGTCACCGCCAGGCCGCGGATATGTTCATTCACATCCTTAAGCAAACGCTCCAGGATCGCGCCGTTCTTCGGGCTCACGTGCGTGCCCAGACCTTTAAGCGCCGCCACCCGCACCGCTTCCTCGGGATCGGCCAGGCCCAGCTCAAAATAACCTTCCGCATCGGCATCTTTCATTCGGGTGACACTTTTAATGACCGAAAGCCGGATGCGAACACTAGGGTCCTTCAGCAGGAACTCATACGCCCGGCGCAACACCGCCTTGCTGGAGAGGTGCGCGATCTGGCCGATGCCGATCTCGCGCTCGCGCTCTTCGCCGGACTTGAGCAATTTCAAATTATTTTCAAAGATCCTTTTATCCGCGTCCGACGTGAAGTCCCCGGTATGAAGAATGTCCTCCAAGGCGTCCCGTGACGGCATGTGGGGCACGGCCACGGCTTCCTCGATCGCGACCTCTTCCTTGACAACACGGCCGATCTGGTCCTCTTCGTAATTGTCAACCTTGACCGTCACCTCTTCCGCCGCTTCTTCCGGCGTTAGAACCGGCACCGCGGGCGCCTCTTCTGCCTTTTCAACAAGCATGACAGCGGTGATCATCGGCTCCTTAACGCGCGGCTTCGGGGCCTCTTCCACTTCTTCAACCTCAAAAGTCCCTTCGGGTTCCTCAACCTCCGCGACTTCCTCGACTTCCTCGACCGCTTCTTCCTCCAAGGCCTCCTCAACTTCTTCTTCCTCATCGGCGGCATCGTCAAGCTTCTCGATGCGGTCCTCGAGATAATTCATCAAGGTGAGCAGGCGGTCGACCTCTTTCTTCTCGGATTCGCCCTCGAAGGTGTAACGGAACCTGACATCCTGCGTGCGTGATAACTCAAAAAGCTTCTCGCCGAACAGGAAGATCAGTTTTCTCTGTTTCTGTTCCAACTCCCTAAGCTGCTGCTCCATGTTCACTTGCCTCCCGAAAAAATTGATCCAAAGAACCCCGCCAATCCGCCGGCCTTTTTATATTGCGCCCTGGGGTTACCCAATGTTTGCGGATCTTCAAAATTTTTCCAAACGCTGATATTATCGATGACCGTCTTATCGAGCGCGATGCTCGCGCCCTCGCATTCAATAACGTAAGCGGGATAGGTCTGGTGAAGCTTCACGACCACACCCGGACGGACGCACAAGCCTTCCAGTTTATGCAACTGCTGGTCACTTTTACAATTGATGTACGCGATGCGGGCCGACTCGCCCACCTTCACGTCTGCCAGCGGGATAATAAAGCTCATGTCGGTCTTTTTGGCCTGTTTACAGCAATCCCCCTCGGGGATCGGCAAGCCATGCGGGCACTCTTTCGGATGGCCCAAAAGCGTACAAATACCGTTGACCAGCTCCAGCGACACCGTATGCTCGAATTCACAGGCGATCTTTTCCATATCGCCGCCGCCCAGGACGTCGGCAATAAGGCGCTCCGCCAGGCGATGCGCGCGGATCAGCTGGCGGGCGCGAAGCTCGCCGTCCTCGGTCAACTTAACGGTCGTGCCATCCTTACTTAGGTCGATCAGGCCGCGGCAGGAAAGTTCCTGAAGCTGAGCCAGGTCAAAAGCGCTTTTCATCAGGCGCTTTAAAAACGCGACTGAAGTATCGCCGCGCTCTTTCATATGCCACAGCTGCTCAATATGTTCGTCCTGCTCAACCCTTTTGCTCATGACCATGCTTTTTCTACCACCCTTCCCGTGCCCAGCGCCAGCACCCCAAAAAGCAACAGAGCCAACAACGGCACCGACAGTGACGCGCGGGAAACCACCGCCATCACCACAGCCAGCGGCTTATGGACCAGCGTCTCCTGCACCGTCGATATTTTTCCGTTAAGATTCGCGCGCGATAAAGCCTCGATCGACTGCACCCAGGAGCGCCAGGCGCCCTGTTCCTGAGGGGTCATGCGGATAACACGCGATGGCTTTTCGAACTGCGCCACGCGGACCTTCCAGCTGTCGCTCAGCAGGAGCTCATCGTTCATTTCCAAATGATCAGAGGTAATGCCTTTGACGAAAATGCGGCTTTCAAAGTCGGTGATCAGCGCTTCTTTGCCTTCCAGCGCAATGCCAAAAGCTGTACCACGGACACCGGCAATAGCGACCGGCGTGCGCACCTTGAAGGTGGAGCCTTTTTCCAGGCCATCGAGTTTCACCATCACGCTGCCGCGGTCCATGAACAGGCGGGTCAAGCGCTCGATGCGGGAACTTTCAAAAACGATACGGGAATTGGCATTGATCTTGATGACATTCTTGAGGCTGTCATCGTAGGCGACCTCAACGTAAGCGCCATCACCGGTGATGATCTTGTCCTGGGCATTAAGCATCATGCCGATGACGGGCGTGATCGTTTCATTCGCCCGCACAATGGTCACGGAGCCTGCCATGCGCAAAACACGCGCGCGGTCCGGCGTATCACTGCAAAGAAAATTCACCGCTAGGAGAACGGCCAGGAGAGCGCCCCCGATCAGAAGGATCAGGGACTGATGGCCAAGGAACCAATTGCCGGATGTGTCGGAACGGACCATTGAACGAACTCTTTAGATGATTGAATTAATGTGCCGCAAAAAACAATAACAAAACCCAATTAAGAACACCCATCAGCGTGAACGATGCCACATAGATCAGCGCGGTCATGCCCAGCGCCGCTTTCCAGCCCATTTCCCGGCCGGTCGCGACAACACTGACGACGCAGGGAAAGGTGATCGTCGTCACCACCACCGCCACGATCGTCTGCACATACGTGAGTGTCCCGGCTTCCACCATCTTGAGGATCAGCCCCGCGGAAGCCGCGCGGCTGGCAAGCGCCAGCAGGAACACATCAACGATATCTTTCGGCAAACCCATCCACCCTACGGTCAAAGGGGTCAGGGCTTTCTTGGCCATTGCTAAAAGACCTATCTTATCAAAAAAGAACAAACCTATGGCAGAAAAAAAGAAGATGGGCAAAGCTTCCTTCAAAAAGTCCTGGATACGGTGATAGGTTTTTCGGCACACCGCCTTGAAACCCGGCAGCCGCAGCGGCGGGATCACCTGGATAAAAGAACTTTCGGCCTTGTCTTTAATGACAACATTGAGGATCATGCCCGCGATCATTTCAAAAAAGATCAGGATACCGAACACCAGCAAAAAGGCCCCGGCCCCCAGCTTGGCCAGAATGGCCATCGACATACCGAGCTGCGATGAACAAGGGATCGCGAAAGCGATCAGAAAGATCGCGATGAACTTTTCTTTCGGGATCGTGATGCTGCGTGTGCTCATCGTGGCCATGGTCTTGCAACCAAAACCCAAAACCAGCGACGTGATGGCGTTCCCTGGAATGCCGATCTTCTCAAAAACGCGCTTTGAAAAGATCGTAAAATTCGTGATGTAACCGCTGTCCTCAAAACAGCCAAAAACAAAAAAGAACACCGACAGGATCGGCAACACCGTGCACAAGGCATTGAATATCCCGAGGGTCAGGATACCGTGATTGCCCAGCAGAAAATCATTCCAGAACGGCGGCAGCGCAAACGCCAGGATCATGTTGGTGATCGGCATGACCACCATAAAATTAATCGCGTGATCCAGGGCGCCCGACACATAGACCACCGCGTAATAGATCAGCACCAGCATGGCCGCGAAGATCGGAATGCCCAGCAACGGATCGCGGCTGGCCTGGGTAAGATGATACGACAACCCTTGATATTCGATCTTCTGCTTGCGAACCACCACGTCCGAAATGCGGTCGACCCATTGATTGCGCTTATCATTAATGGCCTGGCGGGTATTGACCTTGGCGTCACGGCAGATCTTGTCGATCTGGCCGAGGATCAGCGCGGCCTTTTCTTTGCCTATTTTCTTCTCCAGGAATTTACCGATGAACAGATCATTAAGCAGGAACAACACCGCGATCTTATGCTTAAAAGCCAGGTCGAAGGGCAGCGCGGAGGTGATCTCATTAATGCGGCTTTCAATATGAAAACCATACTTGATACCCAGCGTGCTTTTGCGGGCCTTGGTGATAGCCGCCTTAACCTCTTCCTTACCCAAGCCGCGCATGGCCGCCGATTCTACGACAGGAATGCCCAGCAGGCGCTCAAGCTCGCCGGAATCCATCCACAGGCCCTTACGGCCGGTCTCGTCCATCGAATTAAGGACCAGGACCATCGGCGTCTCCAGCTCAAGGAGTTCCGCCGTCAGCAACAATGACTGCTTATAGTGGCTGGCGTCAATACACTGCACAATGACTTCCGGCGCTTCCGCCAGGATCATGTCACGCACGGCCACTTCTTCCTCGGAATGGATGTAAAGGCAATGCAGCCCGGGCGTATCAATGATCTCATAATGCTGATCCTTGATCCGGGTGATCGTGCGCTTCATTTCAATGGTGGTGCCGGGATAATTGGCGACGATATTGTATTCGCCGGTGAGGTTATTGAAGATCTGGGTCTTGCCGGTGTTTGGCAGGCCGACGATGGCGACCTTTTTGACCGGGGTCATGTCCGACAACCCGACGGGATTCGACACCCCGCGGACAGGTTTCGGCTGATTTTCCGTATGACTCGACGACATCATTTTCCTAACAGCATTTTCGAAAGGAATGAACTATTCTTGGGTTTTTCAGGCGCAACGTCTTCGGTGTCTTCGTCCACAATGGTGCCGGCGGCGGCCATCGTTGTATTCTCAACGCTTTCAGCTTTCGGCTCAGCTTCGGCCGCGGGAGCCTCCGCAGCTGGCGCGGTAGCAATAACAGACTTTGAAAAGTATTTCCGCTTCGGGTCAATACCAATGCCACGCAAATGGAAACAGACCGTGAAGGTCTTCCACTCAAAAACGCGCTCCAGCTCGGACTTGAGGACCGTTTCAATCTCAGCCAGCTCTTCATAGATCGACGTCACACCATCGAGGGCGGCCGAGATCTCGATCTCGACATCCTTACCTTTTCCCTTATGCTCGAAAGCCACATTCACGTCCGACGCACAGGGGTTCTGGCTGAGGATCTGCAAAATAAACTCGCGCACCGCCCGTTCGGGGATGCTCAGCGGCTTGCCGTCTTTTTCCACCTCGATCACGTGCGGCACCGGACGAGTCCGGGACGAAATGACCAGCAGGATAAAGCCCAGCAAAACGAAAAATCCACCCACCCAGAAAACCGCGGTCAGCGCTTTGGGCGCAGCCATGAGCTGGCCATAGATCGTCATCAGCTTCTCTGATGACAGAGTGCCCAGACCGACCGCCAGAAGCACGATGCCCTGGAGAAAACAGAACGCGGCGGCAATAACCATAAAAATTTTAGCTAGCAGAGACTTCATTCAATGTCCTTTTTAGAGATTAAACAACAATTCGCGACACGATGGAGGGGTTTTAAGCTTCCCCGTCTTCTCGATCCTCGCCACCACCGCCCGGGCCATACCCTTGATGTCTTCTTTAGACTTCACGGCATGATCGGGGTCAACTTTTACCTTGGCCACCAAGGCCATGATCTTCATCATTTCGGGAAACGTGACCGCTTCACAGATAAGATGAATATCGTTCGTTAAAAGCGCCTCAACATCAAGACCCTTAAGCTCTTTTGCCAAAGGAGACTTTTTGTCGATCTGCTTCAAACCTGAACGCGCGGCAACCGTTAAAAACCCTTCCAACTGATGCTTCAAAGACGCTATCATGCCCCAATTACCGGAGTATTATATTAATATAATAAGATAAATCAATTAAAACTTTAGTATCAACGAAGATTCCACTCTGTTATCACTGGACTGAACGCCATCCGCCCAACGGGTTGAAAACCGCTGGTATTCAAGGCCCACCAGCAAGTCCTTGCTCAAATTGTACTTCAAGTTCGTGTAATAGGTCTTGTTATAGTCCCAAACCACCGTGGTCGCTCCGCGGTCAACGGCGGTCATGTCCTCATTAGCATCATCAATACCATAACCAAAGTTAACCTCGGTCTTTTTGATAGGATTAAGGGTCAATTCCAGGAAACCGCCCTTGACCGGTAAAGGTTTGGAAGCAGATGTTAAGGTCGCATTGCCCGTGGTCTGGGCCGGACCGCCCTGGAACTTGTTAAGGCCGGCGCCCGCAAAACCTTCACCCTTGAGGCTCAGCCAATCGGTAAAAGCCAGGGTCAAACCGGTCGTTACCGCGTAGATCGGATCATGCGACACGCCATTCGTCGGCAAATTCAACTTGCCGTACATCCCGCCAAGGCCCAGGGTCGACTTCACGCCCAAAACAGTCTTCTCGTAACCGGCATAAGCCGCCGCGACGGGCATTCCTGAATCCTGGATCAACGGATCATCGGAATCGATCGCGCCGATCTTGGTGGTCAATTTACCGCCAAGGACATTGCCCCACTTATTGATCAAACTGACCTGCGGATGGCGCGTGCCAAGGTTACCGGCACGATAGAGAACACCGGGATTAAGCAGATTGTCGTTCATGGGCGCGAAAATATCCCAATTCTGACCGGCATTGACCGCCCATTTGTCAAAATCGATCTGGGCAAAAGCCAAACGCAAGCGGGGATTATACGTACCAACCGTCCCGGATGAAGACGTGCCGGCAAAATCAAACTCGATCTGACCGGTGAGTTTCGCGCCGTTATCAAGGTCGGGCGCTTTGATCTTGAAACCCAAACGGGTATCCTGGGCGCTCAAATGAGCTTCCGGATCATCGCCGCCGGTCGCGCTATTGGGGCGCAGCGCATTGTACTGGGTAATGCCGGTCGTGGTATTGCCGGCATCACGGCTGGTCAAAACAGCATCAGCCTTAATAAATCCATAGAGGGAAATATCCATGCCGGTCTTAAGGAAATTACCGGACGGCGCGGGAGAAGCCACGGGCACAGAAGAAACAACGGTCATGGTCTTGGTTTTGACCTCGGCCACATCAGCGGCCTGGACGGCCTGGGCGCCTTTGAGCGCACCGACCTCGGCCTTCAGGGAAGCGTTCTCGGCTTCGAGTGCCTCGACGCGCTTGGCCAGGTCCTCAAGCGTTACCGCGGCCCGCGCGGGCAGCGCCGCCGCGAACGTGAACACAACGGACATGACAAACGCTAAAAAACACTTGCCTGTTTTTCCCATATAAATCTCCCTTGTTTGTGGCTAAAGATAAAGGAGATTATATAGGAAAAAATTGCCCTGCCACGCGCTTATTTACTTATTTGATCCCCAGCTTCTGCAGGATGAGCATCATCGGGCACCAGTTGGTGAATGCCGACTGCAGCAAGTTCGCGCCAATAAAGGCCGTGAACCACAGCCACAACGGGCTGACGAAATGAGCCAGCAGCAAACTGATGAGTAAAAAAGTACCCGCAATACCCCGTAAGACTCGTTCCATAATATCCCCCATTACTTTTGTTTCATCATCATGTAATAAATGACCGGAATGGCCGTGCGCGACAGAAGCGTGGACGCCACTTCCCCCGCGATCAAAGCCAGCGCGAGCCCCTGAAATATCGGATCGAATAAAATGACCGACGCCCCCACCACCACCGCGGCCGCGGTCAGCAGCATCGGGCGGAAACGCTTGGCCCCGGCATCGACCACCGCCTCTTCCAGCGGCATGCCTTCCCGCCGGCGTAACTCGATAAAGTCCACCAGGATGATCGCGTTACGCACCACGATACCGGCGCCCGCGATCATGCCGATCATGGACGTCGCGGTAAAGAACGTGCCGGTCATCCAATGCGCCGGCAGAATACCGATCAAAGTGAGCGGAATGGGGAACATGATGACCAGCGGCTTTGAGAACGACTGGAACCAGCCGACCACCAACGCGTAGATCAAAAGAAGGACGATCCCGAACGCAATGCCTAAGTCACGGAACACTTCAAAGGTCACTTGCCACTCGCCGTCCCATTTTACCGACCATGTGTCACCGCTATCGGGCATGGATGTAAAAAGTTGGTCGACTTTTTTATCCGCGACGAAAGGCGCGCCTGACGGCGGCGTTAGCGCGTCGATTTTCGGCTGAAGGCTCATGATCGCGTACACCGGACTTTCCAAAGAGCCCTGAACATCGCCGGTCACATAGGTGACCCGCATCAGGTTCTTATGGTAAATGACCGGATCTTTGAACCCCTCTTCGATCGTCACCAGATCGCGCAAAGCAATGCGATTGCCATCACGTGACAGGACCGTCAGCTCCAAAACGTTATCCAGCGACCGGCGCTTTTCCTGAGGCAGGCGCAGCACGATCTCGACCGGCTCATTTTGGCCGTCCAGATGCGCCAGGTCGGCGGCATTACCTTTTAAACTTTCCGTGATCAGGGCCGCCACCTTGCTCGTGGCGATCCCATTAAGGAAAGCCTTCTGCGTTTCGATCCGCAACCGGTAAAGCTTTTCAGGTTTGGCCACGAATGTGTCAACATCGGTCACATTCTTATCTGTATTAAATAAATTTTCGATATCAGCGGCCAATTTGCGGCGGCCTTCCTCATCGGGACCATAGACCTCGGTCACGAGCGTGGCAAGGACCGGCGGGCCCGGCGGCACTTCGGCCACCTGCACATGCGCTTTATATTTCGCGGCGATCTCATGGATCTTCGGGCGCACCGACACCGCGATCGCGTGGCTCTGGCGCTTGCGTTCATCCTTTGACGCCAGATTCACCTGCAAGTCGGCCTGCCAGGGACTTGAGCGCAGGAAATAATGCCGCACCAAGCCGTTGAAATTATACGGCGCATTGATCCCCGTGTACGCCTCGATATCACGGACTTCCGGGACGGTCGTCAGATAATCGGCCATTTCACCGATGGCCTGCGCCGTCACCTTGACCGGCGTGCCTTCGGGCATATTTAAAATAACCTGAAATTCATTCTTGTTATCAAAGGGCAGCATCTTGACTTTCACCGCTTTGAGCGGCACCAGCAGGATCGAGAAAAGCAAGAGAACGCCCATGCCGACCAGAAAGATCAAGCGGACCTTCGGCTTTTCGATCAGCGGCTTCATATAAGAACGATACAAACGGGTCAACCAGTCCTCGCGCTCGCCTTCCTCGTGAACTTTAAGCAGGCCCTTCTGGTGAGCACCACCCAAGATCTTGCACGCCGCCCAGGGGGTGGCCACGAAAGCCACCATCATTGAAATAAGCATTGCCATGCTCGAACCGATCGGGATCGGAAGCATATAAGGGCCCATGAGCCCGCCGACGAAGGCCATCGGCAGGATCGCCGCGATAACAGTCAGCGTCGCCAGGATCAGCGGCCCCTGCACTTCATTGACCGCGTCGATCGCGACCGCCAGAATGTCCCGCCCGCGATTCTTCGCCATCCGTAGGTGCCGGACGATATTCTCCACATCGACGATCGGATCATCGACCAGGATCCCGATGGAAAAGATCAAAGCAAAAAGCGTGATGCGATTAAGCGTAAAACCCAGGAAATAAAAGCCCGCCAGCGTGAGTGCCAGCGTCATCGGAATAGCGACCGCCACCACGCCCGCTTCGCGCCAGCCAAGCACCACCGCGATCAGGACACTCACGCCCATGACCGCCAGCGCCATATGGAACAAAAGCTCGTTCGATTTTTCTTCCGCCGTGCGGCCGTAATCACGGGTGACCGTATAATCCACACCCGCCGGGATCACGCCGCCCCGTAAACCGTCGACCTTCTTTAATATCTTCTGGCATAACTGCGCCGCATTGGTCCCTTTGCGCTTGGAAACAGAAAGCGTCGCCGCCGCGAAGGGGCCCTTATCTGTTACGGTCGACTGCGCGCCAAAACGGATGTTCACGTTCTGGTCGTTTTCATCGGGCCCGTCAACCACCGTCGCCACATCTTTTAGCAGAACCTCCGCGCCCTGGCTGATACTGACCACCATATTCTCCAGGTCGGCCTTTGAACGGAAGAACGCATCGGCCTCGACAATGATCGCCCCCCCTTCGGCATCAACGTTGGCTGATCCACTCTTAACATTCGTCTGCTGGATCAAGGCCGCGATCCCGGAAGGATCAAGCAGGCGCTCTTTTAATTTCGCCTCGTCAAACGCGACCCGGAACTGCCGCTGACGGCCGCCGGTCACTTGCGTTTGGGAGACATCGGGGATGACCGACACCTCATTCTGAACATCGGTCACGGTATGACGCAGCGCGACTTCATCGAGTGTTTTTGAATGGAACGTGAGCGTCAGGACCGGCACATCATCGATCGACCGCACTTTAATGAGTGGCTGGGACCCGCCCGGCGCCAGGGCGTCCAAATTCGCGCTAACCTTGCTATAAAGCTTGATGAGGCTTTTCTCGATATCCTCGCCCACCTTAAAACGCACCGAGATGATCGCGCCACCGGAATGGATCATCGAATAAACGTACTCAACGCCCTTGATCTCCCAGAGCCGGCGTTCGCCGACATTCACGATGCGTTTTTCAACTTCTTCCGTGCTGGCCCCGGGATAAGAAACAAAGATATCGAACATCGGCACGCTGATCTGCGGTTCTTCCTCGCGCGGCAGATTCACTACCGCCAGCCAGCCGACAAAAACCGAGAACAGAATGATAAGCGGCGTCACCTTGGAACGGGCAAACATCCCAACAACTTTGGCAATGAAACTTTCCTGGGGGTTATTCATGAGCCGCTCCCGTTAATCTGGCCGTTAAGGCCTTCATGCCCGCTTCATCCATTTTACCACCCAGGAAATACAAGCGGGCTTCGCAGGCATATAGCGCGGCCTTCAGTTCCTCAACAGCATTCAGCGTGTTAAAACGGGCCTCACGCGCGTCTTCCAGGTCCATGACCGATCGACGGCCTTCATTATAAAGAGGCAGCAAGAGTTCAACGGCTTTAGCGGCATCCTCAGCCATTGCCCGGACGACGGGATAATTCGCCCGCAAAGCGTCGAACCGGGCGCTTTCCCGGCTGATATCAACCGCTGTCGCATCCTTGAGCGCGGCGGCCTCGTTTTGGGCGCGGCTTAAAAGAGCAACGGCTTCTTTCTGCCGGCCGGCGCGCGTCCGGTCAAAGAGCGGCAGTTCCGCGACGATCCCACCCGACGCATTATTGCCCCCGTGGCCAAAAAGATCGTGACGGTTATTCGTGCCATCCGCGGTCAGGGTAATGGTGGGCAAAGCGCTGTCTTTCGCGCGCTTAACCTCTTCCTGGCCGGCATTGATCCGGGCACCGGCCGCCACAAAGTCAGGGCGCGACGCCACGGCTTTTTCCAACAAAGCAACAGCGTCAGTATCTGCGAAATCCGCGTCCGGCAGCGCCGCGGGAAGCGCGATCTCATTCTTGATCGGCTCACCCATCATGATATTAAGCAGCATCCGCATCGCTTTCACCTGTCGGAGCATATCATTCTTTGCCTGACTGAAACGTCCGTACCGCACACGGGCGGCATAATAATCCGCTCCGAGCACAAGGCCCTTATCTTTTAGCGTCTCAGCTTTCTTAAGATCAGCCTGCGCGGCTTTTTCGGCTTCTTCGGCGGCCACAAGCAGGCGGTCCATCGCCAGCGCGCTGGTAAAAGCATCGTGCGCCATCAGGAACGTTTCCATCTTCACAAAAGCTTCATCGGCCTGCGCGGCCTTGACCTGTTCGCGGGCAACGCGAGCGCGGCGGACGGTCTGCATCGCGTCGAACAATGGCCAACGCAAATGAACACCGCCCTGAAGGTCGCGCTGATGCCGCGGCGTATTCAAGCGGTTAAGATCAAAGTCAGCGGATGTAAATCGTTCCTGGCGCAGCAGCATGCCGAACACATTGACCGGGTCATCGCTTTCGGTATAACCGGCCGATATCGACACGCCCGGCCAGAAACCGGCGGAGGCCTGCATTTCGCGGGCCCAGCTTAACTCCACATCAGCTCCAGCGGACTTTAATTTAGGATAATGATCGAGAACCTTGACGTAAAATTGATCAAAGGAAAGTGGCGCGGCAAGAGCAGGTAAAGACAGCGCCGCGCAAAAAATGAACGTTATAACGATCGCGCTCCATCTCATTGTTCGAGCCCCTTCTCCACAGCTATTGCGACCGTTTCCACGCAACCCACGCATGACAATTTCTTGGCGGCGCGGATCTCTTTGCATTTGGTCGACCCGGCAACAGACAGCAGCGAATTCTCACATGCCCGCACCTGCTCGGGATGATCTTTTTCAAGAAGGACCCTGGCGGCGTACAAAGCGCCGCACTCTCCATCGGGAGCCCGCCCTCCGCCACAAGTCGCGCACTTTTCGACCACGTCCTGCGAGAGGGCGAACTGGTCCTCAAACGCGCGAACAACCGCCTGGGCACAGTTCAGCTTTTGATACCCCGGCTTACCGATGTAATGCGCTTTGGCTTTCTCGACAGACATTCTACCCCCTTAGTCCCGTCATGATAAATATCGTGAACTTCCGCTTCTTTCCATCGGCGTCGGGCTTTGACATTTCGGCCGCCGGATGGTCCCGCAGATCTGCAAAACCGGCCTCAATGAATTGCGCGCGCAGCGCCGCCCGATCGAACCCGTGATGATGGACGCCTTGATGATCATCGTGAAAGCGCCCCTGCTCGGGGTCCAGGTCCGTGACCGACAGGATCCCGCCTGAATGAAGCGCGTCGTAAAGCCTTTTTAACAAAAACCCCGTATCCTTCACATGATGCAAGGCCATGTTCACGGCAATAAAATGATATTTCCCGGGGATCGGCCCGGCATGATCCTGATCAATGAACAGGGTCCTGACCCGGGCAACACCTTCACGATGGATCTTCTCTTTAAAAACGTCCAGCATGACCTTTGACGCGTCGGCGCCGGTGACCGAACGGACCTTGGGGCGGAGCGCCAGCGCCAGATTCCCGGTGCCGCAGCCAAAATCCAGCATGTCCATGGAAGGTGTCAACGCAACGTAGCGGACGATAGCCCGAGCTACTTCCCGCGCCAACTTCAGGCGCGGCGGCGTATCCCAAAAGGCAGCCGCTTTGTCGAAGCCATGCAATTCCTCGCTCATAACGCCCCCTTTTGCAATTCCATCGCTTTTAATCTCGGGCAGTTGATCTTGAGCCTCTTTCCCTTAATGAGCGCCTCCCCGATCTTGGCATGAGCGCGCGTCACAATATTCCCGAAAGTCTGACGCGAGATCTTCATCTGTTTAGCGGCGTCTTCCTGATAAAAACCTTCCACGTCAGCCAGGCGCACAGCTTCCAGCTCATCGACCTCAAGCACGACTTCCTGACGCGCGTGCGGCGGAATGCCGCGCGGGTCAAAATAGAAAGCCTTCAGGTCAAGGCAGATCTTACGGCTCTTACGCGGACGCGGCATAACGCTCCTTCAAACAGATTATTAGCATATGCCAATAATACCCTATGGCCATCGATCTGTCAAGAAAAACGAGCGGCTGGCAGAAGAACCCTTGACATGCCCCGGCGTGCCTGCCATACTCTATATAGGAAATGAAAACCATTACCTGTAAGGAATACGGCCATGAAAAACCATCCCAGCGAACTTCAGAGCAAGATCAACAGCCAGGGGTACCGGATCACCAAACCCCGCCAAAAGATCATTGACGCTTTAAGCCATTCCAAGAACTGCCTGAGCGTTGATGATATTTACATGGCCATACGGGCCAAAGGAGATAGTGTCGGGGTCACCACGATCTACCGGGCGGTCGATAGCCTGGCCAAGGCCGGTATTATCAGAAAATTATCACTTATCAGTGGAAAAACCTCTTACGAGCTCATTGACCCTGAGCTTAAGCACCACCATCACCTGATCTGCCGCAGCTGCCAGCGGGTCATCGATTACTCTGACTTTATTAATGAAGAGGTACTGCTCATCAAGAAACTGGAAAAGATCGTTTCACAGACCCATCATTTTGATATTGAAGACCATATGCTGTCGTTTACCGGGCTTTGTCAGCTATGTCAAAAACCAGGATCAATGAATAAAGTGAGGTGATCTATATGTATAGCCTACTCTTTAGAACAGGATGTTTCGTTGGCAGAGCGTTCTTCCCGGTTTTAGCCATTGGCGCTGTCGTTGCCGCGATCGTGATCGCCGCGTCAAAGAACACAGAAACCGAGAAGTAACGTTACCAGGGCCGCAGCTGATCCTGATGGCTGCGGCCAAACTGCAATAATAACTTGACACCCACACTTTAGTGTGGTAATGTTTATTTATGAATAACGAGATAACCATCTTCGAAGATTACAAGATCCGCCGTATTTATGATGAGCCGACGGAAACATGGCACTTCTCCGTTGTGGACGTCATTCAAGCCTTAATTCAACAGCCTGACTACCAGACAGCCAGAAAATACTGGAATAAACTTAAAGAGCGCCTTCGTCAGGAAGGAAGTCAGTCGGTGACAAAATGTCACCAACAGAAATTGCTTGCGGCCGATGGTAAAAAGTATCTAACCGATGTCGCGACAGCGGAAATCCTTCTGCGCCTGGTTCAGTCCATCCCCAGCCCTAAAGCTGAACCGATCAAACTCTGGCTCGCCAAAGTCGGCTATGAACGCATGCAAGAAATAGCCGACCCCGCCCTTTCGCTTAACCGTGCCAGGGAAACCTGGAAAAAACACGGCCGCAGCTCTCAATGGATCCAGCAACGGATGCTGGGCCAGGAGACTCGCAACAAATTAACGGATTACTGGAAAGAGAATGATATTAACAAGCCTGACGAATTTGCCATTCTGACAAACATCATTCATCAGGAATGGGCCGAAGTCACTGTCAAAGAACACAAGGCCCTGAAGGGACTAAAAACACAGAACTTGCGCGATCATATGAACGAGGCGGAACTTATCTTTACCGCCCTTGCCGAAATGTCCAGCCGTAAGATCGCTGAAAGCGTGGAAGCCAAAGGCATGCCGGAAAATGCGCGGGCCGGCAAGAAGGGAGGCGGCATCGCCCGTAAAGCCAGGATCGAGTTAGAAACCGCCACCGGCAAGAAAGTCATTTCGGCCGGCAATTATTTGACGACGAAAGAGTTACCACGGCCGTAACCACTGGATACGGCTGCGGCCGAAACCGGTGGCCGCATTGGCTGAAGAAGCCATTTTCAAGCGACCGGCTTGATAATCCGCGAAGGTTGAGCCCACCGTCTGCAGCGTATCAAAATAATAGATCCTGACCCCCTGCCCTCTTAATTCCGAGAACATATGCGGTCCCACCTTCCCCGCCAGCACCACGCCGATCCGGCTCTCACGGACGATCGACCCGAGAATAATACTTTCTTCCACGTTATACATCCGGCTATTGTTAGCTCGGATCGAGGTGGTTTTTTTCTTAAGGTCGAGCAGGCAGAAATACGGCGCCCGCCCCAGCAACGTTGAGACCGGACCGTCCCACATGCCGGTTTCAGCCGGAATAAGGATCATGTTGCGCCGCGCCAGTGTGTCCTCCACGCCGCGCGTAAAAACGAACATGATCGCAACCGCCAACGCCGCCAGCGAAAATGCCACGCGTTGTTTTGTTTCCAGAGAGACCTTGGCGCGCTCCTTTTCAAAATACTCTTTGAAGATCTGCATCGCGCCCTGGATCTGAAAGCCCCCGATCACGATCGCCCCGATCGGGTCACAGTAAACCAATCCCATGACCGCGAGAAATATCCCCAGGAACCCGAAACAAGCCGCGAAAAGATTCGTCTTGTTCTGGATCATGAACATAAATAAATTGCTGTTCTTCGGATCGCGCTCCAGCGCTTTCGATGAGATGTAATACAAGTAGCCATTAGCCAGGATCGAAATTTTTGCGACCAACAAGGCAAAGAGTCCCGGGCGGGCCGGAATACGCGACACAATGATCGCGATATTATCCGCGCAGATCCACACTCCCGACAGGAACATGATCGCCCCGATCAGAATGCTCTGCGTCGCAAGAGAGAGCCTTTTGTCCCTGGCCCCGTGATAATTGATCCCGAACGCGAAACAATCCGAGAACGAATGCACCGCCTCAGCCACCAGCACTTTACTGCCGGTCACCAATCCCACCACCGCCTTGATCAGCGTCATACTGATGTGATAGATCAGGGACCAGGAAACAACCTTTTCCTGCTCAGCGGCATCGGCTTTTTTACGGTTCATTTCAATTTCCCCCGAATATGAACAAGGCACTTGCGGCATTTATCTCTTTTATCGCGCGCCGCCCCCTGCATCTGGCCGTCGCACCAGGTATGGTCGATCTCCCAGCAATGCTTCCCATGATTGGGGAAAGACGGGCACTGCACCTGCCGCTCAGCGGGGCAATTTAAGATCTCCCAGCAATTCGACTTCATCGTGGTCGAGCAATAAACCTTAAGGTCGCCGGTGCGCTTTTTCATCTCCAGGATCAATTTATCCCGCCCGTCCTTGCTATCAAGGTCCTTCCGGCCGATATCCTCCAGGAACCCCTCCATGTTCTTGCAATAATCCCTGACCGCGTTAAGCAAATGCTTGGTGCGCGCGTTCACTTCCTCATCAGGCATCGCGTCGCGCCAGACCTCGAAACCGCCAAGCACGCGCCCTTTCTTATCGATCAGCGGGCCGGCGGAAACCACTATCGAATGCTCCCTGTTAATACGGTCGATCACCTTGACCCTTTTGCCGATCACGGACTTGCGCGTTTTCATCGCCTGCTTGATCGCACAATGATTAGTGCACAGGTCGCTCTTGAAAATATCCGCGCAAACCACCTTTCCGATCGCGTCATTCAGGTTCAAGCCCGTAAAATCAAGACAGGCCGGATTCATGAACTGGATCTTCATATCCTTGTCGACCACGAAGAACGGATAGGTGGACGCGCGTAAAATACTCACCGCGAAGGTCGCCATGTCTTCAAAATCACCGAAAGCCTTGGTCTTGGACGAAAGGAAGTCCAGGAAATCATCCTGCGCCCCATCCTCACCCGAACCAGCCTTCTTTTTTGAACCGCGATGCTCTTCGGTGGTTTTAAGCGGCGCCTTTACCGCCCTGAGTTCACTGAGGATCTTGGCCATCCGGTCGAAGTTCATTTATTTTCCCCCAAATTCAATATAAAAATCAACACTCCCCACTTCGGCAAAAGCGCCAGTCAAAGCCATGCGCAATCGCCCCAACTCCTGCCTGCACTCGTCCACCGTCACAGGCGGACAATGCAGCGTTATCCCCAGCCAGAACTTTTTCCCCACACGCTTGAATTTCAGCGCGCTCATTCGATATGGCGCGAAATCCCGGTGGATCAACTGTGTGACCCCATGGCGGAACACCGGGTCGGGTGAGCGGTCAAGCACCACCCTCAAATTGCTTTGCCAGTGCCCCAGCGCATCTTTAATGATGATGACGCCCACGATCAGCGCCGCGACCTTATCAACAAAAGCGAAAGCCGGCCCGAACTGCGCGACAATGATCGCCACAATGACCGCGCCCGATGAAAAAAGGTCAGCCCCCGCGTGGCAGGCATTCGCCACCATCCCCGGGCTTTCGAGCTTTGTTCCGGCGCAAAAGTTATACCGGTACATCATGTATGTCAGAAAGGTCGACACCAGCACGATCGGCAGAGCCATGATGTCCGGTGTTACAAAATCACGCCGCATGATCGCCAGCACATTCGAGAGCACGATGAACAGCCCCAGTCCGATCAGGACGCTAAAAGCCGAAAGAGCCGCGATGAACTCGATCCGGGCATAGCCGTAAGGAAATTTCTCGTCCGACTTGCGCTCGACAAAAACCAGACTGACCATGATCAGAATGCTGGTCGCGACACAGGATAATGACTGCAACCCGTCCGCGACCAGGCCCGAGCTATTCGTGAACGCGCCACCCGCCAGCTTAAGGCCCGACATGAGGACATTACCCGCCACCGTAAGCCCCAACACCCGCTGCGAACAGATCCGGCAGGCTTTAAGATTGGTTGACGCGCACATCGGCTTCTCGGTCACGCGCCCTCCTTTAATGACATCCCCAGGAACAACTCATGCGGCCTGTCGAGCTTCCTGCGCAGCGCATCTTTCACTCTTTTTCCGGTGGCTGTCACCTCATTCATGGAAGCCCCGGCGCCCACACCCAGCGTCAGCATGATCTCCAGCACATGGCCCGACCGCGACACCCGAAGAGCCTCAACAGCCACCGACGGCTTTACCTTCATGACCAGCTTTCTGATCTCACCGGTCAGCTCTTCATCACCAGCAGCATCCATCAAACCCTTGAAAGCGGACTTCAAATAAACAATGCCATAGATGATCATGAAGAACGCGGTCAGGATCGCGCAGGCATAATCAGGCAAGGTCGCCCCGTGACGGGCGATGACCACGGTAAAAACCGTCAGGATCGATAGCAGGAAATCCGTGCTGAGGGCCAGCGCCATATCGCGGTTATCCACCTCGGGAATATCCCATATCTTGTTCCCGCTCCAGAAGATCATGATCAAACCACCCAGCGCTACCACCAACGAAACCCAGGCCGCCAGCATCTGCGGCGGATAAAGCGTATGAAAGAACACCATATGCCCGGTGGAATACAGCAGCATCCCTGTGCTCAACGTGATCAACAGAGAAGCCCCCAGGACAATGATAAATTCCAACTTGTCTGCATTAAAGTTAACGCGGGCGCCTCGAGCGGGATGCATACGACCGATGCGGATCAAACTCACCACCGCGAGAAAAACCCCGAACAAAGAAAACAGCCCGGAGACCAGCAGGGTTTTTGACCCGGCCAGACCCCCAAAAACCACTTTCACTAAAAATGATGCCAGAAAAAAGTAGAACAGCCCGTAAACCGTGAACTCTTTCTTTTCTTTGGCAACATCGACCATCTTCTTCATATCATTTCCCTTTATATCGCCGCCGGCTTCAAGCCATTGATCTGATGGCAATTCGAACATACCCCGCGATACACATGCGGCATCTGGGTCGTATTGGCCGGGATCGTGATATCCGGCCTGACGACATGGCAGTTCTCGCACACACCGCGAAACTCATGAAGCATATTCGCGTCGCGGAAGATCGGCGGAGGCGTCACACCCTGATTGAGCGCGATCTGTTGAAACCCGTTATTAGCCTTTGGCGCTACCGGGATCATCTGGCCGCAACGCGGGCAGCGCGTATAACCGCGGTTCCAGCAATTGACATCATTGAATGTGAACTTGCACTGCGGACAAGTGAAGGTCCCCATCTGACGGCCCTGGCCGAAAGCCACTGGCTGCGCGGGGGGCGTCGCGTTTGGAAAACAATTCGTCACCGTTGGACAGGTCGCGCAACCCGGTGGAATAAAAGCGGCCGGCTGAGCCGGATTGGTGGTGGCGTTAGGAAAACATTGCGTCACGGTCGGACATGTCGCGCAAGCCGGAGGAATAAAGGCCGCTTGCTGTGCCCCGTTCCCGCGCCCGACTGACTGGCCCGGCAATGGCACATTGCCACCCTTAAATAGGGCCGTGCAAAATAGCACGAATAATACCGTCACCGCGGCACCCGCCAGCCAGACATTCCTGGTGCCGGAACCGGTGCATTTCTCCCACGCTTTCTCGATCCCATCCTCATGATGCTTCATATATTATCCCTTTCAAGTTTATCCCCCCGGCCGGACTCCCACCCGACCGTACACCAGCGTCTGTTGCCCGCCGCGCTCCACCGTGAACGTCACCCGTTCATCGATCCCTGTTGTCTGGACCAGATATTGAAACTGATCCTGTCCTGTCACGCTGGTCCCATTCCAGCGCTGCAGCACATCCCCTTCCTGAAGCCCAGCTTCCTCTGCCGGCGAACCGTTAAATATCCTGGATACCACTATGCCGCTGGCCGCGACCAGGTCATATTGCCGACGAAGTTCCGGTGTGAGCTCGATGGTCTCTACCCCCAGCCACACCCGGGGATCCACTGTCTTAAACCTGAAATTCCAGCCCTCGGCAAAAACCAATACGATATAAATCAGCGCGATCAGAAGCAACCCCGCCACCATCGCCATGGACGACCCGCTGGGACCTTCTTTTAATGGGCGCGTGGTTGTGATCATTTGCTCCCCTTTGTGCCAACTCTGATCTTCACACTGTCGCACTTTACGCAATTAAAACACCGCACGCACACCGAACTTCCGGGATCATCGCTGATATTGATATCAACTGGACAGTCCTGCCGACACTCCTGGCAATCCTTGCACTTCTTCGGGTCAACATCGAGCTGAACTAGGCTGTGACGGTTAAAGAATCCGAAGATCGCGCCCATCGGACAAACCAGCTTGCAGAAAGGCCGTTTAGCAAAAACAAAGTAGGCGACGAACAAAGCCGCGATAAAGATCTTAAGAACAAATAACCAACCCAGTTTTTGGATCGACACCGCCGGCTCACCGTACACCGGAATGGTCGGGTTCCAGATCACCCACGGCACTGCCGCTTGAATGGTCCCCATCGGGCAGAGCTTGGAGAACATCGTTTCCTGCATAATGAACGGCAGCAGAATGACCAGAAGTCCCAGGATCAAATATCGAAGTCCGGCAAGTTTCAGCGGGATGCGGACCTTGAAGGTCTTGATCTTATAGAGCAGATCCTGAAGCAACCCGAACGGGCAAAGCCAACCGCAAGCCAAACTCCCCACCGTGATGCCGATCGCTGTCAAATACCCCGCCAGCAGATACGGGAATTTATGCATGGTCATGTAATGCTGAATGGTCCCGATAGGACATGAAAAAAATGCTGACGGGCAGCTATGGCAATTGAGGAACGGAACACAGGAGCTCTTAAGCTCGCCCTGATAAACCTGCTTGGTCTTGAAGAACCCCAGATAAGCGTTCGTGACCACTAGCGTGATCCATTGCACCGCCTCTCTTATTCTCTGCAAATCCATGGGACTACTCCAATCCGATGCACGCCATGCACATGGTCGCGCCGTTATTCTGGGTTTCCAGCGCGTCATTCGCGCTGTCACCAAGCAGAAATAAAATAAATACCACGAACAAAACGATGATGACTTTCTTGTTCATTGGGCCTCGATCCAGGTCATGTTCTCTTTGCAGCGCGGGCATACCGGAAATCCGGTCTTGCCGCAGGCCGGACACACAAAATTCCCGATGAACCCATTCCAGAACATCGCCACTTTACAGGTCGGGCAAAGAGGGACGCCTTTTTCCCCGCACCTCGGGCAAACCGCGCTCACATTGTGCTGGATGACTTTCATCACCACATTGCTTTTCACCAGCCCCCGCGCCGATAATGACTTGAACTTCCCTACTGAATAAGCGATGAACACAAAAACAAAAATAGCGAACAGCGCCCCCACGATCATCAGGCGGCTGCGGTCCTCATCGGCAATCTCGCGCATTTGGCCGGCCATCAAAACACTCTCACTTTCGGCTTCACGCCACCGGCCGCGACCATCGGCGCGGCCACTGCCACCACTTCGTGCATCGCGCCGCCGCATTTCGGGCATTGCGCCGGCATGATCCCGTCAGCCGCTGTTTCAGAAATACGATAATCACAATCAAAGCAGATATAGAACTTGCCCTGAACGATACGGCCCAAATTCGCCTGCGTGTCAAAAGTCGCGCAAGCCACCGGCTTTTTACTCCCGGTGATCCCGAAATGCGCCGGAACATTCTCGGCGGTTAATTTCGTCAGTCCATCCGGAAAATCATTGAGCGCCTGCCAGGCTGAGCCATGAACACCGGTATAAACCTCGATACGCGCCTGGTCAAAAACCCGGAATGGCTCAAACCCGACATTATTCCCCAGGACCGCGTCGACCTTCATTCCGGCTATCATCTGGGCGCTGCGTAACCCGGCGGCATGCTGAGCATCCAAATATTTATTCGGTACCGCTTTATATGTTTTCTTGGCACGGTCGCAAATGATGTAGTAGGGCGCCCGGCCGAACAGATACGACACGGGACTATTGATGTCCGGTCCCGTTGCCGCGATGGCCACGATCACCGCTTTGCGTCTGCTTAAGATCACCGGATTGTCGTTCTCATAGAACGCCTGCCCGACCACCAGCGTGACGGCCGCAAAAAAAATCATTAAGAAGATCATTTCCCGGCGCATTTATTTCGTATTCTCCTGGTCCACATGGATCTTTTTGTAATAATCGCACTTCACACAGGACTCTTTACAGTAGATCTTCTGATGACTCAAATGCTCACGCAACGTGTAACATTTCTTGGTATCCGAAAGGAACACCACGCAGACTTTGCAATTATGGCTCTCTTTCTTTTTTGATCCCTGATGATATTCCCAGCAGCGCAGGAAATCATTCTCCATGCCCACCAGCTCCTCAGAGCGAAACGCATTGAGTCCGATCTTGTAGGTCTTAATAAAAGCGATCAGGTCCCCGCGATGAATGCGCCGATGGCCCCCGGGTGTGCGGGTGGTCTTGAGCATTCCCTTTTTCGTCCAGTTAATGACGGAAAATCGCGTAACGTTACAGACCTTAGCCGCCTCGACCGTAGAGAAATACTCTTTCATTGTCTCCCCCATAGCTCGTTATACATATTTCACTTATTCTACTTATTCAACATTTGAAGGTAAAAAAATGCCACGAATCCCGTTCGTGGCATGCGTTCCTATTTCGGCGTCGGAATTGGTAAAAACCCTTCCATCTCCCCTTCGCCGACGAAAATGATCCCCTTCTTCTTGCTCGCGCCGCGCAAGTAAGTGAACTTGTAATCCTTCTCCGGCGGAAGTGCCGCCAGGTCGGTTTTAAACTGCTCGAAGCCCTCGATCGACTTATCATTAAAAGAAAGAAGAATATCACCCGCGACCAGCCCCGCTTTATCCGCCCAGGAGCTGCCCATGACGCCCGTGATCTTCACTTTGCCGCCGGCCACTTCGATGGCTTCTACGCCCATGATCTTAACCAGCTCGGGTGCATTCTGACCCTGAGCGATCACCGTTGTTCCCGTCACGGCTGCCGCCATAGCCCCGGCCTGAAGCGTCGCGACCGGCTGATAAGCACCGGCACCCGCTGGAATTGGACAGCCGGGCGTGAACGCCACGTGCTGCTGGGCCTGCTCGACAGGATCCTTATCCCCGAACATGTCCGCGGTCTTGATCTCGTGGAAAGCGCCAAGTGCGGCGTCCTGCACCGGATTGCTGGTGAACGCGGTGATCAAAAGAACCACCAGGAAACCAATGCCGCAGAGGATGATAATGTTTTCTTTGGTCATTCTTTCACCTGAGAATTAGGCCGCCTGAGCGTCCGGTCTACCCAATAAGAAATACAACACCGCGCCGATCGCCGGGACGGAGAGGATCACGACCGCCCACAAGATCTTCTTCACTAACGATGTCCTCAACTTTAACAGATCAACAATGGCCACCACATCGATCACAACAATAAGTCCGAAAATTAATGTTTCCATGAAGCTCCCCCCCCCCCGTTTTGTACTGTTTATTACCATTCTAGGTCTCAAAGGTCTGTCCT
The DNA here is from genome assembly GCA_037131245.1 of Candidatus Omnitrophota bacterium. GTDB lineage: Bacteria > Omnitrophota > Gorgyraeia > Zapsychrales > Fredricksoniimonadaceae. The sequence continues at coordinate 193,671 of JBAXRK010000001.1, forward strand.
TTGAAAAACCCATGTAAGTCTCAAAAGTCTCGTAACCCCCATGCTCAAACTAAAAACAATTTCACTGCCAAAACGATCAGGATCACCACGAACAAATACAGCGTCATCTTCGCGTTAAGCTTCGGCGCGATGCGCGCCCCGACCTGGGCACCCACGATAACGCCAATGCCCATCCAGAGCGCCTCGGCATAACAAATATTGCCCAGGAACACGTGCGGCGCGAGCGCAATGGCGCACGTCAGCAAGGTCACAAAGTGGCTGGTCGCGGTGGCAATATGCGACGGATAACGGAGTAAAAAGATCAATATCGGAACCTGGAAAACACCGCCGCCGATACCCAGAAAACCGCAAAAGAACCCCAGCGCCAGGTTAAGCGCCACGCCCATTTTATCGTTCGAATAATAATCGTACTTGATACCGAACGCGTCCATGAATTTCACATGGCGAAAACCCGCGGCCTTGGCTTCCTTCAATAATGTTTTTTCCTGCGCCGCGCTCTTGTCCAGCCGGCCGATGCTGAAGATCGTATAGAACGCCAGGAAGATCAAAAAGATGCCGAAAATAATATTAAAGAAAGACAAATTGATCAAATGGTGCGTAAAGCTCGAGATGAGCGCGCCCGGCATAGCCGCGAGCGTAAACTTCAAGCCGCCTTTATAATCGATGCGCTTCTGCATCGAATAGCCTAAGCAACCGGAACCCGCGTTCAAAAAAACAATGAACAATGATGTCGCCACCAGCAATTCATTTTCCCAACCATAAAAGAAAACCAGCAAGGGAAGAATGATGGGGCCCCCGCCGATACCGACGATGGTGCCGTAACAGCCGATCGCAAATCCGGTGAAGAGCAACAGCCACCAGGCCGGAAGGTCGGCCGGAACTGCCGCCGCACCCGGAGCCGCAAGGGGCTGCACGCCCGCCAAAGCCGCCTGCATGGTCGTTACTGTCTGCGGACCGGCATGATTGGAAGAAGAGAACATCGCGATAATGATCACGATCATCAACGCGATCGCCACCCCGATCTTGGCATAGCTCTTCCAGTCGTATGTCATTTCATCGTTCATGTGGAACATGATATAAAGTCCCCTTTTTTAAGGTAATAAGCTTAAAAAAATAATATAGAACGTCGAAAGCACAAGAAAAATGATAGCGACCGGGATCCCCCGCCGGCCGTAGCTGGCAAAGGTAAGCCCTTCCTTATTCTTGAGGTCTTTCCCCATTTCTTCAACCAGCGTCTGCGAAACGATCCCCGCGCTCGCGCCTGAAATACACGCGCACGCACCGGCAATAGAGCCCAGGTTCAGCGCCCACCACACGACATCGGTAAAATCCGCGAACCCCGAATGCAGGACGATCGGCACCAGGAAAGCCGTGGCCGGACCAGCGTTCATGAGCGCGGTAAAGATCGCCATGGTGAACATCAGCAGGATCGGATAAAGGATCTTGTTGCCCATCGACATCGTCACCAGCGCATCAGAAACCACTTTAAGCATCCCGGAATACAGCGCGCCGCCGACGATCAAAAAGAGCGCGATAAAGAACAGCATGTCAGTGAGGCTGATCCGCTTGATCACATCCTTGGCCTTATGGTTCTCGATGGCCAGAAGCAGGAAGCCGCCGCCCAGCGCGATCGGCGCCAGATGGACCTTGAAGAACGGCAGGACCAGGAACGCCACCAGAACCGCGCCCAGAATAATAAGCACCCGCTTGATCCGGGGCCAATCCATGTGCATCTCTTCAAGCTCGCCCTCAACCTTGGCCAGGAATTCTTTTTCCAGCTTGGCGGAATGATGCTTCTGATTATGACGGAACTCGGTATACCACATATACCAGAGAAAGACGCCCAGGAAGATCGCGCACATCGGGCCCATCACGATCAAGAAATCAATAAAGGTCAGGCCCGCGGCGGACGCCATGAGCATATTGGAGAAGTCCCCGACCGGCGTCATATTCCCGCCGATGACGGACGAAATAAGCTCGGCCACGATCACAGGGATAGGGTCGAAATTGAGCCCGCGCGCGATATAGATCGTGATCGGGATAACAACCAGAATGATCGAAATGTTGTTCACAAAAGATGACGACAAGGCGGTCACCACGCACAGCGCAAAGACCACTTCGATCGTTTTGGCCCGGAACATCACCACGATCTTTTTCGCGCTGTATTCAAAGACGCGCAGGTCATCAAGGAATATCGCAAAGATGCTCATGCCCATAAAGATGAAGATGGGGCTCATGTGGATGGCATCGAACGCTTCGGTTTGATTGTAAAAACCGAATGCCGTGCCGGCCAGCAGCATTAATACCGCGCCCAGCACCACACAGACCGTGCGATTGAAGAGATTAAGGAAAAGCATACCGAAGGTGATCGCCACAATGACCAGCACGACCAGGATATTTCGTCCGCTGGTGCCAAACAGGTCGACCCCGGCATTAAGCGGCAATTTCTCGCTCATCGTGAGCTTCATGCCGTTACGGGAGATCACGAACGACACCTTATCCCCCGGCTTGTTCTGCGACATCAGGAAAGATAAATGCGACGCCGACTGGATATCGATATTGTTATACTTGAGGATCACGTCCCCGCGGCGGATATCAATAAGGCGCCGGGCATTACCTTTAGGAACATTATTGACCAGCACGCCCGCCACGATCGGCAAATTGAACTCTTTGGCGATAACCGGATTGACCGTCACGCCGTCAAACTCGATGGCATTCGACCCGCCCGCCTGCGCCAGACGCGGCTGGCCGTGCGTGGGCATGGTGCGGCTGTCCATGAACAACGCTGTCAGCACAATGACCACAATGATAGCGATCGCCGCTTCCATAAAAGGGAAGCTTTTAACGTGCTTGAGGTTGTCTTCCTGAATGGTCCTTCTGATATTTAACGCCATGAGACTCGTCCTTGTTTACTTTGCCGCGTTGACTTTTACGTTATCCATCGGGCCGGTGGGCATGGGTTCATTCTGCTGCTCCACCTGCTCGCGGTTACCGGCATTCGACAAACCGGGCTCGCGATAATCGATCGTGGCGTTCTTATCAAGATCCCCGTCGACCACCGCGTAATGGAACATGTTCTCGCGATAGCCGAAGACATAAGCATAAATACAACCCGGGATCTCTTTAACAGCAGCGTGGAAAATACTCGCCGCTTTGTTATATTCCATGCGGCTATCCGCAATACGGTTTTCGCTAATGATCAACGCGTTCATCAGGTCCTGGAAATTCGCGCTGAGCTTGAGGTCCGGATAGGCTTCGGCGACCGCGAGCAATTTGGTCATCGCGCTCTTGAACAGCTCGGGCTTGACCTTGTCGAAATCAGCGATACCGTTGGCCTTGAGCGCCTCAAGGACCATTTCCGACTTGCCCGAATTACCCGCGCGGGAATCAGCCATATATTTATACATCATCCGCTCATGCTCGGCATAAGCCAGCACCATGCGCGCCAGATTCGACGCCAGGTTACGCCGGCGCTGCAACTGCACCTCGATCTGATGCTGCTCCATGTCGGTAAAACGCGACAGGTTAACGAACTTATTGTAGTAATAGATGCCGGGCAGAATGATCACGACCGCGATCACGATCCCCCACACGCCCTCTTTGGTTTGCAGGTTATTAAAGTCGATCTTCTCCCACCAATGCTTGCCGACGGGCCGCAGCTCGCCCAGCTCGCTGGGGAAAAGTTTTTTCATTGATTCGGATATCATGCTCATGACTTCGATCTCCTGCAAAACAAGTTAATAGCGCTTAATGACCCGCGCGCTTCTGCCCGCGCTCGAGGTCCATGGCTTTCTTAAAACAAACGATGGCATCATTATGATTGCCGTTGCTCTCATAGAGGAACCCGAGCGCCTGGTAATACACCGCCTGGCGGGGCTCGACGTCGATCGCTTTCTTATAAAACTTCTTGGCTTCTTCCACATTCTCGGTCTTTTCGTAGCAGGTACCGAGATGATAATAACTATCAGCGTGCTCGTCATTAACTTCAATAGCCTTGAGAAGATAGGGGATCGCCTCCGCATACTCTTCAAGCACCACCAGGCAATCGCCAAGCTCGGTAATGATGTTCACGTCATTCTTGTCGAGCTTCTCGGCTTTTTTCAAATATTCAACGGCTTCCTTATGCTCTTCCATGTTCTTATGGCACATCGCCAGCATATAAAGAACGTCGACGTCGCCCGGATTCTCTTCGTCAAAAAGAAGGAACGCGTGCTGGGACTTCTCAAAATCGCCTTTTTCAAAATACTTATACCCCTGGTCCTTATTGAAAGACGCCTGGGTCTGCTCGGGCGCCACGAAAACGCTCTGGTAGGCGTTCGACAGTCCGTTAATGATGCGCTCGGCGGTTGACAGGGTCACATTGGTAGCCACTTTGAAATGATGGCCGATATCAGGAACCTTCTCGGCTCTGGCTTTTTTGGTCACCCGGGGATGACGGCGAACGGGCTTTTCCGCGGCGTCGGCAGCATCATCCGCTTCTTCAACCAACGTGCCCGCGTCGAGGTCACTCGACGTATCGGCCTCTTTGACCGCGTCTTCATTGTGTCTTTTGTGTTTCTTTAATTCTTCCATATTCCCTCTTTTGATTATTTCCTTGCCGCAGCCAGCGCAAGGGCCTTAGGAGTTAAATTTTCCTTACACGTGAACGCGACCGTCACTTCCTTGATCTGCGCGTATTTACGCATCAGGGCCTGACGGACTTCACGGGCGATCGCATGGCCTTCCTTGACCGTCCGTTTCGGGTCAATAATGATCTCAAGGTCGACCCAGGCATGCTGCCCCACGCGACGGGCATGGACATAATTAACGCCCATCACCTGGCGGTACTTCATGACTTCCGCCTCGATGACCTTTTCCTTATCGCCGGGCAGGGCTTCATCGATGAGGTTCTTGAACGACTGCAACCCCAGCGTGACCGCCGACTTGCCGATCATCAGGCCAACGAAGATCGCCGCCAGCGCGTCTATAATAGGAAAACCGATATTGGCCGCGAAAACGCCGAACAACACCGCGATACTTGAAAGCATGTCGGAGCGGTTCTCCTGGGCATTCGCGATCATCGCCGGTGAATTCAGTTTTCTGCCCACGCAAAAGCCGTAAGACGACAAAATGAAGTTCGCCAGGATCGCGACCAAAGCCGCGAAGAACGCCGCCATGTGGGGCGCCTTGATCTCGCCGCTCACAATGACCGCGATGGCGTCGATCAGGATCATGCATGAAATACCAAAGAGCAGAATATACGCGAAAACCGCGCCGATGAATTCCGATTTGCCCAGGCCCCAGGGATATTTCTTATCATCCCGGTGGCTGGAGAGCTTGACCGTGATGATGACCATGAGCGTCGTCGCCACGTCGGTACCGCTGTGAAACCCGTCAGCCACCAGACCCTTCGACTTGGCGGCATAACCGATATAGATCTGAAAGATCGCAAGCGTCAAATTCCCAAGGAGGACGATCCAGGGAACGATCTTGCCGCATTTAACGCAACGTTCTTGCATAAATTATTCCGCCGGAAAATCCTGAATAAAGATATTACCGATGTACTTATCTTCGCTTCTAAGCAAAGCCCGGACCGACTGATTGATGTGCTTGGCCTCAACAACACTGAGCTCGGGGCTAAGCTGCAACCCGATATCGAGTACGATCTGCCGCCCTGTCTGGCGCGCCCGAACGTGTTTGATCTTGGCGATCCCCTTTACCGTCTCGACCGTGCGGTGGATCTTCTCCAGGTACTCCTCGGGCAGGTTCGTATCAACGATGCCTTTAAGCCCGCTTTTGAGGATCTCAAAACTGGCATGCAAAACGTGTGCGCACTCGAAGATCGCGATGACCGGGTCCACCCAGTGCAACCCCATGCGGGTCACGACCACGCCGATCGCGACCAGGAGCGATGAAATAACGTCGATCTTGTTATGTTCCGCGTGCGCTTTTAAGGAAGGGCTGTTAAGCTCCTGCCCGCTGCAATGCGAAAATTTATAAATGAACGCGCTGATGGTGGCCGACAGGATCGCCACGAAAAACACCACCGAGTGCTGGACCACAAAGGTGCGCTTGGCCAGAACAATGAAAGAGCTCAAGATCAGCGCCAGCGTACCCAGGATCATGATGACGCTCATCACGACTTGCGCGATGAACTCGATCTTGCCGTAGCCGTAAGGGTAGCGGTGATCGGCCGGCTTCTTGGAATACTTGACGCCGATAATGACTACGATCGAAGAAAGAACGTCACTCAAATTACAAAGCCCGCTGCCGATGAGCGCGCGGCTGCGGCCCATGAACCCCACGAACAACTTGAACGCCGCCAGGAACAGATTCGCGATAATGCCCGCGAAGATCGTCTTGCGCGCGCAAGCCTCGCATTTCTGTGAATTCTTTTTCTTTGGCTCGTTATTTGACGACATTACGCCTCATCTTCGAACAACTCGCCATCATCCTCTTCCGCCGCCACCGCCTTGGCCTTGCGGTTCATCCTTGACCCGAAATGGACCATCATCCAGAACATATTGCTGGCGCCAATGACATAAGAGACGGCAATAATAATGATCAGCCCGCACTGGCGGCCCTTGAAGAACGGGATCCAGATCCTGACCGGGTCAAGGTTCTCAAAAACGAACATCCCCATGAACAGGGCGGCCAGCAGGAAAGCGATGATCTTAAGTATCAGTTTGATGTTCATAGCGCCGGTTTCAAGATGATATGACAGTTATTGCATTTGCCCCGGAATTCATGGGGAGCAACCGCGCCTTTAGTGATCGGCGGCGGCGTGGGCAAAATATCGCCCGCGTCCGTGGGAAGCTGGCCGCCGGTGATCATGATGATATGACAGGCCGTGCACGGCTTACCCTGCTGGCGCTTGCGATGGGGCGCGAGCGCGCCGGGCTTGATCGGCTGGGCCGCTTCATTCTGCGAAAAGCCCAGCGTTCGGTCGGAAACAAACGTGAATTCCATCATCCGCCCGCGGCGGTTAACCTGCACCCGGGCCTTTTTGGCATTCTTGACCCGGCGGGTCGCCTCGGTGAACGCCGCGAGGTCAGGTGTGGAAAAATGTTCAACGCCGATCACCATGTCGCCGGCCAGAATTCCGGACTCGGCAGACTCAAGCGAAATCTCGTCGACCAGCAAACCCTTCGTGTCGGGCGCGATGCCGAATTCTTTAGCCAACTCAGGTACCAATGGAATAAGCTCCATGCCCAGCCAATGGCCTTCAACAAGTTCTTTATGCGCCGCGCCCTGTTCTTTGGGCGAAGGAAGCATGATGGTCGGAGCCCGGCGGTTTACAACGGGCGCTGCCGCGGCACCGGCTTCCTGGACCAGCGCGACCGGGGCCAAGGCCGCGTCACCAAAAGTCGTTTCCTTCATCGCGACCGGCGCGCCTTCCGTCGTCTGAGCAACGGGCGTGGCCAGGCCATGGCCGGTCGTACCCGGATCGATATTAAGCATTTTCTTCATCGTATCGTGCATGCTGCCGGTGCTCTGCATCGTAATGAACAAGGGCTGGCCTTGACGGAGAATATCAAGAAGAACGCCGTTACTGACATCGGTGACCTTGGTCACTTTAAGAAAATCATTGATCGTAAGCGTCGGCTTATTGTTGATCGATTTAATAACGTCGCCGCCGCGCACGCCCGACGCGAATGCCGGGTCTTCACACCAGTTGACCACCACGCCCTTCTCGTCTTTGGGAATGCTGAACTCCATCTGCAGCGCCGGCGTCATGTTCGACACCGTCATGCCCGACCACTCGGCGTCGCCCGCCCCGATGTGCATGAGCGCGGCCGTGATAAAGAGGCCCAAAATGATGAGCAGGGTCAAGAGCAAACCCCTCTTCATTTTTTTATAGCGGTATTCCTGTAATTGCGGCTCAAGCATAGATCCTGTTCTTTACTCTTTGGCGATCGTTTTGGGATTAAGGTTGATGTGTTCGACGCCGACATTACATTCTTTGCAAACCCAGAGCTCGCGCTTGGCGGTGCTCATGTAAATACCGATAATGACCAGCGGAATACCCACCACCATACCGACCCAGAACAGGGTCATCAGGATACCGGCCAGGATAATGAACCCGGCGGCCTTGCGGTTATAACGCGGACCGTTAAAAAGCTGCATTTCACCGTTACAATGTGAGCACTTGATCGCTTTAGCCATATACTCCTCTTAATTTTTTCCCGCGATCAGGTCGTCGATCGCTTTTTCTTTGTCCGCGTCAAAAACTTCGGTCGTTTGTTCGGTCTGCACCGGACGGGACGACTTCACCAAGGGTGCGCTTTTCACTTCAGGTGTTGCTTCGGCCTTCGGGGCTTTGTCTTTTTTATTTTTACCCGTGACTGATAATCCAATGCCTAACGCTGCTGCAATAACCGTGAATGCCCAAATGGACAGTGGCTCCATATGTACCTCTCTTTATTTGATCGCCATGTGGGCGACGTTCGGATCCTGCATGCCATTATTCTGCGCGACTTCATTCTCGACGGCCTGTTGCTGCATTGGAACATTCTGCATCGCCACGGGTTGAGCCTGTACTGCCTGCGCCGGCGCGATCTGATGGCAATTGGAACAAACACCGCGATAAGCGTGCGGCATCGTCGCATTAGCGGCGATCGTGATATCAGGTTTTACCGTATGACAATTTTCGCAAACACCCCGGAACTGGTGAGGCATCACCGCATCGCGAAAGATCGGCGGAGCACTGTTAGGCACGGGATTCGCCACCGGAGCGTTTTGGACCATGGCGATCCGCGACGCCGGATTGACCCGCTTCATGATCTGCCCGCAATTGGGACAACGCGGAAATTCATTCATGCCCTGCTCGGAATGCATCAACCAACCGCAATTGGGACATTTAAAACCATTGGTCATGTCCGGATTCGGGCTGAAAAAATTCGCCTGAGTGCCCATCATCATGGCCTGCTGACCCATGGCCTGCTGAGCCATCGCTTGCTGAGCCATCGCTTGCTGACCGAAGGCCTGATTCTGCATCTGCATTTCCGGCTGTTCAACGAACGGGTTCACGAGACGATTCTGATTCTGGGCCTGCATATCAAGCGCCATCGACCCGCCGCAATTCGGGCACTGTGGAAACCCATCGCCTTGCTGGCTACTTTTCATGCGCCAGTTACAGATAGGACAAACATACGCCCGCTGGCCCCAACCGAACCAGCCGGCTTGCATTGCTCCCGCGCCCCCCTGGGCCATGGCTTGCTGTTGGGCCAACTGCTGCTGAAGGATCTGCTGCTGATACAAATAACCCGGGCCGTTGCCGTTATGAAGCATGCCGATGCCTTGAAAACCACCGGGGAGAGGACAAGTCGGTTGCTGAGCCTGCATCATATAATTCATCGGCATATTCTGCATGCCCATGCCTTGCTGCATCATATTTCCCTGCATGCCCATCGGCATATTCGCTGCCATCCCGCCGCCCATCCCCCCTACGGGGGCCATGCCTTGCATCTGCATTTGCTGTTGAACAGGAATTTGCTGGGCTTGCCCGGGCATCGGAGAGGCCGGAATTCTCGCCTGACGATATAAACTGATCACTTTCTGCGCCCGGCCCTGATACCCGCCGAACACCCTGATGCCGAACTGCGAAAGCGTATTGTAGGTCTGCTGATCCACACTGCCGACGATGACCGCTTCCTCGCCCTTGCTGGCGATCAAATACGTCATCTGCTGGCTGGGCCCCTGGCCGAAATAAGGGTTCTTAACCACTTCCATCAATTTCTTGTTGAGCGGATTGACGACCAGAAAATAACGGGCCTCGGACAAGGTCGGCGCGACAGGCGCCGCCAGCGAACGGCCGCCGGTCGCGATAACGATCATCCCGCAAGCCGGGTTACCTTTGGCCGTGCCGGTCGATTCCGCCGAGAACAGGGCATATGTCCCGACGATCAAGATGAGCACGATCGCGGAAAAAATGAAGATAACGTTCAGGTCGGTATCCTTGAACCGTTCTTCGACCTTTGCCAGGATCGACTTAAGATCAATATTGAACGCGGCGCCCTCAGACTTCTTAGCCATACCCCATCTCCATTATTTAACGACCGGACCGTACTGGAACGCCTGCCCCAACACCGGTGAACCTAATTGCCATGTCCCCTTGTTCGGCCCGAACAGCGGACCATACTGATATTCAAAAGGGACCGTGATATATAAATTTTCTTTACCGCGGAACACGTCGAGCAGAATGCCGTTGGTAAAACGCGTATTCTGCGCCGCGTCCACAAACTCGCGGCTGTTACGCACCGGATGGCGGTTAAGCGACACGATCACGTCGCCCATCTTGACGCCGTTGCGGAACGCTTCCTGCGTGCCCTGATCGACCACGAACATCCCCTTGATACGGCCGGGGATCTTGAATTCCTTGCGCAGCATCGGCGACACCGGCGCGATCTCCATGCCCAGCCACACCAGCGTATCGGTCTTTTTAAAGACCTGCGGCTTCTGCGCTTTCATCTCGGCCGTTTCCGGCAGCACTTCGGTCGCCCTTAAATACTCAACGCCCCAGGTCAATGTCAAAATAACACCCGTCACGATCGCCGCCAGCACCCAGGGTTTCTCGCGCGCGAATTCCACCGTTTGCTTGATGACCTTCTGCCAAGGAGCAAACTCTTTTTCCGCCGCCTTGTGGTGTGTTTTTTTCTGTGTCATTGCAACCTCACCAGGACTTCGTCGTACTTGCCGTTGCGGTAGATCCGCACGTTCACATTATCGCCCGCCTTGAAATGGGTCACGACCTTCGGGATATCATTGGTCTCCACGATCGGCACACCGGCGACCGACATCACGATGTCGCCGCGCATGATGCCGGCCATCGCCGCGGGAGAACCGTCAAGGATCCGATTGACCAGCACGCCCTGACCGAGCGGAATACCATACTGCTTGGAAATAATAGGATCGACCGCCATGACTTCGATACCGAAATGCACCGGCACCGGGCCCTGCTGTAAATGGCTGAACTTGGTGAGCGCCACATTGACCATACCCTTCTGATCGAGGGGAACGGTATAGCTCTTGCCAAGGTTAGCCGATAAGAAATCTTTGCAATTATTGATGGGAATAGCGAAACCCGTGCCGCTGAACACGCCGGTCGGCGCGTAGATGGCGGTATTGATCCCGATGACCTCGCCCTTCATATTGACCAGCGGACCACCGGATGAGCCGCGGTTAATGGACGCGTCGGTCTGGAACAGATCTTTGTAGCGGACGCCATCAATGACCATCGATTTGCGGTTGCCGCTGATAATACCGCTGGTGACCGTCTGCTCGATCCCGAAGGGGCTGCCCACCGCCACCACATAATCGCCCACCTGGGTCCAGCTGGAATCGCCAATTTTGGCTTCCGGGAAAAGAACATCCGCGCCCGTGATCTTGAGGATCGCCAGGTCCGAATTCGCATCCTGCGCCACGATCTGGGCCGGATAATCGCGCGCGGGCGAACCGAACACGGTAACCATGATGTCGGTGGCGTCCTGCGTCACATGATAATTCGTCAGGATATAGCCGCGCTCGTCAACAAAAACACCGCTGCCGATCCGTTCAAAACCTTTATTGGCAATAAATTTATCGATCACGCCATCGAAAGGCGGCACGAACTTGAGATTCTGCGCATCGGGTACCACTTTGCGCGGAGCACGCACAACCCGTTGAGCGTGAATATCGCAGACGGTCGGAATAATGCCGTTGACCGCATCCTTAAGCGAATTCTGAAAACCGCCGGCATTGTCAACCTGCTGAGCAACCAACTGCATACCGCCATTAGGCGTGGCCTTGGTAAGCGCCGCGCGCGCGTAGTTAGGATCGTTCCACTGAGCGGCAGGTGGCGTGACAGTCGCGGCAGGCATAACACCCTTAGGGAATGAAGGCTCGCCTTGGATCGGAGACGTCACCTTGGGAGGCTCGGGTGTTTCCAGTTCTAACGGAATGAAGATCTCGTTCCGTTTGAGAACGACCCACATGACCGACATGACCGAAACGCCAATAAGCCCGTAAACCCAGGGCTTGATCGACTGATTACAAAATTCGTCATTGTGATCTTGAGGCATTCTCTTCTAGCTCCGCTTCATTTCTTAAAAAAGGACTTTACCATCTGCTGTTGTCCCGGCCACAGGAGTGGCTGGAACCGTATGCATCGTGCCCTGCGCCACCGGCTTGGGATGCTTCCTGGCCCGCTTACGCGCGCTGCCCTTGGTCTCAAAGAAAACCGCACCCGCGATCACGATACAAACGATCAGGATGACCAGGTAACCGATCCAGGGACTAAAGCATTTATCGCTTCTGCCGATCATATAAACCTCTTATTACTTCTTTTCTTTGAGGAATTTCAAACCCGTGTTAACCGCAATCAAACCGCCGATGAAGATCGCCAGGGGCATGCTGCCGCGCAGGAAATCGCCGAAATTATCCCACCAGCCGATGATACCGATAATACCCAGAACTGCCGCGATCGAACCTCCGATAATGTGAACCATGTGATTCCCCTTTCCTTGCGTTTATTAGATTAAACTTTTTTCTCGCTACCCGGCTTAACCATCTTATGGGCAAAAGCCGCGATGACCTTACCTGATGCGAAAGCACCCCTTGAAACCATGCTATCGATCTTGGCCTTCTGTTTAACCAGAAAAGCGCCAACCACAGCCGGCTCTTTAACCGCCTCAACTGCCTTTTGGACAGCATTGGGCACAAGGTCAACAGCCGCCTGATCGCTGCTATGACTCTTTTTAACTAAGTCTAATACTGCTTTACGGGGGATGCGTTGATGGCCGCCAAGGGTGGCGGTGGATTCAAGTTTATGCTTCTTGACCCAGTTAAGAACGGTGAAACGGGTGACGTGACAGATCTTGGCGGCTTCAGTAGTTGTTAAGTAATCGGTATGCATTCTTGCTGAGCCCTAAGTGGTTATCAATTAAACAATTAAGTGAGCGTTTTAAGATTTTCGAAGTATAAAGATTTGATAAAATTATGTCAAGAAAACTTTATGGGGTGCCCCGGAATTTAAAAAGAGGAAATTGTTAAAATGGTTGAAGCCTTTAGAAGATAAAAATATTGATATTTTATCGACGGGACCAAAAGGAGGGGTCAACAGAAAGGAAAAGAAATGTTAGACAAGACAAACAATGGATGGGGTGAGTAAAAGAGTGCGGCTGTTAGAAAACATTGAAATTGTTGAATCCGTCCGTTCGCAACTGGCGGATCGTGCCATCAACATTTTCAATGATCAGCGCTTCAACGTTTTCAACCATTCGCGCGAACGCTAATGCTTTCTCACCACCCATCACGCATAGCGCAGTTGACAGCTCATTGGCCGCTTGAGTGTTATTCGCAATGACCGTAACACTGGCCGCGCCGGTTTGCGGATACCCGGTCCTAGGATCAATAATATGGGCATAGCGAGTACCATCAATTGTTGAAAACTTCTCATAATCACCGGATGTCGAGACCCCTTTGCCATCCAGTTTGATGTCCATCAGAACGCTTTCCTTATTAAAGGGATCCTGAATGCCGACTTTCCAGGGGAATTCAGCTTTATTAAGGCCGCGGGCGAAGATCTCCCCGCCGCCATCGACCATAAAGTGTTCTATTCCATATGTTTGCATAATTAGAGCCACTTCATCACAGAAGTAGCCGGAGGCGGGGCTGCCGAGGTCGATCATCATGCCCTGCTTTAAGAATTTGACTTTATCCGGCTCAAATTGTTGAAAATGTTGAAATCCGACTTTACTTTTGGCGATCTCAAGGGAGTCTTTATCCGGCAGGCGGTTCTTGGCGGCGGCATTTTTCCATATCTTGACCAAAGGATAGATGGTCATATCGTAGGCGCCATCGGTCAGTTGTGCGTATTTCAAGGATTGCTTCAGGATCTTGAACAGATCCGGATGGACCCGGGCGCCTTCAAAGCCAAGCTCATTGAGCCAGCTTAAATTGCCTTCTTTCAGGCCCGCGTGAACATTCAAATTCTGCTGAATGCTCTCGGCTTTCTGCCAGATCGCCCTTGCGGCGCCGGCCATATCCACCCCGTCCCTATAGAAACAATGGGCCCAGATCGTGGTTCCGAAGTAAGGGCGAATCTCGTAGTATTCCTTCAAAATTGTTGAAATTGTGGAATCCTTTGCGGGCATTCGTTAGTGTTGGGTCGATGCAGTCATCCGATGGCGAGGGGATATTGTCAGCTGCGAGTTCACGGCCATCCTTCAACTCTATTAGAAAGGGATGGCCGTGCTGTCTGAGCAGACGATAATATCCCCGAAGCCAAGCGGATGACCCAAGTTCAATATCTCAAATACTTCCTGCAGAGCCCGGTCAAATACAATGGGATCGTGAATATCCCGATAAAGGCCTGAATGGTGGCCACGATCTTGGCCCCGCCTACCGGGGTGATGTTCTCAACGCCAACCCTGGTATAGCTGCTAAAGCTGAAGTAGAACGCCTGGGCAAAAGTCGGGGAAATAATAGTGCCGTCCTTATTAAGATGGCCAAGCATATAGCCAGCCGCACAAATAAGGATCAGGACCAACCCGAACCCCACTGTACGATGCGGGCGCTCCCCATGTCCCCATATAAGAGAAGCGAAGGTCAAGGTAAGGAGCGGCACGATACGTTTGCTAAAGAAAGCCAGGTTAAAGCCGATGGCCACATTTTCCTTGGTCTTTTTGGTGCGAAAAAGGTCCTGGACCAGAAAACGGCGATAGGCCTCCTTGGACTTAAAAAGGCACTCTGAAAGGGAAATATTGTCATGGTCCCGCTCATAAGCGACCGCGGCATACTTATAAAGCATGGAAGCATATTCCAGGTCTTTGCAGGCTTCGGCCTCGAGTGCGGCTTCCTCATATAAGCCGGCCACGCGATGGTAGGTCTTTTCCCCCAAAATAAGGGCCCGGCTGCTGGCGGAGGCGGCCAAACAAATAGCGGCCCGGTCATGCTTATCCTGCCTTTGAAAAGCCTTGGCGGCCTGCAAATAACGCTCACCGGCTTCCGCGTACTTCTCTTCGCCTAATAGTTCGTGGGCTTCCTGTTCAAGGGTCTTTTTATCCGACATATTAGAAGCTCCTTAAGGCCTCTTGATGGCTTTCGAAGATCTTGAACAACTTATGGACCTTGGTGATCTCAAAGACATTCACGATCTTTTTATTCACATGGCACAGGCAAGCCCGGGCATTCACCTTGCCCAGGTTCTGGCAAACCTCGATCAAAGCCGCGATCCCCGAACTGTCAATAAAGGGCACCTTGGCAAAATCGATAATGACCTTGGCATTGCGCTCCTTAAGGATCGCCTTGAAGGTCTCCTTGAACTTGTGGGTGCTTTCCATATTAAGCTCCCCATCAAGGACAATAAGCTGGATATCATTGATCTTTTCTAATTTAATGTCCACCGGTCCTGCCTCCCTTAAGCTTCATGACCATACGGATCGTACGGCCCCCGTTCAAAAATGCAACCTCATCCATGGTCTGGCGGATCAGATAAATGCCCCGGCCATGGCCTTTGCCAATATTTTCAGCCGCGGTCGGATCCGGCACCGCATTAACATCGAACCCTTTGCCCTGATCGGCCACTTCGATCATGATCTGCTGCGGATCGGCCACGATCGAACAATGAACGGTCAGCGCCTTATTATCCTGATGACCATGGCGGATCGCATTGATCAGCGCTTCCTGCAAACAAAGCTGTAAACCAAAAACCGCGTCCTCATTGAGTTTTAGGGGCCCAAGCTGTTTGAGCCAGCCCTTGATCGCGCCGGGCACTAGTTCCACATCTGAAGGCAGCCGGGCATCAATGGTCATTTTATCTTTACCACAACAATGGTGATATCGTCCTGTTGCCTGGGCTTGCCGCGGAATCGGGCCACATCCTCAATGATCGTGGTCAGGATCTGCCGGGCATCCAGATTGCGATGCCGCTCGACCAGTGCGGTGAGGCGCTCGACTCCATACATCTCGCCCCGGGCATCGGCCGCTTCCGTCACGCCGTCCGTATAATAAATAAAGATGTCCTCGAGGTCAAATTTTTTCTCCCCACCCGTATATTCGCCTTTCATCATGCCTAAAGGCAGGCCGTCCGTCACGTCCAGCGAAACGCCCGGCTGACCTTTGGCGACATGCAGCACTGGCATATGCCCGGCATTAGCGTAGAGCATGACCCGGCGCTTCATATCGAACAAAGAATAATAAGCAGTCACAAAACGGCCGGAGGCGTTCTCCGCCAAAAGCTTTTCATTAAGGTCCAGCAGCGTTTTCTGCGGCAGCACATCGGGTTTAGCAAAAAACCGGAACGCGCTCACCGCCATGCCCATGAACAAACTGGCGGAAAAGCCCTTGCCCATCACATCCCCCACCATCACGCCCGCGATATCATCATTGAACTTATCGACCGTATAAAGATCGCCGCCCACTTCGCGCGCGGTCAGCATCATCGCGCCAATATCCAGGCCTTTGATCTCGGGCAGCGTGACCGGAATAAAACTTTCCTGCACCTGCTTGGCCAGGCGGAATTCATTATCGAGGATGATCTTTTCCTTAAAATGCAAAATAGAGCGGTACAGGATACAAATAACATAAAACCCGGCGCACACCAGAAGCGGATAATACATATCGAGCCAAAGCCCAAGCTTGTTGAAGACCATCACGCTGATGACCGCGAACACGGCCATGATCTCCAGGAGCATCCCGAAAGCATGTGAAGGCGTGGCCTTGATCGAGACCACCGCCACCAGCGCGCACAGCACGAGCAGAATGGCCAGGTTCAGCCCCCGGGACGCCCGGGCGATATATTTCTGATTAATGATCGAATTAAAAACATCGGCGTGAATACCGATGGACGGGTACAGCGGCTCGAGCGGGCTGGGATGAAGGTCGGTCGTCCCGTCGGCGGTAAGGCCTACCAGGCAAACCTTGCCTTTGAAGATGTTCAGGTCCAGGATGGTTTCTTTGCCCGCCGCCGATGCCTCCAGGATCTCCGCGTAAGAGTAATGATCGAACGAGTCCGCCCATTTTCCGGCGAAGTTCACGATCAAATTCCCGCTCTCATCGAGCGGGATCTTATCCTTGCTTAAGTCGCGCTTAAGAAAATCCGCGCTCACCTGATACGCGATGGATGGGTATTTCGTCCCCTGATATTCGATGAACAGCGGGACCCGGCGAAACTTTCCGTCGATGTCGGGGATGACATTAATGTAACCCAGCGCCTTCGCGGCGCGGGCCAGCCCTTCTTGATTCTGCGACAAAATGCTTAGCGCGCGGGCACCCCGGCCTTCGGCCGCCGGCGCCAGTTCAAAAACATAAGGCAGATACACATTGCCGGCCAAGCGCATGGCGAGCTTGAACGCATCGTCGCTGGCCTGCGGTTCACTAAAGAACATATCAAAGACCACCGCTTTAGCGCCGGCTTTGGAAAGCGCCTCAACCAGTTTGGCATGATAACCCCGGTCTATGGGGAAACGGCCGTATTTTTTGATGGTGTCATTATCGATCTCAACGATGACCACCTTGTCGGTGCGTTCAATGGAAGAGCGCAAGCGGAAACGCAGGTCAAGCGTATCAAGCTCGTTCTTTTCAAAGACACGGAGGTACGACCCGCCGGCGATCAGCGCGGTGGCGACGATAAGAACGAGAACCAGTATTTTTTCTTTGTAGTGAGCCGTCATATTAAACAATTTGATACCTTGCCGAACGAGTGTGCCCTTTCTTGGCCACCACCCCGGCCGCGATCAAAGGCGCGATTAATTGATGAACCCGGGCGCGATGAACTTTCATTGCCTGGCAGATATCCCCTGAACCCAAGACCCCCCGTTGGGTCAATAGATCAAGCAATTCGCGCTGCTTGGGTGTCCATTCCCGGCCATCCGTCTTTACGGAGCGCAGCCGCTCGGCCAAATTCTCCATCGACGTTTGCAGCCCCAAGGCAACATACTCGATCCAATGGGTATAATCACGATCCATGTCATGTGTTTCCTGGATCATCTGATAATATTTCGCCCGGTCAGCCGCAAAATATTCATCCAAGCCCAGGGAATGCGCCGGGTCATATCCGCCTTGTAACAGGATCCATTGCGCTAAAGCCCGCGCCATGCGCCCGTTCCCGTCAATAAAAGGATGAATAGCCACCAATTCGTGGTGAAATATCGCGCTGCGAATGATCGGGTGTTCCTGCTTCGACTTTAACAACCAGGCCAGAAGCTCCCCCGTCCGCTTGACGACATCTTTCGGCAAAGGGGGCGTAAAGACAACCTGCTGTTTGGCGTTAACCACATAGTTTTGTACTTTGCGCCAACAACCTGAACGTTCGGCCGGCAATAAGCCTTTGGTCATTTGCGCGTGAAGCGTCAGGATCCGTGCGGTCGTGCACGGCGACTTTTGGTGGCTCATGATCCAGCGCAACACCGCGATACAATTTTTTACTTCCGTCTTTTGCCTGGACTCGGCGGCAATGTCTTTCCCGTCAACGAGCGCGGAAACTTGTGCCAGGGATAGCGTGTTCCCCTCGATCCAGGTTGAAGAATGCGCATCACGGCCGAGCGCGTCACGAGTGACCTTGAGCCTTACCGGAGACCCGGAAGAAAGGCTTTTCAACGCGCCCGACAGAAGCGTCGTCCGCTCCAGGCAGGCCGAAAGATGCTTTGTTAAACGATATGTCGGGCTGAACATGCCGTGATGCTAACACATTGTCTAGCATTTGTATAGTACATTGTATAGGATTGCGCGAATCTGGCGGAAGCTCGATCACGGGCGATCCTGACATCCCAAAACAACATGCTCAAATCTTGTGCACCGTTAAATAGACCATGGTCTGATTGAGCAACTGGTAAGCCACTTCGCCGAAAGTAATAGGGCCGACGATGCCGCCGGTCTTTTTCCCCTCCAGCTCTGAATGGATAAAGTTCAGGATGCAATTGCAGGAAAAGACTATATGCCCGTCATCTTTAGGGATCTGGCGGGTAAACTCGCCGACATAATCGGCACAGGGAGCGGCCTGACGATACTTGAGCCCCTTCAGCAGCGGCGCGTAGAAATTGACCATGCGGCCCTTTTCATCAACACTCTGAAAACTCACATTGATCATGGCGCCGCAGAAATCCGCTACTAGCGGAAGCCGGGTATCGAGCTTCCGGGCAACCGCGTGCTCCGCCAGATTGGCGCGCTGGCCGTTGATCAAAACATCTCCGGCGGAAAATGTATTCTCGAACACCTCATAAACATCGCCGTCACCCTGCTTAAAAATGTTAACAATGCCCATATCACAAACCCGGTCGTGCTTAAGCTCAACCCGCATCACGACCGCGTGGCGATCGGATAATTCACCCGTCATCCCGTTAAGCGTTTTCGGTGAGACCTTCCCCAGGTCCGGCAGATAGACCCCCGAGATCCACCCGACCAGCGGGCGCATGCCGAAATCAGGGAATTGCGGGGCCTTAAGCGCGAACGCTAAATGGACCGGGCTTCCAGCCGGCAGGATCAGGAAAGTAAACCCATTGGCAGGCGCATCCGCGTAAACGCGGTCAATGTCCCGATCGTCATAAGACTGCACCGCGACCTGTTGAACATCGTCGGGCAATTCGGTGACAAAGATCTTATCCCGCGAAATAACACCGCCTTCCGGCGAAATAAAATACGGGGTTGTCCCGCCGACCCAGTTTCCCCGGGGCAATTGCTTCAACAGGGCCTCATCACCCGCCAGGATCAACGCCTTGCCTTCGTTGATCATTCTGCCAACGTCAGCCACACCATGCATAATAGAATTCATGTCAGTTTACCTCCGACAACAGTTTCTCCAGGTCTTTTTGTACCGACGGCAAGGCCCGATTCTTTTCAAAAAGAAGATAGAAGGAACTGGCCAGAAGCTTTAACGTTGACGGATTCCGTTTATATTCAAGCTGCGCAAAGCCCAGGACCGTGCGCACGGTGATCGACTCGAACGGCACGACTTTAACGCCCGAAATAATATCTGCCCAAACATTACTGGCCTGTTGTGGTATCTCCATACTATCCCACTCCTTTATTACCCCCGGATCGGGTCACGCCGGACTTTGCACATACTCGGAATAACTGACATCTTTGAGGCTGACAAAAATAGGCATCGCCTTGACCAGTTTAAGATGCTTATACTCTTCCTGGGTGATCTCAACGTGAATGCGCTCGCCGGTCTCAGTCTTCAAATTCACTTTCACGATCGTGCCAGCGGGATTCACATATTCCACCGTGGCCTTAAGCGACGAACCCTTACCCGGGCCGCGGGAAAGCTTGAACTGATTGGGGCGCACGTAAAGTTTCGCGTGCTTCGGCTGATCGACAGATAAGCCAGGAACCTCAAGTTCTGTGTCGCCGATGATCGCCTTGCCTTCTGCCAAACGGCAATGGAAGAAGTTCACATTGCCCAGAAAATTCAGAACAAAAGCATTAACAGGATTATGATAAACATCTTCCGGCGTGCCCACCTGCTCGATGCGCCCCTGGTTCATCACCACGATACGATCGGCAACCTCAAGAGCTTCTTCCTGGTCATGAGTAACAAACAACGTCGTTATATGCGCCTCGTCATGGAAGCGCCGCAGCCACATGCGCAGTTCCTTGCGCACCTGGGCGTCGAGAGAACCGAAAGGTTCGTCAAGAAGCAAGACGCGAGGCTTCACCGCTAAAGCGCGCGCGAGCGCGATGCGCTGCCGCTGCCCGCCGGAAAGCTGCCACGGATACCGATCGACCACCCATTCGAGCTGAATAAGTTTGAGCAGCTCCATGACTTTCGCCTGCACATCTTTCTGCGAAGGCCGTAAATGTTTCGGGAGGACCCGAAGCCCGAAAGCGATATTATCGAACACCGTCATGTGACGAAACAAAGCGTAATGCTGGAACACAAAGCCGACGCCGCGGTCTTTCACTTTCTGGTCACGCGCGTCCTGCCCGCTGAAAAGGACCTGGCCTTCATCATGAAAATCAAGACCGGCCACAATGCGCAGCAATGACGTTTTTCCGGAACCAGACGGCCCCAGAAGCGCCAGCAATTCGCCGTTATCGACCTTCAGGCTCACATTATCGAGCGCCTTGAACGCGCCGAACTTCTTGTGAATATTCTTAACTTCAATACTCATGCCGAATGGCCTCTTTTGATCAGGGCCTCGATGACCGTTTTAACGACCAGCGTCACGATCGCAAGCAAAGCCAAAATAGACGCCGCCGCAAAAGCCGCGGTCGACTGATATTCGTTATACAAGATCTCAATATGCAAGGGCAGCGTATTGGTGAGCCCCCGGATATGGCCGGACACCACCGACACCGCGCCGAACTCGCCCATCGCGCGGGCATTGCACAAGATGATGCCGTACAAAATACCCCAACGGATATTGGGCACCGAGATCATCCAGAACGTTTTCCAGCCGCTGGCGCCAAGCGTCAGCGCCGCCTCTTCTTCTTCATTGCCCTGCGACTTCATGATCGGGATAAGCTCGCGTGCCACCATCGGGAACGTCACAAAGATCGTCGCGAGGATAATGCCGGGCAAAGCAAAAACAATTCGGATATTGTGCTCAATAAGCCAGGGGCCGAAGAAACCCTGCGCGCCGAAGATCAGAATAAAGATCAACCCCGCGATAACCGGCGATACCGATAAAGGCAGGTCGATCAGGGACAATAAAAGGTCCCGTCCCTTAAAATCAAATTTGGCAATAGCCCAGGAAGCCGCGACACCGAAGACCAGGTTAAGCGGCACCGCGACCAACGCGGTGATCACGGTAAGTCTCATCGCCGCCAGCGCGTCGGGATTCTGCAATGACTTAAGATAAACCGCCCAGCCCTTATCGAAGGCATGATAAAAAACGCACGCCAGAGGCAACACAATAAAAAGGCCGAAAAATACCAGCGCGATCGTCGTCAGAATATAGCGGATATAAGCCGGTTCCGTGCGCGAGTTCATGTCTTCCCCAGGTTCTTTGACGTCTTCCACTGAAAGAAATTCGCGGCCGCGAGCAGAAAGAACGAGATCAGCAGCATACCGATCGCGATGGCCGTCGCACCCGCGTAATCATACTGCTCGAGCTTAGTCATGATCAACAGAGGGGCGATCTCGGTCTTCATCGGCATGTTCCCGGCAATAAAGATGACCGAACCGTATTCGCCGATAGCCCGGGCGAACGCCAGGGTAATGCCGGCCAAAAGCGCGGGAAAAATGACCGGCAGGATAACCAGGCGAACCGTCTGCCAGCGGTCCGCGCCGAGTGACGCCGCGGCTTCCTCGATCTGCGGGTCAAGATCTTCCAACACTGGCTGAACGGTCCGCACCACAAAAGGTAAACCGATAAAAGTGAGCGCCACCGTGATCCCGAAAGGCGTGAACGCGCCCTTGATCCCGATGGACATCAGGAACTTGCCGATCCATCCGGTCGGCGCGTAAAGTTCTGTGAGCGTAATACCGGCCACCGCGGTGGGCAGCGCCAGAGGGAAATCCACCAAAGCATCCACGATGCGCTTGCCCGGAAAGGTATAGCGCACCAGCACCCAGGCCACAATAGACCCGAACACCGCGTTCACACAGGCACTGGCAAAAGCGGTCCCGAAACTCAACCGATACGCCGCCAGCGTGCGTTCGGCCGAAATGACGGCCCAGAACTGCTGAAAGCTCAGCGACGATGTTTTGACGAAAAGCATGGATAAGGGAATAAGGACGATCAGGCTCAGGTAAAAGATCGTAAACCCGAGGGATAGGGGAAATCCTGGAATAATGCTCTTTTTGACGAATTCAATACGCATAAAAAACTATACCTTATTAAAATTATAGTTTTTTAATTCTATTCTATTTGGTCTTATTGTCTAGATAAAATTAGCGTCAGGAACCCCGCTCAAAAGTGAAGAGGGGCCTTACGGCTTGAGAGACTCCAACCAGGACTTTGTCCAGGCAGGTTCCCGGCTATATGGGAGGCTTCGCTCCAGAACATGACGCAAACGCACGCGATCTCCACTTTGGTCATAAACCTCCGCCAAAGCGTTGTAAGAATAAAAGTAATCCCTCTTTACGGAGATCGCTTTCTCAAAACAAAACACGGCTTTATCACGCAAGCCCTGCGCCCTGGCGATAAGCCCAAGGTTATGCCACGCCGCTGGCGATCCGGGGCTGATCGAGAGCGCCCTAACAAAAGCCTTTTCCGCTTTTTCATACAACCCTTTTGCCGCGTAAGCCCGTCCTAAATTAACAAACAGGCGATAATTCATTGGCGCTCTAACCGAGGTTTTCTCATAGAACCGGATCGCCGTGCGCCAATCCGCGTTACGCAGCATGGTGCGCGCACCCAAAAGGAAGATCACGCAAACGAACAAGACCGCCGGTATTCGGGCCACCCGACCATCCCGATAAAAAACATGGGAGAAAAGAGCCCCCGCCATGATGCCGATACCGATCAATGGAATATACAGATAGTGTTCATAAAACAAGGCATTGATGATCCGCGGAATATTTGAGTACGGGAAAATGGCGATCAAGGTCCAGGCCGCACCGAAAGAAAATGCCGGAGCCCTCCGGTACAGTTGAGACACCGCAACCGCCATCCCTGCCAGGATCATGCCTCCCAGCGCGATCATCGGCGTCATCTGCCCGCCGGCAATAGAACAGGCCCGGTCGAATTGCAAATCGGCAGGCCAAAGAACAAGGCCGGCATAATCAGGGACCAACCGAAAAAAAGTAAACGCCCGGACCAGCGCGCTGGACTGAAAATCCGGCCACTCAAGATAGTACCTTCCAACATCATCAAAATGAAAATAAACAGCGCGCATGCAAGCATAAGCAATAGCGATCAACAAAAATGGAAGCGTCAGGCGAAAAGCCCGCAAGGCCCGCTTACCGACAGATAAAGAGGCATTGCAGTAAAGATCACCCAACAAGACAAAGGCCGGCATGATGATGCCGATCTCCTTGGACATCAATGCGAGAGGAAAACACAGGACCGCAAAATGAAAATTCCTCCGGCCATTCCCGGCTCGATAGCGTATCAGTGCGTAAAGCCCAAGCAGAATAAACAAAAGAGCCAGGGAATCCCCTTGGCTGTTGGCATAAACCACGGTCTCGGTCTGCAGGGGATGGACGAGAAAAATGAGCGCGGCCAGGAAGGCGGGAATAGCACTGGTGAACAACCGGGAAATGAGTAAAAAAACCAAAGCCGCATCCGCGATATGCAAAAAAACACTGACCAAATGCCACCCCGGCTGAAAGGTTTGCCAGAGATGCCACTCAACCGCAAAAACACCCTGCAACAACGGACGCCAGTAATCGCAAGTCGCGTAAGCCCCTGCACCAAGATTATCAGTGAAAAACCGCGGCCAATAATGCCAATCCTGAATGAACCGGTTATTAATGATAAACGCTTCATCATCCCAGAACATCTCGTTCCCAAGACAATTGGCGTAAACGGCCATGCCGGCAAGAACAAGAAACAATATCAAAATACCGGGCCTGTTTATGGTCACTTTTCTCCGTCTACTTTTGTGAACCGGACAAGACCGGTTTGAGGAACCCGGCCAGCTTATGGTCAACGATCAAGATGTGGTTCTGCAGCCAGATCATCAAGAAATACAGCAACTCATCGACCACATTCAAATCGTTGCTCTGGAACCCTTTTCTGAAATTCTCGATCCTTTCGATAAAAAAAGAGTGCTCCGCGGCGTGCTCCCGGAACCCCTGGTAATCATTCTCCCGCATCAGCTTCTCTTCAGCCAGAAAATGATACTTTGTGTAATCCGACAGCTCATCGACCAGCGCAGACCAGCTTTGTTTTGCCGGCGCGCCATCCTTGATGTACGTGTTAAGGCGATTAAGGATATCCACCAGTTTATGATGCTGCTCATCCATTAACGGAACGTCAACATTATACGCTTTACGCCATTCAAAGATCATGTGAACCTCCGTGACTAGTGATTATTCGAACTCGACCGTTGCATGCTCAATATCAAAGCGTTCATCTACCAACCGCTTGATCTTCCCGCGGACTTCCTTCAATTCTTTTGCTCCCAACTCTTTCTTCAGCCTGATCTGAACAGTCATAAAATTCATTTCTGATGTGATCGCCCAGACATGAAGGTCCCATACCTCCCCGACCTCAGGCACTTCCTCCAGCAAAGCCTGTTCCACCATATCCGTCGTGAGGCCCTTGGGCGTCCCTTCCAGTAAGATATTTAATGAATCCTGTAAAAGACCCCACCCCCAATGCAAGATCACCAGCGCTATCCCGACACCAAGCAAAGGATCGATGATATTCCAACCCGTGTAATAAATAACGATCGCGCCGATAATAACAACCACCGACGATACTGTATCGGCCGCCATATGCAAAAAAGCGCTCTTCACATTCAGGTCATTCTTGTTCGCTCCGTGCAGAAGGGCCGCGCTGACCACATTGGCCACAAGCCCGATGATCGCGATGACCATCATCTGCAGCCCGAGGACGGGTGCGGGGTGAAACAGCCGCAGGACGCTCTCGTAAACGATCCAGCCCGTAACGGCCAGAAGGAACAATCCGTTGAACAGGGCGGCCAGGATCTCGACCCTGAAGAACCCGAAAGTCCGGTGATGGCAGGCCGGCTTGCTGGCAACAATGATCGCGCCTAGGCTGATGCCCAGCGCCAGGAAATGGGTGAACATATGCCCCGCGTCACTTAAAAGCGCCAGGCTGTGGGAAAAGAACCCGCCCACGATCTCAACGACCATCACCAGGCCGGTCACCAGGATCGCCCAGAACAGCCTTGTCTTCTCGACAGAACGGTACTCGAACAACTCCTCGGACGAAGACTTGTTCTTCGGCCGATGCTCATGGCTGGTTTTCATGACGCTACCCATTAACACGCTCCTCTTAAGTTAAAAACAAACCTTGGTCCGCAATGTCACCACCGTGGCATTATTGATCGTCGGATCGGCTCCAGGATTCCGGATAAACTGAATGTCGGGCTGCAGCACAACGTGCTTTGTCAGTCCCAGCGAATACGCCGCCTCGATCACGTCCTCAGATCGATCAAAATCACCCGTGCTCCTGTAATCAGAGCTGATCCCTGCCCGGTTGAAAGCCACTCCCAGCACATCTTCATCCCGGCCGGGAATAAGCCCCGTATAATTCACCCCGAACCCGAAATAACGGTCCAGCGAATTACGGTCCTTAGGCGCCTGCCCGTACTGCGCGAACACGCCCAGCCCCTGCTCATCCTTCTCGCGAATCAGCATTTGATCAATGATCGCGTAAAAACCATTATTGCCCGTATGATACCATTCTCCGAGCTTTAAAATACCCGGCAAAGCACCATACGGCAACGGCAAGTCGCCATGAACCTGAGCCTCACCGACCAGCATCGTCCCGGTCTTATTGTTCCAGGAAGGTTTCAGTCCATGAGGATTCGTATCCTCATCGCCGGGATTCCCACCCAGCGCGGCGGCCATCACGGTCACATGCTCATTAGGATCAACCTTCAGACGGAAAGCCGGCGCTGCTAAAGGAAAAATGGATGACGTTGTATTCCCTGAGATCGTCGGCTCAATGCCAAAAGAACTGTTCAAGAAAAGAGCTCCGTACTCGGTCGTATCAAATTCGGAGTTAAGATTATACAATCCCGCGCGGGCAGAGAGCCGGTCATTGAAGAGGCGCTGCTCATACCACAATTCAAAAAGTTTGACCAGGCGGGGAGCCTCAATATTATCCATGCCCTGCAGATCGCCTATATACTTCCCTGTCGGAAGTTCATTGCCCCCGTTATAAAGCCCATAAACAAAAAATGTCCCGTTGTTCCAGAGGCCGGCTTTGGCCGTATCGACTGTCAGCGTCAAGTCCAGGTTATCAATATACGCCGTCCCTCGCTTCAATCCTCCGGCCGTATTGCTCACCAGATCACCCGTATAAACGGCCCCGACACTATACCCCTTACCGATCTCGTAAGCCTGCGCCACCCCGACCGATGCCAGCCAAACGATCAAACAGAACATCCCTCTCATAAACACTTCCTCCCTTGGTTAATACTTCTCACCTCGTCTGCTATTTTGGATTTACCCGATCAAAACCTGAATTCGTATTCCATGACCCACTTGATCTCACGCATGGGCGCCGCATCCGACACGCCGAACAAGTAGCCGACATCATATTTCACGTGCCCGCATTTTCCATATATAACCGGCCCGGCCTGATGCTCCTGCTCCTTGAACGGCAAATGTTTTCTTAGCTCGCCGAGACCGGCATAATACTCGAACCCGGGCTGAAAATGTTCCGAAAGCCGGTAGCGACTGCTCCAGGCAAAACCACCTTCGGTCAGAAGCCTCGACCCGCCCCCCACTTCCTTATCGATAATGAAATTCGCTGTATGCGTGAACCGCGACAGGTTTTTTTCCAGAAGGATTTTTGTCTCGATCTTGCCCGGATCCTTGTCTAGCAAAGGCATTTCGTAAGCGAGGTAGAATCCGGGGTCGGCCCATAACGCCCCTTGTTCAGCCAGTTGATAACGGTTCTCCCACTCAAGGTGAGAAAACTTGAGGCGGGATATTTTCGGGTCACCGCCTTCATCCTCGCCCATCTGTTTTTCGTACTCGCCGTACAGCTCGGTGGCCCAGCGGTCGGTCACGCCGTAACCGATCGCGCTCTTATACTCCTGGACGCCGCTTTGCTCCTTGCGGTGATCCGCGCTGATCGTGCCCGTGGACTCAAGCTCCCATTCGCCTTTTTCAACAATAGGTGAATACACATGCTTCTCAGCACAAGCGTTCGGCTGGCCGCCCAGCACGCACACCGCGCCGATCAAAGCACATATAATGCATTTAGTCACTCCCCGCCCGCTGCCGTAAGTCCTTAACAAAACAGTGAGCCCGGCGATCGTCAGGCCATAGACCAGAAGCTGTATCCCGGAAGGACGATCAGTATATCCAAGAAGGGCATGGAGCACCTGCCCGATCAAGCTGCCGCGCGCGATGAACGAGGACGTATCCCACAGCGTTGGAATAAGCTCCGGGACCTTGCCGGCCGCGGTCAGGTAACCGAAAGCCTGCACGACCATGCCGGCGACCAGAAAAACCAGCAGCCAGCTGATAACATGGAAGATCTTTCCGGTGGGGATTTTCGTGAGGCCAAAGTATAGCAGGATGCCTGCCATCGCTCCCAGGCCGGCGCCGAGAACACAGCCCATCACTAAATGAGGGATCGTCTCTCCTGTCAAAAAAGCACTGTACGTGAACATGACCACTTCGGCGCCCTCGCGCAGCACAGCCAGCGCCACCACAAAAGCCAGGCTGTACATCGGACGACTGCCGGAAGACAATTCCTGCCCGATCTCTTTAAACTCTTGCGTCACTTGCCTGCCGTGGCGGGTCATCCAAAGTGTCGTCCAGCCGATCAGCACGGCCGCCAAAAGAAGGATCCCGGCATTGAACAACTCCTGGCCCATCCCCTCCGCCGCCTGGGATATCCCATCGGCAAAGAACGCGATCAACCCCGCGCCGAGCGCTCCAAGAACAAGGCCTAAACCAACCCAGCGTGTGCGCCCCGGCAGGCCTTTCGTTGCCGCCATCAGAATGCCTATAATAAGCGCGATCTCAAATACCTCGCGAAATACGACCAAAGCGATCGAAACCATGACCCCTCATCCCTTTTATTTGACGACGACAGACCCCTGAGCCGTCTGCCGATGGAACTCTCCGTAGAACGGATACGACCCCGGGCCCAGCGGCCCCAGGTAAATGATGATCGACTTGCCGCCGCCAACCAATTTCTCCCGGTTAAGCGGCGTGCTTTCAAATTCCTCCGGCGTCGGGTCTTGATTCTCGATCCTCACCTTGACCTTTCGCCCCGCGGGGATCGAAATCTCAGCCGGCTCAAAGCGATGATCCTTAATGGTCAAAAGGAACACCTCCGGCTCTGCCGCCCGCGCTAACGGCGAAAAAAGACAAAGAAACACCACGATGCCAAGGCATATTCTGCTCATGCTTTATTTCCGCATCCCGGATTTCCGGAAGAGCAGTTCTTGGACGAACAACTGCAGCCTTCATCTTTTTTGAGCGACTTGGCGATGTACCCGATAAAAACGGCCAGCGCCCCGCCACCGATAATAAAAACGATCATTGTTTCCATGGATCACACCTCCAGTTAAAACCCTAAGAACTTTCCGCCCTGAAAAACCACGAAGGACACCACCCACGCCAGCGTCAGGCTGTATCCCACCCCGAATAATGTCCACTTGGCAGAACCCAGCTCACGATACATGGTCGCCAATGCACTGGCACAGGGAATATAGATCAGCGTGAACAGCATGAACGACAGCGCCGCCAAGGGCGTCATATCCTGCCTTAAGGCATTGCGCAGCCCCTCATTCTCCGCGCCAGCCTGATCCTCAGCGTGATAAAGCACGCCGAAGGTTGACACGACGATCTCCTTGGCCGCGACGCCGGTAATAAGCGCCACGCCACCCTTCCAGGTGAAGCCCAGGGGCTTCAAGACAGGCTCCAGCAATTTCCCGGCTTGTCCGGCATAACTTTGCTCGATCTGATCGACTGGAGGCTTCCCGGGAACATTATTCACTTTAGGGAATGCCGTTGCAAACCAGATCACGATGGATGCGGCCAGAATGATCCCGCCCATCTTCTTTAAAAAGATCGACCCTTTCTCCCACATGTGGATCAAAATGCTTTTGAGGCTGGGCATGCGGTAGGGTGGCAACTCCATGACAAAAGGCGCCGCGTCTCCCTTAAAAAGCGTCTTACGGAATAATTGCCCCATCAGGATCGCCAGCACGATCCCCGTCAAATAGATCCCGAAGATCACGGTTCCGGCATTCTTGCCAAAAAAAGCCCCGGCCAGAAGAATATAAACCGGCAAGCGCGCGCTGCAACTGATCAGCGGATTGATCAAGATGGTGAGCAAGCGGTCTGTTTTATTTTCCAGCGTCCGCGTCCCCATGATGGCGGATGTATTACAGCCGAAGCCCATGATCATAGGAATAAAGCTTTTTCCGTGTAACCCCATCGTGTGCATGACCCGGTCCATGATAAAAGCCCCGCGCGCCATATAGCCGGTATCCTCGAACAACGATATAAAAAGAAAAAGGATCATGATATTCGGCAGGAAGCCGACCACACCGCCGACGCCGGAGATGATGCCATCTACGACCAGGCTCTTAAGCATGCCGGCCGGCAGGACGCCAGCCACAAACACACTGAACTGCGCCACCGCCTGATCAATAAGATCTTTCGGATACGCGCCCAGCGTGAAGGTCGCCTGGAACATGACCCACAAAAAAGCGAGCAGGATCGGAATGCCCAGCCAACGATTGGTCAGGATCTTGTCAATGCGGTCGGAAAGCTCCACGCGGTCCATCGTGCGATGGCTGTATGTTTCGCCCAGAAGCCCCTTAACGAACCCGTAGCGGGCATCCGCCAGGATGGTCTCGGACTCGTCGTTAAGGATGTTCTCGATATGCGCGTGGCTGGCATTCACCTGCGCCATGATGGCTTCCTTGTTCTCAAATTTATCCGCCACCCCCTCGGCTACCTGCTTGTCGTGCTCGAGCAGCTTGACCGCCAGCCAACGCGTGGAATATGTTTCCCGTAGCAGGATATCCTTCTTTAATTCCACCTGGATCTTGCGGATCTCCTCTTCAACTTCAGCCCCGTAATTGATATGAATATGCCGGGACAGAGGCTCCTTCGACTCCTTGATAGCCACCGCTTCACCCAACAACTCCTTGATGCCCTCCCCCGTCGTGCCGATCGTATTGATCACCGGCATCCCGAGCAATTCACTTAACTTTTTGCGATCGATCGAGATCCCCTTGTGCTCCGCTTCATCGGTCATGTTCAGCGCCACGACCGCCCGGCAGCCAAGTTCGATCAACTGCGTGGTCAAATACAGGTTCCGGTCAAGGTTCGTGGAATCGATCACGTTGACGATCACATCCGGATTTTCATTGATGATGTAATCGCGAGCCACCAGCTCTTCCATTGAAAAAGCCGTCAAACTATAGGTTCCAGGAAGATCTACCACCTCAACGGCATACTCGCCGAAGTTTAGATAACCTTCCTTTTTCTCGACCGTCACGCCGGCCCAGTTGCCCACGTGCTGGCGCGAACCGGTGAGCGCGTTGAAGATCGAGGTCTTGCCGGCATTCGGGTTCCCGCACAAAGCGATCCTGAGCGTCTTTTTCTCGGCTGATGCGGCCTGAGGATCTTCCACGTAAACATCATTCGCTTCGTCCCGACGAAGGGAAAGATGATACCCCTTAAGGACCAGCTCCATCGGATCGCCCAAAGGTGCCTGCTTCTGGACATGGATCTCGGTCCCGCGGATAAAGCCCATCTCCAGCAAGCGCTTTTTGATGTTCTTGTCCCCCGTTACTTTGACAACCTTGCATGTCCCCTTGACCGCCACATCCCCCAGCCTCACAACGCCCATAAAACGCCCTCCCTCAACTATTAGTCGTTCAAAACTTTGTTAGCTCTCACTAACTTCATCCTTAAAAAAATATCATTTTCCTAAAGCCTTGCGGCCCCTGGCAGGCTTTTCACAATCACAGACCGCGCTCTCGCCCTTTGTCAGGTAATCCGCGAAATTGCGCAACAGCTTCGGCTTGGCGCCATCGGGTGAAACCCTCAGGAATTTAAAGAACTTCACCAGGCGCTGGTAGGTCTCCTGGCTGATAGCATGCTCAATGGAACAGGCCTCGCGCTCGGCCACCTTGTAATCAAGCATCAAGAACTGGGTAAGGAACATGAACAAAACATCATGCTTCTCCTGGACCTCGGCCGCGCGCACGCGCCCCTCTTTGGTCAAGGTCACGTAGCCATAACGCTGATGGACCACCAGCCCGCGCTCAGCCAGCTGTTTCATGGCCGCGTTGACACTGGGGCTTTTAACGTCCATCTTGGCCGCGATCTCGCCCACCCGGGCCACGCCCTTATCGCCGGCGAGGGCATGGATCACCTCCAGGTAATCCTCCATATTTTCACTGAGTTTTTCCACGTTCACATCAAGCACGCAAACCTCCTTATTGATGAATAGAAGTTAGGTTAGACTAACAATTTTCGCTTGTCAATAAGTTTGATTATAGCGTATTTGCCGTCCGCCGTTATTTTGCTTTTTCTTTTAATACGGCTTCGATCCTGCGGCCGTCAATATATAACCCTTCAATGACCGCGAAGCCATCGAGGACCCGCACCACCACCTGAGCGTCGCGTTGCTTACTGGTACTGTGCTGCCAATAGAGGGCCTCCGCGCGCGGCGCGGCAGACTCTTCCATGTAATAACGGTCCATCGGCCAGTCCAGATACACATACCCGTCTTCTTTGGTATACGCCACCCGAGCCTCAAGGAAAGCCCCGCCCGGGATATCATCGGGCTTGGTCCGGGTTACCCCTGTTACTTTCGCAAAGCCGGTTTCATCGACCGACAAGACCGCGTACACTTTTTCGCCATACTGCATCACCAGTCCGGGAAGCGCAGGCGCCTTTCCCTGCTCCATGCTAAGCGCGACATAACGCCCACGGAAAGCATCATAAGGGTCGACCGGCGCGGTCTTGAATTTGAATGCCGCGCCGTACTTGAGGGTTACCTCTCTTTTAGCGATCATGGATACAGGGATCGCTATCTGAAGCATGATCAACACAGCAAAGACTCCGGCAATGATGGGCTTCTTCATGCGGCACCGCCTTTCTTTCGCATCACCATGATGTTGGTGAGCAGGAAACCGATCCCGACGGCAATAAAGACCAGGCCCTTGAATATAAAGTCCAGGTTGCTATCAAAGAACCTGGCCAGCACAAGGGCGGAGAGCATGAACATGCCGGTATTCGTGATGCCCAGATCATTGGCCTTGATCCCGGCCATGATCCGATAAATGCTGATGAAGAGGACATACAGATTGAATATCAACATCACCAGCCCTTCCGAAGATCCGCCGAACGTGTAGCCGAACAGCGCGAACAAAGGCAAAGCGCCCCATTGCACCCGCACCCAATCCCGGCGTTGAATATAAGGATAGGTCATCAGCAAAGATCCCGTGAAAAGTAAGCCCGCCAGCACAACGTCGGGAACAACCACCCAGGCGCTCGGCTTTAACGTGGTGACATCATGAAACGACAACGAATGCCAGGGCGAATCAAACGTGAAAAGGAACATCATCACAAAAACACCGAAGGCGCCTACCCGCGCGAACGGCCGCTGCCAATTTGTTGAGATCCCATGGAATTCCCAGGACCCTAGAAAATAAAACACGGTCGCCAGGCTCGAATAGATCACAACCCATGATCCCTCCCAGCCGCGGCAACGGGTAAAACCCACACCCGAACAAATACCGATCGCCATCACAAACGCCAGGATCGTCGACCGGATGGCGTATTTTTCCTGCTTGAGCGACCAGATGAAATGCGGAACGACCAGCGCCAACAATGGCCAAAAAAGAATGCTCCATGACGGATCGCGCCAGAACTGGCCAGCCCAGGCCGATATCCCGAACACATACATCACTGCCGGAATACTGGCCTCCATCAAATACGCCAGCGGCAGAATAAGCAGCATCCAGGTCAAAATGAAGGCCGGCGTATCATTGGGAATGTTATACGTCTGACCGATGAGCGCTAGCGATGAGCCCACCATCAAACTTAAGAACGTCGCCGAACTTTCCTTGAGCGCGAGCGAGTCCGGCTTCTTGAAAACCACCCACAGTGCCAACGCCTGGGCCATGACCAGCGGCAAGAGCGACAGCCCCGCGCGTGTCGGCCGCGAGAACTGTTCCCAGTTATGCGCGAAAAGCAAAATGATACCCAGGCCGATCAAGAGCGACCCGATGATTGCGCACAAGATGACCACGAACGACCGGCGGTCCACGGCCTTGACCTCTCCATAATGCGCCCGCAGGCTATCCGATGACGCTTGCGTCAGCACGCCTTTGCCGACCAGAGCCGGCAATTCCTGATACAGCCATAACACCATTTTCTTATTCATCACCCCACCTCCCTTAGGCCTCAAGCATTCAACGTTCCTTCAAACCACTCGCGACACAAGCGCGTGAACTCAGCCGGTTGTTGGTCGAACATCATCTCGGCATGCCCGCCCTTTTTGATGATCACCAGTTTCTTGGGCTCCTGGGCTTTTTCGAACAATGTACGACTATGCCGGACATTGATCAGCCAATCATCATCGCCATGAATAAAAAGCACCGGCCGCGGCGCGATCTTAGCGACGATATCAAGGGGCGCGATCTTCGGCCCAAAAGGATGCCCTGGACGAACACCCTTTCCTTTAGCTTTATATCCCAGGTTCAACTTAAGATCGTCGAGCATCCCGGGCTTCCAAAAATGATAATCGATCTTCCAGAGATCATACGGCGCGCTGACCGCGATTACGGCCTTCACGTCCGGATTCTGAGCCGCCTCAATAAGACTGATCGCCGCCCCCAAGGAGAAGCCCATCAGGCCGATCCCTTCATACCCGCAATTTTTCACATACGCGATCACCGCTTGAAGATCGGCGCATTCCCTTGATGTCCAGGTAAAGAGACCTGAACTTTTTCCATGCCCGCGAAAATCAAAAGCCACCACGTCAAAATGATTCGCTAATGCTTTAGCGATCTCCTTAAAAAGGTAAGCGTCTTTGTTATTAAAGAACCCGTGCGCGAGAATGACCGCTTTCTTAAATCCACCCTCATAATGCGTCGCTTCAATACGAAACCGGTCTGTTGTTTTTAATGACACGTTTCGTAGAGTCGCCATATTTCAACCTTTCAACGCCCGCAACCATCCCGATAAAAGTTCCGCCAGCATTTTCTGTTGTGAAGCCGAGATCTTGTTCATCGCGGCTTTCATCGTCTTAAGATAACCCGGCCAGGCTTCATCTAAAAGGGCGGAGCCTCGTTTGGTTACCCTGATCATTTTGACCCGTTTGTCACCCTCAAGCCCGGCGCGCTCGATCAATTTCTCGCGTTCAAGTTTCTCGAGCATGCGGGTCATATTCGAGGGGGTAACCATTAACCGCTTGCCGATCTCGCGCTGGCTTAAACCCGCCGCGCCACCCTGATGTTTAATGACCATCAGCACGTTCATCTTCGCCGGCGTAAGCCTAAAACCGTCCAGATACCCGGCCACACGGTCAAAAAGAGCAGTATGAACGAGCGCCAGGCCGTAAAAAGCCTCCTCATCGTACCTGCCCTTGCCCGCCTCTATGCCAAATGCCTGTAAGTCGTCCATGGAACAAATATACCATCAGATAGTTGACCTGTCAACTATCTGCCTAAAAAAGGCGGCAGGCCTGACATTCCACCTGCCGCTAAGTTTAAACCGCCGCTAAAGACCGGGCTTTTAGCCCCAGCTCTTCGAACGCTTCCAAGAATAACACCCGATTATAACGCCCCAAATGCCGGTCCGCGCCCGCCTGCTGACAAGCGGCCACTTCTTCCTCCAGCGGCTCGAGCGCGGCGCGCCCGCGCCCGATATCCTCGGGAGATAAATGGACATAAGTCACGATCCTGGTATCTTTCAAGAACTTGAAAGCCCGCAGCGAACGGATCATTTCGGAAGGAGACGCCACGCCCTTCATCCCGGCATCAAGCAGGACCACATGCGGGCTCATCAAGAAAGCCTTCTCGGAAAGCTCCGCCAGTTTCTCCACCGATGTCACCAGGCAATCGCCGCCATCAAGCAGGCCTCTGATCTGGTCGATCACATCGCTGCGCGACCCCGCCACCAGCACCTTGCGGAAATCCCGCGCTACAGGCACCGCACGGCCAACCTCTTCGATCTTGGCCACCAGCAAACTGATCTCGCTGGACTTTTCAACAAAATGATTAACGCCCAGGGCCGCGAAGGACTCCTTGAACATCTGCTTATCGGTAATGATAATGATCGGCAGGCCCGCCGTGCGCTCATCTTTCTTCAGCGCCAGGTAAAGGTCGACCCCGTCCATTTCCGGCATGACCACGTCAGTGATGATCAGGTCGACCGGGCGACTATGGACCAGGCTGAGCGCCTCGAAACCATTGCCGGCCACCGTCACCCGATAACCGTATTTTTCAAGTTGTACTTTCACCAGGAGCGCCGTGCCCCGATCGTCTTCCGCCAGCAGTATTTCCTTGACCATAAGACCCTCCGTTGTATTAATGATGGATTTTACATCAGCGGGAGGAAAATCAAAGGGTTTGCTGAACTTTTTATGACGGGCACAACGAGGACAGGACTTCCTGGAACAGGGCCTGGTCGAAAGGCCCCAGATGCCGGTCGGCACCGGCTTTCAGGCAGGCGGCCACTTCAGCGTCCAGCGCGGCCTGGGCGGCCGGATCATCCGCCACCGGCTGAGCATACGTGAGGATCCGGCTGTTACGCAAAAAACGGAACGAGCGAAAAGCACTGACCAATTCTGATGGTGACGCCGCGCCGCGCAACCCGGCATCGATCAGGATCACATGCGGGTTCATCAAAAAAACTTTAGCTGCCAGGTCGGCAATACTATCCACCGCCACCACGACCCGGTCCCCGCTTTTAAACGCCTTTTTGATCTGGTCGACAATAACCGTCTGTGCCCCGGCCACCAGGATCTTATGGAATATCCGCGCGCCGGGCTGCTGCTCGCTGACCGCCTGTATCCTGGAAAGCAGCAAGCTGACATCGCCGGACTTGGCGACAAAGCTATCTGTCCCCAGCGAATAAAAAGCCACCTTGAACATCTGCTTGTCGGAAATAATAATGACCGGGATCTTTTCCGTGCGCCGGTGCTTCTTAAGCTCCCGGTACAGGTCGATGCCATCCATTTCCGGCATGACCACGTCCGTGATCAGCAGGTCGAAAGGCCGGCGCATCAAAAGCTCCAGCGCCTCAACCCCGTTTGACGCCACTGTCACCGTATAACCGGAACGCTCCAACTGCGACTTGAGCAATAGCGATGTGCCACGCTCGTCTTCCGCTACCAATATCTCCCTGATCAACGCGCCTCCCCATGGCTCCTGCAATATTTTGTAATTAAATTTAACCACATACGACAGTTAATATCAAATAGAAAGGAAAAATATGACATCACTTAAGATAAGCATCGCCGCCATTCTGATCTTCACCCTCGTTATCCCTCAGCCAGCTGCCCGCGCGGCAACTCAGCTTTGGGAGCAAACCATCCCTCAAAAAATGACCTGGAGCCAGGTCACCGACTACGGCACCTTACTGGTTGGAACGGCCAATAACCTTTTAAGCATCAATCCCGATGACGGCAGTGTGATCTGGACGCGTGATGACCTGCCGAAAACAGCGTCCTTCAATGCCCGCACCATTCCCGGCACTCCTATTCTGCTGATCAATGACTATGTCGCGATCGGCGCTAAAACCAAGATCCGGGCTATTGACCTGGGAACCGGCAAAGAGATCTGGC
The DNA here is from genome assembly GCA_037131245.1 of Candidatus Omnitrophota bacterium. Classification (GTDB taxonomy): domain Bacteria; phylum Omnitrophota; class Gorgyraeia; order Zapsychrales; family Fredricksoniimonadaceae. The sequence goes on from JBAXRK010000001.1 coordinate 230,993, forward strand.
AGACCGAACCCGAAATGGCCTACTCGATCGGGATGTATCCGTTCACTAAGGAAGGGATCGTGGTCCTCTTTTTTAACGGCTTCGGCACGGAAAAAGAAGGTAACGGCGTTTATATGCGCGCGTACGATATCAAGACCGGCGCCGTCAAATGGCAAACGAAATACTCGGCCCTTAATGCTTTCCCGCTGCATCTGGCCGACAACTCCGGGTTCTTCGCGAAAGTCGACTTAAGCGGCCAGCAGGAACCGATCGTTGATAACGGCGTCCTATACGTGCCTTTCCTGGGCGTTGATGCTTTCGACCTGGCCACCGGCGCAAAAAAATGGTCAGCACCGTTCAAGACCGGCCATGCCAAATACAAAAAGTCCTATGCCCAACCGATCATTGACGGCGACACTGTTTATGCCGCGGGTGAAGGCATTGTCTACGCTATTAATAAGGCCAGCGGCGAGATCCGCTGGAAAAGCGAACATAATTTCGGCTTCATTTCCCAGGTCCTTACGACCGACAAGGTTGTTTTTGCCCGCCTGGGCGGGAACTTTGCCGACCCGGCCGGAAAAACCTTTAAGCTGGTCGACCCATTGGGGGTCCTGGCCATCGACAAGACCACCGGTGCCTCCCTCTGGAAGTATACCGGGGCCAGCGGCGGCATCACCAATATCGTTTACCTGCCCGCGCAGCAAAGCGTGATGCTGACGGACGCGACCCGCCTTATCGGGCTGGATATCAACGAGACCGGCAAGGTCAGGGAATCATTCTCGGTCCCGATCAAATTTAAACGTTCCATGGGGGGAACTGAAGTGGCCTCGGTAGGCGTCAAAGCCCTGACCGGCGGCGTTTTCGGCCTGGCCAAAGGGCTCACCAAGGCCGCGGTCGGCAAAGAACGCCTGGATGTCCCCATCGCGCTCTTGACCGGAAAGAACGGGGAGGTGATCGTCCGGGGACAGCAGCACATCCTCTCCTTTGATCCCGTTAAAAAAGAGATCAACTGGTCTGTTCATTATCCGGCGCCCGGCGTATCCATCTTCGCCACCACCCTGATGACCGCGCTCACGGTCATCAGCGCCACTTCCGCGCAATACAGTGCCGCCTCGGGTGCGAGCAGTGCGTCCTCAGCCCAACGCGACATGGAAAGCGCCTGGGGCGACCTCGATAAAATGGCCGACCGGCGTTATACAGCCAGCCAGGCTGCCTTGCAACATGCCTATGTTCTGACCTTAGTCGACGACCAGGGAAAAAAGGGCGTGGGGCTCGCCGGCATCAACATGACCAGCGGCACGACCGACAGCCAGGTTTACCTGGATGATAAGCAGCCGCAATATACGGTGGATGAGGTGGAAGGAAAGCTGTACTTCTTCCATGGAGGGAAGCTCAAGGCATTCGCCCTGAAATAGAAATAGTGACGGACACTTTTAAAAAGCCCCATCAACACGATGGGGCTTTTTTATGATTAGAACATCAACAAGTCCTTCATCGGTGTCACACTAATGATCACCGGGGTAAAACCATTAAACCCGCCCTTGATCACGTCACGCACCGCCCGGTCATTGAATTGAATATTGGCGCTGCCGCTCTTTCGGGCGACATCAATATTCTGGATATCGATACCACCGCTCTGAGCCATATCACGATGCTTGCCGGGCTTGCGGTTAACAGCATTGATGACCTTGATCACTGACGATGTCACGTCGCGATCCCCTTTAAAATCATTTAGGGACTGCGGCAAAACACTTGAAACCAATTCAACAACCTTATCCGCCGTCACTGGCGTCAAGTATCCGACAGAAACATAAAAGAACGGCTTCACCTTTGAGAAAGCGTCTTTGCCATCGGCATCCATAGCGTCGACAGCTGCTTCCTGCGCCCGATGCAGCTCCGCTGAAAGCGGCGTAACGCCGAGCACGATGGCGCCATCACGCATCAAACGCACATCCGCGATCCGGAACGATAAAGGCCCAATGTCCTTAAATACGCCGGAATTGACCACTTTCTTGTAGGCCTGTTCAATATCCTCTTCTGTCGCGACCTGTTTATTAAGATCTTTGACGACAAAGAGCGTTGTATGCGCCTGCTTGGGATCGACCGCACGGAAATTCTCCGTCCCAACCACGTTGCGAACCGCCTCCTGGATCTGGGCGACCGCGTCCGCCACTGCCGTATTGCCCAGGAACACTTCCGTATAAATATCCGAGAAGGTAATGCCCTCCTCAGCCGGAGCGTAATGGCTCTTATTCGTCTCGGGTATAGGGACCTTCTTGGCTACGTCCTCCAGCTTAAGATCCGGCGCGATCGCGATCGTATCGAGCGCCTTGGCCGCGTTCTTTAGAAAATCGTCCGCCGTACTGCGATTCGACCGGTTCATCACCAGCCAGGCACTCGGCGCGGGCACGGCCGCTGCATTGTCATAATCTTTCGACGGCAAGCCGCCCAGAAGCTCACGCATATCATCGTCCACCGGGGAGGTCATGGTGTTCTTAAGCACCTGTTCGATCGTCGCGGCAGGCACACCCGACAGAGTCAGCTCCGCCTTAATGCCGCTTTGAACCTGCTCAAATAACCCCAGATAACCCAGCTGAGCGATCACACCGCCGACAGGTATCTTGATCGTCGCCAGATCGAACACGCCGCCGTTCTCCCACTTGTGAGTGGTCAAATAAACCAGCAATGCTCCGATGCCTTGACCGAGCTCATGCGCTCTTTCCTGAAAAACACGGAGCATCAGCGGATTGTGCTCTTGCGCGAGAGCACGCTGGGACTCACGGTCGAGCCCTGTTTTGTGCATCGCCTCCAGACGCGCCTTCAGGGCCACCGCCTGGCTGTAATAGGGATCGCCGGGATTCTCGAGCAACCTCTTGTATTCATCGATAAAGGCGATCGACAAGGCTTTTCCACTGGTGCGGTCTTCCAGGTCCTCATGCTTATAGAGAGGCGTGCCCGGCGTTGTAAAATCAGGATGGAAGCCTTTGGTGGTATCAAAAACAACGTTATAACGACGCGCCTGCGGATCCCAAACCGTATTATGGGACGCCTCATTGTGTAAATAATTCAGTTCTTTGTCGCCGGTGAACGCCACCATGCCATCGGTGCTCACACGCGACGCTATGCCCGTCCCCACCCAGAAACCATAGATCGTATCTTTCAAGGAGAACGGACCATAAACGCTCTTATCGCCGAACGCATGCCCGGTCCCGTCGTGAACAGTACGCCCCTTGATCTGTGCCTGGCCGGATGAAGCCTTGGCCAGATATTGGGGGATCGCGTCATCAAAACGAAAACCCGCGCGCATATTGGCAATGTTCTTCTGATCCTCAACCAGCTGGCCTTCCGGCCCGAAGAAACCGGGAGCCGAGAAATAATAATCACGGATCCGCCCGAAGCCGCCAACACGATCCGCCAGCTCCGTCATGGGAGCCACCAGGCGCGCCATGATCGCCTCCAGCGAGTTCTCGGGATTTTCTTCAAGCTGTTGCAAGGTCCGGCCCAAATTGACCGGGCCGCTATGGGTCGGCTGGCCAAGGATCGGCGTCACGATGCCCGCCGGCGTAGCCAAAGCCCACTGGATCTCGGTACCGCCCATTTTCCCGACCAGGCGAAAATCACCTTTGTAAGCGGCGAGCAACTGTTTCGAAATATCATCACCTAAAGCTTTTTGATCTTTCACGAACAGCTGATAATTGAGCGTGTATAAGCGGATCGCGTCGTTCACGCGGCCTTCTTCAAGCGTTTTCTCAATGACCGACTTAACCACCGGCACGTCTTTGGCCGGATTGCCGGAAAGATCGAAATAATTATATTCAACCATCTCTCTTGTTCCCGCCGCCCCTTCTTTCCAGGCTGGATCCGAGAAATCGATCAAGGCGCCATCCGCTTTTTTTGCGAACGCGATCCTGGCCAGGCCGAGCTGCCGGACAACCGCGACTAGAGGCTGATCAGTAAACTGAATATCGATACCGCCACTCTGAATTTGCGACTGATCTTCCCCTTGACGTTGCGTTAAAAGATCATGTAAGAAGTGTTTTCTAAGATTTGCTGTGAACAGCTCTTTTTCATCAGTACTTGCACTTAACCGCTTAAGCTCTTTTAACGCCTCCTGATTTAACGCCTCCAGTTCTTGAACAGTCACTTCAGGTCGAATGCTTCCATCCTCATTCAAATAGGGTGCTAAAACTTCTTTTCTCAGGTCAGGTATACTAACACCATAACTGACATCTCTCATTATTCCGCTTTCTTCCAAGAGATCTAAACCAGAAGCTAAAAGATTACCCGACTCGCCATCGATCACCGCCAAATCGCCTTCTTTTAACTCTTGCCCACCTTCTAAAACGATACCTTGTGCATCTCCCGTTAAGTTCCATTGAGAAACTCGCAAATTGATCAACGAGGGCATCCCTGCCAACCGCGTTAGATCAGCCTCATGTGACGAACTGCTCCCATAAGTTGTGATCAGTCCAGACTTTGAATAGTTGAACATTTCGTCCAAGATTTTTTCCCGATTACCCGGATGAGCTACAAAAATAACCGATTCCCCCCTCTCCATAAAAAGGCGGGCCTTCTCTAAGTTCCAAACAAGATGCCCCTGGATCGCGCCCGAGGTTGAAGCCTCTGCCCGCGCAATAACATTTACAGATGCACCTTTCCTGACCCCATAGATCTTCCTTTGACCCAATTGCCTCTGTAGCGTCTCGATCCGCAAACTGACAGCAAGCCCTGGAACTACTGACGCTGCGCCAGGCTTTTTCTTATTGATCAACTCTTGCCTTATGTATGCGATCTCTGCCTGCGGAGAAAAACTAATTTTACGTGTTTGGAGAAACAGCAGAAAACCGTCGCTCACCACAAACTCCACTTCTTGCGGGCCAGCTTTCTCTTCTAAACTCTTCTTTGCCCAAACAAGCTCACGATAAGTCTTCGGCGCTTTCTTCTCCAAACTTGCGATATCTTCTCCGCTCTTTCCCTCAGTCATCAACTGATCTCCGGTAGCATTCTCAAGATATCTCCCAAAGATCTTATCCTCATTTGTATTCGGATTTCTGGTTGAAAAAACACCCACCGCATATAGAGGCAATGAGGGATCCTTGGCTCTACGGTCTTGGTAGAACGCATCTTTCTTCAAAACGCCATCCACCAGCTCCATCTTTTCGCCACTTACCCAACCTTGGATAATAACTGGCAAATCATACGCCTCTGACATCCCCTCCCTTTGTCGGAAAGCCCTCGCCTTATCTGAATACCATGAATTCGCTACTTCTATTAATGCCGCCATCAGATCGTCTTCATTAACAACCTTTGTTAAAAGGACCCCGGGCATAACTCGCTTGGGGCTGCTTCTTACAGCCACACGAAAGAATCTTCCAAACTTCTCCTTCATTCTGTTTTTAATTAGAACGCCATACTCTCGTTGCACTTCCGGAGAGGACTCAACAATCGCTTTCACGAGTCTTTCTGAAAGAACAAAACCTTTCGGATAATAATACCCAAGCCCACTCAATACCATAAAACCATCGGCTTTACTGCCAACTTGCCCAGTCACTGTTCTTCCCAAAGTCATAATGCCTCTTACATTAAAATCAGGACTCTTTGTTGCCCCAAGAAGGATTTCATCTAAAGGGGCCACACCGCCCTTCTTATAGAGATACATATACAATTGCATAAAGTCTTCAGCCCCTTCCGGAAAATGCAGAAAACACCAGACAGTGTGCACATAAAACGCATGGAAAGCTCCTTGCCAACCGCCATCACGGATCTCAACGCGAACATTCTTTATGCCCAAGTAGCTGTCAAAAAAAGACAGCAAACCGTCATAATCCTCCGCTGACATTAAAGTATGCGTTATCGTCTCTTCTCCCCAGTTGACCTCCTCCGACGCGGTATCATAATGAAACGAATCGCCGGATGATAATTCATTCTTATACAAGGTATAGATGTCATACAACAATTTAACATCGATCTTTGGATTTATATGCGCAGCCTTCTTGAAGATCATCACAAAGCGATGATCAACATCCGCCTCTGGCACGCCTTGATTCTTCAATAATTGTGCCAATTGCCTTCCCGTTTCATCTTCTCCCCCTTGCGCCCCGTCAGGCCGGCGCATTTCAAGGCTGACTAAAGAAGCTTTTCCTAATGTAATGACCTCCGCCGCATTCGTGGTCTTGTCGAGCTTGGGGATCACCAGATTCTCACCACCCGAAAAATATTTCCGAGGCGTGGCATCTCCCGTCGTGACATCTGTTTCTTCTTTAATGTAGTTGAACACGCCCTTCTTGTAAGCGGCGATATAGCGCTGATAGATCTCTTCCTTAAGGGCCTTTTCATCCGTAGTGACACCCGCTACCTTGTTCTTGCCAACATAGGCGTCGGCCAGAAGAGTATTCGCGATCAGTTCGCGGTACCACTTCGCTAATATCGCGGCATGATACACCTGCCGGATCGCCGCGAAATTCTTACCTTCATTGACTTCCTTCTCGATAGCTGGAACAACGATCTCACGCATCACGGCCTTGGCAACAGCCGCCTTCTCATCCGTCACGGCATCCGGCGCATTCTGCGCCATGGCTACACGGTCGCTATCAAGCATCACCTTGAGCTTGGCTTCCGTCACATAGACCGCATTGCCCTTTTCATAGACTTCCGCCTTTTCAGGCATGATCCAAACTTTATTAAAGGTATCAACCGGCATATCGGTGGTGCCAAACTTCGCCTGCGCCTGGGCATAAACCCGCGCCCAGAACTCCTTGCCCAACCCCTTCTCAGGGTAGATCAAAGACGACGTCACCTGTTTGAGAATATAGTCCTGCGCGAGCATGTCGCGGCCGAGTACGGTCTGACCCAGATCATTCTCGATGACACGGTCTTTCTCATACGGGGAAAGGTTGACCCAAAGCTGATCCTCAGGGACGGTAATAGCGGCAAGGAAGTATTGCGCCATGCGCTGGCTTTGTTCCTTAACAACAACCTGATCGGCAGAATCATTACCGGAATCAACAATGAAATCAAAATTAAGCGGCTTATCGGGATGAACCACAAGGCCCTTAACCAGGACCGGAACAAAAGCCGCTGACGGCTCAACCATCGTGCCTGGAACTGGAAGATTCGAAACAAAAAGGCTCTGCGCGTAACCGACCTCCGGGCCGAAGATCAGCAAAAAAGCCAACAGGCAACAAACGGTTTTTTTAATACGATCAATCGGGTCTAATCGGAGCATAGGATCGCCTTTTGAAATGTTTAATAGCTATGTGTTTTTATAGGAGGTAATTCAGGGAAAGGATAACATATTATAAGGGCCGGTGCCAATTTGGAAGGTTCCCTATGTCAACGCAAAACTAAAATGTCGTATTCATGGCAATCATAGACTCTCGGATGAACATTTTCTTTTGACATACACTCATAAGTGTGGTATTATGTTTTTAACTCTCCGCTAACCTGAAAGGATTTAAAAGATGAAAAAACATCTTGCCGTTTTCGAAGGAAGGTCAATTCGTAAAACAGAACATAACGGTGAGTGGTGGTTTTCTGTGATCGATGTTTGTGCCGTCCTTACAAACAGCCCCGATGCCGGAGCTTACTGGCGAAAACTAAAACAGCGCCTCAAGGAAGAAGGTAGTGAAGTCGTGACAAATTGTCACGACTTGAAATTATATGCCCCCGATGGAAAACTACGCGAGACTGACTGCGCCAATACCGAAGGCATGTTCCGCATTATCCAATCTATCCCTTCTCCCAAAGCCGAACCATTCAAACGCTGGCTGGCACGGATAGGTTACGAACGCATCCAGGAGATCGAGAACCCGGAACTGGGCACGAAACGTACGCGTGCACTTTACAAAGCCAAAGGATATTCGGATGACTGGATCGAGAAACGAATGCGCGGCATCGCCATCAGGGAAGAATTGACCGACCAATGGAAGAAACACGGCGTTCAGGAAAACCGTGAGTATGAGATCCTGACCGCGGAAATATCCAAAGCAACATTTGGCCTGACTCCCGAGAAATATAAGAACCTCAAAGGGCTAAAACGCGAGAACCTGCGCGATCACATGACCGACCTGGAACTCATCTTCTCCATGCTGGGTGAAGCGTCAACCACCCAGATCACCAAGGTCGAGCACCCTGAAGGCTTCCTGCCTAACAAAGCCGTTGCCAAGCGCGGCGGTAATGTCGCCGGGATCGCACGCAAAAAACTTGAACAAGAAACAGGACGAAAGGTTATCAGCAAGATCAATTATATTCAAATACCGCAAAAGAAACTGGTGTAAAAAGATGCTCTTCCCGCCCTTACGGGTAGGAGGTTTTTGATCATGCTTCACACGAGGTCCGGAAAGGTCGGAGCCTTTCTAATGTATGTTGCTCTTTAGCCCCCGGGATGACGGAGCATTTCCTCGCAGCCAAAAGAATCCTTTCCTTAGCCCTCAAAAGAATCCTTTTGAGGGCAGCTTTTCTTCTATAGAAAACAAAAACCTCGCCCAAAAGGGAACGAGGTTTTTGTTTTATTTTAGGAAAAGCTGCCCCGCTAGGATTCGAACCTAGACAAACAGATCCAGAGTCTATTGTGCTACCGTTACACCACAGGGCAATATGTCGCGTGAAGCGTTATTTATACACAAACAGTCCGTTTTTGGCAAGAACTAAACAAACGCCGCCCGCAACCTTGCCAGCGTCCGTGTTTTTCCCAAAACCGCCATCGTATCAAAAAGGCCGGGGCCCACATGATCTCCCGTGAGCGCGACCCGCACCGGATGGACCATCTCCCCCATCGGGATCCCCAACTCAGCCACCACGTCACGGAAAACCTTTTCGGTCGAAGCGACGTCAAAAGCCTCCACCGCCTCCAGGCGATCCGCGAGCAAAGAAAACTCTTTGGGCATCGCCTTGGAAAGCTGCGCCGCGCGCACCTCATCGGATACTTTAAAATCATCCGTGAATAAAAAGCCCGCCCGTTCAACGAGCTCGCGCAGCGTCGACATCCGGCTTTTATAAAGATCAAGCACGCGCTCGAGCCACGCCGCATCGAACCCGTCGGCCAGAAGGCCTTCCTCTTTAAGCACCGGCACTGCCAGCACCGCCAGTTGCTTCGCCGTCATGGCCTTAATATACTGCGCGTTCACCCACTTCAACTTCTCAATATTGAATTGCGCCGCCGTCTTATTGACCTTCTTGATCGAAAACTTCTCGCAGGCATTCTTCAGCGGTAATATCTCAACATTACCCGGCGACCAACCCAACAACATCAAATAATTAACCAGCCCCTCGGGGATAAAACCTTCCTTGCGGTAATCGCTCACCGCCACCGCTCCGAAACGCTTGGAAAGCCGCGCGCCATCGGTCCCCATGATCAGCGGCAAATGCCCGAACTTGGGAACTTTGAACCCCATCGCTTCGTACATCAAAATTTGCTTGGGCGTATTCGATATGTGGTCCTCACCGCGCACAACATGCGTGATCCCCATCAGCGCGTCATCCACCACGCAGCTGAAACTATACGCTGGCGAGCCGTCAGACTTCATCAGGACCTGGTCCTTGATCTCGTCCGTATTAAAAACGATCAAGCCACGGATCAAGTCGTCGAACTTGATATCCCGGGCCTTGTCGACCTTCAAGATAACCGCCGCGCCTTCACGGAACGCTTTCCCCGCGGCCAGCAATTTCTCGGCATGCTCCCGGTAAATATCGAACCGCTCGCTTTGCTTGTAAAGCTCGTCCCAGGACAGCCCCAGCCAGGCCATGCTGTCCATGATCTCTTTTTCATACTCGGGCTTGGAGCGCTCCAGATCGGTGTCTTCAACGCGGAGCACGAACTTGCCGCCCTGCGCTTTGGCGTACATCCAGTTGAACAAAGCCGTGCGGGCGCCGCCGATATGCAAATATCCCGTAGGACTGGGTGCGAACCTGACTTTAATGGCCGGAGCCGGTACTGCGGGACTGCTCATATTTTCGCCTTGCTTTCATTCCTGGCCAAATGGTCGACCGCCGCCTTGATGCGCTGGACGTCTTCCTTTTTAATATCACCGTACTCGATGCCAATATCATAAAAGGACGGCTTGAACAGGTCGGTGGCCTTGCGGCGCACCACCCATACTGCCTTACCGTGACAGAAAATATGATCCTCGCCGTCCAGCAGATCGATCTCTATATCGACCTGCGTCAAACGTTCCAGGCCCTTACGCAAAATAACGCAAATACCGCCGGTGCTCACGTTCTCCGTATGGGTCAACTGCGCTTCATTCTTCTCCCCGTTCACCAGGATCTTGACCAAACACGGGAACTTCACTCTCGGAAACTTTCTGCGGTTGAGGCCTTCCCAAGTCATAGTCTTCTCCCGTTAGGTTTTCTGAACGCGCGTGATCGCGCGGGCTTTTCCCGTCGCTTCATCAATATCAACAATGACCCCGCACAAGGTGCCGGGGCCTTTAGCTACTTCGAATTTATTCGGAAGTCCCGTCAGGTAACGCTGGATGATCAGCGCTGTTTCTGTTCCGATAACGGAATCATACGGCCCGGTCATCCCGACATCGGTAATGTACGCCGTACCGCCGGCCATGATATGCTCATCGGCCGTCTGGATATGCGTGTGCGTTCCCAGGACCAGGCTCACCCGTCCGTCCGCGTAACGGCCCATGGCAACTTTCTCGCTGGTTGCTTCCGCGTGCATATCAACAACGATCGCCGCGGCCCCCTCGGCTTTAAGCTTTGCCACCTCGCGGTCCAGTGTGCGGAAAGGGCAATCCGTCAGCATTTTCATGAACGTGCGCCCCAACAAAATGATCACGCCCACTTTAACGCCTGCCGCGGTCGTCACCACGCACGACCCGCGCCCCGGCGCTTCCGCCGGGAAATTGGCCGGACGGATGATCCGCGGCTCAGTATTAAGATAGGGGATCGAATCCCGCTTATCCCACGCGTGATCGCCAAGCGTGATCGCGTCACAACCCGCGGCGAACAGTTCGCGGGCGATCTTATCCGTAATGCCGCTGCCGCCGGCCGCGTTCTCGGCGTTGGCAATGATCATATCGACCTCGCCGCGCGCTTTCATCAGCGACGCGATCTTGCCAAAGACCGCGCGTCCGGGCTCACCCACAATGTCGCCGACATAAAGTATCTTCATTATTTGGCGAACTCTATAGCCCTGGTTTCACGGACGACCAACACCTTGATCTGCCCGGGATATTCCATCTCGGCTTCGATCTTGTTGCGGATATCGCGCGAAAGCACAATAGCCTCGTCGTCATTAAGTTTGGAAGGATCGACCATGATCCGGATCTCGCGCCCGGCCTGCAGCGCATAAGCCTTGTCGATCCCTTTGAACGAATTGGCGATCTTCTCGAGGCCCTCAAGGCGCTTGATATACGTTTCCAGCGATTCGGCGCGTGCGCCCGGACGGGAAGCGCTCACCGTGTCGGCAATACACACCAGCACGCCATAGATCGAATTGTTCTGAATTTCATTGTGATGCGACTCAACGGCGTTGGCCACCACCTCGGCTTCGCCATACTTGCGCGCCAGGCGGCCGCCCACGACCGCATGCGTGCCTTCTTCCACATCGTCAGAAACGACTTTGCCGATATCATGCAGCATCCCCGCGCGTTTGGCGATGTTCGGGTCGATGCCCAACTGATGCGCGATGATGCCCATGACGCGCGCGACTTCTTTGGTATGCGTCAGCGCGTTCTGGCCGAAACTGGTGCGGTATTTCAAACGGCCCACCAGCTTCACCAGCTCGGGATGCATATTGTGGATACCCAGCTCGAAACAGGCGGTATCGCCCGCTTCCTTGATCTTCACGTCCAGATCCTTCTTGGCCTTCTCCACCACTTCCTCGATGCGGCCGGGGTGAATGCGCCCGTCAGAGATCAAACTTTCGAGTGCCATACGCGCGATCTCGCGGCGCACCATATCAAACCCGGATATCGTTACCGCTTCCGGGGTATCATCAATGATAATGTCAACGCCCGTCGCCTGCTCGAGCGCGCGGATATTGCGCCCTTCACGGCCGATGATGCGCCCTTTCATTTCATCGGAAGGCAAATGCACCACGCTAATGGTGGTCTCGGCAGCGTGATCGGACGCGCAACGCTGGATGGCGATCGAAAGGACTTCGCGGCTCTTCTTATCAGCCGATTCCTTGATCTCTTCTTCCATCTGGCGAATGCGCGTGGCTTTCTCGTGGACCAATTCCGTTTCAACGCGGGTAAGTAACGTATGCTTGGCTTCATCGCGGGTCAAATTAGAGACCTTGTAGAGCACCTCTTTTTCCTGCGCGATCATCTTGTTAAGCTCATCGGCCTTGGCCGCCACATCGGTTTCCTTGACCTTCACCGCTTCCTGGCGCGCGACCGTATCTTTTTCTTTATTATCCAGCAAGTTCAGGCGCTTCTCGACATTCTCTTCCTTGACCAGAATACGCTTCTCAGAAACCGTCAGCTCCTCACGGCGCTGCTTGGTGTCCTGTTCAAAATCCTGGCGCAGCTTAAGCATGGTGTCCTTGGCCTGAAGCTCCGCTTCTTTCTTGATGGTCTCGGCTTCACGGCGCGCCATATCACGGATGGCTTCAGCTTCCTTTTCGACATCCTTGCCCTGCTTGCCCTTAATGGCCTTGTTGATCACGAACCCCAGCGCGAACGATCCACCCGCCGCGACAAAAATAAGTAAAACGGCTAATGCTGACATGTGCTCTCCTTGGTAAACAACGCGATTAACGATTCAATTGGTCAAGACGTGTGAAACGGGGCGGTCATGCGGCTCAAGGCCCGGAAGGGCGGAAACCAGCTGAAAATCATAAGCCAGTCCGACAGTCGGGGTGGTGGCAGGCAATTCGGATAGAAACCGGTCGTAGTACCCCGCGCCGCGGCCCAGGCGGTTATTGGCTTTATCAAAAGCCACCCCCGGCACCAGCACAAGGTCAAGATCCGTAGGACAAAGGACGCTCGCGGCGTTGTAACGCGGTTCCGGTATCCCGTAAGACCCTGAAACTAATTCTTCAGTCGACTCAATAAGCATTAAAATGATCTGCTTGGTTTCTTTTTTGATGAACGGCACTGCCACGCGCTTCTTGAGACCTATCGCCTCTTGCATCATGGGGAAGGTATTAACCTCCCCTTGGAACGAACAATAGAACAAAATCGTATGTGCTTGTTGAAAAACCTTTAATGACAATAACTTAGTTAAAATTGCCCGACTCTTACGTAAGGCGTCTTCCTCCGGTTGATGATGTATAAGATCAAGGATCTTCCTGCGAAGTCCCTGTTTAGTGTTGAAAAACCTGTTTTCCTGCATTTTTAAGCCTTTAAAAAGCATAAAGATGATAACACTATTACTATAAATGCTCAAACAAAAATTTCAACCAGCCCGCACGACTCATTTCTTCCGGCATAACCGGTCGATCTTCCGTATATACTCCTCGGCATAAGCGTTGCCCTGGGATGCCAGCTGAATAAAAATGGTCCGGGCCTCGCCGTACTGCCCGGACTTGAACAGGGCAACACCTTGGGCAAAAACAACTTTTTCCTGGGCCAGATACCCCGGATCCCGGCTTAGCGCCCCTTTCCTGCCGTAGACTACGCTGCTGCCCTCTTTTTTCCGGTCCACGGCAGCATTGAACTTCTTTACTTCAACCAGCATGGCCCGCTGAAACTCCGCAAATTGCTTGTTGGCGGCAGCATACTCCTTTTCCCGGAGCAGACGGAACACTTCCCGGTTGTAAGCCTCCGCCTTGGCCGTGATCCGGATGTAATTCTCCAGGACACAAAGCTCCAGATCGATCCGCTTGACCGACCCCTCCTTTTTCAGTTTCATATCCTGCAGGTTCTCGTAAACCCGCTTGATGTTCCGGTTGATCCCCTCCGACACAAGGTCGTCCTTCGCCTCACCGATCTTGCGGTAAAGCTGGCTGTACTTTTCAATCATGCCCGCCTCGACCCTGATGTCCTCCGCAAGCTTGACTTTTTTCCTTTCCAGCAGCAGGCGGCCGACCCTGATCCTTTTCTGTTCAAGGGCGTCATGTTCTTTCTTGCGGGCCGCCTCCTCCAGGATGGTCTGAATATGCAAATTCGTCAGCTTGTAATCCGCCTGGTGATCGCGCACATTGTAAAACACCGCCAGGGCTTCATCCATCCGCTGCTGATGGTAAAGCTCCAGGGCTTTTTGATACTCGTCTTCTGTCTCAATGGCATAGAAGATTTTCCGGTCGCGGGAATACTCCTTCTTGACCTTCTTTAACTCGGCCTCGTGATTACGGATGATCACGTCCATGTTGACCTCGTTCGGATTGAACGCCGTCGGCTCCGGCGCGGCGTAACCCTCCTGCGGAAAAACAGCGACGCCGGCCGCGATCACCGCCGCCAGTAAAACCCTGCGCATTAGGAGGATGGCCCGCTCAACCATGGGTCGAGACCTCCAGGGCTTTACGCGCCAGCTGATGCAGATCGGCATTCGCCAGCGCCAGGATCTTTTTACGGACCACGCGCGAATAATATTCCCGGTCCGTTTTCGACAGGGTGTCCCCCTTGAGTTTCCTCAGGAACAACTCTTTTTGCTTGGGGGAAAGCATCTGGGCAAAAGCGAACTCCAGCGCCTGGCTGGCCTGCCGGCTGGCCTGCCGGCTCACCTGCTCGAGCACCTGCTCTGTCGTCGGGACGTCTTTAGCCGCCCTCTGGGGAGATCGCTTGTTGTATATTTTCATACAATATATTGTATGTAATCATACAACTACTTGGACAGCGTGTCAAACGTTCGCGAAAGATCCGCGGCAGATCGGCTATTAATAAGGTTTAAAGAAAGGCGGCAGGGCGAACGGGGCTGGCGGCAGGCGCAGCGGCAGCTTTGTTTTTCCGGTATTAAGAAGCGGCATGCTCCTTTTTTCGGGGCGAGGCTTGCGGAGTTTCTTTTCATGATCAGTCTCGCTGGAAGACGGCTCTGACACTTCCATCCAGCCGAATATCTGATCCATAACAAACATCCCGGAAAACGACAGCAAGTCCAGACCATTGGTCAAGGCCGACCCGAAAATATAGTTATACGGCACAAAGCTCTGACTTTCGGTCGACTGGATCAGGTTCAGGTTCCACATCGCCAGCGGATCGTCCCCGAGGCTCAGGATCGAATACCCCCAATTATTACCCGAATTAAACGAATTCCTGGAACAGTCAATGATCTCCGAATTAATATTACGACTGTCCTGGATATCAACAAAGACCACATTCCTGGCCCCCTGTGGATCGATCCTCCACTGGGTTCCCGGCGCTGTCGAGCGCAGGGAAAGGATCCCGCCGAATGTCCCTTTAAGGACCAGCGCACCGGTGATCGTCTGGGTCTGCCCGGCTTCAAAGGTCAGCGCGTCCTTGAGCAGGACCGTTCTGGTCAGATCATAAAACGTAGTCGAACCCAGGACCGCCTGGTCCGTACCGTCAAGAGTGACCATTCCCGTCCGGGCATTGAACCGTGCCTGGTTGTTCCAGTTCCCGCCGACATTGATATCAAAACCATTGCTGTCGAGCTCTCCCGCCAGGATGGAAAGGCCGCGGTTCACCTTCAGCGGGGCGTCCAGCCGAAAGCTGTCCGCCAGGGGCGCCGCTGCGTCAATGATGAGATTATAATAATCATAACCTTTGATGCTATAGGAATGATTGGCGCCGTCGCCGGTATAACGCCAGGAGCCCCCGGAAGCATCCTGCGTCAGGCCGGTGATGACCTCGCTGCCGAACAGGCTCAACGTCCCCTGATTGATGAAGGAAGCCCCCGTCATGGTCCAGTCCCGGCCATTGAGCGCAAGCGTCCCCGACAGGTTGCGCAACTGATGCGTAACGGTTAAGGGGCCGCCAAGCAGCTGCAGCGTCCCGCTGCCGGAATGGACCAGGTCGTAAAAGCTCTGTCCGCCGGAAGACAGCCCCTGCACGCCGGACCCGGTAAAAATGACCGCCCGGGCCCCCGGCGCAAAGGAGCCCGAGAGCATCGACCAGTTGCCGTCAAGGCTGACATCCGACAGCAGCTGCAGCGTCCCGCTGCCGGAGTGCGTGATATTATAAAAATTCTGATCGCCGGAATTAAGCGTCTGCGTGCCGGCCCCTTTCGTGAACGTCACGGTGTTGACGCCCGGCGTGAACGTCCCGCCCGTCACGTTCCAGTTGCCCG
>JBAXRK010000002.1:0-190163 GCA_037131245.1 Candidatus Omnitrophota bacterium
GATCTGCAAACTTAAATCTGGCTCAAGTGTCCAAAACTGGCTGAAGATATACATGATTACTTGAAGGCAATTGTTGTTATAGCAGTAAATACTGGTATGCGTCGAGGGGAGATACTGTCATTGAAATGGGATGATATTGACTTTGAGCATCGAATTATACACTTGTTAAATACCAAGAGTAGGAAAAAGCGAGAAGTGCCTATGAACCAGGGTGTTTTTAGAGCATTGAACGCTGTGACTCGGCATTCCAAGAGCGAGTATGTCTTTTGCAAGAAAGACGGGTCTGTTATCGGTGATATAAAAAAATCATTCTCGACAGCATTAAAGAAGTCTGGTATAAAAGATTTTCGTTTCCACGACTTAAGACATACAGCAGCTAGTCAATTAGTAATGGCTGGCATTGATTTGAATACGGTTCGGGAGCTTTTGGGGCATAGTTCATTAGCAATGACGATGCGTTATGCTCATTTAAGTCCTGACCATAAGAAGCAAGCAGTTGACGCACTTTCTAGCAGAATCGACACTGTATCGACACTAGCGGTTCCTGAAGAGATTCATCAAGAAGAAGCGGTTCTTGCAAGTGTATGATTTAAAGCAGTTTACAGATTCACGCTGACGTAGCTCAGTTGGTAGAGCAGCGCATTCGTAATGCGCGGGTCGAGGGTTCAATTCCTTTCGTCAGCTTTTTTGGTCTCTTTCTCTAAAGGTGACCTCAGGGAAAAGAGACCAAAAAACACCCGCCGGTAACGGCGGGTGTTTTCATTTGTTCAAAACATAAAGAAAAAAAGCCCCGTAGAGGCTTCTCTACTGGGCTATGCTATGATTACTCCCATGAACAATTTCTGTTCCACCATCCTCAAATCCAACCTTAAAGTCTTCCTGCTCCTCGCGCTCCTGGTCCTTTCCGCTTATTCACCGATGCTGCACAGCCCGTTCAAGAACATCGACGATGAGTTCTCGATCGTCAGGAATACCGAGATCCGCGACCTGGCCAATATCCCGAAATTTTTCCAATCTACTTATTTTAAGATGGAAAAGGATTATTACCGCCCGCTGGTACCGGTGACATACGCGTTGGAGTATCGGTTTTTTAAGTTAGATTGGTTCTTTTACAATCTTGATAATGTCCTCATCCATCTCGGCAGCGCGTTCCTGGTGTTCTTGATCTGCGGGTTTTTGTTCGATCACCGGGCGCGCGCGTTCGCCGTCAGCGGGCTTTTTGCCATTCATCCTATTCATTGGGAGGCCGTGGGCAATGTATCCGGCCGGGCTATTTTGCTCTGCGCGTTCTTTGTCCTTGCCGCGTTCTATTTCTTCCTGCGTTACTGTCGTGACGCACGCCTTCGGGATGTTCTGCTGAGTGCTTTGTGTTACGCGTTGGCTTTATCGGCGAAAGAATCAGCCGGGATGTTCATCGCGGTCGCGGCCAGCTATTGGCTGATCGTTGCCAGGAAAGGCTGGCGGTCGCTCCTTCAATTATGGCCGTTCGCGCTCGTCGCTGGCGGCTATGTTGTGCATCACCGGTTGATGCATATCACGCCGCCTTATCCCTGGCCGAACGCGTCCATGATGGCTTTGGGGGTGATCACCTTCCTTCGGGGCGTCGGGACGTATTTACGTTTGATGGTCATGCCGGTGCATTTGTATTTTGACCGGGCCCGTCCGATCTACGGGTCGTTCACGGACCCGTGGCTTTGGGTTACGCTGGGGATTTATTTGGGGCTCATCCTCGCCCTCCTGCGCAACCTTTTGCGGATGCCGGCATTGGCCCTGTTTTGCATCATATGGTTCTGGCTTGAATTATTCCCCATCTCCCAGGTGGTAACGTCGATCGGGGCTTATCCGATGGCCATCTCGCTGGCGGAGCATTTCATGTACCTGGCGTGTATCCCGGCTCTCATCCTTATAGTAGCCGGAGCAGCGTGGCTTGTGCGCCGCGAGGCTATCTCGGGGGCGGCCATGAAGGTTGCCGGGGGAGGTTTCGCTATCTTTTTGTACCTGATGCTGGTGCAACAGAATATTTACGCCGGAAATGAGTCGTTGGTCCTGATGAATTCATTGAAGAACGATCCCCGTAATGCCCGGGTAGAGTACGCGCTGGCCAAGATCTATGTGAAGACCGGCCGCTTCGACCAGGCGCTCGATCATTTTAAAAAAGCCGTGGCGCTTAATGATGGCAACTTGTTTTATCAGGTCGCTTATGGCAAGGCCCTCGCCGATAATGGCGAGTATTTAAAAGCGGTGCGGGTTTACGAGAAGGTACCGCCGTTCGTCAGTACCGATCAAATGTTAAAAGAGAACAAGGCCGCGGCTTATACCGCGCTGGCCAAACAGTACGAGGAAAAGCTGCGCGCCGCGCCGAAAGATGCTGACCTTCTTTTTGCTTTGGGCGTTTTTTACGGCCGACTGGAGCGCAACCGTGAAGCATACGATTCTTTTGCCGCTGCCTGGGCGGTTGACAGTACCCGCCTCGATGCCCTTTTTAATATGGGGGTTATGGCCGATTTATTAGGGGATAAGGAGAAGGCCGAGGCGGCTTTTCGCAAAGAGGCCGAAGCGCGGGCAAAAAAATAAGCATTTCTCCCTCCGGCTGATATAATAAACCCCGATTATGAGCTTTAAGCGCAGCCTTCAGAATAAAAGTTTCCTGGCCTTCTGGCTTTCGCAGCTGATCTCCCAGTTCGGCGACCGCATCAATCAGATGGCCCTGGTCGGCTTGGTGACGGGCAAGCAGATGGGCGGCCATTCGGGCTCGGCCCTTGAGCTGGCCAAACTGTTGACCTTTACTATTATCCCGGTCTTTGTCGTTGGTCCTATCGCGGGTGTTTATGTGGACCGCTGGGACCGTAAGACCACCATGTTCGTCTGCGATATCGTCCGCGGCCTGCTGGTCCTTACCATTCCGCTGGTTTTTATTTATCAGCATTCAATGTGGCCCATCTACGGCGTGGTTTTCCTGGCATTCTGCCTGAGCCGCTTTTATGTACCGGCCAAGATGTCCATTATCCCCGAGATCGTCGAGAAAGAAGCCCTGCATGGCGCTAATTCGCTAGCTACAGTGACTGGCATGATCGCTTTTGTGCTGGGCGCTTTGCTGGGCGGCTTGATCGTTGAATACTGGGGAGCGCGCGGCGGTTTTATGATCGATGCCGGCACGTTCATGGTGTCGGCACTCTTGATATCGTTTATTTCCCGCCCGCAGTTGCGCGTTTTGCGTGCCCAGGAATTGCTGGCGGCCGGCAAAGAAATGGCTTCGGCTTATAAAAATGTTTGGCATGAAGTGCGGGACGGGGTTGCTTATATCTTCGCTCACCGGGATATTCTCTACATTATTAATTTAATGATGATCCTGTTCATGGCGGCCGGGGCGATCTATGTGGTGATCATTGTATTTATTCAGGAGTCTTTCGGCAGCGTTACCAAACATTTGGGGTTCATGGCCGTGGGGCTTGGCGTAGGCCTTTTTCTGGGCAGCCTGGCTTACGGGAAATGGGGCAACAAGGACAAACACGTCGAGACCATTTTCTCCAGCCTGGTCGCCGGGGGCATTATGCTGGCGGTCTTTGCGTTCTCGGTCCATATGTTCAAAAGTATTTGGGTGGCTCAGGGCCTGGCCGTGATGTTGGGATTTGTCGTGGGGCCCATTGTGATCGCGGCTAATACCGTGATCCATAAGGTGGCCAGCATCGGCATGCAGGGCAAGGTGTTTAGCGCGATGGAGTTCGCTATCCATTTTGCTTTTCTGACGACGATGTTGATCAGTTCGAAGCTTTCTGAATTCATCCCGCGGGCCTGGATCCTGATGGCGGTGGGTGTGGTCTTTTTTCTGGTGGGGGTTTGGGGTTTAGTGCGCTACCGGCGCGGCATACCAATAGGGCAGGAGGGGATCGAATGAATTTCGCGGTAATGGCATCCGGCAACGGCACAAATCTTCAGGCGATCATTAAGGCGCTGAAATCCAAGCAGATCAAGGCATCCCTGAAAGTTGTTTTTTCTGATAAGGCCAATGCCTTTGCGCTGGAGCGGGCGCGCAAAGCCGGCGTGCCGGTCGTTGAGCATCTGGATCCGAAGAAGTTTGCGTCGCGGGAAGCTTTCGACCAGGCCACGCTTGATCTCCTCAAGAAAGAAGCGGTCGATTTTGTTGTTCTGGCCGGTTACATGCGTATTTTAAGCCCGTTGTTCATTGAGGCTTATCGGGACAAGATCCTTAATATCCATCCGTCGCTCCTGCCGGCGTTCAAAGGCGCTCATGCGATCAAGGATGCGTTCTATTTTGGCGTGAAGGTGACTGGCGCGACGGTGCATATGGTGGACGAGGAAGTGGACCACGGGCAGATCATCGCGCAGTCAGCGGTTGAGATCGGGGCGAACGATACGCTCGACATGCTCATCGAGAAAGTCCATGCCGCCGAGCATCAGCTTTATCCTTACGCCATCAGCCTTTTTGTCAGGGGAAGAGTCAAGATCAGGGCTTGATCTGGCCCGCGTCAAAGTGGATCGTAGTGAACTTGCCTTTACTTGCCCACCAGTCTTTTTCTTCAAAAGTTTTCAGCTGCGTTTTATCAAAAAGCATGTCGCGTTTCTGCCGGATATTGTAAAGGTAGACCCCGCTGTAGTCCTTGAACGGGTAGAAGCGCAGGGTATTAGCGGCGCAGGAAGCGATAAGCTTGTCGGGGTCGCTGTCGGGCTTTACGTCGCTTTGGGTGAATTTAAATTTAATGCGCGTCTTGATCTGGCTGACCAGAAAGTCCGTCCAGGAAACATCGGTGTAAGTTAAGGACTTGCCGGCGGTGTCGTTGGTCATGTCCTGATTGCCGAAGATCTCGTTCTGTTCCCGCATATAATATTCATCAGAGGGGATGGCGTCCGTCATGAACTGCTTGAGGTCGCTGAGGTAGAGCAGGCTTTTGATGCCGACGCCGGTCGTGATGTCGGCAATAACCACCACCACGAAATCCGGGGCATTGCCGGGTGTGATATTAAAGATCGATTCCTGTAGGCCCTGGTAGATAAGCTGGCGGATCTTGGCGAATTTTTCATTATAGCCGCTGCCGTAAGTGGCCGGGTCGGCGGGGATGGTATCGCTGACAATATCGTATTCGAAAGAGAAATTGTTCTTTTCGTCAAAATCCCCGCCTAGATAAAGCAGGTCCAGAGGCGTGTGTTTTTTCTCGGCTTTGTCGCCGGGGGCCGGTTTAATGGTAAAGATAGGCTCATTAAAAGGAACGTAGACCCATAAGGTTTTTCCGGTGATATGCGTGATAAGGCTGATAGGGGCGGAGCTTTCTTTTTTGCAGAAAGCCACCAGCTTCTTTTCGGCTTCGGATGGTGTATAAAGCTTTTCCTTAACAGCGCAACCGCCTAGGAAAGCGGTCGTCAGCAGCAGGCAGAGCAGGGCGCGGATCATATCAGCTTAAGATCCTGGTTTCCGGTTTAACGCCGAACCGGTCAAAGATAGCCTGGATCTCGTCGTATTCAAGCTCGCCTTTGGCCATGAGCTCCGCGGCAAAAGCATCAAGCAGCGCGCGGTTCTTGTTGAGGATATCGCCTACTTCTTTCAGGCAGGATTGCAGGATCTCCTGAACATCCTCATCGAGTTTTTCCTTGGTGTGTTCGGATATTTGCGATAGCGGTTGAAAACGCGAGCCGGTGTTCATGGAAAGGTCGCCCAGGTATCCCGATTTGCCCATGCCCCAGTTCCATACCATCGAGCGCGCGGTTCCCAGGGCGCTTTGGAAATCGCCCGATACCCCGCTGCCGGTCGTTCCGAACTTGATCTTCTCCGCCGCGTAGCTGGCAACACTTACCTTGATCTCGGCCAGGTACCATTCTTTGCTGCGGATATTCACTTCGTCTTTGGGGCGCGGTGCCACAAAGCCCAGCGAGCCTTTATGAGGAATAATGGTTGCTTTGATGACGTCGTTGGTCGGATGCAGGAGGTAGCCGATGATCGCGTGCCCGGCTTCATGGTAGGACACCCATTCCTTCTCGGCATCGCTCAGGAGCGTGTTCGATTTCTCGCCGTAAAGGATGCGGTCATAGGCCTGCGACAGGTCTTTAAAGGAAATGACGTCGCGGTTCTCGCGCAGGGCGAACATGCCGGCTTCGCGCACCATATTGTCGATGTCGGCCGGGGAGAACCAGAGCGTTTTCCGGGCCAGGATATCGTGATTGACGTCGTCAGTGGTTTTGACTTTCTTGAGGTAGAAATCAAAGAGCAGCTTGCGCTCTTTCAGGTTCGGGCGGGTAACGTAGATCTTGCGCTCGAAACGGCCCGCGCGCAGGATGGCGGGGTCGAGCTGGTCTTCGGTGGCGTTCGTCGCGCCTAAGAGCACGATATTGTTCTCGTCCTGACGCAGGCCGTCGACTTCCGCCAGGAACTGGTTGATCGTATTGTTTTCTTCTGATATCGCGCCGCCGCCGGTTTCCATGCCGCGCGGATGGGCGAAAGAGTCCATCTCGTCGATAAAAATGATGCAGCCGCCTTCGGATTTGGCAAGCTGGCGCGCTTCCTTAAAAAGCTGCATGACGCGCTTGGGGCCGGTGCCGTGGTAGACGCCGGCGAAGAATTCGCTGCCGGTCATGGCGATCATGGGGATGCCGGCTTCTGTCGCGAAGGCTTTAGCGATATAGGTTTTTCCGCAGCCGGGCGGGCCCATTAAGAGCACGCCTTTAACGATCTTGCCGCCGATCGCCGCGATGCGGGAACGGTCTTTAAGGAGCCCTACGATCTCACGCGCTTCCCGCTTGGCGCTTTCCATGCCGATGATATCGTCCCATTTAACGTTGGCGCTGGAAGCCAGCAGTTTGGTGCCGCAGCTGCCGCCGCAGGAAGCAGAGGCGCTGTTGGTTTTTTCGATGGAACGGATCACGCGCTCAATGGCCTTGTTAATGTCTTCCTGGCTCGAGCTTTGGCGGCGGTCGCGCATGGTGATGATGGCGGCTTCGCGCACCATG
The DNA here is from genome assembly GCA_037131245.1 of Candidatus Omnitrophota bacterium. Lineage (GTDB taxonomy): Bacteria > Omnitrophota > Gorgyraeia > Zapsychrales > Fredricksoniimonadaceae. The sequence goes on from JBAXRK010000002.1 coordinate 6,958, forward strand.
TTATTGATATCAGCGGGGGAGAACCATTTCATCTTGTCGGCCGTGGCCGTGATGTCGATCGACGGGTCTGAGGCGATCTTCTTAAGGTAGAAGCGCAGCAGGTCCTCGCGGTCGCGGGCGTTGGGCTTGTTGATCTCGATCTTGCGGTCGAAACGCCCCGAGCGCATGATGGCGGAATCCAGCTCTTCTTCCGGCACATTGGTGGCCGCGATGACGACGATATTATTTTCCGTCTGGCGGAGGCCGTCGAGTTCAGTCAGGAATTGGTTGATGGTGGCATTATGGTCGCTTTGCGCGCCTACGCTGCCGCCGGCATCCCCGGTGCGGGGGCGGGCGAACGAATCGATCTCGTCGATAAAAATGATGCAGCCGCCCTCGGCTTTAGCCATTTTGCGTGCTTCTTTAAAAAGGGATTTCATGCGTGAAGCGCCCAGCCCCACGAAAACACCGACGAACTCGCTGCCCACGGCCGACAGGAAAGGCAGGTCGGCTTCGGTGGCGATGGCTTTGGCCAGATAGGTCTTGCCGCAGCCGGGGGAACCCACCAGCAGGGTGCCTTTAATGATGTTGCCGCCGATGATCTTCAGGAGCTTGCGGTCTTTAAGGAACTGCACGATCTCCCAGGCCTCTTTTTTGGCGGTTTCCATGCCGACCACTTCATCCCAGCGGATATTGGCCTTGGCGTGAACGGCCGAGTCGCTGCCGAGGAATTTGGCCATGCCGCCGCCCATAAAGATGTAGTAGTACATGACGCCGTACATGACCGTCATGATGACGCCCTGAACGATGCCCATAAAGAGGTACATGCCCATTTGGGCCATCATTTGTTTGCGGCTGAAGGATTCCAGGGAGGTAAAGCTGTTAAAGCCGGAGACCAGCATGATGGTAACGACGGCTATAAAGGAAACCCCCAGGAAGATCAGGAAGAATTTAAGCCAGTTAAGTTTCAACCAGGTGAGGAACTTGATCTTAGACATGAGTGGTCTCCAAGTGAGCGCTAAAGTATCCCAAAGCATAACATAGCCAATAGCTTACGTCAAATGGGGGTATCCGTGCTGATTTCCGTTGACGGGGGGTGGTGTGCGTGATAATGTAGCCAAATTATTTAAGCCGGTCTTTTTCCTTTCGGCGACTAAAAAATCAAACAACAAAGGACCTTTCGTATGGCAAAGATCAAATCAATCAAGGGCCGCGAGATCATCGATTCCCGTGGTAATCCCACTGTTGAAGTAGACGTTATCCTGGATAACGGCGTGCTGGGGCGTGCCGCTGTTCCGTCGGGAGCTTCTACGGGCGAACGCGAGGCGATCGAGCTGCGCGATGGCGACAAGACGCGTTATATGGGGAAGGGTGTCCTGAAGGCTGTTGAGAACGTTAATACCGCGCTGGCTAAGGCGGTTGTGGGCCAGGAGCCTGATTTTCGTGCGATCGATAAGATCAGCATTGCCCTTGACGGCACGCATAACAAGAGCAAGCTCGGCGCGAATGCGATCCTGGGCGTTTCCATGGCGGTTGCCCGCGCGGCCGCGGTCGATGCCGGCCAGCCTTTGTACCGTTTTATCGGTGGCGCGAATGCCAATATCCTGCCTGTTCCGCTGATGAACATTATCAACGGCGGTGTTCATGCGGATAACAACCTCGATGTGCAGGAATTCATGATCATGCCCATCGGCGCCAAGACGTTCAAGGAATGTATGCGCATGTCTTGTGAAGTTTTCCATAACCTGCGCGCTTTGCTTAAGGCTGCCGGCAAGGGGACTTCCGTCGGTGATGAGGGTGGTTTCGCGCCGGACCTCAAGAGCAATGAAGAGGGTATTTCATTCATTATTCAGGCGATCGAAAAGGCCGGATACAAGCCGGGCAAGGATGTTTTTATTGCCATGGATTGCGCCTCTTCTGAATATTACGAGAACGGCAAGTATAATTACGATGGCAAGTCATTGTCGTCCATCGAGATGGCCGAAGAGTATATGAAGCTGGTTAAGAAGTACCCGATCGTTTCGATCGAAGATGGTTTGGACCAGAATGACTGGGCGGGTTGGAAAGAGCTTACGGCCAAGGCGGGCAAGAATGTTCAGCTGGTGGGCGATGACCTTTTTGTTACCAATGTGAAAGACCTACAGCAGGGGATCGATAACAATATTGCCAACTCCATCCTGATCAAGGTTAATCAGATCGGTTCGCTGTCGGAAACGCTCAACGCGATCGACCTGGCGAAGAAGCATAAATATACGTCGATCATGTCCCATCGTTCGGGCGAGACGGAAGATGTGACCATTTCCCATTTGGCGGTTGCCACGGGTTGCGGCCAGATCAAGACCGGTTCGTTGTCACGCACGGATCGTCTGGCGAAATACAATGAGCTCCTTCGTATCGAAGAAGAGCTGGGCAGCAAAGCGGTTTACGCTGGTCCCATTTGGGGCAAGTTTTAATAGGGGTATTTAGTTGATCAAGAACGCCCTGTTCCTTTGTGTCGTCTGCGCGTTGGGTTTCGTGTTCTTTCTTCCGTCGTATGTGAAGATGCAGGACATGAACGAGAAGAACCAAACGTACGCCAAACGCATTAGCGACCTGGAACACGACAATGTCCGCCTGGAAGAAGAGCGCCGGCGGCTGACGGATGACCCGATCTATTTTGAGAAGGTCGCCCGTGAGAAGATGGGCATTATTAAGGACGGCGAAGTCGTTTACAAGATCATGGGCCCGGGGCAAAAGAAGAACGGGCTGGTTTCGGAAGAATCGTCGTTCATCATCAAGTCGGATACGACGGTTGAAAAGCCTAAGGCGGCGGTAAAGGCCAAGCCGGTTTCGAAAACGACGGTGAAGACGAAGACGCCAACGAAGGCTACAGCCAAGACGGCAACGAAGACGGTAACCAAGACGTCGACCAAGCCGGTGGTTAAGAAAGATAGTAAGGCAACAAAGAAGACATCGTCGACGGTGGCCAAGAAGAAAAAAGTTGTGGTGCCGCCGCCGAAAACAACACAGTCGACAAACGAATAAAATCTGTTATAGTAGTTTCACATTTAGCGCCACGACGGGACACCAGGCCCGGAGTCGGAGAAGTTCCCAAAGACATCGCGGGGTGGAGCAGCCTGGTAGCTCGTCAGGCTCATAACCTGAAGGCCGTACGTTCAAATCGTACCCCCGCAACCATAGAAAAGCCCAGCCCTAATCGGGTTGGGCTTTTCTATTTTTATGGGACATCTTGCGTGCAGGTTTGACATCCACACTAGTGTGTGGTATATTGTAAATGATGATCGAAGCGGATGCTTAAGCCGGTCGGGCTGCCCATGAGAGGCGCCTGACCGGCTTTTTAATTATCAAACCCAGGAGGGCTTATGTTAAACGGTAGAAAATTAATCGCAGATAAAAAACTTTATAAAACGGAGGTAGAAATATTCTTTCCTCGTGAAGAAGCTCGTCTCGTCCGTCGTGCCGTGGCGCCCTGGGAAGGGTATCTGGACGAAAATTTTCGAAAAGGAAACCGCACGAAAGACGGAGTGATTGTTAAGTTCCTTGGGTGGGAACTTTGTGAGCTGGCAGGCGCTGTCGAGATGGATGCGAGTGTTGCTGATGACCAGGTATATGCCAAGTCTTTGGAACAAATTCTTAACCAGAATGTTTTGCCGGCAAAACGATCGTTGTTGGCGGTGTGACCAGAAAAGGGTATTCTTATCAGGAGAAGCGGTATGTTAATAAACAATAAAATGAAACAAGTTGTTGGTGGGAATTGGGGGAAACCGAAGGGGCCTGAGCAAAATGTGAAGCTTCGTGATATAGATCTGGAACCTCGGCGTATTCCTGGGAAGAAGAAGCGAAAGACGAAGAAACAGAAATTCATTTTTGAGGGGCCTTGTTGTCCGTTTTGTCACGCGGAGCTCCCTAAAGATGAAGAGGCGATCGCCAAAGCTAATAAAGAACTGCAAGGAAGATCATGTGTGGTTTGGGAGATGCACTATCGCGTTAAAGTTTGTCCTAAATGTAATGCGCTTGAGGTTAAGGAATGTCCGGCATGTAAGCGTACGACATGGCGACGTCAAGCGTGGTATAAGCATCAGTTTTTGGGGTGCGGGTTCGAGGGGAAAAAGTTGAAAGACTAATTTGGTTCTTGGATAGGATCAGGTGATCATGAGACATAAGAAATCGCTTCCGATCATTCATCTGATCGGCCTTCCTGGTGCTGGGAAGACGACTCTAAGTAAACAGTTGAGTAAGAAGCTTGGGATCCCTGTCTTTTATATTGGAACTTATCGGGCTTGTCAGCCTCAAACGGCTATTGGCGAGGCGGATGCTTGGGTGTCTTTATTTCGCGTGCTTTCCTGTCGCGGATGGAAGAATTGTATTTTAGAAACGACAGGGTTGAATTCTCGGGAAGAGTTTTTGCGGAAGGCGTTGCCTTTTGGCCAGATGATCACGATTAAGCTTGAGGCATCCTGTAAGACGCTCCACAAGAGGATCCGCTTGAAAAGAATGAGTGAGCAGGGCGGCGACTGGTTATTTAGCGAGGAATTGCCAGACAAGTTTGCTTTTGTTGACCGGCTTTATAAGAAATTCGGGTTGATTCCGGCGGATATTACAATTGACACGGAACGCCGCACTAAAGCGCAGGTTTTTTGCCTGGCATTGAAGGAGATTCTCGGAGCAGATGCCTTGCCAGATTAGTATTAATCAATGAATTCAATTGAATTAATATTTACACTACAGATGTAAGTTATGCTAATATTGTAGTGTAAATGGAGGTTTATATGGATGTGTTAAAGGGCGTTCTTATTGAAAGTAAGAAGCATTATATCGACCTGAACAAGCGGATTGAACAGGGGCTGAAATCTTTGCCGACAGGCAGCGTGAAACGGCGTCAGATTTCGGGGTTAGTCTATTATTATTTGCAGCAGCGTGTTGGAGATAAGGTGGTGCATAAGTATCTAGGTAAAGAAAAGCCGGAAGTTTTGATAAAACAACTAGCGGAGCGTCGGGCGCTTAAGGCTGAACTCAAGAAAGTTAATGAAGGGTTGCGGGTCGTGCGCAGAGCGGAGGGCAGGCAGCGTGCTTGAGATCATTGCAGAAGTCTTAATACTCTTTGCGAAGAACGGTCTTTTTGACGAGGGCATTGAATTGGTCGGGAGTTGGTCCTTTTTGATCTACCAGAAATATCTTGGGGCCAGATCGTTTCCGTTTGTAACACATGACGTTGATTTTCTTATTCCTAACCCTTTTTATGGCCGGGAGCATCCTGATCTTGTTGAGCAGCTCAAAGGTTTGGGGTTTAAACCAGACTTTCGTAGTGATGGCTCTATTTTTCTATGGAAGGCCGATTTTGAGATCGAGTTTTTGACCCCTGAGAAAGGAAGCGGGGCGGAGGCTCCTGTTAAATTTAAGAAGCTGGGGCTTAACGCGGTCCCTTTACGATATTTGAATCTCCTTCTGGAAGACTCAATGATCATTTCGGTTGAAGGCATTAATGTTCGGGTGCCTAATCCGGCTAATTATTTTTTCCATAAGTTGATCATTTCTGCCAAGCGCAAGAATTTGGTGAAGAGGGGAAAAGATCTTGAACAGGCGATTTGCACATCGGTTATTGTTGATCCTCAAGAGATGGCAAGCCGCTTTAAGCAACTTCCCAGGGGGTGGCGAGTTGACATTTTAAAAGTTCTGGCGCATGCAGGAAAGGACCACCCTCTTTACACTAAAGAGCTTGAAAAGATCAATCTTGCACTACAAATAACAGGTAAACAGCAATCGTAGTGTAAAAGCCGGGGGCGCTGTGAAGACATTTGCTATTGGTGACATTCATGGTGCGTATAAGGCTCTCTTGCAGTGCTTTAAGCGATCGGGTTTCAATTATGAGAAGGACCGGTTGATTGTCCTGGGAGATGTGTGCGATGGGCATCCCGAGGTTCGACAGTGCATTGATGAGCTTTTGAAGATCAAGCATTGTGATTTTATTATCGGCAATCACGACCAGTGGGCCTTGGATTGGGCGTTGCGTGGCGACAGGCCGAAGATCTGGACCAGCCAGGGCGGGGACCGGACAATGGCTTCATATGGTGGCGGCCCTATGCCGCAGGCGCATGTTGACTTCCTAAAAGGTGGTCAGCTTTGGTTGGAGCTTGATGGCCGGATCTTTGTTCATGGCGGATTTTATCCTGGTTTGCCACTTAATGAGCAGACGGCCCAGACGTTAATGTGGGACAGAGATCTTTTGGATACGGCGTGGAAGCATCACCGAGCGAGGTTTAATGAAAGATTTGGGGGTTTCGAGGATATCTTTATTGGCCACACTACAACCCAGCTTTATGGAGGCGTTGAGCCTCTTCATGTTTGCAATGTTTGGGATCTTGATACTGGAGGAGGCCATTCCGGAAAATTGACGATCATGGATGTGGAAACAAAGAAGTATTGGCAGTCGGATCCTTCGTATGAGCTCTATGGCGGATCGGCAGATAAGGACAGGTAGTGTTTAATAGGTGGCACAATTTAGGCACAAAATAATAATGTATCTTATAAGATATTGACACACAACAACTTGTGTTGACGACAGCGGCTAGCCGTTTAGTTCACTGGCTTTGCCAGCCGCGACCCGCCGAAGGCCCAGGCCCCCGAAGGGGGTGGGGAGCGAAATCTTACCCCCGCAACCATCGAAAACCGAAGGGCACCAATGACATATGTTGTTGGTGCCTTTCGTGCGTTTAGGGCAAAACAGGTTTCGGATAACAAACAGATAACAAACCGACGCTGACTGGTATTTCTTTGATGCCAAAGTGGAGTATTTGCTGGTTTTTGTTCCCGTTTGGTGGAGGAATATCGAACAAGGTAAAAGATCGTCGAGAGGGGGAGCTTGGCGGCAAGAGCCGGCAAATACGGGAGCGGTCGTTGTGAGAAGCAGAGGGCGGTGTTATAATTTCGAACATTGATCACACCTGTTAAGGGATTCTGGGATGACCTTCTATTTTAATAAGTTGATTCGAATTTTATGAAGCCGGAACTTTGTGCCCGGCTTCTTTATTAAGTTGGTTGTGTCGGTTGTTATGGTAAGTTCGATTTGACAAATGACCGCATCTGTAGTACATTGTCTTACAGGAGGAAATCATATGGCAGCATCAAGATTGATTAATATACGAGTGCCGGTCCCGATTCAAAAAGAGTTGGAAGACATTAGTCGTACCGAACATGTATCTATAAGCGATCTTGTTCGGGATTCCCTGCGTGAGTTCTTGGCTGTTCGTAAGTTTCGCAGTCTAAGCAAACGGGTGAGGGGCTACGCTCGTAAGTCCGGACTTGTTACTGATGACGATATTCTTGGGCTTAAGTCATGAGGGTTGTATTCGACTCGAATGTCCTGGTGGCTGCATTTGCGACACATGGCGTTTGCCATGATCTTTTTGAGTATTGTTTAAGAAATACGACAATCGTTTGTAGTGACTTTATTGCGGCTGAAGTCGAGCGGATTCTAGTATCAAAGATCAAAACACCTGCCAAGACCGCATCAGAAATCATCGAATATTTAAAGATCCAGACCGAATGGGTCACTCCCGATAATAAATACGTAGAGGGTCTGCGTGATCCTAATGATCAGATGATTATTGCCACAGCTTTATCTGGTGAAGCTGATTTTCTTATTACTGGCGATAAAGATCTTCTGGTTTTAAAACAGGTTAAGAAAACCGTTATGATCTTACCCAGGGACTTCTGGATCAAATACCAAACGGCTTAGCAGGGGAAGATCAGTTTTTTACGAAATATTATTAAGAAAACTTAGGATGTCTAAAATATGAGCGCGACAAATATTACTCTGATCGTTACGTGCGCCTTTGGGTTGGAGGCTGTTGTCAAGCGCGAGCTTGAGGCCCTGGGGATCACAGATTACGCCACAGCTGATGGGCGGATTGAGTTTGCCGCCACCTTTGATGATATCCCACGGCTCAATATTTCCCTGCGGACCTCGGACCGCGTGCTCCTTAAGATCGCGAAATTCCCGGCGGCTGATTTTGATCAATTGTTCGACGGCGCAAGCGCGGTCCTTTGGGAGGAATGGATCCCGAAAGATGCGATGATCACGGTCACAGGCAAATGCGTGCGCTCCACACTTATGAGCGTCAGGGCCTGCCAATCCATTGTCAAAAGAGCGATCGTGAATCGTCTTCAAGAGAAATTCTATCAAGATCGCGGTGACACGGCTATTCCCGAGACGGGCCCCGAGTTCATCGTCGAGATCGCGATCACCAACAATGTGGCGACCCTCACGCTCGATGCAACGGGGCAGGGGCTTCACAAGCGGGGCTATCGGATGGATAAGGGGGAAGCGCCCATCAGAGAGACCATGGCCGCCGCACTTGTCCTTTTGAGCTTTTGGGACAAAGACCGGATCCTCATTGACCCGATGTGTGGGGCAGGGACCATTCTGATCGAAGCGGCCATGATCGGGCGCAACATCGCACCAGGCCTCAACCGTTCTTTTGCTGCCGAGGCCTGGGCTCAGATCGATAAAAAAGCCTGGGACGATGCCCGCCAAGCGGCTCGCGCGGCGATCCTTCCCGAGGGGGATCTCTTGATATTCGGCTCTGACATTGATCCCCAGCGCATTAAGGACTCCAAAGCCAATGCCCTGCGAGCCGGCGTTTCGAAGGACATCACCTTTGAACAGAAAGATATCAAGGATCTGTGGATCGACAAACAATACGGCGTCATGATCGCCAACCCGCCGTACGGCATGCATATCGGGAGTCCCAAGGAACTCACAGGGATCTACATTGCGCTCAACAAGATGTTGAAGAATAAGACCGGCTGGTCCCTGTATTTTCTGACGCCTGACCAGCGGTTCCCGGATTATTTTAAGCGCGCCAAGCCGGACAAGGTGCGCAAGCTTTTCAATGCCACGATTGAAACCAACTATTACCAGTACTTTGGCGAGCGCCCGCCAAAGAAATGAGATTAATCCGGGGACACATTACATTTTCCGGATGAATCTGCTCTTCGTCAGCGGGTGGTTCGGAAATATCCCAAGAATCAATGCTTGTCAATGTGTGCAATAATCTTGTTAACTTGTGCGTATTAGTTTGCCAATATGTGCGCAATATTATGTCGATCTGTGCGTAATCTTGTGATATGCTTATGTCCAAAGGAGATCAGGCTATGAAATATATTCCTCGCTGGATGGAAACAAACCTTGCTGAGTCTTTGGGATCGAATCCTGTTGTTGTTTTGACCGGTCCGAGACAGGTTGGCAAAAGTACGCTTTTGGAGCAGGCCGATTTCTTTAAGGATTGGCGATATGTGACGCTCGATGATGCGGATGCTTTGGAACAGGCCAAGGAAGATCCTAAGGGCTTGCTTGCAGAGGATAGGCCGACCATTATTGATGAGGTTCAGCGTTGCCCGGAGTTATTGCTGACTGTTAAGTATCTTGTTGATAAAACCCACCGCCAAAGGAAATTTGTTTTGTCGGGTTCCGGGAATGTGTCATTAAGGAAAGCCCCCAGGGAGACCTTGGCTGGAAGGGCGCGTTACCTGCATTTAACAGGTTTTGGTTTTCGAGAATTTCAGAGTTTGCCCGCACAGGGGGTTTTTGAGAAGGTCTGGGAGGAAAAAGAGATCAAGGCGGCCGATGTTGGATCTGATGCAGATATTATGCGGGCAGTGTGGCGCGGGTGTTTGCCGGGAGTTGTTTTGGCAGGAAATCAGAAGATTGCTCTCGAAAGAATGAGCAGTTATGTGGATACTTTTATTCAAAGAGATATTCATGATCTGCTCAAAATAAGGCATCCACAGCATTTTCGTCGTCTTATGGAGCTTTTAGCGAAGGCGACAGGTTGGGAAAACGTTCAGGAGGAATTGGCCAGTTCTTGCGGTGAAACGAGGACGAATGTCAGCCGCTATATGAGTCTTTTGAAGGATACGAATGTTTTGTATGAGTTAAAAGGCTACTCAACCAAGGGGGAACGGGCGTATAAACAGGCCAAGTATTTTTGGTTTGATTCGGGCGTCGCCAGTTTTCTTTCTGGGATACATTCACCCCAGGAGATCAAGAAAGACAACGTGAAGGGCAAATACTTTGAGAATTTTGTTTTTCAGCAGATATTGTCGTGGGCTTCTTTGCAGATGATCGCACCTGAGCTTCGCTATTGGAAGCCAAAGAATGGAGAGGCTGAGGTGGATTTTGTGATTCGTTGTGGCGATCGAGTTGTTGGCGTTGAGGTGAAGTCATCAAAGCAGCTTTCCTTTGGCGATACCCGTTCTATGCGAGAGTTCCTAAAAGTCCATCCGGAGGCCGGTCCCGGCATTATTGTGTATGCTGGCGATAAAGTTTATCCGATCGCTACCAATATTTATGCGGTTCCGGTAACGGCTTTTTGAGTTGGCATAAATTAGGCACATTTTTTTGCCGCATCTTGTAAATCAAAATACATAGCAACACAAAGGCATCTAAGTGACTTAGGTCATTGGGCAAGTAAGAAGGTGATAGGTATAATTCTTGTAAAATGTCTACTAGGTCGAGGAGGGGGCAGGCGAAACCTTGATAGTCTCCAGGGTTGATTAAGTTCAAATCGGGCAGGAGCATAATGAATATGACGGGATCGATTTCATTAAGTAATTGGGAGCTAACCAGGCTGTTTCTTCTCGTAGGCTTGTTGTTGGCTGCGGCGCATTTTTTTGGGTATATTTTTTATAAATGTAAACTTCCCAAAGTTATCGGCGAGATCTTTGGTGGATTTCTGTTGGGGAAGACCGTCTTGGGTTATTTCAATCCTGATATTTACCTGCGGTTATTTGATGCATTTAAGGAAGAGGGGAAGCTGTTTTCTGTATTTTACTGGTTAGGCCTGATCATGCTCATGTTTATTTCCGGATTTGAGATCCAGAAATCATTTGATCGCGATGATAAAAAGATTATTACCGCCATTGTTTTGGGTTCTACCGTTATCCCTTTTACCGCTGGTTTTATTGTCCCCGCATGTTGTGGTGTGGCTCCATTTATGGGACCAAAAGGGAACGTACTGGCATTGCAGCTTATTTTCGGCACGGCAGTCGCTATTACCGCCATCCCGGTTATTGCAAAAATATTCTTAGATTTAAACATTATGCGTACCCGGTTCGCAAAGATTGTCCTGACCGCCGCTACGGTACATGATGTGGTTCTCTGGTGTGTACTGGCCATCGCCACCGGTTTGGTAAGTACACAGGCCGTCGCGCCGGTACAGATCGTCAGTACAGTGTTGGTGACCGCTGTCTTTTTTGGATTGTCACTGATGGTGATGCCGAGGATAGTAAAATTCAGCAATGTTTTAAAATATAATCTGCTTATCAAATCTTCAGTAGCCGGTTATGCCTTGATCCTCTGTTTTATTTTTGTGACTCTGGCGAGTGTCTTGCGCGTCAATATTGTCTTCGGGGCGTTTTTGGCTGGTATAGTCGTTGGTTTTATGCCGGATGAACAATTTGAGAAAGGAAGGGCGCATATCAAAGAGATTGCGCTGGCATTTTTTATTCCGTTGTATTTTGCCATCGTAGGATCGCGAATAGACTTAATTCATTGTTTTGATCTGAAGCTGTTTTTGGGGGTTATGTTTTTTGCTACTCTATGCGTTACTGCGGGAACCTTACTAGCAGCGAGGACGGTCACTCGAGACTGGTTATCCGGCGTCAACTTGGCAGTAGCGATGAATACCCGCGGGGCGGTGGGGATTGTTGTGGCGACTATTGCGCTGGATTCCGGTATCATTAATGAACTATTCTTTGTGACGCTAGTTTTAATGGCAATAGTGACAACGGCCTTGACGGGCTATTGGTTGAGATATGTATTATCAAGAGGCTGGGAGCTTTTTAAGATCGAGTAACTATTCGGAAGAACGCACGCAATATTTTTATAGCCACAGCATGGCCGCGACTGAGGACGAAATGTCCGAAGAAGTGCCTGGCCGGCTTTTTAATTGGATAATAAAATGGGAAGAGGGCGAAGGGTTGGGTTGAGAAAAAGATCCAGCGCGTTGGCCCGGATATAGGTGGTACAATAGACAAATATGACATCCATTATAAATAACGACCCTCTTCACGGCATAACACTGGAAATGATCCTTACCCGGCTGGTCGAAAAATACGGCTGGGAAGAGATGTCTCGCCGAATCCGCATCAATTGTTTTGCCAATAACCCGAGCATTAAATCTAGCTTGACCTTCTTGAGGCGTACGCCATGGGCGCGGGAGAAGGTGGAGCGTTTGTACAAGGAGATCAGCATTTCATGATCATTTACTCGGTAAATATGCTTGTCAGTTCCTCTTTGTAGGTTTTCTTCGCCTTGCCTTTAATGATCATCGCCTTTTTCTCGGACTCCATAGCCGCCAGAACAGCGTCAGCGACCTTTTCCATCTTCTTGCCCCAGGCTTTTTCGATCTTGGTTTTCATGATGTCGATCATCACCTGGCGTTTTGCCTCGTGGGCGGCACACATTAACTCTTCCATCTTGTTTTCAATACAGCATCCCTTCTTCTCCGCGCTTGGCGCAGGTTGATTCTGGGGTGTTTCACAACTTCCTGCTTTAGTTTCACAGCCTGACATATGCTTCTCCTGATGACGTGTTGGTTTAAGTGCTTGATAGTTCGTCGATAAATGTAGGCTGATATTACAAAAGATCTTAAGGCTTCATTCGCCAGCTCACCATCCTCCTGTAATCATCCATGTTCTGGGGCGACCAACTTGCGGCTTTTAAACAACTTAATCAAAAAGGAGCTAATAATGAGAGTCTTTCTTAAGGTTGAAATACCCGTCGAGGCGGGCAATGCGCTAGTTAAGAACGGAAAGTTAGGAGAAACCATTCAGGCTATCTTAAAAGAACAAAAGCCGGAGGCCGCTTATTTTACAGCGATCAATGGCCAGCGCACGGGGCTTATTTTTTTGAACATTGCTGAGGAATCACAGATCCCTTCTATTGCTGAACCATGGTTCCTGGCCCTTAAGGCCAGCGTAGAGCTCTATCCGGCGATGGTTCCGGAAGACCTGGCTAAGGCCGGCCCATCTTTTGAGAAAGCCGTCAAGAAATACGGAAGTACGGATTGTCCGGTTCAATAATGCGGCGGCGGGGTTTCGTCTTCCTGGCGTTTGACCAGGTTCCCGCTGGCGAGTTGATCTTTCATGGCCTTCTGGCGGGATTCAAGCTGGTCGAGGCGCTTACTCAGGGCAAAGATAACCTCATTTAATTCCTGAAGAAGTTTGTCCTGGTACGAGACCTTGCGTTCAAGTTCGTTCAGACGTTGTTCCATAAGAACTGTAGTTTAACATACATTTCCCGCGCCTAAGCGAAAAGAATGCCAGGCGGCTGTGTTGAGGTGTATTATGATCCCCGATGGGCTGATCGTTCGCTATCGAAAGGGAGGACACATTGAGCAGTAAATCAATCAGGGCAACCAAGTCTTTGATCCATGGAAACCGGGGATTTGTTTCGATCATTGGCCTTCTTGTTTCACTCTTGATCATCAGCGTTCTGGCGTATCAGATGATGAAAGCTTATTTCAAGCCGCCGATCGAGGACAAAATGGTGGCGGGTACTATGGCAGAGCAGGGCATCAACACGTCGAGTTATCAGGGCATCGTTGACTCCACCAGGCAGATGATGAGCAATATTACCCAACAGCAGGATGATTACCAGAAGCGCTTAGAGACTATCAGGTGATCGCGCAGGGTGGATGGATGGTTTAATTCGTCTTAAGAAAGGAATATCATATGCAATTATTGACCTCATATAAGCTCGGCCCCTACAATTTAAAGAACCGCACCGTGATGGCCCCTTTGACGCGTTGTCGCGCGGACGGCAACAGCCGCGTCCCGACAGAGATTATGGCGGATTATTACCGGCAGCGCGCGACGGCCGGGCTGATCATCTCCGAAGCAACGGTGGTTACGCCCAAAGGGGTGGGGTATCCCGCGACCCCTGGAATTTTTAGCAATGAACAGGTGAAGGCATGGAAACGCATCACGGATCAGGTGCACCGGGAGGGCGGAAGGATCTATTTGCAGCTCTGGCACTGCGGGCGCGTGTCACACTCTTCTTTTTTGGGAGGAGATCTTCCGGTGTCCTCGTCAGGAATCGCCATTAAGGGTGAGCTTTATACGCCGCTGGGCATGAAGCCCTACGAAACGCCCAGGGCCTTGTCGCTGGACGAAGTCAAGCAAGTGCCCGCTCTTTATGCTCAGGGAGCGCGCGGCGCCCTTGAGGCGGGCTTTGATGGGGTAGAGATCCACGGCGCCAATGGGTATCTGATCGATCAGTTTCTCCGTGACGGGGTCAACCAGCGCACGGACGATTACGGTGGAAGTGTCAGTAACCGCGCGCGGCTTTTGATCGAGATCAGTGAGGCGGTCTGCAAGGTTTGGGGCAAAGATCGCGTGGGATTGCGCCTGTCGCCCAGCGGTACTTTTAACGGCATGAGCGACTCGGATCCGGCCAAACATTTCTTATATATCACCGAAAAAGTTTCGGAGCTGGGCCTGAGCTATCTTCATGTGATCGAGCCGGATGAATCTGATATCCGCCATGGCGCAAAGGCGGTCGACAGCGCTTTGCTCAGAAAGATCTTTAAAGGCACTTTTCTTTCTTGCGGCGGATATACAAAGGAATCTGCCGAGGCCGCGCTGTTGGCAGATAAAACCGACTTGGTCGGTTTTGGTAAATTGTTTATTGCTAATCCTGATTTGCCAAAACGATTTGAGCTCAATAAGCCGCTTAACGCGTGGGATGAAAGCACTTTTTACGCCGGGGGCGAAAAAGGGTATACGGATTACGCGTATTCAATGTAATCCCATCGGTTAAGCAGGGCTGATTGAATTAGTTTGCCGGAGACGTATGTTCAGTAAATGGTTGGCTCCACATCGAAAAGTGATCAGAGATATGGCGGTATCCCGCTCTTTATGGGGCGGCCTCTCTTTGTTGTGCCTCGTTTTGATCCTTAGTTTGGGCATTCGCAGTTATCACGACGCTTACAAAAGCAAGACCGAGGCTATTATCGAACAAAAGAAAGCCGTGTCTTTCTTTGTCGCCGGCCTGGTCCATGACAAGCTTGATTTCCTGGTTGGGCTGGGTGTTTCATTTGCTTCCAGGCCGAGGCTGGTCGATGGCATCACGAAGGGGGATTGGGTCGAGGCCATGAGCATCCTTGAGGGCGTGCGCGAGAATTTCCCCTTTATCGATCGTTTGATCTTACATGATATTGACGGCGTTATTAAAGCGGATCAACCCTTAGCGGTCCCTTCTGTCATCGGGCAAAGCCGGGCCGACAAAGAGTGGTATAAAGAGGTCAGTAAGGCTTGGTCGCCGTATGTTTCAGGGGTTCATCAAAGGAGCGCGAATCCGCAGGCCAATGTGTTTTCCATTATTATTCCGATCAGATCGCGGACGCCTCTTTCGACAGAGCTTAACCCCGGTCTTAAGGCAGGGAAAAAGCTGATCGGGATATTGCAAATACAGATCAAGCTGGATGTCTTTAGGGAGTGGCTTGAGGAAGCCTCTATCGGGCAAGGTTCAGTGATCTATATCGTCGATCAGCAGGGGCACCTGGTTTTTCATCCGAAGTTCAACGTTCAGGCCGAACTGATCGATTTCTCTTCCGTGCCGACGGTAAGAAAGTTACTGAAAGGCGAGTCTGGCGGGGGGGTTAATTATAATCCGGTGGAAAAGGAAATGCGTGTATCGGCATATAACGCCTTAGCGGTATATGGATGGGGTATCGTGGTCACTCAGCCGACGGCCACGGCATTTTTGAAGAGGGATAAAGAGCTTCGCGGGTTATTGTTTGGATACGGGTTATGCGGAGCGCTGATCGTTCTGGTCCTGGTCCTTTTTTATTTCTCTATGACGGTCCGCCGGCGGGGGGAGATGGATTCCATGCGGTTGAAGGCGATCGTCGAGTTTGCCGAGGACGGTATTATCGGTAAAGATCTCAAAGGCATTATTACCTCGTGGAATCAGAGCGCGGAGAAAATGTTCGGCTTTTCAGCCAGCGATATGGTGGGGCATTCGATCATGCGGCTCATCCCTCCGGAGCGGCAGGATGAGGAGAAAATGATCCTCGACAAGATCAAGGCGGGCGAAGAGGTGGGGCATTTTGAAACGATACGGCAGCGGCGGGATGGAAAGCTGCTCCCTGTTTCGATAACGGCATCCCCGATCAAAGATGCGGCTGGTCATACGATCGGCGTGTCGAAGGTTATCCGTGACATTGCCGAGATCCGGGACCGGGAGCGGGCTTACAAGAAAGTTCTTGATGCCTTAAGGGCGGCGCATGATGAGTTGAAGGAACTGTCGCTCAGCGATCCTCTGACCGGCCTGTCGAACCGTCGGGGGCTTGAGGTCAAGGCGGAACAATATTTGCAACTGGCAAAACGGAATAAGCAGCGGGCGTTCATGTTCTTTGTTGATATTGATAATATGAAACAGATCAATGACACGCTGGGGCACAATGAAGGCGATGTTGTCTTAAAGGAGGTCGCGCGTATTCTTAAAGCGTGTTTTCGTGAAACAGATATTATTGCGCGCCTGGGAGGCGATGAATTCTGCGTGCTTGTTGTGATGACAGGTGAGGGGGATGAAAAGATCATTATTGATAAATTGCATGGCCTTGTTGAAGAGCGCAATGCCGCGAGGGGGCCCGCGCAGCAGCCGTTCACATTGAGCATTGGGGGGTCTCCCTGCGACCTGCAGGGGGCTGTTGATTTCGAGGCGTTATTGGGTCAGGCCGATAAGATGATGTATATTCAGAAAGGCCTGAAGAAGACGTCATAACTTCAATAAGAAATGCAGTTTATTACGCATGATCGGAGGAATTAATGAAAACTAAAGTTGTCGCCCGGCTTTTCGTTAAGAAGGAGTTCATCGAAAGTTTTAAGGAGCTCGCCGCCACGATTATTGAGCATACCAGAAAAGAAACAGGCTGTCTTCTTTACAGCCTGTTCCAGGATGCTTCCAGCCCGGGCGAATTCCTGTTCTATGAAGAGTACGTTAATCAGGAGGCGCTCGACATCCACAGGAATTCGGAGTATCTGAAACATTTCAGGGCCAAAACAGGCATATGCTGTCGAAAGACGCGCTCGTCGAGGTTTTTTAATTATCTGGTCTTAGCCCATCAACATCCCGCTGCTTACACCTTAGTACAATTGATGCATTCCCCGATTTCTTTAAGATGATATTCAAGAATGTTGGAATAACAATTAAGGGAAGAAGGAGCCTATGCCAAAACCAGATAGAAAAGCTAATCATAAAGGCAGGATATGTTGCCTGACACAAAATAAAGTGGACTTTGACGCCCAGGTAATACATCAGGAAAAGGCGCATGAGTCTATAGTAAAAGGAGGCCAGGTGGCTTCAAAAAGGAGAAAAGATCATGGATAAGCCAGTTAGAGTTGCGAATACCCCGTTTGCGACACCGGTGGAAGCCGGAAAAAGTTATTTTTGGTGTGCTTGCGGTCGGAGTAAGAACCAACCGTTTTGTGATGGGTCGCATGCCGGTACGGGATTAAATCCTGTAAAGTACGACGCAAAAGAAACGAAGACTGTCTATTTCTGTGGATGCAAGCAGACAAAGACGCCGCCAATGTGCGACGGCAGTCATAGCAAATAGCTAAGTATACCGCGGTACAATTGCGTTGTTTTGCTCCCTCACCTAGTATGCCTTCCTGAAGTCTTATTTAATTGGGGACAGAGCCCTATTTATCAAATCATAAGTTACAGGAGACCATAGTATGAGCATGCTCACTACTAAAGATGGCACACAGATCTATTACAAGGATTGGGGCGCTGGGCAGCCCGTCGTTTTCAGTCATGGATGGCCGCTCAGCTCGGACAGTTGGGAGGCTCAAATGCTTTTCCTGGCGTCCAACGGTTTTCGCTGCATTGCCCACGATCGCCGGGGCCACGGTCGGTCGAGCCAGCCTTGGAACGGCAATGATATGGATACTTACGCGGACGACCTGTCGGCGTTGATCGAAACGCTGGATCTGAAAAAGGCCGTCTTGATCGGTTTTTCTGCCGGCGGGGGTGAGGTGGCGCGCTACATTGGCCGTCACGGGACGAAACGCCTGGCCAAGGCCGCGCTTATTTCAGCCGTCACGCCGTTCATGCTTAAGACGCCCGGCAATCCAGGCGGTTTACCCCTTGCGACTTTCGATGGTATCCGCGCTGGCGTAACGGCCGACCGTTCAAATTTTTACAGGGATATTGCCAGCGGCCCGTTCTTCGGCTTTAACAGGCCGGGCGCGAAGGTCTCGCGGGGCATGATCGACTGGTTCTGGCTTCAGGGCATGCGGGCGGGGCATAAGAACACTTTTGACTGCATCAAGGCTTTTTCTGAGACGGATTTTACCGAGGACTTGAAGAAATTTGATGTGCCGACCCTTATTGTTCACGGAGATGACGACCAGATCGTGCCCATCGGCGCGGCAGGGCAGGCGTCGGTCAAACTCGTTAAGAATGCGATCTTGAAAGTATATCCCGGGGCGCCTCATGGCCTGGCTGATACACATAAGGAGCAATTAAATGCGGATTTGTTGGCTTTTCTTAAGTCGTAATTTAGTGGCCGTCATAGTGGTTGGCGGTTTGTCGCTGACAGCCTGGGCTGCGGATGAAGATTTCTCCGTGCTGACCAAGCGCCTGCAAGACGAGAAGCCGCAGTTCGCCCAGCGTCAACAGGCCTTGCTTGTGGAGCGTTACGATCTTGCGGATCGTCCGGACCAGGAGGCGGTCATGTCGCGCGGCAAGCCGCTGCAGGACGGCGTGCGCGTTAAATTGCCCGAGGGCATGACCTGGGAGATCCTTTCTTCTCTAACACCGGATGAAATTAAGGAAAAGAAACTCTGGCCGGCCGGATTTCTTCCTTTGCCGCACCCTCATCATGAAGCGGGCGGCATGATCTTTCCGAAATTCCTTATTGAGGAAACGAAGAAGCAGACCGACCGGGATCTGACGCGCTTTGATCTTGACTTTGACCTGCCTGATCATTTTCTGCCTGAGTTCCCGGCGCCGATCTATTTGACGACACGGCTGGACCAGGGCGACGTTTCGCAAGGGAAGCTGGTGACGCTTAGCAACTACAATGAATTATTTAAAGACGTTCTTAATCCGAAACAGCTTGAAGGGTTGCGCTTATTGGTTACGCCTTTCCCACAGCAACAGTTTAATGCCACCGAGGACCGGCGCACCCTGAAGGCACACCCTGGCGTGGCCTGTTTTGATTGTCATGCCAATGGCCACACGAATGCGGCCACCCATACGGTTGGTGATATTCGGCCTAACGAGTACCGTCATCGGATCGACACGCCGTCACTGCGTGGTGTGAATATTCAACGGCTTTTTGGTTCGCAGCGGGCGCTTAAGACGGTTGAGGATTTTACCGAGTTTGAGCAGCGTGGCGCGTATTTTGATGGTATTCCGGCCGATGCCACGCGTAAAGGCACCAATATCCTCGAGCGCGGCAGTCAGGTGCATTTTATGGCGGAGTTCCAGGAGATACTTGATTTCCCGCCGGCGCCGAAGCTCGATGTATTTGGAAGGCTTGATCCTGCCAAAGCGAGCGAGAAGGAGCTGCGCGGCCAGGACGTTTTCTTCGGGAAAGGCCGGTGCGCGGTTTGCCATGCGCCACCGTACTACACGGATAACCTTATGCACAACTTAAAAGCGGAACGATTCTTCAAGGAGGTTATGGTCAATGGCCGCCGAGCATCATCTGATGGCCCGATCAAGACCTTTCCGCTTCGCGGGATCAAGGATTCACCGCCGTATTTGCACGACGATCGCCTGCTGACGCTTGATGATACGGTCGAGTTTTTTAATCTCGTGCTGGAACTCAAACTCAGCGCGCAGGAGAAGAAGGACCTAGTGGCCTTCATGCGGGCCTTGTAAATTGGGGACAGAGCCCTATTTCTTAATAAGACAGGAGAAAAAAATGAAAATACAGAGAAACAGACGTGTCGTTGGAATCTCCATGGTTTTGATAGCCCACTTTTGTGTGGGAGTTGCTTTTGCGAGCTCATATGAGGAATTGGCATCCAATAATGTTGAAGTGAATGCCGACAGGGGCAATGTGATGAAAGGGTTTGTTCAGGACATTGATGGGCTGACGATCCGCAATGAAGATTTTCGGCAGGTGCTTTATACGGCCAAGAACAGCCAGCTGGTTGTGATGTCACTAAAGCCGGGTGAGGATATCGGGATGGAAGTTCATAAGGTGGATCAATTTTTTCGTTTGGAGGCAGGCTCAGGGGAGGCGGTCCTCAATGGTGTTCGGACGCCGATACAGGCGGGCTTTGCGGTCATTGTTCCGGCGGGGATGCAGCACGACATCGTTAATACCGGCAGTGTCGCTTTAAAGCTTTATACGATCTATTCACCTCCGAATCACCGTGACGGTGTTGTGCATAAGGTCCGCTCTGACGCGCAGGCCGATAACGAACATTTTGACGGAAAAACGACGGAATAATAGCAAACAAGGAGGCTGTATATGCCCAAGTTCGAAGCGCCCTTTTCAGGGCTAGTGAATAACAGGAAACTTACAAATGATGAGCTTATCAGGGCTGTTCGTTTCACCGTGGCGTCAGAGTATGAAGCGGCGCAGTTGTATTTGCAATTGGCGGGGTCGACCGACAATAAGCTTGCGATGGCAGTGCTTAAGGATGTGGCGAACGAAGAGCTCGTTCACGTCGGAGAGTTTCAGAGGTTGCTTTTTGCGCTCGCGCCCGATGAAGAAAAGTTCTATATCCAGGGAGCCAAAGAAGTGGAAGCAAAGTTCCCTAAAGAAGTGAAGCGCCCCTTAAAACACAAGCCATAACGATACCGGTTCAGTTTTCACAGCCCGAAGGGCGCCAATGACATTAGTTGTTGGTGCCTTTCGTGTGTTCAGGGCTCATGCGGCCGTTGTGGGAAATTGTCGTCTGTGTTATAATTCTGCCTATTGACGTTACCAGCCAGGGAAAGCCGATATGAAGCTTAATAAAAAACAGATCGCGATCATCTGGATCAGTATCACGGTGCTCATCCCGGTGGTTTATTTTGCGCTTACGACAGCGGCTGCTCTTGGGCAGAAAGAGTCGTTCTGGTTATCCGCGAAGCCTACTGAAGAAGCCTTGATACAGCGCGTCAACATTATTCAGGAACGCCGGGCCCTTTTTAACAAGCTTGGGTGTTTTTCATTCGGGATAGTCAGTTTAACCGGGCTTTTGGTATTTTTGAATAATGATAAGAGGACGTCGTGAGGGTGTATCGCCGCAGGATATCCGTGCTTTTGGTGGCGGGGCTGGTCATGATAGCGGCCGTTTTGTTACGAACGGGGCGAGCCGACGCGGGAACGCAAGTGACGTTCAAGCATATACCTCTCGAGTATATCGTGGCGTTGGGTGATCCGGCGGCAAGTTCCGGGAGCGGGGCGCAATCATGGGGTTTGTGGCAGCAGGACCCGGGTCCCCGGGGATGCATGTTGAAAGATTATGGAACGCTGAAGGCTTCCGGCGGGATCGCGCCAGCCCAATGGAAATATGACGAAAAAGACTGGTGGCTGGAGGAGCATGGCGCCATCATGGAAAAGCCGGTCTTCCCGCTTCCTTCAGGGAAATATGTGGTGACGGGGGGCCGGGACGTGACGGCCGTGTTGACCGTTTATCCCGCCAATAAAGATGGCGCGGTTCGTTGGGAACTTGATAGAGGCGCAAAGCTTTCGGATGTAACGCATTTGCCATGTCATGCGGCGCGGTATACGCCGGAGAAAGATGGCGAGGCCTGTTCGCCGGCTACGGTGCAAAGCGAGGTTTTTCCTGTTGCGCCGGGGATCCCGATGCCGCCGGTCAAAGGCTGTAAGAAACAGGAGTATCAGGTCCTTTTTGTGGTCGGTGTAGCGGTTTAATATCGGAGGGCGCGATGAGTAAAAAAGTTCTGGTTATCCTGGCGGATGGTTTTGAAGAAGTTGAAGCGATCGCTCCGATCGATATTTTGCGGCGCGCGGGGCTCGAGGTGGTAGTGGCCGGTCTTTCCGGACGGGAACAGATCAGCGCGAGGGGTCTACGCGTGACGTGCGACGCTTTACTGAGTGATGTGCGCGATCAGACCGCTTCATTTGACGCTTGTATTCTGCCTGGCGGCGGCAAAGGAGCCGAGAACCTCGCCGCGTCCCGGGTTGTTGGCGATGTGGTGGTAAGCATGCATAAAGCAGGGAAACTGATCGCAGCTATTTGTGCTTCTCCGGCGGTGGTGCTTGCTCCGCTGGGCATCCTGGAAGGCCGTAAGGCCACGTGTTATCCGGGCACTCAGAAATTTCTTGGCGCTGGCGTTGAATACCGCGAAGAGAACGTGGTTAAAGATGGTAATATCCTCACCAGCCGTGGCCCCGGTACGGCGCTTGTTTTCGGGTTGGCGGTCCTTGAGTCTTTGTGTGGCCCGGCATCGCGCGATAAGATCGCCCGTGACATGCTTGTTGCGGGTGAATAGTTAAGGAGTGTTTGTTAGATCATGAGGCTTATTCGGTCTTTTTTGTTTTTTTGTTTGTGTTTAACGAGCGTATCGTTTCCCGTAGCTGCTTCCGAGGGCAGGGTGTCCGCCCGCGTCAAGTTCCAGGACGTGGCTGACAAGGCCAAGGCCTTGGCACAGAGCCCTTATCAGGCACCGGGCCAGGACCTGCCTGATGCGCTGAAAAAAATGGGCTATGACCAGTGGCGGGATATCCGCTTTAAACCCGCCCGAAGCCTTTGGGCCGGCCAGCCTTTTTCCGTCCAGTTCTTTCATCCCGGTTTTCTTTATCTCCATCCTGTCATGATCCATAACGTTGATGATAACGGCACCCATCAGGTCCCGTTCTCGACGGATCTTTTTGATTACGCTGTTAAGGGCGTGAAAGACCCTTTGACCGGTGATTACGGGTTCGCGGGATTTCGGATCCATTATCCGTTGAATACGCCGAAGTATGCCGATGAGCTGGTGGCGTTCCTGGGTGCCAGTTATTTTCGGGCTTTGGGCAAAGGCCTCGCTTACGGTTTGTCGGCCCGCGGCTTGGCGGTCAATACGGCGGAGGATATGGGTGAAGAGTTTCCCCTATTTCGTGAGTTCTGGATCGTCCGCCCTTTGCCCGGGGCGAAAGCGCTGACGTTTTATGCTTTGCTCGACAGCGACAGTGTCACGGGCGCGTATGAGTTTGTTGTTACGCCTGGTGAAGAAACGCAGATGAAGATCACGTGCAGTCTTTTTGTCCGCCAGCATATTCAGAAACTGGGCATCGCGCCGCTGACGTCCATGTTTTTTTACGGGGAGGGCCAGGGCCCCAAGGGTGACGTTGATTTCCGTCCGGAGGTCCATGATTCTGATGGATTGTTCGTGCATGCCCGTACCGGGGAATGGATCTGGCATCCTTTGGTGAACCCGTCGCGGTTATTGTTCAATGTTTTTGGCGGCGACCAGCCGTACGGGTTCGGGCTCATGCAGCGCGATACGGATTTTGATCATTACCAGGATCTCGAAGCCCGTTATGAAAAGCGGCCGAGCGCGTGGGTGACGCCACTGGGTGATTGGGGGCGGGGGCATTTAGAGCTGGTCCAACTTCCCACCAAGGATGAGTATAACGACAATATCGTTTCGTATTGGGTGCCGGAGCGGGGGTTCGAGCGCGGCGATGCCGTGACCTACGCTTATACGCTTTCATGGCATTCCGCCCGGACGGAACGTTCCGGCCAAGGTTTTGTGACGGCGACCAGAGCCGTTAACAAACCGGACGGCAAGATGTTCCTCATCGATTTTGCCGGCGAAAGTTTAAAGGGCTTGCCCGCCGGAGCGCAGCTTACGCCCGATGTCTGGGTTAGCCGCGGCGCCAGGATAACCAGCACCCAGTTGATGACCAATCCGTCAACGGGCGGTTGGCGGCTCGTTTTGCAAGTCCAGTGGGATAGCCCCGGATTCCTCGAGGGCATGTCGCCGCACCAGAAGCCGGCTGTTGAATTCCGCTCGTTCCTTAAGGCCGGCGCGCGCCCGGTCACCGAGACCTGGAGTTATACGTACCTGCCATGATCCGCGCGCATAAACAACCCCCTTTACATCGGACCCCTATGTCGTACCGGCCGTTAATGTCGCCGGTGTTCCGCAGCGGGAGCCAGGCCGCGGTCCTGGCGGTGCGCCGCGCTGTCTTCTTTTCGCTCATTGCCGCCTCCACGTATGCCGCCGGATCGACGTTCACCACCATCATGAGTGCTGGCGGGTTGACGCCCTTGTCATTGGCGATCATCGGTATTTACATTTGCCTTTTCGGTTGGATCTCTTTCAATTTCTGGACAGTGATCTTCGGTTTTCTGATGGCCCTGCGCAAGAAAGATGATTCGCTCCCGCTTTCGCCTGACGTCCAGCCGATCGCGCCCGCAACCCGCGTGGCGCTCATTATGCCTGTTTATAACGAGGAAATGGCGCGGATCTATTCTTCGCTGCGGGCGACCTATGAATCGTTGCGGGAGACGGGGCAGCTGGAGCGTTTTGATATTTTTATCCTGAGCGATTCCGTCCAGAGCGAGTATGTTTTGATGGAAGAAACCGCCTGGTCCGAGCTGTGCCGGGATGTCGGCGGCTTCGGCCGTGTTTTTTACCGCCGGCGCAAGTTGCGTATCCATAAGAAAAGCGGGAACGTCAGTGATTTCTGCCGCCGCTGGGGCAGCCAGTATAAATATATGATCATTTTTGACGCCGATAGCCTGATGGAGGGCGAGCTGCTCGTCAGGCTGGTCAATGCGATGGAAGCGCGTGATGATGTCGGCATCCTGCAGACTGCGCCGGCCGCCATGAATCAGGCTAGCCTGGTGTCGCGCTTGCAGCAGTTCGCCAGTTATGTTTACGGGCCTTTGTTTTTTTCGGGGTTGCGGTTCTGGCAGCTTGATGAGTCCGGTTACTGGGGGCATAACGCGATCGTGCGCATGGCGCCGTTCATGAAATACTGCTGCCTGCCCAAGCTTTCCGGAGGGCCGCCGTTCGGCGGGGAGATCCTCAGCCATGATTTCGTGGAAGCCGCCCTGATGCGCCGGGCGGGGTGGGGGGTGTGGCTGGCCCATGAACTCGAGGGGAGTTACGAGGAGCTGCCGCCCAACCTTCTGGAGGAACTCGAGCGTGACCGTCGCTGGTGCCAGGGCAATATTCAGCATCTTCGCCTGATGTTCATGCGCGGGATCGCGTTTGGCCACCGGGTCCTTTTTCTTAACGGCAACCTGTTCTATTTCTCGTCGTTCTTGTGGTTCCTTCTTCTGGTTTTGATGACGGCTCACGCGGTGGCGAATTTCTTTCATACGACGGTGTATTTCCTGCCTTCGGAAAGGACATTGTTCCCTCACTGGCCGGTGCAGTATCGCGCTTTATCGATCCAGTTGCTGATGGTGACGGCCGTGTTCTTGTTCATCCCCAAGGTCTTGAGCGTTGTCCTCATCGCCCTTTCTCCGGGTAAGGCCGCGCGCTTCGGTGGTTTGCCAAGGCTGGTAGCCAGCGTCCTTCTGGAAACACTCTTCTCGACGTTGTTGGCGCCACTTAGAATGATCTTTCACACCTGGTATGTGGTCCTTAATCTGGTAGGGCAGAAACTGGTCTGGAAAAGCCAGGTGCGCCGCTCGAGCCGGACATCGTTCGCGGAAGCGTTCCGGGCTTACGGGTTGGGGACGGCGGGTGCCCTTCTTTGGGGGGGCATTGCCTACGCGGTGAACAAAACGTTGTTCTGGTGGGTTTCGGTGATCGTCCTGCCTCTTCTTTTTGCGGTCCCGATATCGGTGTTCTGCAGTTACCCCACGTTGGGAGGTTTCTTTCGTCAGCGCGGCTTGTTCTTGACGCCAGGAGAAGTTGCGCCTTCCAAGGTCTTGCGGCGTTTTCAGGAACTTTTTTTTAAGAATATGGAATAGGGCGGGGTCACGAAGGAAGAAGGAGGCCTGAGCCGCTCAATCGTCGGAGATCTTTTCCATCATGGACAGCAGCCGGGGAAAGCGCGCTTTGTAATCCTGGCGCGCGCGGTGGATCACGTCGCAGGCTTCTTCATGGCTGTAGATGTGGGTGATCTCGCAGGAGCGTTCATCCGTTCCCGGAAGATCCTTGTAGGTCAGAAAATAATGCTTGAGCCGGTCGACGAATTCGCGCGGGCAGTCTTCCAGCCTGGTCCAGCGGCTGTGCAGGGCATCCCCGAGCATGACCGCGATGATCTTGTCGTCGGCCTGGCCGTGGTCGATCATGCGGAAACCCCCGATGGGCAGCGCCCGCACAATAATGTCGCCGTGGGTGATCACTTTCTCGGTCAGCACACAGATGTCCAGCGGGTCCTGGTCGCCGATGATGTTAGGGCGGCCGGTGCGTTCCTGGCAGAGCCCGGCGACGGCCTCTCCGCAGAAGGTCTGCGGGATGAACCCGTAAAGGGTGGGGCAGACGCTGGAATATTTTTGCGGCCGGTCGACTTTCAGAAAACCGCTTTTTTTGTCGATCTCGTATTTTACGGTGTCTGAGGGCACGGACTCGATATAGGTATTGACGATCATCGGGGCGTCATTACCGACGGGTATCCCGTGCCATGGGTGCGAGCGCAGGAGAAGGGTCAGGTCTTGCCAGAGGTCATTGAGTTCAGCGTTCATTGTTTGGTTTCGGGCTTTCGATCGTGTCCGCGTTACTGGTTGTGATATCGTTGGCCACGTCTTTCCTGGTGGCGGGTTTAGCCGGTGGCTGGGTTTGAGGGTTTTGGGCGTTCAAGGCCCGGGCTCTTTTTTGGGCTTCGTGTTCTTCGTGGTATTTTTTGGGGTCGATATTGATCACGGCCATTGCAGTCGAGAACGGCGCGATAACGAGAGCAGCGGTGATGATGAGCGTGGTTCTTTTCATGGGGAACCTCCTGTTGGATCGATTTTTGTAGTAGTTTATGCTTCATCCCGGAGGATTTCAATACTTTCTTGAAATGAAACTGTTGTTCTTGGGGGGCCTTGAATAATATGTTGACCGCAGCGTTGAAAGTGCTAAGCTTGAATTAGAGAGAAGCCCTTGAGTTAGTTGCTTGGTGAGGGCTTGGTTCGTTGACCCCTGGATGATTGAACACGTCCAGGGGTTTCTTTTTGGCAAGAGGCCTATGCAAAAACTTATTGCTCATATTGAAGAGCTTCGCCGCTGCCGGCTTTGTCCGCAGATGATCCCGCCGGTTGTTAGCGGCGGCGCGGTGGTCAGCCGGGTGTTACTGGTCGGCCAGGCGCCGGGTGATAAGGAGCCGAAGCTGGGCCGTCCGTTCGCCTGGACCGCTGGTAAGACGCTGTTCCGCTGGTTCAATGAAGCGACGGGGCTTACCGAGGCGCAGTTCCGTGCCTCGATCTATATGGCCGCGGTATGCCGGTGTTTTCCCGGTAAGAAAGCTACAGGTGGCGATCGTGTCCCTTCTCCTGATGAGATCGTCAATTGCGCCCGTTGGCTGGACCGCGAGCTGGAGATCCTTCGTCCCGAG
This sequence comes from Candidatus Omnitrophota bacterium, assembly GCA_037131245.1. Classification (GTDB taxonomy): domain Bacteria; phylum Omnitrophota; class Gorgyraeia; order Zapsychrales; family Fredricksoniimonadaceae. The sequence goes on from JBAXRK010000002.1 coordinate 34,401, forward strand.
TTGGTTATTCCGGTGGGGAAGCTGGCGATCGGGCAATTTATTCCCGCCGGCAAGCTCGATGAGCTGATCGGCCGCTCTTTTCGGGCAGAACGGGCCGGCTGCTCCTTTGATGTTATTCCTTTGCCGCACCCTTCCGGCGCGTCGCCCTGGCATCGCATGGAGCCGGGCAAGACCTATTTGGGAAAGTCCCTTAAATTGATCGCGGCGCATCCGGCGCTGAGGAGTTTATGTCATTTAAAGCCTTAGGCCTCTCATCCGACTTGCTGGCTGCCGTTAAAGTCGCCGGCTATGAAACGCCCACGCCGGTCCAGGAGAAAGTGATCCCCTATATTTTAAAGGGCCGCGACCTGATCGCCCAGGCACGGACGGGGACGGGCAAGACGGCCGGTTTTACGTTGCCACTGTTGCAGTTGCTGCGGCTGACCGCTGACGGGAACAAGAGGGCGCTTCGGGTGCTGGTCCTGGCGCCGACCCGCGAACTGGCCATGCAAGTGGAGCGCGCTTTTAAGGATCATGGGCGTCAGCTGATCCGGCCGCCGCGCACGATCACGTTGATCGGCGGGATGAATATCGACCTGCAGATCAGGAACCTGCATCACGGGGCGGATATCGCGGTTGCCACGCCCGGCAGGTTGCTAGACCTCGTCGGGCGCGGGGCGGTCGACCTTTCTTGTCTTAAGGTCCTTGTTATTGATGAAGCCGACAAGATGTTCGACCTGGGTTTTGCCGGTGAGCTTGAAGCGGTCCTCAAGGCTTTGCCGGCGGAGCGTCAGAACCTATTATTTTCGGCCACGATCGATGAAAGGGTCGCGGCTTTGGCCGGTGGTTTCCTGCGCGATCCGGTCCGGATCAAAGCGGAAGACGGAGCGCCCGCGGCGGAGAGGATCCATCAGCGGGTGGTTGCGGTCAACCGCAATCAGCGCGGGCCTTTGCTCCGGCATTTGATCCTGGTCGAGCAATGGGGGCAGGCCCTGGTTTTTGTGGCCAGCGTCCGGGACGCGGATATGATCGTCGTGAAATTGCTGAAAGCGGGGATCAGCGCCAATGCGTTCCATGGCGGCCTGACACAGGCGCAGCGTGAAGGCGTATTGAAAGATTTTAAGCAGAAAAAGTTCAAGGTGCTGCTGGCGACCGATCTGGCGGCTCGTGGGCTGGATATCTTTAAATTGCCCGTGGTGGTTAATTATGATCTGCCGCGTTCGGCGGATGATTATATCCATCGTATCGGCCGTACAGCCCGGGCCGGTGAAAAGGGCGTGGCGGTTTCTTTTGTGGGCCATGAAGATCAGGCGCATTTCGCGCTGATCGAAAAAAGGGCGCGGGTCCGGCTTCCGAGAGAGGCCATACCCGGTTTTGAATTGACGGGAGATCCTTTGCCTATGGCGCAAGGCCTGCCGCCGGTCAAAGGCCGCCGGATGAGCAAGAAAGACAAGGCTCGGGCATTGGCGGCGCGGGAAAAGGGAGGGCGGCATGTCAGCCACGGCGGATGACCCTTTCGAGAAGCAGCCAGGTAATGAGAATGCCGCCATGAACCGTCGTGATTGCCCGCATTGCGGCTTGTGGTTCCGTTTCGACGAAGCAAAACCAGCCGGGAAAAACAGCGTGCGCTGCCCCAACTGCGGCTGGGAGATCCCCTCCGCGGCCTAGTTCTCTTCTACAAAGTATTTGTAATCGATCGCGTCATTGGTACGACTTTAATGTCGAAGGAAGGTGTGTGCCGATGAAGTGGTATGAGGTGGTCAGCCGATATGAAACACCGCGTTTGCGCAGCAGTGTCTGGCAGCTGGTCAACACGTTGGTGCCTTACGCCTGCCTGTGGTATTTAATGTTCCTGAGTTTGCGTTTTTCCTATTGGTTGACCCTGGCCCTGGCGGTTCCGGCGGCGGGGCTTCTGGTTCGGGTGTTCATTATTTTTCATGACTGCGTTCACGGGTCATTCTTGCGTTCCGCCAAAGCTAACCGGGTCCTTGGTTTTTTGATGGGTGTCCTGGTATTTACCGCGTACGCTCCCTGGCGGGAAGAACATAACCGGCATCATATGTCGTCGGGAAACCTTGACGATCGCGGTTTTGGCTGCATCTGGACGATGACGGTCAATGAGTACCGGCAGGCCCCGCGCTTGACGCGCTGGGGCTACCGTTTGTTGCGCAATCCCCTTTTATTATTCACGATCATCCCGCCGTTCCTGTTTTTGGTCCTGCATCGGTTTCCGTCAAAACTAACCGGTGCTGAGGTGCGCCGGGAGATCCATCTCACTAATTTCGGGATCGCGGCTCTTGCCGGCGCTTTGATCGTTTGTGTCGGTTGGAAAGCGTATCTGCTGGTCCAGTTGCCGGCGATCATTCTGGCTTCTATTGCCGGGGTCTGGATGTTCTATGTGCAGCATCAGTTCGAAGGGGCTTATTGGCAACGCCGGGATGACTGGGATTACGTGACCGCGGCGCTTAAAGGCAGCTCTTTTTACAAACTGCCGAAAGTCCTGCAATGGTTCACCGGGAATATCGGGTTCCACCATATCCATCATTTGAGCCCCCGGATCCCGAATTATCTTCTTGAAAAATGTTACCGGGAGAATCCGCTCTTTCAGCAGATCCATCCGGTAACCTTGTGGTCGAGCTTTCATTCGCTGGCATTCCGTTTATGGGATGAAGAGCATTGCCGGTTGGTCGGGTTCGGGCATCTTGAGCGGTTGAAAGCGTCCGGCGCATCATCGTGAGGATTTGTGTTGCGCTGTTCCATGTTTCATCAATAATGGGTTCATGGCCCATGTAAACGTTCCCAAGCGTTACATCCTGGCGATCGACCAGGGCACCACCGGTTCGCGCGCGTTCATTTTCGATCATCAGGGCCGGGCTATCGCGTCCGCCTATCAGGAATTCCCTCAATATTATCCGAAACCCGGCTGGGTCGAGCACGACGGGGAAGAGATCTTTTCTTCCGTTGTTTCGGTCATTAAGAAAGCCGTCGCTTCCGCCCGAATTAACCCCGCCGCGATCGCGGCTATCGGCATCACCAATCAACGTGAAACGACACTGCTCTGGGACCGCCGCACGGGCAAGCCCTGCCATCGGGCGATCGTCTGGCAATGCCGCCGTACCGCGGCTTTTTGCGATGGCCTTAAGAAGCACGCGGCTTTGATCAAAAGGACCACCGGGCTGGTGGTGGACGCTTATTTCTCCGGGAGCAAAGTGCGCTGGTTGCTCGACCATGTGCCTAGCTTGCGGGCCAAAGCCCGTCAGGGGCATATTGCTTTTGGCACGATCGATTCCTGGCTGGTCTACAAACTTACCGGTGGCGCCGCGCATGTGACGGACATGACCAACGCCAGCCGTACGATGCTCTTCGATATCAAGGCCCGTCGCTGGAGTCGGCCTTTATTAAAATTGCTGAACGTCCCGGAAAACATCCTTCCGTCGGTCCGGAATTCCGCGGCGGTGTTTGGCCATACGGCAGCTATGGCCGGTTTGCCGGCCGGCATTCCTATTACGTCGGTCATGGGTGACCAGCAGGCCGCTCTTTATGGCCAGGGCTGTTTTACCGCCGGGACGGCCAAGAACACGTACGGGACGGGCTGTTTCATGTTGTTTAACACCGGCAAGAAATGCATTCATTCAACGGGGGGCTTGCTCACGACCCTGGCCTGTGATGTTCAGGGGATGCCGGTCTTTGCGTTGGAGGGATCGGTCTTTATCGCGGGTGCTGTGGTGCAATGGCTGCGCGATGAGCTCAAAGTGATCCCGGATGCTGAGTCGGCGGAGACGATGGTCGCTGGCCTCAAGGACACGAATGGTGTCTATATGGTGCCGGCTTTTGTGGGCTTGGGGGCGCCGCACTGGGAACCTCACGCGCGCGGCATTATCACCGGGCTGACGCGCGGCGCGAATGCCCGGCATATCGTCAGGGCTTCTTTAGAGGCGATCGCGTATCAGATCAAGGATGTGTTCGACCTGATGCAGAAAGAGGCCGGCTTTCCGGTGCGCCTGCTGGCAGTTGATGGCGGGGCTTGCCGCAACGGATTTTTGATGCAGTTCCAGGCGGATATCCTTGGCGCGAAGGTGGTGCGCCCGGTGATGGTCGACTCGACCGCGGCGGGTGCCGCGTATCTGGCGGGGATTGCGATCGGTTTATGGCGGCCGTCTGACCTCGCCCGTTTGAAGAAGGTCGAGCGGGTGTTCCGGCCTTCCATGCCCCGGGAGGATGTCCGGGCGCGTTACGAGGGTTGGCAAAAGGCCGTGGCCCAGGCCTTGTCGGGGCACCGATGATCCGCGATATTTCCCGCCTTGAGAATAAAACTTTTGACGTGCTTATTGTCGGTGGCGGCATTAACGGCGCGGCTATCGCGCATCTGGCCGCGGCTTGCGGCGCTTCGGTCGCGCTGCTGGAGAAAGATGATTTTGCTGCCGGCACGTCCAGCCGTTCCAGCAAGCTTTTGCACGGCGGCATTCGGTATCTGGAACATTTTGAGTTCGATCTGGTGGCGGAGTCGTTGCGTGAGAGGGCTTTGCAGTTAAAGACCGCGCCGCATTTGACCGGCGCTTTGCGTTTTGTGATCCCGGTTTATAAAGATAGCCCGCGGCCCTTGTGGATGATGAAGGTGGGGGTTCGTCTTTATGATCTTTTAAGCGGGCGGGACCGACTTGGGCTGCCCCGTTATTTATCGACAGAGGATGTAGTGAAGGAGGCGCCCGGCATCAGCCGGGAGGGTTTGACCGGTGGCGTTGAGTATTGGGACGCGCAGATGGATGATGCCCGCCTCTGCCTGGAAAATGTTTTGATGGCCGACACGTTCGGCGCGGTGGCGGCGAATAATGTTGAGGTGGAGCAGTTTATCCTGGAGGCCGGACGCGCCGTCGGCGTTCAGGCCCGGGACCGTTCGGCCGGGCGCTCGTTCGCGGTGAAGGGGCGGACGGTCATTCTGGCGGCTGGCCCATGGTCGGATAGCCTGATCCGGAAGCTGGACCCCGCCGCGCCACGCCGTTTACGCCCGACCAAGGGCGTGCACATTGTTTATCAGGGTCAGGTGTCGTCGAGCGCTTTTTTGCTGCAGGGTCACAGCGACGGACGGGTTTTCTTTGTGATCCCTTACAAGGGCCATACCTTGATCGGCACGACCGATACGGACTATACCGGTGATCCCGGTTCGGTGTCCGTTGAGGAAGAAGACCTTCATTATCTTTTGACCGAAGCGGCGCGGGTTTTCCCTCGGCTGACGTTTGAGCGCTCCCGGATCCTGTCGTCTTTCGCGGGTGTCAGGCCTTTGGTCGCGGAGAAGGGCCATCCCTCGAAGGTCTCCCGCCGTCACGTGGTTGAGCGTTTGAAGAACGGCGCCTTCGCGGTGATGGGCGGAAAGTACACGACCTATCGCGCGATCGCCGAGGACACGTTGCGGCTCGCGCTGCCTGATCGATGGCGGTGCCGTCCGCCGATGAAGGATTATATTCTTTTCGGCAGCGGTTCCCTGGAAAAAGCGGCCGTTTGCGCGTCGCGTTATGGTCTTTCGGCCGATACGGTGGCATACTTGCAGGGGGTCTATGGCAGCCGGGCGGAAGATGTTTTGGCCCTGACGCACGGCCGGCCGGAGCTTAAAGCGGTTGTTTGTTCCTGCTCGCCGGCCATCGCGGCCCAGGTGGTCTATGCCCGGGATGTCGAGATGGCCCGGGATGTGGATGATGTCCTGGAACGCCGGCTGGGGGTGTCGTACCTTGGTTGCCGGAATGAGGGTTGCCGGCAGCGGTATTGCCAATATTTCTAACTATTCTATTTTTTAAAGTGAGGACAGGGTTATAATAAAAGTAGTACAAACAAACTTTAGAGGTGACTTATGAATGTTATTTACAAAGAAGAGAATAACATCGCAACCATCACCTTTGATCAGCCAGATTCCAGAGTCAATGTCCTCAATACCGCCACCCTGCTCGAGTTCGAGCATATCATCGACCAGTTAAGCAGCCCCAGCCTTCTCAAAGCCGTTATCATTCAAAGCGCCAAGAAAGATATTTTTATCGCCGGCGCTGACATCAAGGAGATCGAGACCATTACGGAAGTGGCCGACGGAAAGGCCAAATCGCAGGCCGGGCAGCGCATTTTTAACAAACTTGAAGACCTGCCGATGGCGACTGTCGCGGTCATTGACGGGGCGGCATTGGGTGGCGGTTGCGAGCTGGCTTTGGCTTGCCGGTACCGTGTAGCGACCTTTAGCGACAAGGTGCGGATCGGGGTCCCTGAAGTGAATCTTGGCTTTGTTCCCGGTTTTGGCGGGACATATCGTTTGCCTAAATTGCTTGGCTTGCAGGGGGCGCTCAAGCTGATCCTGGGCGGCAGCCCGGTGGACAGCCGGGTAGCGCTTAAAATGGGCCTGGTCGACCGGCTGTATTCCCAGCAAGGGCTGGCGGCGCGCGTGCGCGAGTTTATTGACGAGGTCACGGCGGCCAGCAAGCGGCGCAAATATCCGGTGATCGCGCCCAAGGGGTTCAACGCGTTCCTGGAAAAAACATCGCTCGGCCGCGGGTTTATTTTCAGCAAATCCCGCGAGAGTGTACTTAAAGTTTCCAAAGGGTTTTATCCCGCTCCGGTCAAGGCGCTCGATGTTGTTCGCGTAACATGTGGGGTATCTCGCCGGAAAGCGCTGGATATTGAATCAACAGCTTTCGCCGAGCTGGCGGTGACCCCGATCTCCAAGAATCTGGTGAGCCTTTTTTATCTTTCCGAGAAATTCAAGAAGCTTTCTGTGCCTGGAGCAACGGTGGTGCCCGCGGCGGTCGCCAAGGCCGGGGTCATCGGCGCCGGTATCATGGGCGGCGGGATCGCGCAGCTGTTAAGCAACCGGGGTGTCTGGGTCAGGCTTAAAGATATCAATCATGACGCGATCGGCAAGGGGCTAAAAGCCGCCTGGGATGTTTATAAGGAGGCGCTGAAGCGTAAGAAGATGAAACAGGGTGAAGCGGCGGCGCGCATGGCGATGATCTCGGGCACGCTCGATCATAGCGGCCTTAGGGACGCCGATATCGTTATAGAAGCAGTGGTTGAGAATATGGAGATCAAGAAGAAGGTTTTCGGCGAGCTTAGCCGCCAGGTTTCGCCCAAAACCATCCTGGCGTCGAATACGTCGTCGCTGTCGGTCAGCGAAATGGGCAGCGCGGTAGCGGATCCTTCAAAAATGATCGGGTTCCATTTCTTTAATCCGGTGCATCGCATGCCGCTGCTGGAGATCATCACGACGCCAAAAACGTCGCAGGAAACACTGGTGACGACGCTCGAGTTCGCCAAGCGCCTGGGCAAAACGCCGATCATTGTTAAGGACGCGCCGGGTTTTCTGGTCAACCGCATCCTGCTGGCGTATATCAATGAAGCGGGGCGGGTGCTGGAAGAGGGTGGGGATATCGAGGGGCTCGACAGGCTGGTGACCGATTTCGGGATGCCGATGGGTCCGTTCACTCTTTCCGATGAGGTCGGGCTCGACGTTGGCGTGAAAGTGTTGCATATCCTGGAGGCGGGCTTAGGCGCGCGTTTCAAGTCGTGCGCGATCTTCGACAAGGTTTTTGAATTGAAATTGCTGGGTAAGAAGTCCGGGCAGGGTTTTTATATCCATGGCAAACGCCGGCAGGTCAATCCTAAAGTCCAGGCGCTGGTCAAGGGAGGCGCACCGGATAAAGACGCCCTCAAGCGGATGATCTACATCATGATCAATGAAGCCGCGCGGATCATCGAAGAAGGCGTGGTCGACGGGGCGGATACGGTCGATATCGGGATGATCATGGGGACCGGGTTCCCGCCGTTCCGCGGCGGCTTGTTGCGTTATGCTGATTCGCTGGGGATCGACACACTGGTCGGTGAATTGCAGGCGCTCGAAGAGCGTTTCAAGGACGGACGTTTCAAGCCGGCGGCGTACCTGCTTGGTTTGCAGAAACAGAAGACGTCGTTTTATCCGGCCTGAAGCCGGTAAGGTGCCATCAAGGGGGATTCTATGGCTTCCTGGAAGAACATAACGGCTTTATCGTACCCGCAGATCCGTGAATTACAGGATCGCAAGCTACGTCATTTTTTCCGCACGCAGGTATATCCCTTCAGTGCTTATTATCGCCGGATCTTTGATGAGCAGAAGATCCATCCGCGCCATATCCAGGGCATCAGTGACCTGAAGCACCTGCCTTTTACCAGCAAGCTCGACTTGGTTGCGGATGACAACCCGCAGCGGTTCATGGATTATATTCTCAAGCCAGACCAGGAAAAGATCCGCGCGTCTTGGCCGAAGTATAAACTGGCGGGCCTCGCCCTCAAGTCGCTGCTGCGGGGCAAAGAGGAGGTCATGGCCGGACTGGCGAAGGAATACCGCCCGATCTTCATGACCTTTACCACCGGAACGGCCCATTCGCCGGTTCCGGTGACGTATAGCCGCTATGACCTGGACAATCTTTGTATTTCCGGCAGCCGCATGGTGAGCCTCTTTGACATCAAGTCTGACGAACGCATCATGAATATCTTTCCGTTCGCGCCGCACCTGGCGTTCTGGCAGACGTTCTTCGGCGCGCTGGAGGCGGATGTTTTCGCGCTGAGTACCGGCGGCGGCAAGGTGATGGGGACAGAAGGGAACCTGACGGCCATCAAGCGCACCAAACCGTCGGTGATCCTGGGTGTGCCCAGTTATATTTATCACATGGTCCGGGTCGCGCAGGAACGCAAATACGACTTGTCGTATATCAAGAAGGTGGTGCTGGGCGCCGGCCGGGTGACGGCGGAATACAAGTTAAAGCTTTCCACGATGCTGGCGGATTGCGGCGCCAAAGACGTGCTGATCTTCGGGACTTATGGTTTTACCGAGGCGCGCATGGCCTGGGCCGAATGCCCGACAGACAACAAATTGTCGAGTGGCTATCATTTGTACCCGGACAAGGAGATCTTCGAGATCATCGATCCCAAGACCGGCACGGTCCTTGATGACGGGGCGGACGGCGAGATCGTTTATACGCCCCTTGACTCGAGGGCTTCCGTGATCCTGCGTTACCGCACGGGGGATTTCGTAAAAGGCGGCATCAGCCATGAGCCCTGCCCGCATTGCGGCCGGATGACCCTGCGGCTGTCGAGCGATATTTCCCGTTTGTCGGATATCAAGGGGCTGGAGCTCGCCAAGATCAAGGGCGTGCTGGTGAATATGGACCATTTCGCGCAGGCGCTCAACGGCATGCCCGAGATCGATGAATGGCAGATCGAGATCCGTAAGCATAACAATGATCCCCACGACAGCGACGAGCTGGTGGTTTATGTGGCGCACCGCAAGGAACTTAATGAGGCGGCGTTCGCGGATCAGTTGAAAGACCGTTTGATGGGGACGACGGAACTGGCGCCTAATGAGGTGAAGTTCATTCCGCTGGCGGAAATGGTAAAACGGCTGGAACTTGAAACAGCTAACAAGGAAAAACGGATCCTGGACAACAGGCCGAAAAGCTAAAGCAAGCTCCCATCTGCCCGTCAGCCAGTTGGCTGTCGCGGCATCTGGGAGCATAAAATTTTCACGGAGGAAAATTTTATGGAACGTATCGCGATCATCGACGGAGTAAGGACGCCATTTTGCAAGATGGGGACGGACTTCAATTTCATGAGCGCGCAGGAGCTCGGGCGCATTGCCGCCCGCGAGCTGATCGAGCGTACCGGATTCGACGTCCGCCATATTGACGAGGTCATTTTCGGCTGCGTTGGGCAGCCGGCCGACGCAGCGAATATCGCGCGGGTCATCGGCTTGCTGGCGGGCGTTCCCCAATCGACGCCGGCCTTCACGGTGCATCGTAATTGCGCTTCCGGCATAGAAGCGGTGGTGTCCGCGGCCGTCAAGATCCGGGCCGGTGAAGGCCGCTGCATGCTGGTCGGTGGCACGGAATCGATGAGCAATATCCCGCTTTTTTTCAGCAAGGCGTCCCAGGAGCTTTTCATGGAGCTGGGCCGTGCCAAAACCTTGTTGGCAAAACTCGCGGTGATGGCTAAATTCTGCCCGCATCATTTTTCACCTGTGGTCGGTTTACAGCTGGGGCTGACTGACCCGATCTGCAGCCTGAACATGGGGCAGACGGCGGAAGTCCTGGTGCAGGAATTCGGCATTACCCGACGGGAGCAGGACCAGTTCTCGCTGGAAAGCCATTTGAAAGCGCTCGCCTCCCGGGCCATCCTGGCGGAAGAGATCGTGCCGGTTATCCCGGGGCCGAAATACACCAAAGCCACTACCATGGATAACGGGCCGCGGGAGGGGCAGACGATCGAAGCGCTGACCAAGCTCCGGCCTTTCTTTGATAAAGCGACTGGTACGATCACGGCGGGGAATTCCAGCCAGATCACGGACGGCGCGGCCGCCCTGCTGGTGGCTTCCGAAAGCCGGGCCAAAGAGCTGGGGTTAAAGCCGCTGGGGTATGTGCGGGCTTTCGCTTATGCCGGGGTTGAACCGTCCCGGATGGGTATTGGGCCGGCGCACGCGATCCCTCTGGCACTTAAGAAAGCAGGCCTGAAATTATCTGACATGCAGGCTATTGAGATCAATGAGGCCTTTGCCGCCCAGGTCATTGCGTGCATGAAAGCGCTGGCGTCACCGGCCTTCGCGGCAAAGTTCGGGTTCGAAGGGTTTACGGGCGAGATCGATCCGGCGAAGCTTAACAAACATGGCGGGGGCGTGGCGCTGGGGCATCCGGTAGGCACCACGGGCGCGCGGATCATTCTGACCACGCTTAAGCGGTTACAAAGGGAGAATCAGGATTTCGGCGTGGCGTCGCTTTGTATCGGGGGAGGCCAGGGTGCGGCGGTGGTCCTGGAACGGGCGTAGTATCGGGGAAAAATTTATAAGGAGATACCTATGAGCATGTTCGATAAAAATATCAGCAAGGAAAAACTTCAGTCCCTGGAGTTTGCCGAGGCGGCGCGCGAGCAGCAGTGGCAGTTTCCCAGTTTCGCGCTCAAGCTTTTTCACGGCAGCGTGGCCTGGTCGCTGATCCACCCTTTTCCGGAACAGTCCGCCGAAGAGAAGAAGGCCGGCGATGAATACCTGGCTAAGATGGAGAAGTTCTTGCGTGAGAACCTCAATCCCGATGAGGTTGACCGCACGGGGCTGATCCCCGAGAAGGTTTATAAGGGCCTGGGCGAGCTCAAGGCGTTCGCGCTCAAGATCCCCAAAGAGTACGGCGGGATGGAATTTAGCCAATACAATTATAACCGCATTATGCACCTGGTCGCCAGTTACTGCGGTTCGACGGCGGTGCTTTTGTCGGCGCATCAAAGCATCGGCGTGCCGCAGCCGCTGAAATTGTTCGGCACCCCCGAGCAGAAGAATAAGTACCTGCCGCTGTTTGCCAAAGGCGCGATCTCGGCGTTCGCCTTGACCGAACCGACGGTCGGTTCCGATCCGCGCAAGATGCTCACCACCGCGACACCGACGGAAGACGGGAAGCATTTTATTATCAACGGCGAAAAGCTCTGGTGTACTAACGGCCTGATCGCCGACGTTATCGCGGTGATGGCGGTCACCCCGCCCAAGATCGTCAAGGGCAAAGAGGTCAAGCAGATCACGGCGTTCATCGTGGAGGGCAAAACGCCGGGGATCGAGAAGGTCCACCGCTGTGATTTCATGGGATTACATGGCATTCAGATCGGGCTCATCCGGTTCAATAATGTGAAAGTACCGCGCGAGAATATCATCCTTGGTGAAGGCGAAGGGCTGAAGCTGGCGCTGATGACGCTGAATGTCGGCCGCCTCACCTTGCCGGCCGCATCCGTCGGCATCGCCAAGTGGTGCATGTTCGTTACCCGTGAGTGGGCGAAAAAACGCCAGCAGTGGGGCGCGCCGATCGGGGAGCATGAATCCGTGGCGCTGAAGATGTCCTATATTGCCAGCCATACATTCGCGCTTGACGCGGTCACCTGGCTGACTTCCGCGATGGCCGACGATAAGCATCGCGATATTCGCCTGGAAGCGGCGCTGGCCAAGTTGTTCTCGACCGAGGTTTCCTGGAAGATCGCGGATGAAACCTTGCAGATCCGTGGCGGCAGCGGGTATGAATCCAGCTCTTCACTCAAGCGTCGCGGCGTGGACGATTGGCCCGTGGAGCGGGTGCTGCGTGACGTGCGCATCAACCGGATCATCGAGGGTACCAGTGAGATCATGCACCTGTTCATCGCCCGCGAAGCGCTCGACCCGCATTTGTCGTATTTAAAGCCGCTGCTTAGCGGCCGTACGCCGATCCTGGCCAAGCTGGGCGCGGCCCTCAAGATGATGGCCCATTACGCGGTGTGGTATCCGGGCCTGTGGGGCGGATTCTTCACCCCGCCCGAGATCGGCAGTTTGCCGGGCCCGCTGCAGCCGCAGATGATGTATGTGCGCAGGGCCAGCCGCCGCTTGGCGCGCGGGACCTTCCATCAGATGGTCATTTATCAGCAGAAGCTCGAGAGCAAGCAGAGCATCCTCAACCGCATCGTTGATATCGGGACGGAGCTCTTTTCAATTTCCGCGGTTTGCTCATACGCGGTGATGTTGCACAAGAACGGCCAGGAGAATGCGCTCGACCTGGCGGTGGCCTATTGCCTGGAATCCCGTAAAAGGGTTGATGCTCTTTTCCTGGAGGCCGGCTCGAACCATGACAAGGTCAGTTTGAAGCTCGCGAAAAATGTCCTTGGCGGAGAGTTTAAATGGATGGAGAACGAAGTTATAAAATAAGCGCCGACCCGTCTTTCTTCAACAAGCGGGCGGTCGTCAAGGAGATCACGATCTTCGGCGGTCTTAGCTGGCTGACGGTCAACCGCATCGCGCGCCTGGTCGAGCTTGTTGAGTTCCCTAAAGGGAGCCTGATCTGCCGGCAGGGCGCGCCCGCGGACGCGTTCTACGCTATGGTTTCCGGCCGGGTCACGTCTTACCAGGTGGACGCCCGGGGGCAGAAGGACGTGGTTGACGTCCTGGTGCGCGGCATGCATTTCGGCACCATTTCCGCCCTGACGGGCGAGAACCATTCGCATACCTACCAGGCGGTCAATGATTCCCTGGTGCTCAAGATCAAAAAGGAAGATTTCGCCGAGCTCTTGCAGGTCACGCCTAAACTGGCGCTGGCGCTTAGCGTCAATCTGTCCCTGAAGGCCCGCGAGCGGTCGCCTGTCCCGTCGGGATCACACGAGAACGCGCTGATCGCGGTCTACGCCCCGTCCGGGGGGAACGCCAGCGGTGCTTATGCCGCCAGCCTGGCCTCGTCGCTGAAAGACCAGGCGCACGGGAGCAAGGTCTTGCTGCTGCGTTTTTCATCTGATCCGTCTTCATCCCTGTTGAATTTACAGGATATTATTTCCGATCATCAGCGCAGTTTGCAGGCTGTGTCCCAGGGCAATACAACAGTAGATACGCTGGAGGTCCGGTTCGACCCGAAGGATCCGGGGATCAGCGGGCGTATCGGCCAGTTCGCGGGCTGGTTCGTTAAGGATTATGAGCGCATTGTTTTTGACCTTTCCGGGCCGATGGAGGACGCGGTCATCAAGCTGCTGATCCAGTCGGATATTATCCATTTGTCCGTCCGGGCCCTGGAGGCGGAGCTGGAACTGGCACGGCAGGCTATTGAGGTCCTTTCACGGGAGTTGAAGGAGGAATTCAGCCCCGATAAAGTGCGGGCGGTCATTGACGGCCAGCCGGGAGAAGGGGCGCTTAAGCCGGAAGATATCCGCAAGGTCCTTAATTACGATTCGTTTGTGGTCCTGCCTTATCTGGAGGCTGACTATATTCTGGCCGTGCAAAGGCTGGGCCGGCAGATCACCGGCACCATGATCGGGCTGGTCCTCGGCGGCGGCGCGGCGCTGGGCATGGCTCATGTGGGCGTGATCCGGGTGCTGGAGCGCGAGAAGATACCGGTCGACGTGGTGGTCGGCAGCAGCATGGGGGCGCTGATCGGCGGCTTATGGGTTTCCGGCCACAACGCGGATGATCTGGAGAAGATCGCCCGGGAATTTTCCAATCAGGCCGGCCTGCTGAAACTTTTTGACCCGCCGGTGCAGCGCGGGCTGGTGCTCCTGGTCATTATTTGCGTGTTCTGGCTGCTGGGCTACGGGTTGCTGGCGGCGTTCCTGATCTTCATGCTGATCCCGCTGGGTGTGGTGCCGGTCTCCGGTGTGGTGAAGGGCAAGGCTATCGGCCGGTGGCTTAAGAGCAAATTCGGCCGGGCGGCTTTCCATGATACGTCCGTGCCGCTGCGGGTGGTGGGCTATGACCTGCTGCACCGGCGCGAGATCGTGATCGACCAGGGCATTATTATGGACGCGGTTTTTAAAAGCATCGCGATCCCGGGCATTATTCCGCCGGTTACTGAGGCGGGGCAGATGGTTATTGATGGCGGGGTTTTAAACCCCCTGCCGGTGAATGTGCTCACCGACATGGGCATTAAGCGCATCATCGCGGTCAATGTGCTGCAGTCGCCCGAAGAGGTTTGCTGGGGTGAAGAATGGAGCATCAAGCGCTACCGGCATATGGCCCGGGTCCCGTTCAAGCGCCATCCATGGAAATTCATTTCGTTGCGCCTGGGCGGCTTCCTGGGAAAATTCTTATCGCCTAACATCGCGGATATTATTGTCCGCACCTTACAGGCCTCCGAGTATATCTTCGCCGAGAACAGCGGCCGGCAGGCCAATGTGCTGATCCACCCCGACCTTCGGGGCATTCAGTGGTTCGAGCTTTACGAAGTCGATAAACTCATCCAGCGCGGGCACGAGGCCGCGATGCAGCATTTACCCGCCATGAAAGCCATGGTCAAGAAGGAGAAACAATGAAAACCATTCTGATCGTTGAAGATACCCAGGATTACGCGGACGCCCTTTCCTTCATCCTGTCACGGAAAGGCTTTAACGTTGCCCTGGCGCCCGATGGAGCGACCGGCGTCACCAAAGCCGTCAGGCTTAAGCCCGACCTGATCCTGATGGACGTGATGCTGCCCGACCAGGACGGCGCGGAGACGGTCACGCAGATCCGGGAACATCAGGCCCTATCCGGCATTCCTATCGTTTTCCTGACCGCGCTTACCTCTGATAACAAGCCTGGCGACCAAACGATCGTGGTCCATGACCGGCCTTATCCGGCGCTTTCCAAAATGCTGGGGCAGGATGAGATCGTCAAGCGGGTCGAGCAATTCCTCGCTTAAAGCGATCCTCCATCATCATCTAAGTCTCGACGGTACTTATATAGATAATCCTTTAATTTTGTTGGGTTACCTAGTAAAATTTGTTAGTATTTTACAGGTAAAATGATAAATATAAGCCCTTCAAAATTAGCCGTGATCGCAGGCCTGGCCATTCTTCTGGTGGCGGCGATCCTCTATAAGCAGTCGATCGAAAAAGTGGTCATGCCCGGCCGCCTGGCCGAGGCCCATGCCAAGTATGAGAGCCAATGCATCAAATGTCATTCCGCTTTCAAAAAAGGTGAGCAGAATGCCCTGTGCCTCGATTGCCATAAAGACGTCGCCGGCGACTTAAAGGTGCATCAGGGTTTGCACGGCCAGATCGTGGCCATTTCGAGCAAGGATTGTAAATCCTGCCATCCCGACCATATGGGCCGGTCTTTTGTTATCGCCCGCCTGGATAAAGCCACCTTCAAACACGACTGGACAGACTTTCCCTTGCACGACGCGCACGCGGGCCTGAGCGTGACCTGCGACGCCTGCCATACGGCCGGTAAAAAACATCGAGATGCTCCGAAGGATTGTTTCAGCTGCCATCAGAAGGACGATCATCATAAGGGCGCCCTGGGCAAGAATTGCGCGGATTGCCACAAGGAAACGGCCTGGAAGGAAACGTATTTCAATCATGCCAAGACGCACTTTTTATTGACGGGCAAGCATCAGAAGGTGGCTTGCAATGCCTGTCATACCAACGAGACGTATAAGAATACGCCGCTCGACTGCAAGTCCTGCCATATGATCAACGATGTCCACGCCAGCCCTAAGGAAGAGCGCTGTGAACGCTGTCATAATCCGGAGGATTGGAAAAAGGTCACCTTTTTGCATGATACGGCTACCAAGTATCCTTTGAAAGGCGCGCATGTTCAGGCGGCCTGCGCCGCTTGCCATAAAGCGAACCTGTTCACCGTTAAGACAGGAACGCAATGCGTTGACTGCCATAAGGTTGATGATGTGCATAAAGAAAAGAACGGTGTTAAATGCGCGTCCTGCCATACCGAGAATGACTGGAAGAAAGTGACGTTCGACCATGATCGCGATACGCATTTCAAGCTGTCGGGCCGGCATGGCAAGACCCAGTGTGATGCTTGCCATAAAGCGCCGTCCCTGGACATGAAAGTTGATAAAGTCTGTAACGCCTGCCACGAGTCGCGGGATGTGCATAAGGGGCAGGTCGGTGTTGATTGCCAGGTGTGCCATAACGAAGCGGGGTGGAAGGAAAGCATTAAGTTCGATCATGACCTGGGCGGTTTTCCGTTGATCGGCCAGCACACGGTCCTTGCCTGTAGTCAATGTCACAAGACCATGGCTTTTAAAGATGCCAAGATCGATTGTAATTCCTGTCATGCCAAAGAGGACGTTCACAAGAAAGGGTTGGGGACCGAGTGCGCGGATTGCCATAATCCCAACGGGTGGAAGTTCTGGCAGTTCGACCACGATACGCAAACGAAATACAAGCTTGAAGGGCCGCACGCGGGGATCAAGTGCCAGGCCTGCCACTATCAGCCGATGGGTAAAGTGGTAACGGCGTCGACGAATTGTATCGCCTGCCACGAGAAGGACGATGCTCACAAGGGGCAGTTCGGGGAGAACTGCGAGCAATGCCACGCGGTCGATTCGTTCAAGAAATATTTCAAGGGGAGAAAGAACTGATGCGACATCTATTCTTGACGGGCTTGCTGATGGTGTTCGTTGTGGCGGGCGCTGGCGCGGCGCTGGCTGCCGATGCGCCGGCGTTCGACCATTTCGCGACCGGCTATCCTCTTAATGGCGCGCATCGGGGGATCTCTTGCGATAAATGCCATATCCGCGGGGTGTTCAAAGGGACGCCGAAAGTGTGCGGTTCCTGCCATATTTCCGGCGGCTCTTTCGCGGCGACGCCCAAATCGGCGAATCATATTCAGAGCAGTGAGCGTTGCGATGATTGCCATTCCACGGACAGTTTCAGCCACGCGACGATCAACCATGCCCTTTTTACCGGCACGTGTTCGAGTTGTCATAATGGCACGATCGCGACGGGAAAATCGGCGGCGCATATCCCCTCATCAAGCGCTTGCGCGACCTGCCATGCCACCAGTGCCTGGGTCCCGACGAAACGCATTGATCATGCTTTTGTCGTTGGCACCTGCGCGAGCTGCCATAACGGGTCAACCGCGACGGGAAAACCGGCGACTCACCTGGCGACGAACGCGGCGTGCAGCACCTGCCATGGCACGTCCAGTTGGGCGACATCATCTTTTGATCATAGCGGGATCAGCGGGGTGTGTTCTTCCTGCCATAATGGAACAACGGCCACGGGAAAGTCCGCGACGCATGTGGCGACCAGCACGAATTGCAGTGCCTGCCATGGCACGGCTAATTGGGCGATCAATCGTTTTGACCACACCCAAGCCAGCGGTGCCTGCTCGAGTTGTCATAATGGGACGGCGGCGACGGGTAAGGCGGCGACGCATATCGCGTCCGCCAGCACGTGCGCCAGCTGCCATTCGACGTCTTCCTGGACGGCGGGGACCAAGGTGGACCATGCTTTTGTCACGGGGACTTGCGCCAACTGTCATAACGGCACGTCGGCCACCGGAAAACCGGCTACGCACGTTGCCACGACGGCTAATTGCAGCAGCTGTCACAGCACGGCCAGTTGGGCGGTGGCGTCGTTCACGCATGCCGCGGTTTCCGGAAGTTGTGCAAGCTGCCATAATGGTACAACGGCGACAGGGAAATCGCCGACGCATGTCGCGACCAGTACGAATTGCAGTGCCTGTCACGGGACGTCCCATTGGGCGGTGACCTCTTTTGATCATACCCAGGCGGTGGGGGCCTGTTCCAGTTGCCATAATGGGACGGCGGCGACGGGAAAGCCGGCCACGCATATCGCGTCTGCCAGCACTTGCGCCAGTTGTCATTCGACCTCTTCCTGGACGGCGGGGACCAAGGTGGACCATGCTTTTGTTACGGGGACTTGCGCGAGCTGCCATAACGGGACGACCGCGACCGGTAAATCGCCGACGCATATCGCCACCTCTGGCAGCTGTAATGCCTGCCATGGCACGTCCAGCTGGGTTATGTCGACCTTTGATCATAGCCAGGCCAGCGGAACCTGTTCGAGTTGCCATAACGGGACAGCGGCAACGGGTAAGCCGGCGACGCATATTGGCTCTGCCAGCACCTGCGCCAGCTGTCATAATACGACGGCCTGGACGCCCTTGACCCGGATGGACCATACGGCCGCGACCGGGACCTGCGCGAATTGTCATAACGGGACGGCAGCAACGGGCAAGCCGGCCACGCATGTGGCGACGACGGGCAGTTGTGATGCCTGCCATTCAACCTCCAGCTGGGTGGTTTCTTCTTTCGATCACAGCAAAGCCAGCGGCACGTGCGTGAGCTGCCATAATGGAACGACCGCGACGGGGAAATCGGCCACGCATGTGGCGACCAGTACGAATTGCACCGCTTGTCACAATACGAACAATTGGGTGGTGACGGCTTTTGATCATACGCAAGCAGTTGGCACGTGTTCAACCTGCCATAATGGGACGGCGGCAACGGGTAAGTCGGCGACGCACATTGCTTCCGCCAGCACTTGCGCGAGTTGCCACTCGACAGCCACTTGGTCGCCGGCGACCCGCGTGGACCATACGGCGGTGACCGGGACTTGCGCCAGCTGCCATAACGGGACGACGGCCACCGGTAAACCGGCGACGCACGTGCCGACAACGGCTAGCTGTAATACGTGCCACGGCACTTCCAGTTGGGTTGTTGCGGCCTTTAATCATAGCGGGGTGACGGGTACATGCGCGAGTTGTCATAACGGGACGACGGCGACCGGTAAATCGGCGACGCACGTGCCGACCAGTACCAATTGTAGCGCTTGTCATAACACGAACAACTGGGTGGTGACGGCTTTCGATCACAGCCAGGCGGTAGGTGCGTGTTCCACCTGTCATAACGGGACGGCCGCGACCGGTAAATCGCCGACACATATTGCTTCAGCCAGCACCTGCGCCAGCTGCCATAACACGACAGTGTGGAGCCCGGTGACACGGGTGGACCATACGGCGGTGAGCGGCACCTGCGCGAGCTGTCATAACGGGACAGCGGCCACAGGCAAGCCGGCCACGCATATTGCCACCACCGGTAATTGTGATGCTTGCCATTCAACCTCCAGCTGGGTGGTGGCGACGTTCGACCACAGCAAAGCCAGCGGCACGTGCGTGAGCTGCCATAACGGGACGACGGCGACGGGCAAGTCGGCCACGCACGTGGCGACCAGCACGAATTGCAGCGCCTGCCACAATACGAATAATTGGGTTGTAACGGCTTTCGACCATAGCCAGGCGGTTGGCACATGCTCAACGTGCCATAACGGGACAGCGGCGACGGGGAAGTCGGCGACGCATATTGCTTCAGCCAGCACCTGCGCGAGCTGCCATTCAACGTCGGTGTGGAGCCCGGTAACGCGGGTGGACCATACGGCGGTGACCGGCACGTGCGCCAGCTGCCATAATGGCACGGCCGCGACAGGGAAGCCGGCCACGCATGTGGCGACCACGAGCAATTGCAATGCCTGCCACGGAACGAGTTCCTGGCTTATTTCCCGGTTCGATCATTCCCAGGCAACGGGGACCTGCGTCAGCTGCCATAACGGGACGGCAGCGACCGGTAAATCGCCCACGCATATCACCACGTCAACCGCTTGCGCGAACTGCCATAATACGACGGCCTGGAGCCCGGTGACACGGGTGGACCACACGTCGGTGACCGGCACGTGCGCGAGCTGCCATAACGGAACGAAGGCGACAGGCAAGTCGGCCACGCATATCGCGACATCGGGTGCTTGTGACGCGTGTCATAACGCGACGGCCTGGACGCCGGTAACGCGGATCGACCATACGCTGGTCACCGGCACGTGTGTTTCCTGCCATAACGGCACGGCAGCAACGGGTAAGTCGGTCACGCATATCAGCACGTCGACCGCTTGCGCGAACTGTCATAATACGACGGCCTGGAGCCCGGTGACACGGGTGGACCATACGGCCGTGACCGGCAGCTGCTCTAGCTGTCATAACGGAACGGCGGCGACCGGGAAAACACCGACGCATATCAATACCACGAATGCTTGCGACAGCTGTCATTCCACAACCACCTGGACGGCGGTCACGCGCGTGGATCATACGGCGGTGGTCGGGACCTGCGCGAGCTGCCATAACGGGACGATCGCGACAGGAAAGACGCCCACCCATATCCCGTCTTCCACCAGCTGTGGTTCCTGCCATAACACGAATGCCTGGTTACCGGCGGTTTTCGACCATACCGGTGTGGCGCAGACCTGCGTGACCTGCCATAATGGCACAACCGTGGCCGGCAAGTCGGCGAGCCATATGAGCACAACGAACAGCTGCAACCTGTGCCATTCCACCGTGGCCTGGGTACCGGTCGCCCGCGTTGACCACACGGCGGTCAGCGGCACCTGCTACAGTTGCCATAACGGGACGGTAGCGACGGGTAAGGGCCCGTTGCATATGAATACGAGCAACACGTGTACCAATTGCCATTCCACGTCGAACTGGACGGTAGCGGATAATAGGGTGAGCCATACGGATGTTATCGGGACCTGCACCAGCTGCCATGACGGGCTGACGCATGACGGCATGACCGTTCAGGGTAAGCCGCGCGGCCATCCGGCGACAAACAAGGATTGCGGCGCTTGCCATTCAACAAGAACCTTTAGTATGTAATAGAGGGTGACAATGAAATTGTTCAGAACGATGTTGTTCCTGATAGCGGCGGTATTTTGCCTGGCCGCGCCTGTTCATGCCAGCGCGTTGGAAGAGGTGAGGATACAAGTTCTGCCTGATGGGTATGAACTATCCCTTAATTCTCTTTACGCGTTTCAATTACGCAATCTGTCTCCGGTCGGCAAGGCGCGGAAATTCGATATTCAGCTAAAGACCCTGAATTATTCGACCCTCTCCCAGGAAGGCCGGGATGATATTAATAACGGGGTGATCCCTGCCTGGGACAAGTCGACGGGCCTGCCGCTGAAGGATTTGCATTTTGACGGTGACGACCAGGAGAATCCCAAGTTAATGATCGAGTTTACCGAGGATGTCCAGATCGATGTGCGTGGTACCGGGGATCAGAAAACCCTGATCATCCGGGTGACGACCGACCAGCCGCCGGCGAGTGTGGTGCTTGGCGGGCAACAGGGGGTGGCGATCCCCTTGCCTGACGTCAAGGATGCCGGTGCGGAGTCCGAGGCGCCGCTCATGGCACAAGCCAAAGAGGCCTTGATGAAAGGCGAGTATGATATGGCGGCCGAGCTTTATCTGAAGGTGCTCTTGACCGCCAAAGGCCCCTTGAAACAACAAGCCCGAGAATTGCTTGGCGTTGCCCGTGAACGTAATGGCCAGCTGCCCCATGCTGCGGCCGAGTATCAGACCTATCTTAGGGAATATCCTAAAGGTCCCGATGCCGACCGCGTGCGCCAGCGCTTGGCCGGCGTGGTAACGGCCGATATGGAACCGCGGACGGCTTTGAAGGAGCCGCTGACGCCCGCCCAGAAAGCCCGGGCCGAGCAGGCTTTATGGACATCGCAGATCTTTGGCAGCATGTCGCAGTTCTATTACTGGGATTCGCTCAAGATCAAGGGCGGCAAATTCCGCCAGAGCGTTAATTATCTTTCCAATGACGTGGACCTTAACGGCCGCTTCAAAAGCAAGGACATGGATGTGAACGCCCGCTTTACCGGCGGTACTTTGCAGAATTACCGTGAGGGCGGCGTTGACGAGGACCGCATCAGCGCGATGTCGGTGGAAGTTAATATGAAAGAGAAGGGGCTTTATACCCGGGTGGGCCGCCAGTCGCTCTCGACCGGCGGGGTGCTGGGGCGTTTTGACGGTGTGCAGGTGTCCCAGCGGATCAGGCCCGGCATCAAGCTTAACGGCGTTTACGGCTTTCCGGTGGATACGGTCAAGATGCCGGAGATCGTGGCGCAGAAGCATTTCGCGGGGGTCAGCATCGATTGGGGCCAGCCAAAAGCCAAGTGGAACTTTAATACCTACGCGATCGAGCAGTGGAATACGGGCTTGGTGGACCGTCAAGCGGTCGGCGGTGAAATGCGTTATTTTGACATGCAGAAGGCTTTTTTCACCATGCTTGATTATGATACCTACTTCAAGCAGATCAATATCGCGTCGTTCAACGGGCACTGGAGTTTGCCTACCAAGACCTCGCTGACTTTTGCCGGGGATTACCGCAAGACGCCGCTATTGACCGTCAATAATTCCGTTCAGGGGACGGGGTTCGTTGAGATCTCGGACCTGACGGACCGTTTTACCCGTAAAGAATTGCGTCAGTTAGCGCTGGATCGTACGACCAATAGCAAGTCGCTCTCGGCCGGGATCAGCCAGGACTTGCGCGCGAATTTACAGTGGACGGCGGACGTTTCGGTTTCCGCGATCGAAGGCACGATGTCGACGCCGGCGATCACCCTGGTGGAAGGGTCGGACGCGGTGGCCCCGGATTACACGTATTCAACCGAACTTATCGCGAGCAATGTGTTCAAGGAAGAAGATTCGATCATTTTCGGGTTGGGTTATACCGATTCCGCGGCGAGCAATGACAATTCGATGAACATCAACTGGCGTTATCCGCTGACGTCGCGGATACGCTTTAACCAGAAGCTGCATATCGCGTTCCGGACAGCGAAGGAATCGACCGACCGGCGGCTAACGACCCGGCCGACCGCGCACCTGGACATACGGTTGACCAAGTCGGCGAACCTGGAACTGGAAGCCGGAACGGAATGGGTGACCGAGATATCGGCCGGCCAGCGGACCAAGTCGCTGGAAGAGTTCGCGACGATCGGTTACCGGCTCAGCTTTTAACAGGCAGGATGGTCGCATTGAAGGCAGTTTTAATCGCATTATTATTTCTGGCGTGCGCGGGGGAGTGTCTTGCCGCTGTTGCCGAAAGCCCGGTGGCTCCGTCGCAGGCGCTCGAAGATGCCAAGCGCGCGGTGCGCCTGAGGGATTACAAAAAAGCATTCAACTTCTTTACCGACGCGGCGCGCCAGGGCAATGCCCAGGCGCAGTTCAACCTGGCGATGATGTATGAAAGCGGCCGGGGCACGCCCGCCGATCGCGATGCCGCGCTTAGCTGGTACAAGGCCGCGGCCCTCCTGAAATACGCTCCCGCCATTGAAAAAATCGACGAGCTTAAGAAACAGGGCGAAGATATCCGGCGTAACCCTGACGCTTCCAAAGAAGAGCAGTTGTTGGCGGCGATCCGGGAGAATAGTGCTGACGATGTGTCGCGCCTGCTGGGTGCCGGCGTTAATATCAATTACCAGGATAAATACGGGCAGACCGCTTTGATCGTGGCGGTAGAGGCCGGGCCTGACAGCCTGGACCTGGTGCGCCGGCTGGTCGCCAAAGGCGCGGGCCTGGAAGCGCAAGGTAAGGACGGGCGCAACGCGCTGTTGACGGCGACGCTGAGAAAAAATATTGAGGCGGCGCGTTTTTTGCTGGGATCCGGGGCGTTGGTTGACGCGGCCGATGCCCAGGGGGTGACCGCGCTGATGCTGGCCGCGCAGCTTGATGACGCGGCGATGGTCAATTTGCTTATTGAAAAGAAAGCCGATCCGAAGAAGGTTAACGCGGCCGGGCATGGGGCGCTGGAGATCGCGCTGCTTAAGAAGCATGATGATATCGCCCGCCTTCTTCTGGCGACGGGCAAAGTGGCCCTGCCGCCGCAATTCAAGGATCCCGACGCGGTAAAAGCCGTGGCGGCCAGGCTTAAGGATATGAAAGAGGCCAACAAGGGGACGCCGTTCGAGAAATGGACGCCCCTGATGCTGGCGTCATGGCGGGGAGAAAAAGAGATCGTGGTTTTGTTGCTGTCGCAGGGGGAAGCCGTCGACACCTTGAGCGATGACGGTTACACCGCGTTAAGCCGGGCGGCCTGGCAGGGGCACGCGGATATTGTGGAGCTGTTGCTGAAGGCCGGGGCGAAGAGCGACGCCGTTCCGGACCAGGCAAAAGCCTCGCCGCTGATCCTGGCGGCGGCCAACGGGCATGAGGAGGCGCTGGCGCGCTTGATCGCCAGCAGTGGTTACGCGCCGGCGCGCGCGGCAATTTTTAAGGCAGCTTTAGCCGCCGCTGTCAAGAACGGCCACGGGGCGGCAGCTAAATGTTTACTTGAGGCGGGGGTTCCGCTGGGTTCATCCGAAGCCGGTGGTTCGCCGCTGTTATCCGCGGCGGCCAGCGGGGATGTTAATCTTATCGAGATCTTTCTGGACCATCAGGCTGACGTTAATGGAGCTGACAGCACGGGCCGGACGGCGTTGATGATCGCTGCCGAGAACGGCCAGGCCGACGCGGTAAAAGTCCTGCTGGCGCGCCACGCGGCGCTGGATGCCCAAAATAATGATGGGTATTCGGCGCTGTCTTTCGCGGCGCGCGCGGGTAAAGCCGATGCGGCCGCGCTGTTGCTGGCAGCCGGAAGCCGGGTTGACCTCGTGGGCATTCGTGGTGATACGCCCTTGATCCTGGCGGCGGATGCCGGCGCCGGGGAAGTGGCGCGGCTTTTGCTGGAACATAAGGCCTCGGTGGACATGGCCAATAAAGCGGGGGATACGCCGCTGCTCATCGCGGTCAAGCGCGACGATCGCGCCATGGCCGCGCTGTTTCTGGAACACGGGGCTAATCCGTACCTGTCGGTGAAGACCGTCGATAATTCCAGCGAGGCCATGAGAGCGCTGCTGGATAAACATAAAAGTGTCAAGAATTGGCTGATGAAGCTCCTATGATAGAAAAGATAAAATCTTTTTACGCCAAAAGAATTTACAGCCGGCTTTTACCGGCCTTCTCGGTTTTTGTTTGCCTCGTCCTGCTGATCGGCTGGCGGCTTAGCCGCCATGAGCTGATCACGCCCAAACATGGCGCCGGTTACCTGCTCGGCCCGGTCGGTGTCATTTTGGTCATTGTCCTGATGATCTATCCGCTCAAGAAAAGGATCAAGACCTTGGCTGTTCCGGGCAGCGCCAAACAATGGTTCCAGTTCCACATGTTCCTTGGCGTGGTCGGGCCGCTTTTTATCCTTTATCATGCCAATTTTCATTTCGGGGCGCTTAACAGCAATGTTGCCCTTCTGTCGCTGTTGATCGTTTCGGCCAGCGGGGTGGTCGGAAAATATTTCTACGGACGGATCCATCGCACGCTCTACGGTGAGCGCACCAGTTTGCTGGAGCTACAGAAAACCTTCGACCAGCAGAAGGAAGAGGTTGAGATCCATCTGGGGATCATCCCCGGTGTCCGCGAGGAGCTCGGCCGGTTCGCGGCGAAAGTGTCCACGCCGACCAAGGAATTGATGCTTAGTTTTAAACGTTTGTGCCTGGTGCGCTGGGAAGCGCAGGTGGTGCGCTGGAAGATCAGGGGCCTGATCATCTCTTTCCTTGATCAGCATGCCAAAGAGCGCCAGTGGAGCCCCCTGCGTAAGCGCCTGATGCGCGCGCAGATGGCTCGTAAAACGCTCAAGTTCCTTGGCCAGACGCTAAAGGTCGCGGAGTTCAACTTTTATGAACGGGTGTTCTCTTATTGGCATATGCTCCATCTGCCGCTGGTTTTTATCCTCGCCTTTGCTGTCCTTTTTCATGTTTTAGCCGTGAACCGGTATTAAGGAAAGCAACTGTTCTTTCCGTTTTTAATCGATTTTTTATGGTTTTTTTTGCTCCGCGGGTTGCATTTACACCCTGGATGTGTTAACCTTTCGGGTATGTAAGACGTTCTTCGTGATTATCTTGATTCTCCAATTTTGTTCCCCAAGGAGGCCCCTATATGCTTAAAGAGAACGCGACAACATTCCGCCGTATTATGATCTTGGTCGATTTTTCGTTTTTGATCGCGGCCTTTTTCATCGCCTACTTTTGGCGCAGCAGCATTCATGACCTTGAACCGCTCAGAGCTTATTTGTGGATCCTGCCAACCATGCTGCTGGTTTGGACGGGCGGCCTTTTTGCCATGGGTATTTATGAATCGTTCCGTTTGCGCAGCGCGTTTGAACTCGCGGGGCGTATTATCCTGGTGGGAACTCTTGGCCTGTTGCTCTTTAGCTCGCTGAACTACCTGGTTGGGATCAATTACGTTTCCCGTTCGTTCACCATTGCCGCGTTCGGGTTGGGGACTCTTTTCCTGATCCTCGAGCGCGTTATTGTGGTCACCGCTTTTCGCGTCCTTCGTTCCGGCGGTTATAATTTTCGTAATATTATTGTTGTCGGTACCGGCCCGCGCGCGGTGCATTTTATCCGCGGCATCAAGGACCATGCCGAGTTCGGGCTACAGATCATCGGGATCATCGATGATGACCCCTCCAAGGTGGGGCAGGATTTTGAAGGGTACAAGGTTATCGGCACGATCAAAGATATTTCTTCTATCCTGCTTACCGGTGGCATTACCGTGGACCAGGTGGTGTTCATTGTGCCGCGCCGCTGGATCGATCGTATCCAGGAGCCGGTGCTTTTCTGCGAAACCGTGGGTATTTCCGTTAATGTGGCGGTGGATTTCTTCGACCTTCAGTTCATCCAGGGCAAGGAAACCTCGATCTTCGGCATGCCTTTTTTGATGTTCGATTCCACCCCCGGCCAGGACGGGCAGCTTTTTGTTAAACGGCTGATGGATATTGTGCTTTCCGGTACAGCGCTTCTTTTGCTAAGCCCGTTGTTCCTTATTGTCGGCCTGCTGATCAAACTAACGTCGCCCGGTCCGGTGCTGTTTCGCCAGCAGCGCAGCACGCTTAATCACCGCACCTTCGCGCTTTATAAATTCCGTACCATGTACCAGGATGCCGAGGCCCGCCTGGAGGAACTTAAGAAGTTCAATCAGATGGAAGGCCCGGTGTTCAAGATGGATAATGACCCGCGCATCACGCCGCTGGGGCAGTTCCTGCGCAAGACCAGTATTGATGAATTGCCGCAGTTGTGGAATATCCTGTGGGGCCAGATGAGCATTGTGGGCCCGCGCCCGCCGTTACCGCGCGAGGTTGAGGAATACGATCCCTGGCAGCGCCGCCGGCTTAGCATGCGCCCGGGCCTGACCTGCTTGTGGCAGATCAGCGGCCGCAACAAGATCACGAACTTTGACCAGTGGATGCGCCTGGACCTGGAGTATATTGATAACTGGTCCATTTGGCTGGACCTGAAGATCATATTAAAAACATTTCCGGTGGTGCTTTTCGGCATCGGCGCGAAATAAAGGAGATCGGCTTATGGCACCGCATAAAGCAGTTCCGCGCCCCTGGGGTTCTTACACGGTCATCGACAAGGGGAATGGTTTCAAGGTCAAGCTAGTTGAAGTGCTCCCCGGCAAGCGTTTGAGTTTGCAGAGCCACGAGCATCGCAGCGAGCACTGGGTGGTGGTGCAGGGCACGGCCAAGATCACCAATGGCCGCAACACGCTTTTCTTAGACGAGAACCAGAGCACGTATATCCCCAAGAAGACGCTGCATCGGCTGGAGAATCCTGAAGCGCGCCGGAAATTGCGCATTATTGAAGTGCAGTGCGGCGGCTATACCGGGGAAGACGATATCAAGCGTTTTGACGACGATCACGGCCGGCCGGTGGAAGCGTGAAGGGCATTATCCTCGCGGGCGGCACGGCGACGCGCCTTTTTCCCATTACCAAGTCGGTTTCCAAGCAGCTCCTGCCGGTTTACGACAAGCCGATGATCTATTATCCGCTGTCGGTCTTGATGCTCGCCGGTATCCGGGAGATCCTGATCATTTCAACCCCGCAGGCTTTGCCGCAGTTCGAACAGCTTTTTGGCGACGGCAGCGACCTGGGCCTTAAGATCAGCTACGCCGCGCAGCCCAAGCCGCGGGGGCTGGCCGATGCTTTTATTGTGGGGGCCGATTTTATCGGGCGCGATAGCGTGGCTTTGGTTTTGGGCGATAATATTTTCTTCGGGCATGACCTTTACGCGTCGCTGCAGCAGGCGGCCAAGCGGACGGCGGGCGCGACGGTTTTCGGTTATTACGTTAAAGACCCTGAACGCTATGGCGTGGTGGAATTCGATGCCAATGGCAAGGCGCTTTCTATTGAGGAAAAACCTTTAAAGCCGCGTTCCCGCTGGGCGGTGACGGGGCTTTATTTTTATGATAATCAGGTGCTTGAGATCGCCCGCAAGGTGAAGCCTTCGGCGCGCGGCGAGGTTGAGATCACGGATATCAATAATGCTTATTTGGAAAAGGGCCAGTTGCAGGTGGAACGACTGGGCCGCGGGTTTGCCTGGCTGGATACCGGCACCTATGAATCATTGATCGACGCGTCGGTGTTCATCAAGACGGTCGAGGACCGGCAGGGGCTTAAGATCGCCTGTATCGAGGAGATCGCGTACCGGATGGGCTATATTAAGAAAGACCAGTTGCTCCGCCTGGGGGCGGCGATTAAAACGTCCTACGGCGATTATCTTAAGCTGGTGGCCGAGGAATAATATGCCGTTTACGTTCACGCCTACCGCGATCGCGGATGTCATTGAAGTTGAACCGAAGCAGTTCCCGGATGGCCGGGGATTCTTTGCTGAACTTTATAAAAGCACGGATTTTAAGGCGGCGGGTATTACCGTCGGCTTATGCCAGGTGAATCAGTCCCGGTCGCAAAAAAATGTTTTGCGTGGCCTGCATTATCAGCTGAAGCCCCAAGCGCAGGCCAAACTGGTGGCGGTGCTGCGCGGCGAGATCTTCGATGTGGCGGTGGATATCCGCAAAGGCTCCCCGACTTTTGGCCATTGGGTGGGTGCGACACTTTCCGAAACGAATAAAAAGATGCTTTACCTTCCCGAAGGCTTCGCGCACGGTTTCTGTGCTATTTCCGACGAGGTCGAGATCATGTATTTTTGTTCCAATGAGTACGCGGCGGCTTGCGAGCGCAGTATTATCTGGAACGATCCGGCGATCGGCATCACCTGGCCGGTGGCGGCGCCTATCTTGTCGCCCAAGGATGCCGGCGGTGTTCTGCTGGCCGCGGCCGAGACCAATTTCGAATACCGGAAAGCCTGTTCATGAAGAAAGTGGTCATTTTCGGTGGCGACGGGCAGCTTGGCAGCGAGTTCCAGCAACGGTTGCGGAGGTTGCAGGTGCCTTTTGTCGCGGCCGATATCGCCCAGTGCGATATTACCAAGGCATTCGCTGTTGAACATTTTCTGGAAGAGCAAAAGCCCGACCTGCTGATCAATTGCGCGGCGTACAATCAGGTGGACCTGGCGGAGGATAACCCCGAGGCGGCGTTCGCGGTGAATGCCAAGGCGCCGGGCATCCTGGCACGGGCCTGCGCGGGGCGCGGTATTTTTCTGGTGCATTACAGTACCGATTACGTTTTTGACGGGACCAAGGGCCTGCTTTATACGGAGCAGGACGCGCCTAACCCGCTGGGCGTTTACGGCGCCAGCAAGCTGGAAGGCGAGCGGCAGGTGCAGGCCGCGGGCGGGAATTTTCTGATCTTCCGCCTTAGCTGGGTGATCGGGCCGGGGCAGCAGAATTTTCTATACAAATTACGCCAGTGGGCAGAAAAGAACGATACCCTTAAGATCACCGAGGATGAAGTGTCGGTGCCGACCTTTACCCGGACGGTGGTTGATGTCACGCTGGCGGCCCGTAGCGCGGGGCTGAAGGGCTTGTGGCATCTGACCAATTCGGGGCAGGCGTCGCGCTTTGAACTGGCGACCGAATTCTTCCGGCTGGCGGGCATTAAAAAGACACTGATTCCTGTTCCGGTGAGCAGTTTCAATTTAAGGGCCCTTCGGCCGCCCTGTTCGGCAATGTCGAGCGCGGCCCTTGCCAAGGCGCTGGGCATTGTTATTCCCGACTGGCGGGCCGGGTTGAAGAAATACATGAGCGAACAGATAGAAGGGGCTGTGGGATGATGAAAATCTTTGTGACCGGCGGATCGGGATTTATCGGGTCGAACTTTATCCATTACCTGCTTGGCGCGCGCGGGGACGTGGAGCTGGTTAATTTCGACGCGCTGACTTATGCCGGCAATCCCGACAATCTGGCGGCTCTTAAGGGCCAGGCGCGGCTGACGTTCATTAAAGGCAATATCACGCATCATGACGCGGTGCGCGCGGCCATGCAGGGTGCGCAGGCGGTGGTGCATTTCGCGGCGGAGTCGCATGTGGACCGCAGCATCACGGGCCCCGAGATCTTCACCCAGACCAATGTGTTGGGCACGCAGGTGCTGCTGGATATAGCGCGCGAGCTGGGCATCAAGCGTTTTGTGCATGTATCGACCGACGAGGTTTACGGCTCGCTGGGCGCGACGGGCTATTTTATGGAAGATACACCGCTGGCGCCCAATAGCCCTTATTCCGCCAGCAAGGCCGGCAGCGACCTTCTGGTGCGGGCGTATTTTCATACCTTCGGTTTCCCCGGGATCATTACCCGCTGTTCCAATAATTACGGGCCGTATCAGTTTCCGGAGAAACTTATTCCACTGATGATCTCGAATGCCCTCGAGGGCAAACGCCTGCCGGTTTACGGCGATGGGCTTAATGTGCGCGACTGGCTTTATGTGGAAGACCATTGCCGGGCCATCGCGGCTGTTCTTGACCGCGGCAAGCTGGGCGAGGTGTATAACATCGGCGGGCATAATGAGTGGAAGAACATCGACATTGTTAAGCTGATCTTAAAGGAACTCGGCAAGCCCGAGAGCCTTATTGAATTCGTGCCCGACCGGCTGGGCCATGACCGCCGTTATGCCATTGACCCCGCCAAGATCGGCCGTGAGCTGGGGTGGCAGCCCACCATTCTTTTTCCCGAAGGCATTAAACATACCATTGCGTGGTATGTGAACAATCCACAATGGATCGCCCGCATCAAGAGCGGGGCGTACCGTAATTCGTGATTTGTTGCGTATATTTAACAAATATGTTATATTATTGACATGAGAATTGCTGATTTTGTCAATAAGTACCAACATGTGCCGATCCTAACGACCGATCTCTTGTTGACTGGAGTGGCTGATCCGGCTTCTTTGCGTGTTCAACTGGCGCGCTGGGTAAAGGCCGGGCATTTGCTTTCTTTACGAAGCGGCGTTTATGTTCTGGCTCCGTATTTTCAGAAGGTTGTGCCGACCGTTTATTTTCTGGCGCAAGCGTTGAAAGAGCCCTCATATGTGAGCCTGGAGAAAGCCCTGGAATTTCACGGGCTTATTCCGGAGGCGGTTTTTACGGTTACGTCGGTGACAACCCGTCGACCGGGGTCGCTGGTAACGCCGCTGGGACGGTTCGATTTTCAGCATATCCGGGCCGGATTGTTCTGGGGTTATTTTGCGGTCACCATCGGCGCTCAAACCGGGTTCATGGCTTATCCGGAGAAAGCCCTGCTTGATCTTTTTTATCTGAGGGCACCGGGGGTGACGCGCGATTATCTGGAAGGTTTGCGTTTGCAGAACATGGAAAAAATTGATACCGGGCGGCTTCTTGAGTACGCCCAAAAGTTTGGCAAGCCGGGGATGCTGCGCGCGGCCGGGATGGTCGCCGCTTACAAGAAGGAAATGCTGGCGCAGGAGAAGTCTGTATGAAGGATCATTGTTTGGAGCTGACGGCCAGGCAGTCAACGCCGGCATCAAAATATAATATCCTTAGGGAATATGCCCAGGCTTATGTGCTTAAGCTGCTTCAGGATGCCGGGCAATTTCGCCATTATGCTTTTGTCGGCGGGACAGCGTTGCGGTTCCTTTATGATCTGCCGCGGTTTTCCGAGGATCTTGATTTCTCCGTGGTCACGCCCTCGCCGCTGGCGTTCGGCGATTTGATGGCCAGGATCAAGCGGGACCTGTTGCTGGCGGGGTATCAGGCGGATGTTGTCTATAACGATACCAGGACGGTATGGTCGGCTTTTATTAAATTCGAGGGTTTGCTGTTCGAGGCCAGGCTTTCGCCCATGAAGAGCGCCAAGTTCTCCATCAAGGTTGATATTGATACCAAACCTCCCGCGGGCGCCGTGGTGGTGACGACGCTGGTGAACAAGTTTTTCCCGGTCGCGTTCTTGACCTACGACCTTCCGTCGCTGTTTGCGGGTAAGACGCACGCGATCTTGTGCCGCACGTATATCAAGGGCAGGGACTTTTATGATGTCGCCTGGTATTTGTCGAGGAAGAAGGGGTTGCAGCCGAATATGAACCTGCTTGCGGCGGCATTGGCACAGACGGGTTGGGCGGGAGAGCCGGTAACCGAGGCGTCCTGGCGAAAGGTGTTGGGTCAGCGGGTAGCGCAGGCCGACTGGAAGGTTGTGGAGCGGGATGTGGTTAATTTTCTTGAACGGCCGGATGACCTTCAGGTGTTGACTCGGGAGAATTTGCTGGCTTTGATCGGGGTGTGATTTATTTGTCCCGTTTTTCAAATTTTTGCCAAGTGTGTCGGCATTTATCATGTTTCGGATATTGGCGCTCTGGCTTATTTTAAATGTGCCCCGGGCCTTTTATATGGCTGACTTTGTGTTAGTTGACGCATAAAATATGGCTTACTTTGTGAATATTGTGATGCGCTACGCGAGAATTAAGTGTGTGTTATCGTAATTCAAGATTATTTGCATGGGGTACATTGACTTTCGGCATTTCATAGGACATACTTTTGCCTGAATTCCCTATATATTGAATTTTTGTCAGCCCAAATAGAGGAGATGGTTGTATGAAACATAAACTTCTTTGCATCGCGTTGATCCTATTGCTGGCATGCGGCCATGCGACGTTGGCGCTGGCCCAGGGGGCACCCGCGGCTGGCGCGGCGGTTACCTCGGCGATCGCCGGGTTGACGGCTTCTGCTGCAGGGGTGCCAGCGGTAACAGCCACGGCTTCTGCGACGGAGAAGTTTTCCACGGATTACCGCATTGACCCCGAGAATGTGCTTATTGTTGAGGTGTATTACGGCAAAGACGAGAAGTTCTCCCGGCAGGTGCGCGTGTCATCGACCGGCGATATCAACCTGCCTTATGTCGGGGACGTAGCGGCGGCGGGATTAACGGTAGGCGACCTTCAGAAAAAGATCAACAAGCTCTTCGATAAGGGGGAATCCATTCCGCCCCAATCGAACGTGCTGGTCCAGGAGTACAGTACGGTCAGCATCCTGGGCGAGGTGAAAATGCCCGGGGCCTACCCGATCAAAAGCACGCTCACCGTCCTTGAGCTTATTTCGCTGGCGCAGGGTTTAAACGAATCGGCTTCCGCCAATGAAGTGAAGGTCATCCATACCAATCTTGACGGCACAAAAACAACGAACGCGGTGCGCGTTTACGATATCATGAACAAGGGCGCCGCGCTGGGCGATAATATTTTCCTGCATTCACGCGATGTGGTGATCGTCCCCAAGAGCATCGTGACGATCGTCGGCGAGGTCAAAGCCCCGGGCTCATTTCCTATCCGCGGCTATTTGAGCCTGGTCGAGTTGGTGGCGCTCGCTGGCGGTTTTAATGATGTTGCCTCTCCCAATGAAGTAAAGATCATCCATACGAATGCTGACGGCACCAAAACCCAAAGGGTCGCGGCGCTTTACGACATCATGAACCGGCAGGCGATCGATAACGACAATCTCCTGCTTTCGTCAGGGGATGTGGTGATCGTCCCTAAAAGCATGGTGACGATCATGGGCGAAGTCAAATTCCCGGGGACCTTTCCGATCCGCAGTTATCTGACGGCCAGTGAGCTCATCGCGCTCGCCGGGGGTTTTAATGATGTGGCTTCTCCCAGTGAAGTTAAGATCATTCATACGCATGCCGATGGCACCAAGACTCAACGCCTGGCCCCGCTTTACGCCACCATGAGCAAGGATGGGACTGATAGCGACAATCTGCTGCTTTCGGCCGGAGACATGGTGATCGTTGCCAAAAGCACGGTGACCATTATCGGCGAAGTTACCAAGCCGGGTGTGTATCCGACCCGCGGGCACTTGACACTCATTGACCTGGTGGCGATGGCTGAAGGCTTTACCAAGTTTGCCGCGCCCAATGAAGTCAAAGTGATTCATAACGATACGACCGGGCGCAAGAGTGAGCGTACCGTTCCGGTTTATGATATGATGAAAAAAGGTGCCATCGATGATGACAGTTTGCTGCTTGCTAACGGAGATGTGATCTTCGTTCGTTAATAGTGTTGAAAGGTTTTATGAAGGTATTGATCCTGGGGGATACCGACCCATTTATTTATAACATTATCAGGTCGTTGCTTCCTTTTAAGATCGATTGTCATGTGTTTGCCCGCAAAAGAATGTGGGCTGTCTCCTTGTCGAAACATTGCCGGGGTTATATCGATGTGTCCGGTTTGTCCGACGAGGCGGTGCTCGACCGGATCAACAGCTACTGCGTCAGCCAGGGCATCAGCGTGGTCATCCCGGGAGATTTTCGGGGCAGCCGTATCCTGGTGGCGCGACGCGATCGGCTGGCCGCCGGAGTTTCATTGTTCCCCTCCGCCGACATGGCGACCCTGGAAACATTGCACAACAAACAGTCCTTTGCCCGTCTGCTTAAGACATTGGGTATTCCCCAGCCTAAAATGGTTATTGTTGACAGTTTTTCCCAACTTGAAGCTTTGGATACCAGATTTCCATGCATTGCGAAACAGGTGCACGGCGAAGGCGGGTCTTTTGAGCGGTACTTGAAGAATGACCGGGAGGCTTTATTGGCTAGCGGCCGGTCAGCTGCCGATTTTCCTTTGATGGTACAGGAATTTATTCCGGGAACGGACCTGTGCCTGAATATTTTTGCGCGGCAGGGGAAAGTGTTGGCCTGCACGATGCAGGAATATGTAACGCCCGAGAAAATGAGATTCTTTTCGTCCGGGGCCCTGCTGGAGCTGGGGCAAAAAATTGTGGCGGCAGTAAATTTCGAGGGGGTCCTGAATTTTGATATCCGGCGTGACAGCCGGGATGGCAGTTTCAAGTTTATCGAGTGCAATCCGCGGTTTTGGGGGTCGATGTATGCCACCACCTGCCGGGGCATGAATTTCCCCGCGCTTGGCCTTGGGCTGCTTGCAACGCCGGAACCGCTGCAACATGACAGTGGTGATAATGAATACCTGGTGACGCGCCCGGCGGCGCGCAAATTACTTAAGGGGGCTTTGGCGTGGCGGGATATCCCGCGGCTTACTCGTGATGACCTTAAGGGCCAGTTCGCGGATCCTCTTTCATTTCTTTACACGGTCTTCTTATGGAGTTGAAATAAATGCCTGCAGCACCCGGTATCGATGGCCTCCGTATAGAGGTCGTTGGCAGTATTGATGACTTCCTTGCCCTGAAACCACAGTGGGACTCTTTGGCCGCTTCGATGGAGCGCGCGGTGGTTTTTTTTACGCATGACTGGATCAGGATATGGATCGAGTCCTTCGCCGCGGACAAGCCTTTGTATATTATTTTGGTCCACGATGGCCCGCAGCTGATCGGGATCCTGCCGCTTTATAAAGAAATATACTTTACCCTCAAGATCTTTCGTCAGGTCTGCTTGCATTCACTGACTAATAGTTGTTCGGCAGTTTCCGGGGTTATCGCCCGGCAGGCGGATATGGCCCGGGTGCTGGAGGCGGTGGTCTCTTTCCTGGGCCGGGAACAGCGTCATTTTTCGAGAGTGATCCTTGAGTTCGTTCCGTCGGACCTTGGGGTCGTGGAGCCTCTGCAGCAGGCCTGCGCGAAGGGCTGGGCGCAGATCTCGGTCAAACCATGGAACGGTTCATATTATCTGGATATCGACGGTGATTTTGAGGCGTACTCTAAAGGCTTGGGGAAAAGTTCCCGCAAGAATTTGAGGCAAAAGACAAACTGGATGGAGAAAGAAGGCGGTGTCAGGCGGGAAGTTTGTCAGGACTATGACCCGGAGGTCTTTCAACGGTTCCTGGACCTGGAGGATACCGGTTGGAAGAAAGAGCTCGGGCGTCCGATCAAATGCTGTCCCAAGAGTTCTGAATTTTACCGTTGCGTGGCCAGGACGTTCGGCCCCAAAGGCCAGTTTTTGATGTTAAGCCTTTTTGTGAATAATAAGCCGGCGGCCATGTATTGTGTCGTGACCCATAACGGCACTGGCCATGCTTTAAAGAATGCCGTGAATTACGATGAGCAGGGTTTTGTGAGGTTTTCGCCGGGACAGATGATCAGCCAGGATATGATCCGCGCTTTTTTTGAGCGGGGGTTGAAGCGGCTGGATTTTTACGGTTGTTGTTATCCGTATCAATCCCATTGGGCCGACAAGGTCAACCGGAAGCACGAGATCACGATCCTTAAGCGCAGCGACTTTTTGTCACGCTTGTGTTTTTGGGCCAAGGACCGGCTGAAAAAGCATTCTTCGTCCTGTGGCAGCGAGGACGGATTAAAAAAGATCTGAGATAAGCCACATGAGTTTACCGGCTGATACAAAAGTAGACCTGGGTTTTTCCCCCTGTTCGCCTCTTTTTCTTCCCTGGTTTCATTTCCCGGATGACGGATCCCCGGTTCATCGCCTGCATAAACTGGCTTTTGCCTGTCAATGGCAGCGTCGGCAGAAGCTCAAACTGGTCATTAAAGCTGTTTTATGGCCCGTTCAGGCGGCCCTTGAGGCGGCCCGCAATGTGAAGGAACACGGCGAGCTGATCCGGCAGGCTCATGGCCTCAGCCCGCTGGCGCAATGGTGTCGGATGGTTTACCTGGCGAATGTCTACAATATTTCACCGAACTCATTTTACGATTACCGACTTTTTGAAGATCAGAATTTTAAGAAAGCCAGCCTTTTTATTCAGACATGGGAGATGGACGCGTTATATCCGCAGCTGTTCAAAGGGGTCGACAACGGGATCATCGACGAGAAAACGGTTTTCCTGCGGCAATGCGCGCAGCGCGGCCTTCCCGCGCCGTCGATTACGGCGGTATTTTCCGGCAGCGGCCAGGTTGACTGGCTGGAAGGCCGGCCCGACGACCTGCCTCTCTGCGACCTGTTCATCAAGTTCACCAGCGAGTCGTGCGGCACGGGAGCGGAGGCATGGGTTTACGATAGCGCGGCCCGTGTTTGGCGCCGCGACCTTCAGGCCTGGGATCAGGCAGAGTTCATCAACTATTGCTGTGAACGAAGCGTTAAGGATCAAAGGCCGGTTCTGCTTCAACGGCGTTTGGTTAACAGCCCTGAGATCGTCGCATTTAGCACCGGCGCTTTGTGCACGTTTCGCGTGATCACGTATTTGACGCCCGATGGCAAGGCCGCGTTATTTGCGGCCGGATTGAAGATGCCGATCGGCAAGACGGATGTTGATAATGTGTCTTATCTGGGCGGGATCGCTGCCGGGGTTGATCTGGAAGAGGGCGTTTTAAGGACGGCCAGAGGCACAAAGTATGGCGCAACATTGATGGAGGTTCATCCCGATACCAAGGCCCGGATCGCCGGCCACCGGTTGGCCTGCTGGCAGGAGATCGTGAGCATTAGCAAGAAAGCACAGGAAAGTTTTTCGGGGTTTTGGTCGGTCGGGTGGGATATTGCGATGACCAAAGACGGTCCGGTCATTATTGAAGGCAACACGTATTATGGGTATGATCTGCTTCAATTGATGGTACAGCAGCCTTTAGGCGAAACGGTTTTCCCATCGCTCTGTCTTAAGGCAATGGGGAAATAGCCGCTATGGGTATCAAAAAAGTCAAAGATCAGTCAATAGAAACACTGCGGGGTATCGCGGTCATCCTGGTGGTGGCGGGTTTTATTGTGCAGGGCGAGTATGCCTTTGTGGGGAGCGGCACGCGGTTCCAGTCGTGGCTGTATTTCATTTATAACTGCCTTGTGCCCGTTCGCATGCCGCTTTTTACCGTAATTTCGGCGTATCTTTACGCGCATTCCCCCGCCACACGCGAAACGCTGGGCAAGCTGATCCGCGGCAAGTTCAGCCGGCTGGGGTATCCGTTCTTTGTTGTGTCAACCATCCAATACGTGATCCTTTCCCTCCTGCATGTTCAGGGAGATAACCCGATAGGCGAGATCTACCGGATCTACCTGTGGCCGTTCCATCAATTCTGGTTTATCTGGGCGATCTTTTGGATCTTTATGCTTATTGGCTACCTGGATTCGATCAAGGCGCTGGAGACCACAAGACAATGGTTCGCCTGGCTGGCGCTGTTCACCGTTTGTAATATCGCGCTTGATCCGCCTACACTTCTGGGTTTAAGCGGGATCAATTACCTTTTGCCGTTCTTCCTGCTGGGATATGGTATCAGCCGGTTCGCGAAAGAGCTTTTTACGCCCCGGATGATCGTTCTTTATACGGTGATGACGCTTTTGACCTACGCTGTTTATATTTACTTTCGTAAAATACCC
Organism: Candidatus Omnitrophota bacterium; assembly: GCA_037131245.1. GTDB lineage: Bacteria > Omnitrophota > Gorgyraeia > Zapsychrales > Fredricksoniimonadaceae. Next base: position 72,872 of record JBAXRK010000002.1, read on the forward strand.
CATAGCGGGCCATTTTACAAAACGCTGGCCCTGGCGTGTTCTTTTTCGGTCGTCCCGCTGGTGGTCCATTTTCGCCGGAATGTCCCGTGGCTAGCCGCCATTGGGTACTACGCGTTCGGGATCCATATTTTCTGCCGCATCGCTATTGCTTTTTTTCAGGTGTTATTAAAGCGGCTGAATTATAATAATGAACAATTCAATTTCGTGATCCTGCTGGGCGCGGGGATCGTTTGCGCTATCGGTATTCAGCGTCTTGTTGAGCGGGTGCCGGTGGCAAGAAAATATATCCTGGGGATGAAAGACTGATGTTTTCCAATTACTGCTCGCCTGTCCGTTTTCCGTGGCTCCGTATTAAGGATGACGGGACGCCCGTTAACCGCCTGCATTGCTTGATCTATGATCTGCAGTGGAAGAGGGGCGTTAAGGCCAAACTTCTGCTTAAAGCTGTTTTATGGCCGCTTAAGGCTTTCCTGATGGCGTTCCACGACGCATTTCTTTACGGGCTAACCGTTGAGCGCGATTTTGGGATTAGTCGTTGGAAGCAATGGTGGCGCATGTTCTATTTGGCGAACTTCTATAATCTTTCGCCGTATGTTTTTTATAAGTTCGGTTTTTATAAAGACAGTCATTACGCCAGGGCGGCCGCGTTTATTCAGCATATCGAGATGGATGCGATGTATCAGGCATTATTTAGTGGCGTTGATAACGGGATCATTGATGACAAGTTAAGGTTTTACGCGCGTTGCCGGGAACGCGGGATCCCGGTCCTTTTTGTCGAGGTCGTATTCCAGGATGATGGTCGGATCGAATGGCCTGCTGGCGCGGCGAAAAGTTTCCCTTTGTGTGATCTTTTTTTGAAGTATACCAATTCTTCGCTGGGTGTTGGGGCGGAGGCCTGGAAATACGATGCTGCCGCCCGAACCTGGCAGCGGGACGGCATTTCACTTGATGAACGCTTGTTCATCGCCTATTGCGTGAAGAAATCCCGTGCGGAACGCAAACCGGTCCTGGTTCAGCGCCGGCTGGTGAATTCGCCTGAGATAGTTCAGTTTACAACCGGCGCGCTAAGCACCTTCCGGGTGGTCACCTATGTCGGGCCTGATGGAAAGATCGGGATCCTATCCGCCGGACTTAAAATGCCGGTGGGGGCGATGGAGGTTGACAATTCCAGGGCTGGCGGTATTGTGGCCGGGATCGAGCTTGAAACGGGTGTGCTGATGCCGGCGTCCAGCCGGAGTTTCCCTGGGCAGTTAATGCCGCAACATCCAGATACGGGCGCCACCATCTCTGGTCATCGCTTATCTTGCTGGCAGGAAGTGCGGGTGTTAAGCCTTAAAGCCCAGGCGGCTTTTCCCGAGATATGGTCGGTCGGCTGGGATATCGCCATGACCGATCAGGGCTTGGTAATGATCGAGGGGAATACCGATTATGGCTTACTGCTGGCCCAGCGTTGCATAACCCAGCCGCTGGGCGAGACAATTTTCCCGACGCTTTGTTTAAATATCCTGGAGAAGAAGTCATGCGCCCGGTCGTGAAGATCCTGCTGGTCCTGGCTGCCCTGACCGTTTCAGGGCTTTTGCTTTACTGGGTTAAATGCCAGTTGGGTGTGAACGTTATCGATGGGTTCCGTTGGGAAGACCGTATCCCGGCGCTTGAGGTGTTCCAGAAGCATATCAAGATTGTGCATCCTAAGCCGGGGGAAGAGTTATTTACGGCGACGTTTGAAAATGAGGTGGCCCTGAAGCCCTGGTGGAAGGCTTATGTGCTGGGCAAAGGACTGGTAGGGGAGCGGCTTTCTCTTGAAGGCCGGGGCGGCTCCAAAGCCCTTGAGATGGCCAATTTATCGGAACTTTTCTGGGTGAAGGAGTACGACCACTGGGTGGGGGTTAAGCCGGGTGAGGTGTTCGCTTACCAGGGGTATTGCCGTTTTCCGGCTGGGGCAACGGAGAAGAGGCGGGCTTTTATGGGCATTGCCCTTCATGATGCCGCCCGTAAGCCCGTTAAATGGAATGCCGCTGAAAGCACTGTTACTGCCGCGGGTGGCGCTGATTGGCAGGAGCTATCCGGCCGGCTGGTTGTTCCGGAAGGCGTCGCTTTGATCCGTTTTCGTATTTCCGGTGATCAGCAGGGACCTATCCTGTTTGATGATATCCGCTTGTGGCGGGAAAAATAATCTCCCTGAAACAGTACCTCGCCTTGACATTCATCAATTCATAGTACATACTTCTATCTATATTTTCACATTTTAGTGGAATTTCCGCAGGGATTAAGCGATTATAAACGATTTTAATTGATTCACGGGGGTGCTTGCTTTTATGAAGCCAATGATCAGTAATGAAGACAAGTTTTTAACGACTACACAAGCGGCTGGGCTGCTTAGTGTTAGCGTTTCAACCCTCAAAAAATTCGTTGGCACCGGCCGGATCAGGGCGATCAAAACCCCTGGCGGTCATTACAGGATCCGCAAGAAGGATCTGATGGAGAATTTGTATGCCTAAGACTAAGAAAATCATGGAGGAAAGAATGAATAAACTTAATATTGGCCTATTCAGCGCAAGTTTGGTTTCTTTTTTGGCAATGTCTGTTCCCGGTTATGCCTATATGTGGCAGGGCGTAGAAATAACCCCCAGAGTCGGCCTTGAGGAGACATACGACAGCAATATTACCAGTGCCAGTTCGAACAAAATGAGTGACATGCTGACCAATGCTACCCTGGGGCTTGAGATCAAGAAGGAAGAGAAGAACAGCCTTGCCCAGCTGGACATGTCGCTGGCCCGCCAGATGTTCGCCCAACATTCGGAGTTTGATAGTAATTCGGTCAATCTAAATGGCCGATACAGTGTTGACCTGTCGAAATATGGGTCGTTGACGGTTGAGGATAATTTTTCCAGGGCGGATTCGTTCTCGACCTTCAACCAGCAGTTTGGCGGGACTAGCGGCCTTTACACCAGAAAGATCAATGATTTCGACACCGAGTATAAGCATGATGTCAGCACGGAACTCGCGCTCAGGCTTAATTACCATAATACGCTATCTTATTATCCTTCATCGATCCAGTCCGATAGCGTCAGTCACGCGATCGGCGCGGGGGTGGATTATTCGTTCAGTTCAGCGAACATGGTTAGCGCGGATTATAAACACATTACTAATGATTTCCGGCCGGGTCCTATGGCCCATGTCAATGAGGTAACGGCGAATTACCGGCATTATTTCACGCCGCAACTTTTCTCGGATATTGCCGCCGGCGTTGATATGATCAACAATTATCTTAAGGTTAATAAGTCCTATCCTTTGGTGAAGGCAACGCTGACCAGGAATACGGACCGGAATACTACGTTCAGTGTTTCGCTGGAGCAGAAACATGAATTAGCGACTACGTCAGAGGATGTTTTTAGTAATTGGGTATTGTCGGGAAAGGTTGTCAAACAATTGAAAGAACGGCTTAAGGGTGACGCTACTGTGTTTTATGGTTCTGGCAAGTATCTAGGCAGTGGACATAAACTTGTTCTCGGCGGAGTAGATGCGGGTGTTAATTATGAAATCACCAAGAATATGAATTGGCGGTGCGGGTACCTTTTTTCGAAACAAAATACTTTTGCTGGGGAAGGCGATTACACTAAGAACATGGTTTACACCGGGATAGTTCTTAGATTTTAAAAGAATTAAATTCCAGGAGGCGTAATGAAGAGAACAGATAAAGTTCAACCGGCAGGTGCGGTTTTATTGACGGCTATGATCTATTTGATCACTGCCGGTGTCAGCGTGACCCTGGCGGAAGATGGAGCGCTTGATCCGCTTAAGGTCATTAGCAATGAAATGGCGGCTCATGTGGTAGTGGAAAGTAAGGCCGATGCCTCCGATGGCAAGAAAAACGAAGACGCGAAAAGGGAGATCCCTTGCCTTGATACGAGCGCAGCGGTCGGCCCCTACACGATCGGTGTTGAGGATATTTTAAGGATCGAGGTGCTTAAGCCGGAGACTATCAATAACCAGGTGAACGTGTCACCTGACGGCTCGGTCAGTTTTCCTTATATAGGTAGCGTTATGGTCAAAGGGCGTACGGTTGACCAGGTGCAGGAGGAAATACAGACCCGTTTGGGCAATGGGTACATGAAATATCCTCTGGTATCGGTAACGTTGATCGATTCCCGTAGTCGGAAGTTCTTTGTGTACGGTGAAGTACTAAAGCCCGGTGCTTATGCGATCGAAGAGAACATGTCAGTTCTGCGTGCTATCTCCATGGCTGGCGGGTTCACTCGTTTTGGTTCATCCAGCCGTGTGAAGGTGCTCCGTCCCCGCAAAAGCGGGCCGAGTTATGAGCCTATTAAGATCAAGATCACGGCGGTTATGGATGGTGATTGCAGTGAGGACTTAATGATCAAGTCCGGCGATGTGGTAGTGGTTTCTGAAGGCGTTTTTTAATATTGGGAATGAACTCCAATCCGCTCGTCAGGCTGTGGGCCTGTCGTAGCGGATTGGAGTTAAAAAAATTTTAGCAGAAAATTTTTTTAAGGAGATCAAGATGCAAACGGAAGAATTAACCAGCAGTTCACTTCGTGATTATGTGCGGATCCTTTTTCGCCGTAAAGATGCGGTCATTATGTCGATGGTCACTGTTATCTCGGTTGTGCTTTGGGGTTTGCTGCTGCAGACACCGGTTTACGAGGCACAGGTTAAGATGCTTATTTCGGCTGAGAAGCAGGTGCAGTCGCCTTATTTCAGGGAATTAATGGGCGACCGTAATACCGAAGCTTCTGTTACACAGAGCGAGATCGTGATCTCAAGGCCGGTGCTGGAGCGTGTGGTCAGGGCGCTTTCGCTACATTTACGCCCGGCAGATTATGAAAGAAAATATGCTTCACCGTTGAAAAAGCTGGTCATGGATTTTCAAGTAAAGCACGTTCAGCCGAAGAAGAGTTCATTGAGTCCTGAGGAAACAGAGAAGCTGGCTTTTAATAGAACGATCGCAGGGCTCAAAAAGAGCATTAAGGTTGTGCCAGTTCGCGATACCAATATTTTTGTTATTAGTGTCCGTGATGTTGACCCTGTTGTTGCAGCATCGATCGCTAATGTGGCAAGTCGCTCGTATATCGTTTTCGACCTTGAACAGCAATTAGCCGAGCTAACGCAGAAATATGGTGAAAAGCATCCGGCCGTATTGCAGCTGCAGGATAACATAAACCGTTTACTAAAGAGTTTGAATGCTGAGGCATTATCAAATAGCGATGCGATCGGTCCGGCGAGTGTCAAGATCATCGAACAGGCCTCAGTGCCATTAAAAACGACCGGGAATTCTCGTATTACCATGTTTTTGTTAGGCATTTTAGTCAGTGTTTTATTGGGGATCTTCCTGGCGTTCGTGTTTGAGTATATGGATCCTTCATTTCATTCTGCCGGAGATGTCGAACGGGAATTGAAGCTTTCTGTTCTTGGCAATGTTCCCTTGCGTAAGCGGCGTGAAAGCAAGCTGATCACCCCCGCTGACCAGAACGCTTTTGTTCATGCATTTCAGGAGATTTGCGATCAGATCCGTTTCCAGATCGCCGATAAAGGTATCAAGTCCATTCTGGTTGTTTCCTCTGGAAGTAAAGAGGGCACGTCAACATTAACGGCGAATCTGGGCTTATTCCTGGCTCAACGAGCGGGTTACGAGGTTTTGGTTATCGATACTAATTTGCGTAATCCGTCTCAGCACAATTTTTTCAAATTGGGGAATATTGCCGGTTTCGCGGAGATCGTTGAAGGGAAAGTTGGCTTTGAAGCCGCGATTAAGTCTGTTGGAAAGAAGCTTAATGTGATCGTTGCTGGAAAAACGGCTGTCAACCCAGCCATTCTTATTGATTCTCCTAAGGTTAAAGAGCTTCTGTCCGCGGCTTCCAAAATATATCAGGTCGTGTTGGTGGATGGTCCTAATTTGGCCAGCCATCGTGATGCTCTGGCTTTGGCGGCGCTTACAGATGCTGCTGTTCTGGTGATTAGCGAAGGGCAGACACGCCGCCAGGTTATTAAAGCGACAGTGGAGCCGCTGGTGGAACGTAAAACGAATATTCTCGGCGCTATTGTTAATAGAAGGCGTTTTGATATTCCGAAATTCATTTACGACAGGCTTTAATGAATTGCTTGTTCGGCGGCGATCAGTTAAGGGTTATTTATTATCACCGGGTTGTTGAAGACGGGGTGCCGACTGATATTCGTGAGCCGGGCATGTTCGTGACCCGCGCGGCTTTTGACGCGCAGATCAGGCATTTGAAAGATCGATATTGCGCAGTATCAGAAGATCAGGTTGTTGCGGCTGTTAATGGAAAGTCAAAGCTCCCGGAAAAAGCGGTCTGGGTTACCTTTGACGACGGGTATAAAGATAATTTTACGCTGGGCTATCCTGTTTTGAAGAAATACGGGGTCCCGGCCACTTTTTTTGTTACGACAGGTTATTTGAACGGCCAGTTCTTTCCGGCGGATTTTAAGGCGGCCCGTGATCTGTTCATGACTTGGGATGATGTTTGTTCTTTGAGTCGGGATGGTTTCGCTATTGGAGCGCATACGGTTTCGCATCCGTCGGCCAGGCAGCTTTCCGAGGCCGAGCTGGAACGGGAAGTGGCCGATTCCAAGAAAGAGATCGAACAGCGCGTGGGGATCACGGTGCGCTCTTTTGCGTATCCTTTTGGCAAACAGATCAATGTAGACGCTGTTATTGGGACGCCGGTCTTAAAAAGGAACGGGTTAGAACTAGCGGTAACAACGTCCGGCGGTGTTAACAAAGATATTGTTGCCGGGCGTTATGAGGTGAAGCGATTTGGGGCGAGTAGTAGGGATAATATGTTGAAGTTTTGGATTAAAGTCGCATTTTCAGGGGCATGGCAAACATAAGGAAAAACTATGAAGAAAGCATTGATCACAGGGGCAACAGGGCAGGACGGAGCGTATCTTTCAGAATTATTGCTGGCCAAGGGCTACGAAGTTCACGGCATAAAGCGCCGCAGTTCTCTTTTTAATACGCATCGCGTGGATCATTTGTATCAGGATCCGCACGAGAAAGTCGTTAAATTCAAGCTGCATTACGGCGATCTGACGGATTCCACCAACATTATCCGTATCGTCCAGGATGTTCAGCCCGATGAGATCTATAACCTCGCCGCGCAGTCGCATGTGCAGGTTTCTTTTGAGACGCCTGAATATACGGCAAACTCAGACGCTATTGGTACACTGCGTTTGCTTGAAGCCATCCGCATCCTGAAGCTTGAGAAAAAGACCCGTTTTTATCAGGCGTCTACCTCCGAACTTTACGGCAAGGTGCAGGAAACGCCTCAGAAAGAGACCACGCCGTTCTATCCGCGCAGCCCTTACGCGGCGGCGAAGATCTATGCGTACTGGATCACGGTCAATTACCGTGAAGGGTATAACATGTTCGCCTGCAATGGCATTTTGTTCAATCATGAGTCTCCGCTTCGTGGTGAGACCTTTGTTACCCGCAAGATCACTCGCGCGGCCGCCCGTATCAAGATGGGGCTTCAGAAGAAGCTTTATCTCGGTAACTTGAATTCCAAGCGTGACTGGGGCCATGCCAAGGATTATGTTGAGGGCATGTGGATGATTCTGCAGCAGGACACACCCGACGATTTTGTGCTGGCTACCGGTGAAACCCATTCGGTGCGTGAGTTCGTGGGCTTGGCTTTTGCCCAGCTGGGCATTGAAGTGACCTGGCAGGGTGAGGGTGTTAATGAGAAGGGCCTTAATAAAGCTACCGGGGACATTATTGTTGAGGTTGATCCGCGGTATTTCCGTCCGACGGAGGTTGACCTTTTGCTGGGCGACCCCACCAAGGCCAGAACAAAACTTGGTTGGAAACCGAAATACACGCTGGCTACCCTTATTAAAGAGATGGTCGATACCGACCTTTCCGAGACCAAGAAAGAGATCTTCCTTAAGAGCGAAGGTTTCCGTACCATGAACTTTCACGAATAACGGATTCAGCCTGCTTTCTGTCGCGGTTGACATCACGGCATAAATATGTAATAATTGCCATGTAAGTTGGCATTTATCATATTATTGATAGAGGAACATGGCGGATAAAAAGTCAGTATATATTGATCGGATCATTGATCTGGCGGCACTTCTGGAAAAGAAGTCGATCTTTCTTTTCGGGCCAAGGCAAACAGGCAAAAGCGCTCTGATCCGGCATTTATTATTGGAGCACCGGATCTATAATTTGCTCGAGCATGATACGTTCCTGAAACTTAGCCGCACGCCCCAGTTGATACGCCAGCAGTGCACCTCCCGGGACAAGGTGATCGTGATCGACGAGATCCAGCGTTTGCCGTCGTTGCTTGATGAAGTGCATTTGTTGATCGAAGAGCGGGGCATTCATTTTCTGCTAACCGGATCGAGCGCCAGGAAATTAAGAAGGGGCGGCGTGAATTTACTGGGCGGCCGTGCCAGGGAAAAGCATTTATTCCCTTTGAGTTTCAGGGAGTTGGGACCGAAGTTCGATCTGACGCGGGCGTTGAATTTCGGGATGTTGCCGTCCATTTATTTCTCGGATGCTCCGGAAGAGGATCTTGAAGCCTATGCGGGGGCGTATTTAAAGACCGAGATCGCCGATGAAGGCGCAACCCGTAATATTCCGGCTTTCAGCCGTTTCCTGGAAGTTGCCGCTGTATGTAACGGGCAAATGGTCAATTATTCAAATATTGCCAACGATGCCCAGGTGCCGCGCAGTACGGTTCAGGAATATTTTCAGATCTTAAAAGATACCCTTATTGCGTACGAGTTGCCGGCCTGGAGAGGGTCCACCAAAAGGAAGCCGGTATCTACGTCGAAGTTTTATTTTTTTGATGTCGGCCTGGCGCGTTACCTGCAAAATCGGAAGCAAATTGTTCCCGGGTCAAAGGAATACGGGGAATGTTTTGAAGCTTATATATTCCAGGAGCTGAAAGTCTATTCGGCGTATAAGGGGCGCGGTGAATTGGCCTATTGGCGATCGGTGTCCGGGTATGAAGTGGATTTTATTGTAGATGATGAGATCGCGATCGAAGTAAAGGCGACGGCTAATGTAGGGGCCGGCGAGCTGAAGGGCCTCAAGGCCATTCGCGACGAACAGAAATTAAAACGGTATGTTTTGGCGTGCTGTGTGGACACGCCGCGCGTGGTTGACGGCATTCACATTATGCCCTGGCGCATGGCGTTAAACGAGTTGTGGACGTAAAGAGAGGGATCGATGGATAAGGATAAGAAGATTTTCGTGGCCGGCCACCGGGGCATGGTGGGTTCGGCGATATGTCGCAAGCTTAATGCCGATGGGTTCCTTAATGTTGTAACAAAGACCCATCAGGAGCTCGACCTTACCCGTCAGCAGGATGTGGAGCGGTTTTTTGATAAGGAGCAGCCAAAGTATGTGTTCCTGGCAGCGGCGCGGGTGGGAGGCATTCTGGCGAACAGCACGTATACGGCTGATTTTATTTATCAGAATATCATGATCGCGGCGAACGTTGTGCAGGCGAGCTATAAGTTCAAGGTTGCCAAACTGTTGAACCTGGGTTCTACCTGCATTTACCCTAAGCATGCGCCTCAGCCCATGAAAGAAGAGCATTTGCTTTCCGGCGCACTTGAACCTACCAATGAAGCGTATGCGGTGGCCAAGATATCGGCTATCAAGCTTTGCCGCTATTATAACGAGCAGTATGGCACTAATTTCATGTCGGTGATGCCCACCAACTTGTACGGTATTAACGACAATTATAATTTTGAAGGCTCGCATTTATTGCCGGCTTTTATCCGTAAGTTCCATCTTGCGAAATTACTTAAGCAGGGCGATCTGGCGGCGATCAAGGCCGATTTCCAAAAGCGGGGGGCACCGGCCGGGGCTAAAAGATCATCGGATGATATTGTGACTGCTTTGAAAGACATCGGTGTGACCGCCGAGGCATTAACTTTGTGGGGCAGCGGTACGCCTTATCGTGAATTGCTTTATGCCGATGACCTGGCCGAGGCCTGCGTTTATTTGATGAATACTTACGACGCGGCCAAAGTGGGGGAGTTTGTGAATGTCGGCACCGGCGAGGATCTGCAGATCAAGGATATCGCGAAACTCGTTAAGGAAGTTGTTGGGTTTAAGGGAGATATTAGTTGGAACACAGCGAAGCCGGATGGCACACCAAAGAAGCTGGCTGACGTTTCCCGGATCAATGCCCTGGGGTGGAAAGCGAAGACCTCGTTGAAAGAGGGTATCCTATTGGCCTACAAAGACTATCTGGGATCATAAAATGAAATGTCTTATAACAGGTATATCTGGGTTTGTTGGCGCTCACTTGGTAGAGGCATTATTGGCGCAGGGGCATTCGATTGTCGGGATCGATGCTATCGCGCCTGCTAATTTATCTGGTGTGCGTTTTTATCAGGCATCCTTAATGGATAGTGTCGCGCTTAAGGCGGTTATTAACGATGTGGCGCCAGAAAGGATCATCCATTTGGCTTCGGCTAGTTCCGTTGGGACAAGTTGGGAGAAACCGGTGGATTGTTTCGTTAATAATACGAATATTTTCTTAAATCTTGTCGAGGCTGTGAGGTCTTCCAAGGTTTCTTGCCGTATTTTATCTGTCGGATCGTCCGAGGAATATGGTCCTGTAACCCAGAAGGATTTGCCGTTGAGCGAGGACCGCGCTCTTTACCCTATGAATCCCTACGCCGTTGCGCGGGTCGCTCAAGAGCATCTTTCCAGGGTCTATTCTCAAGGGTATGGTTTGGATATTGTTTGTACCCGTTCATTTAATCATTTGGGCCCGGGGCAGAGCGACCGTTTTGTCGTGAGTTCTTTTGTGCGGCAGGCTGTTGAAGTTTCCAAAGGGAAGCGTTCGGCAGTTACTTGCGGGAGCCTGGATATTGTAAGAGATTTTGTGGATGTGCGGGATGTTGTGTCTGCCTATCAGCTTATTTTAGATAAAGGTGTTTCGGGGGGTATTTACAATGTGTGTAGCGGCCGGGGTGTTCTGTTAAAAGATATTCTTGCGACGATTTGCAATAAAGTCGGTGTACCAGCTTCTTTTTTGCGATCTGATCAATTGATCCGACCTATAGATAACCCGGTTATTGTTGGTTGCAACGCCAAGTTAAAGCAGCTAGGGTTCTCCCCAGTGTATTCTTTAGATCGTTCTTTAGACGATCTCATTGGCTGGTGGAGAGAGAAAGCCTAGTATGCAGGTGCACGTAAAGACGACCACAAAGAAGCTACTAACCAACTCTGTTTACAACACCGTCTCCTGGTTTCTCATTGTTGCCATAGGTATTCTTTTTACGCCGTTCATCGTCAAAAAGTTGACGATTGAAGGGTATGGTATTTACACGCTGTTGACGAGTTTGATCGGGTATTATGGCCTCTTGGACCTTGGGTTGGGTGACGGAGTTACAAAGTTCGTAGCTGAGTATAAAGCGCGCAATGATTGGGATGGGGTGAACAGGTCTGTAAATGCCGCTTTACTTATTCAGATCATCCTCGGCGCGATTGGTTCTGGGTGTCTTGTTTTTTTCGCGGATGGAATTTTACACTTATTAAAAGTTCCTGAGCAATTCTTTATCGCAGGGCAGCAAGGCGTTCGGTTTGTATCGATAGGGTTCTTTTTTACGATGTTGTCGGGAACTTTTAGCGCTGCTTTAAAAGGCCTGCAAAGTTATAAGCAAGTCAGTCAGGTCAATGTTTTCATGAACTTCGCGATGAATATCGCGATGATCCTGGTTCTCTTTCTTGGCGGGGGGTTGATCGGGGTTGTGATCCTGCCAATGCTTTATTCAATGGTTTCCTTCGTCATTTATTGGGTGATCTTTTCAAAGCAGGTTCCGGGGTATAGGTTTGTTTGGTCGTTTGATAAGCAAAGTACAGTTTCGGTTTTCAATTATAGCGGGTTTTTGTTCCTATCTCGATTGTCCAATACGTTTAATAATTATGTCGTCAGGTTTGTCATAGGATTCTTTCTGGGCCCTGCGTTTGTCGCTTTCTACTTTATTCCTTCACGGGTAGTCCAGACTTTTGGTGGTTTGTTAGGCAGTCTCTTTGGGGTTATTTTCCCGTATACCAGTGAACTTAGTGCGGGGCAGGACCTGGAGAAGATCCAAAGGGTTTTTCTTAAGACAACGAAACTTTTTGTATCACTTTCGATGCCGGTATTCCTGGCTTTGGCGGTTTTCGCGGGCCCGATCTTAAATTTGTGGATGGGGCCGGAATTCGCTCAAAAAGGCTGGCGTGTCTTGATGGTGCTTTCTTTAGGGTCAATATTAGGCTCCATAACGACGGTGCCTAATTTGATTGCAATGGGGCTTGGGCAATCCAAGATTATAAGTTTGTTCTCAGTCTTTACCGTACTTGCTTATGCGGTATTTATGCCATTCTTTACAAAATGGTGGGGTATCGAAGGTGCCGCATGGGCTATTCTTTTTGCTCAGATCCCGGGGATATTCCTGGTTTTTTACGAGATTAAGAATATCTTTAAACTGCCATTGATGAGTAGTCTTTGGGAAATCCTGGCCTATCATTGCTTACCTATCGTGATCACATGTTTTTTGCTTATGACATTCCAAGGGATGCTCGGCTTTAATCGTACCTGTGTGTTCCTTGGGTTAGGCCTTTATTTTGCGTTGTATTTCGGTGGCATGTTACTTACTAATTGGTTGCCAGCCAAAGAAGTTTTCTCGCATTTCTTGAAGAAAGGGTCGAATGCAAGTACATAATTTGCGTAGAAAGATCACAGAAAGGTGGCGGGCTCATTGGCTGACTGTTTTTGGTTACCCTGTTATTCGCAATGCGAATAAGGTTAGGCATCAGGTCAACAAGAAGCGGGCGTTGCTGATTTATCTTGTGAATTCCTTTACACGTGATATGCGGGATCCTCTTTATCGCCAGCATCAGAATTTGAAGCAGTGCAGGCAAATTGTTTCGGTCCTTGATGAAGCTGGTTATGTTGTAGATGTTGTTGATTATCGGGATGAGAAGTTCGTTCCACGAAGGGCGTATGATTTAGTGATTAGTCATAGAACCCGGCATCCTTACAACGTGGCTCTATTCGGTGATAAGGCTTATAAAGTGTATTTGTCATCAGGGATGAGTCATTTTGTTCATAATTTGAATGTCATGCGACGGCACGCGGCTCTTTTAGAGAGGAGAGGCTCTAAACTTGATACAATAACACTTAATACTGAGGATCTTTCTTTTCTTTCCAAAGCACAGGCTATTATTGGGTTTGGGAATGATTACACAATGGGCAGTTGGAAGGCAGTTTTTAGCGGAGATATTTATCCGTTTAACAACTACGCTTTGGAAGATACGCAATTAGTTCTTGATAAAAAGAATTTTCACGATGCGCGCAAAAAGTTTCTTTTCTTCGCCAGTGGGCCGCAGTTAAGGAAAGGGCTGGATCTGTTGTTGGAGGCTTTTCTGATCAGACCAGAGTATGATTTATATGTATGCAGTCGTTTTCAGCAAGAAAAAGATTTTTGTAAATTGTATCATAAGGAATTATTTGAAACAGCGAATATTCATCCTGTTGGCTTTGTTAATATGAACAGTCAACGCTTTTATGAATTATGTGAGAAATGTGCGTATGTAATCTTGCCTTCGGCTGAAGAAGGGCAGGCAGGTTCGGTGGTTCAGTGCATGGCGGCCGGTCTTATCCCAGTTGTAACGCCTGAAGTAGGGATTGATGTCGAGGGGTATGGTGTTAGGTCTGATTTAAACTCTGTCGAAAATATTATTCGCGTACTTGATCAATTAGTTTGCGTCTCTGATCAGGAATTGCGGGAGCAAACAATAAGAACGCGGCAGATATGCGATGAGCAGTATAGTGAGCCGGCCTTCATCAATAGATGGAGGAAGATTATAACTGATATCGATGGTGTGCGGGCCCCTGGTAAAGTTTCATTGCGTCAATAAGGGGTTAGATCGCGGGGGGTTAGCAATGGTTAAGGTCTTTTATGATGGCGCCATTTTCTACAGGCAGAAACACGGTGGTGTTAGCGTTGTTTTCAGGGAGATTTTAAAAAGAATCCCCAAAGAAATTGATATTAAGTGCCGGTGTACTTTTCCTTCTGATAACTGCCCTGCTGATATATCCGCCACGGTTAAGGCCGTTGTTCCTAGAGTTAGGCCTAGTCGGTTTTTTCCTTATATTTGGAATGTTGCTAACGTTCTGCATTGTAATGTTTTTAAGCCAGATATCTTCCATAGTACTTTTAATACCTCTGTGCCGGGATCCCGTCGCCTGAAGACAGTCTTTAGCGTTTACGATATGATTATGGAGCGGTTTCCTATGGAGTTCTCCGGAAATAGATGGGGTGATTTGGTAAAGCTCAAAGAGCGCTTGGCTCGCCAGGCCGATGTTGTTCTCTGTATTTCCGAGGCGACTAAGAGAGATGTTATAACATTGTATCCAGGGATTGATGAGCGTAAGGTTGTTAGTGTTTATTTGGCAGCTGATGAGGTTTTTTCAACGGATATTACCGTAGGAGAGAAAGGCACTTTTAGAGAGCAAAATAGGCTTGAGCGTCAATATTTGCTTTATGTTGGGTCGGTTGCCAATCCGTACAAGAACTTTGATCTTTTATTGAATGTTTACGCGACATCACCAGAGATCCATGACCGATTCGACCTTGTTGTCGTAAAACCGCATGGTTTTACAGAGCATCAATCGCAAATAGTTTCAAAGCTGGGGACAAAGATCAGGGCTTTTTCAGCGTTAAGAACTCCTGAGCTGAAAGCACTATATAATTGTGCTCGTGTTTTTGTATATCCGTCGAAATATGAGGGTTTTGGTATTCCCATCCTGGAAGCCATGGCTTGTGGAGTTCCAGTTTTAACGGCGAGAAGCTCTTCTCTGCCTGAGGTTGGTGGTGATGCAGCTTTATACTTTGATCCAGATTCTTCTGATGATTTGCGCCACAATTTGCTACGCTTGCTGGATGATGATGCCCTGCGCAGCGGTTGCTTGCGCAAGATGGTGCCGAATGTGGAACGTTTTTCATGGGATAAGACGGCTCATGAGTACGCGGCAATTTATCGTCGACTGTGTTGATGGGATTGATCGTTGAAAGGTCCTAAGGATGGTGTGTCATTGTGATCGGTAAAACCAGAGAATTCCTCGGAAGTCTTTTCGCCAGGCAGGGTTTTATGAAGATCCTGCGCAATGGCGCGTGGGTTTCTTCCGACCGCATTCTCCGTCTTGGGTTCAGCCTGATTGTCGGGGCCTTAATGGCCCGGTATTTGACACCGAACTTATACGGGGCGTTTAACTATGCCAGTAGTTTTGTGGCTTTGGTTTCAGTCTTTGCCACACTTGGACTTGAAAACATCGTGATCCGGGAGATCGTTAAGGCCCCGTCAAGAAGGGACGAGATCCTGGGGACAGCGTTCTTTCTGAAATTATTCGGTGGTCTTTTTGTTATTTGCGTGACCGGTATTCTGATCCTTTTTGTCAGACCAGGCGATGCAATGGCAAGCGGGTTGGTCATCCTGACAGGATTAGCGTTTATTCCGCAAGCAATTTATACGATAGATTTTTATTTTCAAGCTGAGTTGAGATCGAAATATACCGTTATTGCTAATTCTATAGCGTTCGTGACGTGTTCCATCGCTAAATTGACATTTATATATTTAGGAGCGTCGGTTTATGTCTTTGTGGCTCTTAGCTCGTTGGAAACACTGATCGGCGGGATTGGGATCTACATTTTTTATAAGAGGCTAGGTTTCAATCTTAGTGGTTGGCGGTTTGACCGCTCTGTTGCGTTTGGGCTGTTGAAAGACAGTTGGCCACTGATCTTTTCTGGTGTTGCGATCATGATCTATATGCGTATCGACCAGGTCATGGTGGGCAATATGCTGGGGAACACGTCATTGGGGCAGTATTCCGCGGCTGTGAAGATATCGGAGGTTTGGTATTTCTTGCCGTTGGCTATTGTGGCCTCGGTTTACCCGAAGATCGTTGAATTAAAGCAGAGGTCGGAGGCTGAGTATCACTTGCGATTACAGCAACTGTTTAATTTGATGTGTTTGATGGGTTATGTTGTCGGTGGGATTTTTTGTTTCGCCTCTAAGGATATTATCGGTTTTGTCTTTGGTAAACAGTATGCGATGGCTAAAGACATTTTGTCGGTACATATATGGACCGGGCTCTTTATTGCGATTGGGGTAGCCCGAGGCAATTGGTTGATCAGTGAGAACCGAACCCGGTTCCAGTTTATGACTACGGCGATGGGTGCGGTGATTAATATTCTACTTAACATTGTCCTGATTAAGAGATATGGCGGCATCGGTGCGGCATGGGCCACGCTTATTTCCCAGGCCATCGTTGGTTATTTTTCAACCATTCTCATTGATAGAAAAATATTCTTGATGGAGACCCGCGCTCTTTTATTTGATTGGCGGGCCTTTGCTAAGCTATGACGGAAAACACCTTTAAAACACCCGTTTTATTCCTGGTTTTTAATCGCCCTTCGACAGCGCGCAGGGTGTGGGAAGCTATTCGCCGTGCCCGGCCTGAGCGTTTGTTCATTGCGGCAGATGGCCCGCGTTTAAACAAGTCCGAGGACCTCGCTAAATGCCGGGAAGTTAAAGACATTGTTTCCCTGGTCGATTGGCCCTGTGAAGTGAAGCTCCTTTACCGGGAAGAGAATTTGGGTTGTAAGCTGGCCATCAGCTCCGCGATTGACTGGTTCTTTAGTCAGGTAGAAGAAGGGATCATCCTGGAAGATGATTGCCTTCCCGATGCTACGTTCTTTCCCTATTGCCAGCAAATGCTGGCCCGTTATCGTGACGATCAGCGGATCATGGCTGTATCGGGCATTAATTTACAGTTTGGCCGTAAAAGAGGGGATGCCAGTTATTACTTCTCGAAGCATATTCACGTTTGGGGTTGGGCTTCCTGGCGCAGGGCCTGGAAGCATTACGATGTAACGATCAAAGCCTGGCCGCAGTTTAGGGATGGTGGGTATCTTAAAGACTTATGGCATGATGATAAGAAAGTCCAATACTGGACACGGATATATGACTTTGTTTATGGTGGCGAGATCGACACCTGGGATTATCAGTGGGAATTCGCAATGTGGCAGCAGGGGGCTCTTAATGTGATGCCTTCGGTAAATCTGGTTTCTAATATTGGGTTTGGGTCTGACTCTACGCACACGGACGATACGCACGAGGTTGCAGATCTTAAGCTAGAACCAATGATCTTTCCTGTAAAGCACCCGGTATTTATTATCAGGGATAAAGAAGCAGATGATTTTACCGATTCTTTGGTGTATACCACAGGAAAGCCTTCTTTACGGGTAAGGGCATTACGTAAATTAAAAAGGCTCAAGAAAAAGCTGCGGATATGAAAAAAGTTTTGATCGTAAAGCCCGACGGGATTGGAGATTTTGTTATTTTTTCTGCTGTGCTGGCAGAATATGCGAGGCTTTATAAAGACAGCCAGCTCGATTTGCTTTGTCATCCAAATGTTAAGCTTTTAGCAGAGGCTATGCCGTATTTTAATCGTATTGATTGTGTCGAATGGGCTAGATTAGGCCGAAAGAAAGGGCTGTTTTATAAGATTGGGTTTCATTTAAGGATGTTAATCAGGCATTATGATCTAGTTATTTATCCTCTTTATTCGCGAGAACATAAAGGGGACGTGATCGTCCGTTTTCTTCGAGCGAAGGAGAAAGTGGCGTTTGATGGCGGTCCGGCACGGGATATAGCTGACCGGGTTAAGCGGCGTAACCGATGGTACGCCCGGATCATTACGGCTGATCCAAGGGAATGTTTGGAGATAGAACGGAATGCCGAATTCATTAATAAGATAGGCGGTAACGTTTCTTTACATGGCTTGGCGCCAAAGCTTTTTTTTACTCAAGAGGACACGCTAGAATTTGATGACTTGTGCCGTTCGAATAGATTGAAGAGTAAGGAGTATATTTGTTTCTTCCCTGGTGCGGGAATGCCGATCCGGCATTGGGATCCAAAGGAGTGGATATCGTTGATCGGCAATCTACGCCGGCAAAGACCGACCCAGACATTTGTTTTTCTGGGGGGGGAAGCGGATCGGGGCGTTGTAAACAAGATATTGTCTGGTCTTCAGGCCGATGGTTGCATGGTAGACCTTGTTGGAAAGCTAGGGCTGCGTTTAACGGCTAAGGTGATCGAGGGAGCCCAGTTGCTGGTATCAATGGAGACTTCAGCTGTTCATATTGCCGCGGCTGTTGGTACGCCCAATGTATGTCTTATTGGCGGCGGGCATTTTGGCAGGTTTTACCCGTATGGTGATCTTGCAAAGAACAGGATCGTTTTTAAGAAGATGGATTGTTTTGGGTGTAACTGGAACTGTAGATATTCTAGGATTAGATGTATTCTGGAAATTTCACATTTGCATGTATCCACTGAAGTTGAAAGGGCTGGTTATGCGCGGGATTAAGCTATTTCTTACTTTAACTTCAGCGTTGGTTGTGGCGATGGGCCTTTTGAAGGTTTTCGATAGGTTTAGCCATCCCTTTGTTTTGTTGTCGATTGTTTTTATGTTCTTTATTTTTATGCTTGCTGCGCTTGCTCTAAGAAAGAAACATTTATTGCTTTATCCGGTCCTTTTTGCATTTCCTGTGATGGAGTTGCGATTTCCTGACGTTAGCGTCTTTGCTTTTATTTTGATACCGGTAGCACTGATCTTTTCGAATGAATTGGGTAAATTTATTTCCAAGAAATGGGATTGGCGCTATGCAATACCCCTGATGATCTTTTTAGGTATCTTCATCTTTACAACCTTAACCGCTCCATATAAGTTTGAAGCCATTCGGCACGCATCATTTTTCATCCCAGCGATTCTTTTATATCTTGTTTTGTGTTCCATGATGAAGACAGTCAAGGACTTTGAGATGCTTTGGTGTTCAATGATTCTAATGTGTAGCTTTGCTGTTGCAATATCAGTGATCCAGTTGATCTTTGGAATTAACGCGGTCAAGTTTTTCTTCTTTGAGTACAATGTGAACGTGGATATGTATGGTGCCGCACGTAGAATTCCAAGTATGTTTAGCGACGCGCAAGTAGCAGGGCAATATTTTGCGGTTATGGCTTTGGCATTAAGTGCGTATGCAACTTTGGGGTTTAAATGGGCGAGATACGCTAAATTATTAGCTTTCGGTGTTATTGCGTGTCAACTTCTTACGATTAGTCGTTCAGCGACTTTTGGCTTGGTTTTGGGTTGGGCATTTGTAAAGTTTCTTAGTGGAGCTCAACGGTTAATCTTCATGATATTGCTTTTTGGGGTAATAATCCTTTTATTGAAAGAACCAATATATGAACATTTACCTGATTCTATCAAGTTAAGGTTTAATCCAGTACAGCAGACAGAAGATGCGCGATTTCGCATGAGAATATGGGAAGACAGCTATCCAATCATTGAGCATTATCCTCTATTTGGTGTAGGATTCGGGGGGTTAAATGTTTTTAAGGCTGGTGATGATATAGGGGTAAAGTTTTTTCGTGTTTTTGCTGATAATCCAAAGAATCGTAAATATACTCACTTCGAGAATTCGTATTTGGATTTTTTGTGTTCTGTGGGGGTGGTTGGGTTCGGGGCATTGGTATGGCTTATGGGGATTTTCTTTATTCAGGCCATACGTTCTTTGCCTAGTTTGCCGTTACGCAATACCTTGGCGGTAAAATGTCTTTTGGGGGCGTTATTTGCCTGGATTCTGCCATGCGGTACCAGCCCACTGCTTGCTCAGAGTCAGCCTACAATGGTCTTGGCAGTTGTGATGGCAAGTATATATTTTTTGATTCAATACTCAAAAGAAGATCAATAAAATGTTCGGATTGGCTGCTAATTTATGACTACTATGTTGTCTATTATTACTCCATCTTTTCAGCAAGGACAGTATATTAGACGGACGCTTGAGAGCGTCCTTGAACGCCAGGATTATCCGTTCGTTGAACATATCGTTGTTGATGGCCTTTCGACTGACGGCACTCTCGAGATTCTCAAGGAGTATCAGTCTCGATTCCCTGAAAAGATGCGCTATCTTTATGAAAAGGACTACGGCCAAGCGGATGCGATCAATAAGGGGTTTAAACGGTTAACTGGGGATATTGTTGGCTGGATTAACTCAGATGATTATTACGAAGACAATATCTTCGCATATATTGTTGATTTCTTTGAACGACATGCCGATGTCGATATGATTTACGGCAGATGCAATCTTGTTAACGCCACAGGGCAATTTATTGGGACTTTTGAGGACGATTATGGGTTTAAAGTTTGCGGAATTAACAAGCATTCAGTATTTAGTTATGACATTCTGATGAATGTGTATTCAGGTTTGATTCCACAACAAACAGTTTTTTTTCGGCGAAGGGTGTTTGAAAAGGTGGGCTACCTTGATGATTCGTACAACTTAACCATGGATTATGAGTTCTGGCTGCGAATCGGTCGTCAGGGTACGATTGTGTGCGTGGATAAACTCTTGGCTAACTTTCGCTCTCATGGCGAGGCAAAAACGAATTTTAAGAATCGATATAATTTTATAGCTGAAAGTTTACGAGCCCGTGAAGCTAATGGTGGAAGGTTTGCTTGCAGATTCTATGTTTTTGTGGCTAAGGTCGCGATTAAAACTTTTGCAAAGCAACTTTGCCTGAGATGGGGGATTCTTAAATCATGAAGGTCTCCATTATTACTGTTTGTCGTAATGCAAAGCGTACAATAGGCCGAGCCTTTGACTCAATTTCGAGCCAGACGTACCCTTATGTTGAGAAGATTATTATTGATGGATTGTCTTTTGATGGCACCCAAGAAGTAGTGAAGCGCTATTTAAAGCCTTGTGATAAATTTATTTCGGAGGCGGATTCAGGCATTTATGACGCGATGAACAAAGGTGTCGCCTTGGCAACAGGCGATATTATTTATTTTCTCAATGCCGATGATAGCCTCTATGATAAAGATGTTCTAACGGATATTGTTAAGGAGTTCTCTTCTTACAATGATAGGGCGATAATTTATGGGAAAGTCCTTTATGAGACAAGTAATAAGCGCCACAACTCGTACCCTCCCATATTTCAATTCCATGCGTTGAAGGATTTCATGCACCATACACTGTGCCACCAGGCTGTCTTTGCTAAAAGAGACGTGTTTTTAAGTATCGGTGGGTTTGATTTGAAGTATAGATTGGCGGCTGATAAAGACTGGTTTATTAGAGCTTACAAACATGTTTCAAAGTCTTTTGTGTATGTTGATAGGGTAATTGCTAATTATAATTATTTTGGGCAGAGCTTTCAGTATAAGAAGCAATGCATTCAAGAGGCAGAAATGATTATATGGCGTCATTTTTCCTTAAGTGATTTCTTGTTGTATTGGATCAGATATAGCTTTCTAAGAGCCATGAAAAGACGGATTTTAAACAGGGGATTATATAGTTAGTTTGCTAGCCATAACGGGTGCTATATGAAATTAAGCGTTGTTATTGTAGCAAGGAATGAAGAAAAGAATATCAAGCGTTGTATTGAATCAGTTTTAATTCACACGGCTAGCATAAAAGATGTCGAGGTGTTGCTTGTTGATTCAGCCTCGACAGATCGAACGGTTGAGATCGCGCTACATTTTCCGATTAATATTATTTCACTTAGGCCGGAATGGTCATTATCGCCAGCAGCAGGGAGATTTACTGGTGTGAATCATGTTACTGGAGAGTATCTTCTTATTATTGATGGGGATATGGAGTTGTTAAAAGGCTGGGTAGAAGAAGCTTTAAATTTCTTATCCATGAATTTACAAGTCGCCGCTGTTGTTGGGAAACTAAATGATATATGGCTTATACCATCGGGTAAAAAGATTGTTCGGGGAAAGATTAGCAGTGGGCAAAGCGCTCGAAGGCTGGCATTTATTTTTGGTTCTTCTGTCTTTAGAAGAGACATGCTGATGCAAGTCGGGAATTTTCAGCCCTTTCTACGCGCGGAAGAGGAGGCGGAGGTGTCCTATCGTTTAACTAAAGCTGGCTATGAATTATTTTATCTTCCGTATGAGGCTGTAAATCATTATGGGGCTTTGCGTTGGTCCTTTGCTGAGTTTCAGCGGCGTCTCCGCTCAAATTTATGGGCTGGAATGGGAGACATGCTCAGTTGGTGCCTAAAGAATGGATATTATAAAATTTTGTGGCAAAGATTTTGTGTTTTTTTGATGTTTTTTTTAATAATGCTGGCATCTTTGCTAAGCATTCTTGTGGGGATCATTTTTAAAAGTTACTGCATGTTTATCGCTGGGGGCTCTTTATTCCTAGGCTTCTTTTTGTTGATGTTTATTAAGAAGGGATCGCTTTATTCCGGGATGTTAAGTATCGTTAATATGGCGTATATTACATGGAGTTTGATGCGTGGTTTGGTTCGTAAGGTCCCTGCTCCAGAGAAGTATCCCCGTGACATTGTGTGGGTAAAGAAAGCCGTTTAATATTGGATGTCAATAGGAGCTCATGTGCGAAAATTTTATGTTTTTATTAAGTCTTGGCTGGAATATATAAAGTTGCGTAGTGTTCTTCTATTAAAAATCTTTCAAGTGGGCAAAGAATTTAGAAAATCAAATGTAGTATTATACGTTTCTAATAAATTTTTGCATGACTATAGGGTTCGTTGGAGCGGGATTAGCAAGGTAGTTCATAGACATTGGCCTGATTGGTACTATTCAATCTCTGGAAAAGAGAATTTAGACTACGTTTCTGAGGATATTTACTATTCTTTAATTGAGCCGATTTTGAATGATAAGAGAATGGCATATGCGTATAGCGACAAGAATATGTACAATAAATTATATGCTGGAGACATTTTCCCCAAAGTTTTTTTTAGAAACATGCATGGTTGCACAATGGATGGCCAGTATCGAAATGTTGCATGCTTTGACGACAAGCTTTTAGAAGGTGCAAAAGTATTTCTAAAGCCCTCGATTGAGTCTGGGAGTGGGCAGAATGTAGAGCTTTTCCTCAGGAGAGAGAATGGGGAATATTTTAACATAAATGGGGCGAGGCTTAGTAGGGAGTATCTTGACAAGCGGTATGCTAAAAATTATTTAATCCAGTCTTCGATTGATCAATATGATTTTTTTTCAAGATTATGTAGTACTTCTGTTAATACGATTCGAGTACAAACTTATCGTTCAGTTAAGTCTAACAAGCCATGCGTTCTTAAAGCTGTATTGAGGATTGGTAAGCAGGGAGCTGCGATTGACAATCAGAATGCGGGGGGTGTTGCTGCTGAACTTGATCAACATGGTAAGGCGTGGGAATATGCTACAGACAAAATTGGGAACAAGGTGTATACATTAAGCTCTGGGTTGAGGGTTCAGGATATTGGGCAGGTACCCTTTTTCTCAGATATTATTAGTACAGCGATAGCACTGGCTGAGCAGATGCCATATTGCCGAGTATTAGGTTTTGATATTTGTGTCGATAAGAATGGAAAGATTGTCGTGATTGAGATCAATACGCAATGGTTAGGGATTTTGTTCTTTCAGACTGGGGGAAAATCAATGTTTGGACAGTACACAAGTGAGGTCATTGATTACTGTGCGGAATATCTCAGGAGTAATCGTATTATTTACTAACAGTAGTTTCGAGTTAATGGCTCTGACAATGCTTTGCTATTTAATATAGTCCGATACATAGGTGTGATTTGATGAGGAAAAAAATAGCATTTATAAAGTGGGGTGTTTTTTCTTTGGCTAATGAGCGGATTAAGCATCAATTGGCGAAGAATTTTATCGATTTTGATATTGAAATTATTGATGTAAGTCTCATAAATGCCAAATGGTTTATGTTTTTAAATCTTCTTTCTACTCTTTTTGAGTATTTGCCTGATCTTTTATCTGGTAGGAGAAATATAAAAAGTGCGTTCTTTAGAACGCAGTTCTTTTTTAGTGAAGCGAGAAGATATGTTTTAAGGCGTCTTTTGCGATCGCAGTATGCTTTTACATTTCAGACTCAATCCTTATTTGACGTAAGTACCCCAGGTGTTCCCAACTTTTTATATACTGACCATACCCATTTAGCTAATTTATATTACCCTTCATTTAAGAATGATCAATTGTACCCTCAGTCATGGATAGTTCGTGAAAAGTCGATATATCATAATGCTGCTATTAATTTTACGATGAGCAGCAATATTTCGAGGTCTCTTATTGAGCAGTACGGCTGTCCATCTAATAAGGTTGTTTGTGCTTATGCTGGTGGGAACACTATATCTAACGACTTTGCTTCAGAGAATGATGGTTATTCTAATCAAAGCATCCTGTTTGTCGGCGTTGATTGGGAGCGCAAGGGTGGCCCCGAATTAGTTGAAGCTTTTAAATTAGTTTTGGAGACGTGTCCTGATGCAAAACTCATAATTGTTGGGTGCTCGCCTAATGTTTGTTTACAAAACTGTATAGTTGTCGGTCGGGTAGATGCTGTAGCTCTTTCTGAGTATTACAGAAAGGCTTCGGTTTTTTGTTTGCCTACAAAGATTGAGCCTTTTGGATTTGTTTTCTTAGAGGCAATGTCTTACAAGTTGCCGATTGTAGCTACAAAGATCGGGGCAATCCCGGACTTTGTTATTGATGGGGAGAGTGGTTATTTGCTTGCCTCTGGTGATGTAAGGGGTTTAGCGGCTATGTTGGTTAAGCTACTTCAGGATCCAGATGCTTGTTCTACTTTTGGGAGAAGGGGGTACGAGGTTCTATCAGGGAAGTATACATGGGATAACGTTGGCGCAGTGATTAAAAGAAGCATTGATTCTATCTTAGTAAATGAGATTCAGGGCTTAACACCACATAATTAAAGTGTCTAACAATTATAGATTTAGGGATGCCCATGCGAATATTTTCTAGGCTTAGTGAGCTTTATTGCCAAGGGGGAAGCTCCAAGGTGGTCTCTCGTATTATTCGACGGTTTATAGAGCCATTACGATTTCTTCTCGGTAAGGCAGCTTATGCTCGACTAGAGTTTTTTCATGAGATGGGTTATTGGCCATCACTAAGCAGCCCGAAGTCTTTTAGTGAGAAAGTTCTTAGACGTAAACTAAAGAATGACCATTCACTTGCGTCATCTGTTGTTGATAAATGGGCCGTAAGAGATTACGTTCTTTCGAGGACGCATAAGCCAGAAATACTTAATGAAGTGTTCTATCGCGGGAGAGTTTCGAAAGATATTCCTTTTGATGATTTGCCTAGTAGGTTTGTAATTAAGTTGACGCATGGGTCTGGTTGGAATTTCATTGTGAAGGATAAGGGTTTAATTCAGAGGCAAGAAATCATTGATAAGTGTAATTACTGGTTAGGCTTAAAGTATAGCGTGTCTTCTAGGAACTATCTTGAGACACATTATGATCGTGTTCTACCGCAAGTTATAGTTGAAAGCTTTTTAGAAGATTCACAGTATGGAATACCATTAGATTATAAGTTTTTCTGTTTTCACGGTAAGGCATATTGTATTCAGGTAGATATCGGTCGATTTGTTGACCATAAGAGAAATTTCTATGATATCAACTGGAATCAGCTTCCTTTTGCCCTTAAACACCCGAGGGGAATGAATATTCCTCGTCCCAAGAAGCTAACAGAAATGATAAATATCGCGGAGCAGTTGGCAGTTGAGTTTGATTTTTGTAGGGTAGATCTTTATTCGCCAGATGATAAGGCCGTTATTTTCGGGGAAATCACATTGATACCTGGAAGTGGGTATGAAAAGTTTAATCCGCGTGAGTGGGATTACATTCTTGGTGGGAAGTGGAGCTTACCCGCATAAGGATTCTATTGAGTAGACAGCGGATATTACATATTCTTTGGGATGGTGGCACTGGAGGAGCCGAAAGGTTTCTCAAGGATATTACCGCGTTCTCGGATCAAACGCGGTTCGAGCATATTGTTTGCTTCTTGTCCCAGGGTGGATGGGTTACCGATGAAGTGATCAAAGGCGGCATTGAAGTTCATGTCCTGGGAATGAAGAATGGCTGGTTTCTTCCCGGTGCGTGGCGGCTTTGGGTCTTGATCAGGCGGGTTCGGCCGGATCTTATCCACAATCACGCGCTGAATTATCTGGCAAACGCGGCTTTGCGGTTATTTCCGGGAATTCCGCGGATGTACTTTGAGCATGGCGGTGAATTTCTCGCGCCCAAACCGTCAAAAGAGATCGTCTTTTATGATCTTTTCGGACGGTACTTTGACCGGATTCTGGCTAATTCAGAGTTTGTGCGTCAACGCATTCTTTCACTGACCAAAGTCGATCCCGCTAAGGTTGAGGTGTTCTATATCGGGATCGATCCGTTGCGGCATCAGCGGGAGCGCGATCTTAAGCTACGAGCTTCCTTAGGCATTCCCGAGGCTCATAAGGTTGTTGGTATCATCGGCCGGCTTGTTGAGATGAAAGGCATTGATGATTTTATCCGGATCGCCGCCGAGATCCGAAAACTTCCCAAATCGTTTGAGTGTTCATTTCTTATTATCGGTGATGGGGATCTTCGGCCTTCTTTAGAGGCTTTGGCCAAAGAGCTGGGTGTTCCCGTTATTTTTCTGGGCGATCGAGCTGACGTGCCGGATCTACTGCCTTTGATCGATGTTCTGGTGTTCACGTCAAAGTGGGAGCCGTTCGGGATGGTTATTCTTGAAGCAATGGCCACCAGGGTCCCGGTGGTCGGCTTCCCTACGGACGGCGCTGCCGAGATCATGGCCAAAGGCGGGGCAATAGCGGTTAGAGGGCGTGACGTGCGGCAAGCGGCGGGTGCCGTGGTGAATCTTTTAGAGCATCCCGAGAAAATGCGCGAATTCGGCGCTCAGGGGACGCGTAATGTGGCGGCGAATTTTGATATCCGCTCGTCAGTCAAAAAGCTCGAAGCTGTATACCTGGATTTGCTGGAAAATAGATCATGAAGATCCTGCAGGCCCATCGTTGTTTTTACCTTAAGGGCGGTGCCGAGAAAGTTTTTTTCGACGCCGACGCGCTGCTGCGCGCGCACTGCCATGACGTGGCTTTCTTCTCGATGCAACACCCGGATAATCTGCCGTCCCCGTACGCGAAGTATTTTGTGTCGTCGATCGATTATGGGCATGGTGGTTTACTGCACGGGATCAAAGCGCTTGGTCGCTTACTGTATTCCCGGGAGGCCCGGCAGAAGATCGATCGGCTTATCGCCGATTTTAAGCCCGATGTCGCCCATTTGCATAATATTTACCATCAGATATCCCCGTCTATCTTGCATAGCCTGAAAAAAGCCGGGGTACCTGTGGTTATGACCTTGCATGATTTTAAGGCGGTCTGTGCCAATTATTACATGATCGATCGCGGGAAGATGTGCCAGGCCTGCCAGGGCGGCAGGTATTATAAGTGCGCTGTCCGGGGTTGCGTGAAGGAGTCGCGGCTTAAAAGTTTGCCGAATACGCTAGAGATGTATGTGCATCACACCCTGCTTCATATTTATGACCTGGTGGATGTTTTTATCTCACCAAGTCAGTTCTTAAAAGACAAGATCACCGAGATGGGCTTTAAGGGCCGCATTGAGGTGCTGCCCAATTTCGTTGATGCCGCTGATTTTACGCCTTCGTATGGAGGGCAGGAACGCAGTATTGTTTTTGTGGGGCGGATGTCTTATGAAAAAGGCATTAAGACATTACTCAACGCGGTTAAAGGGCTGGATATCACCTTAAAGATGATCGGGGACGGCCCGCTGCGCGCTGAGCTGGAAGAGAAGGTTAAAAGCGAGGGGATCAGCAATGTAAGGTTTTTGGGTTACCTTAAGGGTGACGTGCTTAAGAGCGAGATCCAAAAGAGCCTGTTCGCGGTGCTTCCGTCGGAATGTTACGAGAATAATCCGGTGTCGGTGATGGAGGCGTTCGCGCTTGGCAAGCCGGTGGTCGGTTCCCGCATGGGGGGTATCCCGGAATTGGTAAAAGACGGGGAAACAGGATATACTTTTACATCTTTTCAGGCGGCTGAACTCACCGATGTGATCAAACGTTTAGCCAATGATCCCGCCGGTATTGAGCGGATGGGCAAGGCCGGAAGGCGGTTGGTGGAAGAAAACTATTCTGCGGATAAGCATTATAACGGACTGATCGGCATCTACGGTCAGTTGGGTATTGGGGCGAAATAATGAAGATCCTTTTAGCAAATAAATATTTTTATATTAAAGGCGGGGCAGAGAATTCGTTCTTTGTGACGGCAGAGCTCCTTAAGCAGCATGGGCATGAGATCCAGTTTTTCTCGATGAAGGACCCGAGAAATTTACCGAATGATTTTGAATCCTATTTTGTTTCTAATGTTGATTATGATCGTCCGGGGTTACTCAATAAAATTGATGTTGCTTTCAAGCTATTGTATTCGTTTGAATCTAAGCGCAATATTGCGCGTTTAATAAAGGATAAAAGGCCCGAAATAGTCCATTTAAACAATATCTATCATCAGATATCACCGTCAATTCTACATTCTATAAAGCAGGCCGGATTGCCTGTTGTGATGTCATTAAGGGATTATAAGGTTGTTTGCGCTTCGTACTCGATGGTTATAAACGGTAAGCCTTGCGAGGCTTGCAGTTCCGGCAGGTACTATAATTGTCTATCCAAGAAGTGCGTGAAGGGTTCAAGTGTAAAAAGTGCCCTTAACGTGATAGAAATGTATTTGCATCATAATATTCTCAATTTGTATGGGTTGGTAGATGTTTTTATTTCTCCCAGTCGTTTTTTGAAAGATAAAGTTAAAGAAATGGGGTTTAAAGGAAAGGTAGTATATTTGCCGAATTTTGTACAGTTAGATCCTATTGCGCCGCAGTATGATTGGAAGGAGCGCTCTATTTGCTATGTCGGGCGTTTATCGAAAGAAAAAGGGATCATGACTCTGATCAAGGCGGTTAAGGGCTTGGATGTGATCCTTAAGGTTATTGGTGATGGCCCCATAAGGCAGTCCCTTGAGACTTATGTTCAAGATAACAATCAAACAAATGTACGTTTTTATGGGCATTTAAATGGCAGTGCTCTTAAAGAGGAGATTTGTAACGGAATGTTCATTGTCATTCCTTCTGAATGGTATGAAAATAATCCTCGTACGGTTATCGAATCGTTTGCTTATGGAAAGCCAGCGATCGGTTCAAGAATGGGGGGAATACCGGAATTGATACGGCACGGCGAAACCGGTTTGCTTTACACTTCGGGGAATGTTGAGGAATTGCGAGCAAGTATTCAATCGTTGTTAAATGATACAGAACAGATTGCCTTACTGGGCAGGGCGGCTCGTCATTTGGTGGAAGCGGAGCTCGCTCCAGAGATTCATTATAAAAAGTTAATGCGTATTTATCAGGCAGCTATTTCTGGGCGAGCGGGAGACCTTGAGTGATCATTGATCAGAAGAAAGCACATATTGTTGTTATTGGCTCCCGTGGTTTTCCTAATATACCCGGCGGTGTAGAGAAACATTGTGAAGAATTGTATCCGTTGCTTATAGATATGGGTTGCAGGGTTACTGTATTAACTAGGAAGCCTTATGTTGATCTTTCTTTAAAGCAATATAAGGGTGTAGATCTTGTTGCGATTGATTGCCCAAGGAATAAATTCTTTGAGGCTCCCATCTATTCTTTTAGGGCTTTGCTTTATGCCAGGCGGTTGAATCCGGATATTATTCATTTTCATGCTGTTGGCCCCGCTCTTGTCGTTCTTTTAGCGCGTTTTTTTCATCTTAAAGTAGTCTTGACTCACCATGGTCCAGATTATTTTCGTAAGAAATGGAATTGGGTCGCAAAGTTGGTACTTAGAGCCGGTGAGATGGTTGGCTGTTTGTTTTCGGATAGGATCATTACTATTTCTGGGAATATTGCCGTATCGATTAAAAGGAATTTCGGTAAAGAGTCTGTTGTTATACCTAATGGGGTGAGGATTCCGGACTTAGTTCCGCCAGGTGAAGCTCTGGCGAAGTTTGGTCTAGAACAAGGAAAATATTTTCTGGCGGTGGGGCGGTTTGTCCCGGAGAAGGGTTTTGATGATCTGATCGAAGCTTATGCGGGCCTTAAAGACACGAGCTGGAAGTTAGTGTTGGTTGGAGATGCCGATCATGAGGATGACTTTAGCCGCCGCTTGAAGGAAAGAGCCCATGGTGTCAGCGGGGTAGTGTTAACAGGGTTCCAGGGTGGGCGGGCGCTTCAGGAAATCTATTCAAACGCAGGGCTGTTTGTTCTCCCATCGTATTATGAAGGGCTCCCAATTGTGCTATTGGAGGCCTTAAGTTATGGCTTAAATTGTGTTGTGTCTGATATTGATGCTAATCGTGAAGTCCCTCTAGCGAAGAGCAGGTATGTTAAGCCAGGTAAGGTAAGCGACTGGATGGAGAAACTTCAATATTTCTCTGTGAATCCTTTAAGTGAGGACGACCGTCAAAAACAGCTGGATCTTATAAGGAGCCGTTATAGCTGGCCCGATATTGCGCTTAAGACGATGGATGTTTATCGTCAATTGCTTGGTCCGACAAAAGTCGATCTTTGTGGTGTAAAGATCGATAATGTTTCGTTTGAAGAAACTATTAAAAGAATTGAAACTTTGGTGAATGCTGGCAAGCCGGTATCTGTTGTGACGCCTAATGTGGATCATATAGTGCGGTTTCAGAAGGATGAAGGATTCCGGCAGGCGTATAAGAGCGCGGCGCTGGTATTGGCGGATGGTGTTCCTATTCTTTGGGCGGCCAGTTACCTTAAGACCCCGCTTAAAGAAAAGATATCAGGTTCCGACCTGTTCCCGGCATTATGCGCTGGGGCAGCTAGTAAGGGATGGAGGCTTTTCTTTCTTGGAGGAAGGCCCGGTGCGGCGCAAAAGGCGGTAGAGCTTCTCTCTCATCGTTACGTGGGTCTTAATGTGGTGGGGGCTTATTCTCCGCCATTCGGGTTTGAAGTCGATACGGCCGAGAATAACAGGATCATTTCCATGATCAAAGAGGCTAAGCCGCATATTCTTTTTGTGGGGCTTGGCGCGCCTAAGCAAGAGAAGTGGATACAGAAATATAAGGACGAATATAACGTGCCGGTATCGATCGGGATAGGGGTAAGCTTTGAGTTTGAAGCTTTTATTGTTAAACGCGCTCCCAGATGGATGCAAAAAGTCGGCCTTGAATGGTTCTGGCGGTTGATGATGGAGCCAGCCCGGCTTTGGAGGCGTTATTTAGTGGATGATATGGCGTTTTTTGGGTTGGTTTTTGAGCAAAAGAGGAAGATTGTTAGAAAAGATTGAAGGTGGTAATTTGCGATCAGGGATATGTTAAGCTAGAGAAGTCCTTAAGAAAGGGTTATTATGAAACTTTGGGATTGGCCGGATGGTTTGGTATGGAAACTCACGCGAGGAATAACAGAGCGTTCCCGTAAGAAGAAATATGATTTATTTTATACATTAATAAAGCCAAATCCAGCTGACACGATACTGGATGTTGGTGTAAATCCGCATGTTGGTAGATCAATGAATTTCTTGGAATTGTGGTACCCTTATTTGGATAAGATTACGGCTGTTACTGCACATGGGGAGGAAATGTTTGTTAACTTTAGGAAGGCATTCCCTGAGGTTAAGCTTGTTTTTGGTGATGGGAGGCGATTGGATTTCAAGGATGATCAGTTTGACATTGTTTTTTCTAATGCGGTTGTTGAGCATGTTGGGAATGAAGAACAACAGCGCCAGTTTATTCATGAACTTGTCAGGGTTGGGCGAAGAGCTTTTATTACAACGCCAAATTATTTCTTCCCGGTAGATGCACATACTTTATTGCCTTTTGCTCATTGGCTTCCGGAACGGCCGAGGTTTTTTATTTATCGTAAAGCTCGTCGGGAATATTGGGCAGATATAAATCATTTAAATCTTTTGACGCCGAGCGGTTTCTTGTCTTTGTTCCCGAAGGGTGTTAATGTTCGGATCGTTTATCAAAGATTGATGGGGTTGCCCGTTAGCATGATTGCTGTTGTTACAAAATAAGATAGACAGGTTCGGGAACTACCGGTACAAGTGGTTAAATTTAGGCGTAAGGCCAATAGGAAAAAGGCTCTAAAACTAGTGTTTTAGAGCCTTTTTATTTCAGGTTTTTTTATTGCTATTGGGTGCTAAGTTCAAGCCATGGAGAGTTGACCCCTTGTGTTGAGAAGGTTATGGTCCCATTTTGTGAGGTTACTGGCACGCTTATTGATCTAGTTCCAGATGTGTCGAGTATAAAAGCTTTTAAGTTCGTGGCATTTTTGAGAGTAATAGTAGCAGGGACGTTCTTTAGCAGGATTGGGGATGTGCCCCAGATGAATTTCCCATCGGCGCCCCAACTTGAATTCGTATTCTTGGTTTCACCAATTACAAGCGCTATTAGATGACTTGAGGTGCTAATTGGAGCGCCGTCTAACGGGTAGACAAATATCGCTCCGTTCTCAGTAGCATTGATAGTGAGATTAGAGAGGGCAATTGTTTGGTTTTTAATAGCGCCTGTAGCTCCCTGTATTGTTGGAGTGTTAATTTGATGAATACCATTGGCTACTTGATTTTGTAGAGTTGATTTATCGGTTTTACTGAGTAGAAAAGCACCGATTGAAAGAAGCAGTGATTGTTGAGGGTTGGTAATGCTTTCGAAGAAATATTTAACACTGCCATAGATTGAAGGGACGTTGACATTTTGTGTGAAGTTATACTGAAAAAGAGCATCCCATTGCTGAAGTTTTTGTTTAGCAGCCATTAACACAGGTGTTTCATAAGAGTAAACGTTGGGGAAGCAATGATCCCATTCAGAAACTGTTAATGGTTTGCCAAGGGGGATACTTTGAGCCGTGGTCATGATATTGCCAATAATGCCTAGTGTCGGATCTTGAAGCATAGAAGTGTTCTTAATTCTAAAGTCATTTTTATCCCATGAAATATTTGGAAAAGTAGGGTGATCCCAATAGTAATGCATGTCGATAAAGTCTGCTGAAGCTTGTGTTGTAATATTGCCGGCTCTAAAGATACCACCCATGCCTGTGATCGGCACCTTAATAGATAGGCTGCTCTTTAAGAAGTCTATCATGTTTGAGAAATATGAGGTTTCAAGGTCGTAATAGAATTGGTTAATGTCTGCACGTTTTTGTAATGTATAAGTGGAAAGGGTTGTGTATAGTGGGCGTTGAAAGGAAAAAGTTGTCGTTGTATCTGCGGCGGAAAGGGCCCCTGGGGTATATTCACTGATTACAATGTTTGAGAAAGAAAGCGTGTTTGGACCCTGCCCTATGATGAATCCAATTTTTGCGGAAGCATCTTGGGTTGGTATGAAGTTGATTTCAAAGTTTTGCATTGTTGTTGACAGTGAAATAGGAGTAATAGGTGAAAGTAGTGCGGATGGAGCTGGAGTTTGTTGGCTTATTACAGAGATTACTGTTGGTGTGCTTGCCATAGCTGAGAATTGAACTCGGTAGCTCTTTGATTGGCTTAGATTAAAACCGGTACGGATGAATTGAATATCCCATTTATTTGATGTTGTTGTTGTGATATTTATTGTAGTCAGAGCTGCTGAAGTTTGTGCCGTAGCTACGGATGAGTTATAAGCGGCTACTTTCCATAATGAGGCATCAAGAGCTTGGTTTATAATAGTTGGAGCGGTGTTACCTGTAAAAGTCCATGCGGTTTTAACAGCATCCACTGTTGTGTATTTGTTTTTCAACCAATCGTTCCACTTTTGATCAAGTTCTAGGATGTAATAGTCCGGTAAAGCGGTTGATTGCCCAGGTTGTAGACCATTGAGGGCATCGAGTTCCCAAAAATAGATAAGAGAGTTTTCGTTAGTAACTTCAACCATGGCGATGCTTGGATCATCTTGGTAGCGCATTCCTGTATAGGGATTAAGATGAGTGAGAAGAGTGGTTGTATAATTCTTTTGGAGGTTTATTAAAATCGGATCAAAAAGAGAGATTGGTTTAGCTGCTGGGGAGAGACTTGCGGCATTTTGAACACCGTCGGCATCAGTGAATGGTCTTTCCACTAGAAGATTCATATCTACATAGATGCCATTTTGCTTCAGGAGATATATGAGGTAATCCAAACGGTCTAATTGAGTTGGGCTCAAAGTTAGTGTGTTATTAGGTGTGATCCATTTGAAAATGCCAGATGTTTCAAATTGAAAGTCTAACATTGTAAGTCGTACGACGTTGAAACCTAAGAATGTCAGGCGATCAACGAGTAGTTGAGCTTGTGCCTTGGTGGGGAAATTTACTCCTTCGGCCAGATTCGTTCCCCAGAATTGTACAGGCGTCCCATCAGTGAACTGGAAATGCCCATTTACAACTTTCAGGAACCCGTGCTTACCTGCTGGGGCATCCAGAACAAGTTTCCCAACATTAGCCGGAGAATTGACATTTAACGTATCTGCCAGCACGAAGGGATACCACGGATCAGCCGGAGCCGCCACATTCGTCGTGCATGTCCCGCTCAGCGCGCCGTAACTTCCATTGGTACACGTGGCAGTCAAGCTGCCGGTATAACCGGTGGGGCAGACGGCCGAGCTAGTCACGCCGCTTGCCGCAAGGCCCAGGACTACATCGCCGTAAGCCGAGGTGACCGTGGTGCTGGCGCAGGCATTCGCCGCGCAGGTTCCACTTAATGTGCCGAACACGCCCAAAGAACAGGTGGCGCTTAACGTTCCGGTATACCCGGTCGGGCACGCGCTTGAACTGACCGTCCCGCTGGTTACACCAGCCAAGGTGACCTGGCCGTAACTTGATGACATGATGGTCGAGATACAACTATTCGGCGAGCATGTTCCCGACACGGTGCCGAAAGTGCCTTTGGAGCACGCGGCGCTGAGCGATCCGGTACAACCCGTGGGGCAGCTGGCCGTGCTGGTGATGCCGTTAGCTACCGCGCCGATGGCGATCGAGCCGCAAGCCGTTGAGACCGTTTGGGCCGCGCAGCTGTTCGCCGTGCAGGTCCCGGTCGTTGCCCCGAAAGCGCCATAGGTACAGGTAGCGCTGAGAGTTCCCGTGCAACCCGCGGGGCAGGCGATGGAGCTTGACGCGCCGCTGGCCACACCGGCCATGGTGACCGTGCCGCAATCGGTCGAGAGTGTTTGCGCCAAGCAACTGCTGGCCGCGCAGGATCCGCTAAGCGTGCCGAAGGTGCCTTTCGTACACGCCGCGCTTAATGTTCCTGTATAACCCGTGGGACAGCTGGCCGAACTGGTAACGCCGCTGGCAACGCCGGGCATGCTGACGTTCCCGTATGAAGAAGAGATCGTCGCGGCGGCGCAGGCATTCGCTGTGCAGGTTCCGCTAAGCGCCCCAAAACTGCCAAGTGAACACGCCGCGCTTAAGGTGCCGGCATAACCCGCAGGGCAGGCGACCGAGCTTGAGACGCCATTGGCTACAGCGGACAGAGTGACGCTTCCATAAGACGACGAGACCGTGGCGCTCGCGCAGGCATTGGCCGTGCAGGTTCCGCTGATCGCTCCGAATGTTCCTTTGGAACAGGCGGCGGAAAGCGTTCCGGCATAACCGGTGGGGCAGGCGACAGAACTGGTGATGCCGCTGGCGACCCCGGGCATTGAGACATTACCGTAGGCAGACGAGAGTGTCGCCGTGGTACAGGCATTCGCCGCGCAGGTGCCGCTAAGCGACCCGAAGGTTCCAAGTGAGCACGCCGCGCTTAAGGTGCCGGTATAACCCGTCGGGCAGGCGATAGAGCTGGTGATGCCGCTGGCGACCGCGGGTAAGGTGACATTGCCATAAGCCGATGAAACCGTGGCGCTCGCGCAGGCATTGGCCGCGCAGGTGCCGGAAAGTGATCCAAAACTTCCGGTGGTGCACGCCGCGCTTAAAGTGCCGGTATAACCCGTGGGGCAGGCGACCGAGCTGGTAACGCCGCTGGCCACCGTGGGCAGGGTGACACTGCCGTAAGCCGATGAAACGGTACTGCTGGCGCAGGCATTGGCGGAACAGGTGCCGCTGATCGTCCCGAAGGTCCCTTTGGAACACGCGGCGCTTAAGGTGCCGGTATAACCCGTCGGGCAGGCCGTTGAACTGGTGATGCCGCTCGCCACACCGGGCATGCTGACATTTCCATAGGAAGACGCAAGTGTCGCGGTGGTACAGGCATTCGCCGCGCAGGTTCCGCTCAGTGAGCCGAAGGTCCCCAGAGAACACGCCGAGCTAAGCGTTCCGGTATAACCTGTCGGACACGCCACAGAGCTCGTGATGCCGCTGGCAACGCCCGGCATGCTGACGTTCCCATAGGCGGACGCGATCGTGGCGGCGGCGCAGGCATTCGCTGTGCAAGTGCCGGCAAGTGATCCGAAACTTCCCGTCGTACACGCCGCGCTTAAAGTGCCGGCATACCCGGTGGGACAGCTGACCGAACTGGTAACGCCGCTAGCCACCCCGGGCAGTGTGACGTTCCCATAAGCTGAAGTTACTGTCGCGCCGGCGCAAGCATTTGCCGCGCAGGTACCGCTTAAGCTCCCGAAAGTGCCTTTGGAACAGGCGGCGGAAAGCGTGCCGGTATAACCCGTCGGACAGGCCACAGAGCTGGTGATGCCGCTGGCGACCCCGGGCATGCTGACATTCCCATAAGAAGAAGAGAGTGTCGCGGTGGTACAGGCATTCGCCGCGCAGGTGCCGCTTAAGGCCCCGAAAACGCCCTTGGCGCAAGTGGCGCTAAGAGTGCCGGTATAACCTGTCGGGCAGTTGACGGAACTTGACGCTCCGCTGGCCGCCCCGGCGAGCGTGACATCGCCATAAGAAGAGGTGATCGTCGCGCTAACGCAGGCATTGGGTGTGCACGTTCCGCTTAAAGTGCCGAAGGTCCCCAGGGAACAGGCCGCGGAAAGCGTGCCGGTATAACCCGTCGGGCAGGCTACGGAACTTGACGCGCCGCTGGCGGCGGTGGCCAGGGTGACATTGCCATACGCCGATGAAACAGTGGCGCCGGCGCAGCTATTGGCTGAACAGGTTCCGCTTAAAGCCCCGAACGTACCTTTGGAGCAGGCGGCTGATAAAGTTCCGCTGTAACCCGTCGGGCAGTTGGCCGAACCGGGGGTGCCACTGGCCGCGGCAGACAAAGTGACATTACCGTAGGCCGAGGTGACGGAGGTGCTGTTACAGGCATTAGCCGCGCAGGTGCCGCTTAAAGCCGCGAAGGTCCCTTTAGAACAGGCCGCGGAAAGCGTGCCGGTATAGCCCGTCGGACAGCTGACCGAGCTTGAGGCTCCGCTGGCCGCGCCGGCAAGCGTGACATCGCCGTAAGCCGATGTGACAGTGGCGCTCGCGCAAGCATTGGCGGAACAAGTTCCGCTTAATGTGCCGAATGATCCTTTGGAACAGGCCGCGGAAAGCGTGCCGGTATAACCCGTCGGGCAGGCCACCGAGCTGGAAGCTCCACTGACCGCGCCGGCAAGGGTAACATCGCCGTAAGAAGAGGTGAGAGTGGTGCTGGTACAGGCATTAGCGCTGCAAGTGCCGCTTAAAGCCGCGAAGGTTCCTTTAGAACAGGCCGCGCTGAGTGTTCCGGTATAACCCGTCGGGCAGGCCACAGAACTTGATGCGCCGCTGGCCGCACTGGCAAGGGTGACATCACCATAAGAAGACGTGACGGTCGCACCCGCGCAGGCATTCTCCAAACACGTTCCGCTTAAGGCCCCGAAAGATCCTTTGGAACAGGCGGCCGTTAATGTGCCGGCATAACCGGTTGGACAGCTGACCGAGCTTGAAGCGCCGCTGGCGACGCCCGCGAGCGTGACATTCCCGTATGCCGATGTGACGGTGGAGCTCGCGCAGGCATTAGCCGAGCAGGTGCCGCTTAAAGCCGCGAAGGTCCCTTTAGAGCAGGCCGCGCTGAGTGTTCCGGTATAACCCGTCGGGCAGGTAACGGAACTTGAGGCGCCGCTGGCCGCGCCGGCAAGCGTGACATCGCCGTAAGAAGACGTGACGGTGGAGCTCGCGCAGGCATTGGCTGAACAGGTGCCGCTTAAAGCCGCGAAGGTTCCTTTAGAACAGGCCGCGCTAAGCGTGCCGGTATAACCTGTCGGACAAGCTACAGAGCTTGAAGCTCCGCTGGCCGCGCCGGCGAGGGTGACATCGCCGTAAGATGATGTGATGGTCGCGCCCGCGCAAGGATTGGCTGAACAGGTGCCGCTGACCGTGCCGAATTTTCCAAGCGAGCAGGCCGCGCTAAGCGTTCCGGTATAACCCGTCGGACAGGCAACAGAGCTTGAAGCGCTGCTGGCCGCGCCGGCAAGGGAGACATCGCCGTAGGGCGTGGTGACCGTGGCGCCCGCGCACGCGGCAGGCGTACAGGTGCCGCTTAGTGCGCTGTAAGAGCCTTTTGAGCAGGACGCATTTAACATGCCGGTGTAACCCGCCGGGCAG
Organism: Candidatus Omnitrophota bacterium; assembly: GCA_037131245.1. GTDB lineage: Bacteria > Omnitrophota > Gorgyraeia > Zapsychrales > Fredricksoniimonadaceae. The sequence continues at coordinate 111,198 of JBAXRK010000002.1, forward strand.
TCAACAGATGTTGACGCGCCGCTGGGAATGCCGGGTAATGTAACAGCACCCCAGGTTGAGGTGGCAGTCGCGCTTACGCAGGCATTCGCCGAACAGGTGCCGCTTAATGCGCCGAAAGATCCTTTGGAACAGGCAGCGCTGAGCGTGCCGGTGTAACCGGCCGGACAGGCCACAGAACTCGAGGCGCCGCTATTGGCGCCGGCGAGGGGGACATCGCCGTACGAAGACGTGACGGTGGCGCCGGTACAGGCATTGGCAGAGCAAGTTCCGTTCAAGGTCCCGAAGGCCCCTTTGGAACAAGCCGCAGTCAAAGTGCCGGTGTAACCCGTTGGGCAGGTCGCGGAGCTTGACGCGCCGTTCGCTGCGGCGGCAAGCGTGACATCGCCGTAAGAAGAAGTGACGGTCGCGCCCGCGCAGGGATTGGCGGTACACGTGCCGGAGATCGATCCGAAGGTGCCTTTAGAACAGGCGGCGGTTAAGGTGCCGGTGTAACCCATCGGGCAGGTCGCAGAGCTTGAGGCGCCGCTGTTGGCTCCGGCAAGGGTTACGTCGCCGTACGTTGAGGTCGCGGTCGTGCTCGCGCAGGCATTTTCCGCGCAAGTGCCGCTTAAAGTACCGAAAGATCCTTTGGAACAAGCGGCGGTTAGAGTGCCGCTATAACCTGTGGGGCAGCTGACAGAACTTGAGGCACCGCTGGCCGCGCCGGCCAGGGTAACATTGCCGTAGGAAGATGTAACGCTTGCGCCCGCGCAGGCATTCTCCAAGCAGGTGCCGCTTAAAGCAGCGAACGTGCCCTTGGAACAGGTCGCACTTAAGGTGCCGCTGTAACCGGTGGGACAGCTGACGGAACTCGAGGCACCGCTATTGGCGCCAGCGAGGGTGACATCACCGTAGGAAGAAGTGACGGTCGTGCCGGTACAGGCATTGGCGGAACAGGTTCCGCTTAAAGTCCCGAAGGTTCCTTTGGAACAAGCAGCAGTTAAAGTTCCGGTGTATCCTGCCGGGCAGGTGGCCGAACTGGACGCACCGCTATTAGCGCCGGCAAGTGTTACATCGCCGTAAGAAGATGTGACGGTCGCGCCCGCGCAGGGATTAGGCGCGCAGGTTCCGCTGACCGCGGCGAATTTGCCAAGCGAGCAGGAAGCGTTTAAAGTTCCGGTATAACCCGTCGGGCAATCCACGGATGCTGAAGCTCCGCTGGCCGCAGCCGGCAGGGTGACGCTACCATAAGAAGAAGTAGCCGACGCGCTGTCGCAACCCTTGGGCGCGCAGGTGCCGCTTAAAGCCCCGAACACGCCTTTGGAACAGGCGGCGTTCAAGGTGCCGGTATAACCCGTCGGGCAAGTTGCCGATCCGCTGGCCCCGCTGGCCGCGCCGGCGAGGGTGACATCACCGTAAGAAGAAGCGATGGTTGCGCCGGTACAGGCATTTTCGGTACAGGTGCCGCTAAGGGCGCTGAATTGACCAAGAGAACAGGCCGCGCTGAGCGTGCCGGTATAGCCTGTCGGGCAGGTGACCGAACGCGTGGCGCCGCTGGCAACACCGGATAAGGTAACGTCCCCATAGCTGGAGGTCGCCGTTGCCGTCGCGCAAGGCTGGGCATTACAAGTTCCGCTTAAAGCGCTGAATGATCCTTTGGAACAGGTGGCCGTTAAGGAACCGGTATAACCTGTCGGGCAGGTGGCGGAGCTTGACGCGCCGCTTGTGGCACCGGCCAGGGTGACATCGCCGTAAGATGAGGTGACCGTGGCGCTGTCGCAAGGATTAGCCGTGCATGTTCCGCTGACCGCGGCGAATTTACCGAGCGAGCAGGACGCGCTTAAAGTTCCGGAATAACCCGCCGGGCAAGCAACAGACGCCGCCGCGCCGCTGTTTGCCGCGGGCAGGGTAACACTGCCATAAGAAGAAGTGGCCGACGCGCTGTCGCAACCTTTGGGCGCGCAGGTGCCGCTTAAGGCGCCAAAGGTGCCTTTGTCGCATGCGGCGCTTAAGGTGCCGGTGTAGCCTGTCGGGCAAGTGGCCGATCCGTTCGCGCCGCTACTCGCGCCGGAAAGGCTGACACTGCCATAATCGGAGGTAACAGTTTCGCTGACGCAGGCTTTGGGCGAACAGGTGCCGCCAAGCGCGCCAAATTGGCCCAAGGAGCAGGTTGCGTTCAATGTGCCGGTGTAACCCGTCGGGCAGGTGACCGAGCGCGTAGCGCCGCTGGCAGTGCTGCTTAAGGCAATATCGCCGTAAGCCGACGTAAGCGTGGTGTTGCCGCAAGGATTGGCATTACAGGTCCCGCCAAGCGCACCAAAAGCGCCTTTGGAACAGGCGGCGCTGAGGGTGCCGGTGTAGCCGTCGGGACAGGTCGCTGTGCTGGTGGTGCCGCTGAGCGCGACGGCAAGCGTGACATCGCCGTAAGCTGAAGAGACGGTCGCGCTGTCGCAAGGATTGGCCGTGCATGTCCCGCTGACCGCGGCGAATTTGCCGAGCGAGCAGGCCGCTGTTAATGTGCCGTTGTAACCTGTCGGGCAAGCAACAGACGCTGCCGCGCCGCTGTTTGCCGCGGGCAGGGTGACACTACCATAAGAAGAAGTGGCGGCCGCACTGTCGCAACCTTTGGGCGCGCAGGTGCCGCTTAAGGCTCCAAAGGTGCCCTTGTCGCAGGCGGCGCTCAGTGTTCCGGTGTAACCTGTCGGACACGAAGCTGATCCACTGGCTCCGCTGGCCGCGGCGGCGAGTGTGACATCACCGTAGTCGGAAGTGACCGTTTCAGTGGAGCAGGCTTTTGGTGCGCAAGAACCACTAAGCGCGCTGAATTGACCAAGGGAACAGGCCGCGCTGAGCGTGCCGGTATAACCCGTCGGGCAGGTGACCGAACGTGTGGCGCCACTGGCAGTATTGCTCAAGGCGATATCGCCGTAAGCCGAGGTGACCGTGGTAGCATCGCAAGGATTAGCATTACAGGTGCCGCTTAAAGTGCCGAACGATCCTTTGGAACATGTGGCGCTTAAGGATCCGGTATAACCTGTCGGGCAGGAGGCGGAGTTTGTCGCGCCGCTCGTGGTGCCGGCCAAAGTGACATCGCCGTAGGTCGAAGAGACCGTGGCTCCATCGCAAGGATTGGGCGCGCATGTTCCGCTGACCGCGGCGAATTTGCCGAGCGAACAGGCCGCCGTTAAGGTTCCGTTGTAACCTGTCGGGCAAGCAACAGACGCTGACGCGCCGCTGACGGCCGCTGGCAAAGTGACGCTGCCATAAGAAGAAGACGCTGACGCACTGTCGCAACCTTTGGGCGCGCAGGTGCCGCTTAAGGCGCCGAAGGTGCCCTTATCGCACGCGGCGCTAAGAGTGCCGGTGTAACCTGTCGGACACGAAGCCGAGCCGTTGGCTCCGCTAGCCGCGGCGGCAAGTGTAACATCACCGTAGTCGGAAGTGACCGTTTCACCGGCGCAGGCTTTGGGCGCGCAGGTGCCGCCAAGCGCGCTGAATTGACCCAGGGAACAGGTTGCGCTGAGCGTGCCGGTGTAGCCTGTCGGGCAGGTGACCGAACGTGTAGCGCCGCTGGCAATGCCGCTCAAGGCGATATCGCCGTAAGCCGATGTGACCGTGGTAGCATCGCAGGGATTAGCATTACAGGTGCCGCTTAAAGTGCTGAACGATCCTTTGGAACAGGTAGCCGTTAAGGATCCGGTATAACCCGCCGGGCAGGTGGCCGAGCTTGATGCTCCGCTGACCGTTTCGGTGAGAGTGACATCACCATAAGAAGAACTGATCGTCGCCGCATCGCAAGGATTGGGCGCGCATGTCCCGCTGACGGCACCGAATTTGCCGAGTGCGCAGGAAGCGCTTAAAGTCCCGGAATAACCTGCCGGGCAGGCAACGGATGCTGACGCGCCGCTAACGGCCGTGGGCAACGTGACACTGCCATAAGAGGAAGAAGCAGAAACGCTGTCGCAACCCTTGGGCGCGCAGGTGCCGCTGAGGGCGCTGAATTTTCCCAGGGAGCAGGCGGCGCTGAGCGTGCCGGTGTATCCGTCGGGACACGTAGCGGAAGCGGTGGCCGCGCTGGCGGTCTTGGGCAGCGTCACATTGCCGTAATCAGATGTAACGGATGCGCTATCGCACGGGTTGGCCGCGCAATTGTCTGCCAGTGAACCGAAGGCGCCTTTGGAACAGGCCGCGCTTAATGTTCCGGTGTAACCCGCCGGGCATTGAGTGGAACTGGTTGCGCCGCTCGACACGCCGTTCAAGGTGATATCGCCGTAAGAAGACGGGAAGATCGATTCATTGCACGGATTTTCGTTGCAGGTTCCTTTGGCCGCGCCGAATTTACCGAGTGAGCAGGCGGCAGTTAAAGTTCCTGTATAACCGGAAGGGCACGTGGCTGAGCCGTTGGCCCCGCTGGTCGCGCCGCTGAGCGTCACATCGCCGTAGGTTGACGTGACGGTGGCGCCGTCGCAAGGATTGGGCGCGCACGTTCCGCTGACAGCGGCGAATTTACCAAGCGAGCAGGAAGCACTTAAAGTCCCCGAATAACCCGACGGACAATTCACCGACGCTGACGCGCCGCTGGCCGCGGTGGGCAGGGTCACATCGCCGTAGGTGGACGTGACGGTCGCGCTGTCGCAGGCATTGGGCGCGCAGGTGCCGGTAAGCGCGCCGTAAACACCTTTGGAGCAGGCCGCGCTTAATGTTCCCGTGTATCCGGCGGGACAGGTAGCGGTGCCGGAGGCTTCGCTGGCAGTCTTGGGCAATGTGACATTGCCGTAATCAGACGTTACTGATGTGCTATTGCACGGATTTGGCGAGCAGTTATCGCTGAGGGATCCGAAAGCGCCTTTGGAGCAGGTGGCGCTTAAGGTGCCGCTATATCCCGTCGGACATTGGGTGGAGCTTGTCGCGCCGCTGGCAACACCGTTCAAGGTGATATCGCCGTAAGCCGACGGGAAGATCGATTCGTTACAAGGATTCGCCGTGCAATTGCCGCTCAGCCCGCTGAAGTTACCGAGCGAGCAGGAGGCGCTTAAGGTTCCGGAATATCCTGTCGGACAGTCCGTTGACGTGGAGGCGCCGCTGGCAACCCCTGTTAAGGAAACATCGCCGTAGGCGGAGGTGACCGTTGCGCTCACGCAAGGATTAGGCGAACAGGCGCCGCTGACCGCGCTGAAAGCACCAAAGGAACAGGCCGCGCTTAATGTGCCCGTATAACCGGCGGGGCAATCCGTGGTGGCGGTGGATCCGCTGGTCGCGGTGGGTAAGGTGACGCTGCCGTAAGAGGAAGACGCCGCCGTGCCCGCGCAATCGCTGGGCGCGCAGCTCCCGCCTAAAGTGCCGAACGCGCCTAAAGAGCAGGACGCGTTCAATGTGCCGGTGTAGCCGGCCGGGCAGGCGACGGATGCCGTCATGCCGCTGGCCGTAGCCGGAAGCGTGACCGCGCCGTAGTCGGATGAGACCGACTTGCTGTTGCACGCATTAGCCACGCAGGTACCGGTGAGTGATGAAAAAGCTCCCTTTGAACACGCGGCGGACAAGGTGCCGGTGTAACCTGAAGGGCAGTCAGTAGAACTTGATGATCCGCTGGCGGCGGCATTTAAGGTAACATCGCCGTACGCGGAGGTGACGCTTGTGCTATCGCACGGATTGGCCGAGCAGGTGCCTTTTAAAGAGCTGAAAGAACCTTTAGAGCAGGAGGCGCTCAAGGTCCCGGTATAGCCGGTCGGACATGATACAGAAGTCGATGTGCCGCTGGACGCACCGTTAAGCGTGATCGGCCCATAAGAGGAAGAGACGGTTTTGCTGGTGCAATCATTAGGTGTACAGGTACCGTTCAAGGGGCCGAATGAGCCCAGGGAGCAGGTGGTGCTTAAGGTGCCGCTATAGCCGGCAGGACAGGTGACCGTGCTGGTTGTGCCGTTGACCACACCGGCCAGGTCGATGTTGCCGTAGGGAGAGGGAATCGTTGCGCCAGCGCAATTATCAGGCGTACAGGCCCCGTTGACCGGCCCGAATGAACCCAGGGAACAGGCGGTGCTGAGCGTTCCGGTATAACCGGCTGGACAGCTGGCGGTGCTGGTTAAGCCGCTGGAAATACTATTGAAGGTGATATCGCCGTAGGCAGTAGTAAGGGTAGTACGGGAGCAGCTGTTCGGAGTGCACGTCCCGTTAAGGGGCTGTTTGAACGCGCCGTTGTAACACGTCGTCCTTAGGCTTCCGCTATAACCCGAAGGACAGGTGGCGTAGGCCCTGGAACCGCTTGATGTCGTTTTGAGAGACACACTGCCGTAAGCGGTAGACACAGTGGTGCTCTGGCAGCTTTGCCGTGTTTGGGCATAAGCCGCGGTGGTGTTGAAGCCAACGATCTGTACAACGAAAAAGATAATGGATAAGAAGGATAACGTTTTGACGCTCATACAACTCTCCGATCGTTCCACTTCAAAAGCAGATTATCAAAGAGCGTCCCCCTCCAAATTTCCCGATGAAAGTATAACAGACAGGAACGCTCATTACCAACCAGGCAGGCACGATTTTTTGTCGGCAGCAAAGCCCTTTAATTACATATATATAGTAACACTGGGGCAATTTTTCCGGCAGTGATTTTTTTGAGGCAGGGGATTAGTTTAGGTATGTGCGCGGGTGGCGGTGCTGGTGGGCTACGGTCGTCTTTTAGTGTCTTTGAAGCTAATGGCCTTGACCTTGTCGGGATTGCGTCCGAGTAACTTTGCAAGGACATTCTCGACAATGCGCATTTGATCGAGGGGCTTGAGGTTCATGATTGTTTTTTCAATACTTTTAACGGTCATAGGAACTCCATTTCTGTAATTGGAATGTAACATTTTTTAAAGTAGATGTCAAAAGTAAAGGGGTGGTCTTTTAGTGATTTATGTTAGCATGTTGCTTGACGTTTGTACCAAAAATGGTACAGTTAGAATGTGCGGGGGGAGCAAACATGAAGAATAAACATATTGGCAGCGGTTTTGATGATTTTCTTAAGCAGGAAGGCCTTTTGGAAGAGGCTTCCGCAGCGGCGACGAAACGGGTCATTGCGCTTCAGATCCAGCAGTTGATGAAACAAAAACATCTTACTAAGAAAGAAATGACTTTTCGTATGGGAATTAAAAGCCGTATTGTTCTCGACAGGTTGCTTGATCCGGATAATGTGTCAGTTACCTTATTGTCTCTGGAGAAGACGGCCAATGCTTTGGGCAAGAGGCTGGCGGTTCGATTTATTTGAATTGAGAAATATAAAGTACAACTTTAGATTTCTCATGTTGCTAAATAGTGCCCCGTCTTGCCACGTGGGCCCTTTGGGAGAAAATGATGCCAAGAAAACCGTTTAACCCCAGACAGCATAAGCTTTTGATCGCCGGCGGGGTTTTATGCGCCGGCCTTTTGTTCTACACCGTCAAATGCCAGCTGGGCATCGACCTGATCCCGGACTTTCGCTGGGAAGAACATTTTACGGTCCTGAATGCTTTTCAGAAATATTCCATGACCCTGCATCCCAAGCCGGGGGAAGTGCTGCTGCGTGCTTCTTTTGATGAAGCCCTGCCTTCAATGCCCTGGGGCGGTGTTTACGGCGCCGACCGGAAACAACTTAAGGATCATTTTGTTCCTGGCGGGATCGGTGGAACAAAAGCCCTTCTGGTGGAAGATGTTGCGGCAGAATCGTGGGTGAAAGAATTTCATCACTGGGTGGCGGTGAGGCCAGGCGAGGTCTTTGGCTTTCGGGGATCCACCCGTATTCCCGGAGCGGCCCGTGCCACGCTGTCCGTTTCCTTATATGATGCCGGCAGAACGGTTATCGATCATGGCTACGGGTCTGTCAGCTCCGGCCCGGACAAGACGAGCCAGTGGCAGAAACTGGAAAACCGTGTTACAGTGCCGGAGGGCGTGGCGTTCATCCGGTTCCGCCTTTCGGGGCAGGGCCCCGGCGCCGTGTATTTCGACGATGTCTCTTTCTGGCGTGAACAGTAGTCAGGGTCATTCAATGCATTGCCGTTTTCGTCTTTCCAACAAAGGTGTTTCTTTCCCCGAGGTGCTCATTGCGGTGGGCATCCTGGGCTTTGCTTTGACCGGCCTGCTTAACGGCATGGTCACCACGATCAACCTTAACAGGGTCACCCGCAATACGTCGCTTGCTTTGACCCATGCCGAATATGTCCTGGAGAGTATCCGCTCGACGCCCTACATGTCTATTACCAGCGATATTAATACCGGCCGCTGGACCATGAAAGAGAAAGAGATCAAGGACGAGGGGCTGGTGCCGCTGATCAATGAATCGATCACCACCGCTTACAGCGGCTCGGGCCCGCTCACGGTCACGGTCGTGGTCAAATGGGAAGACACCGGCGGGCGCAAGCGCAATATCGAGCTGACAACCATCGAGGCGGGCCTATGAACAACCGCCGCGGCTATACTCTTATTGAAGCCATCATGACGGCGGCGATATCCTCGGTGCTGCTGGGGGCTTTGTTGATGGTGATGAAAGTGTCGGACACGACCTACAAGACCGAAAGCCGTATGCTTTACCTGGAACAGCAGGCGCGCAATGGCATGGACCGCATGGTGAGCCAGCTGCGCGCCAGCAAAGCCAGCACGGTCGTCAAGACGCAGGACGGCAATGACATGATCGTCTTCGCGACCTCTACGGCGGCAGGTGCTTCCTTCTACGTGGACAACGGACGGCTGGTCCGCGGCGGGTCGTATGGCGTCAAGACACCTATTTCCTCTGATATTTCCCGTTTGAAATTCATCAAGAGCGGCGCGCGCCTGCGCGTCGAGATCACGGCTACTGCCGCGCATGATAAGGGCAAGCTCTCATTCCCGCTGGTTGAAGTGGTGAGGTTGCGCAATGAATAAAAAAGGCTCCGTCCTCGCCGTAACGCTTCTTTTGGTGATCATCCTGGCCACGCTGGGGGCAGCGCTTTTTCTCACCGGCGTTAACGAGGCGTTTACGCTCAAGCGTAAAGTGCTCTCCACCCAGGCCTTCTGGCTGGCGGAAGCCGGCTTGCACCGCGTCGCCTGGAACGCGAAGGCCAATAACTGTTACGGGATGATCAATGAAGAGACCGGTTTTGGTTGCATGGTGTGTAATGCCTGTGGCAAGGGCAACCTGAAATTGACCGGGTCGTTACCGCAGGGTGAGTATGCGGTGACCTTTGATCCTGTTGCCAAATTGATCACCTCCGACGGGGCCGTGCCCTCGTTCGCCAAGCCGGCCTATCAACGCCGGTTGATGGTGTACTCGCGCAAGAAACAGCTTTACGGCCTGGGGGCATTTTCCTCTGGGCTGGAGAATCCCGTCCGGTCCATGTACGACCTCCCGGTTGAACCGGCGGCAGCTCCTGCCGCAAAAAAGTCCGGCCCCAAGGCCGAGACCTACGTTTTCGAGCCGTATGACTGGCAGGAAGCGCAATAACTTCCTATTTACTTGAAATAAACCGATACTTTGTTAAAGTAATTTATTCCTTTCCAAACATAGATCATTAAGAAGGAGTATCCGGCATGAATCCTCTTCCTCTGATCGACCCTATCCCTTTACCGGCTCCGGTGTGGCTTTTTAAAGCACTTCACTTGCTGACGTTGTCATTGCATTTTGTGGCGATGCAGGCCTTCCTCGGCGGGATCATTTTGGCCGCTATTCTTGGCGCGGTGGGTGCCGGCAATCCATTACGTAAAGGTGCTTCCGCCGCCATCGCGCGTCGTTTGCCGATCCTGATGACCTTCGTGATCAATCTCGGTGTTCCTCCTTTGTTGTTCACCCAGGTGCTTTACGGGCCGTTCATGTATACCAGCAGCGAGCTGATCGGCGCGTTCTGGTTCGCGGTCATCTTCCTCTTAATGGCGACGTATTGGCTGCTTTATCGGTTTGCCGATGTGGCCGATAAAGGGCAGAACGGCTGGTGGGTTTGCGCGCTGGCCGCCGTCCTGGTGGTGAGTATTTCCAAGATCTATTCCACTAACATGACCCTGATGCTCCGGCCCGAGGTTTGGCAGATGATGTACGCGACGGCGCCTTCCGGCACATCACTGCCGCCGCATGATCCGACGCTCATGCCTCGTTGGCTGTTCATGCTGGCGGGTGGTTTCTGGGTGTCGGGTATTTGGCTGATCTGGATCGCCGGGCGCAAGACGACCGCGCCCGACCTGGGCCGTTACCTGGCCGGGTTGGGCGGCGCTTTGGCGGCGCTGATGGTGGCGTTTCAGGTTTTTCTTTTTTCAAGAGTCATGCAGTCTCAGCCCCTGGCGGTAACCCATGGGGTGGCCACGAGCCCTCTGCTGATGGGAGCGATGTACGTCTGGTGCGCCGGTGCGATATTAGTACTCCTTTTTTCACTTTGGGTCTCTCTTAAAAAAGTTTGCTCGTACGCGGCCGGGTTCATCGGCGCTTTATTGGCGCTGGTGACGTTGGCCTCCTGGGTGGTCCTGCGCGACGGGATCCGCGATATCACGCTGGCGAGCAAGGGCTTCGACGTTTGGGCGCAGCCTGTCGTGACCAACTGGAACGTGGTGGGCTGGTTCATTCTCACGCTCGTGCTGGGCCTGGTCGCGATCGGATGGCTTATTTGGGTGATGATGCAGGCAAAACCGGTGGCTGAAGGAGGAATGAAATGAGCGAACAAAATGAAACGGTCTCGCGCCGGGATTTTTTGAAATGGGTGGTGGCGGGTGTTGGCGCCTGTTATGCCGCGGCGATCGGTTATCCGGTGTTGAGATTTTTAACGTCGCCGGCCGAGCAGGCCAAGATCCTGGGCGCGGTCAAGGAAGTGACGGTCAAGGACGGGCATAAGCTGGCTTTGGGCGCTTCGATGATGTTCAAGTTCGGCTCCCGCCCGGCTTTATTGATCCACCATAAAGACGGCACCTGGACGGCGCTCGACGCGGTGTGCACGCATTTGGGTTGCACCGTGGCGTATCAGTCGGACCGTAACGTGATCCATTGTAATTGTCACGGCGGGGAATACGACGCGCAGTCGGGCAAGAATATCAGCGGCCCGCCGCCGCGCCCGCTCAAGCAGTATGTGGCCAAGGTTGTTGAGGATGGCGTGCTGGTTACCCGCGCATAAAGGACATACTATGAAAAACATGATGGAAGACCTTTGGAAATGGTGTGACGAGCGCCTCGACCTGTCGGCCATGGTTGCCTTCGCCAAACATAAGACCGTGCCGGAGCATAAACATTCGTTCTGGTATTTCTGGGGCGGTATCTCGCTGTTCCTGTTCATGGTCCAGATGATCACCGGGATCCTTCTTCTGATCTACTACCGGCCCGGCCCTGACGCGTTCGATTCGGTGCGCCAGATCACGTATGATGTTAATTTCGGCTGGCTGATCCGCTCTGTTCACGCCTGGGCGGCGAACTTGATGATCGCGGCCATCGTGGTGCATATGTTCTCGGTGTTCTTCATGAAAGCGTACCGTTCACCGCGCGAGTTCGGGTGGTGGAGCGGGGCGCTTTTACTCATGATCGCCTCGGTGTTCGGCTTTAGCGGTTATCTGTTGCCGATGAATGAGCTTTCGTATTTTGCCACCAAGGTGGGGCTCGATATCCCGACGGGCATGCCGATCATCGGGCCGATCTTAAGCGATATCGTCCGCGCCGGCCCGGAAGTGACCGAGTTTACTCTGGAGCGGTTCTTCGCGTTGCACGTTGTGGTGCTGCCGCTCATCTTCCTGCCGATCCTCATGATCCATTTGTGGCTCGTGGCCAAGCACGGCAATGCCGTCCCGCCGTCGGAAGAGTTGAAGCCGGCTGCCGAGCGCAAGAGCATCCCGTTCTTTCCGAACTTCATGATGAAAGACCTGGGCGTCTGGTTGATCACGCTTAATATCCTGATCCTGTTTGCGGCGGTGTTCCCTTGGGACTTGGGTGTCCAGGCCGACGCGCTGAAAGCCGCGCCGAAAGGGATCCATCCCGAATGGTATTTCATGGTGCCTTTTCAACTGCTGAAGGCTTTCGGCAACTGGTTCCCCGGATCGCTGGGCGAGGGGATGGGCATTGGTATTTTTACGGGCGGTATTATCTTGTGGCTGCTGGTCCCGCTTTATGATCCGAACAGCCGTTCGGGCCTGCGCGCCCGTAACGCGACGTATTTCGGCCTCCTGGCGTTGGCCGCGGTCGTGGGCTTGACCATTTGGGGCTATCTGGCATTATAAAAACAATGTGAGGCATGCATGAATTATCCTCTGTGGGATGTTCCGTTTATCGGCGGTGGTTGGGTGATCGGGATGACCGCTATTTTTCACGTGCTTATTTCGCAGTTCGCGGTGGGCGGCGGTTTTTACATTGCCATGGCCGAACAGAAAGCCTTGCGCGAGGGGCGCAAGGACTGGATGGATATCGTCAAGAAGCAGTCGCGGTTCTTTTTGGTGCTGACCGCGGTGTTCGGGACGGTTTCAGGGGTAGGCATCTGGTTCGCGATCGGCTTGGCGAATCCGGAAGCCACCAGCACGCTTATCCATAATTTCGTATTCGGTTGGGCCATCGAATGGGTCATTTTTCTCGTCGAGTTGGCGACCGTCCTGGTTTACTACTATACCTGGGGGCGCATTGCCGATAAATTACACCTGACGGTCGGCTGGCTTTACGCCATCGTGTCGTTCTTTACGTTGTTTATCATCAACGGTATTCTTTCATTTAAATTGACGCCGGGCGCGGCGTGGCTTTCGGTGGCGGGAACAGGCCACGAAGCCAGCATGTTCTGGCCGGCTTTCTTTAATCCCGGGTATTGGCCGAGCTTGTTCATCCGCATGGGGATCTGTTGCACGCTCGCCGGCGCCTGGTCGCTGGTGACCTGCAGCCGCATCGGTAATGACCAGTTGAAACTGAAGACCGACATGATCGGCTGGACGATGAAATGGCTGCTGCCGCTTTTCTGCACCCTGCCTTTTCTGGCTCTGTGGTACTGGCATCAGGTCCCGGAGGCTCATCGTATTCTGGCGTCCCTGGGGGTTAATACGGTTGCTCCGGGCATCTTCACGATGGTGACCCGCATGATCATTGTCCTCCTGGTCAGCTCGGTTACTTTGATCAGTGTGGTTTATTTCTTTGCTTTGCGTTCGCCGGCCGATTTCAAGCTTCCTCAGGCGGTGGTGATCATGTTCCTGGCGCTCGTGGTGGTCGGATCGATGGAGTACACTCGTGAAATGTTGCGCAAGCCGTTCATTGTCGCCGAGCATATGTATTCTAACGGCGTCCGTGTTAAGGATATCGAGAAGATCAATAAGGACGGTTATCTGACGCATACCCTGTGGATCCGCGATGGTTCGAAAACATCTGTGGCCCGCGGGGAAGCGATGTACCGCGGCCAATGCATGGCCTGTCATACCGTTGACGGGTATCGTCCTACCAGGACGCTTTTGGCCGGGCGCGACCGCGCGGCGATCACCAATTTCCTGAAAGTATTGCGCGATCATAAGCCGGATTCGCCGTATTTCCGTTTCATGCCGCCGTTGGTCGGCACAGATGAAGAGGTTCAGGCCCTAGGGGATTATCTTGATACACTGACCCCGAAGCCGGCGCAACCTTAACGGTGGAGCCTATGAGGGCATTCCTGTCGGGCCAGACGGATATCATTGCGTTCGTCTACGGCCTTAGTTTTGTTTTTCTTTCCGCTGTATGCGTGTCCTTCCATAATAAACGCAAGCCTGATATCCCCTGGCATTGGCTGGCCCTTTTCGGCGCCGTTTACGGTGTTAAAGCCTGGCTGGATATGCTCGCCGGAAGCCTGGGCGATAATGTTAATTTTGCCTGGTGCCGCGACTTCTTGACAGTGGCGGCTGTGGCGCTTCTCCTAGAGTTCGGCCGCTCCTCCCGGCGGAGGGTTGGTGATATGACCCTGGCCGGGTGGGTGATGCTGCCGCTCTTGGCCTCGATGGCTCTCGGCGGATCGGCGGCCCTGCTGGTGTTGCGCGCGGCGATCGCGTCGGTTGTGGTTTTTGCGGTGTGGTATTACATTCGGGTTGTTATTCTGCCCGAAGGGGATGTTAAAAAGTCGAGGGATGGAAGCCGGTTCGCTATTTTTTGGGGCAGCATATTTGTGTTGTTTCTGGCGGCATCCTGCGTTTTTGTCAATTGGACGGGTGAACAGAAGACCGTCAAAGAACGGGCGAAGATCCTCTATTTGGCCCAGCAGATGGCGCCGGTCCTTGATATTCGCCAGGTCCAGGCGCTTACCGTTTCTTCCGCGGATCTTGAGTCGGCGGCCTATCAGTATCTGAAGAATCAGCTGCAGTCTTTACGCAAGGTTGATCCTGGTATCCGTTTTGTTTATCTGATGCGCCGGGTCGAGGGCCGTGTTCTTTTCCTGGCGGATTCTGAAGCCCAGGGGAGCAAGGATGAATCGCCTCCGGGACAGGCCATGGAGAGCGTCCCGGCGGAACTGGTCGGTGTTTTTGACTCCGGAAAGGCGGTCGTCGAGGGGCCGAGCGGCGACCGTTGGGGAACCTGGCTGTCCGGTTACGCGCCGCTTAATGACCCGCGGACGGGTGCCCTGGCCGCGGTGTTGGGGGTAGATCAGGACGCCAGGGATTATGTGCGTCATATCGCGCTGGAACGGATCAAAACCATCGTTTTTCTGGGCTTGATGTGTGTTGTTGTTATTTTGATGCTGGTTTATTATCAGCGTTTTTCAGGCGCGCTGTCTTCTCATGAAGAGGTGGCCGACCCGTTCATGCGCTGGGGGACGCTCGGGTTCGTGGTCCTGTTCGGCATCACCGTATCGGGCATGCTTTTTTTAAGGGAGCAGGAACGGGAAAAGGAGGCGTTCAAGGCGGTCTTTGTGCGCGCAGCCGCCGGGCAGGTCAATATTATCACCCAGGCTTTGGGCGAACAGGTCGATCGCCTGGAGAGCATCCGGCATCATTTTGAGACGGTTCCTGTCATCGATCCTGATCAATTTAGCCGGTTCGTCAAGCCGATCATGGACGATGTTCCCCTTCAGTCTTTGGAGTGGGTCGCCAAGGAGCAGTTTGACCGTTTCGCTTCCGATCCGGCGCAGCGTGCCGCGATGGACAAGAGCCGCGATGAAGGGATGACGGTCGCTGGGGCCCCGGTTGCGTTGGGTCCGCTTTCCGGAAATAAAAACGGGTTTCAGGTTTTCGTCCCCGTGTTCATGCCCGGGGCGGAACCTCACTCTATTGCCGAGCGCCGCCGGGATTTGCGGGGATTTATCCGGGTTGTTTACCGGGGAGCCGATTTTCTTAAGGCGGCGTACACCACCATGCCGGAGGAGGGCCTGGCCTGCCTGATCGAGGATCCGCAAGCGCCGCCTTCCGTGAGCGTGCTCTACCGGCATCAGGTACCGGCAGGGACGGTGGATTGGTTTAAGCCGATGGTCAGATATGAAGTTCCTGTTCTGATGGCCAACCGCGAATGGCGGATAGGGATCCTGCCGGGCAGTGCTTTTATCGCTTCAAGCATGTCGAGGTCGTATGTTTGGATCCTGCCGTTCGGGGTCCTGGTGACCTGCCTGGCCGCTTTGTTCCTTAATTTGCTGATGATGGGGCGCTCCCGCCTGGAGGTGCTGGTCCGTGAGCGCACGTCTGAATTGAGCCGGGAGAAAGAGGCTTTGGCCAGGAACGAGGAAAAGCTCGAGCAGGCGATGCAGGCCAAATCGAATTTTGTATCGATGGTGTCGCATGAGTTGCGCACGCCGCTGACCGCGATCAAGTCTTCCGTTGATATCCTGGAAACGGAAGCGCCCGGCAAGCTCAGCGGCGATCAGAAGACCTTCCTGGCACGGGTGAGGACGAATATCGACCGCCTGCTGCGGCTGGTCAATGATATCCTGGACTTGTCCAAATTCGAGTCCGGTAAGATGACCATGAACCTGGCTCCGGTCCGGCCGGAAGAGGTGATCAATGAAGTGGTGGCGATGCAGGGCGTTGTCGCCCGGGCCATGGGCATCGGTTTGGCGATCGATATTCAGGGTGCCCTGCCGGTATTATTGACCGACCGGGACCGCCTGCTTCAGGTCTTTAATAATCTTATCAGCAATGCCCTTAAGTTCACCCGAAGAGGCAGCGTGCTGGTGAGCGCCTTCAGTGAGGACGGCAAAGCCGTGGTTTTTTGCGTGCGGGATACCGGCGACGGGATCAAGCCGGAATATCTCGAGAAGATCTTCGAGAAATTCTACCAGGCTGGGCGCGCGGCCGACCAGGTGAGCGGTACGGGGCTGGGCCTGGCTATCTGTAAAGAGATCGTGGAGCGGCTCGGCGGACGCATCTGGGTTGAATCGAAACCGGGCGTGGGCAGCGCGTTCTTTTTCACCATCCCGCTCAGGCACAATAAGCGCATTCTCGTTGTTGATGATGACCGGGCGACCCTGGCGATGATCAAAGGGATCCTGAAAGGTGAGAACAAGTACGAGATCGAGCTGGCGGCCGATGGTTTTTTGGCGGGACAGAAGTATCTGGAATTCGAGCCGCATCTGATCATCCTGGACATCGGCTTGCCCAAACTTAACGGGCTGGAAGTTTGCGCGCAGGTCAAGAATGGCCCCCGGGGCAGGGAGACCAAGATTCTCATGATCTCGAGTTCTATTGACGAGATGGAACATAATATCAGGGAGGCCGGGGCGGATGATATGATGAGGAAGCCGGTGGATCGGGCGCAGTTGCTGCTTAAGGTGAGCCAGCTTATTTAACGGGATGACGGGAGGGGCTATGGACAGGAAGTCAAAGGTACTGATCGTTGATGATGAAGAGGATCTGCGTGAGAATTTAA
This sequence comes from Candidatus Omnitrophota bacterium, assembly GCA_037131245.1. Taxonomy (GTDB): domain Bacteria; phylum Omnitrophota; class Gorgyraeia; order Zapsychrales; family Fredricksoniimonadaceae. The sequence goes on from JBAXRK010000002.1 coordinate 127,912, forward strand.
AATATGTTTTTCACAATCAGGGTTATGAGGTGCAGCTGGCCAAAGACGGCGTGCAGGGGCTCGAGCGCCTCGAGACTTTTGCGCCGGACCTGATCATCCTCGACCTGAATATGCCCGACATGGGCGGCATCGAGTTTTATCACCGGATCTGCGAGAACAATGTGCCCAAATATCCCGTCCTGGTCCTCACCGCCCGGGCGAAAGCCATCGCCAACTGCTCGGTTTTCGACGGGTTCATGGCCAAGCCGTTCGATATACCGGCCCTCATTGCCGAAGCCGCGCGGATCATTGAAAAGAGATCCGGAAATGGTCACGGCACAAAATAACCTCGGCGCGTCGTCATCTCCGTATCTGCGCCAGCACGCCGACAATCCGATCTGGTGGCAGGAATGGAGCGCGGATGTCCTCGAGCATGCCCGCCGCGAGAACAAGCCGCTTTTTGTTTCGGTAGGTTACGCGACCTGTCATTGGTGCCATGTGATGGCCGCCGAGTCTTTTGTCGATCAAGGCGTGGCTGATTTTCTCAACAAGCATTTTGTTTCGATCAAGGTTGATCGGGAGCAGCGCCCCGATATAGATCAGTATTTGATGGCGTTCATCGCTTCCCAGGGCAGCCATGGTGGCTGGCCGCTTAATTGTTTTCTGACCCCCGACCTCAAACCATTCCTGGCGCTTACCTATATTCCGCTTCAGCCCCGCTATGGCATGCCTGGTTTTCTGGACCTGTTGGGAAAAGTTCATGCTCATTATCTGAGTGCCGGCGGGCAGATCGGCCCTTTTACTGTTGAGATGGACGAGGGGGCAGAGGACTCTGAGATCAATGCTCTGCGCGCATTCAGAGGATCTTTTGATAGCCAGTACGGCGGCTTCGGCGACGGTACCAAATTCCCGCCGCACTGTACGCTTTTATTCATGCTGTATGATCTGGCCGCTTCGGGTGATACCAACATGAAGGGGATGATCGAGCAAACGCTTGAAAGTATTCTGCGCGGCGGGTTGCATGATCATCTACAGGGCGGCTTCTACCGTTATTGCGTTGATCGGGAATGGACCATCCCGCATTTTGAGAAAATGATCTACGACCAGGCCATGCTCTTGTGGGTTTTTAGCCTGGCGTTCCGTGTTATCGGGCGGGAAGAATACCGGGTGGCCGTGGTCAATGTACTTAAATGCCTGGAAGAGACGTTTGAAGAGGGCGGGCTTTATTACTCCGGCCATGACGCGGATACGCATCATGAAGAAGGGGCAACGTATGTCTGGAGCCGTGATGAGCTGGCGCGGGTCCTGACGCCGGATGAATATGCCCGATTTATCGGGGTTTACCAGATCACGGCGGAGGGGAACTTCGAAGGGAAAAATCACTTACTCCGGGTCGGGGACGCTGACATCAGTGATATCGAGAACAAACTTCTGGGCCTGCGTAACAAGCGCTCGCAGCCATCCGTGGATAAAAAGATCATCACGTCCTGGAACTGTCTTGTCGGGATCGGCTTGATCCACGCATATCGTTATGCGGGTGTGACCGGCGCGCTGGAAAAAGCGGAGACGCTCGCGCAAGGGCTCATGGACAAGCATTTCATCGACGGGAAGCTGGCGCATAGTTCATTTGATGGCACGCTGCAAAAGCAGGCATTCCTTCAGGACTATGCCGGGTTGCTGCTACTCTTGACCTATCTTCACGAGGAAACCGGACGGTATGATGCCGAAATGCGCGATTTTTCTCAGAAGATAGCGGCGTTCAGGCGGGACGGCGGCTGGATCGAATCCTTTAACGATGATTTCATGCCGGTCCCGGCCGCTTCATTCGATCATCCTGTGCCGTCGAGCATCGCGCTGGCTGAGTTCGCCCTGCTGCGCGTGGAAGTCCTCGCGGGGCGTGAGCCGGCGGCGCGGCCTTACCGCACGCCGTTACATCATGATTTTTTTAACCTGGCGGGGTTGGCAGGAAATGGGCTGTTCCACATCATTGAAGCGCCGGCCAAGATCGGCTGGGAGCATTTGCCGCCGAATAGCATTCAAAGAAGGGGCGGCAGATCCGTCGATTGTTTTCGCGGTGCCTGCAGGGAGTTGAAGGTTTAAAGATAGGGTGTATAATACCTGCCTGATGAAAAAGACAGGCTCGCGTTTCTTCAGTATTCCTCAGTTGGCCCCTTTCCGGATCGTCGTGATCTACGCGGTCTTCAGTTTTATCTGGATCTATTTTTCGGATACTTTTCTCGGGATGATGGTCAGCGATCCCCGCCTGGTCCTTGAGATCTCCGTTTTCAAGGGGTTCACGTTCGTTCTTGTCACCGCCCTTTTGCTTTTTTTCTTTATCCGCCGGGATATTGCCAAGACCATTCACAATGAAGAGGTGGCGCGCGGCAGTGAACGGAAATACCGGGAGCTTCATGAAAGCCTCACCGACGCTTTCGTTTCGGTTGATATCGATGGTCGGTTGCAAGATTGGAATCAGGCGTATCAGAATATGCTGGGCTATCCCGTTGATGAACTGCGCCGGAAAACCTACCAGGAATTAACGCCGCCGCGCTGGCATGCTTTTGAGGCCGGGATCATCAAGGATCAGGTGCTGCCACGCGGTTATTCGGATATTTATGAGAAAACCTACCGCCGGCAGGACGGGAAGGAATTCCCGGTTGAACTGCGGACGATCCTGATCCGCGACAATAAGGGCGAGCCAACCGGAATGTGGGCGATCGTCCGCGACATTACCGGCCGCAAGCAGATGGAGCAGGCCCTGCGTGATAGTGAAGCCCGTTTCCGGGATATCATCACGCATGCCCCGATCTCGATGGCGATCGTCAGCATGGACGGCACGATCGAATTCATTAACCAGAAAGCGATCGATGTCTTCGGCTACCTGCCGGAAGATATCCCCACCATGGAGCGCTGGTGGGCCCTGGCCTACCCCGACGAAGCATATCGCCGGGAAGTGTCCGTCGATTGGATGGAACGTGTCCGCCAGGCGGTGGCCGGCGGGGAGATCCGTGGCAATGAATACCGGGTGACATGCAAAGATGGCAGCGTCAAGGTCATGTTCATTTCAGGGTCTTTTGTTTCTAATAAGGTCTTTGTCCTTTTTGATGATATCACCCTGCGTAAACAGGCCGAAGAGGGCCTGCGCAAGCACTTCGATCTGCTCGAAGAACTGGTCCGTATCCGTACCACGGAACTGACGCAGGCGAACGAGCGCCTGGAGGATTCCAGGAATTATTTCGACCGGATCTTTCAGGCTTTGCCCGATCCGGTATTCGTCAAGGATCGGCAGCATCGCTGGGTCCTGCTTAATGATCTGTTCTGCCGTTTTATGGGCCGCACGCATGAGGAGTTGTACGGCAAAAGCGATGCCGACTTCTTTCCTAAAGAGCAGGTGGCTGTTTTCTGGGCCAAGGATGAAGAGGTGTTCAATACCGGTGTCGAGAACCTTAACGAGGAGTTCTTTACCGACGGTCAAGGCGTGGTCAGGACGATCATGACCAAGAAGATCCTTTACACCGATAAAGCGGGTAATAAATTTATTGTCGGCATCATCCGGGATATCACGGACTTCCGGCGGGCTTCCGAGCAGCTGGTGCAGTTCCAGGCCCGCATGGAGCAGTCGGAGAAGCTGGCGTCCCTGGGCCAGCTGGTGGCCGGTATTGCCCATGAGATCAATAATCCCCTGGCGTATGTCCTTTCCAATCTGGAAACCATGAAGAAGTCCGGGGCCGACCATGAGGTCCTTAGCGAGCTTCCTGCCTTGATCGATGAATCGATCGGCGGGGCGCAGCGGATCGCCCGGATCGTTCTTGACCTGCGGGCTTTTGTGCACCCTGAGGGCGGTGATTGGCAGGAGGGCGACCTTAATCGCGCGCTGGATAGCGCCCTGAACATCGTGCGCGTGGATTCTGACGGGAAGATCACGGTTGTCAGGGAATACGGCGACCTGCCGGCGGTGCGCCTTAAGGAGCAGCAGATGACGCAGGTTTTTATTAATTTGCTGTCCAATGCCGTCCAGGCTATTACGGGAAGAGGCACCGTGACGGTCCGGACATACGCGCGCCGGGGGGATGTTTTCGCGGAGGTTGAAGATACCGGCTCAGGCATCAAGCCAGAGAACCTTTCGAGGATCTTTGACCCGTTCTTTACGACCAAGGAAGTCGGACAGGGGACGGGGTTAGGGCTGTCGATCGTTCAGAGCATTATCGATGAGCATAAGGGATCGGTGTCGGTCCGTGACCGTAAGGGTGGCGGGACCGTGTTCATTGTTCAGTTGTCCGCGGTAAAGGCAACGTAAGGTGAGACGTATATGATCAAAAATGGCGGTGATGGCCGGTTGATGTTTAAAATCGATGTCTGGGATGGGTTGACCCTGGCGGCGGCTAAAAAGATATTGCGTCAGGCCCGGAAAGAGCGGGAGCTTTTGGTGATCTCCGGCGAAGAGCCGACCGGCTGGGCGCCTTTGCCCAAGCTCTTGATCTTTGCCCGGCAGGAGCTTAAGTTCGAGCATATTCAGCTGGAGACCAGCGCCCGTGTGCTGTCTTATCCTCCCTATATTGACGCCCTGGTCCGCTTATTGGCGAACACGCGCCCGCCGGTGGGTGCCGAGTTTACCGGCCTGCCGTCGGATTTCTCGTTCCGGGTGAATGTTTATTCTCACCGGGCGGATGTGCATGATGCTCTGACGGGAGTTACCGGTTCCTGGGAGCAGGCGATGACCGGGCTGGCTTATCTGATGGAGCGCCGGCAGGAAGTAACGACCAATACGGTTATTACGTCGCGCAATTATAAAGAGCTGGCGGCTATCTCGGATGATCTGGCCAAGCGGGGGATCATGGCGCAGGAGTTCAGCCTGATCCACGGCGGGAAACCGGGGTATAAAGAACTGGCGGTGCCGTATGATCGGCTGGCTGCTTCACTTAAAGAACTGCTCAGCCGCCGGGACAAGCGCACGGTGTTCATCGAGAATGTGCCGTACTGCTATCTGCAGGGGCTCGAGAATGTGATGTCGGATAATTATTATCCGCCTGGCAAGGAGCGGCGCCTGCGTTATCACACCAAGTCGGGAGCGGTGAAGAAAGAAGAATACCCTCGTGTGGCTTGTCCGCACCGGGCACGCTGCCGTTACGAATTCATCTGCCGGGGCATCGACCCTCAGTATGTCAAGAAGTTCGGGTGGAAGAGCATCAAGCCTGCGGCGTACGTGGAAGAATCGGCGGCACTGGGGAAGAAGGCGGTGCGGGCTTTTAAAAAGTACCGTGCTGATTCCTTTGTGTTCTTTAGCGGCGGGGTGGATTCAAAATGCTCGAGCGCCTTGTTCGCGACAGCCAATCCCGACAAGAACATCGTGCTGGTCACGCTCGATAATCAATGCCTGTATCCCGACCACCGGATCATTGCCAAGACGTCCGTCGATGTCCTCAAGAAGTTCAGCCATATCAAAGGCCATGTGTTCCTGCAGAGCCCTCGCGACTTGCTGCGTAACGAGTTCATGGGGAAGATCGATCACTGGGAAAAAGTTAAAGGCATGAACACCGGCTGCCATCTGTGCGTGCTGACCGCGATCAGCGCCGCGGTGAGCCTGGTGCGCCAGTTCGACGATAAGCCGAAGGACTTTATCTACGGTTTCCGCCAGGGCAGCAATTATCCGAAGATCTTTATCCATTACGTGCGCCTGTTCCTGCGGCAGTATGATATCAACCTGCATACGCCGGTCTTCGAATTCCGCGATAAAGCCGCGGTGCACGCGCGGCTAAAGGAGTTTGGCCTGAGCACGGCATCGAATCAGCCTTTGTGCCTGTTCACCGATAAGCGTTATACGCTCGACAAAGGCGACGTCAATAATGCCAAGGGTTTCGACCTCTTTAAAGACGCGCAGTGGGAGGAAAAGATGAAGACGGCCCGCGTTTCGGATGAGCCGTTCTTTGAATCGTTCGCGCAGTTGCTGCAGAAGCGCTTCGGCATCGTCAAGATCCGGGCTTGTTAGAGTTTACCGCGCGCGGGCTAAAGGTGCTATGATGTATTTGTAACGATAACATGCAAACCTCGGAAGGAGGGTCACATGGGCGACAAGAGCAAAGGCAAGAAGGACAAGAAAGTTAAAAAGCCGAAACAGAACAAGAAGTAATTCTATAGTCCGGTCATCCGGGGGGCGTGTCAGGCCCCCGGTGCCGGGCGTTCACAGCAGGCTAGGAGCCCTTATTAAGATATCCGCCACGTCCCCCCGGGGAAGAAAATGCAAGCAGCACAGTTGTAAGCATATCCTCAGTATTTACAACCACGATCTTTATTGCCATTCCTGCTCTAACCAGAGCCATCGGGACGGCGAGCGCTCCGCGCATAAAAGTTCCTGACCCACGGCGAGCCTGTCCGACTCGATAAATAGTGCTTGATTTTGTTGCGAATAAGATTAGAATTTTCTAATCAATAAAAATCGCATTTCTCCAGTTTCTTTATTTTTGGTGGGCGTGTTTGTTTTCATGCCGCTTTCCGTGCATGCCGCGGAGGTGTATTACCTTGGTGGCACTGGCCAGGGCAATGGCCCGGCTTTTCGGCTGTCGGGGTCTGTGTCCCAGCAAGTCATCCACAATGACGTGTCAGGCAATATTTCCAAGTCCTTCCTGAAGCGCGGCACCGACTATATTTCCGAAACGAACCTGAACGTTGTAAAAAAACTTTTGGGCAATTACAGTCTGGAAGGCCAAGTGTTCCTGCGCAAGACGGACGATCCGAGGGTGGATGTGCGCCGGGATGTGCGGATGAAGCAGTTTGACCTCAAGATCCTGAACCCGGACAATTTGTATGAGTTCGGTGATTTTTACGGGGATTTCTCGCCGTTTGCTCTTGGCTCCAGCCTGGAAGGCGCGCACGCGGTCCTTTCGCCGTCAAGCAGTCAGAAATATCAGGTGGTGGCCGCGCGGACAGGTGAGGCCGATACCACGACGTCCAGGTTCCAGCGCAATGTCGCGGGCGTTAAGGCCGACCATCAGTTCTTCCTTGATTCCACCGCCTTCTCGAATTTCCGGATGGGCGTTCAGGCGGTGACCGTGGCCGATGATTCGTCATCGGTCGAACGGGCGGCTTCCACTAAAGATATCATCAATACGGTCCTTTCGACTGATGGCGAGATCGCCTGGCGCGGTCCGCTTGCGCTGCAGTATGAAGTAGCGCATTCCTTCTATAAAGATGAAACATCGGCCGAGCCGCGCAATACGGATCAGGCAAATGCGGTGCGCATTAAGCCGTCTTTTTCCACCGACAAGTGGGGGATCGGTTACCTTTATTATCTGGCCCAGCCCAAGTTTTATTCCGATCAGGGTTCGGCCATGCCTGACAAGATCCAGCATCAGGTGAATGTTGATTACCGGTTCTCTCAGCGCTTTTCGGTGAACATGGTGGAGAATTATTATTGGGACCATTTGCCGGGCAGCTCTCAGACCAAGCGGACGACCAATAATGAGCAATACGTGAGTATCACCGCTCAGCCCATGGAAGGGCGGACAAGTTTTGTGGTGCGGCCTTATGTAAGTTATGCCCGTAAAGATTCGGATGATCCTGCCAATAGCGCCGAAGGGGCGACCCGGATGGCCGGTATCGCGTTCAACGACCTGATCCAGGCGATCGGGCTCAACTATGGCGCGAAATATGAATTCCGCAGTTATAAGGATTATGCCAACGGGACTGCGTCGGATTATTTCCACCGGATCGGTTTTAACGCGTCTCGTGATTTCAAAGTCTGGCAGCGCCGGTTATATTTGGCGCTGGAGCCGAACATTGATCTGCGCAGGACCAAAACCGACACCAATTATGATGTAGGGATGAATCTGGGTGCCAACGGGCAATACGATATTTCCGAGCGCCTGTTCTTGCGGGGTAATCACACACTTAGTGACATGAATGCCGCCAGGCCTTCATCTGATTATGTGCAGACGAGGACATCGAGCGAATTGGACTTTATGCTGAACCAGGCTAAAACGGCGCATTTCATTACACGGTACGAATATAACCACTATATTTTCGAAGACGGTCAGCAGTCGTATAATGAAAATCGCATTATCGGGAAGTTTTTTATCAATTTTTAAAAAGGTGCGGTTATGAGGCAGATCATTATTGTGAGCCTGTTTTTTTCATGCATGGTTATGCCGGCCATGGCTGAAACACAGGCTGGCCAGACGGCTGTTATAGTGAAGCCCATGGATGACCGCGAACAGGCTGAAAAACTTCTCGTTGGTATTTTTGATATTTATCGCAATTACAGCCGGGATACCTTTTCCGCTTTGGTGTCCGAGAATTTTGCTCCGGCGCGCGCCGAATTCATTGATACGGCGGAGAAGGATTATGCCGCGGGCGCTGTCCTGGAATTAAATTTCTTTATCGATCAGGTATTGCCTGCGGGGAAGAAATTGGCTATTCAGTTCAAGTGGGAAAAAAAGACCAAACCCGGAAATCTCGATCATCCGATCCTCAGGAAAGGGTTTGCCCAGTTCATGTTTGAGAACGTTAAGGGAAAGTGGCTGCTGGGCCAGGTTATCGGCAACAGTCCTTTTTAAAATTTTGAATGGATAAAACAATGCGGAAACAATTTTGGCCCATAACAAATCTCTTGAAACTCGGCATCGGTATGATGGCGTTTGCGGGTATTTTATGCTTCATTGTTCCTTCGGCTTTTGCCCAAGAAAAGCCTTTTGCCAGTACCGCGGCCGGCAAGGCCTCGATCGAGCTTATTAAGAGTTTTACCAATTTTGTTAAAGACGTGACGGCGATGAACGGGATGACTGATCAGGAGAAGGTGAACTATATCCTGACCAAGGGCAAGGAACGCATCAATGAGGTGCGGGCCAAGCGCCTGAAAGATACCGTTAAGGCTAAAGCGCTGGATTATGTGAAAGCACGCATGCGCGCGGACCTTTTTAAGGCACAAGTGCCGGCGATGCTCAACGCTGCCATCGTGGAGGGTAAGTCCGTTTCGTCCGTATGGTCTGCGGCAGATGTTGAGATTAAGTCCAAGCTTGATACGCAGATGAACGCGGTTAAATCCGCGGTCAGCGCCGCCGAGATCGGTTGGAAGGTCTATGGCGCCTGGAGCACCAAGGGCGCGGAAGAGGGGGCACGCGTCCTTGGCACTGAGGTCGGGACGAAGATCATCGAATATTTTATCCCGGGCTGGGGGTATTACCGTTTGGCCCAGGCCGCGACCGAGGCGATCGGCAATTATGTTGTTCAATATGCCTTTGATACGTCGCTCGATGAAAAGATGAAAGTGGTTTTGACCGGCCATGATCCTAGAAGCAATCCCAAGGAGTTCGGGGACTGGATCATGGGGCTGGATATCGCGGCATATGTTCAGCGTGAATGGGATGAGCAATTGGCGTACGGTGGGTGGTATCTCAAGGGGTCGAATGAAGGCGAGAGCATGAAGAGCTCTATTATCAAGGCCCTTGAAAAAATGAAGGCGGAGGTCAAGCAGCGTTCAGATACCCAAAACCAGCTGCAGACGAACCTCCAGACTCTGGATGATGAGGCCAGGGCGGCGGCTTCAGCGGTGCAGTCCACGATCGATGCGTCGGCCAAGGAATTTGAGCCGATCACGTCCGAAATTGACAAGTTTCAGTCAGATATTATCAATGCTCAGAAGCAGGATTATGAAGAGAAGGTTCAGGAACGTGAAGATTTCGCGGCGATGGAAAAACAGCATTTCGATCGTTTTCAGACCGCGTTTAAGTATTCGCCTTTTGACCATGGCACGGTATTGGAGGCCATGCGTAATGGGTTGAGCGAGATCACGGAAGGGTTTGGCTCAAAGGGGTATGACCAGAAGGCCCTGGAACAGGGGTTTGCGGATTATCTGCAGACCCGTCAAAAGGTTTTGGGCGCCAAGAACGATGAGGTCGAGGGATATATCAAGCAGGCTCAGGACATTTGTGCGAAGGCCAACGCCCAGTTTGGGCCAATTCTCCAGAGCCTTTGGAAGCAGAGAGATGATTACTGGTTTAATGATGCCCGCCGTGCCGCGCTAGATGCCCAGATCGCTTCAGTAAGTGAGGCTTATCGTCAGATGGACGGCCCGTATGTGAATATTGCCATGAGGAACTTCCTGCCGGAGCAGTTTGCCCTGGACCAGGAGATCCTGGCGGGTGAAGAGTACATGGTTTATCTTGAGGTCAAGGAACGCGAGGTCAAGTTCCGGCAGGCGATGGGGAAGTTGGCTGAAGAATTGCAGAATGCGACGGATCAGGCGGTGAATGATTACAATGCGTCCATGGCCGCGCTGGGTGACAAGGGGGCGAAGTTGCATTATCCGGGAGCCATGTCGGCTCCGACTGAAACATTCGCGGCCCTGGTTCAGGAGATAAAAAATGCGCAATTCTTTTTTTATCAGCCTGGAGATGTGATCAAGACCGCGGAATATTTTGAGACCATCAAGAGTAACCTTCTTGCCGATAAAGAGGCGATGCCTTCATTTCAGGCCGAGTTACGCACCAATTTTAACGCTTACGCAGCCGCGACCGGATCGGTTGTTGCAAAGTTCCAAAGCTCTGTTCCCAAGGCGATCCAGGTTGATAATGCGGGCCAAAATTATTATGAACATGTTTTAACCAACGCCGATCCGTATCCGGAACCGATCTCCAGGACCATGCTCATTGAGGATTATGGCATTGCCGGCAAACGGACTTATGCCATGATCCCTCGTGTCTGGGGTTATGACAAGAACCAGGTTGAGTACGATGCGTATCTTAAGGCATTGCCAGGGAATACAGCATCCGCTTTCAGCGAGGTCCTGGCCGCGACGGAGAAGCTTTTGTCGGAACTCGGGCCAAAGAAGGATTCCGATGCCGTTGCCTTGGTTTTCGAGCGGATCATGGGTGTAATTAATCAGGACATGGTGATGATGAATGTTGGCCAGTTCACGCTTGAACAGGAAAAAGCCCGCCAGAGTCAAATGTTCACCTTGCCGGATTATGCCGGTTTTATGCAGCTTGAGCCGGACAAGATGAAGGGCGCTGAATATCTTGTGTCGCTTAAAAGTGCATGGGACAAGAATAAAGACCTGGTGAAGATCCTCAACAACCTTAAAAAAGGTATCGCGCGGGATGTTGTTTATTACACTAAATTTCAGGAGGCTGCTTTTCCTGCGCTCGACATTTTTAATACGGTGCCTGACCGGATCGCTCTTTATGAGGCGACGCTGGCCACGGTCAAGAAGGCCTACGCCGATCGGATGGCCCTGGGGTTCAAGTATCTGGACGATGCGAAGAAAAAACTGGATGAGCTTAATAAGGAAACTTGGGTTGATCAGAAGATCAAGGGGCTCAAAGATTTCAGCCAGGGAACGGTTAAAACATATCTTTCGCTGTATAGCAGTTATGCCAAGACCGAGGAGACGACGAAGCTGGTCAGCCAGTGGACGGAGTTTAACTCAAAGGTTCAGGACGCGATCAAAAAGGCTGAAGATGATGCAACGGCGGCCAAGGCCAAGCTGGACGCCGAGTGGGCGGCCCAACAGCAGAAACAAAGGGATGCCGAGGCGGCCGCTCAGCAGGCCCAGGTGACGGCTCAGATCAAGAGCACGATGACCTATATTTCGGTGGTTGATCCGCGCCTCAATTCCCGCGCGATGAATGGCGTTAGCAGCACGGTCCAGGTCGACCGTGGAGGACTTGTCAGCGGTGTTTTGCAGTTGACCGGGCGCTTGAGTTTTATGAACAATGTTGAAAGGATGCTGATATCGGTAGATGACGGGCGCACCTGGGATCAGTTGCCGCTTACGCAGATGATCAGCCATTCTTTTACGCCGATCGCGGGGGTGGTATATGTGCCGCAGATCAAGGTCAGATTGACGACGGGTGACGAGGGTGTGATCAAGTTCTTCCCGAATGTTCAGGGAATTGTCTATCAGGATATCGATTTTAACCAAATGGTGCTTGACGCGGTCAAGCTGGTGGCCGACACGTATGAGCGCGCGGATGCCGGTGCTTTTAGCGACCTGATCTCCCGGGAATATCTTGGCAACAAGACAATGCTGGAAGAGGGCGTGCGGTTCGATTTTGATATGTTCACCAGCATCAAGATCGTGATCTATGTGAGCCGCATTGAACGGCGCGGGGATCAGATGGTGGTTGAGACCCGGTGGGATAAAACACAGACACCGCGCAAGACCGGACAGGATCAGCGTACCAGCGGGAACACGGTGATGGTGTTCAAGCTGGAAGACGGCCGGATGAAGATCTACAATTTGCGCGGCAACTTGTTGTACGCGACGATGTCACCCGAGATCGCCCAGGCTTCAGGTTTGTCGGCGGCAACGGTGGCGCTGATCCGTACGGCGCAGGCGGACCGTAACCCCACACAACCTGGCGCTGGTTCTACGACCGATGCCGGTGGCGTTACAACGACCAACTCCGATCCGACCCCGAGTTCCAGCGGGTTACCGCTTAAGACCGGGCAGATCATGGATGTGGCTGGTGCCGGAATATTCGAGAATTATGATTTCTCGGCGAATGCCGAAGTCGGCGTTGGGTCAGGCGATATCGGCCAGCAAGATGCTGAGTTTCAGAAAGTCGGAACGGCCGGGATCAAGTTCGCCGCTGGCTCTTTTGACGCTACGACGGATGCCAGTGGTGTAGGTGGTGGAGACTTTAGCATTCCGAACGTTAGCATCGGGGATGTTTATATTTTCATCACGACTGAAGGTTATTACGGAAAAATGGAGATCACCGGGAAAACCGTGATCAATGGCGGTCTGGGTGTTGTTACTACCTATACATTCAAGTATGCCCTTCAAACAGACTCGACGACGAATGTAGCGACGAATTAATTTCAGGAGATACAAAAACAGGGCAGCTCCTCGAGGTATCAGGGGCTGCCTTTTTTTATGGTTTGATCAGTGCTTTAAAACAGGGAGCGGGAATGAAACAAGCATGCGTTATATTCTTATGTTTTCAAATGCTGGCTTTGCCGTGTACCATCACGCCGGCCCGGGCTGAAGGCGACACTGCCTTCGCCGACACCAAGACCGGAAAAGCGACGACGATGTTCCTGTCCAGCATGAAGCAGTTCTTTGAGGATTCCAAAGAACTGGAAGGTAAGACCGACAAGGAAAAGGTCGCCTATATCCTGGATAAAGGGGCGGTTCGTATTTTGGCCAAGACCGCGGATACGGCCAAGGAATTTTACAAGACCGAACTGACGGCCTATGCCGAAGCGAATTTACGTTCCCAGCTTTTCTCCCAAATAGCACTTCCGAAAATTAATAACGATTACTTAATGAAGGGTAAGTTGACCAGTATCGCCTGGGGTGATATTGACAATGATATCAAGATCGCGCACGCGCAGAAGATGCAGCAATTTAACCTGGCGATGAAGGGGATCGAGGTAAGTGTTAACGCTCTGGTGATCTTTTATAATGAGGGCGCGGATAAGAGCATCGCGGCACTTAAGGAAAGTATCGGGGATGAATTGTGCGGCTGGCTTATGCCTGGTTGGGGGTATTTTCGTGCCACGCAAGGGGCGGTCCAGGCTCTGGGTGAATATGTAATAGCGTATGCGTTCAACACATCATTACAGGCCAAGATCCAGTCGATCTGCCCGGTGGACCCCAAAGTGGATCCGAAAGGGTTTGCCCAGTGGCTGCTGGGGCTCAAGGATATCCGGGGTTTTGTCCAGAAGGAATGGGACGAACAGCTCGCTTACGCGGGCTGGTACTTGAAGCTCGATGGCAATACGGATACGAAGGAAGAGATGGGTTCCGCGATGAAAGACGCGATCATTGCCCAGCTGGAAGGGTTGCAGAAAGGGCTTAAAGATCAGCAGGCTAAATTCGATTCTGTGCAGGATCAGATCAACGACAAAAAACAGGTTTATGATGATCAGGCACGGGCGGCGCATGACAAGTTCACCCAATCCGTAGAGAAAGCGATGGCCAAGTCGAAGCCGTACCTCGATCAGCTTGAGGCCTTCCGTCTGGAACTGGCCGGGGCCGAGCGCCAGGATGCCGAGGTCAACGCGGCACAGATGGAGGCGCTGCTGGCACCGGTGTCGGCGTATGTTCCGCTGGACCGGGCCACGATCCTGGGCGCCTTGGCAAAAGTGTATGACCTGGTGTCAACTGATAGCCGCGGGTATGATCCGGTCAAGATAGACGAGAACTATAAAGAATACGCGGTCATCCGGGGAGAATTGATCAATAAATGCTGGGCGACCACTGAAGCCGGGATCGGCAGCGGTCGGCCGGGGGTGGATCGGGCAGCGCTGCTAAAAGCGTTCTGGGTTGATGTGGCGGCCTTGCAGGCCGAAGAAGTCCTGTTGTTTTATAAGGCCCAGGAAAAAGCGGCCGAGCTTTATAAAAAGATCCTGCCGTCTGTCGAGGCCATGCAAAAGGACTATCAGCCGAAGGAAGAGCAATTTAATAAAGATAAAGGGATGTTCATGGGCGAGGTGAATGCGACATTGGCGTTCCCGGATATGTATTTTCAGCCGGGCTTATTCGCGATCAATGCCGAAAGGTTGGGCCAGCAGGAGGAGAGGTATTTTGGCGCGGGGGCATTTGTTCGTGCCATGGAGGAGATCGCGGCCAGTAAAGAAATGATCGCTGATGATGCCCGGAAGATCGGCGCGCTTATTGCTAAAGAAAAAGCCATGTATCAGTCGATCGACGCTGTGGCTGCGAATATCAAGAATGCTTTCGAGAATGCGGTGCCGGCTGGTTTGCGCCCGGATGGCTGGGAGGGCGCGGGTGTCCTGATGGTCGGCATTAAAGCCTTTGTGCTTCCCGGTCCAATGATCTATCCCAAGGCGCAGTATTACGCCACCGTGGATCAGGTGAGTCTGGTGGCGGGCCTTCCCGCGCCGAAGTATGAAGGCCCTGAGAATGGTTTGAAAAAGCTGGTGATCCCGGGGCTCACGGCATTGCGTGTTCCGCTGGATTACACTGCTTCGATCCTGCCGAAACCCGATTATACGGCGGCCTTGCGCGGATTTGACGCCGCGGCAAACAAGATCAGCGCGGTCGCCGATATTGAGGCCCGCGGGATCCAGCTGGCGAAGATGGGCGAGCGCTTTGCGCAAGCTTTTGCTCCTTCTACGCCGGGCTATGGGGATGAAGTAACGCCGCAATCGTTAGCCGGGAAGTTTGCCGCACCGCTCTCTTCATCGGAAGGGTTAAAGCAGATGACACAGCTTAAAGAGATGTGGGTTGGCTCCCAGGTGATGGCTACCAGGATCAATGACGGCCTTTCCAAGATCCCGCCGGCCTACGCCGGCAAGGTATCATCCTGGGATGGGGTGGTGTCGTACCGTCGTACGCTAAAAGAGATCCCGCTGGTCATCAAGAGTTATGAGACCGCTTATCAACGTTCCCTGGAGGTAGAAAAGCGATCCGGGGAGGGCGTAACCATGGATCAGAATGAAAAGGATTTTAAAGTGATCGAAGCCGAGAGCGGCCTGAGCAAGCAAAAGAGCGGGCTTGATGAGTTGAGCCGGCGGTTAGGGGCGGAAGTATTTGAATTCGAGGTTTCTCGTCGAGACGCGCTTAAAGCGGCTATTGACCGTTTAATGAAGGTGGTTAACGAGAAGCTGGAGATGGCCGGAGGCGCGGGGAATGTCCCGGTGCAGGATACTATGCCGCTGGTGCAGGAAGCCATCGGCAAGATCGCCAACGCTTACGAACAGAAAGATAGCGGCACGTTCAGTGATTATATTTCGGACAGTTATTTAGGCGGAAAATCGGCTTTAGTCGAGGGGGCGCGGTTTGATTTTGATATTTTTTCGAGCCAGCGTATAACCCTGAATATTAATCGTATCGACACGCGCAAGGATGGGGCGACGGTTGATGCGCAATGGGACAAGCAGGCCGCGGTGCGCGCGAGTGGGCAGGACTTCAAGACCAGCGGGCGCATTACAATGGTTTTTATCCTTGAGGGCGGCCGAATGAAAATAAAGAATTTGCGGGGAGATCTTTTGTTCGCCAGCCTTTCGCCGGCAATCGCGCAAGCGAGCGGCCTGGGGCGGACGGCAGTGGCGGGAATCGAGCGTGCGCATGAGCAGAGGGATCCGGGAGCCGTGTCGGCCGCGGCAGAGCCGGCCGCCGGCAATGGCGGGCCTGTGTCTTCGGTTGAAACGCCGCAACAGCCAGAACCTCCGGCGCCAGTCGGGGCAGGATTACATACGGATCAGGGGATCATTCCGGGAATTCACATGGATTTTGATTTCTCATCCGGGGCTGCCGGGGCCGCCGGAAGCGGTGATTTCACGATGCTGGCCGGGGTGCTGCAAGGCCAGGGAGGCGCGCAGATCCGTAATGCCAACATGGATTTTGATTCTGTTGTTCAGGCGCCGGCTTCCGGCTATAACGATTCGATCCTCTTAAGCGATGGACAGACTTATTGTTTTAAGACCAAAGAAGGTTATTACGGCAAGATGCGGGTGCAGACGGCGATGATCATCCCTTTTATTTTTGAGTATGTCCTGCAAACCAACGGATCCGGGCAATTAAAGTAAGTCGGGCTGAGGGCTCTTTACATCCACACTATTGTGTGGTATATAGTGGTTATGGACATTGCCACTGTCAGCGCCGGTTTTCCCTCGCCGGCCGAAGACTTCATCGAAAGCTCGCTGGACTTTAACGAGCAGCTCATCCGCCATCCGGCGGCGACCTTCTGCGTCCGGGTGCGGGGGGACTCCATGATCAATGCCGGGCTTTATCCGGGCAGCATCCTCGTTGTCGACCGCTCCCTCACGCCGCGCCAGGACAGCATCGTGGTGGCTATTCTTGACGGTGAGTTTACCGTTAAGCGCCTGCGCCGTGAGCTGGGTGTTTTTATCCTTTATCCAGAGAATCCGCAGTATGAACCGGTGGCGATCACGCCGGGGCGGGATTTCGCCGTCTGGGGGGTGGTGACCCATGCCATTCGCGCTTTCATCTAGCCCGCATATCCTAGCGCTGGTCGATTGTAACAATTTCTACGCGTCCTGCGAGCGGGTCTTCGATCCGTCCTTGCGCAACAAGCCCGTGGTGGTCCTTTCCAATAATGACGGTTGCGCGATCGCCCGGTCGAACGAGGCCAAGGCGCTTGGTATCGGGATGGGCGCGCCTTTTTTTCAGTGGGAGGGACTGATCCGGACGCATGGCGTGCGGGTCTTCTCAGCGAACTTCGCGCTGTATGGCGATATGTCCGGCCGGGTGATGGCGACCCTGCGGCAATTCGTTCCGGATATCGAGATATATTCCATCGATGAGGCGTTCCTGGGATTATCCGCTTTGCCGATCAAGGACCATGAAGCATTCGCGCGGGAGATCCGGCGCAAGGTGTTAAAAGATACCGGCCTGCCGGTTTCCGTCGGCATTGCCCGGACGAAAACGCTGGCCAAGGTGGCGAATCATGCCGCCAAGAAAGTGCCGGGGCATCATGGGGTCTGTGTCCTTTTAGATGAGGGAATGATCCGCGGGCGCTTGTCGGCGATTCCGGTTGAGGATGTTTGGGGCATCGGCCGGCGCAAGGCCGAATGGCTTAAAAGCCGGGGCATCTTGACGGCGGATGACTTAAGGCGTTCGGATGACCAACTGATCAGAAAGAACTTAAGCGTGATGACGCTGCGTACCATGTATGAGTTGCGCGGCATCGCCTGCCTTGGGTTGGAAGATGAGTCCCCTATCAAAAAGTCGATCGCGACCACCCGGAGTTTTGGGGATGAGATCGGTGAGCAGGCCGAGCTGGAAGCAGCGGTTTCTTCTTTCGTGGCCTTGTCGGCGGAGAAATTGCGCGGCCAGGGCAGTGCCGCTGGTAGTATGCAGGTCTTTATCGAGACGAGCCCGTTCAAAACCGGTTTTTATGCCAATGCCGCGGTGGGCGACATGAGCCCCGCTACCAGTTTTACGCCGGCGTTGATGGGGATGGCCCGTGCTTTGCTTTCCCGGATCTTTCGCCCGGGCTTGCGGTATAAACGCGCGGGGGTGGTCTTGATGGGCCTGGTGGCCGATGGACTGGCGGGGCCGGGGCTGTACGACTTGCCCGTTGATCGGGAGCGCCAGGGCCGTTTGATGGAGACCGTGGATAGTCTCGGCGGCGATGTTTTCTGGGCGCGTGAGCAGTTAAGCGGCGGCCTGCGCCCGAAACAGTCGCGCCGCTCGGCACGGTTTACGTCGAGATGGAGTGAGCTGCTGGGGGTTTGACATATCGTATCAAATATGATACATTTCTAATGGCGATATGAAAGGGGACATGCCAAGTTCTTACGAGAACTTTCTTTAAAGAAACAGAAGCTGGATCGTCATGAGCTCAGTAAAGCTGTACAAATACGGGAAGAGTACATTTAAGGTGGGGTTTTAAATGCGTAAATCAATTTTCAGTAAAGAAATGGAAAGTCCGAAATTCAAGGCTGTTTATGAAGAAGTGGCGGCTAATATGCATATTGGCGAGCAGATCGCGGCATTGAGGCACAAAGCAAAGATGAGCCAGTTAGAGCTTGCTCAAAAAGTGAACACCAGCCGAACAGCGATCGCCCGGTACGAGAGCGGGAATTATAACAGTTTTAATGTTAAAACATTGGCCAAGATCGCCCATGCCTTTCACAAGAACTTGAAGGTCTCCTTTTCTTCATAAGAAACTTCACCCGGGCGCCTTTTCTCATTGAGTTTATCGGCTTGCCGTGATATATTTCTGTTCTTGCAGTTTGTCCAACGATCAAATGAAAGGATCCGAATGAACCTCAATACCGTTAATATTTTTGGGAATTTGACCAGGGACCCGGAACTCAGAGCGCTTCCGTCGGGTAAGTCTGTTTGCCGGATCTCGATCGCCAATAACCGGGTTTTTACCAAGAACGGCGAGAAGGCAACGGAGGTTTCTTATTTTGATGTTGATGTCTGGGGGACTATCGCTGAGAATTGCGTGAAATACCTCAAGAAAGGCGCCGGGGTCATTGTGGAAGGCCGCCTTCGGCAGGATCGTTGGGAGAAAGAGGGCAAACCACAGAGCCGGGTCACCATCACGGCAAATGCGGTTCATTTTATGCCCAGAAAGACTGAAGGCGGCGCTCCGGCGTCCGATCGCGGCGGAGACCGCGGCAATGAGCGGCTCGATGAAGTGAGCGGTCCCGAAGCGATCGCGTGGGAAGAATAATTAAAGGAGAATAGAACATGATCGGTACTAATTCAATGCAGGAGCAGTTGGACAAGGTTTACGGTTATCTGATCCAGTACGGGATGAATGTCGTTGCGGCTATCCTGATCTTTATTATTGGTAAATGGGTGGCTGGTGTCGTCGGCAATCTTTGCGAGACGTGCCTTATCAATTCCAAGGTCGAGAAGACCCTGGCGGTGTTCGGGAAGAATATTGTCACTTATACGATCCTGGCTTTTGTGGTGATCGCGTCCCTTAACAAGATCGGCGTTGAGACCAATTCTTTTCTGGCGATCATCGGTGCCGCGGGTTTGGCGATCGGCTTGGCTTTGCAGGGTTCGCTGTCGAACTTCGCCGCGGGCGTTATGATGATCCTGTTTCAGCCGTTCAAGCTGGGCGATTATGTTGAAGCTGGCGGTGCTGAGGGCGAAGTAACCGAGATCCAGATCTTCAGCACCATCATTATGACTAAAGATAATAAAAAGGTAATCGTTCCTAATGCCAAGATCACGGGCGATAAGATCGTGGTCCATCCGAAGCATTAACAAAGGAAGATTTTATGGACATTAAAGAGAAATTGAGTTCACCGGACCCTTTGCCTGAAATGTGGATGAAGGCTATTGCGGCGACGACGACGGTGTTCGCGGTGGTCGCGGCTATTGCCGGATCGCGCTCAGCGTTTTATATCGCCAAAGCGCAGTTACTTACCGCGCTTGAGGGCAGCCAATGGTCGTATTATCAGGCCAAAAGCATCAAGCAGAACCTGGTTGAAACGCAGCAGAAGGCTTTTGAAATGAATCTGCTCGGTAACTTGACCGAGGAGCAAAAGGCCTTTATTAACAAAGACTTACAAGATGCCGCGGCGAATATCAAGCGCTACGATAAAGAAAAAGCTGAAATCAAACAGCAGGCTGAAGCGACCAATAAGGAGAATACTCAGGTTGTCAGGCGTGGCAGCCAGTTCTCGATGGCGGTGGTCTTTGCCCAGATCGCGATCATGCTTTCATCGGTCGGGGCGCTTCTTCGGCGTAAAGAGATGTGGATCGTGGGGCTTTTGATCGGCGTGATCTCGTTGGCCTATCTGGCGAATGGATTCCTTTTATTTCTGTGATTTGCGGGCTGGATTTTAGTAAAATTCCCCTTGATTAATAAGGGTCGTTCCATTATTATTTGGCAAGCTTTCCAAACGTTTCTTATCTGAGATCATACATTTCTATGGCTTCTTTTACGATCAAACAGGGCAGGGATATTAAGATCAAAGGCGCGGCCGCGCGGCGCGTTGTTGACGCTCCTTTGCCAAAAACAGTCGCGCTGGTCATTGAGGACCTTCGTGGTATAACGCCCAAAGTCCTGTTGGCTCCCGGCGCTGTGGTCAAGGCGGGGACTCCCGTCGTCATGGACAAGAACTGCGAAGACCTTAAGGTCGTCGCGCCGGTCAGCGGCAAGATCTTAAGCGTGAACCGCGGCGAAAAAAGGGTTTTGACCACGATCGTTGTTGAGCTTGCCGCCAATCGGGAGTTCGAACAGTTTTCGACGTTTGACCGCGGCGCTTTGGCCGGCCTTTCGCGGGAAACGGTGATCGCCCAGTTATTAAAAGGCGGCCTTTGGCCTTGTTTGCGCCAGCGGCCTTTTTCGAAGATCGCCGATCCGCGCGCTAATCCTAAATCAATTTTTATTCACGCGATGAACACCGAGCCTGTGGCGGCCGATATCGACCTGGTCCTTGAGGGCCGGCAGGACGATTTTCAGGCGGGGCTTGATATTATCGGCAAACTGACCGGCGGCAAGACCCATCTATGTATCGACGCGCGTTCAACGTCTCCGGCGCTTACGCAGGCCAGGGGGGTTGAGATCCAGCGTTTTGCCGGCGCGCATCCCGCGGGCAATGTCAGCACCCACATTCATCACATCGATCCTGTCAATAAGGGCGAGATCGTTTGGTATATTGAAGTCCAGGATGTCCTGCGTATCGCGACCTTGTTCCTTAAGGGTATGCATTGCGTGGACCGTATCATTGCCGTTACCGGCGAAGGCGCTAAAGAGCGGGTGCATTACAAGACTATGGCCGGCGTTCCGGCAGCGGGTTTACTGCAGGGCAGCGACCTCAAGGGCCAACGGATTATTTCAGGCAGTGTCCTGACGGGCCGTAATATCGGCAAGGATGGTTTTACCGGTTTTTACGATACGCAGCTTACCGTGATCCCTGAAGGCGGCAAGCGGGAGCTTTTCGGCTGGATGATGCCGGGCTTTGATAAATACACGCTCACCAATACGTTCGCTTCGGTCCTGATGGGCCGCAAGGAAAGCTCTCTTGATACCGATACGCACGGCGGCCACCGGGCTATCATCTGGCCGTCGAATTTCGATGATTTCGTCGCGCTCGACCTTATTACCTTTTTCCTGGTCCGCGCGGTCATTGTGGGAGATATTGAAGAAATGGTCGCCCTCGGCATCCTGGAGTGCGATGAAGAGGATTTTGCTTTAGCGTCTTTCGCCTGCCCCTCCAAGACGGATGTGGGCGCTTACATACGCCAGGGTTTGGACCTGGTGGAAACGGAAGGTTGAGCCGTCATGAAGTTCGTTGAAGACATGATGAAAAAAGTCGAGCCGCTTTTTCTAAAGAAGGGGCCGCTGGAAGCGCTGTACCCTTTTTACGAGGGGATAGACACTTTTTTGATGACGCCCGGCAAGATCACCCGCAAAGCGCCGCATGTGCGTGACGCGGTGGACGTCAAGCGCGTCATGCTTTTTGTGATCATCGCGTTGATCCCGGCGACGTTGATGGGGATCTACAACACCGGCTATCAATTGCTGCTCGCTCAGCATTTACCGACCGATTTCTGGCCTTGTGTCAATCATGGCGCCAGTAAAGTCCTGCCGATCATCGCTGTTTCCTACGCGGTGGGCGGATTCTGGGAAGTCCTTTTTGCCGTTGTCAGAAAACACGAGATCAACGAAGGGCTTTTTGTAACGGGCTTGCTGTTCCCGCTGGTGCTTCCTCCGACCATTCCGCTGTGGATGGTGGCGGTGGGTATTTCGTTCGGCGTGGTCATCGGCAAGGAGCTTTTTGGCGGGACTGGATATAATGTGTTCAACCCGGCGCTGTTGGCCCGCGCTTGCGTGTTCTTCGCGTATCCTTCGCAGATGTCGGGCGCCAAGGTGTGGGTGGCGGTCGATGGGTATACCCGCGCTACGCCGCTGGGGGTTTCGTCCCAGGCGCCGCATGGGGCCAATATCATCCAACAGCTTTCTATTGCCGGGTACGATTTTAACAGCCTGTTCTTTGGCTTTCGGCCTGGTTCGATCGGTGAAACTTCCACGTTCGCCTGCCTCCTGGGCTTATTGTTCCTTTTGCTGACCCGCGTGGCGAACTGGAAGATCATTTTTGCATCGGTCATCGGTGTTGGTGTGATGGGCTCGATCTTTTCCTGTTTTAACGGCCCCAATCAGCCGGCGTATTTCGCGCTGCCGTTCTACTGGCACTATATTCTGGGCGGGTTCGCCTTCGGCGCGGTTTTCATGGCGACCGATCCGGTAACGGCGCCCGCGACGCAGCTGGGGCAATGGATCTATGGTTTTTTGATCGGGATGTTCACCGTCCTTATCCGGGTGGTTAATCCGGCGTATCCCGAGGGCGTGATGCTGTCGATCCTGTTCCTTAATGTTTTCTCTCCGGCTATTGATTATTTTGTGATGACGAGCCATATCGCGAGCCGCGACAAGCGCAACCGGGCTCTCTCGAGCGTCAAAGTGTAAAGGCGGTTATTGTGAAGGGTTATCTTCAAACATTCATTTTCGCGTTTATCGTCTGTATCGTCTGCAGCGTGATGCTGTCAGCGTTCTACGAAGGCCTGCGCCCGAAGATCGAGATCAATGCCGAGGTCGAGGTGAAGCGCAATATTCTTAAGGCCGTGCGCCTGAGGCAGCCGCTTCCCGCGAGCCTGAAGGATCAGCAATACCTTGATATTTACAAGCAGAAGATCGTGGAAGAGGTGATCGACGTCAAGGGAAACGTGGTTCCGGGCAAAATGCCGATGGATATCAAGGAAGGTGAGAAGGGGCTTTATCCCCTGTACATTTATAAAGAAGGCCAGGAGATTATTGCGTACGCCTATCCGATCTCCGGTTTCGGACTCTGGTCAACGCTTTATGGTTATCTGGCGATCGAGCCTGATGCTGTTACGGTGCGCGGCATTACCTTTTATAAGGAAGGCGAGACGCCTGGTTTAGGCGCCGAGATCGAGAAAGACTGGTTCCAGGATAATTTCAAAGGCAAGAAGATCTGGTCATCCAAAGAGCATAAGGTCATGCCGATCGCACTTGTTAAGGGTAAGGTAAAAGATTTTTATCAGGATGAACGCGCCGACCATTATGTGGACGGCATTACGGCGGCGACCCTCACCGGTAAAGGCGTGACCGCCCTGCTTTCGAACATGATCAATATTTACGAACCTTTTTTCAGTAAACTCAGGAAGATCTAGAGGCAAAATTTATGTCCGCGACCCCCGCTTCCAATACGCCTGCCGCTAAAGAGGCGCTGTTCAGCCGAGGTAATCAAAAGATCCTCAGGGACGGCCTCTGGGATAATAACCCGATCAGTTATCAGGTCATGGGTATTTGTTCGGCGTTGGCGGTAACCACGGCGGTCAACACGTCGGTGGTCATGTCGCTGGGCCTTGTTGCCGTATTGGGGCTGTCGGAGGCGATCATCGGTTCCATCAGGAATTATATTCCACCGCGGATCCGTATTATTGTTCAGCTGGCGGTCGTATCCGCGTTCGTTATTACGCTCGACTTGATCCTTAAGGCATATTTTTATTCCGTGTCAAAACAGCTCAGCGTTTTCGTGGGGCTGATCATCACTAACACGCTGGTCATGGCGCGGCTGGAAGCGTTCTCCATGCATAATCCGCCGTGGAAATCTTTCCTGGATGGCATCGGCAACGGCGCGGGCTACGGGTTGGCGCTGACGGCGGTGGCGGTTATTCGCGAGATCCTGGGGTCCGGCACGCTCTTGGGGTATCACGTGATCCCGGCGTCCTGGTACGCTCACGGGTTCGTCAATAACGGCTTGATGGTGCTGTCGCCGGGGGCGTTCTTTGTGCTGGGGCTTATTGTTTGGACCCACCGGTCGATCGCCGGTTATGTCGAGGGCAAGTAAATGATACATTATATCGACCTTCTGGTTAAAAGCATTTTCATTGAGAACATCCTGCTGATCTATTTTCTGGGGATGTGCTCCTTCCTGGGCTGTTCCAAAAGGACGGACGCGGCTATCGGTATGGGCTGGGCGGTCATTTTTATTTCCACTGTTTGCACGCCGACCTGCTGGGCGGTGAAGCATTTCTTCCTGCGCAAGGGGGGGCTCGCCTGGGCGGGGATACCGAATCTGGATTTAACCTTCCTGATCTTTATCATGTTTATTGCTGTTATCGCGGCGGTCACGCAGCTTACCGAAATGATCGTCGAGAAAGTCAGCCCGCCTTTGTACAACAAGCTTGGTATTTTCCTGCCGCTGATCGCGGTCAATTGCGCGATCCTGGGGGCGTCGTTCTTTATGGATCAGCGTAATTACACGTTGGCGGAGTCAGTGGTCTTCGGGTTTGGGTCTGGCACCGGCTGGGCGCTGGCTATTGTGGCATTGTCGACGATCCGTAAGAAGCTTGGTTATTCCAATATCCCCGGTTCTTTGCGGGGCGGTGGCATTGCCATGATCATCACGGGGCTGATGGCGATGGGTTTCATGTGTTTCTCAGGGATAAATCTTTGATCCGGAACATCAACGCGGAATAATCCAAACTTTATGTCCTTTCTTTTCTTCGTCCTGATCTGCACGGCTGTTTTTACGGGCATCATTCTTTTTCTGGTGGCGCTGCTCATGATCTTTGAGATCACGGTCGTCAAGCCCGGCCCCTGCGACCTGAGGCTCAACGACTCGAAGGACCCTATCCGTGTTTCGACCGGCGACAACCTGCTTAAAGTGCTCGCGCACGAGAACATCTTTCTGCCGGCGGCCTGCGGCGGCGAGGGCAAGTGCGGGATGTGCAAATGCCAGGTCCCCGAGGGCGGTGGTGAGCCCTTGCTCACTGAAGTAGGGCATTTAAGCCGTGACCAGAAAAAGCACCATTACCGGTTGGCTTGCCAGGTGAAGATCAGGGGCGACATCAGCGTTCATGTCCCTGAAGAGGTCTTTAATATCAAGAAGTACGATTGTACCGTGCGCTCCAATAATAGCGTGGCCACGTTCATCAAGGAACTGGTGCTCGAACTTCCGGCGGGGCAGGCACTCAACTTCAAGGCCGGCGGGTATATTCAGATCGACATCCCGCGGTACAATGTGCTGTTCAAGGATTTTATTATCCCCGAGCGGTTTCGCCCGGATTGGGATAAGTTCAAATTATGGGGCCTTAAGAGCAAGAATGAGGATCCTATCTTTCGCGCTTATTCCATGGCGAGCCATCCGGCTGAAGGCAATATCGTGATGCTTAACGTGCGCATCGCGACGCCTCCGCCGGGTAAGATGACCTTGCCGCCGGGCAAGTCGTCGTCGTTCATTTTCAACCTTAAGGCCGGCGATAAAGTGACCATCAGCGGCCCGTACGGCGAGTTCTTCATCAAGGAGGACAGCAACCGGGAGATGATCTATATTGGCGGCGGCGCGGGCATGGCGCCCATGAGGAGCCACCTGTTCCATTTGTTCCATACCATGAGGACCAATCGCAAGGTGAGTTTCTGGTACGGCGCGCGCTCGAAGCGCGAAATGTTCTATACCGACGATTTTACTAATATTGAAAAGGAGTTCCCGAACTTCAAATACAATGTGGCTCTGTCGGATGCCCTGCCGGAAGATAATTGGACGGGGATGAAGGGCTTCATCCATAATGCGCTTTACGAGAATTACCTCAAGAACCATCCGGAGCCGGAAGAGTGCGAGTATTACCTGTGCGGCCCGCCGATGATGATCTCGGCGGTCACCAAAATGCTCGATTCCCTGGGCGTTCCCAAGAAAATGATCGCCTTCGACAGTTTTGGATAAAAAGCAGTTTCAGATCAAGAGCCCGGCGTTAAGCCGGGTTTCTTGTTTATGCGCTGCAGTCTTTGGAGCAGTCTTCTTTTTTGCAGCAGGCGCTTTCGTTAAGCGTGTTGGAGCAACCGCATCCCCGGAACGTTTTCTTGGTGATGATGACGCCCACGCCGACCAGCGCGAAGAAAGCCATGAAGACGATTAAAGTCCCTAAGAATGTCATAAAGAAAGTATAATCCAAATATGTTAAACATCAATTACCGTTTCAGCCTTTATCAGGCCTTTCAATGATTAGTAGGCTTATCCCGGTTTTCATGACACTTTTGCTGGCGCTTTCGGGTTGTTACGACCCTGGCCGCGTGCCGCTTAAGAAATTCACCAAAAGCGGCGAATTCTTCAGCAGTGTGGTGCGCGTGGATGTTTGTTATGCCACGGGGCAGGAAGAGGCCCTCAACCAGGCCGTGGACGAGATCTGGGCCCGTCTGGCCGATATCCACTGGCGTTTGAGCGTTTATGATCCACAAAGCGACATGAACCGCATCAATCACTCTTATCCCGACCCGGTGACGGTGGGCGCGGACACCTGGATGATCATCAAGGATTCGACCTATTACAACCGGATATCGCTGGGGCAGTTTGATATCACGATCTATCCGATGCTGAAATTGTGGAAAGAAAGCGAGAAACGCGGTTCCTTACCGACAGCTGAGGAGATCCGTCACGTTCAGCAGTTGATCGGTACGGATAAATTCGAGCTATTGCCCAGGAACCAGGTGCGCCTGCTCAACCCCGGGGCCAGCCTGACGATCGATAGCGTCGCCGACGGTTATGCCGGGGATGAAGCCGCGCGGATCCTGCGCGCGCATGGGCTGTCGAATTTTCTGGTGGATACGACGGGCGAGCTTTATGCCGGCGGCGCAAATTGCGAAGGCCGGCCCTGGCATGTGGGCGTGAAAGACCCGCAGGACCCGACGGGAAACAGCCTCGCGGGGGTGCTCGCGCTCAAGGATACGTCGGTTACGACCTCCGGTAATTACGAGCATTTTTATACGATCGGCGGCAAAAGGTATTCGCATATCATCAGCCCGACGACGGGTTTTCCGCGCAATGAGATCGTGAGCGTGACCGTGGTCGCGCCGAGCACGGAATTCTCGGACTTCTGGACGACGGCTTTGTGCCTGATCGATCCCGATAAAGGCATTGAGCTTATCAATGCCCTTGGGCCCGGTTATGCCAGCCTGGTAATGGTCGATGACGGGAAGGGCCAGTTGATCAAGAAAACCAGCCGTTATTACGGCCGATATCTGGCACCCTAGATGGTTGCCGGGTGGTAGAATGTTTAAGGCCAACAACGAGGTGAACTATGTATTTCTTTGCTTACGGCGTGAACATGAGCCATTCCCACCTGTTCGCCCTTTGCCCGGGTGCCAAATTCATCGGGGAAGGGGAGCTTTCGGATTATCTGCTGATCTTTGACGGGTTTTCGCCGGATTATCGCGGATCGGTGGTCAACCTCGAGCAGTCGCATGATGACGCGGTTTGTGGAGGGATCTTCGATATCAGTGAGGGGCATTTGAAGGCCATGGATGACGACCATGGTTATCCCCGGCACAGTGAGCGTTCATTGATGGAGATCCGCCGGCCGGGTGATCAGCCGCGCCTTAAGGCCTGGGTCTATCACCATGAGCCCCTGGCCGACGGCATGCCTTCCCATGAATATCTGGACCTGATGATCAAAGGGGCTCGCGAATGCAACCTGCCTGAGGAGTACATCAAGGATTCGATCGAAATTTACCGCCGCGCCTCCGACCGCAACAAGCATTAAAGGTGCTGGGCGCTTATTTCCAGACGAACATTTCGCGGATGACCTGGTACATGAACACCGCGCCCCAGCGCCAGATCTGAAGTTTGCGTTCGCCGCCGATGCGAGCCGGTTCGTCGCCAGGGATTTCGGCGATCTTGAGCTTGCGCTTGGCCGCGCGGATCGAGAGCAGGGGCTCCCAACTGACGTTCGTGCTAAACAGTTTTTCTTCCTTCTCAAAACTGCTGTCCTTATCCAGGTCCAATTCCTGAATTAAATCTTTGCGGTAGGCGCGGTAAATGACCATCGGGTCATGGTACTTGTGGCCGAAGCAGATGCTGATGAGCGTGCGGAACAGCCAGTTGCCAAAGCCGGTGATGATATCATCGTCGAGGCTTTTCGCTCCCGGCGCGTAGCGGGAGACGATCACCATGTCATTGCCTTCCTTCATCTTCTCGATACAGGCGGGGATCAGCTCCGAGACAGAATTTCCGTCGGGGCTAAACGTCAATATCACATCGCCCTTCATGTAGGGCAGGGCTTCCATGTAGGCGTTGCGCATGCCCTTCTTTTTCTGCACCACGTATTCGTAGCCGTTCTCCTTGAGGTATTCGATCGTGCCGTCCGTCGACTGCCCGTCAATAAAGAGGATCTGGTCGACCCATTCTTTCTTGATCTGGGGCATGATGGCTTTCATACCGACGACTTCATTGAGGACCGGAATAACAAGCGTGACTTTCATTGGTTCTTCCTTTGGCTGTTCTTTCTACTGATAGAGCTAGTATGAAATTATAGGCGTAAGCGCATTATTGTCAAGCGGCACGGCGTGAAAATAAACCCTTGACAATGTCTGTGCGCATGTTATATTTACTACCAAGTTGCTAGTCAATGTGGAGAATATAATGAAGCTATCGACCAAAGTCAGATACAGTGTGCGTTTAATGATCGACCTGGCCATTTATGGCGCCAAAGGCTCAGTCCTGCTTAGGGATATAGCAAAAAGGCAGGAGATCTCTGAAAAGTACCTTGGGCATTTAGTTCCTTTGCTTAAAAGCGCTGGACTGCTTAATGCCACCAGAGGTGCGAATGGCGGGTTTGTCCTGATCGGTGATCCTTCGGTCATTACGCTGAAGGATATTATAGAAGCGGTGGAAGGTCCGATATGCCTGGTGGGCTGTTCCCATGATCCTGAACGATGTAAAAAGACCGGGGTGTGTGCTTCTCAAGATTTTTGGGGAGAGGCGACCAATGGATTGGCCAAAATATTCGCGTCATTTACGTTGGCCAACCTTGCGCAGCGGCAGATGAGTCAGGATGATGGGTTAAGTTACGTTATATAAGGGAAGAGCCGGGGGCATATATGAGTTCAGGGAAGAATATTCAGGGATCGATATTAAATGACGCGATTATTAAGGATGTTCGTGACGCTGTCGCGGGGTTGGATTTTGGTACCGTTTTGATCAAGGTGCATGGAGCAAAGATCATTCAGATCGAGGTCACATCCCGGCTTCGATTTGACGATGCGTGGAAACTGGAAGGAGGTGCGGGGATATAGGAGGCTGGTTTGACATGTCGCAGGCGCCCAACCGTCATCGGTGACGCTTATCAAAATATAAAATAAAATTTTTGAACGATCAACTGGTCATCCGGAGGTCTTCAGAGTGAGAAAAAGGATAGGAAACAATGAAGACTTTAGGAACAGTTTTACTGGCGCTGGCTATTTTGGCGGGCGGCAGCGGGGTAAGGGTTTACGCGGATACTTCAGTATCGACAGAAGATCGGTTGAAGTTACTGGAACAGGAAGTGGCCATCTTGAAACGTCAGATCGAGGTTGATAAAGAGGAGGCGGCCAAAAAGGCGCCTAATCTTCCTATTGTCACGGCAAGTGCCAAGGATGGTTTTTCGATCAAGGCGCCTGATGACAGTTATAAATTAAAGCTCAGCGGCTATGTTCAGGCTGATGCCAGGATCTTCCCGGATAACAAGAAAGATACCGGGACAACGGATACGTTCACGACGCGCACGGTTCGTTTGGTAGCTTCAGGAACGGTGGCGAATAACTTCGATTATTACATTGCCCCCGAGTTCGCGGGCAGTACCGTCAATTTGCCTGATGCTTACCTTGACTGGCGCCTGGATCCGGCGTTCAAGATCCGTACCGGTAAGTTTAAAGCGCCATTTGGCTACGAAAGACTGCAGTCAACGCCGGCCTCGACGTTCGCCGAACCGGCACTGGTCGAGAATCTTGCGCCGAATCGGGATTCGGGCATTCAGTTGTATGGTGACCTTTTGGCCAATACGGTCAGCTATGCGGTGGCGCTCACGAATGGCGTGACTGACGGAGGCACGAGCATCACGGATACGAATAATGATAAAGAGATCGGCGCGCGCCTTTTTGCCCAGCCGTTCCGGAATTCGAATGTGCTGGCGCTTCGCGGGTTAGGTGTTGGTGGTGCGGTGTCTTATGGCCATCGGGAAGATACAACGCTCCCGACGTATAAAACGGCCGGGCAGACCACGTTTTTCACGCTGGCGGGAACGACCTTCGATGGTCCGCAGTTGCGTTACGCGCCTCAGGTCGCGTATTATTACAATTCGCTGGGCTTATACGGGGAATATATCGCTTCTCAGGCGAAGTTGACCAAGACGGCGAAAAGGCAGGATATCAGGAACGACGGTTGGGTGGCCGCGGCTTCTTATGTTGTTACCGGGGAAGACGCGTCTTACAAGGGCATTGTGCCGTTACATCCGTTCAGTTTGAAAGACGGCGGTTGGGGAGCGGTTGAGCTGACCGGGCGTTATAGCACGCTGGATCTTGACAATAAGCTCTTTGATTCCACATTGACGTCGAATGTGATAACATCATCTCCTACGGAGGCCAGGGCTTGGACGGCCGGCGTTAACTGGTATCTTACCGGCAATACCAAGCTGGTCTTCAACTGGGAGCAGACAAATTATAAGGGCGGGGCGGTGGGCGGAAATCGTCTGACTGAGAATCTTCTTTTAACCCGTTTTCAATTGAGTTTCTAATTAAAGAAAGGCTGATATCATGAAGAGCATTTATCGTTATATTTCAGTGATCGTTCTGGGCCTATTGTTGGCTGTGCCGGCATTGGCCGCGGATAAGATCACGTTGTTGAATGTGTCCTATGATCCAACGCGTGAGCTTTACCAAGCGTTCAATAAGACGTTCAGTGATCATTGGCAGGCTACGGCGGGGAAGCCCGTTGAGGTCAATCAGTCCCATGGCGGCAGCGGCAAGCAGGCGCGTGCTGTTATCGACGGGTTAGAAGCGGATGTGGTGACGCTCGCGCTGGCGTATGATATTGACGCGATCGCCGAGAAGACCAGTTTGCTTCCGAAGAACTGGCAGACCCGTTTACCGGATAACAGTTCTCCTTATACCTCGACCATCGTGTTCGTGGTCCGTAAGGGGAATCCCAAAGGGATCAAGGATTGGGATGATCTGGCCAAACCGGGCATTTCAGTCATTACGCCCAACCCGAAAACATCGGGCGGCGCGCGCTGGAATTTCCTGGGGGCGTGGGGTTACGCGCTGGCTAAGGGCAACACGGATGAGCAGGCGCTGGATTTTCTTAAAGCCATCTTCAAGAATGTCCCGGTGCTCGATTCCGGCGCCCGCGGGTCCACTACGACGTTCGTGGAACGTGGTATTGGCGATGTCCTTATTGCTTGGGAAAATGAAGCGTACCTGGTTGTCAAAGACCTCGGCAAGGGTGAGTTCGAGATCGTGACGCCTTCGCTAAGTATTCTTGCTGAGCCACCGGTTACTCTGGTCGACCGGAATGTTGAGCGTCATGGAACGCGGCAGGTCGCTGAGGAATACCTGAAGTATCTGTATACTGAAGAAGGCCAGGAGATCGCGGCGAAGAATTATTATCGCCCGCGCCTGGAAAGCGTAGCGCAGAAGTACGCGTCACAATTTGCGTCAGTAAAGTTATTCACGATCGACGAAGTCTTTGGCGGTTGGCAGAAAGCGCAGAAACGCTTTTTCGCCGATAAAGGCGTTTTCGACCAGATCTACGCGAACTAAGTCATGGTGTTGATGTGAGCATTGAAGTTAAAGGCGTTAGAAAAACATTCGGGTCGTTCGAGGCTCTTAAAGGCGTCGACCTGAAGATCGCAACCGGCGAGCTGGTCGCGCTCCTCGGGCCTTCGGGATCTGGGAAGACAACACTTCTTCGCATTATCTCGGGGCTCGAGAGCGCCGACGGCGGCGAGATCCTATTTCACGGTGAGGACGCACGGGCCAAGATGGTCAAGGACCGGCAGGTGGGTTTTGTTTTTCAGCATTACGCGTTGTTCCGTCATATGACGGTTTTTGATAATGTGGCTTTCGGCTTGCAGGTTAAGCCTCGGGCGGTGCGGCCGGAAAGGGCGAAGATCCGCAGCCGTGTTCACGAGTTGCTCAAGCTGGTGCAGCTTGATTGGGTGGCGGACCGTTATCCGGCTCAGCTTTCCGGCGGGCAGCGCCAGCGGATCGCCTTGGCGCGGGCGCTCGCGATCGAGCCCAGGGTTTTGTTGCTTGATGAACCGTTCGGGTCGCTGGATGCCAAGGTCCGCAAGGAGCTGCGACAGTGGCTGCGGCGGTTCCATGACGATCTGCATATCACAACTTTATTCGTGACCCATGACCAGGAGGAAGCGCTGGAAGTGGCCGACCGGGTAGTGGTGATGAATGAAGGCCGGATCGAGCAAGTAGGGACCCCGGAGGAAGTTTATCACCGGCCGGCTTCCGCGTTCGTCCTGAACTTTCTGGGGAATGTTAATTTGTTCCATAAACGCGTTGAGGGCGGCACGCAGGAAAAGATCTATGTGCGGCCGCATCAGCTATCGGTGACGCGGACGGCTCAAGGCGATAGCTCGGTCGCGACGGTGATCGTCTTTATCAATCCGGCGGGGTCGGTGGTGCGCCTTGAGGCGCGTTCCGTCACGGGACAGACGATCCAGGCCGAGATATCACAGGATGAATATGCCGCGTTGCGGCCGGTGAAGGGAGAAGAGGTCTTCCTGACCCCTAAAGAGGTGACTTACAGCGAGTACGAGATCTAATTTATGGCTAATGACCCGGAAAAGAATCAGGTAAAGATCGATACATTACTGGCGCAGGGCGGGAGCCGCTGGGATACCCGGACTGGAGCTGTTTCGATGCCGATCTATCAGACGGCCACTTTCGGGCATCCGGCCCTGGGGCAGAGCACCGGGTTCGATTATACGCGCACGTCCAATCCAACACGCGCGGCCCTGGAAGATCTGCTCGCGCGCCTGGAAGGCGGGGCACGCGGTTTCGCTTTTTCCTCCGGGCTGGCGGCGATCGACACCCTGATGCATATCTTTTCGCCAGGTGACCAGGTGATCGTCACTGAGGATATTTATGGCGGCACGTACCGTTTGTTCGAGAAAGTCCTGAGGCCGCTGGGTATTAATACGGTAGCGGTTGATACATCAAATGTTGAAGCGGTTCGCGCGGCGGTTAATCCTTCGGTGAAGGGTCTTTTTGTGGAGTCGCCGACGAATCCGATGCTCAAGGTTGCCGATCTGCGTGCTTTGGCTGTTCTGGCTAAGGCTCAGGGCTGGACGTTCATTGTTGACAATACTTTTTTGACGCCGTATTTTCAGCGTCCGCTCGACCTGGGTGCCGATGTCTCGGTTTATAGCGGGACAAAATATCTTTCCGGGCATAATGATGTTTTGTCGGGGGCGATCGTGGTCAAAGACCCCGCGCTGGCCGAGCGTGTGGCTTTCTTGCAGAACGCGATCGGCGCTGTGCTGGCGCCGCAGGATTCATGGTTGCTGTTGCGGGGCCTTAAAACACTGCCATTACGGTTACGACGCCAGGAAGAGAATGCGCTTAAGATCGCTTTGTGGCTCAGCCAGCAGCGCTGGGTGACGAAGGTTCATTATCCAGGCCTTGAAACACATGACGGCCACGCGCGCTTGAAAGCCCAGGCATCCGGGTTTGGCGGTATGATCTCTTTTGAGGTGTGCAAGGCGGAGATGGTGAAGGTAGCGCTGGAACGGGTGAAGGTTTTCATTTTTGCGGAGAGCTTGGGGGGCGTTGAGTCGCTGATCACGTTCCCCCCGGTGCAGACGCATTCGGATATTGCCCCGGCCGAGCGCGAGCGCTTGGGGATCACCGATCGCTTGCTTAGGTTGTCGATCGGCATTGAAGACGCTGGCGATCTGATCGCTGATCTGGAACAAGCTTTTAAAGGAGCGGTATGACGCATAAAGATATTGGGCTTCGGACCAGGGCGGTGCATGGCGGGGTGGACCGCGATCCTTTTACCGGCGCCTCCAGTGTTCCTATTTATCAGGGCTCCACGTTTGCCCAGCCTGACCCGGACCATCCCGGTGCCTATGATTACGGCCGCAGCGGCAATCCGACACGTGAAGCTCTTGAGTCGGCCATCGCGGAACTTGAAGGCGGGGTGCGCGGTTTTGCTTTTTCGTCGGGTATGGCAGCCACGACAGCGGCGCTTTTTTTGCTTAAGCCCGGCGATCATGTGGTCGCGGCAGAAGATATTTATGGCGGAACTTACCGCATTTTAACGACGCTCTTCAAACAGTGGGGGCTGGAGACGACTTTTGTTGATATGACCCGCCCCGACCTTGTTGCAGCGGCGGTCCAACCGAACACACGCATGCTTTTTGCGGAAACGCCGTCTAACCCTTTGCTTAAGATCACCGATCTCGACGCAATGGTAGTTATTGCCCGCAAGCACGCGCTTCTGTCAGTTATTGATAGCACATTCCCGACGCCCTGGTTGCAGCGGCCTATCGAGCGGGGTTTTGATATTGTTGTTCACAGTGCCACCAAATTCCTCGGCGGGCACAGCGATTGCGTGGCGGGCCTGGCGGTGGCGCGCACCGAGGAGCTGGCGCGGCGGATCAAGGCGATCCAGAATATCGCCGGAGCGGTCCTGGGGCCGCAGGATTCGTGGCTTATCCTGCGCGGCATCAGGACGCTGGCGGTACGGATGGACGCGCAGCAGCGCTCGGCGCAGATCATCGCGGAGGCGCTGGCTCAATGGCCCGAGATCGGGCGGGTTAATTATCCCGGTTTAAAAGATCATCCAGGACGGGAGATCAATGAGCGGCAGAGTAGCGGGCCCGGCGCGGTCTTATCGTTCGAGCTCAAGGATGGGACAGTGGCCCGCCAGGTGCTTGGCCGGGTCAAGTTGTGCCTGCCGGCGGTCAGTCTGGGCGGCGTGGAAAGCATCTTGTCTTACCCGGCGAAGATGTCGCACGCGGCCATGCCTCCGGAAGAGCGCAAAGCGCGGGGCATAACGGACGGGTTATTGAGGTTGTCGGTGGGGTTGGAAGACCCTCAGGATATTTTGGCAGATCTAAAACAGGCGATAAAGGTACAACATTAAAAGGAGTCATTTATGGGACAGATCTTCAAGGATAATGCAGAATCCATCGGCCGTACGCCGCTGGTCCAGTTGAACCATATGACCAAAGGCCTTAAGGCGAAAGTGTTGGCCAAGGTCGAGGGTCGTAACCCGGCGTACTCGGTTAAATGCCGTATCGGCGCCGCCATGATCTGGGATGCTGAAAAGCGCGGTGTATTGAAGCCGGGCGTTGAGATCGTTGAGCCGACATCAGGCAATACCGGGATCGCATTGGCTTACGTGGCCGCGGCACGCGGTTATAAGCTGACTTTGACCATGCCGGAGACCATGAGTATTGAGCGTCGCCGTGTATTGGCCGCGTTCGGCGCGAACCTGGTGCTTACGCCTGGCTCAGAGGGAATGAAAGGCGCGATCCGTAAGGCCGAGGAGATCGCTGCATCAGACCCGGCGAAATATTTCCTGCCGCAGCAGTTCAAGAATCCGGCGAATCCGGCGATCCATGAAAAGACGACCGGG
Source organism: Candidatus Omnitrophota bacterium (assembly GCA_037131245.1). Classification (GTDB taxonomy): domain Bacteria; phylum Omnitrophota; class Gorgyraeia; order Zapsychrales; family Fredricksoniimonadaceae. Next base: position 163,726 of record JBAXRK010000002.1, read on the forward strand.
CCTGAGATCTGGGATGATACCAATGGCGCGATCGACGTGCTTGTTTCCGGTGTCGGTACTGGCGGAACGATCACGGGTGTCTCACGGTATATCAAGAATACCAAGGGTAAGAAGATCCTTTCGGTCGCGGTGGAGCCTAAGGAAAGCCCGGTCATTACCCAGAAGCGCGCCGGCCAGGAATTAAAACCGGGTCCGCACAAGATCCAGGGGATCGGCGCCGGGTTCATTCCGGATACGCTGGACCTTTCGGTGGTCGACCGTGTTGAGCTCGTTGACAGCGCGGAAGCCGTCGATTATGCCCGTCGGTTGGCCAAGGAAGAAGGTATTCTGGTCGGTATTTCTTGCGGCGCGGCTGTCGCGGTGGCATTGCGTTTGGCGGCTCAGGATGAGTTCGCGGGGAAGACCATTGTGGTTGTTCTCCCGGATGCCGGTGAGCGGTATCTGTCGACCGTCCTTTTTGAGGGGGTCGGGGTTTAATAGTTTGAAAGGTTTGTCGGGTGCGGCTGACTAAATTGGTGAAGTACGATTGAGATAAACATCAACATGGAGGTGTATTATGTCAAAAGTCTACACGCGTTGGCTGCTTCGCCGGGTTGCGCATTGTAAATCCGGTTGTAGTAGGGTGTCCTGAGCAAGACGTTAAACGGCTTTCCAAATGAACCGGGCCACGTGAGTTGTGGCCCGGTTTTTTATTTTCTCAGGAATGGGATGATAGCGTCGGCGATGTTCGAGGCAAGGAGATGGTTGCCCAGCGGCGTAGCGTGGCCGGTATCGCCTGAGGCGCGGTCTTTAAAGTAGGTTGTATATGAGCTTTCGGCCACGGCTTTCTGAAATGCCGGGCCATTATCCACGAAAATGATCTTCTCCCTGTCAGGCTGCCCTTCAAAGATGTCAAGGAGCGGCCGTGCGTTACGCAGGGGATATTGCACAAACACCGGTTGAATATGATTGGCGATCAGCAGATCCTTGATCTCCCGGTAGCTTTTACGCGTTGATGCCGAAGCGTAGCTGTCTCGGAATGTCCCGATCTTTGCCCTGATATAGGCTTCTGCCAGCGCTTTCTGGCCGTTCTTTTCATAACAGGACGCGACGTATCCGTAGGCGTCAGTGTCGTTGGTCTTGCGCACCTTTTCGTCGATAGCGGCTTTCACTTTTGCTACATGGTCGTCGCTGTTGCAGTAGCCATTCACCCATTCCATTGTCCAGGCGTTCGTCGGGATATTTTCCATAACAGTGATGAATTTTTCGTAGAGATGGGCCTTCATCAGGAAGCGGCCGTATTGCTTGATGACCCAGCCATAGATGATCGGGTCTTTGTTGAGCTCAAAGAAATTGGCATAAAGCTGGTCGGCCATTTCGTATTTGGCATTGCCTTCGGTAATGGCGATGAGCATGTAGATCTTTTTAAGCTCATCAGGCGCGTTCTTGATGGAGACGCCGAATAGTTCCTGTTCAGGAACGCCGGCCAGGGGGCTCGCGGGTGTGGCGCGGAATTGTTTTTGCTGCCGCTGGGCATATTCCTGGAGGGAGGCCGCGGCTTTTTGCTGCATTTTGACAGCCAGTTGGTAAAGTTTGGTGTGATGCATGAAGCCGAACGGGGATGAGCTCTTGATCTGGTCTCGCCGTGTTTGCTCACCGTCAAAGATCCCCACCATCGCGATCACCATATCGGGCCGCAGCTCGCGGATCCATTGCGGCAGGTCCCCGGCGATCCGGGCGGTGCTGTAGCCGGCCATGCCCTGGTTGACGACGTCGATCCTTCGCCCAGGAAGCTTTTCATTGAGGATCACTTGCAGTTGCGAAGGGTAAGAGTCTTTTCCTCCAACCAGCGTGTTCGACTCTCCGACACAGATGATCTTGTACGTGCCACTGGCCGTAGCCTGGCGTGTATTATTGATCTTTTGCGTTCCTTGGGTGATCCAGCTACCGATCCAGAGAAACATTTCCAGGAACAGCAGGAAGCAAAGGGTGTATTTGAGAAAGGTGATCTGCGATTTCATCATTGAGCCCTTTTGGTCACTAGAATTGGAAATAAATAAATTCTTCCGCGGTCATTACGCCCCAGCCGAGCATCAGGTAAGCCATGAAGGCCATGGCCAGCACGCGCAAAACCCAGTGCGGCCGTTCGATCAGGAAGAAAATATTCTTGAAACGAAATTCACCGTATTGCAACAGGATGACAGGCAGGGCAAAGCCCAGCGCGCTCCACAGCAGATCCCAGCGGACCAGCGACGGGTCGGTTAAGGAGAATAGCGATGCCAGGACGGTGCTGGCGTGTCCCAACGATCGAACGCGGAAAAGCATCATGCCAAACGCCGTGACCTGGAACATCAAAAGAACTCTCGCCCAGAACCACACGGCCTGTGTGGCGGGTGATGATGGTTCAATGAGGCGGCTGAAACGTGAACGAATAAGGATGTACAGGATCAGCAGCGCGCCGTAGTACGCGCCGAAGGCCACAAAGTGCCATGAAGCACCGTGCCAGAGGCCGATGAGGGACATGGAGATCATCAGGGCAATGTACACGCGGGGATTGCCCGGCACACGGCGCAGGGTGCCCATGAGCGGGATGTAAAGGTAATCGCGGATCCAGGAACTCAAGCTGATATGCCAACGGTTCCAGAACTCCTGGACATTGGTGACGAAGAAAGGCGTGTCGAAGTTGACCATCACCTTGAAGCCCAGCATCGATCCGAGGCCGCGGGCGATATTACTGTACCCGGCAAAGTCGCAGAAGATCTGGAAGGTGAACGCATAAATAGCGATAAGGATATCCATCGCCTGGAACGCGGCCGGATCGGCGAAAACAGGATTGACGATCTTCGCCAGATTATCGGCGACAAAGATCTTTTGGAACAGCCCCAGGAAGATGAGGTAGCTACCTTTGGTAAAGCCTTCCATGTCCTGCCGCCGGGGATTAACGACTTGTGGCAGTAAGTGGGAGGCGCGTTCGATAGGGCCTGCCATGAGCAAAGGGAAGAAGGCTTTGAAAAGCGCGAAGTCCCAGAACGTTCCCATGGGTTTCAGCGCCCGCCGGTAAATATCGATCGTGTAACTTAGGGCCTGAAAGGTGAAAAATGAAATGCCCATCGGCAGGATAATGTTTAGCGCCGGAGGGGTTGTTTTAAGGCCGAACAGGTTCAGCAGCCCGCTGGCATTCTCCAGGAAGAAATTGCAGTATTTGAAGAAGCCGAGCACGCCCAGGTTAACAGCCAGGCTTGCGATCAGCCACCAGCGGCGATGGTTACTGTCGGTACTTGTGAAGATGCGGTCCGCGCAGAAGTAGGATGCCAGGGTACAGCCGAAGATCAGGGGGGCAAAGCGCCAATCCCAGGAAGCGTAGAAAATATAGCTGGCCGCCAGCAGCATGAGGTTCTGGCCGCGGTGCGGGAGCACACGGTACAGGCCCAGGACGATCAGGAAGAAAACGGCAAATTCAAAAGAGTTAAATAGCATTGTTAAATATAAGGCGGTAACCCGCCGGTGATGAGTGTTTTTTGCCCGGTCGTAAACGGCGTCAGTGAGCTGGCCAGCGTCACGATGGCTTTGGCCACATCGGTGGTCGAAGTGTGGCGTCCCAGGGGGATGTAATTTTTCATTTTATCCCTTACCGCTTGGGGGATCGTGCGGGTCAGGTCGGTTTCGACCATGCCGGGCATGACCATATTGACCAGGATATTATGTCCGGCCAGTTCAACGGCCAGGGCGCGCGTGAGGCCCGCGAGCGCGCTTTTGGCGAGCACGTATTTGGACTGGTTGGGCGGCGGCGTTTCAGTGGCGATGCTGACCACGTTGATGATGCGGCCTTGTTTGTTCTTGATCATCGACGGAATCGCTTCCTGGCAGCAATGAAAAGCGCCTTTGACGATGATGTCGATGTCTTCCTGGACCCGGCCCCAGGTCAAGGCCTGGAAAGGGACCGGGATAAAGTCACCGACGGCATTGTTGACCAGGATGTCAATCTCGCCGAAGGCCCGGCGGCCCTGCTCGAACATGGCTTTGATCTGGGCGGGATCGCGAACGTCCGCTTTGACGGCTATGGCTTGCGCTCCGCTTGAGGTGATGTCCCTGACAACGGCTTCGGCTTCCGCCTGGCTGTTGAAATAATTAACGATGACCCGGGCGCCATGGCAGGCAAATAGCCGGGCGGTGGTCGCGCCGATGCCTCGGCTGGCGCCGGTGATCAGGACCGTTCGGCCTTTGAGGCCCAGGTCGGTGGAGAGGTCTTTCATGGCCGGTGCCGGAATGGATGGTTCGTTCATTTTAACGGTCGCTTTCCCTTGCATGAGATGAGCAGTATTTTTATCATAGATGCCGATGTTTTCAATGATTATCTGGTTCCCGGGAGAACAAAAATCGATCGTCCCTCTAAGAGCGTAGGCGGTAAGCGGCGCCAGTGGTGTTTCAAAATTGAAGTTGAAGTCCAGGAAGGTTGCTTGTTTCCCGGGCAGGCGCATGCCGATCAGCGTCGATACCAGCAGGGTGGCGGTGAGTTCCAGGGAGGGGCTGTGTGAATCTGGGGGCAAGGCGCTGAAAGACCCTTGTTTTTTAAGAAGCGTGCCCCATTCGGATAATAATATAGGTGCGATGATAAAAGGGATCTCGGCGGACATTCCTTTGGCGATCGCGACAAATTCCAGCGTGTTCTCGGTTTGCGGGCTCGAGAGCAATGAAGGCCCCGGTGCTTCTTTTCCTTCTGATGGAACAACGGCAGGGCCGATAGTAAATTCGCCGTAAGTCGCGGCTTCCCGCAGGGATGAGGTTCTGACCGAGTAGGAAAATGTTTGAGCTTGGCCGGCGTCGCTGCCGGAGATCAAAGCCAGCTCGAGCTTGACGGTGTCCCCGACAAAGACCGGATGGTTAAAGCGCCCGGATATTTTCTTTAGCGTCATATCCTTGATATTGAGCGGTGCCGACAAAGAAAGCAGGCTGACCGGGATCATGCCGTGCGCCACGCGCTGGCGGTACGCGTAGGAGCGGGCCGCGGCGCTGTCCCGGTGAAGGGAATTCGTGTCGCCGCTAAAGCGGCTGAAAGCGTCGACGATATCAGCGTTGACGTCCAGGGTGGCTTGCCAGGACCAGCCTTCGGGGAAATGAGGGGGCAGGGGTTGATCAGCCTTCATAGGCCACCTTGATCATGTCGGGCCGGGGATACGCCTTGGCGGTATCCCAGGTGAAGATGTGCCCTGCCGCAGCTTGGAAGCCGGAGCGCTCGCGCAGGAAATCCAGGCACGGCTTGTTCTTTTCCGTCGGAATGTAATGGGCTTTCACGGTGGCGGCGCCTTGCTTGACGGCTTGTTCGATCAGGACGGCCATCATGGCATTTTCCAGGAGGCGTCCGAAAACGCGGCAGCTTAAAACAAGATCGATGATCCTGGCTGTTTTCCCGTCCACCTCAAGGCTGATGATCCCCGCCAGGCCCGAGTCACCCAGGTTATCCTTGACGCGAAAGGTCCACAGCCGTCTGCCCGGGGTTTCGGTCCAGGCCAGCAGCTCTTGCTCGCTCAGGCGGCGGGTCGAGAGGTTCATTTGATTGGTTTTATTCAGCAACTGGGCCGCTCGGGGGAGGTTAGCGGCATTCAATAGTTCTGCCGTCACATTGATATCCAGGCTGCGCAGCCATTGACCGATATCTTGGGCCTGGGCGCGGCCTTCCCGGCGTTGCTGTTCGGCGGCGTACATGCCGGTGCGGGCGCGGTCTTCAGCGCTGATACGGACCGTGTCGAAACAGGAGAGGGATGACAGGGCTTTCGGGAATAAAAGGCAATGGTCGGGCCAGTCCGGCACCAGGATCTCCGGCAGGGCGCGCCGGACGCGGTCGCGTTCGGCGGGGTCATTATCGATAAAAACGGCGGCGTCGGCGCCCAGGTTGAGTTCAGAGAGGAGCGCGGTGATGTTCGCGGCTTTGTCGTCCCAGTTGATGCGCCAGCCGGCGAAGTCCGTTCTTTTAAGGATCATTTCAGGGTGCTTGTTGATCGCTTCAAGCGCGGTCGCGGACTCGTTTTTGCTGACGATCCCCAGGATGATCCCGCGGTTCTTTAGTCCTTTGAGGCCCTGCTGGAAGTCGCTATAGGCTTCGCCGATCGCATCGTGCCCGCCGATCTTGAGATCCTGCCAGCCGTTTTCGCCGACCGTTCCACCCCAGAGGGTGTCATCGAGGTCGACAATGAGCAGTTTACGGCTAGTCCCCCAGCAGGCAAGCATAGTCGCTTTGATGTCTTGAGCGGCCAGTTTAAAAACGCCCGGATCGAAGGGCGTTTTGCTCAGGTACCAGAGTTTCGGGTTGAAGGCATTTGCGCCGATGGACTGGGTCCAGGTTGCCGTGTTGAGGATGAAAATGTTCGGGTTTTCCGACAGACGGCCAGCCAGATGGTTGTTAAGTGTCAAAAGGGCGCGTTGCCATCCCTGTGGGTTTTTCAGGTCGCCGGGCCCGTAACCGCGCAGGTAGGGCGGCAGGGTCCAGGAGGCCAGCAGGACAAAACGCGAATGTGTTGAGGCATTGATAATGGCGTCAATAAAAGTATCGCACTCTTTCAGGAGTTGCGCCGGATCGACGGCTTCGAAGGACAGGAGTTTCCGGAAAGAGGGTATTGCGTGCGTTATTTGCGTCCAGATGATCGTTACATCCGGGTGCGCGGCCCACAGCGGATCGCCAGGATTGTTTAAGATCGGAAGGACTTGCCCGTAGGGAGCAATATCTATATTCCATGCTGGCGCTTGCGGGTCATTGACCAGAAAGGCTTTAAGCGTATCGACGGTGAAGTCTGAAAGGATAAGGCCGCGGACGGTTGGGTTCATCGACCGTCCGGCCCGGTAAGCGATTGAATATGGTCAGCCAGTGAGGCAATGGTCTGAAAAGAATTATCCGAGCCACTAACAAGCGATACGTCCACCAGGCTGACGGAGCGGTGAAGCTGTTGCTCGACTTTTTGTTCAACGGCCACGATGAGCAGGGTGAGTGTTAAGGAATCGATAACGCCCGCGGGACCGTAGAGCGGCGCGTTCTCGTCGGCGCTGATCTTCCGGTCGCGGGGCAGCGTCTCATTGATATCGCTGATAGCGGCTTTGATGGCGACGGTTATCTGGTCTCTGTCAGGCATAAGTAAAAATTATAGGGTAGTTAGGGTGGATGTCAAACGCTTTCAGACGCGGGAAGGGGCGCGGCGCTGATTTGTAAAATTATCAATGATTTTAAAAATATGCAATTTTGTTTGTCGGATGCGCTAATGAAAAATATAATGACATTGTCGTTATTATTCATGTTCAGGGACAGAAAGGGACCCGATGAACAAATCATTTATTCTATTTCTGGCTTTGATCATTTATCCGCTGGCAGCTTTTGCGATGCCTGCTGATGACAGGCGTCAGGGCACGATCGATCGTACGATGACGCTGGTGGAAGCTTCATTGGAGCGGGCTCCTTACGCAGAGGTGGCCGTAGAGCCTGAAACTCAGGCGGTGGTGATGCCGATTGAGATCGCGCCGCGGCAGGAAGAAGCGCCGGTTGTGACCGATCGTCCGGTGTGGGAGCGCCGCCATAATAATGAGCTGGCTTTCTCGATGGGCACGTATCTTTTTGAAACAGGAGATAAATGGCCTCTAAGGTATTCATTGTTGTATGCTGAGTCGGATAAAGTGGAAAAGAACGGAGCGATGTTCGGGATCTATGGTGCCAAGACTTGGAGGATATCGGAGCCGTTGCGCCATGCGGGAGACATTTGGCGGATATCGCCTTTGCCGAATGTTGTGAGGTTTGAAGCTGAGTTCCTGATGGGGAAGGTTGATTATTCTTCTTATGCGACGGGGAAACGCGAAGGCTTTGATGTTCAGGATATCGACGCGCGCTTGCTATTCGGCTATGATTACGTGTGGAGTGACACAACAATGATCACACCCTACATCGGGGTTGGCTGGCGCCGGGTCTCCGATACGACGGGAGGCTGGGTTGATTTTATCGCCCGGGCGTACGAGCCATTTAAAACGGAGACCAGTTTCTTGTATATTCCGGTCGGGATCGAAACGCTGACGCAGGTGAGCAAGCAATGGGATATTCATTTCAAATTCGAGGGCAGCCTGGTGGCAGGCGGAGCAACAACAATTTTTTTAAATGACATACCGGGCTTATATACGATCCATGATGTTGACGCCAATCAGGATGTTCAGGGAGTGTTCCAGAAATCAACCTCTGACCTTAAGGGAGGTTTTGGCTTAAGGACATCGTGCAAATTGATCAGGAAGTATAGTGCGTTCGATCTTTTTCTCGAGCCATATTTCAAGGCCTGGCACCTGAAAAAGAGTGAAGCGATGCAGGCGCATTTCCGGGGGAATAATAATAAAGACTATGTATCGGTCTATGATGATGGCAGCACGTATAAGCCTGTTTGGATGCCGCAAAATGTCACGGCATCTTTTGGTTTGCGCATGGGCATGCAGTTTTAGAAATAAGATCGTGATGAGCAGTGATCATAACGGAGGATGGATATGAAAAAGTTTCTAGCGGGAGCTTTAATGTTTATTTATGCGATGATGGCCGGTAGCGGTGTGCCGACGGTATATGCCCAGGAAACCAAGACGGGTGAAGGCGCTCTGGTCGGTGGTTTATTGGGCGCGGTGGCCGGTGGTGTTATCGGCAAGCAGAGCCATAAGACCACGCAGGGGGCTTTGATCGGCGGCGCGGTGGGCGCTTTAGGCGGGGCCGCGGTGGGCTCGCAGATGAAAAGTGCCCCGGCTTCGACGGCAACAACCACGACAGCCGCGCAGCCGGCCGTGGTGTCTTCATCCGCGGCATCGAAAGTTACGATGAAGCAGATCATTTACTGGACCGAGCAGGGTTTACCCAGCGATGAGATCATCGCGCGGATCCAGAAGGCCAAGGCCACGTTCGCGCTTACCCAGGACGATATTGATTACCTGCAGAAACAGGGTGTGAGCCAGCGGGTTATTGAGGCGATGCAGGCTCCCTAAAGCACGGTACGTTGGTTGTTGTCAGGCGCGATATTCAGGGCACATTGAATAATTCAATGTGCCCTGTCTTTTTGTGCTAGAATTAAAAATTTCACTTTAGGCATATTTCTTAGGCATATTTCGGGGACGGGCGTTCATGGCATTAACATTTCAACAGGTTAAGAAGTTCGCCGGCGCTGTCACGTATGACCGCGGTGAAGAATATTATCGCGCCGGGCTGGTGCGTTCGCTTATTTGGGAGGGTCCCTATGTAAAGGCCGAGGTGACCGGTTCGCGCCGGCGGCCCTACCAGGTGACAGCGTCTTTTACCCGCGGGGCACCGGCGATCCGCTGCACCTGCCCGTCTGATCTTGGCGGGATGTGTAAGCACGGCGTCGCGGTCTTGCTTTACTTGATCGATCATGGCGAGCCTTGTACTTCGGATGAACCGGAAGCCGTGGATGTTGAAGCGCCGGAGGAAAGTGGGTCCGACCTTAAAGATTTTCTTCTTTCGTCTGACGATGCGCCGCACTTGCGGTTAGGCTTGACGTTAAAAAGCCTTCAAACCGCTTCCCCGCGGGGGATCGTCTTTAGCCTGTCCGTTATGCATCGCGGTAAAGCGCGGAAGGTGACGGACCTGGAGCAGTTGCTTTCACCCGACCGGTTAGGCCCCGAAGAACCGTTCCCGTCCTTATCTGCGTTTAATTTTGGCCAGGAGAATTTCCTGACCATGTTGCGTGGCTTTATTTCTGCTGCCGGCGAAAGTCACCCGCGTGCTCATTGGCGTGTCGCGCCGTATCAGTTGGCGATCCTTTTGGAACATATCAGCCGGTCTTCGGGCATTGATATCGTGGATATTAAGACCCATCAGAAGATCGTTTTCCGGCAGGATCCCGTGATCAACCTTAAGGTTTCGATCCGCTCGGTATCAAAAAAGAAGATCGCGGTTGTGGCGAACCTGGCCGACGCGCTGCGCCCGGAGTTCCATGTTGACTTGGCGAATATCTTTGCCGGCAGCCGATCGTGGGTTTTTGACCCGATGGCCCTGGCTTTTCGCGCGTTGGACCCGCGGGTCGACCATCGCTTCCTGGGGTATTTTTTGAATAATGAGCAGATCCTTGATGAGGAGGAGCGCCGGCACTTTATTGTCGGCGTCTTACCCACCCTAAAAGAGTTCGCTGATATCACCTATGATGACCCGAAGGCCTATGATCTGCGTGTCGAGCGCCCGGAGCTTAAGGTGCGTTATGAAGTTGATGCGGTGCGGGGAGAATTGGCGGTGGCGCTTGTGTTCATGTACGGCACGGAGCGGTTGAATTACGCCGATCGCGGGCGTGAAACGTTCATGGAGCGGGTCGTTGACGGTGCCGGCGTTCTTTTACGCCGTGACATCGCCAGGGAGGATGCGCTTGCGCAGGAGTTGTCCGTTCGTTACGGCCTGGCGATGGACGCTCGGGAAGGGCGTTTTGTTGTCAGTTCGGCCGAGGGCATGTTTGAACTTTTGTCTTCCCATATTCATGTGATGGCGCAAAGCGGCGAGGTTTACTTATCTGAAAAAGCCAGGAAGCTTTATCAGCCCGAGGCCATGATTGCACCGAAGGTGCAGATATCCGGTTCAGGCATTGATTGGTTCGCTTATGACATCAGTTTCAGCCGCGGTGGCGAGACGATCGATATCCCGCTCAAGGTGGTAGAAGAGCATCTGGCTGCCAATCGTAAATTCGTGCGTTTAAAGTCCGGCGAGTTTGTCCGTCTTGATGCGGAGGCCTTTGGGCGCGTTACCGGATTGCTTGACTATCAGCAGAATAAAGGCCGTTTGATGACGGCGAATATCCCGTTCATGCTTGATGAGCTTAAAGCGTCCGGGATAGCGGTTGAGGTTGATCCGGCTGTTCAGAAACTTTATGATGAGCTTAAAGGCTTCAAGGGGATCGATGCGGCGGCGATACCATCCTTGCTTGAACCTGTTCTGCGTGATTATCAGCGCCATGGTGTCAGCTGGATGGCCTTTCTTAATAAATTCCGTTTCGGTGGCATCCTGGCCGATGAAATGGGTTTGGGTAAGACGGTCCAGGCGCTGGCTATGATCCAGCGTGATATCGAGGCCGGTTGCACGTTGCCATCACTGGTGGTTTGCCCAACGACGCTGGTATGGAACTGGGAGGCCGAGATCCGCAAGTTCCTCCCCGGGCTCAAGACGCTGGTTGTTAGCGGTAAAGATCGACGGGCGCAGGTTGAACAAGTGCCGACGGCGGCGGTGGTTATTACTTCTTACGCGCTCTTGCGACGGGATATCGAGCAATATCATCAGCATCAATTCCATTATCTGATCCTGGATGAAGCGCAGAACATCAAGAACCGCCATACGATCAGCGCGCGCGTGACCAAACAGCTCAATGCCGATCATCGCCTGGCGCTGACGGGCACACCGCTTGAGAACAGCGTGGCGGATATCTGGTCTATTTTTGATTTTTTAATGCCTTCCTTCCTTGGGGAATATGAGCGTTTCCGTGAGGTCTATGAGGTCCCGATCACACTGGAACAGAACTCCGATAAGCTTCGTGAATTGTCCCGCCGTATTTCGCCGTTCGTTTTCCGCCGGATGAAGCAGGATGTTATTAAAGAGCTGCCGGAGAAGATCGAGCAGACCTCTTATTGCGAGCTCGAACCCGCCCAGGCGAAGATCTACGCTTCGATGGCGGATAAGGCCCGTGTTGAAGCGGTAAAAGCGTTTAAGACCAAGGGATTGTCGGGTAGCCGCATGTTGATCCTGACGCTTATCTTGCGCCTGAGGCAGATCTGTTGTCATCCGGAGTTGGCGGGGTTGCGCCTCAAGCACCGGATCGGTATATCGGCCAAAACCGACTTGCTCAAAGAAATGCTTGCTGAAACGTTATCGGCGGGGCATCGGGTGCTGATCTTCAGCCAGTTTGTCGGGATGCTGGATATTATTCGTGATCATTTGACCCGCGAGAAGATCGTTTTTGAATATATGGACGGCAAGACCAAGGACCGGCAGAAGAGGGTGGAGCACTTCAACAGCGACCCCTCGGTGCAAGTGTTCTTGTTGAGTCTTAAGACCGGTGGCTTGGGCTTGAATTTAACTTCGGCGGACACGGTCATTCTTTACGAGCCGTGGTGGAATCCGGCCGTTGAACAGCAGGCGATCGACCGGACGCACCGTATCGGGCAGAAGCGGCCGGTGGTGGCGTATCATTTGATCGCGCGCGGCACGATCGAAGAGAAGATCCTGCAGTTGCAGGAGCGCAAGAAATTCCTGATGAGCTCGCTGGTTCTTTCCGATGAGGGTATTGCCAAGACGCTGGGTTGGGACGATATGAAATTTCTGCTGGATATCAAAGAAGGTTAGGATGCTGACGCCCCGGACGAAGATCCCCCGTAAGTATCAGCCGAAAGGTTTTGAGATCATCTATGAAGATGATCATTTGATCGTGGGTGAGAAGGCGCCGGGTTTACTTACGGTCGGCGCTATGTGGGAACGGGAACATACCGTCCACAATCTTTTGAATCAGTATGTGCGCAAAGGCAACTCTAAGTCACAGAAGGTTGTTTATGTGGTCCATCGCCTTGACCAGGCGACGTCGGGTCTGCTCATTTTTGCCAAGAGCGAGCGTGTCCAGCAAATGCTTAAAGATAACTGGAAGGCTGTTACCAAGACTTATTATACGGTCGTGCATGGGCGGATGCCGCATAAGTCGGGGGAGATCTCCAGCTACCTGGTGGAGGACGAAGATTATGTGATGCATTCCACGATGAACAGTGATGAAGGCAAACTGGCGCATACCGCTTATGAGGTCGTCAGGGAATCACCGAAATTTACTCTGCTGAAGATCAATCTGCTCACCGGTCGAAAAAATCAGATCCGTGTACATTTATCCGATGAGGGCCACCCGGTAGTCGGGGATGATAAGTATGGGCGAGTGGATACAAAACATCCTCGACTCGCGCTTCATTCCCAGGCGCTCGCTTTTTCCCATCCTTTGACGAAAGCACCGATGGCTTTTGAAACTGAGATCCCCGAATATTTCACGTCTTTACTGGGCAGGGCGTAATGGGTGAAGTGGCTGGTCTGGAATATAAGCTGGTCCGCTCGCGACGACGCACGGTGGCCTTGCTGATATCGCCTGACGCTGTTCTGACCGTACGTGCTCCCTTACATACGCCTGTTGCGCGGATCGAAGGCTTTATCCGTGAGAAGGCCCGCTGGATCGACCGTAAGATCCAGGAGCAGAAAAGCCGCCCGTCCGCCGGAGTTAAGCAGTTCGTGGAGGGGGAGCTTTTTCTTTATCTTGGCGCGAGCTGTCCGCTACGGATTTGCGATGACATGAAGGCCTCATTTTGTTTTGATGGCTCGTTCCTTCTGAGTTCACGTGAGCAAAGCCGGGCCCGGGAGCTTTTTGTCTGGTGGTATAAGCGTGAAGCCAGGCGTTTTATTACAGAGCGCGTCGAGTTTTTCGCCCGAAAGGACGGGTTTCGCTATCAGTCTCTTCGGATCACCAGCGCTCGCCGGCGTTGGGGTTCGTGCACAACGGCCGGAACTTTAAGCTTCAGCTGGCGGCTGGTCATGGCACCACTGGATGTGATCGATTATGTTGTTGTTCATGAACTGGCCCACTTGGATCATTGCGACCATTCGCCGCGGTTTTGGGGGAGGGTCCGTTCGCTTTATTCCGATACCGACCGCTGCCGTGCGTGGCTCAAGAAGAACGGCCCGGCGCTTGATCTGATATGAGATCCGCTTAAGGATGGAACCCTATCGGCCCTTTCGGCGGTACTGGGGGAGTTGGCGGCGGATTGAGCATTTCCATGAGCTGTCTGAGCACATTGACGATCGCGATTTCATGAATATCCAGGCGATCGGTTAATTTTTTCTCCAGTTTGGTCAATTCTTCAAGTAGCTCCTTCCGCTCAGATAGTAGCGAGCGCATTTTCACAAAGGCTCGGACGACAAAAACGCTCATTTCAACGGCCCGGGAGCTGTTCAGTGCATTTGCTGTCATAATAGCCCTGTGTTCGGTGAAGGCGTAAGGTAAATATCGACGACCACCATATGTCGAACTTGAGGTCACAAATTGTGACCTCAAGTTATAATTTGCTTCTTGGGATGTTAGTTGGAACATGAAATCTTTCGGGAATTTATTAGCGTTGCGCTTGATCGCTTGATTTAAGACCTTGGTGGGGCACGCCATAGATCCGCGCAAGATCAGCGTCTAGAATCACTCTTTGTCCCCGGATAATGCGTATCAGCGGTTCGATCGTTTTAGTAAGTTCAGGTGATTTCTTTGGTTTGGAGATATCTCTTCCCTTGGTTAGCCATGCTTCTTGGGGGAAGAGCGCAGGATGGGTAAAGTTTAGAAGGCGGGAGATAAATTGTCAATAGGATATTTGATGATTAGTTAATAATTTATTGTCCGAAGGACAAGTGCGTGGTGTTGGAGTAAATAGGGCTCTGTCCCCTATTATTTTCTTTTCTTTCCTGTGACGCGTGCTATAATCCCGCCCTTATGATCAATGTTAATAATGTTTCCTTACAATTCGGCTCACGCAAATTATTCTCGAGCGTTAATATTACGTTCAATCCCGGGAATTGTTATGGGCTCATCGGCGCCAACGGCTCCGGCAAGTCCACCTTCCTCAAGATCCTTTCCGGTGAGATCGATTCCACCGAGGGTGAGGTTTCTATCACGCCCGGCCAGCGCCTGTCGGTGCTCAAGCAGGATCAGTTTGCCTTCGACGCTTATACGCCGCTTTTGACAGTTGTCATGGGCCATAAGCGCCTTTTTGATGTGATGAATGAGAAAGACGCTATCTACGCCAAGCCGGATTTTTCTGACGCTGATGGCATGCGCGCTTCCGAGCTTGAAGGTGAGTTTTCCGATTTGAACGGTTGGACGGCAGAATCTGATGCCGCCAAGTTGTTGAACGATCTTGGGATTCCAGAAGAGTTGCATTCAGTTCCGATGAAACAGCTGGAGGGTGGTCAGAAAGTCCGTGTTCTTCTGGCGCAGGCTTTGTTCGGCAGTCCTGATATCCTTCTTCTTGACGAGCCGACGAACCATCTGGACGTTGAAACCTGCTTGTGGCTGGAAGATTTTCTGGCCAAGTTCGAGAACACGGCCATTATCGTTTCCCACGACCGCCATTTCCTTGATAATGTTTGCACCATGATCGCCGATATCGACTTCGGCAAGATCAAGCTTTATACCGGGAACTATACGTTCTGGTCGGAGTCCAGCCAGCTGGCCCTGCGTCAGCGTTCCGAGGATAACAAGAAGAAAGAAGATAAGCGTAAAGAGCTGCAGGAGTTCATCGCGCGGTTCTCAGCCAACTTATCAAAGTCCAAGCAGGCGACCACCCGCAAGAAGATGCTCGAGAAACTCACGATCGAACAGATCGAGCCGTCATCCAGGAAATATCCTTTTGTTGGATTCGATCAGGAGCGCGAAGCCGGCAATGACCTTTTGTCTCTCGACGGTCTTTCCAAGCTAGTGAACGGCGAGCCGTTGTTTCCCAAATTGAATATCAATATCGAAAAAGGTGACAAGGTCGCTTTTGTTGGGCCCAATGACTTGGTCAAGACCACGCTCTTTCAGATCATGATGGGGGAGATGCCGGTTGAGATCGGCTCTTTCAAATGGGGTGCCTCCACCAAGCGGGCGTATTTTCCCAAGGATAATTCAAAATATTTTGACAGCGATTTGACTATCATCGATTGGCTGCGCCAGTATTCGGACGATACCAGCGAGATGTTCATTCGCGGCTTTTTGGGCAAGATGCTTTTCACGGGTGAGGAATCCCTCAAGAAGGTCAACGTGCTTTCCGGCGGGGAGAAAGTCCGCTGCATGCTCTCGCGCATGATGCTGCTTAAGCCGAATGTCCTGGTCATGGACGAGCCGACCAATCACTTGGATCTTGAATCCATTTCCGCCTTGAACAAAGGGATGGAGCGTTTTAAGGGCACGATCCTGTTTTCCTCCCATGACCACACGCTTGTTTCTACTGTGGCTAACCGCATTATCGAGATCACACCCAAAGGGTGTGTCGACCGTGCCGGATCGACGTTCGATGATTATCTCGCCGATGAGCGTCTTAAAGAGCTCCGTCATCAGCTTTACTCTTGATATTCACCTTCACGGTGTTATCATCCCTTAATCAGATAAAAAACGGAGGTTGCCATGAAAGCAGAATTAAGGGAGAGGTTTGCTTCGTACCGCGCGGGAAAGAGCATCAAGGGCACCGCGACAGAGAAGAATTTGCTGAAAAGTTTTGCCGGGGAGTCACAGGCGCGCAACCGTTATAACATGTTCGCGGAGCGTGCCCGCGAGGAGGGTTTCGACCAGATCGGGAAGATCTTCGATGAGACGGCTCATAACGAGCAGCATCACGCGCAGATCTTTTTTGCTTTTCTTGAAGGCGGTCCACTTGAGATGACGGCTACGTACCCTGCAGGTGTTGTCGGCGATACGTATCAGAACCTGATCGCGGCGGCCGAAGGTGAACATGAAGAATTCGCGGATCTTTACCCCGCTTTCGGGGCGATCGCGGAGAAGGAAGGTTTTCCCAAGATCGGGGCGCAGTTCAAGATGATCGCCAAGGTCGAGCGTGAGCATGAAGAGCGCTATCGTTTATTGGCCGAGAATTTAAAGAATAACAAGATCTTTGCCAAGGATGAAGAAACCATTTGGATTTGTACTGTGTGCGGGCATATCCATGTTGGTAAGCAGACGCCGGCGGCGTGTCCGGTGTGTCAGCATCCGAAGAATGTGTTCGAGGTGCATTCGAAGAAGTATTAGGAATTGGGCGGAGAAAAATGGCGCCCCCTGGGGGAATCGAACCCCCATCACCAGCTCCGGAGGCTAGTGCTTTATCCGTTAAGCTAAGGGGACAGCAGGACGGATTCTAACATAGCAGCATTAAAAAGCAAATAAAAAACCCGGCTTACCCGCCGGGTTTTTTATGATCTTGAGCGCTAAGCTCAGAAGTTCAGTTGTACAGGCGTTGGATCCGGTGCCGGTGCTGGCGCTGGGGCCGGAGCTGGCGCGGGTGCCACTGTCGGATCAGGCGCCGGTGTCGGAGCCGGTGCGGGCACGATCACAGGATCGGGCGCGGGCGGCGGTGCAATGACCGGGTCTGGCGCAGGCGGCGTAATGGGAGCCGGCGGCGTAACAGGCGCGGGCGGTATTACCGGAGCCGGCGGGACGACAGGGGCCGGCTTTTGATGATCCTTTTTTTCATTGCGATCCCGGTCTTCCCGGTTGTCCATATGATGTTCTTTTTCTTCGCCCTTTCTGTCTTCCTGTTTCATGACATAGCTGCCCTTCACTTCCATGATCTGGATGTGGGGCGCGGCTTTGACCTCGGCTTTTTCAACTTTGGGCGCGGGTGCGTCTTTTTTGTCAGCGAAAACGGGTGGAGCGACGATCAGAATAGCAAGTGATCCGGAGCAGATGATGGAAAAGATGAGTTGCGGCTTCATATGTACCCCCACTACAAGAACTGGTTCCCAGAAAAAACGGCGATCAAGCCCTCAAAACGCCCCTTTCCTGGGTACAACTCAATCCCCGTTCTCAGCTTAAGTATGGCATGCGGCAAAGAGAAAAACAAGGGGGCTTGACCTCTATATCTATGGTGGCATAATGATAGGCATATGCGATGGATATCGTTGGTATTATTGATCTTATTGCTTTATGTGCCATCGGTTTCCGAGGCCCAGACCACGATCAGTGACCGGCGCATTGAGGAAAAGAAACGCCTTTCCGCGGACGCGGCCCCTTCCCATACGTTACTTCGGGCTCCGCCATTCTGGATCCAGGCAGGTGGTTGGGCTAATTATCGTTTGATCAGTTACAGGAATCTTGATAAGGATTCACACACCAAGGACTACTATAGTTTTTATCGCGCTCTTGACTTGCGCCCCTGGGCTCAGCTTGTTTATCAAACATCGTTGATGCAACAGGAAGGCCGGGTGCATTATTTCTATACCCGTTTAAAAGTGGCGTATGTGGAGCAAGGTGGGACCGCTCCGGGGCTGAAGTATGATGTGAACGGGCCGTTGTTTGATTATGCTTACGGGTCTTTTGATTTGCATCCCTGGAAGATCGAAGCCGGAAGGAAGTACTTTAGCGTTGGCCGCGGGATCGCTTACGGCGCGGTCAACGACGGAGCGAGCCTCAGTTACGCGTTGAGGGATTTTCAGATCGGCCTTGAAGCGGCACGGTCGCTGCCGCATCATCCCAATATAGACACCAGCGTGCCGGGCTATGATAAGGCGAGCCGCCGGTATTTTTACGGCCCGACATTAAGTTTTACGGGTTTCTCCGACCAATACCTGTATGCGTATTGGCTTAGTGAGCGAGACCATAGCCGCGAAAAACCCGATGACCCGGACCTTGATCACCGCTATAATGCCCGCTACGCCGGACTGGGCGCGCACGGCGACGTAACCGAGCACTGGTCTTACTGGGCTGAGGGTATTCGTGAGAATGGGCATTCCTACTCGTCTGTAACGAGCGAAGCTTCGGCTATCGCCGCCTGGGGGTTCGATGGCGGGGCAGAGTATGACACGCAATCCCGTTTGCGGTTTAAAGGAAGCTCGGAATACGGTTTCGGCTCCGGTGACGGGGAGCGGCGCAGCGTGACTGATACGGTCGGGGGGAATATTTCCGGACGGGACCGCGGCTTTCTGTATTTCGGGTATTTGCCGACGGGCGTGGCTTTTTCGCCGATGCTTGCTAATTTGCATATGGCTCGGATCGGCTTTTCCTGCTATCCTTTCATCTCTAGCGCAAGGTTCAAGGGGATTGAGCTTTCGGCAGACTATTTTCGTTACTGGAAAGATCAGCGGACTGGCGGGATCGATGACACCGAAGCTACCGGAACGGGGCGCGACGTGGGTCATGAGACCGATGTTCGCCTTGATTGGCATGTGAGCGCCCGGGTGGCCTGGACCTTTGAAGCGGGGGTTTTTACGCCGGGAAAGGCGTATACGTCGCCGGCGGATGATCCGGAAACGGTATTGAACGCGGGCGTTACCATTGTTTTCTAACAGAAGTGAATCATGAAAGAGGTTGAGGTATGGCAGAAAAGAAGAATGGAAAGAAACCGGTGAAAAAGGGGTTTTGGGCCGGGTTGGTCGACGCGGTTGATCGTAAGATGGAATCCATGGTTTCCTGTGGTGGTGGATGCAACTGTTCCGGCGGTGACAAGAAGAATAGTAAATGCTGCTGATAAGGCAGATCGCAGGAGGTGATGATCACATGAAAAAGATCATGACGGGGGTTCTGGCCGCTTCATTACTGTCGGTAGCGTCCTCGGCTTTTGCTTCGCCGGCCTACGGGACGAAGATGCCGGCGAAGAACCAGGCATTCTGGGGTTTGCAGGATTCCTATATTCGCCGACGGACTTTGGAGCACGACCAGGGCAGCGTGCGCAGCCTGCAGAATTTTCTGATGTTGTCCTACGGGGTAAGCGATTGGTTGTCCTTGGACCTTAAGGGCAGCCTTTACAGCACTTTCCGCCATGATCCGCAATCCGGCGACCGGATGGCTTACAAGAATCCCATTTGGGGCGGCGGTTACGGTTTTCGCGTCAGGGCTTATGAATCTGGCCCGGTCAAGGCAGTGGTGGGGTTCCAGCATTTCAGTATTCATCCCAAAACGGTGAAGGCCAATGGCCAGAGAAATAACGGCATTCTTGAGGACTGGCAGGGATCGGCGCTGATCTCTTATTCCATGAAGCCTTTCACGCCCTATATTGGCCCGCGCTATACCTTGACGGACTACATCCATGATCTTGATAATAATCGTAAAATGATCAAGTCGGTTGATGGCCGCCGCCTTAGTCTTGTTACCGGCGTGGATATCCCTTTAAGTGATCGTGTTTGGGTGAATCTCGAGGGTGATTGGCAAGATGGCGGCACATTTTCGACATCGGTTTTATGCCGGTTTTAACGCTAAGAAAATAATAGATTTATATACGGATTATGATAGAATTCCGCACGAAAGTTTAACGGTAAAACACGTCAAAGAGCCGGAGCTGCGACATGATCGAGTTTAAAAGAAAAGTGCTTATTATCGGGTACGGGTCCGTATCGAGGTGTACTGTTCCGATCCTGATGAAGCTTGTTGAAATCCCTCCCCAAAATATCACCATCATTGACTTTGAAGATAAAGCCGGCGAATTGAAAGAACTGACGGCTAAAGGCGTTAAGTTCTTCCGGCAGAAGATCACCCCGGCGAATATGGGGAAGATCTTGTCGCAGCATCTTGAGAAGGGCGGGTTGCTGGTTGACCTGGCCTGGAATATCGATTGCTGCGCTATCGTGAAGTGGTGCCATGAGCATGAGGTCCTTTACGTGAACACGTCCGTTGAGGTTTGGGATTCTTTTGCCGAAAGGTTCACCGCCACGCCTTACGAGAAGTCTTTGTATCACCGCCAGATGAAGCTCAGGGAAATGACCAAAGGCTGGAGTGACGCCACAACTTTTGTTTTGGATCATGGTGCCAATCCGGGGCTTATTTCGCATTTCGCCAAGCAGGGGGCGATCGATATCGCGGCCCGCTTGATCCGGGAGAATAAGGCAAAAAATCCCGCGAAGTTGGAGAAGGCGATCGATCAAAGGGATTTTGCTCTGTTGGGATCCGAGCTTGGGATCAAGGTCATTCATTGTTCGGAAAGAGACACGCAAATTACCAATAGCCCCAAGCAGATCGATGAATTCGTCGGAACCTGGAGCATTGAAGGCCTCAGGGAAGAAGGCACAGCACCTGCCGAAATGGGCTGGGGTACGCACGAAAAAACATTGCCCGCGCTGGCGGTGGTTCCGCCCAAGGGGCCGAAGAATCAGATCTTCCTCGCGCAGATGGGGATGAACACCTGGGTCAGGTCGTATGTTCCCGGCTATGAGATCGTCGGCATGGTCATCAGGCACGGCGAGGCTTTCGGGATCTCGGACAAGTGGACCCTTCGTAAGAATGGCAAAGCTGTTTATCGTCCTACCGTCCATTACGCCTATATGCCTTGCGACGATACCATTATGTCGCTCCATGAATTGCGGGGGAATAATTACGAAATGCAATCACGTTTGCGGATCATGCAGGATCATGAGATCGTCTCAGGTGACGATATCCTGGGCGCTCTCTTGATGGGCCACGGCTACAATTCCTGGTGGACGGGGAGCATCCTGTCCATCGAGGAATCGAGGAAGTTGGCGCCGGGGCAGAATGCTACCACCATCCAGGTCGCCCTCGGGATCATTTCGGCGGCCATGTGGATGATCGAGAATCCGCGCAAGGGGTTCTGCCTGCCGGATGATCTGCCTCACGATTACGTGCTGAAGATCTCCAAACCGTATCTTGGCCGTTTCGTTTCCAAAGCTTATGATTGGACTCCCTTGAAGAACAGGAAAACCTATTTTAAGGAGAATCCGGCCAACAAGCTTGACCATAAGGACCCGTGGCAATTTAGCAACTTCAAGTTCGTAGCCTAAGGCGGAATAGAATGAACGAAAAGAACGGAAAAAATAACGGCTGCTCACTGTCCGACGATGAAAAGCTCCTTATGCAGAAGCTGGCTCAGGAACATGGCACGCCGCTTTTTGTTATTGACCATGAGAAGATCCGGCAGAATTATCGCGAGTTCAAGGAACATCTGCCGCGAGTGCAGGCCTATTATGCAGTCAAGGCGAATTCGAACCCTGAGATCGTTAAAACGCTTTATGAGATGGGCGCGAGCTTTGACGTGGCGTCCATGCCGGAATTCATGCTGGTGCATGAAAATATCAAGAACCTGCCGGATCAGGAGCGGCAGGATTTTATCTGGGACAAGATCATTTACGCCAACACGATCAAGCCGGTCGAGACCCTCGAAGCGTTAGACAAGTACAAGCCGCTCGTCACTTATGACAATAGCGAGGAGCTTAAGAAGATCAAGAAACACGCGCCCCAGGCTGGCCTGGTCCTGCGGATCAGGGTTCCCAATACCGGCTCCATGGTTGAATTGTCGTCCAAGTTCGGCGCGTCTCCCGGCGAGGCGGTCGACCTTATTGAAGAGGCTTTTAATATGGAGCTGGTGGTCGAGGGCATCAGCTTTCATGTCGGCAGCCAATGTACTAATTTCAATAATTATGTCCAGGCCCTGCAGCTTTCTTCCAACATCATCAAGGAAGTCGAGTCCCGGTTGGGCAAAAAGTTGATCATCCTTGATATCGGCGGCGGGTTCCCCGTGCAGTATGACCCGAAGGTCAAGGCGCTTAAGGTGCTGGCCAAGAAGCTAAATACCGAGATAGCCCGGCTTTTTCCGGCGGATATGCATTTGCTTTCGGAGCCCGGACGTTTCATGGTGGCTGACGCCTGCACCGTTGTTGCTAAAGTCGTGGGCAAGACCCTCAGGGATGGGAAGCCGTGTTATTATATCAACGACGGCGTTTACCACTCCTTCTCGGGACAGATCTTCGATCATTGTAATTATCCCGTCAAGGCGTTCAAGGAGGGGGAGCGGCAGATCTCCGCGGTATTCGGCCCCACATGCGACGCGCTTGATACGATCACCTTGTCCGCTGAATTGCCTGAGCTTGAGATCCATGACCTGGTCTACGCGGAGAATATTGGCGCTTACTCCCATGCTTCATCGACTTATTTTAATGGATTCCCGCCGGCCAAGGTCGTGCATATCAACCGTTAACCCTGTTTATCCAAAGGATGACCATGAATCGCAAGGAATTCAAAGGGACGATCGATCATGCGGCGCTGGAGAACGGAACGGCCGCGCTAATGGATTTTGAGAAATTACGCAAGGTGGCTGAGTGTCAGGATCCGGTGGTCCCGGTCATCGTGCAAGACGCTGTGTCAAAAGAAGTGCTGATCCTGGCCTATGCCAACGAGAAGGCCTTGCGCCATACCCTTGAGTCCGGCCTGGCCACGTTCTGGAGCACCTCGCGCAATGAATTATGGATCAAGGGCAAGACTTCGGGTGATGAACTCAACATTGTTGATGTTCGCGTGAATTGCGAGCAGAATTCCCTGTTGTACCTCGTCAAGCTGGCCGGTAAGGGTTCCTGCCATGTCAAGGACGCAAAAGGGCAGGCCCGTTTCGGTTGTTATTACCGCCGTATTAAGAACGGCGCGCTTGAAATGGTGTAGTTGTTGTAACTTCCCGCGTTTTGGATTAAACTGAGCTTATGAAAAAGCTCGCGTCATTTTTCATTCTTCTTCTCTTGGCGGCCGGCGGATGCGCGCCGAAACATGAACAGCATCCCGAAGAGTCCCTGACCATTTTGTGGGCCAAGTGGGCGCCTTCCGATTATCTCCAGAAACTTTCCGAAGATTTTACCAGTGAGACCGGGATCAAAGTCGTCGTGAAACAGGAGACCTGGGATGATTTTTACCAGGCCTTCTTTGATCATCCTAAAGATTACGATATGGTCGGCGGCGATTCACAGTGGTTGGGGCGTGGCGCTGACGGCGGCTATTACGTGGATCTTTCCAAATGGATCATCGACAAGAATGTCCCTCACCAGATGACGCTGGCATCGATCGCCGGTTATGCTGAATATCCCAAAGCGTCGCGCCGTTACTGGGCGGTACCGTTGATGGGGGACGCGATGGGCTTCGCGTACCGGAAGGATCTTTTCGAGGACCCTAAGGAGAAAAGGCTTTTTCAGTCGCGGTTCGGCTATCCGCTGGATATCCCGAAGACCTGGCTGGAGCTTAAAGATATCGCTACCTTTTTTTATCGTCCTGAGGTCGGCCAATACGGGGTCAATGTCTGGGCGTCAGAGCAGTATGATGGTACCACCATGGGGGTAGAGACATTTATATGGGATTGGGGGGCTGATCTGGGCGATCAGGTTTCTTATAAAGTAAAAGGGATCCTGGATGTCCCGGCAGCAGCGGAAGCGCTAAAGTTTTATAAGGAACTTCACGCCTTGGGGGCTCCGGAGTGGAAGCATGCGTATCTTGAGACGAACGAGGCTTTCCTGAAGGGTCGGGCGGCCATGGTCATGAGTTACTTCGCCTTCTTTCCCGATCTACTTGATCCCGTCAAGAATCCGTACGCGGCTTCAACGGGCTTCTTTGCCAATCCGGCAGGCCCCAAAGGCCGGTTCTCTTCGCTTGGTGGCCAGGGGCTTTCGGTCGTTAGTTTCTCAAAAAAGAAGGATAATGTTTTCCGTTTTCTGAGCTGGTTTATCCGCTCCGATGTTCAGAGAAAATGGGCGCGTTTAGGCGGCTATTCCTGCGACCGGGCGGTTTTGAATTCGGCAGAGTTCCTGAATGCTACGCCGTATAACCGGGCGCTCAGGGATTCGATGGGGATGCTCAAGGATTTCTGGGTTATCCCCGAGTATGCGTCTTTACTGGCGGTCTCGCAGAAATACTGGAGCCAGTATTTGTTCACGGACACGACCAGCGCCGAGGAGGCAATGTCGCGCGTGGCCCGTGAGTGGGAAGACCTGTTTGAAGCCGCCGGGTACTATAAGGAATAATTTATGCCCAGGATGTTCTTTAGCATCAAGTGGAAATTCCTTTTTGTCGGTATTATCCTTGTTTTTATCCCTACCTTGATCCTGGGCCTCGTTATTTATCAAACCTACCGTTATGAAGCCGTTGAAACAGCGCGCCGCGACCTTCGCCTGATCGCCGCCGGATGGTATACCGCCGCCGATGTGTATTATGAAGAGAGCCAGCGTATTCTTAAGCGTGAGGAGTACCTGGTTGAGAAACGCCTGGCCTCGGTGGCCCTTGACGTCAAACGGATGGTGGAGTTCGAGGCGGCCGTAACGCCCACGGTTCAGAGTGAGGCCAGGATGCTGGCGCTGTTGGCCAAGATCAACGTTGGGCGCAGCGGTTATGTGTTCATTATTGATAGCCAGGATCGATTCGTACTCTCCGGCGGAAGGAAAGCGGACGGCCAGAAGATCGCGGAGGTCACGTTTAAAACAAAAACCACGCAATACCTGGATCTGGTCGCTTCGGCCCGTCGGCTTAAGGGTGACGAAACGGTGACGATCCGTTACGATTGGGCCGATCCCGGGAGCATGGAGTTGCGCCGGAAAATGTCCGTCCTGGCCTATGTACCGGAAAGAAACTGGGTCATCGGGGTGGGAACGTATTATTCCGATTTCAAGAGTTACGATATGGAAAAGATCTTGCAGAATGAACTCAAGGACCGGATGGCCCGCCAGAGGATCGGCGGGAGCGGGTATCTTTGGGTTTATGACTCGGCAGGTTCCTATGTGGTTTCCAAAGACCGGTTCCGTGACGGTGAGAGCATGATCACCGCCCGGGACGATAATGGCAAGTTGTTCATTCTCGAGATGATCCAGCGGGCGCGGGACCTGAAGCTTGGTGAACACTTTGTGTTCGAATATCCCTGGAAGAATATTGGTGATCCGCGGCCATTGCGCAAGATGGCGGCCGTTATGTATTATCCCAAGTGGGACTGGATCATTGGGGCCAGCGCCTATGAAAAAGACTATCTTAGCGGCTTGAGGACAATCCGTTGGCGGGTTTTTCAGATCTGTTCCCTGTTCCTGGTGCTGGGATCCCTGGTGGCGTACGTGTTCTCTCTATGGATCACGCGTCCCATCCGGAAGCTCGAGGAAGTAGCTGCCAGTGGCAACCTTAACGCGCAGGTCGATCCGCAGATCCAGGGCCTTAACGATGAGATCGGTAGCCTGGCCACCGCTTTTGCGACCATGATGCGCCATTTGAGCGATAAGATCAGCGAACTTGAACAATCGCGGATGGCCTTGATGCGGATCAATAAGGACCTGGAAAGCGCCCAGGGCCGCCTGGTCCAGGCGGAGAAACTGGCCGCGATCGGGCAGCTGGCCGCCGGCGTGGCCCATGAAGTGAATAATCCGCTGGCTTATGTCATGAGCAATCTGGAGACTCTTGAGCAATATGTCAAGACCTATGAAGAGTTGCTTGACGGCTACGATGCTATTTTTAATAAGACGGGGCCTGACGCGGTCTGTCCGGAGACGGACTGCCGGCGGTCTGCCGTGGCCTTAAAGTTGCGTGATAGCCTGCGCCTTAATGATGTGCGACGGGATATGGGAGAGCTGCTCAATGAACTTCATGACGGATTAGAGCGGGTGAAGCGCATTGTTATCGATCTGCGCACGTTCGCCCGTACTGAAGGGGATGTTAAAGTCGAGGCGGATCTTCAGGAGATCATCGAGAAGGTCATTACCATTGCCGGCAATGAGGTCCGTTACAAAGCCCGCCTGGTGAAAGAATACGGAGAGCTCCCCCGGATCAAATGTTTCCCCCAGCGCCTGGCCCAGGTGTTCATGAATATCATTGTTAACGCGGCGCAAGCCGTGACGCCGGGCGAAGGGGTTATCAGGGTGCGCACCTCGATGGCCGGGGACTTTGCCGTGGTAGAGGTCTCCGATAACGGGTGCGGTATATTGCCGGAGGATATGGGCCGTATCTTCGACCCGTTTTTTACCACCAAGCCGGTGGGCCAGG
>JBAXRK010000003.1:0-134641 GCA_037131245.1 Candidatus Omnitrophota bacterium
TCACCACAGGTCCGAAGGGCGAACAGGCGAAGAACGTCGTTAAGCTCTAATTCGTTTCATCGATACAACCCACAAACCCCCTGCAGGCGAAAGTTTGCAGGGGGTTTGTTTTTTTTTCTGTTATAATCCACTTTTCTAATTAAAAATTCAATAAAGGCGCTTATGTTCGAGAACCTCATCATGATCGTGTTCGTCCTGGGTTACGCGGCGATCGCTATGGAGCATACAGTTGGCGTGAACAAGACGGCGGCGGCACTGCTGACGGCGGTTGTTTGCTGGGTGCTCTTGACGATGCAGCAAGCGGGTGTGGTGGGCGGTTCGGCCCATGGCATCGTGGAAAGCCTGGGCCATCACATGGAAAGCATTTCGCAGATCGTGTTCTTTCTGGTGGGCGCGATGACCATTGTTCAGCTGATGGAAACGCATGGCGCCTTTCAGGTGGTCAGCGATATCCTCAAGATGAAGGACAAGCGGGTGTTGTTGTGGGTGGTGTCCTTGATCACTTTCTTTTTGTCATCGGTTTTGGATAACCTGACCACGGCGATCGTGATGGTTTCCCTTCTGCATCGGATGATCGATGACCGGGAAGACCGGATGATCTTCGGCAGTATGATCATTATTGCGGCTAACGCCGGCGGGGCCTGGACGCCCATTGGAGACGTGACCACCACCATGCTTTGGATCGGCGGACGCATCAGTTCGCTTAGGATCATGCAGATGCTTTTTATTCCCAGCATGATCTCGATGCTGGTGCCGCTGGCCTGGTTTTCTTTTATGATGAAGAAGGGGGAAGTGGCTCCGATCGAACGCAAGGCCGAGAAATGCAATATCGGCATGAGAAGGGTGTTCTTCCTCGGCCTGGGTTCGCTGATGTTCGTCCCGGTTTTTAAGGGGCTGACCGGTTTGCCGCCTTTTGTGGGTATCCTCTTCGGCCTGGGGTTGCTGTGGTTGGTCACCGATAAAACGCATGGCGATGAGCGCGAGCATTTGAAAGTTCCCCATGCGCTTCATAAGATCGATATGGCCAGCATTCTTTTTTTCCTTGGTATTCTGCTGGCTGTGGCCGCCCTTGAAACAGCCGGGGTGTTAAAAGACCTGGCAATGTGGATGGACGGATATTTCGGGAACAAGGATATTATCGCGACCTTGCTCGGTTTATTGTCGGCGATCGTGGATAATGTGCCGCTGACCGCCGCAACCATGGGGATGTATGATGTGGTCAAGTTCCCCATGGACCATAAGCTTTGGGAACTGCTGGCGTTCAGCGTGGGGACAGGCGGGAGCATCCTGATCATCGGGTCCGCGGCCGGTGTGGTCGTGATGGGGATGGAGAAGATCAATTTTCTCTGGTATCTTAAACGTGTTTCATTGCCTGCCCTTGTCGGATATCTTGCCGGTATCGGCTCCTATTTATTGATCTACAGGTTGATCGGATGATCGTTAAAAATTTCCATGTTTTCCCTTTAAGGGCGCCTTTGGTATCGCCTTTCCGCATTGCGACCGGTCAGCATGATGAGCTGGATAATGTTCTTTTGTGTATCGAGCTGGTCGACGGCACGAAGGGTTATGGCGAAGCCGCCGTCGCTACGCACATCACCGGTGAGACAATTCCTCAGACGATCGAAAACCTCAAAGGGGCAGGAGTGACCTTGATCGGTGAGGACATATCAGATTTTCGTCCGCTGCTGCTTTCTTTTAAAGAGAAGTTCGCGGGAAATCATTCGGCCCTGGCCGCGCTTGAAATGGCCGTGTTGGATGCTTTTAGCCGGTCGATGAAGATCCCGTTGTGGCGTTTGTTCGGTGAACGGCCGGTCAAGATGGCTACTGATATCACGATCGTGGTCGGCTCGCTGGCAGAAGCAGAGGCGGGGGTTAAAGATTTTTATAAGCGCGGTTTTCGGTCATTTAAGGTCAAAGTGGGCAGAGATCCGGAGATCGATATCGGCCGTGTTCTGGCCGTTGCGAAAAAGGCGCCGAAAGCGTCGCTTATTCTGGATGCCAATCAGGCGTTTACGGCGGTGTCGATGGCAAAATTTCTTAAGGTATTAAAAGCCAAGGGTGTGGTCCCGGTGCTGCTTGAACAGCCGGTCAAGAAAGATGATTGGGACGGGCTCACAACGTTGACACGTGGCTGCGGCATTCCTGTTTGTGCTGATGAGAGCGTCGGATCTTTTAAAGCGGCGGTCTTCGCGTTAAGATCGGGCGCGGTGAATGCCATCAATGTCAAGCTGATGAAGAGCGGGTTCCTGGAAGGCGAGGCGATCGCGCGGTTAGCCAGGTCCAAGGGCGCGACGCTGATGATCGGCGCCATGATGGAAAGCGCGCTTGCGATCACTGCCGGGGCGCATTTCGCTGCCGGTCTGGGTTGTTTCGAGTTCATCGACCTGGATACGACGTATTTTATTAAAGGCCCGCTGGCGCGTTCGCCGTATTTGAGCGCCCGGGGAGTCTTCGATCTGTCAAAAGCCGGTCCTGGTATCGGCGTGAGGGTCAATGTCCGCTAAATTCCTTCCTATGTCCCTTGAGGAAATGGATAAGCTCGGCTGGAGGGAGTTGGATGTCCTTTTAGTTACGGGTGACGCCTATGTGGATCATCCCTCCTATGGCACGGCACTTATTGGCCGTTTGCTTGAGCACCGGGGTTACAAGGTCGGCATCGTTGCCCAGCCGGATTGGCGCAGCCAGGATGATTTTGTCCGCATGGGCCGCCCGCGTTTGTGTGCGTTGGTCAGCGGCGGCAATGTGGACTCGATGATCGCGAATTATACGGCTAATAAGCGGCTACGGCGTGAAGACGACTATGCTCCCGGAGGGAAGACGGGGAAACGCCCGGACCGCGCTTGCATTGTCTATTCCAACCGGCTGCGCGCGGCGTTCAAGGGTTTGCCGATCATTATCGGTGGCATTGAAGCCAGTATGCGGCGCCTCGCGCACTATGATTATTGGGACAACGCGGTACGCCGGTCATTGCTTCTTGATGCCAAGGCGGATATTTTGATTTACGGGATGGGTGAGCGTCCGGTGTGCGAGGTGGTCGATCGCTTGCATCAGCTGCAGCCGGTCGCGGCTATCCATGATGTTCGCGGCACCGTCGTGGCTGTCAAACCCGATGCTGTCACGCCGGGCGCGATCGCATTGCCTTCGTATGATGAGGTGACAGCGGATCTCAAGGCGTTCAACAAGGCCTTCCGGTTGGCTTATGATGAAATGAATCCCCGGACAGGTAAAGTTTTGGCGCAGCCGCATGGGGATCGTGTTGTTATGCAGAACCCCCCGGCTTTGCCATTGTCACCAGAAGAGTTGGATAAAAGTTATGATCTGCCCTATGCCCGGCGCTGGCATCCTTCGTATGACGCGACGGGTGGCGTTAAAGGTTTTGAGGTGGTGCGCTGGTCGATCACGGTGGTGCGCGGTTGTTCGGGTGAGTGTCATTTTTGCGGGCTGGCCATGCATCAGGGCCGGGTGATCCAGAGCCGTACGCACCATTCCGTATTAAATGAAGTCCGCCGTATCGCCAAAGATCCCGCGTTCAAGGGGACGATCACTGATGTCGGCGGGCCGACGGCGAATCTTTACGCGGCTTCCTGTAAGAATTGGGATAAAGGCGGGCCCTGCCGGGATAAGCATTGTATTATGCCATCCAAGTGCCCGTCCCTTAAAACAGGGTATGATCAGGCTTTATCGTTATATCGAGA
The DNA here is from genome assembly GCA_037131245.1 of Candidatus Omnitrophota bacterium. Lineage (GTDB taxonomy): Bacteria > Omnitrophota > Gorgyraeia > Zapsychrales > Fredricksoniimonadaceae. The sequence continues at coordinate 3,696 of JBAXRK010000003.1, forward strand.
TATTCGCAAAGTGCCGGGCGTGAAGCACGTGTTCATCGGCAGCGGGCTTCGTTATGATCTTCTGGTCGAGCCGGAAGCTGAGGAATATTTTAAGGAACTGGTAGAGCATCACGTGAGCGGCCAGATGAAAGTGGCGCCCGAGCATACGGATGACAAGGTGCTGGCGCTGATGAACAAGCCACCGCACGCGACGTATGAGAAGTTTGTGCGGAAGTTCGAGGACATTAATGCCGGCCTGAAAAAGCGCCAGTACCTGGCGAATTATTTCATTACCGCGCATCCGGGGTGCGACCTCAATGAAGCGCATGCTTGCGCGACGACGCTACAGAAGCGCGGCATGCACCCGGAGCAGGTGCAGGATTTTATTCCTTTGCCGATGACGACGTCAGGTTGCATGTATCATACCGGCATGCATCCTTTCACTGGTGAAAAAGTCTACGTTCCTAAGGGACTGCCGGAGCGGGAAATGCAGCGGGCGCTATTGCAGCCGCAGAACGCGCGCAGCGGCCCGTTCATTGCTAAAGCAAAACGGATCCTTGGAAAGTAGGGGCTTATGATCGGTAACCCTATTGCTATCGTTATTGTCCTGATGATGATCGAAGCCGCGGTGCTCATTGCCGCGCGGCAGAAACGCTTTGCGCCGCTTTTCGATATCCTTCCGTCAGTCTTTTTTATTTATTTCCTGCCGATGCTGGCCTCGACCTTCGGCCTGATCGACCCCAAAGCGCCGGTGTTGGGAAAGATCACGGCCAATATCCTGCCGATGTCATTATTCCTGCTTTTGGTAACGGTCGATGTGCGCGCGATATTCCGCTTAGGCGGCAAAGCCCTGGGCATGTTCTTTATCGGCAGTGCCGGGGTGATCGTTGGCGCGGCGCTGGCTTATGTGTTGGTCAAACAATGGGTGGGCGCGGCTTTCTGGGCGGGGTTCGGGGCGCTTGCCGCGTCTTGGACGGGGGGCAGCGCCAACATGATCGCGGTCAAGGAAGCGATGTCGGTCCCGGACGCGGTCTTTCTACCGATGGTGGTGGTGGATACGATCGTGCCGTATGTTTGGATGGGACTTTTGATCGCCGCGGTCAAATGGCAGCCGGCTTTTGACCGCTGGAATCGTGCCGATCGGGGGGTGCTCGATGAACTTAAAGCCCGGACGTCCGCGGTCAAGGCGGCATTTGCGACATTGACGTTACCGGGTCTTATCCTTTTGATCGTGTGCGCGCTGACAGCCGGTTTTGCCTCGCAATACGCGGCGGCCCGCATGCCGCAGGTCAAAGATATTCTCAGCCCCCCTTCCGGGGCCGGGGCTTATGCCTGGACGATCATTATTGTCAGTTTTATCGGGCTGGGTTTATCCTTTACGCCTGTTCGACGGCTGGAGAAAGCCGGCGCGACGAAAGTCGGGTATTGGCTTTTGTATTTTGTGCTGACCGCGATCGGCGCCAAAGCGTCATTGTCAAACCTCGGCGCGTCAGCTATTTTGATCGGCGGTGGTTTCCTGATCATCGCGGTCCATTTGATCTTCTTGCTGGTTGGCGCTAGAATTTTACGCGCGCCCCTTTTTTTGGTCGCAGCGGCCAGCCAAGCGAACATCGGGGGCGTGGCGTCCGCCCCGGTGGTGGCGGCAGTTTATGAACCGGGGTTGGCGTCCGTTGGTTTGCTTTTGGCTATCACGGGGAATATTGTGGGAACTTATCTGGGGATCTTATGCGCGCAATTTTGTCGCTTGTTTTCTGCCTGATCGTCAGCGCCGCTCTTGCTGATGAGGTAAAGATCAATATCAGCGCGCCAAGCGTTTTGCCTGGCGTTACGCCCGAGATGCGTTCACCCGGATTCTGGGTCGCGCGTCATCCCTCGCCGGATGAACCGGTCCTTGATCCGAAGGGCGTTCTGGCCCTCAACCGTCGCTCAAAAGCCATGAACCTGATCGAAGACCTCACCCGTGTGCCGGCTGTATTGCCAGGGACCTTGGTGCGCGCCCAGCTTTCCGAGATCATTGATGGGTTAAAGAAGCGGGTTTTGTTTGCCGCTGATGGAAAAGCAGCCAGCGCGGATTTTGTTCCCGGCTTCGACCGTGAAGTCGACTCTATTCCCGAAAAAGTCGACGTGCTTTTTGGGTTTATCGTTAAGCCAACAGCTTTGCGCCTTCTGCCGACGGCTACGCCTTTGTACGCGGAGGCGGGGGATGTGGACTTTGACGAGTTGCAAAATAGCGGCCTTGAGACCGCGACCCCGGTCATTGTGCTGGCCCATAGCCGCGACCGGCAGTGGCTTTTTGTGCGCGACGCGATCAGCTCCGGCTGGGTGCCGGTCGCAAGCGTTGCCCGGGCGCCGCATGAAACGTTTGTTAAGCATACACTACTGGCGCGAACGTTGATCGTCACGGCCGCGCGGGCTGACCTTTTTCTTGATAAGGGCATGACCGAATACCTGACGACTGCCCGGATGGGGACGCCGTTCACCTATAAAAGTGTTTCCAACGGCTTCTGGGAGGTCGAGGTCCCGGCGGCCGATCCGCAGGGCGAAGTCAAATTCATTCCGGCTTATATATCGAAGAAAGACGCCTCAGCGGGCCCGTTACTTTATACGCCGCGCGTGATCTACGAGCAGGCCTTTAAGTTGCTGGATTCACCCTATGGTTGGGGCGATATGAACGGCGGGCAGGATTGTTCGCGTTTTATCCAGATGGTTTTTGCGACCGTTGGCATTCAACTGCCGCGGAACTCGGAGCAGCAAGCCAAGGTTGGCGCTCTTCTTCCGGGATTCAATGATAAGCTGTCGACCGCTGAGAAGGCCGTGATCATTGGACAAAAGGGACTGGGGGCCGCGACGGTCCTGCGGCTTCAGGGGCATATTGTTTTGTATCTGGGCAGTTATAACGACAAGCCCTACGCGATCCATGCCACCTGGGCCTTCCGTGAGACGATGCCGGACGGCAGCCAGCGCGCGCGAGTCATCGGGCGCGTGGCGGTGACATCCCTTGACCTTGGCGCCGGTTCGGCCAAAGGCTCGCTTCTTGAACGCGTTGTTTCCGCGAGGGTCTTGAAATGAAAACAATCCTGATCTCATTCTTGGCCTTGGCTGCAGTTCTGTCATTGGCTCAGCGAGCCGGAGCTGAAGGCCTGGCGCTGGAGGTGAAGCCGGAAGTCTCGGCAGTGACAGCGAGCGTGGTGAACCACAGCAGTCAGGTCCAGACGATAACGGTCATGGGTTGTTCCTGGTGGGATAACTGGCAGTTTGATGATCCGCGGATCTCCAAGAACCTTGGCGCCGTGGGGTGTTTTAAGAATGTCCCGGTGGATCATCTGTTGAAGCCGGGCGAACGGTATACCCACAGCATCCCTTTGAGCATCGATACGAGAACCGGCGGTGGGAAAAACGTTTTGTTTCGGGTCGGATTCAGGTCAAGTGAGCCAGCCGATCAGCTTTTTTGCGGGGATATGATCAATGGCAAGGGGGATAAGGTCCATATTCCTTGCCCTCCGAAAAAAGAAATTCCCGTCATATGGAGTCAACAGATCGGCACGCATGACCTTTTACCGGGGGCCAGATGGGAGCTGTGGCTGTCCGCGGTCATGATCGGGGTGGCGGTTTTTATCTGCATTCAGACTGTTTTCAAGTTGATCGGCTTCTTGATGTTCGCGGGCATGGCCCTGATCCTGCTGCATTTGTTGCGTCACGCTTTCCCATTGCCATTTCCAGTCATGGTCGTTTTGTCGGTCCTGGATTTTATTTTTTCCAGGTTACTGGCTGTGTTCGGGTGGCATTGAACGGGTCGAAATAATATATTTTTGGCAAAACGCGAAAAGTCGTGGTATACTTCACCCGTTAAATCAAATGTCCTACCCGCATTATCCTGCCAATTGAGTGCCGGTTTTGCTTTTAGGGTCGGCATTCAGCACAAAAACATCATTGTAATAGACATAAACGCCGGATTTGTTATGTCCCGTTATTGTCATGTTGTCCCGCAGCCTCGGCTCGCTGTAAGCTCGCCAGATGGCTTTGGGATGAAAAGGCAAGAATCCTTGCCATTTCACCGGCTTGTTTAAGTGCGTTTAACAACAACAGAAAGAAGAAAGCATTATGAGTGAAAATCAAGAATTAAGTTTTTACGGGCTCGGCATTGCGCCGAAAGTGCTGGAGATCTTGGAGCGGATGAAGTTCAAGACGCCCACGCCTATTCAGCACAAGGCGATCCCCAGCGCTATCGAGGGTAAAGACGTCATGGGCGTCGCCCAGACCGGGACCGGCAAAACGCTCGCGTTCGCCATTCCGATGGTGCAGCGCCTGGCGGCGGGAAAAGGCATCGGCCTTATCCTTGTTCCGACCCGCGAATTGGCTTACCAGGTGGAAGAGACCATTCGCAAAGTGGCTCCGGCTTTTGGTATTCAGTCGGTGGTCCTTATCGGCGGTGCGTCGATGGAAGAGCAGATCCGCGCTTTACACCGTCATCCGCGCGTGATCGTGGCGACTCCCGGCCGTTTGATCGACCATGTGACCGAGCGCCATACCCTCAAGCTCGATAATGTGAGCGTCCTTGTTCTCGACGAGGCTGATCGCATGTTCGACATGGGGTTTGCGCCGCAGATCGAACAGATCCTGCGTTTCGTCCCCAAGGATCGCCAGACCATGCTTTTCTCGGCCACCATGCCGCGCGAGATCATGGCCTTGACATCCCGTCATATGAAGCTGCCTATTCATATTGAAGTCGCCCGTTCAGGAACGGTCGCCACCAATGTGACCCAGGAGCTTTACATCATCAATCGTGAACAAAAGAACCTTCTGCTGCAGAAGTTGCTGACTTCCTGCCGCGGGTCGGTCCTGGTGTTCAGCCGCACCAAGCATGGCGCGCGCAAGATCACGATGGACCTTAAGAAGATGAATATCAACGCGGCGGAGATCCATTCGGACCGTTCGCTCGCCCAGCGCAAGCAGGCCCTTGAGGGTTTCAAGGTTGGCCGTTATCGCGTGCTGGTGGCGACCGATATCGCCGCCCGCGGTATTGACGTCAAGAATATCGAGCTGGTCGTTAATTATGACCTTCCCGATGATGCCGATAATTATGTGCACCGCATTGGCCGTACGGCACGCGCGGGGATGGAAGGCCGGGCGATCTCTTTTGCGACGCCTGACCAGTTCGAAGAGGTGCGGAATATCCAGAAGCTCGTGCAGATTGATATCCCGGTTGCCACGCATCCTGAGGTGCAGTCGCAGGAATTCTGGCTGAAACCGCCGTCAGTCCATGCTCCGTCAGCTTCAGCCGGCGGTGCCAGGAAATTCGGTGGTCGTAGTTTTCGTCCGCGGGCGGGTGCCGGCGGCAGGTTCAGACGCCGTTAATTGACCTAACCAATGAGGCTATTATGAGAAAGATCTTGTCGTTGTTGATGGCGGGCGCGTTCATGCTTTCTGTTGCGGGTGCCGCGATGGCCCAGGATGCTACGGGTTATGTAGCGAGCAAGGGTGGCGAGAAGTACCATGTTGTCACGTGTTCTGTTGCCAAGAAGATCGCGGCTGATAAGCTGGTCAAATTCGCAACGCCTGAAGATGTCGTTAAGGCTGGGTATACGCCTTGCAAGACGTGTAATCCGCCGACTTCCGCGGATGCCTTGGTCGCAACCAAAGCCGGTGGCAAGTATCATAAGCAGTCCTGCCGGATGGTTGGCAATATGGATACAGCCAACAAGGTTTACTATAAGGATGCCGCGGCGGCCGAGAAGGATGGCTACAAACCGTGTGGTATTTGTTATAAGAAATAACGTTTAATGACCGTTAGTTGAAAAGGCCCGGAAATCTTCCGGGCCTTTTTTATGGCTCCGCAAGGGCGATGGACTTGCTTTCTTCAATTATATAGTAAATACTTACTATAATCTGTCTCGGTAAGGGCAGGCCATCCATGATGCTAAAGAAAAAACGATCCAGTCTTTTTATCGCGTGGCTCTTATCGGCTGTCATTTTCATACAGTCCACCGGCGCCGCTGTGCCTTTGGCCCCCGTTAGTTTACCCCCCTCTTTGCCTGCCTACCAGCCGGCACTTCTTCAGGGCATTATGGTTGATCCCACTGATCTGTCGAAGATGGATTTCCTGGTCGATCCCGGGCAGGCTCCCGGGGCTGGCGCGATGGCGTTAGTGAAATATTTTCTGGCGGGCCTCACGGTCCCGGCGAGAGACCTGTGGGTCAATCTCTCGCCGTATGAAAAGGAACGTATTATTCCTGATGGCATGGGCAATACGGAAGTAGGGCGGGTGTTCCTTGAGCAGGACTATCTTTTAAAACAGATGAGCGCGGGGTTACTTGACCCGACAAAGGGTACCGGACGGCATTTCTGGGATGAAGTTTATCGTCTTAGTGCCGATAAGTTCGGGACGACGGATATTCCGATGGAAGCCCTTAGCCGTGTGTGGGTTGTTCCGGAGCAACCGGTGGTTTATGAAAAGAAGCTGGCTGCGCCGTTATCGGCGATCGAAGGAAAAAGGTTAGCGGGCGGCCAGGTGGTGGGATTTATTGTTAAGGCCAGGTTGAAGGTGCTGACACAAGAGGATTACGCGCTGTCGGCTGACCAGCGCCCGGCAGGAGCCGCTGCGCGACAGGAACAGCAGCAACTTAGTACTCAAGTGATGCGCGAGGTTATTATTCCTGTACTGGAACGCGAGGTGAATGAGGGGGTTTCGTTTGCGCCGCTACGTCAGGTATATCATTCGCTTATTTTATCAGGATGGCTTAAACAGCGGTTGCATGCCGGCGTTCTTGATCGTTATGTTGATAAGAATAAAACAGCTGGGATTTCTCATGGAGAGGCTGGCTTGAAAGATAAAGTGTATGCCCGTTATGTAGCGGCATTCCGGCAGGGAGAAGTGAACACGATCCGGGAGGACATGGACGCGCTCACGGGAGAGCTGATCCCGCGCAAGTATTTTTCGGGAGGCTTTTCGTTTGACGCGGCGCAGGCTCCGGTAGTTATCGAGGCGATGCCACCCACACAGCTGCCGGGGGCTTTTAATGTTTTCCGTGTGAAAATGTCGGTTATCGGGGCGCAGCCGGCTTTGCTCCAGGAAGAGGATCTGCCTGGTGGTGCGCGATTACTGTCGCGCGTTCAGGCGCCTGTCGCAACAGAATTTCCTCAAGGAATGCAGGTGGCGGCGCTTCCGGACGGGTCAGGTCGTTTGGCAGTGGCGGTGTTAAAAGACCGGCGTTGGGGTAGTGATCATACGAGTTTGACGCAGCTTGAGGAAGCTTTTCGGTTCCCAGTCTGGGAGCATATCCGTGCCACGGCGGCCTTATATCAGAAGCGAGGGGAGGTCCTGACCGTGCTCGATTGGGGGACCGGGGACGGGACGGCGTTGGTTGAGATGGCTCGTCGCGCCAAAGCTGAAGGGATCGCCAATATACGGTTCTTCGGGTTTGGAGATATTTATTACCCATCCTGGCGGGAAGCGCCTTCCGGGGTGACATTCATTTGGGATACGGCTGCCGGTTTGCGCGAATATATTCAACCTGGCCAGGTGGGCTTTTTGTTCAGCCATTTGGGCTTGACCCATTTGCCGCTACCGGCCTATGAGGCGTACATGCCCGAGTTGAACAAGCTTTTAGGGGTTGATGGGCTGATGTTGCAACGCAATGTTGAAGGGGCAACGGCCGGACAACGAAGGAAGATCCTTGAAACATTGGGTTTTGTTGTGAGTAATCCTGATGGTGATCCCGCCAGGATCGTGGCATCGCGTCCGGGGATCGACAGCACGCCGCTCACTGTTTGGCAGAAGCCAGACGGACGGTATAGCCTAAGGCGTGACGGGCAAGAATATGTGTTGAAGTCGAGGATCAGAGGCAATGACTGGCAAGCCTGGGAATACGATCCGCAGCGTGAGCTCTTAATGGCACGGGTTTTGCTTCCCAATGAGCCGGGAATGGGCCGTTTTCATCTGGCCTTTGATGCCCGCAACGGGCGGCTTTTGTACGAGCTTAATAATCGCACATTATTTTTTCGATCGTCGGAATACTGGGCTGCTTCTTTGGAGCGGTATTTATCGTTTTTGCTGGTTGATAAGCTCCGCCAGGGTGACCGGCATTTATCGGCGGTTTCTTTCGGGGCGGCAAGTGGCGCGGAGGCCTGGACGATGGCCGCTATGATCGAGCAGGCGCTAAGAAATGCCCATGAAGATCCGGCTCTCTGGGACGTGCGCATTCATGCGCTGGACCTGGTACCCCAGGCTTTGCAATATGAGTTCTCGAGCAGGGAGGTCGAGCGTGCGTTCAAGGCTGTTAAGTATGACGCCGGCCGTATTTTTGATCTGAGCCTTGAGGCTGGGGTGGCCAGGGTGAAGGAGCCCTTCCGCTCGTGGTTGCGGCCGCAACGCATGGATTTTAATGATGAGAATATTGTTAGTACATTGGCTTCACTGAAAGCTAATGTTTTTATCGCTAATCATGTCCTTGAGCATCTTGACCGTCGGGCGAAAGAACGGCTGGAGCCTTTCTTTCAGGCCCAGGGAGGGATGGACCCTTACTATCCGGCGTTCATGCTTTATACGACGGCACAACAGGGAGAGCTTTTTCGTGTGCGAAATGGTTATGACGCTTCGATGTCGACGCAGGAACAATATGACGGGGTTTACCGGCAATTCGCGGCCGAGTCCGCTTTCAATCAAGAGAGGATTGCCGATGAGAAGTTGTTGCCTTCCGTGGCGGCTTATATAGCGGTCGCCGGATTGGACCCGCAGGTAGCGCAAGCTTTGCATTTTGAGGCTTTGTTCCGCAAGGGTGCTATCGCCGAGAAAGATCCATTTATTAAAGAGGCGCTCGAACGGTCGGCGTCATTGATATTGTGGCACGCCGCCCGCCCGGTCCTTGTAGAGAGTCAGCCTATGCGGGTTTTTCTTTCTTATTCGGATGCTGTTGCCAGGCAAATGCAGGTTCTGTCAGAGGATCTTGGCCCGCAGAAGAAACTTATTGAAGAAAAGGTTGCCCGCCTATTGTGGCAGATCGCCCTTCTGTCTTCTGGGCGGGAAGCCTCGTCTTTTTCGGTTGGTAGTCATGCCCGTATGGAACTTTTGCTCATGTTCCGGGTTTTCGTGTCATCACTGAAAGCACCGATGGCATCAGGTGACCGCCAGGGCCTTTATGAGGCCCTGCATTCTATGTTGCTGGCGGCACAGGAGGTTTTACTGATCGTTAGCGATCGGGGGGCTGCTGGATCCCAACAGTTAGAGCGGGCGGTGGCCTCGCTTCATGAAAAGAACAGGGAAGTGATCAGGCATTACACGCTCGGCAGTCAGGAGCATGGGCGTGTTAATCAGGGTGGTGGGGTACATCAGGAGGCCAGATTGTTGTATCAGCGGGCTGTTGAAGCGGCTACGGAGAATGCCCGCTCTTCCGAAGAAGGTGGCCTATCCGCGGTGATGGCGGCCGACCTGCTTTTGTCGGAGGTTCATGTTGGGGTTGCGGGGGCCCTGCTGCTTAGCGCGCTGTTAAAGGCGGAGGCGGAGCGGATATCCGAGAAGGGTTCCTATTTGAAGGATGTGCTTGAGAGGATGAGCGTGCAGGTCCTGCCATTGGCTGCCCGAAAGGTGTTGATGGAAGCGGCGGAGACGCAAGATATTGCGGAGTTGATCGATGTGCTTAATGAGGACCTGGAGGTATCCAGTCAGCTTTCTCCAGAGGAAAAAAAGTCACTGCAGGGGTTGCTTTATGTGTTCTTTTGGAACATGGCTAAACAGCTTGGTGATATAAAGGCTCTGCCTCCTAACGAGAGGGTCCTATTGGTCAGCCGTCTTTTTATGGGCCTTTCGATCGTGGTGACGGGGTTGAATTATTTGGGGATGGTCAAAGAGCGTCAGGAATGCCTGGCGGCCATGCGCGGCGTTTTGGTGGCTGCGGAAGGTGTGATGCAGGGGGTTGGTCATGCGACTTTATCTGAAAAGCTCAAGGGGTTTTCGGTTCGGGCAAGAGAATTGGGGAAGTTCTTTACGAACGACAATTCCCAGGCTGGCGAGGATGATCCGCAGGAGCGCAAGGACCTCTTGCTTGAAGGCGAGCCTTTACTGGGACGGTTCCGCCAGGATGTTCGTGATGGCATGTTCCGTTGGTATCGCCAGGTGATGGGTGGCGTAGATAAGAAAAGGGAAGAGGGAATGTTCTACCCTGTGGCGGCCAATATTTTGATGATGATGCCCGGGGATCTACCGGGTACGGGCCATTCCAAGGAGCTTAAATTTGTTATCAGAGATTCGCGGGAGCGTTCCGGGTTCTCTACTTTAGGTTTGTTGAAAGATTCACTGGGTGGCGTGTTAAATATCCGTAAAGAAAAGTATACGGTGCGGTGGAATGGCGTTGCTCTGGAATTTTCCGGTTTTGTTCATACCGGGCGTGATGGTCAGCTTTATAGAGGAGCTATTGGTCCGGTTTATGATCGACGGGTTCGCCGGCCGGCCATAGAGCTTCCTTTGGAAGGACAATGGCGGTCTCTTAACGGGCGCGCGTATACCTCCAGTCAACCGGTTACAGGTCAGGCACCGGGCGGGGTCGACATGGGCGTGGCCGTGGCTCCAAAGGTGGAGGGTGACGCGGGGGCCGCGGTTGGGAGCGGCGGGAATGATGTCGAAGTCGTGATGGCCGGGATAGAGCCGGTCCTTCTCAGTATTCGTCCGGTAGAGGATCTGTCGGTGTTGTTAGGGATGAAATGATCGCCGGTATTTGAGCTTTGGTTAATACAGGGGAGCCTCAGTTATGTTCAAGCGGATCTGTTCTTTAATTGTTCTGACGGCCTTTTTGTGGAGTTGTGTCCTTGGGCCGGAATTTGCGCACGCCCAGGCCTTGTTCTTGCCGGAACCGGGCGTCATGTTGCAGACCAGCGCTGCATTTGTTCCGGTCAGCCTGCAGGGCTTGACCGTGCATCTGGATGATCCCCTTCTTTTTGATTTCATTGTTGATACCGGCAATACCGGCTTGATCCCTGGTAAGGATGATAATGCCGCGATCAGCGCCGCTTCGCAGGCATTGATCAAGTATTTCCTCGCTTCGCTTACCATCTCTGATAAAGACCAGTGGGTCAATCTTTCACCCGATGAGAAAGACCGTATTGTGCCGGAAGGCCTGGGTAAGACCGATCTCGGCCGTGATATGCTGGCGCAGGATTATGTCCTCAAGCAGGTTACCGCGTCGATGATCTATCCCGAGCGGGAATTGGGAAAAGAATTTTGGAGGCGCGTTTATGAGCGGGCGCAGACGGAGCTTGGGACCGCTGCCGCGGATATTCCGACGGACATGTTCAATAAGGTCTGGATCGTGACCGATAAAGCGGCGGTATATGTCCACAAGGATCCGAAAGCCCCTTCGTTGTTGACCGCGGTCCTGACGGAAGCGCATTTAAAGGTGATGCTTGATTCCGATTATAAAGCCATGAATAATTCCCGGGGCAATGACGCGGCGGGAGCGGCCGATGAACGCGCCAAACAGCTGGTCCGTGAGATCATCCTGCCGGAGCTCGAGAAGGAAGTTAATACGGGAGCGAACTTTGCGACCCTGCGACAGATCCACCAAGCGGTGGTCCTGGCGACCTGGTATAAGCGCAACCTGAAAGACGCGTTGTTGACCCGTGCGTATGCTGACCGGGGGAAGACCGGCGGCGTGGAAGGGTTGTGGGTCACTGACCGGAGGGCTGATATTGATCCCGAGCAGATCTGGAACAAATACGTTGAAGCGTATAAGAAGGGCGTATTCAATTTTATCAAGGATGACATTGATCCCGCGACCGGCGAGATCGTGCCACGTAAATATTTCTCGGGTGGCGACAATCCGATCCCCGTTGTGATCCGGTCATCGGGAAAGTCGGAGGTGCCTCTTTCGGTCGGGCGCACGGTCAAGGTGACCGCGGCGGCGCGCCTTGACGCGGCGGAAAAGGCCACTACTCCGGACGCGTTCATTAGAGCTGTCGAAAATCCGTATTGGACTAAAATGCTCGCCCGTGTTGAAAAGATCGCGCGTATGGCCGGCGATTTGAACCCGGCGGTCGTTCGGCAGCTTCTTCAACCGGAAAATGTTTTTAAGGGATGGGAGTTTGCCACGTTCAATACGCCGTCGGGCGAGGCTTTTCAGGGCCAGTTCTTTCACGCCCGGGTGATCAGCAATACCACGCTCGGACCCGCTAAGGGCGGCATCCGCTGGGTGCTGGCCAGCGACTTGATGGCCGATCCGGAGTTTGTGGAGCAATGGAAGGCTTTCAATGCGCTTGGCCCGGTTGAGGGTGAGGCCAGGGATTTTATTGCCAAATGGATCGAAGGGGAAGCCAAGGCGTTGGCGCTGGGAATGACACTGAAGACGGCCGGCAGCCGGCTCAAACTGGGTGGCGGCAAGGGCGCGGCTTTTATCGGGAGGATCGTGAGAACACCAAGGGCTGACGGCACTTTATCCTGGTCGCTTCAGGATTATTATGCTGACGCGGGTGTTGCCACGGACTGGGCCAAGTTCCCGGCTGTAAGTAAAGCGCGTATCGCCCGGGCCCATGCCCGTGCGATGGCTCGGTCTAACAAGATCGGGCCGAACAAGGATATCCCCGCGCCGGATATGCGGACAAATGCGGAGATCCTGCAATGGTACGCGGATGAATATCTGCGTTATCTGGTCGTTGAGACCGACATCATCAAGAAATATAATCTTGAATTGTACTCGGCGCTCCTGGAGCTGACCTTGGTACAGTCGGACCCGGTGAAAACCCCGTATTTGGAGAAAGCTTATGAATTCTGGAAGACAACGCATATCCCGGTGCCATGGCTGGGCGTGTTTACGGGCAAGGATCCCAAAGTATACGGCGTCGCCGGGCGCGGGGAAGCGACGGGCTTTGGTGTTGTTGATATCGTAAAATTTTTTATACCTGACCTGTCCGGAAAAACAGCATCGGTTAACGGGATGGGTAATGTAGGCAGTTATACCTGCCTCGGGCTGGTGAAGAACGGCGCCAGGCTCAAGGTCATTAATGACGCGGGGATCACGTTGACGAAGCAGGGTGATGCTGTTTGGACCGAGGCGGAAATTCAGCTGATCATTGACCAGCATCTGCCTTTACGGGACATATGGGAAAAGGGTTTATTAAGCCGGGACGGGGTCACGGCAGTCTTGGATGATCCTAAAGCGGTGGCGAGCGCTGTTTTCGGGGCGGATGTTGATATTCTTATCCCGGCGGCCAAAGAGAATGTCATTACTGAAGAGGTGGCCAAGATCATCCGGGCCGGCTGGGTGTTCGAAGGCGCTAATGGGCCGACGACAGCACCGGCCGATATTCTTCTTGTTTCAAAAGGGATCAAGGTTGTGCCCGATACCCTGGCCAATGCCGGAGGTGTCATCGTATCCTCCTATGAGACCGATCAGACCAACGGCGATCATTTATTGACGGTGGAGGAGACCGGCGCCTGGCGGACCCGTTCGTTGGAAGAGGCGGCCCGGGCGGTGCAGGCCGAATTGCGATCCGATCCTAAAATGACCATGCGCCAGGCTTTTGACCTCGCCGCGATCCGGCATATCGTTAAGACGAAATATGCGCAGCTGATCGCCCTTTATCGCGGCGACCTGGAATTAATGGGCTGGGGGATCGATCCGGCTTCTCCACAGCCGGAGGCAGAGCTGAGAAAGGATATTATAGCCTTGGGGCTCGAACAGGAATTGCAGCAGGCGGGGAAGTCTGTCGGCGGTATCGACCTGGCGTCTGGGAACGCGCTTGTTGTGTCGGGTGATGCTGGAACCATGAATATCAGCCCGGTGGCATGGGAACAGCTCAAGAATGGTGATTTTATCGGGATCACGCCTGTTATTCTACAGCTGACCCCGCTTGCCGGAATATTGGGGACAGAGTGAGCTGACCCGGATTTTAATATTGGGGACAGAGCCCTATTTGTCCCCTTTACTAAAGCTCCATTCTTCTGTAATATTACTTTGCAAATTATCGACAAAGTCTTGGGGAGAGAGTGGCGTTTATGGCGCAAAAAGTCAAAAACAACGTGTACTGGATGGGCAAGGTCGACTGGCAGCTCCGTCGTTTTCACGGCGACGAGTATTCGACCAATCATGGCTCAACCTATAATTCCTACTTGATCAAAGAGGAAAAAACGGTCCTCATCGACACTGTTTGGGAGCCTTATTCAGAGGAGTTCATGCGTGAACTCCCCAAGGAGATCGAACTTAAGAGCATTGACGCGGTTATTTGCAATCACGCCGAGGTCGACCATAGCGGCGCGATGAGGGACCTGATGAGCCGTATTCCCGACGTGCCGGTTTACTGCACGCCTAACGGCATCAAGTCCTTAAAAGGCCATTATCATAAAGACTGGAATTTCAAGCCGGTACGCACCGGCGATACGCTCGATCTCGGCAACGGCAAGAAGCTTATTTTCATTGAAGCCGCGATGCTGCACTGGCCGGACACCATGTTCTCTTTTCTCACCGGCGATAATATTCTTTTCTCTAATGACGCGTTCGGCCAGCATTTCGCGACCGACCGCATTTTTGCCGATCTCACCGACCAGGCGACGCTTTGGGAGGAAGAGATCAAGTATTACGCCAATATTATCGCGCCCTGGAGCAAGCTGGTGGACGCCAAGCTTAAAGAGATCCGCAAGATGGGGCTCCCCATTGAAATGATCTGTACCAGCCATGGCGCTTGCTGGCGTAAGAATATCAGCGAGATCTTTGACAAGTACGAATCCTGGGCCAACGGGTATAAAGAGAACCGCATCACGATCATTTATGATTCGATGTGGGGCGGCACGCGCGCCATGGCGGAGGCGATGGCCAAGGGTATCCGGATGGCGGACGACAAGGTTGAGATCGGCGTCCATTCCCTGTCGAAGTCGGACAAGAATGACGTGATGACCGAGATCTTCCGTTCTAAAGCGGTGCTGGTGGGGTCGCCCTCGCACAACAAGGGCATGCTTTCGACAGTTGCCGGCACATTGGAAGAAATGCGCGGCCTGGCTTTCAAGGGAAAGAAAGCCGCAGCGTTCGGCTGTTACGGCTGGTCGGGTGAAGCCCAGACGCGGATGGGCCAGATCCTCAAGGAGATCGGGTTCGAAGTTGTTGATGACGGGATCAAGAATGTCTGGGAGCCGGACGGGTCAATGCTTGATGCTTGCATCGAATACGGCAAAGCGTTCGCTAAAAAGGTTTAACAGGAGTTTCAGGTGGGCCTTTTTAAGAAAAGATCTTCAGGTGAAATGAGCGCGGAAAAAGAAAAGAAGGCCGCGGCGAAAAGTTCAGTATACGCCGCGCTGGGCCTGGTATCGATGAAGGCCGTGGTCGGTTTTTCAACCGGCAGTTTGGGCATCCTGGCGGAAGCGGCGCATTCGGCGCTCGACCTGGTGGCGGCGGCGGTCACTTTTTTCGCGGTGCGGGAATCGTCCAAGCCGGCGGACCGCGAACACCGTTACGGGCATGGCAAGGTTGAGAACCTGTCGGCTCTTTTTGAAACGCTGCTGCTTCTGGGCACCTGTGTCTGGATCGTTTACGAATCGATCCACCGGCTGGCTTCAGGTAAGGTCGATGTGCAGGTGACGTTCTGGTCATTCGCGGTGATGGGGATCTCGATCGTGGTGGATATTTCCCGGTCGCGGATGCTTTATCGCGTGGCTAAAAAGCACAACAGCCAGGCGCTGGAAGCGGACGCTTTGCATTTTTCTACCGACATCTGGAGTTCGGCGGTCGTCATCGGCGGTTTGGTGTGCGTGGCCTTAAGCGATATTATCCCGAATTCCAGTTTTCTGCATTATGCCGACGCGATCGCGGCCCTTTTGGTGGCGGTGATCGTGGTCCATGTCTGCGTGCAGCTCGGCCAGCGGACCCTGGCGGCGCTTCTTGATGCCGCTCCGTCCGGCCTTTACGACAAGGTCATCACGGCCGCGCTGAAAGTCCCGGGCGTCATCAACTGCCATCGCGTGCGGATCCGCTCGTCAGGGGCGCACATCTTTATTGACATGCACGCGCTGATGGACAGTTCCCTTTCTTTTAAAGAAGCCCATGCCCTGACAGTGTCGGTCGAGAAAGCCATCCGTGAGATCGAGCCCGAGGCTGATGTCACGGTACATCCAGAGCCAAAGTGAAGCGTGTTTTATTCTCCTTAATAGCGGTGTTGGTGTTGTTACTGGCCGGTGCCTGCGCCTGGCTGTTTTTTACTCCTTGGGGCGCCAAGACCGTGGTGCGGGAACTCGCCCGGCTGAGTTTGGGGGCGCGCACGGTGTCCTGGCAGGCGTTGTCCGGCAGCTTGATCGGCGGTGTCAAGGTCGATCAGCTGGAAGTACGCGTGATCCCTTTCCTTCCGGAATCAAGTTTCTTGCGGGTCCAGGTTCTGTCGATCCGTTGCGCGCGACTGTCCCTCGACGGCCTTGACGTGGAGGTCACGAATGCCCGCCTGTTTCATCCCGGGGACGATCCGATCGTGCTTAATGTCAGCTTGAGCGGACGCTCGGTTTCAGGCAATGTTTATACCAGCGGCCTGGACCTTTCCAGTGTTCGCGATGTCCTGACCAAGTTCCTGGAAGTGCCGCCATTTAAGGGTTCATTGCGCGATATCGACCTGTTTATCAGCGGGCGGCTGGACCGCCCCGTCGTGACGGGGAAGTTCTTCGTGGAGCGGATCACCCAAAATGACTTTATTCTTCAGGATGTGCCTTCGCGGGCCGACCTCCATTTTGCCAGGGGGAACGTCCGTTGGGAAACCTATGGCAAATTGTTCCTCGATGGCGGGTCCCTGCGCAGTTCCTTTGTTCGCATTGACCTTGATCCGAGCGTGCTGACGTTTACCGGGCGTCCGTCGCGCCCGGAGCTTGATATTCACGCTGTTTCCAAAGTTGCCCGCACGAAGATCAATATTTCAGTCCGGGGGACCCGGCAGGACCCCGTGGTGGCGCTTTCATCCGATCCTTCGTATCCCAAGGAACAGCTTCTTCTGATGCTGGCGACAGGCAAGTCCTGGAACGCGGTGGTTGAAGGGCAGATGGACCGGGCGCGGACATCGCCCGCGTTGACCGCGAATTTTGTGGATTATCTGCTTTTTGGAGGCGACCGGCTGAAGTTCATCCGGGCTATCGGATTAAGTGACATTTCTTTCAGCGCCGATGAAAGAAAACAAGGGGTCACTTTCTCAAAAGAGCTCACCCAGCGCCTGGGGGTGGGATATGGCGTGGAGGTCGGGACCGGTCCTCAAAGCCAGCGGGGGCTTACCCAGCGGCTGGAAGGTGAGTATCAGCTGACGGACCATTTCTTATTCGGCGCCCAGAAGGAAATGAAGTCGGTGCGCGAGGCCGGAGCGTCCGCGACGGTAAACCCTCCGGCGAGCGGAGCGGGGATTCCCCTTTCATCAGACGATATCCCCGACGACCGGGTGTTCCTGAAATACCGGGCGTCTTTTTAAGAACGGAGGCATCATGGATTGGCAGCTTGATGAGCTGGATCATTTGAGTGTTAAGCAGGAGTTGGTGGATGTGCGCACGCCCAAAGAATGCACGCAGGGCATGATACCCGGCGCGGTCAATATTCCGCTTGATGCCCTTTCCGGATCCCTTGGTAAATTTTCGAAAAATAAGGAATATCTGATATACTGCCACGCGGGTGTCAGAGGCGAGTCTGCTTGCCGGATCCTGGCAAAAGGCGGCATCAAATGCCGCAACCTGGCCGGCGGGTACCTTAAATTCCTTGAAAACAGGAAAAATTAAATATAAACGGAGGGTAAGATGAAGAAAACATGGATGATCGTTCTGGGTGTGATGTTGCTGGCTGGCCTAAGTTTCGGCGCGCTTTCTTTTGCCGAGGAAATGAAGGGCAAAGATAAGGCGGTTGAGGAGAAGGGCATCAAGGGGTGCAAGACCTGCGGCCACGATATGATGGGCGGGCATATGGCGAAAGAGGACGACGAGATGAAAGTTGTCGCGACCTCCGACGGCGGCATTGTGATCGTTTCCGAAGGGGCCATTGCCAAGTACGACAAGGACCTGAAGCTGGTGAAGGTGGCGCAGCTTAAGGGTGGCATGGGCGGGATGAATCACGGAATGCCGGCTAAGAAAGGCCCTGGTTGCCCGATGATGAAGGGCATGATGAAGGACGAGAAAGCGCCCGCGGCTGAGCCGGCTAAGAAATAGTGAGCGGCATGTTCCGAGCGTCGTTTTTATGTTTGATCCTGTTCTTTCTGGTCAGCCCGCCCGCGAGGGGTGAGCCGGTTAAGGTCATGCTGGCCAAGTTGAACACGGACGCCCGCATGTCGGTGCTCAAGCCCGACCGGGTCGTGGCGACGCTCGGCATCAAGCCGGGGATGTCCATCCTGGATATCGGCGCGGGGACCGGTGTTTTCGCTTTCCGTTTCGCCGCGGCCCTCAATGGGACGGGCATGGTTTACGCGACCGACAAGAATCCGGAGACGGTTCTTTTTCTTCAGAAAGAAGCTTCGGCCCGCGGTTTGAAGAATGTGTTATCCGCGCGGGTCAAGGGGATCGGTTTCGACCCCTTCTACGACCAGCATTTTTATGATCTGGTCATGGTGGGTAACCTTTACGGTCATATCAGCAACCCCAAGGATTATTTTCATCGACTCCGGGCCCGTCTAAATGACGGCGGCCGGGTCATTATCATCCAGCGGGTCAACCATGAGTTCTTCCTGCCGCATTTTTTGGTTGCTAAAGATCTTGCCGCCGCCGTTAAAGCCTTGAAGTCCGCCGGAGAAGATCATCCGATCGTCAGAAGGCTCCAGGCAAAGACCAAAAGCTATATTTTTTCTTCCGGGAGCGGGATCACGGAGGATGAGTTCCGGACGCTATTGTCCGATGATCTTAACGCGATGCTGCCGGATCCACGGCTCTTTGATGAGCTGCAGTCCCGCTACTTGTCGTTGGGTGAGGATAATCCGAGCACGGCGATCAAGAAGATGAAGACCGGGCAGGATGAGTTCGCCCTTTGGCTGTTGGGCCGCCTGGATGACAGCGACGCGTTTGGCAAGGATATTTCGGCCCTTTCCGACGATGATCGTCAGATGCTCAATCGCCTTAACGGCCTTTGCCTCCGGGGTATTCTCGGCCTGCCCAGGCCTTTCGGCAGCAATCCCGTCGGGTACCTGGCGGAGGAAAAAACGATCACCCGGGTGATGACGAGCGCCGGGTTCGAGCCGGTTGAACGGGCGCCTTTGCTGGAACATGAACTGCTCCTGGAATTCAGGAAGAAAGCGGATGCTCCATGAACGCAGCCCTTGGTTTTTTATTGATCTTTTTTTGCTGCGCAGCGGCGTTGCCTTCCCCGGCGAGCGCGGCCTTCTCCCTTAAGATCGCTTTGGCCCAGCAGAATAATGAGGCGCGGCTGGCCATGCTTCAGCCGGACAAGGTGGTGGCGGCCATGGGCCTGCAGCCCGGGATGTCGGTGCTTGATATCGGGGCGGGAGCCGGGGTGTTTACATTCCGTCTGGCCCGGGCCCTTCAGGGAACGGGCACCGTTTACGCCACGGATACTGTTCCTGAATTCGTGGACTATCTCAAGAAGGAGTCTCTGGCTCAAGGCCTGAAAAATGTGGTGGTCGCCAAGGTTCAGCGTACGGGTCTCGATCCATTCTATTCACGTCAAACCTATGACCTGATCTTATTGAGCGGGTTCTACTACCGTTTTACCGACCCGGGAAGCTATTTCCGGCAGTTGCGGCCGCTGCTCAAGGACGGCGGAAGGCTGATCATTATCCAGCCGGTCAATGAGGAATTTTTTCTGCCGCAGGCTTTTAAGGACGAAGAGGTGAACGCGGCGGTCGCGGTTTTGCGCGCGGCCGGGCCTGGTCATCCGGTTTACCGTCGGCTCAGTTCCGTGACAACCGGGCTGATCAAGAGCGACAAAGCGGCGGCAATGGCTGAGTTCAAGGCGCTGCTGGCGCGGGATCTGGAGGCCATGCT
This sequence comes from Candidatus Omnitrophota bacterium, assembly GCA_037131245.1. Classification (GTDB taxonomy): domain Bacteria; phylum Omnitrophota; class Gorgyraeia; order Zapsychrales; family Fredricksoniimonadaceae. Next base: position 23,587 of record JBAXRK010000003.1, read on the forward strand.
GGCCGATCCTTCTTTCTTTCCTGATATGGCCGCTTTTTATCGCGCGGTCGATGACCCAAGTCCGGGTGTTGCGCTCAACAAGATGAAGTTGGGGAATAATGAACTGGTACGCTGGCTTCTCGGCCGGCTGGACGACGCGGACGCGTTCGCCCGGGACGCGGCGTCCCTTTCCGCCGATGAGAAAAAAATGATCAATCGGCTTAACGGCATCCTGATCCGCAACTTCCTGAAATTGGAGAAGCCTTTTGCCAAGATCAGGGGCCACTATATCGCCGAAAGTCCGAGCATGTTGCGCACCCTGACCCGCGCCGGGTATAAGCCTGTCGAAAGGTCGCCTTTACTGCCATACGAATTGATCCTGGAATTCAAGAAAGATTAATTGTTGTCAAAGAATAGTGGAGGAGTAATGAAGAAAAGCTTCTGGTTAGCTGTGTTCTTTCTATTTTTATGCTCGGTCTCGAATTCATACGCGCAGGACAAAGGCCCGGTCGCGAAAGCGATCAATGGGTTTTCTACCTGGGGCGTTTATGCCTGGGATTCGCGCAGTTACAATACGTTCAAGCTTTACTACAACGAGCGTTCGCTGCCGTTCGGGTTGACCAGTTGGGGATATATCGCGTTTAGCGGTGACTCCGACCAGCCGCAGGACCGTTACCGGTTGACCGCTTATCTGGCTGACGTGCGTTTGAGCAAGCCGCTGGCTGATGGCTTCCAGCTCGAGAGCGAATACGGCAGCCAGACGGACAAGAACGATGTGGGCCGTTTCGGCCTGGGGTATAAATTCACCGTTAAGGATAATTTCGCCTGGCTCCGGTATTTCCCGTCGACACTCGACGGCAGCGGATCGAAGGCCAGCTTTTCCTGGCGGACCTGGCTGTGGGGGAAGCATTTGTATACCTCCGGGTTCATCCATTATTACATGCCTGATGACTGGGGCTATAGCAGCCGCAACGTGGACAAGATCGTGGCCGAGCCGCTGATCGGGTATATGCTGACCAAGAACCTGGGGCTCACGGTCGAGTACCGCTATAATGATTTTCAAAAGATCGCCCGTCAGAAAAGAGAAGGGATCGCGTATGGTGTCATTTATAAATTTTAAGGGTTTAGCGGCCGGGATCCTTGCGCTTCTGGTGGCGGCCACGCCCGCTTTGGCCCAGGACAAGCCGCTGGAGAAAATGTCGGTCGGGATGCCCCCGGTGTATAACGCTGTCGGGATCTATTACGCCAAGGAACTGGGTTATTTCGAACAACAGGGGCTGGATGTTGATGTGCAGATCTTCCGGAACGGTTCGGAGGAGATCGTGCCGATGCTGGCGACCGGAAAATTGGATGCCGCTTCCACCGGCCTTACCGCGGGCTTGTACAACGCGATCAACGGCGGGGCGGGCATTATTCTTGCCGCCGATTCCGGTCATCATGACAGCCAGAAGTCGGAGCGGCCCATCCAGATGATCGCGATCAGCAAACAGTTATATACTGGCACGCTGACGAAAGAGATCCTCAAGGGCAAGACCTTCGCTGTTCCGACCCGAGGCAATGCCCAGGAGATCTTCATTGATCTCTTTTTAAAGGAGTATGGCCTGTCGATCGAGGATGTGAATATTGTCACGGTGCCGTTCAGTGGGATGGTGACGGCGCTCGCCGGCGGGTCGGTGTTCGGCGCGCCTTTGCTTGAGCCGTACCTGACCATCGCCAAACGGCAGGGCGCGGCAGTAGGCGTTAAAGCCAGCGACGAGTTGTATCCCCGCCAGCAGGCCGCGGCGCTGATGTTCTCCAAAACGTTCATGATGGGACATCGGGACAGGGCGGTCAAATTCATCACCGCCTATTTGCAGGGGGTCCGGTATTACCTCGCCCATCACAGCAGCCCGGCCGACCTGGATTTTCTTTTCAAGGTGACGCAGAAGTATATTCCGCTCAAGGACCGTTCCCTGCTCGATGAGATCGGCAAGCCGTCGTTATATCCCGACGGACGGCTATACCGCGATAGCATTAAGCGCGATATTCAGTGGTTCGTTGACCACAAATATATCGGGCGGGCGCTGGCGCTCGATGGCCTGGTGGATGATTCCTTGCTTGATGAGGCGCTTAAGGCGCTTGGCAGCCAGCCGGTGCCGAAGGAGAAGCCGTCCCTGGAGCAAAGGGTCTCGAATATGAACAATGACCTGCGCCTGGCGGTGTTGCAACCGGATAAAGTTGTCGAGCATTGCGGGTTGAAGCCAGGAATGTCCGTGCTTGATATCGGGGCCGGTTCAGGGCTGTTCACGTTCCGGTTGGCTGAGGCGCTTAAGGGGGGCGGGATGGTGTACGCGACCGAGGTGAGCGACGAACTGGTGAGGTCCCTTCAGGAAACGGCCAAAGCCAAAGGACTGGGGAATGTGACAGTGTCCAAAGTCGACCCCGACGGGCTTGATCCTTTCTACGGCCGTCAGGCGTATGACCTGGTCCTGCTCAGCGGCATGTATTATCATCTGGATGCTCCCCGGGACTATTTCCGGCAGCTTTATCCTTTCGTCAAGGAAAACGGCCGGGTGATCATTATTCAGCCGACCAATGAAGAGTTTTTCGTTGGCCAGCAGTTCACTTCCCGGGAGATGAAGTTGATGTCCGCCTCCTGCAGCGGAGCGGTCCGGGGGAACCCGGTTTGCGCCCGGTTGCGTCCGGCGGCGAGAGAATATCTGTCGGGTTGGCAGTCCGGTGAGCCGTCGGCGGAGATCAGGGAGATGCTGGCGGCGGACCTTAATGCCATGCTCATCGATACGGGTCTCTTTGGCGATCTCAGGAGTTTTTATAAAGCGAAAGGGCTCGGAGATCCGACTTCGTCAGCCGTGGCCCGGATGAGCACCCGCCAGGATCTTTTTGTGAAATGGCTGGCGGTCCGGCTTGACGAAGATAACGCGTTCGGGCGGGACATCAAGAGCCTTTCCGAAGATGATCAGAAGATGCTTAATCGCCTCAACGGCCTTTGCCTCAGGGGTGTCTTGAATCTGGACCGGACGCTTGATCCGGTCAAGAATTTCTATCTTTCAGATATCAAAGCGATCACGCGCGAGATGACGGCCGCCGGCTATCGCCTGGTCCGCCGCGATCCTTTCTGGACGGCTTATTATTTCCTGGAATTTGCGAAAGACACTTCTTCGGTGACGTAAACCATGCGATCGCTGCGACAGCTTCTGTGTGCGTGTTCCTTGATCCTTGGCGCCCTTCTTCCTTTATCGACGCTGGCCGGCACATTGCCCAAGGCTGAGATCCCCGTCCTGCTTGATCATTGCGGCTTGAAACCCGGGATGGCGTTTTTGCGCATTGAAGCTGTGCTTCCGGTTCCCGACCCCGCCAAAGGCCTGTACGACATGATCCTGCTTGATGGTATCTACCCGCGCCTGGCCGACCCGCGGTCCTATCTAACCGGGTTGCTCCCGGCGCTGAAGCAGGGTGGACGGATCGTGATCATTCAGCCGACGGATGAAGAATATTTCCTGCCGTCATTTATTTCAGATGCCGATCTTCTCTCAGTTCACGAGCTTTTTAAGGGCCCGAAGGGAGAAGACCATCCGGTCTTTAAGAGGCTTCGGGCTATTACGCAAGCCTGTGTCCGCCAGGGTGAGGCAAAGGAGTGCCGGATTTTCCTGGCCGAAGATCTTAATGCGATGCTGGCTGAACCCGGATTTTTCGGCGCTTTGCGGGCTTTTTATTATGTGCCGCGTGAGGAAAATCCGGTCTTTGTTATCGCGAAAATGGGCACCGGCCAGGACGAGCTGGTCAAGCTCCTGCTCGGACAGCTTGAGGATACGGGGGCCCTTGACAAGGAACCCGGTGTTCTTTCCCGGGAAGAAAAAGATATGGTCAACCGGCTCAATGGTGTTTGCATCCGCGCTATCCTTGGATTGAAGAAACCTTTTGCCGAGCTCAGGGAGCGTTATTTAGCCGGTCGTCAGAGCATCATCCGGGCCGCGACCGGTGCCGGGTACAAGGTTTCAGACGGCGGAGCGGAGCAACCCGGGCATATTATTCTGGAGTTCGTTAAGCCATGACCACTATTATCCTGGCGATCGTTATCTGGCTGACGGCATTCCCGGCTTGCGCGGGCTTCACCTTGAAGTATTTTATCGACCGGCAGACCGATCCCGTCCGGATGGAGGCGCTGCAGCCGGACAAGGTGGTCGCCTATAGCGGTGTGCGGCCGGGCATGTCGATCCTCGATATCGGGGCGGGTTGCGGCGTGTTCACGTTCCGTTACGCGACCGCGCTCGCGGGCACGGGCGCGGTTTACGCGAGCGATATCAATCCGGTCCTTATCAAGTACCTGGGCGATGAAGCGAAGTCCCGGGGGTTAAAGAATGTGATCCCGCTGCTGGTCGGCCCCAAGGGATTGGACCCGGCCTACGCTAAGTATTCTTATGACCTGATCATTCTGAGCGATATTTACGACCGGCTGCTTGATCCGGTGAGTTATTTTACGCAGTTACGCCAACTGCTTAATGAAGGCGGGCGGATCATCATTATCAAGACCACTCCCGACGAGTATTTCTTCCCGGGCACCATGACGCCCTATGACGTGAACAATGCGTTCGTTGCTTTTAGCGCGGTCCAGGCGCGCCATCCGGTGTTTAAGAGATTCCGTGACAAGACCAGGCAGTATGTGCTGCATCCGGGTTATGGCCTTACGGCGGAGGAGTTCCATGAATTATTTTCGGACGACCTTAACGCGATGCTGCCGGATCCGGCGTTATTCGGCGAGCTGGCAGCTTATTATAAGGAACCGGGCGACGATAATCTGATCTATGCTATCGGAAGGATGGGGACCGGACAGGCAGAGTATGTGAAATGGCTATTCGGAGCGCTCGATGAAGCCGGTGTTTTTGCCAGGAAACCCGCGGACTTGTCCGCGCGGGAGAGATCCTGGCTGGTCAACCTTAACGGTATCTGTATCCGCGGCATCCTGAAAATGAAAAGGCCTTTTACGCTCACGCTGGATTATTACCATGCCGGGGATGCCGGCGTCGACCGGGTAATGGCCCGGGCCGGGTTTGCGCCGGTCAACAAAGAGTCGCCGCTGAAATATTTTCAGTTCCTGGAATTTGTCAGGAAATAAACCGTTTCAGGGCAGGTAGGGGTTAAGTTCGCCGTCAGCGTACAGGGCCCGGTCGAAGGGCATGTGGTCCGGATGGTGGAACTGCAGGCAGAGAGCGTCCACGAAATAATAGCCCCGCTCGGTCACCGTCAGTTTTAATCCGTCCTCTTCCATCAGGCCGAACTTCTTCATCGCCGTGATCTTCCTTCCAAAAACATCATTGATGCTCTTTCCCGTCCGGGCGCGGTATTCTTCCTTTAAGAGGGTGCGGCGGTTGCGCAGCGGGTAAATGGCCGCGCGGCGCAGTTGGTCGTCGGGGGTGCCTTTTTTGCCGTGCGCGAAGGGAATGCGTCCCGCGGCGACTTCCTCGGCGTAGCGGACCAAACTGTCGGATTCCTTGATGGCAATATTGTTCCCGAGTTTGTTATTGGCCGAAACGCCGAAGCCCAGGGTATCGAAAAAGCGGGTGAACTTCTTTTCGTGATATTGGGAGGTGGTCCCGGTCGTGCGCGAGAACAGGTAATTGTATTGCGTATCGCTGTAGCCGTGCCGGTTGGCGGTGATGATGGCGGCGGCTTTCATGGCAGCCAGTTCTTCAACGGTAGGGAAATCTGCCGGGGATTTCTTGTGCCGCGCCCAGATCGGCGCGTCATTGAACGATTGCGGCCGGATGCGCAGTTCATAGGTCTGGAACGAGGAGACATCAAGGTCGATCACATGCCTGATGGTGGCCGCCCAGCTTTCCAGCGTCTGCCCGGGATAACCATAGATCAGGTCAACGCAGATATTATTAAAACCGTGTTCACGGGCAGAAAGGATGGAGGCCGTGGCTTCTTCCGACGTATGGGCGCGGTTCATTCTTTTAAGCAGGTCATTATCGAAAGCCTGGGCGCCGATGGTGATGCGGTTGGCCCCGTATTTAAGAAGCAGCTTGAGTTTGGCGATGCCGTCTTCGCCGGAGATCGTGGTCGGGTCGGTGTCGAGGGTGAACTGTCCGCACTCTGAAAGGTCGAGCCGGGCAGTGAAGGATGAAAGGAATCGTTCCATCTGCTTCGGGCTCATGTGGGTGGCCGTACCGCCGCCGATGCAAATAGCCGACGTGGGGATCCTGGCCAGTTTCAGGTGCCGCAGATAAAGATCCATTTCCTTTTCCAGCGCGTCAAGATAGGTGTCTACGTCGTTCGACGAGGCGCCGGTCCGGGTGACGAAATGGCAGAAATGGCAGCGGTTCACGCAGAACGGGATATGCGCGTAAATGACGAAGGGGTCTTTCACCTGATAGCCGGCGAAGAATTCTTCTTCGGTGATGGTGAAATTCTTGACCACCGGCGGGTAAAGCACGGCCGGGAAGAACAGGCCGTTCGCCGGCAGGAAACCGGCGCGGATCAGTTCCTGGGGGTTGATCTCGGCTGCTTTTTCGCGCGCGAGGCGCAGGATCTCGGGATCGCTCATAGGGTCCTATTCTTCCTCAGATATGCGCCAGGGTAAAGCTCTTTTTTCGATGGTTTCGATCCCGGCCTGCAGGCCGATCGCCAGAAGCATGATGGTGAAAAGACCGCCGTAAAGGGCGGTAATGTTGAAATTCTCCCAAGAGGCCCAGATGCGGTACCCGATGCCTGAATGGCTGGCGAAAAATTCGCTGGCCACCAGGAGCATGAAGCCCGAACCGACCGACAGTTTTAATCCGTGCAGAAGAGCCGGCATGGCGGCGGGGATGATGATCGAGCGCCATTCTTCAGCGGCCGAAAGCCGCAACAGACGGGCGATACTGAAATATCTTTTTTCGATGCGGCTGACGCCCTCCAGCACGCTTAGCGCCATCAGGAAGAATGTCCCGGCGGCGATGATGACGATCTTGCTCCATTCCCCCAGGCCGAACATAAGGATGATGAGCGGCAGGATGGCGATCTTGGGGACCGGATAGCCGGCGACCACCAGCGGATGGAAAAGATCATGCGCCAGGCGAGAGCGCGCCATTAAAATGCCGATGATCATGGCGGGTATTCCGCCGATGAGCAAACCGCAGGCGAGCCTCAGGAGGCTGACTGCGACATCGCTACCCAGGTTTCCGGTGATGAGTTGCGACCAGAGTTCACGGAAAATAAGTGATGGGGCGGGGAAGAAGCGGTGGTCGATCCAGTTCAGGCGCGCGGCCACTTCCCATAAGGCCAGGAGGAACAAGGGGGAAAAAGCCCGTCGGATATATTTAGGCACGGGTCCCTCCGTTCTTCGCCTGGAGGTCTTTCGGGTCGAAGATCTCAAGGACTCTGGACGGCCGTTCGCTAAGGATCATGACCTTGCGGCTGAGGGAGAGCGCTTCCTGAAGATCATGGGTGACCAGGATCATGGTTTGTTTCCGCCGGTGCGCGATATCAAGCAAAACCTGATGCAGGCCGCGGCGGGCTTCTTCGTCGAGGTGGGCGGATGGCTCATCCATCAAAAGAAGTTCCGGTTCCAGGCTCAAGGCGCGGGCCAGTGACGCGCGTTTTTTCATGCCGCCGGAAAGCCGGGACGGATAGTAGCCGGCGAAAGCGGCGAGGTCAACGTTGGCCAGGCAGGTTTTCGTGAGCTCTCTGGCCGTGCTACGGTCTTTGCCGGCACTTTTAAGGGCCAGCAACATGTTTTCTTCGACGGTCAGCCAGGGGAAAAGGTCATCTTCCTGAAACACCAGCGCGATCCCGCCGCGGCCGCCGTTGATCGTAACCTCGCCGCTATCGGTGGATTTGATGCCGGCGATGATCTCCAAGAGTGTTGTTTTTCCGCAGCCGCCCGGGCCCATGATCGACAGGAAATCGCCTTTGTCAACAGTGAACGAGATCCCGTCGATAACGGGCAGGACATCTTTGCCGGGGATCGGAAAGCTTTTTTTAAGGTTATTGACGCTCAGGTGCGGGGTCATTGTTATTTTCCAAAAAAGATCAGGGTGACACCGCCTACCGCGACCGCGGCTCCCAGGCAGGCGCGCGTGGTTATCTTTTCTTTCAGCCAAAAGGCCGATAGCGGCAGGATGAACAAAGCCGCGGTCGAGCCAAGGGTGCTCGCGATCGCCGTCGGCAGGTGCTTGAGGGCGAACAGTGACAGCCAGAAACCACCGAAGACCGCGACCGCAACAACGAGAGCGACTTTTTTAAATAGTTGCGCGTTCTTGAACGGGACCAGCCAGCCGTCTAAGCGACCGGTGCCGGCGCCCCAGATAAACATGCCCAGTGTGCCGAAGAAGAGCCGCAGGAACGTTGCTTCCATGGATGGGATGGACGGCAGGGCGATCCTGGCGAGAAGCACGGCGATGATCGTGCTGCCGGCAGAGAGGGCGCAGTAAAGAAGCCCGAGCCTTTTGTCGCCGGTCGGCGCGCCGGAGGCCGGGCGCTCTTTCAAGACCCAGAAAACGCCGGTGATGGTAAGCCCGATCCCTGTCCAGGCCAGGGGAGACGGGTATTCGTTAAGGAAACTCAGCGCGGCGAGCGCGGTGAAGCCCGGTGTCAGCGTGCCGAATAGCGATGTCTGTCTTGGCCCCAGATTGACCAGCGCGCGGAAGAAAAACGTGTCGCCCAGCGTGATGCCGATGAAACCGCTTAAAGCCAGCAGCATGACCGTGGTCCATTCCAGGTGATCAAGGCGGGTGAACATGAGCGGCACCGTGAGATACGTGCAGCCGATGATCCCCCGGCACAAATTCATGCTTTCCGGCGGGATCTGTTCGCCGATCTTTTTCCAGAGGATCGATCCGCAGGCCCAGGCGGCAGAGGAAGCAAGCGCTGCGGCGCAGCTGAGGGTAATAATGTTGACAGGCATGGTCATCGTGATCTTCTAATAGCTATAAGTACCAGAGCCGGCGGCTAAAGCCGGGTCGCTGCCGGTGAGCGCGGCATTAGCATTGCAGGCTTGTACGGCGGCCTGTAACAGGGTGTAGGCATTGCCGCCGCAGCCCGCATTGGCGGCAATAGTGCAGTCGCCGGTTGTGCGGTAAACCTGGTCGCAGCACGTCTGGCAATCGCCAAAGTAATCGCAGTTACAGGGGTATGATGTTTGCGCGTCGATCGTGTAGTTGCCGCTGCCGGTCCACCGGGCATAGAGGGTCACATTGCCTGCGCCGATAGCAAAGGTTGAGTTGACGGCGCGGGCAGTGCCACTGCCGTTGGCAGCGGTGTTCCAGCCGTTGAAATTGTTACTTGTTCTGGCTAAGCCGCCGGAATTGGTCTTGACCGTGACGGTCTGGCCGTTCGAGTATGAGGTAGCATCCGTCGGGACGGTTCCGCTGGTGGCTCCGTTGCTGTTGTAGGTCACGAGATAGCCTGTCGGTGTCCATTTGGCATACAGGGTCCAGTTTTGATTCATGGTAAGGCCTGAATTGCCGAAGTTGCTGCCGGTACCGTTGGCGGCGGTGTTCCAGCTGCTGAAGGTGTAGCCGGTTCTCGTCAGGTTTCCGGTGTTTAACGGAATGGTGGCGGTTGCTCCGGCCGCATAGGCGGTATTGTCCACCGGTACACTGCCGCCCTCGCTGCCGTTGCCGTTGTAGGTGACGGTATAGGTCGGGTTCCAGACCGCGTACCAGGTGACATTGGCGCTGCCCATGGTGGCTGTGTCGCCCGCGTTCTTTGAGGTCCCGGTCAGATTGGCCAGGGCGTTCCAGCGGCTAAAGGCGTAGCCGGTCTTGGTCATGGTACCGGCCCCCAGAAGGGTGTAAGTGGCGCCGTTCGCGTAGGATCCGGCGTCCACAGGTACGCTTCCGCCGGTGCTTCCGCTGCCGTTGTAAGTAACGGTGTAGGTGACGCCCGTCCACTTGGCATAGAGCGTGGCATTAGCGCCGCCGGTGGTATAGCTAGCGCCGACCGCGTAGGATGTGCCGCTGCCATTGGCGAGGGTATTCCAGCCGGCGAAGTTATAACCGGTCCTGACCAGGTTCCCGGTATTCCCGGGGAGGGTGATCGTGGAGCCGGGTATATACAGCTGGGCGTCGGTCGGCGCACTGCCGCCGGTATTGCTATTGCCGTTGTAGGTGACCGTGTAAGCCGGCGTCCAAACGGCATACAGGGTGACATTGGCACTGCCCATGCTGAGCGTTCCATTGAGGTTATAGGCGGTTCCGCTTCCGTTGGCAAGCGTGTTCCAGCCGATGATGGTATTGCCGGTCTTGGTCAGAGATCCGCCGCCCTGCAAGGTAACGGTGGCCCCGTTAAGATAGGCGGCTGCATCCGTCGGCGCGCTGCCGCCGGTATTGCCGTTTCCGTTGTAGGTCACGGAATACCTTGTTCCGCCGTAATAGTATGTTCCGGAGCTGGCGCCTGTTCCCGGATCGGCACCGCTGAGCGTGGCATTGGCATTGCAGGCCTGCAAGGCGGTCCTTAGCAATGCGTAGGCACTGCCACCGGACCCGTCACCCGCGTCGCCGGAGACAACACAGGAGCCGGTGGAAGAATAGCCCTGGGAATAGACGGTGTAACAGCTTGACGGATTGAGGCCGCAGTCGCAGTAGCCGGATGAGCTTTGCGCGTTGATCGTATAGGTTCCGTCTCCTGACCACTGGGCATAAAGGGTGACATTGGCCGAGCCCATGGTCAGGGTCGAGCCGGTGGCATAGGCAGTGCCGCTGCCGTTGGCGGCGGTGTTCCAGCCGGTGAACGTGCTATCGGTCTTGGCCAGCGCGCCGGTATTGGAGGCGATGGTAACAGTGGCCCCGTTGGCATAGCTTGTGGCATCGGTGGGCACGGTACCGCTGGTGGCTCCGTTACTGTTGTAGGTCACTGAATGACCGCTGGAGACCCACTGGGCATAAAGGGTGACGTTGGCGGCGCCGATGGCAAAGGTTGCAGCTGCGGCGCGCGAGGTCCCGCTGCCGTTGGCGGCGGTGTTCCAGCCGGTAAAGGTATAACCGGTTTTGGTGAGGCTGCCGACCGCGGCCACGGTGACCGTGTCGCCATTGTAGTAGGCGGTGGCGTCCGACGGAGCGGATCCGCCGGTATTGGTGTTGCCGTTATAGGTAACGGTGTAAGTCGCGTTTGCGGTCCATTGGGCGTAAAGAGTGACATTGGCGCCGCCCATGCTGAAGGTGGAGGCGGCCGCCCGGGACGTGCCGCTGCCGTTGGCGGCGGTGTTCCAGCCGGCAAAGGTGTAATGCGTTCTGACCAGAGTGCCGGTATTGCCGGCGACGGTAACCGTGTCGCCGCCGTAATAAGCGGATGCATCCGTTGGCACGGCTCCGCCGGTATTGCTGTTGCCGTTATAGGTGACCGTGTAGGTCGGGAGAGCCGTCCACTGGGCGTAAAGCGTGACATTGGCGCTGCCCATGCTGAAGGTGGAGGCGGCTGCCTGGGACGTGCCGCTGCCGTTGGCGGCGGTGTTCCAGCCGTTGAAGGAGTAGCCTGTTTTGGTAAGGCCGCCGGTGTTCCCCAGGACGGTGACAGTGGCGCCGATCTGGTAGGTGCTGCCGTCAGTCGGGACGGACCCGCCGGTATTGGTGTTCCCGTTGTAGGTTACGGTGTAATTCACGGCATTCCATTTGGCGTACAAGGTGGTATTGGCCGCGATGGCAAATGTCCCGCTGCCGGCGGCATAGGTGCTGCCGCTGCCGTTGGCGGCGGTGTTCCAGCCGCCGAAGGTGTAACCGGTCCTCACCAGAGTTCCGGTGTTGTTGAGCGCAGTGACGGTTGTGTTGTAATTGTATGGGCTGCTGCCGTCGACCGGCACGGATCCGCCGGTATTGCTGTTGCCATTATAGGTTACGGTGTAGGTATTGATGGTCCATTTGGCATAGAGGGTCACATTGGCGGCGCCGATCGTCCATGTGCCGGCGGCGGCGCGGTCGGTGCCGCTGCCGTTGGCGGCGGTGTTCCATCCGGCGAAGGTATAGCCGGTACGGACCAGATTCCCGCTATTGCTTGCGGTGGTGACGGTGTCGCCGTTGTAATAGGTCGAGGCATCGGTCGGCACGGATCCGCCGGTATTGCTATTGCCATTGTACGTGACGGTGTAGGTGGCATCCGCGGTCCACTTGGCATAAAGGGTGACATTGCTGCTGCCCATGGAGAAAGTGGCGCCCGGCGCATAGGTGGTCCCGGTGCCGTTGCCGAGGGTGTTCCAGCCGGCAAAAGTGAAATGGGTGCGGACCAGATTGCCGGTATTGGCCAGTACGGTTACGGTGTCGTTTTGGTAGTAAGCGCCGCCGTCAGAAGGTGTCGAACCGCCGGTGTTCACATTGCCGTTATAGGTCACGGTGAACGTGGGGTCGGCCACACAGTTGTCGCTGACGCAGGTTTTATTGTTACCGCAGACGCCGCAGTTGCTGCTGCAGCCATCGTCGCCGCAGGTTTTGCCGTTGCACTGCGGAGTGCAGACACAGACGCCGCCCGCACAGGTGTTCCCACCGCCGCTCGGGCATATGTTCCCCACCGAACCGCAGTTGCTGGTGTCGGTCTGCAGGTTCAGCTCCGGCTGATTGCTATTGGTGTTAACGATATCATCCCCACCAGTGGCGATCTTGCCCGAAGGCAGCATGGTGTCGCTGTTGCTGATCCCGTCAGGTCCGACCGAGGTGATAGCGAAATAGATCCCGTTCTTGGTATAACGGTATGTGTCGCCGGTGGGGGAGAAAGGGTCGGCCGGGGTTTCGGTGATGATCCGCGGCGTCGCGCTGGTCAGGTCGGTGGTGATATTGTCAGGCAATGTATTGTTGTGGCCGAGCGCGTACTGGCGCACCGCGGCTTTGAGCATCATGATATCCGACTGGACCTGGGCCTGCTTGGCCTGCTCCTGCATGCCCTTGGTGCGCGGCAGCGCCATGCTGACAATGACCGCGGCGATCGAGAGGGTGACGAGGACTTCGACAACGCTGAAGGCCTGTTTCTTTTTGATTGGCGTGGCTGCGTTTGTTTTTGCCCGGAAAAGCCCCATAACATAAGTTTAGATTAAATTTAAACGTATTTCAATAGGCATCGGGGAAATAGGATTTCCGGCTTAACGCTTGACCCCTAAGGCCGGGGCAAGTACACTTTTCGCATGACCGAGACCATTCCGCCTTTTCTGGCAGAGCTTATCCATGAGCATGGTGACTGGGGGACATTTATCGCGATGTTCCTTGAGTCCAGCATCATCCCTATCCCTTCAGAGGTGGTGATCGCGGGGGCGGGAGCGATCGGCGTTCCTTTATATTCGATCGTTGTTTTCGGCGCGCTGGGATCGACGCTCGGGGCGATGGTCGGTTACGCCATCGGGCGTTTCGCCGGTTTGCCGTTCGTCTTGAAGTTCGGTAAATACCTTTTTATCAAGCCGCATCATATCGCCAAAGCGGAGGCATTCGCGCAGAAACACGGCGCCTGGAGCGTGCTCTTAGGCCGCCTGCTGCCCATCATTCCGTTCAAGGTCTTTTCCATTGCTTCCGGTTTAACCAAGATCCCTTTTATTCCTTTCGTGATCTGTACCATGATCGGGGTCGTCCCGCGGCTTTATCTTCTAGCGATGTTCGGCGCGCTGGTCGTCCGTTATATAAAGATCGCCGGCCTGGCTTTTATTGCGCTTGCTGTATGCTACGGTTTGTACTATTGGTTTAAAAATCGTAAGCCCCGTCCTGCCTGAAAAAACGGTATAATGAAGCGATGAACAACGAATCCTGGGACCTTATTGTTGTTGGCGCCGGAGCGGCGGGCTTGATGGCCGCGGCGGAAGCCGGGCGCCTGAAGCTTAAGGTCCTGGTCCTTGAGGGCCAGAAGGAACCCGGCGCCAAGCTTTTGATGTGCGGCGGCGGGCGGTGTAACGCCACGAACGTCAAGATCACCGAAAAAGATTATCACGCCGGTTGTTCCCATACCTTACGCCATGTCCTGAAAGCTTTTTCAACGGATGACGCCTTGCGGTTTTTCGAGCAGTGGCGCGCCCCGTTGCTGCTGCAGGAAGACGGGTGTTATTTTTCGGCTGATGGCAGCGCCCGTACGATCTTAAAGGCATTGATGGGGGCGGCGGCCGGCGGCGGCGCCCAGGTCCGCTGCGGCGTGAGGGTCGCATCGATCGCGTTCCAGAGTGGTGGTTTTAATGTGGTGGCGGGCCATGACATGTTGCGGGCGCGGTCCGTGCTGATCACGACCGGCGGCCTGTCTTATCCGCTCACCGGTTCAGACGGAGCGGGGTATAAGTTCGCGGAAAGTTTCGGGCATCAGCCGGTGCCGGCCCGTCCGGCGCTCACGCCGCTGTCCGCTTCTTCAGAGTTGTTTTCCGGCCTGTCGGGCATTGTGGTGCCGGTCGCTTTATCCCTTTGGGTCGAACATCGCAAGGTCCAAACGCTTCACGGTCCGCTGTTGTTTACCCATCATGGCTTCAGCGGTCCGGCGCCGCTCGAGATCAGCCGGGCCTGGTTCGACGCTCGCGGGCAGGAAGGCAAAGTGAAAGCGGATTTCTTCCCGGATATGAAACAGGAGGGTGTCGGGTTTCTGTTCCAGCCGGGGCCGAAAAGTTTAAAGACCCTGTTATGTGCCTATCTGCCTGAGCGGCTGGTCCTTATTTTGCTGGGGCAGGCGGGAGTGGACGGCTTGAAGCGCCCAGGCATGTCGGAGGTCGGCAAAGACGCCCGTCATTCTCTGGAGCGGGTCCTGCGCTCGTTCACGTTACCGGTGAAGGACGTGGTCGGTTATTCCAGGGCCGAGATCACGGCCGGCGGCGTCGACCTTAAGGAGTTAAAAGGGGCGTCGCTTGAATCCCGCCTTCAAGAGGGCCTGTATTTTGCCGGTGAAGTGGTCGACGTTGACGGCCGCATCGGGGGTTTTAATCTGCATTGGGCCTGGGCGTCGGCGGTTTCCGCGGCGAGGGCGATCGCGAAAAAGAGCGTGGTATGACAACTATTTTGTTGCTTACTTTATCGAATATTTTCATGACCTTCGCCTGGTACGGGCATTTGAAGTTCCGCGATCAGCCTTTGTGGCTGGTGGTGCTTGCCAGCTGGGGCATCGCGTTCTTTGAATACTGCCTGATGGTGCCGGCCAACCGCTGGGGTTACGGGCAGTTCAGCGCGGTGCAGCTGAAGACTATCCAGGAAGTGATCACGTTGGTTGTTTTCTCCGGCTTCTCGGTGTGGTATCTTAAGGAGCCGTTCAAGTGGAATTACCTGGCGGGATTCGTGTTGATCGTGGCGGCGGTGTTCGTTATTTTTAAGAAGTGGTGATCTGTCGGTTTAATTAACGGGGGGTTGATATGAATTGTCCGGTCTGTACCAAGCAAATGGTCGCGAAAGATTTCGGCATGAAATCCATGGTTAATGTTTGTGAGGACGGATGTAAGGGCCTTTGGTTCGATTATCTGGGCTTGCGCCAGGTCGATGAAAAGAACGAGGGCGCGGGCGCCGCTTTGCAGGCCGCGATCAATTATCCCCGGGCTAATGACGGCAAGCGCGCGCCGCTGGCCTGCCCCAAGTGCGGCGGTATCATGCACGCGCATACGTATCCGCGCGTCAAGGAAGTCAATGTGGACGAGTGCTATTCTTGCGGCGGGTTCTTTCTTGATTCAGGCGAGCTGGCCTTGATCCGCGACCGGCAGATGAGCGAAGCGGAAGAAGAAACCTACGTTCACCAGTTGATCAACGCGATCCCGGCGTCCCATCAGGCTGATATTGTCGGTAAGGAAGACGCGCGCGCCGCCGCGGTTCGCGGGTTGACCGGATTGATCCGGAAGAATTACTGGCAGTGACCTACAGCAGGTCGCTGGCCAGTTCCGCCAGTTCCGAACGTTCGCCTTTTTCCAGGAAAATATGGGTGTACAGGTTCTGCCCCTGCATTTTATCGATCAGGTAGCTTAAGCCGTTGGAGTAAATATCCAGGTACGGATGGTCGATCTGGAAAATGTCGCCGGTAAAGACCATCTTGGTGTTCTCGCCAGCCCGGGTGATGATGGTTTTGATCTCATGGGGCGTCAGGTTCTGCGCTTCGTCCACGATAAAGTAGGTGTCGACCAAACTGCGGCCGCGGATATAGGCCAACGGCGCGATCACCAGCTTCTCCTCGTCAAGCATCCGCTGGAATTTCTTGCCGCGGCGTTCAATGGTCTCGATATTCTTGTCCTGGATCACGCCCAGATTGTCGTAGAGCGGCTGCATGTAGGGGCCGATCTTCTCGTCGACGCTGCCCGGCAAATAGCCCAGGTCGCGGTTGGAGAGCGCGATGATGGGCCGCGCCAGGAAGATCTGCTTGTAATTGTCGCGCTGGTCAAGCGCGGCGGCCAGCGCCAGCAGGGTCTTGCCCGTGCCGGCTTTGCCGGAAATGGTCATCAGGCGGATGTCCTCGTTCATCAAGGCGTGCAGGGCGAACATTTGTTCCACGTTGCGCGGCTTGATCCCCGAGGCGTTCACCTTGGTGATATGCTTGATCAGCATATCCTTCGGGTCGACGAAGCCGAGCGCCGACATTTCCTTGTTGCGGGCCACCACGAATTCATTAGGGCGGAATTTATTGCGCGATTTGAACGATTTGATCGAGACGCCTTCATGGCTGTGGCACAGTTTGTCGATGACTTCCCGCGAGACGTTCTCTTCGAAGCGGTAGCCCTTGTAGATCGTCGAGATATCTTTAACGTGATCGGTGGTGTAATCCTCAGCGATCAGCCGTACGGCCTTGGCTTTCACCCGCAGGTTGACGTCTTTGGTGACCAGGGTTACTTCGCGGGCCGGATATTCCTTGGCCAGGCAGTAGGCGCAGTTGAGGATCTTGTGGTCGGGTTTGTCGAATTCGAAATGGGGCGCGAGGTCCGGGTGGAAGCGCTGGTCGAGCTTGATGAGCAGGTTCCCCTTGTTCTTGCCGATGGGGATGCCGCCGTTGAAGATGCCGTCGGCGCTGATCTTGTCGAGCTCTTTTAAAAAATGCCGGGCCTGGAAATTGAGCGATTCATTGCCCTTTTTGAATTTATCGAGCTCTTCGATAACGGTGATGGGAACGACAACGTCGTGTTCCTTGAACTGGTGCAGGCAGGCGCTGTCGTGAAGAATGACGTTGGTGTCGAGGACGAAGAATTTTGTGGTTTTTGGTGTCATAGCCCGCCTCCTAGAGTTAGAATGGCGCAGTTGATGAAAAGACCCTTAACCTGTCCTCAATGAGAGTATAACACTTATAAACATGAAGATAGCCTTTGCTGGATTATTTTTTCTGTTCATTTGCGCCGCTTCAGTCATGGCGGCTGATAAGCCCGCGGCCGTTTGGACGTTGCCTGAGAAAGAGGTCGTGGTTTTCAAGATCAAGTGGCTGGGCATCACGGCAGGGGAGATCGTCTCCGAGATCAAGGGCCGCACCATGTATAAGGGCCGTAACGTCTACCTGATCGACGTGACAGCGCGCACCACAGGGTTGTGTTCCACCTTGTACCGCGT
Source organism: Candidatus Omnitrophota bacterium (assembly GCA_037131245.1). GTDB lineage: Bacteria > Omnitrophota > Gorgyraeia > Zapsychrales > Fredricksoniimonadaceae. Next base: position 40,992 of record JBAXRK010000003.1, read on the forward strand.
GGAAGATCATTATGTGTCGTATCTTGACGCGGAGCATTTGTATTCCCTGCGCCACGAAGTCCATCGCCGGGAAGGGAGTTATAAAAAGGACGCGGTGATCGATTTTGACCAGGACGCTCACATGGCGCATTTCAAGAGCGCTACCGACGGCAGCGAGAAGCATTTTAGTATCCCCGAGAACACGCAGGATACGGTGACCGCGGCGTATGTCGCGCGCACTTTTGACCTGCTGCCGGGCAAGCATTTTGATATTAAGGTTTGCAATAGCGAGAAGAATTACACCATCGACCTGGCGATCGGGAACAAGACCAAAATGCATACGGTTGGCAATAAAGTGGTGGATGTGGTGCGTTTGCAGCCGAAGGGGCATTATAAGAATAACGTGGTTCGCGACGGGCGCCTGAGCGGTTATGTGGAAGCCGCCTCCGGCCATGCGCCGGTTTTTATCGTGATCAAGGCCCCGGTCTTTACCCGCCTGACAGCTATCCGAGTTAAGTAATTAAAATTCCATTAAAGCAGGGAACTTGGCGTGGTTCGTCGCCGTTTCCGGCGTGATGATGCCGCGCTGAACCAGGTTGCTCAGGCACTGTTCGAGGGTGTACATCTTTTCCCGTCCGGTCTCCATCTGGCTGCGGATCTCGGAGAGCGCGTTGCGCCGGATCATGTTGCGGATCGCCATGGTGGTGACGATAAGTTCGGTCGCCAGCGTCCGCCCCTGGGTGTCCTTGCGGGGCAACAGGTGCTGGCCGATGATCGCCAGCATGTTCTCGGCGAGCTGCACGCGGATCTGGTTCTGCTTGTCGCCGGGATACACATCGATGATGCGGTTGATGGCCTCGATCGCGTCCGGCGCGTGCAGGGTGCCCAGCACAAGGTGGCCGGTTTCGGCGGTGGTCAGGGCCATGGAAATGGAATCAAGGTCGCGCATTTCGCCAACGACGACGACATCCGGGTCCTGGCGCAGGGCGAACTTGAGGCCGGCCGTGAACGATTCCGTGTCGGCGCCCACTTCCCGCTGGATGATCAGGCTTTTCTTTGAAGTATGCACGTATTCGATCGGATCCTCGATCGTGATGATCTTGAGGCTGCGGTTCTGGTTGATGTATTCCACCAGGTGCGTCATGGTGGTGGTCTTGCCCGAGCCGGCTTTGCCGATGAGCAGGATGAGCCCCGAACGGCGCAGGGCCAGGTCGCCGATCTGTTCCGGCAGGCCCAGGTCGGCAAAGTTGGACAGCGACCGCGGCAAAATACGGATGACAGCGGCGATATGCCCCCGTTCCTGGTGGACATTCACGCGAAAATAGTACCCCTCGATCAGGGAAAAAGAAAAATCCAGTTCATGGGTCGCTTTGAAGGCCTCAAGCTGCTGTTCGCTGAGCATTTCGATAATGATGTCATCCAGGTAATCGGCGTCGATGGGTGGAAGGTTCACGGGAGCCAGCGCGCCTGAAACGCGAAAGACCGGCGGCTGCCCGGCTACCAGATGGATATCGGACGCCTTGGATTTGATCGCGAGGTCAAGGTATTGCTTGATGCGAGGGCCGGCGGCCCCATCGGTCGTTCTGTTCATAGGAGAAAGATTACCATGCCTGTGGGTTTTAGACAAGACAAGAGGTGTTGTTAAGATATTTTAACTTGGAGCGACTACATCTGTGATATATTCAAGGCCTACCAGGGGGTTCTTATGAAAGGTGTTCTTTACGCGGGTTTTGTTTTGTGCGGTGTTTTATCGGCATCAGCTGCTTTTGCTGAAGAGCCTTTGCTAACATTATTGGGTGCCGGGACGGTGGTCACGTCCAGTCCTTATGACGGGGTCGGCGTGAGCGTTCTGCCGGTGCCATTTATGGCCTGGGAGCATAAAGGATTTTATATCCGCGGCATTGAGGCCGGGTATTCTTTTTATGAACACGGGGGTCTCAAGCTCAGCGCGGTCACTTCCCCTCGCATGATGGGCTACAGTTCCGAGGATAGCGACGCTCTAAGTGGCATGGAAGACCGCCGGCGATCGCTGGACGCTGGTTTTCGCGCCGAGCTGGCCTTGCCTTTTGTGACAGGGCTTTCTGTTAATGCCAAGGTTCTCAATGATGTGCTGTCACGATCTAACGGGCAGGAGGGCGAGTTATCGCTCGAGCAGTTCTACGGGGCGAAATATTTGCGGCTCCGGCTTTCGGGGGGCGTGAAAGTCCAGTCGAGCCGGTTAACGAATTATTATTATGGCGTCCGGACGGCTGAAGCGCGCCCTGGCCGCCAGGAGTATAAGCCGGGGACAGCGGTCGATCCTTTCCTGGGCGTGATGCTGACGACCGGTTTCTCCGAGAATTGGCTGGTCATCACGCGTTTGGGCGTGGATCTTCTTGATCCCGCCATTCGCAAAAGCCCGATCGTTGACAAGAGTTATACGATGATGGGGATGGTGGGCGTGGTCAGGAGGTTCTAAAAAACCTTGCGGCGGGCAAGCCCAGTCCATATAATGGGGTTTCTTTGAACACAATAGATCATAGCGATAAGGAGTGTCATATGAGCGCAGCAGTCAAGGTCACAAAGGCGAATTTTGAAGCCGAAGTGTTAAAGTCGAATATTCCGGTCCTGGTGGATTTCTGGGCAGAGTGGTGCGGGCCGTGTAAGATGGTACTCCCGATCATGGACGAGATCGCTAAAGACATGGCCGGACAGGTCAAGATCTGTAAGGTCAACGTTGACGACAGCCAGGACCTCGCGGCGGACTTCAACGTGATGTCCATTCCCACGCTCATTATTTTCAAGGGTGGAAAGCCGGTCGACCAGATGGTCGGCGCGCTTCCCAAGGGAAAGATCGTCGAAAAACTGAAAGCGCAGCTGTAAATGCTACTTACCTTTTGTAAAGCCAAGATCGCCCACGCCCGCGTTACCCAGGCGGAGCTGTATTACGAGGGCAGTATCACGATCGATGAGGATATCATCAAGTCGGTCGGCATCATGCCCGGCGAGAAAGTGGAGATCTTTAATGTTAATAATGGCTCGCGCATCGAGACCTACGTGATCGCGGGCAAGTCCGGCGGCGGGCAGATCTGCCTTAACGGCCCGGCGGCCCGCCAGGGCTACGCGGGTGACAAGCTGATCATCGTCAGCTATTGCCTGGTCACGCCCGATGAAGCGCGCGGCATGAAAACTGCAACGGTGTACCTCGACGATGCCAACCGCATTAAAACTTAGGTATTACGGTGACCCTGTCCTGCGCAAGACCGCCCGCCCCGTGAAGAGTGTCGGAGCGGCGGAGCGGCTGATCATCCACGAGATGATCCGCGCGATGTACGATTTTGACGGCTCCGGCCTGGCCGCGCCGCAGGTAGGCATTGACGAGCAGATCTTCGTGGCTGATGCCGGTGAGGGGCCGTACGCCATCATCAATCCTGAAGTGCTCAGGATCATCGGCAAGGAGACGGTCCTGGAAGAAGGGTGCCTTAGCCTGCCGGGCATCCGGATCAATGTTAAAAGGCCCGAGACCATTGCCGTGCGGTATCTTGATGAGACCGGCCGGGTCATTGAGCGCGAGCTTTCCGGCTTGATGGCCAAGATCTTTCAGCATGAAGGCGACCATCTTTTCGGCCGGATGATCATCGATTACGCGACCGACGCCGACCGCGAGAAATTCAAGGTCCAGATCGCCAAGCTTGAAGCGCTCAGCTCCATTCGCCCTCTCTCGAAAGTTAATGCCAGTGCCTAACTGTGGTTGTACCAAGAAAGAAGCGTTGCCGGAGTGGTTCCGTCAGCCGGTCCCCGATCAGCAGGCCATGGGCCGGATGCGGTCCCTTTTAAAAGAGACCGGTTTGACCACGGTATGCCAGGGCGCGCATTGCCCCAATACCGGCGAATGCTGGTCGAAGGGAACGGCCACGTTCATGATCCTGGGGTCGCGCTGTTCACGCGCGTGCCGTTTTTGCGCGGTGGAGCATGGCGCGCCCGATGAGATCTCCTATGAAGAGCCGCTTCTGGTCGCGGAAGCGGTCAAGCGCCTGGGGTTGAAATACGCGGTGATCACGTCCGTCACCCGTGATGACCTGGCCGACGGCGGGGCGGAGCAGTTCGCCCGTACCGTGCGCGCGATCCGTTCGTCCGCGCCGGAATGCGGGGTGGAACTGTTGATCCCGGATTTTGCCGGTGATGATGTCGCGTTGGGCATTGTGATGGAGTCCGGTCCGCAGGTTCTGGGCCATAACATTGAGACGGTACGCCGGCTTTCGCCCGAATTGCGGTCGGGCGCCGATCATGACCGGTCGCTGGCGCTTTTGCGCAAGATCCGTGAGGCCGGCGGAGATATCCTGGTCAAGTCCGGTTTAATGACGGGCCTGGGTGAGACCGATGACGAAATTTTTTCCACTTTGCGGGAGTTAAAGCAAGCCGGTTGTGATATTGTAACCATCGGCCAGTACTTGGCACCGTCCAAAGACACGCGACATTTACCGGTAGCCCGTTACGTGAAGCCGGAAATGTTCGATCAATATAAGGCGGAAGGGCTTAAAATGGGCATCCGCTATATTGCCTCCGGCGCTTTGGTACGCAGTTCGTATATGGCGGAAGAAGGTTTTGAAGGATGTTGTTCTTCTAAGAAAGGCTGTTGTAAATGAAAGAACGGATGAAGAACGCCATGTCATTCTTAGGCCGCTTTGTTTTCAGTGGCCTGCTTTTGGCCTGGCTGTTCAGCAATATCAATTGGCGCGACATTGTCGGCGCGCTTAAAAAAGCCGATGTCGGCCTGCTGGGCTGGGCTTTTGCTATTAATTTTGTGATCCAGCTGATCTGCCTGGTGCGCTGGGCCCTGTTGATGAAGGCCCTTAATCTTAAGGCGTCATGGAGCACGACGTTCCGGTATTTCTTTATCGGCCTTTTTTGCAATTTATTCCTTCCAACGTCTATTGGCGGCGATGTGGTGAAGGCCATCGGCATGTCGCGCAGCGTGGGCAACAAGGCCAAAGTCTTTGCTTCGGTCGTGCTTGACCGCCTCAGCGGGTTCGGCGGGCTGGTCGTGCTGGCGCTCTTGGCGTATCTTTTCGGGCATCAGGTGATCGACGCGCCGGCGGTCATGATCCCGGTCATTTCCCTGTCGCTGCTTTCCCTGGTGGTGGGTTTTATGCTGTTCCATGAGAAAGTGTACACCCTTTGTTACAAGATCTTCTCGCCTTTCCCCAAGGTGCATCACGCTTTGATGGACATGCACGCGGACGTGGTGCTGATGAAGGCGCGTAAGCGCACGGCTTTCGGTTGCGTGGCATTGTCGGCGCTGCTTCAGGTCATGGGGGCGTATATGTATTACCTGATCGCGATCGCCCTCGGCCAGCATGTGTCGCTGATGTATTTCCTGGTGGTGGCGCCGATCGTTTGCGCGGTTACTTTTCTGCCGTCCATCGGCGGGCTTGGCGTGCGCGAGGTGGGCTGGGTTTATTTTCTGGCCAAGGTGGGGGTCGATAAAGGTGTCGCCGCCAGCATCAGCTTGATCAGTTTCTTTTTCGTGGTCGTGGTCGGCCTTCTGGGGGGTATCCTTTATGTCACGTCAGGTCCTTCTCGACGGGTACAATGTTCTGCAGCAGATGCCGCAGCTGAGCTCCCTCAAGCTTGAGGACGGGCGCCGCGGTTTAGTCAGGTTCGTTGAAGCCAACCGCCCGCAGGGCAGCGCGCGCAATTCCATCACCATTATTTTTGACGGCAAAGAAGACATCTGGGGCAGCGAGTCCTCAGGGGAAGTCCGCGTCCTGTTTTCCAAGGGCGAGACGGCCGACGACCTCATCAAGCGCATGGTTTCCGCTGGAGGATTGCCCGGTGAAACGATCCTGGTGACGGACGACCGCGACCTCGGTTATTACTGCAAAGCGTATGGCGTGGTCCTTTGGAGCGTGGCGCAGTTCCTGGAGCAGGCCCGCAAGACCGGCAAGGTTTTAAAGACCGGCGTTCGCGAGAAAGGCCCCCGGCCAGACGCCGCGGAGGGCAAGGATATCCCCAGCCGCACAGCTAATCAGATCAATGCCGAACTGTCACGGCTTTGGTTGAAATGATCCGTTATATAACGTGCCCGGAGCCGGGTATTATCTAGTGAGGCTATTCATGCGAGTAACTTACCTTAAGGTTATCAAGGTTCTTTTCTGTTTGATGTTCTTTCAGGTCCTGCTGCTGGCGCCGTCAGACAGTGATGCCGCGGGGCAGAAGAATATCCTTGTCCTTCATTCTTATCACCAAGGTTACAAGTGGACGGACGATGAGCAGCGCGGGATCATGGCCGCTCTGGGGCCGATGGTGATGAATTCCAGGCTTTATTTTGAGTACATGGGCACCAAGTGGGTGGCGGATGCGCCGTTCTTTGAGCAGTTGCGGGATGTGCTTAAACGGCGTTATGCCAATATGCCGCCGGATGTGATCATCGCGACGGATAACGACGCTTTTAATTTTCTTCGCAAATACCGTAACGAGATGTTCGGTGAGGTCCCGGTCGTGTTCTGCGGTGTCAACTGGTTCAAACCGGAGGATCTTCAGGGGCAATCTTTATATACGGGAGTCAATGAGGACGCGGATATTAAAGCCGGCCTTGACCTTATGCTCCGGCTGCATCCGCGGACCAAGGATGTTTATGTTATCGCTGACCTGACAACGACCGGTCAGGCTATCCATCGCGAGCTTCAGGAGGCTTTTCCGTTCTATCAAGGCCGGGTTGCGTTCCACGTGCTTGATGATCTGCTGTTGCCGGAGGTCCTCGATAAGGTCTCCCGTCTTTCCGGCGACAGTATCGTCTTTATTACTATTTTTCAGAAAGACAAGTCCGGAAAGTTCTTTGAATTCAATGAGATCGCGGAAAAGGTCTCTCAAAGCAGCAAAGTTCCGGTCTATGGCCTGTGGGATTTTCATTTAGGTTACGGCATCATTGGCGGGATGTTAACGAGTGGTTATGCCCAAGGCACGGCTGCCGGAGAGATCGCGTTGCGCGTCTTGAACGGCGTCTCTCCTGATGCTATTCCCGTTGTGATGAAGAGCCCGAATCGTTACATGTTCGATCATCTTCAGTTGCGGCGTTTCGGGATCGATCAGGTGAACCTCCCGGCGGGAAGTATCGTCATCAATGAGCCGGCTTCGTTTTACCAGGACCATAAGGGGCTGGTGTGGAGTGTTTTGGCCGTGTTTCTTTTCCTAAGCGGGATGGTCGTGGTCCTGCTGGTCAATATCCACCGGCGCCGCCTGGTGGAAGGGCAATTGCGTCAGGCGCAGGCCGGCCTCGAGGATAGGGTTAAAGAAAGAACTGACGCGTTGAACAAAGAAAAAGAGCTGCTGCGGGAAAGCGAGGCGTCCTACCGTAATCAATTTGCCATGAATTCCGCGGTCATGCTCCTGATAGATCCTGAGGAAGGCGTGATCGTTGATGCCAACGCGGCGGCGAGTGCTTTTTACGGTTATACGCCGGAGAAGATCCTGGCCATGAAGATATCTGATATTAACATGACCCCACCCGCTGAACTTAAGCAGGCGCTGGCTTCCGTTATGCCGGGATCGGGCAAGAGGTTTCATTTTCAGCATCGTTTGGCGGATGGGTCATTGCGGACGGTCGAGAGCGCGGGCAGTTATATTCAATTTGGAGCCCGCAGGTTACTGCATTCGATCGTTTTTGATATTACCGATCGCCAAAAAATGGAAATTGCCTTGCGGGAGCAGATGGATCAAGTGGTCAAAATGAACAAGTACATGGTCGATAGGGAAGTCAGGGTCATTGAGTTGAAGAAAGAAGTGAACGCTCTATGCAAAGAGTTTGGACGCCCGGAGCCGTATGCCGGGGGGGTATCCTGACCTTCTGTCGGCAATCTCAAGAATATGACAAGGCGTGGGATGACGTGCATAGCGCGAGAAATTTGGGAGATACGCCAAGACCTGATTTTATCAAAGCCCTCCAGGGGGCATCAGGAAAAGATTGGTAATCCATTGGGAGGAAGATTGATGGCAAATATTCTTAAGGTAATTGTTGAGAAGCCAACGGAGAAAAGACTTATTGATCTGGGTGTAAAGTCCTGGCCGATATGGACCAAAGAAGTCTCAACGTTTGATTGGCAATATGATGAACAAGAGATCTGTTTATTCCTTGATGGTGATGTGACGGTCAAGACGCCGTTTGAGACTGTTTCATTCGGCAAGAGCGATCTTGTGACATTTCCGAAAGGATTAAGCTGTACCTGGCACGTTAAAAAGGCCGTGCGTAAACATTATAAGTTCGGGGATGCGTGACGCTTCTTGATCCTGTTCCCATGAGTGTTCGCATCGACAAATGGTTATGGTCGGTGCGGATTTGCAAAACACGGCTGGTGGCAACGGAGCTGTGTAAAAGGCATAAGGTCAGCATCGACGGGCAAGAAGTAAAACCATCACGTGCTGTTAGTGTTGGGCAGGTGATCGTTGTCCGCAAAGATGGTCTGAGTTGGCAGTATCGCGTCTTGAAATGCATTGATAAGCGTATTAGTGCGGTACTTGCTAAAGAGTGTTGTGAAGACATAACGCCTCAAGTGGAAAAAGATAAGCTTTTACTCATTAAGGGCGGATGGGTGCCGCGCCGCGCTAAAGGCGAAGGCCGGCCGACTAAAAAAGAGCGTCGGGATATGGATCGTGTCATGAATTTGTAGCGTGGATCAGGGTAAGGGGATCTTAATAGAGGGAACTTATGATGAACATAAGGATGTTACTCAAGGAGATGACCGAGCGTAATGCTTCGGACCTTTTTTTACGCGTCGGGGGATCGGTCCGTTTTAAAATTGACGGTTCACTCGTTCCCTTTAACGATGATATTTTGACGGTCGGGCTTCTTAACGAGGCCGTTGAAGATCTAACGACGCCTCAACAGCGGGAAGTTCTAAGGGATAAATTAGATGTCGATTTTGCCATTTATATTAAAGAGTTGAATTTGCGTTTTCGCGTCAGTATTTTTCTGCAGAGGGGGTTGCCGGCGATCGTCATCAGGAGCGTGAGAAGGGCCCCGGAGTCATTTGAGGGTCTTAATTTGCCGGTAGATGTTTTAAAAAAGCTATCCATGGAGAGGAACGGTTTGGTGCTTCTGACCGGGACCATGGGGAGCGGCAAGTCGACCACGATCGCCAGCATGGTCGAGTATATCAATCAACATAGCCGAAAGCATATTTTGACCATCGAAGAGCCCATCGAGTTTACCTTTGAAGATAAAGAATCGCTCATCAACCAAAGAGAGCTGGGGTTGGATGTTTTAACTTATGAAAGTGCCTTGCGATCATTTACGTTGCAGAGCCCGGATGTTTTAATGATAGGCAATATACGCGATCATGAAACCATGTCCAGCGCGATCACGGCCGCCGAAAGCGGGGTATTGGTGTTGAGCACGTTACACACTGCTAATGCGGCGCAGAGCATAGCCAGGATCATTAATTTCTATCCGCAGCATCTGCATCAGGAGGTAAGAAATCAGCTTTCCATGCTGCTTAAAGGCGTCATCTCTTTAAGTTTGCTTCCGTTGAAAAGCGGCCATGGGCGGATCCCCGCTTGCGAGATCATGCTTCTGACGCCGACTATTGGTCGTTTGATAAGAGACGACAAGCTCCGTGAGATGTCCAAGTATATGGCGGAAGGGGAAATGTTCGGGATGCAGACCTTTAATCGGTCTTTGGAGAAATTAGTCAAGGAAGGCAAGGTTAGCGCGGAACAAGCGGTTGAGTTCACGGATAATAAAGATGATTTTATGATGGCGTTGAAGGGTATCAACAGAAAAGGGTGATCTTTCATGTCGGATCGACGCAGGCCGCCGGTTAAAAAAGCGGATGAAATATTGGAAAATGTTTTTGCCGGGCATCGTGAAGCCCTGGAGGGCGGCCGGGAGAACGGGAAGCGGTATCTGCTGAATTTTCTTGAAAAGTTCAACTCAATCCCCAACGCCGTGAAGTTTTTCATCTATGATCTGTTGGCGGAGGATGCTTATCAGGTCGACGACCAGGCCTTATGCCGGCAAGCGGTAGAGCGTGCCGGCGAATATCTGGAGGAAGCGCGGGAGAAGAATGCCCGGCAGTTGACCGAATATCTGCCTTCACTCCGTTTTGTCGAGCGGGGCATATCGATCGCGGTGGAAGCGGGTGAATATGAAAAGGCTCTTTCTTTTTGTGATCTGGCGATCGAAAACGGTTTGGGCAAAGCCTATGCCGCTAAAAGGGCTTCTATCGAAAGAATGCTGCCGTGATGGCAGGAGGATCGGTGTTCGAAATTTTAGATTTTTCCCACGGGCAATTTAAGCTATAATCCCCTCATGTTCAAGGTCCCGATCAATATCGTTTCTTCTATCGGCCGCGCGGCGCTTTTTCTGGGCGACGTTGTCAGCGTGGTTGTGCGTGGCAAAGTGCGCTGGAACGAGGTGTTTAAAGAAGTGTACGTGCAGGGCGTGCAGTCCTTGGGCATCGTGATGCTGGCGTCGCTTGCTTCCGGCGCGGTACTCGCCATGCAGAGCCGGGTGGCGCTTGAGCGTTTCGGCGCTAAAGAAGTGATGGCCCAGATGGTGGCGCTGTCCCTGGTGCGGGAGCTGGGGCCTGTTTTTACGGCGCTGGTCTTCTCCGGCAAGTCCGGAGCGGGTATCGCTTCCGAGCTGGCTACCATGAGCGTGAATAATCAGATCCAGGCCACGCGCACCCTTGGCGTGGACCCGATCGGATTTCTGGTCGTTCCCCGGATGATGGCATGTATAATGGTGTTGCCTATCCTGGCGGTGGTGGCGGGGCTCACGGGCATCCTGGGCGGTTATCTGATCGGCGTGACGGAGGCCAATATCCTCAGCTCAGCGTATATCCGCCAGACGATAGAAGCCGTCGGGTTTACGGATTTCTTTTGCGGTTTCGTGAAGGTGTATTTTTTTGCGCTGTTTATCGGCTGGATCTGCTGTTACAGGGGTTTTACGACCACCGGCGGTTCGCTGGGAGTGGGGCGTTCCACCACGCAGGCGGTCGCGGCTTGTTATATTTCGGTCATCGTATCGAATACGATCCTGACCAAATTGATCTTAACGTTCTGGGGGAATTGATATGAAACGCCTGTTCGCTGGAATGATGCTGTTGGTATTGGCCGGCGGGGGATGCTCCATGCCGTCGCGTTCGCTGGATAATGGTGCTGCCGCGCTTGTTGCGCCGGTGGAGGCCGAGTGGATCCGTAACGGCCAGCCGATGGAATTCGACGACCTCACCTGGTATCCCACGGATGATGTGGAGCGCCTGCTCGATAATGAAATGTACAAGATCGGGCAGTACAAAGACGTGCCGGTGTTCATTGAGCGTATTGAGGTTAAGCCGTACGCCCGGGTCTATACTCGTTTTGAGAAAGGCCGCTATCGCGCTTTTGAGCCGCGGGATTGATATGATCACGGTCGAGGGCTTGTGCAAAGCATTTAACGGTAATAAAGTTCTCGACAAGGTGTCGTTCGAGGTGCCGGCGGGAGAGCTGGTGGCCTTGATGGGGCTGAGCGGTACGGGAAAAAGCGTGCTGCTTCTTCATATCATCGGGCTGATGTCCCCCGATGCCGGGCGCATTGTGGTGGACGGTACGGAGGTGACCGGCCTTCCGGAGAGCAAGCTGCTCGTGTTCCGCCGCAAGATCGGCTATCTGTTCCAGGACAGCGCGCTGTACGATTTTATGACCGTGGGTGAGAATATCGCCTTTCCTCTTAAGGAACACGGGACCTTAAGCGCGAAGGGTATCCGCGCGAAAGTAGATGAGCATTTAAAGCTGGTCGACCTGGACGGCGCTTTTGACAAATATCCGTCGGAGCTTTCGGGCGGGATGCGCAAACGCGCGGCGCTGGCGCGCGCGTTGGTGATGGAGGTGAAGGTCCTCTTGTGCGATGAGCCGACCTCGGGGCTCGACCCGATCCGCAGCCGCGACATTTCGCTGTTGATCCGCGACCTGTCGAAGAAGACCGGATGCACGACGATCGTGACCTCGCATGACGCGGTGAACGCGTTTCGCATCGCGGACCGTGCTTTCGTTCTCAATGAGGGGCGCCTGGCGGCCCAGGGATCGGAACGTGATATCAGGTCCTCGCGGGACCCGTTCATTATGGATTTCTTTAAAGGATGAATATGGCAAAAGATGATGTGTTCAAACAATTCTGGGCCGGGTTCTTTTTCCTGCTGGGCGTGGTCCTGGTCTGCGGTGTGATCTTCTTTATCGGTTTTCAAAAAGGCTTCACCGAACCGAAAGTGCGCCTGACGGTGCTGTTCGATAAGGTGAGCGGCCTGACCGAAGGCGCGCCGGTGCGGGTTTCCGGCGTGACAGTGGGGTCGGTGGAAAAGATCGAATTTCTTGATGAGGAAGTGATGGGCCGTGGACTGGCTTTGCAGCTGAGCATTTACCAGAAATTCGCTACACAGGTGACGCGCTGTACAAAAGTGTCGATCTTGACCGAAGGCGTGCTGGGCGCGAAATATGTCGAGATCGGCCGGGTGGCAGGCGATCAAACGCTGGACATCGAACATCCGATCCTCGGTGAACGGCTGCTGGATGTTTACGACCTGGCCGAGGTCCTGCAGGATACGGCGGCTTCGTTCAATGACACGACCCGCGGGATCAATTCGATCGTTGGCGAGCTTTCGGTCATTTCACGTAAAAGCAAACGGCTGCTCGACCGGATCGAACAGCGTGTTATTGACGGCAATTTATTCAAGGTGTTTTGACATGAACTTCTATTCCTGGACGATCTCTCCCTGGTTGCTGATCCTGATGACTTTTGTTTCGTGGGTGGTGGTGCTGGCTACGGTCAAACGGGCCGTTTTTGCCGTGGTCCGCAAATTGGCGTCCGGAACGGCCAATCAGTTCGATGATATTTTTCTCGACGCGCTGGATTTGCCTTTGCAGTTGATCGTGTACGCCAGCGGTTTGCTGGTTGTGCAGCAGATGGTTCCCAAGGTGCCTGGCCTGGACTTGCTCAAGATCCTGCTTGAGGGGTTCAAGGTGGTCAGCATTGTCGCGATCGTGTTCTTTGTGGATAAGCTGGTGCAGGGCCTGATCCATGAATCTTCCAAGACCATGGAGATCGTGAAAGCGTCCGAAGGGGTGGTGTGCGGGTTCATCCGGGTGCTGGTGTTCGGCCTGGGCGCGCTGATCCTGCTGGATTCTTTCGGCGTTTCGATCACGCCGATCATTGCCTCCCTTGGTATCGGTTCGCTGGCGGTGGCGCTCGCTTTGCAACCGACCTTGGAGAATTTTTTCTCTGGCATTCAGCTGATCATCGATAAACCTATTCAGATCGGGCACTTTATCCGCCTGGAGTCGGGGGAAGAAGGTATTGTTGAAAGGATCAGCTGGCGTTCCACCTGGATCCTGATGGGCAACAATAATACGGTGGTCCTGCCGAACAAAATGCTGGTCAATACCCGGGTGACGAATTTTTGTTATCCGAATACCGAGATTGCGGTCGTCGTTGCGGTGGGGGTTCATTACGCTTCAGATCTCGATAAAGTTGAAAAGGTGACGCTGGACGTCGCCCGCGAGGTGCAGAAAGAGGTTCCCGGGGCGGTCAAGCTGTTCGATCCGGTCCTGCGGTTGCAAACGTTCGGTGACTCCAGTATCTTCTTTAATGTTGTGCTGCGCGCGGGGGATGTGGCTGCCAGTCAAACGGTCAGGCATGAATTCATCAAGCGCCTGCAGAGGCGTTATGCCCGCGAAGGGATCATTATCCCGTTCCCGACGCGTACCATTATTCAGCAGTCCTAAAGAAAGGCCATACCATGTTCGTCCTGTCCAATTTATTTACCGCGCTGGCTAAAATGGTCGATATCGGCCTCACGATCTTTTACTGGTTGATCCTGGTGCGGGCGCTCATCAGCTGGGTTAATCCGGACCCGTTCAATCCTATTGTGCAGTTCCTTGAGCGCAGTACTGAGTGGATGCTGGCCCCGCTACGCCGCATCATGCCCGCGCTGGCCATCGACATTTCGCCGATCATCGCCTTCTTAATTATAATCTTTTTAAAGCATTTTTTAGTCCAGACGCTTTACGACCTTTCATTCTCGATGCGCTGAGCGTTTTTTGACTTGCCAAAGACAGGATTATGGAGTATAAAAAAGTGGTTCGAAAATAACACAAGGCGTGATGCCTTGTGTTCTTTATTTAAGAGGAGGACGCATGTTCGATCAAATGAAGAAATTAATGGAATTAAAGACCCAGGCCGACAAGCTCAAGAAAGAGCTGGAGAAGATCGTGATCGAATGTACCGATGTGCGCGGGATCAAGATCAAGATCAATGGCGCGCAGATGATCCAGGCCGTCGAGGTAGAGGATAGCTGGCTGCAGCCTGACCAGAAGGCCCGCTTTCAGGTGGAGCTGGTCCGGGCGCTCAACACAGCCACGCTCAAGTCACAGAAACAGGCCGCCATGCAGATGCAGAAATCCGGCGGGCTCAATATTCCGGGATTGACCGGGTAACCAGTTTTAAACGAAGGAGTTTCAAATGCCTTATGACAAGTCGCTAGACCAGGAACTTTTCAAAGAGGTCAAGGATTTTGACGGCACCCGCATTACGATCGGCGTCTTCTCGTATAATAACGGGACCAAGAAGCTGCAGCTCGGCCGCGAGAACCAGAATGCCGCCGGTGAGTGGGCGTTCAGCAAGCTTGGCCGTATGACCAAGGAAGAAGCGGTTGAGGTTATCCCCGTGATGACCAAGGCTGTCGGAAGCATGTAATTTATGGCCGGACAAGTCTATCTTACCCGGGATGGGTATCAGAAACTGGTTGATCAGCTGGAGTCGCTAAAGACCACCGAGCGTCAGCGCATTGCCAGGGCGATTGGCGAGGCAAGGGCGCAGGGCGACATTTCGGAGAACGCTGAATACGACGCCGCGAAGGACGCGCAGGCGCATAATGAGGCGCGTATTGCCGAGATGGAAGGCACCCTGGTGGACGTGGCGTTCATCGAGGACATGAATATTCCGGCGGACAAGATCTTCATCGGGGCTAAGGTGAAGCTCACGGATCTTGATACGAAGCAGAATATTTCGTATATGCTGGTGTCGCCCCAGGAAGCTGCTTTCGGCCAGGATCGGTTGTCAGTTTTTTCGCCGATCGGCCAGGGTTTGCTTAAGCATAAGGTGGGTGACGAGGTCATCATTACCGTTCCCGCCGGTATTAAGAAGTTCAAGGTACTTGATATAAAGCGCTAATAGGGCGCTGTCCCTTGTTCACTTTTTTGGCAATTGGTAAAAGCATAGTCTATACTTTGTATAAATATGCTTTTATTAAGTCTTATAAATAGATGCTTGTTCTGGCGAAGGTCTTTGTCGTTGCTGGTCTTGGTGGCTTTTGCGCTGACCGGAAGCGGCATTCCTTTGCGTGCCGCCTCCGCCCAGGAGATGCTGGCCCTGCCCACGCCGGGTAGCCGCTTGAGTTTAAGCGCGGCGACGGCCCCCGCGATCCTCAAGGGCTTGCGGGTTTATCCTAAAGATCCACTGCGATTCGATTTTATCCTTGATAAAGGTGATGCGCCCGCAGCGGACGCCGATCTTAAGACGGAATCGAATCGTCTTATTAAATACTTTCTCGCCTCACTGACCATCCCTGAAAAAGACCTTTGGGTCAATCTTTCCCCTTACGAAAAAGACCGTATTGTGCCGCCGGGTTTTGGCCGGACCGAAATGGCCCGCGACCTGCTGGCGCAGGACTATATCCTCAAACAACTGACCGCCTCGATCCTCTATCCCGAGGGGGAGTGGGGGAAGAAATTCTGGCAAGAGGTCTATGCCAAGGCCTATCAGCAATTTGGGACCACCGACGTTCCTGTTGATACATTTAACAAGGTCTGGATCACGCCTTCAAAAGCCGTGGTTTACGAGAACGCGCAGGCCGGGACGGCCTATGTTGTGGAAAGCAACCTGAAGGTCATGCTTGATACGGACTATCTGGCTGCCCAGAGCCGGGAGGTGCCGGCGGGTGGTTTGAAGGACGATATTGCCAAACAGGTTTTGCGCGCGATCATTATTCCCGCTCTTGAGAAAGAAGTGAACGAGGGAGAGAACTTTGCCCGGCTACGCCAGGTCTATCAGTCGCTGATCCTGGCGGTATGGTTCAAGAAAAAAGTCACGTCGGGCATCTTGAATAAAATATACGTGGATCGCGGTAAGGTGGAGGGTGTTAGCGTCGATGATCCGCAGGCCGCGCGGAAGATCTGGGCGCAGTATGTCGAGGCGTTCAAGAAGGGTGTTTACAACTACATCAAGGATGAGAACGATCCTGTGACGCAGGAAGTGATCCCCCGTAAATATTTTTCCGGCGGCGTGGATTTCGCGGCCAAGGTCAGTGAAGCGATGGACGTGGTCCATTCGGTTGACCATGCCGCCTTTGGGGATCAGCCCGGGCGCTACATGGCGCTGTCGATGAGGGCCAGGCCCGTAGATATGGCGCAGGACGGGGAGGCGGATAAAGGTGAGGCTGCCCGGGTCAGCAACGAGATCGACCGTTTTCTTGGCGATCCGTTATGGGAAGAGCAAGAAACAGACCTGTCTCTGAAGAGTTTCTTTACAGAGCGCGGCGCGAAGTGGGGCCTTTTTCCGTCGGGACTTGTTATCGGGGACTTTAACCCGGGGATCGTTTACGCTCGACTCGGCAAAGATCTTAAGGACATTGTTCTGTCCCGGATGGAAAGATCCGACGGTGTTTTGACGCGTCTTGAATTTCGCTGTGTGAGGGAGGACGGATCGAGAGGAGACGCTGTCTGGCAGCGGGTCAGCGCCGGGGTGTGGGAATCCGAGAGCAGCCTTGTCAGGAGTGATATTGAGGCCAAACGCGAAGTTGTTTTATCCCGGATCAGGGCTATTCTGGCTGATGAGGATTGGCAGTCCATTGAACCCGGCTTATCGCTGAAAGAATTATTTTCGCCTGCCGCATTGAATATTGCCTCATTTCCTCCGGCGCTGGTGATCGATGATTTTCAACGGGACCGGGGATCTGTCGGCGTTGGCAGGCACTGCGATGATATTGTTCTGGCCAGAATGGAGCGGGTGGACGGAGAATTATCACGGATCGTCTTCCGGGGGGTTAAGCAGGACGTTCCGGGAGTGGAGGCGGCCTGGGTACGGAATGCGGACGGGGCTTGGGAGCAGGAGATGAGCGCTGAAGACAAAGCTCTTGAGCAGAAAAAGGCCGAAGTCGTGGCAACGATCAAGAGTGCCTTGGTGGACCCTGTTTGGCAAGTTAAAGAACTGAGCGTGTCCCTTAAAGAGGCGGGAGAAAATTCTTTTCTCTTGAACGGATCGTTTCCGTACGGTTTTTCAGTAGCTGATTTTATACCTGATCAGAGGTCGGCGCATGCCGGTACCGCTCTAACGGATCTTGTCTTGGTCCGGATGGAAAGAGTGGAGGGGGTCCTGGTAAAACTTGTTTTCCGAGGGATTGGCGATAAGGGGAACAGGGACGCGACCTGGCGGCGGTCTGCTGATGGTGTTTGGGAGGAAGAAACCATCGCGGCAGAACAACGGTCCGCGCAGATGGCCCGGGATCAGATTGAAACACTCTTGAAAGATCCTGATTGGCAGGTAAATGATACCGAGGTATCTGTCAAAGCACTGGTGACTGTCGGCGGGGCTTTTTCAACAGCTTTTTCTATCGGTGACTTTCATCCAGGCGCTGTTCAGATCGGCGTCGGGGTGCGCTCGGATGATCTGTTGCTGACACAGATGGTAAGGACGGCGAGAGTTTTAACGCGGTTGGTTTTTAGGGGCGTAAGGCCAAGCGGCGATCTTGAGGTGGTTTGGAAAAAGGGCAGCGACGGCCTTTGGGCGCAGGAAGACATTCTCTCCGAGATCGTGGCTCCGGTGAATATCCTGCTGGGGGATCCTGCGTGGCAGACAAAAGAACTTGCAGTGTCCCTTAAAGGGGTAAGAGAAAGCGCATACTTAAAAGATGGTACTTTTCCTAGCGGTATCAGCATCGATGATTTTCAACCCGGCCAGTTGGCTGTCGGTGTGGGAAAGAAATTAAAAGATCTTTTATTGGTGCGGATGGAAAGAACGGGCGCCCGGTTGTCAAGGCTGGTATTCAAAGGGGTCAAAGAGGACGATACCGAAGTGCTATCCGTCTGGGAGCGCAACGCGGCCGGGGAGTGGGAACGGGAGCGTAAGAAAAAGGAGATCGTGGCGCAGATCAACGCGTTATTGGCCGATCCCGGCTGGCGGCATAAAGAATGCCGGATCTCTTTGATGGCTTGGGCCGGGGAGGCGGTGGTGAGGGAGGGTCGTTTTCCCACTCGTTTTTCTGCCGGTGATTTTGTATCTGAAAATCAGAGCGTTGGAGTAGGTAAGGATGTTGAGGACCTGGTGTTGTCCGGGATGGAAAGGACGGAGCAGGGGGTATTGGATCGGTTGGAATTCACGGCGTTTAAAGAGGATGGCACACAAGAATCGGCGATCTGGAACAGGCAGAGAGACGGGGTATGGGTGAAAGAGGATAAAGTAGCGGATCAGTTAGCGCAGATCGCTCAGATCCTGGCTCAGCCCGATTGGCAAGAGAAAGATGTTGAGCTGTCCCTTGGCGAGGCCTGGGGTAAGAGCTCGCTGTACAGGGGCCGGTTCATCAAGAGGTTTAAGATCGCCGATTTCTCGCCGGGGTTTACGCGGATCGGTGTGAGTGGCGGGTTGAAGGATATCGTGCTTTCCCGGATGGAGCGCTCGGGAAATGTTCTTACCCGGTTGGTATTCAAAGGAGTCCACCTTGATGGCCTGATCGTTTCGGCGGCTTGGGTCAGGGTAGGTGAGGGATTTTGGGAGAAAGAAAAAAGTCCCGAGGAGAAAGTTGCTGAGGAGCTGAAGACGGCGGGCCAGTCGGTGCTTGAAGCTCTTCTTGCTGATACCGGCTGGCAGATCATTGAGCCGGGTTTGTCCTTAAAGCATGTTTTTGGAGAGGCCTACTTGTCCAGGGCAGTATTTCCGCAGATCTTTGCCGTCGGAGACTTTAAACCCGGGACGGTTGCTGTCGGCCTTAGAAAGAATTTGGCAGATATTGTTTTGACGCGGCTTGAGCGGCAGCAGGGGGTGTTAAGCCGGCTTATTTTTGAGGGGCTACAAGAGGACGGGACAAGAATAATGGCGGTTTGGAGGAGAGGGTCTAACGGGGTGTGGGAGCAGGAGCAGAGCGATGCAGAGATGGAAAGTAACAGGAAGAATGCTCAGTTGAACGAGCAGATAAAGAAGTTTATCGACGATCCCAGTTGGCAGGTAAAAGAGCCGGGACTGTCATTGAAAGAGATCCTTGGCCCGGCGGCGCTAAAGACGGGGTACTTTCGTCGAAGCCTGGTGATCGGGGATTTCGATCCTGGCAACAAGCCGCTTGGCTTGGGAGAAAATTTGCTTGATCTCTTTCTCACGCGCATGGAGCGTGAGGAAGGGCTCTTATCTCGGCTGTTCTTTCAAGGGGTTAAAAAAGATGGCTCTCTGGTGGAAGTAGCCTGGCGGCGGTCAGCTGATGGGGTTTGGCAGGCGGAGCTGACGCCCGAGGTGGATTTGCAGATCAAAACAGCGGCGGCGGTATCTTCCCGGATCAAAGACTTGTTGAGCGACCCGCAGTGGTCGGTCCAAGAGCCGGGGATATCGCTCGGGATCATGATGGGTAAGGCGTCGCTCCAGCAGGGGATCTTTCTTAAGTCATTTACAATTGCTGATTTTAATCCAGGAAAAGAATCTATCGGCGTTGGCACCAGGCTGACGGATCTGGTCCTGTCCCGGATGGAACGGGTCAGCGGCGTCCTGACAAGGCTTGTTTTTCTTGGGATCAAGAAGAGTGAATCGGGGGTTCCTTCTGCCTGGAGGCGCGGCGCGGATGGGAGATGGGAACAGGAGTTGAATGCCGAGGATGAGTTGCTCAAACAGAGCAGGGCCGTGGCGTTGGCCCGGATCACGGAAGTGCTGGCCGATCCCGGCTGGGAGGGGAAGGATCTCGATCTGTCGCTCAGAGGCGTCTTAGGGAAAGTCGCATTGTTACATGGGAAATTCAAGCGGCTTTTCAGCATTGCGGATTTTTCGCCGGACATTATCGCGATCGGCACGGGCTCTATCGTTGATCTTATGTTGGTCCGGATGGAAAGACAAGCCGGGGTATTGTCGCGCCTGATGTTCAAAGGGATAAAGAAGAATGGCGTTGAAACGACGGTTGTCTGGAGGCGGTCGAGCGCCGGCGTGTGGGAGCGGGAGCGTAGCGTAGAAGAACTGGCAAACGAACAGAAGGTCAAGGATATATTGGCCCGGATCGCGTCATTGCTGGCTGATCCGAATTGGGTGCAGAAAGAGCCGGACCTTTCATTAAAAGAACTGGCCGGCTCGGAGGCTTTATTCAAGGGGCACTTTTCGAGGGATATTGTTATTGGCGATTTCAAGCCCGGTGCGGTGTCCATCGGCAATGTAGGTGTTTGGCTCAAAGACATCACATTAGCCCGGATAGAAAGAAAAGACGGGGCTCTTTCTCGGTTGGTATTCCAGGGGCTCAAGAAGGATGGGCGCGTCAAAGAATCAGTGTGGGTGAGGGATGCTTCCGGACAATGGGGTAGAGAAGATAATATCCAAGAGGCCAGGGAAAAGATAGCGCGCGCGGCTGTCGAGAAGGGAATAAGCGAACTTTTCGGCGGCGTTTGGAGCCGGGAGCTTTGGAGTTCCATGGCTGCCCGTTACTCGCTGGACATCCGTAATATCCTCTGGCGGCTGGCGGCGGCTCAAATGGATGATTCTTATGACGAGGAACAGCTTAAAGCGATCGTTGATGACCGGATCATGGACATGATCTCAGCCTCGATCGATGATAAAACAACAGAGCTTCCGCCGGTTCCCGATAGTAAGAGCGCGGATGATCTTTTCGCGGGCAGCAGCCAGGACAGTGTTCGCCAGCTGGCGAATCATTTACAGAAGAGCTTTGATAAGATCACGGAAGGCCGTCAGCGCAAGGAAGCCTTGCTGGCGATCCTGCGCCGGCAAGCCGTGGAATTTGTTCGTAAACTCGAGGAAAAATATTTCTTCCGCCAGTATTACGCCCAGCAGGGGGAGTCGGATCCGGTCGTTAAAACAGTCGCGGCGGTTCGGGCCGCTCGGGATACTGAGCCGGAAGGCATCCTGAAGGACGCGCTGACCATGATCCTGACATCGATGGAGGAGAAAGTCATTCCGCTGCAACAGAAGCTTAAGCAGGCGGGTTTACGGGCGACCACAAATTTGAATTTATACCAGCTCGTCGGTGTGGACCGTATCCTCGATAGCCGCAAGAATCTTGAGGCCGATGAGATGGGCCTGGGAAAAACGTTGGTCGCTATCGCGTCTTTTCTGGCTTCTGGCGAGCCGGAGATGACGGTTCTGGCGCCGGGACAGGTTCTTAGCCGTTGGGTGGAGGATATCGTTGATCATACGGATACGCCCATTGACCTGGTCGTCCTTAATGAAGGCCTGCCGCTCGATAAGGTCGCCGGCAATCCGTTGATATCGGTCAAACAGTTGAGCGGCAAAGAGCGCTATGGATATCTTAATAGCGAGCGTGATCCGCCGTCCCCGGGCCATCGACGGATCATTTTGTTCAATTATGAAGGCGTTTCCGTCTTCGCGGGTCATCAGCTGGCGCCCATCCGTACCGGATTCCTGGTGCTGGATGAAGCGCATTTCCTTAAAAGAGCGGATACCCGCCGCAGTCAAGCGGTGTTCGGGAACGGCCAGGGTGTCGGCGCGGCCGAGGCAAATTTTAAGCTGGTCATGACCGGGACACCTTTGGAGAATGAGGTGGCCGATCTTTTTGGGTATCTGCAGTTTTTGGCGCGAGGCGGTCACACGCCGGAAGAGGAATGGCTGGCCTCGCTTGACGTGCGTCGTTTTGCGTCGACCTTCCGCAAGACTGACCTGGCGAAGATGTCGCTGTTGCATTCGTACCTTTCCACGCACATGATCCGCTGGTTGAAGGATGAAGTGGTTGGCGGCTTGCCGAAGAAAACGCCGCATCAGGTGATGATCGACCCCTACGGCAAGACCATGACTGTTGATGGCGTCAGCCGCCCGCTTTCCGGTGATTTTGAAGTGCAGATGGCATTGTACGATGAAGTATTAAGGCACCCCGGTGAGTTTGAAGATAACTACGTTTCACTTTCAGATAAGTCGCCTGATGAGGGCCCGACCGAGCAGGCGTCCAATGAATCCGCCCTGATGCTGATGCGCATGGAGCAGATCTCGGCGACACCGGCGATCTTCGGCCAGGAAGGCGACTCGGCCAAGTTCGCGGCGGCCGGCCTGCTGATCAAAGAGCGGATCGCCAAGGGAGGGTCAACGCTGGTCTTTAGTACCTACCGCTCGGCGACCGAACGCTTCCTGGCTTATCTTAAACAAGAGATGCCGGAAGTGGTTGTCGGATATTCCGATGGCGATATTGAGCAGGGAGCCCGTTCACAGGCGGTGAAGCAGTTCCAGGACAAGGAGCTCCCGGTTTTGGTGACCACTATCGGTACGTTGGGCGTCGGGCAAAACCTGACCCAGGCGGACGCGGTCATTTTTCTGGATAAGCCCTGGAAACCTTCAACGTATGACCAGGCGGTCGACCGCACCCATCGTTGGGACAAGGTCCGTAATTATCTTGGGCGGGTCATAGATATTTACGACCTGGAGCTGGATATCCCGGTGTCGATCGATAAGGTTAAAGCCCGGGTCTTGCGGACCAAGCGCTTGTTGTCGGAGATGATCGTCAACGGCTATTTATCACCGAGGATCATGGACACCTTCCGCGACCTGCAGCAGGACACGATCGATCAAATGAACGCCGAGGCCGATCCCCGGGACGTCAAGTTCGATGAATACGAAGGCAGTCTCATGCAGAATTTTCTGGTCCGGCTTGGGCAGATCCTTAAGGTCCCCGAAGCGGAGCGGGCGGCATCGATGTGGGATGAGCTGGCGGAACTGTATTCCGGCATTCTGGAGCATAAGGGTTCCTTCTTTGCCAATATGGCGAACTTGGACCATCTTTCGCAGGGATATTTCCCGGGCATTAAAAGTGAGGCGGCTGTTCCCTCATTCAAGAATGCTTTGGACCTCGGCTCCGGGCCGTCGACGTTGCTGCGGGCGTATTTGCACAAGAAGGAATCACTCAATGCCAGGGGGCTGTTCCTAAAAGTGACAGATTTTGATCTTAGTCCGCAGATGCTGGCGCAGGGGATCCCCCGGCCCGGCGAGCAGATCGCGGGCGCGTTTGAAGATATTGTTAAAGTGCCGGAGGCGTCGTTCGACCTGGTCAACATGTCTTATGCGTTCCGGTATGTTAAAGATTCTTATAGGGTCGAGTTCCTTAAGAATGTGCATCGTATCCTGAAAGATAATGGGCTTTTTACCGTGATCCTGCCGGCAAACAATATCGTCTCCCAGCGTTTTATTGACGGGCTCAAAAAACTTGGTTTTGAGCCGCAAACGGGTGAGGGCGCGCGGCTGGAGTCCCGGCTGGAGGAGTCGACGTATGACGCGCTGGTGAAAGAGTACGGGGAGGAGTTCGCCAATGATATGAGCGATGAGGTGAACGCGCAGTTCACTTACCTGGTGGTGAAGAAAGGGGCGGCGGTCAGTGCCGGCGATGTCAGTCATGATGATTTCGATATTCAGAAAAAAGTCCGGCCCATGGACACTGGTAAGATCAGCCGTTTACAGCCGCGGCAGGAGGAGAGGGGGCAGGATGAGCGTCCTTCTCTGGCTGTTAGCGGGCTCTTGACTTATGACGATGGTAAGGTGGTTTTGGCGCGTGATCAGCAGATGAAAGGCCCGGCCTGGAAATTTCGCAACCGCCTTAATGGCTTGCGCCAGGTCGTCAGGCAGCTTC
The DNA here is from genome assembly GCA_037131245.1 of Candidatus Omnitrophota bacterium. Lineage (GTDB taxonomy): Bacteria > Omnitrophota > Gorgyraeia > Zapsychrales > Fredricksoniimonadaceae. The sequence continues at coordinate 64,799 of JBAXRK010000003.1, forward strand.
TGGTGGAATTTGCTGATCGTAATCATCCGAAGAAGGTTGAGCGGCATACGACGAGCATCAGGAACAGGGCTAGGGCTTTTGAAAGCAATGTTGAGCGTCTGACCGAGGAGCAACGCGCCGTGGTTGCCCAGGAGCTTGAGTCCGATATCGCTGGTTTACAGGAAGAGCCTGGTGTATGGGAGTGGCTTAAAGAGCATGAGAGCTCGCTGGTTGGCCTTCTGACTTCATTTGGCGCGATGGACGCGTCCCAGGAAGTTGGCGGTATTGATCTTAACATGAGCCGTTCGGCGCTGGAGGTCCGTTCTGACAGCTCCGGATTGGAATTCGATATTAATGAGGCCACGATCCGCCAACTGCAGGACGCCGCCGGGCTGGAGCCGGTCATCCTTGACTTGGTGCCATTGAATAGTGTTGAGGGTTTTCTTAATCCCGCAGCGCGTTGAACAGCCAGAACGTCAGTGTCGGCAAGAGGGCGAAAAGAATGCGGTTGAGCGTGGTGGACAGCCACCAGAGGATCTCGAAGAACGTGTTGACCGTGTAAACACCGATGACTGAAATGATATAAATCCCGATGATGGCCGGGATGACCCAGAGCCCTCGTTTGAAAGCTTTAGATCCTGCCAGAATGATCCCCCCGAAAAGAATAAGCCAGAAGCCGTTCCATTTTGGGCTGATGAATTCAATTCCCAGAAAATACAGGGTCGCTGTCAGGCGCTCGATCGATGCCGGCTTGTCTGCCGATGTCAGCCCGTTGATGAAGGTATGGCTGTCAGGTGCCATGAACAGCTGAAAGATCACTGTCGGAAGGAAGCTTAAAACTGCGGCGGCCAGTAAGCCTTTCCAGGCGTTTAGCGCCGCTTTTCTTTGTTCACTGGAGAAAAGGATCGCCAGTTTCATGATCCCGCCCGTTATCACCGCCAGCACTAGCCCTTCGCTTTTGGTAAAGCTCATGAAGCCCAAGCTTATGATGGTTATGATCAGGTAAGCCGGGGCGCGGCGTTCCGTAAAAAGTTTAAAACCTAAAAGCGCGCTTAACAACCAGGTGCCCACCAGCAGATCGCTGTACTGGCTGGAGGATAGTTTGACCACGAACATGATCGACAAGAGCCATAGCGGAGCCAGCAGCGATAATAATTTCCCGTTCAATTCTTTAAGGCCAAAGAAAAGCAGGCCGCTCATAAGAAGCGTGATGCGGCAGGAAGCAGCCAGGGTCACGGTGGTCGTTGGTTCCGCGCCGAAACACCAGAACCAGACATTCTCCAGCGGCAGCAGGAAAGGATAGCTGATATTCGACCGCCACAGCGCCGAGTCCATCATGCCGCGCCAGTTCTCGCCACCCAGAAAAAGGAAGCGGGCTTTGAGGTTCCAGCACGACCAGGCGTCCCAACCGCCATCTGGAAAGATCAAGGCGTGCAGGACGACCGGGATCACAAAGATCAAAAGAACGTGAATGCCGATGATCTCGGCTTTATCGACGGTACCTTTAGTGAAAGGGAGAATGAGGGTATTGCGTTTGGCCAGGAAGAATAAGCCGGTGGTCACGGCAATATTCAACCCGATCGCGTAAAGCGGGACCAGGGTATTGAAGAATAGGAAGCTGGTGAAGGTTAAAAGCGCTGTTGTCGCGATGCCGGTGAGCGCGCCCCAGAAGACCAGAAGCAGCATGCGCGGACGGACAGCGGCCGGAATGAGCGCGGTCAGCAGAAAGAAACCCTGTAGGATGGAGATCAGCCAGGGAAAGATATAATTCACGGCGCCGGCCTTTCGGCTGGCCGCTCGGCCAAAATGATCCCTTGGGGGCTTACCTTGAGCGGGCGCAGTTTCATTTTCTCTGCAGCGGCTCGCGCTAGTTTTAGATCGTTAAAGTCGAGGATGAGCAGCCGATGCGCCGGATTATTGAAGTCCAGGATGATCGGGGCGAGCGTGAACTGCGCCTGGGTGAACCGCATGGCCACTTTATCGTTATTGATGTCGCGGTCGGTGAGATATCCGATGTACTTTTCTTCGCCGGTCGCGCCTTTGACCCCGGCGAAGATGTTGCCGCCGAAAGAATAAGGCTTCACCCGGCGCTTGGTTTCAAGGGCCGACAGGTCACGGATAGTTCCGATGATCCCCCAGGCAAAGCTCAGGGAAATGACGGCAAGAATGATATTCTGGCGGGTAAGCCAAACGGGTAATTTGATCATCCGCGCATTTTAGCAAAGAAAACCGGGATGCACTTAATTATTTCAAGAGCTCTCAGGCTCTTTTCACGGCTTTAATGATCAAATGCCGGCCGAATAGCAGTTCATCCGATAGCAGGACTTTGTTGATCCTGGAATAATCGAGCCCGCCGTTCTTTTTTGACCGGGCTTCTTTTGACCTTGTTTGCCAGCAGATCAGCGGTTTCAAAAGGGATAGCCATTGGCCGTCGGCTTGGCTCGTCGCGACCTTTTCAATAGTGAAACCGCAGTCATGGAGCAGGTATTCGAGTTCCGGGTATCTCCACGGGATCAGGTGGAGGTTGAAGATCGTCATCTTGGGGTTGCGGGCATTCTCCAGGGGCGGCTCGCGGAAATATTCCCAGGAGCCTTCGAACATGAACCTGAAGCGGGAACTTAAGTTCATGACATTGGGCGTGGAAATAATGAGTTTCCCTCCGGGTTTTAGAATGCGGGCGATCTCCCGGATAACATCGTAGGGATTCCTTAAATGTTCGATGACCTCCGCGAAGATCGCGTAGTTGAATTCGCTCGCGGCGAATGGCATGGGTTTCGTGACATCACAGACTTTCAGGTCGATCTTATCTGATCGCTTGAATCGGGGGACATCCAGGTCGGTAGCGGTCACTTGGAACCCAAGGTCTTTCAAAGCCACAGAGTAATCGCCGTCGCCGCATCCGAGATCGATGACCTTCCCACGGGATTCATTAGTGAGCAATCCGACCATAGTGTTCAGTAGAGGGTTGTTGTGATTTGTCATAGGGGCACTACTATAAGGCCTGTAGCCAGCAATTGAAAGAAATCCTTTCTTATCCGGGTCGGGGTCTATATAATATGGAAAATTTCCGGAAATTATTATCTGTGAGGTGCTTGTGGTTTCTGTCGGTGTTATCGGTTGCGGTCATTGGGGGCCGAACCATATCCGTGTTTTTTCCCAGCTTGCCAACTCCAAATGCCTGATGTGCGCTGATATTGACGAGGCGCGCCTCAAGTCGGTGAAGGCTCTCTTTCCCGGCCTTGAGGTTACCAAAGACCATCAGGATATCCTGAAGAATCCGGCAGTCGACGCGGTGTGTATCGCGGCGCCGACGCGCTTCCACTATCAGCTGACCAAAGAGGCCCTGGCGGCGGGCAAGCATGTCCTGTGCGAGAAGCCGCTGGCTATGACGGCGGAAGAGTGCCTCGACCTGAAGGCGCTCGCGGAGAAAGCCGGGAAATTTTTGATGGTCGGGCATGTTTTCACGTTCAATTCCGGTATCCGCTGGGTGAAGGAATATATTGATTCCGGCGAGATGGGGAAGATCTATTACGCGCATTCCGAGCGCACCAATCTCGGGCCGTTCCGTTACGACGTTAACGCCCTTTGGGACCTGGCGCCGCATGATATTTCTATTTTTGATTATTTGCTGGGCGGCAGTGCGATCGGCGCGTCCGCGCGCGGGCTTAAATGCCTGGGCAATAAGCTGGAAGACCTTTCTTTTGCCACGCTTGATTATCCCAACGGCGTGCTGGTGAATGTCCACGTGAGCTGGGCCGATCCGCGCAAGGTCCGTCAGATCACCATCGTCGGCGAGAAAAAAATGCTGGTCTGGGACGACCTCGACCCTATGGGCGCGGTCAAGGTTTACGACAAGTATGTTGAGCGCACCACGAAATATTATGAAAGTTACGGTGAATTCCAGTTATTGTCTCGGGAAGGTTCCATCACGATCCCGAAAGTGAACCTGGCCGAGCCGCTTAAGGCGCAGGGGCAGTATTTTATTGATTGTATCGAAAAGAATGTGCCGCCGTCCATCGCGGACGCGGCCAAGGGCGCGTCGGTCGTGCGCACGCTGGCGGCTGTTCAGCAATCAATGGACCATGGCGGGGCTTCGGTCAAGATCGCATGAGCTATTTCAAGCATCCTACAGCATTAGTGGGTGATAAAGCGCGGGTCGGTGACGGCACGCGCGTGTGGGCGTTCGTCAATATCATGGATGGCGCTTCTATCGGGACGGATTGTAATATTTGCGATCATTGCTATGTCGAGGGGCAGGTCAGGATCGGCAATAATGTGACGGTGAAGAATAATGTGCCGGTATTCGATGGCGTGACCCTGGAAGATAATGTTTTTGTGGGGCCGAACGCGACGTTTGTCAACGACCGCTTGCCGCGCAGCCGCAGTACGGGGTGGAAGCTTGAGCGAACAACGGTCAGGAAGGGTGCTTCGATCGGCGCGAACGCGACGGTCATGTGCGGCATCACGATCGGTGAATACGCGGTGGTCGGCGCCGGTTGCGTGGTCCTTAAGGATGTTCCCCCGCATACGGTCGTGGTGGGGAACCCGGCCCGTTCGGTCGGCCTGGTCAATAAGAGTGGACAGCGGGCCAGGCCCGAGGAGTTGGCGTGAAGATCCTGGTGTCACCGATCGCGTTCAATGAAGAGGTCAAGCTGCGCAGCGTGGTCGAGCGGTTTCTGAAAAGCCCGCTGGCCGGTAAAGTGGATTACTGCGTTGTTGATGACGGGTCTAATGACGGCACGCAGAAGATGCTTCAGGGGTTCGCCCCGCGTGGGGTACGCACGCTGCGTCACGCGTTCCAGAGCGGGGTTGGCGCGGCGATCCGTACGGCCATCAAGCATGCCCGGGCGAACGGCTACGAGGTGCTGGTGATCATGGCCGGCAATGATAAAGATAATCCCGATGAGTTGCCGGTTTTACTTAAAGAGATCGATAACGGTTTCGATTTTGTCCAGGGTTCGCGTTACAAGGGCAAGGTAGGTACCGGCGGTGACATGCCGTTCTACCGCAAGATCGCGACCCGGTTGCATCCGTGGCTGATGTCTTTTTTTCTCGGCGTGCGGATCACCGATAGCACGAACGGGTACCGGGCGTTTCGCCTGTCTCTTTTTAACGACGCGCGGATCAATATCGACCAGCCCTGGTTGAACGCCTATGAGCTTGAGCCGTATCTGATCTTCAAAGCGATCAAGTTGAAATATAAATTCACGGAAGTGTTCGTGACCAAGATCTATCCACCCAAGAAGCTGGGTTACACCAAGATGAAGCCGCTTCTCGGTTGGTGGAGTATTTTAAAACCGGTATTTTACCTGGGATTGGGGATCAAAAAATGAAGATCTACGGCAAGAATCCGGTCCTCGAACGCTTGAAGGCGAACCCGAAAAGCGTGCGTGTTATTTTTGTGCAGTCGGGCCATCCGGAGCACAGCTATATTGCCACGAAGGCCAAGAAGCATAATATCCCGGTCCAGGTCGTTGAGGCGCGTAAAATGCTTAAGCTCGGGCGCAGCCTTAATACGCAGGGCTTGCTGATGGATGTTGAGGACTTTGAGTATGTTGATTATGAGCTGGTGTTGGAAGAAGCAGCGGCCGGCGCGACAGTGTTGGTTTTTATTGACGGTTTAAATGATCCGCAGAACCTGGGCGCGATCATCCGCAGCCTGGGCTGCCTGGGGGGTTTTACGCTGGTGTTGCCGACCCATGACTCAGTGCATGTAACGGACGCTGTTTTACGCGTCGCTTGCGGCGGGGAAAATCACGCGCGGGTCGCGAAAGTCAATAATCTTAACCAGGCTATTTCGAAAGCCAAGAGCGCCGGGATCTGGATCGCCGGCAGCGTGGTCAAGGACGGCGTCGACCTTAAGGCGACGAAGTTGCCGTTCCCGCTGGCGCTGGTGATCGGGTCGGAGGAAAAAGGGATCCGTGAGGTCACCTTGCCGCGTTTGGACCTGAAGCTCACGATCTTCATGGCGCATCCGCGCATGTCGCTTAACGCCGCGCACGCCGCGAGTATTTTTTGTTACGAGATCAATAAACAAAGGCCCAAGCATGCCCCCAAAACAAAAAGCCAGTCGGGCGAAAAAGTCGACTACGACAACCTCCCGGAGTAAAGCGCTGGATTTTTTCGCCGAGGCCGGCCTGCTCAAGCGCGTGAAGCGCAGTGGCTGGTGGGTGGCGGGGATCGAGAATCCGGAGAGCGTGGCCGATCATTGCTTCCGTTGCGCGGTCATCGGTTTTTACATGGCGCATGAAGAAGGCGCTGATCCGTACCGGGTACTGGCGATGACCCTTTTTAATGATATTCATGAAGCCCGCATCAATGACCTCCACAAGATGGGGCATTACTATATCGATTTTAAGGCCGCCGAGAAGCGCGTGTTCGCCGACCAGGTAGCGTCGCTGCCTTCCAAGGTGAAGTCCGAGCTTGAGAGCGTGCGCCATGATTATGATGCTCAGGCCACGCTTGAAGCGCTGGTGGCCCGCGACGCGGATATCCTGGAGTGCCTGGTCCAGGCCAAAGAATATTGCGACAACGGCTATCCCGTCGCGAAAAAGTTCCTCAAGCGGGCGCCGGGTTTTCTTAAGACACGGACGGCAAAAAGCCTCTGGGAGGCGCTGCAGGCCTGGGATTCTACGGTTTGGTGGGAGAATGTCGTCAAATTTGAGCGTTAAAAAGAGATCGATTTGGCCACTGCCAAATCGGAGTTTTATAGTATAATGAGTTTTATGTAAATTTAATAACCATCGATCGTTAGGAACAGATGGCAGTTAAGCAGACAGACCTTTCTGGATTTATTGATTCGCTTAAGATCGGCATCGCCCGCATTAACTATGGGACGGGCGCCCGGTTCCTTTTTGTCAATTCCGCCCTGGCGCAAATGCTCCATTACCAGAAGGTCGATCTGGTCGGACGTAAGTTCTCGGACATCTTCCAGAGCCGTAAAACAATGAGTGATATTTTCCGGGCCCTCGACAATAATGTCAGTTTTGATGGCCAGGAGATCCCTCTGAAGTGCAGGAGAGAGGGCTCGATCTGGGCGGCGGTATCCATTACTGTCGAAAAAGATGCTAAAGGCCGGGTGCAATTCCTGGATCTGGTCGTTGAAGATATTACCCGGCAGAGAAAGATTGAACAAGACCTGGCGCGCTCCAAGGAACTTTTTAAGGTCGTTTTTGATAATTCCGCGGCGGCGATCACCGTGACCGATGAGCAGGAACAGATCGTGGCCTGGAACCCGTTCACTGAGAACATGCTGGACATGGGCCGGGAGGAATTGTTCAACAAGCCGGTGAAGGATATTTATCCCGAACGCGAGTGGCGCAAGTTGCGTAAGCTCAAGATCCGCCAGAAGGGCCAGCTTTCGGGCATTAATACGCAGGTCATCAAAAAGGATGGCACGATCCTGGATGTTGACGCGTCCATCTCCATCCTTAAAGACACCAAGGGCAAGATCGTCGGGTCCATCGGGATCCTGCGCGATATTAGCAAGCAGAAGCGCGTTCAGGAAGCGTTGCTTAATGCCAAGATCGCGGCCGAGGTTGCCAATAGTTCCAAAAGCATGTTCCTGGCAAAAATGTCCCACGAGCTCCGCACCCCGATGAACGCGGTGATCGGCATGTTGGACCTGACGCTCGATACGTCGCTGTCGGATGAGCAGCGCGATAATTTAAAAGTAGCCAAGGACGCGGCGGGCAACCTGCTGGGCGTTCTTAACGATATCCTGGATCTTTCCAAGGCGGAGGCGGGGAAGATCTCGATCGAGCAGATCGAGATCAGTTTGCGCGATGTGATCAAAAGTGTTTGCAAAGGGCTTACGATCCTCGCCCAGAACAAAGGCCTTGAACTGCGCCATGCCGTAGCGGAAGATATCCCGGCGCTGGTCATGGGCGATCCGGTGCGTATCCGTCAGATCATTATTAATCTGGTCAATAACTCCATCAAGTTTACCCATATGGGGCACGTTGAGGTGGCGGTCAGGAAGGTGGCTTGCGAGGGCGATCTGTGTGAAATACAGTTTTCAATATCCGATACCGGTATCGGGATCCCCAAGGATCGTCAGAATTCCTTGTTCGAAGTTTTTAGTCAAGTCGACGGCAGCACATCGCGCCGTTATGGCGGCACCGGGCTGGGCTTGGCCATCTGCAAGAAGCTCGTCGAGATGATGGATGGCCGTATTTGGATCGAGAGTGAAGAAGGCAAAGGCAGCAGTTTTAATTTTTGTATCAAGCTGAAGGTCAGCGCCAAAGCCGCGCCGATCGCCGTCGCGTCCGGGGAAGAGGGGCTCGCTAAGGCTGCCGACCCGGTTGGGCACCTGCGCATCCTGTTGGCCGAGGATAATTTGGTCAATCAGAAGATCGCCGCGCGGGTCCTGGAAAAACGCGGGTGGGAAGTGGTGTGCGCCGTTAATGGCCGCGAGGTGCTCGATATCGTCGGAAAAAGCCATTTTGACCTGATCCTGATGGACGATCATATGCCCGAAATGTCGGGCGTTGAGGCGACCGTCCTTATCCGTACCGAAGAAAAGCAGACCGGCCTGCATATCCCGATCATTGCCATGACCGCCAACGCGATGACCGGCGACCGCGAGAAATATCTGGCCCACGGGATGGACGATTACGTGTCGAAGCCCATTGACCGCGAGGTGCTGTTCCTAACGATCACTAACCTTATCCAACAAAGGAAATCCGAATGAGTCAGGTCATCGATCTAAAAGACGTATTGGAGCGCGTTCAGGACGACAAAGAGCTGATGCTGGAGTTGTTCGATATCTTTATCGAGGATTTCGTGGGCAAGCGCGAAACGTTCTGGAAAGCGTTCGAGAAACACGATACGTCCGGTTTTGCCATGATCGCTCACGGGCTCAAGGGTGCTACCGGGAACATTTCAGCCGCCCAGATGCACGAGAATTGCGTGATCCTTGACCGCATGGGCAAGGACGGGGATATCAAGAACGCCCGTCCCGCGCTGGAGCTCTTGGATCGCCAGTTTGCCGAGTTCAAGGTCGAGGCCGCGCGCCTTAAGGCCGAATTTAAAAAATGAAACTGCCGGCCTCAGTCCTGGCTTTATTCCTGGCCGTCCTGGGGCTCTTTTTCTACGCTCCCGTCCTGCAGTATCCTTTCGTTCATGACGATGTGGCTTTTATCCGCTTGAATCCGGATATCGGGCGCTGGGACAATATCGCGGATGCCTTCCTTCATCCTGGTGTTGATCTTGGCTCGGGGCGGGTCCCTACGCCGTATTACCGTCCGGTGCTGGAGGTCCTTAACCGGGCCCAGTATGCCTTGTTCGGGTTTGATGCGGCGGGATTTCATTTCTTCAATGTTCTGGTTCATGTCCTTAATGCCTGCCTGCTGATGGCCGTCCTGACGGCCGCGTTCGCCTGCCCGGCGGGGTGGGCTTTTTTCCTGGCAGCGGTTTTTCTTCTTCATCCGGTGCAGACTCAGGCGGTGGCTTGTGTATCAGGCCTGTCGAACCTGGCGTCAGCGTTCTTTCTTCTGGTCTCTTTCTTGAGTTATTGGCGGACACGTACTCCCGGTTCAGGGATCTTCTGGTTATTTTTATCCGGTGGGTCTTTTGTGGCGGCGCTTTTCACCAAAGAATCGGCGGTCATGCTGCCGCTGGTCATTGTGTTGTATGAAAGTCTTGTTGGATCCGGTTCACGCCGTCGGGTCCCGGTTATCGGGTTGGCGTTGCTGGCGGGATCGTTCCTCGTTTGGCGGCACGCTTTATTGCCCGGCCTGGCAGGACAGATCTTCGATCTTCCTGGTGAATGGCGTTTGCGCCTTTTATCTATTCCGTCTGCGCTGATCAATGATGCGCGACTCATTGTCTGGCCGGTAGACCTGCATTATTTACGGCAGATCGATGTGCTGGCGCCGCAAATTTCACCGGCCTTGTTCCTGACTAGCGGGGCCTTGCTGATAACGGCGGCACTTATAAGAGCAAGCGATGTGGTGCGACGCCATGCCTTGTTCGGGCTGGGCTGGTTCCTGCTCTTTTTACTGCCGCATCTCAATATTGCCCCGATGATCAATGAATATTCTTTTGTCCAGGCGGCGGAACACTTCCTGTACCTGCCGCTTTTCGGGATCCTGCTGGTAACGGCCGCTTTTCTTCCGGGGCTGCTCCGCGGCGTGAGCAGCCGGATCATGATAATGGCGGGAGCGGGCCTGATCCTGGCATGCGGCATCCTGACGGCGGGCCAGCTGCCGTTCTGGCGTTCCGAGGTCGTGCTTTTTGAACGGGCGGTCTTGTTCGAACCGAGGGCCGGCCGGGTGAGGTTGCTACTGGCGCGGGCTTATGCCGACGCCGGGCGGTATGATGAGGCCTGGCGTGAATACGCGGTTTCCTTGCAAATCATGACGGAATATGTTAAAAAGGCAGGGCATTCACAGGGCGCTGTGGCGGTGTACCGGCAGTTCATTAAGACGATCTATTTCGATCGCGGGCAATTGCTGTTACGCAAGGGTGATCCGGTTGGCGCGAATCGGGAATTCTTGTTATCGCTCAGGACGGTGGCGCCAAGCGTGGCGGGCTTTAATGCCAGGGCGCAGGATTGCCGGACGTTCAGCTTTTTGGCGATGAATAGGGTCCGTGCCGGGGACATGACCGTGGCCGCCAGGTATTTTAAATTGGCGCTAGCCGCTAATGCCGCCGATGTGGAAGCCTTGAATAATATGGGGATGGTCTATCTTCAGCGGAAGAATGATGATATGGCCCGGTTCTTTTTTGAGCGGGCCCTTAAGGTCCACCCCGGGTTCGGCCCCGCCTGGGAGAATTTGAAGCGGCTGGATATTAAAAGGTAGGGATAGCTATGTCGATAGGCTTGATCGTGGGTGGGACATTAGTGGTGCTGGGCGTTCTGCTGTTCCTGGCGTGGCAGATACCCGATGTTATTGAAAAAGCTCAGAAGAAGAACAAGCGTGCGCCCGCTGCTCTGCCGCCTAAGGACTGGCAGCCGATCGCGGAGCGTTTTGAGAAGCGCGTGAAGATCATGGAAGAGGCCGCGCAGTCATTTGAAGCGCAGTTGCGGGGTAAGGACAAACAGGCTGAGCAAGTTAACACGACGCTGGCCCTGGTCAGGAAACAGTTAGAGCAGGAGAAAGCCTGGCGGGAGAAGGAAGAGGCCGAGCTGCAGAAAGAAAAGAAACAGGAGCGCACCTTACAGGAAGAGCTGCTTAAGACGCGCCAGGCGCTTAATACCGAGTCGACCGAAAAGATCAAGCTGGAGCATGAATTGACGGATATCCGTCGTGAGCGTGAGCAGTTGTCAGGCACAGGCCGCGGCCTTTCCTCGCGGGTCCTGGAATTGGATCGTCAGCTGGAAAGCGCGCTCAAAGAATTAAAGCAGTTACGGGAACAAAATTACGAGTTGAGCCGTAAAAGAGAAGACACCGAATGGGTGGCCAAAAGCGATTACAGGCAGCTGGAGAGCGCGCTTAAGCGTGCCCGTTTTGAAGGGGAGGAATTTAAGAAGGCGTTTCCTCCTTCAGAGTGGCCGGCGTCGCTGCGGCCTGATCAGGACCGCAAGGCAGAGAAATAATCACGGAGATTATATATGTCGTTTAAATATCGTCAGCGCCTGCCGGAAGTGCAGGCCATCATGGCAGAGTTGCCGGTCAGCCCCGAGGTCCTGGAGGTCAAGCGCGAGCGGGACCGCGAGGTGTCGGATATCATTGCCGGAAAAAGCTCAAAATTCCTGCTGATCATCGGCCCTTGTTCGGCCGATAATGAGGATGCGGTTTGTGAATACGTGGCGCGGCTGGCTAAATTGCAGCAGCGGGTGAAACAGAAACTGGTTCTTTTGCCGAGGATCTATACTAATAAGCCGCGTACGACCGGGCTTGGCTACAAGGGGATGGCGCATCAGCCGGACCCGAACGATGAGCCGAATATTGTCGATGGCCTGATCGCTATCCGCAAGATGCATATCCGCGCGCTGGGTGAGTCGGGCTTAAGCTCGGCCGATGAAATGCTTTATCCGTTCAATTATCCTTACCTCGAGGATGTTCTCAGCTACGTGGCGATCGGCGCGCGGTCGGTGGAGAATCAGGAGCATCGCCTGACCGTTAGCGGCCTGGATATTCCCGCCGGAATGAAAAACCCGACAGGCGGGGATATGGGTGTCATGATCAATTCCATCAAGGCGGGGCACGCGCCGCAACTTTTTTCTTATAAGGGTTGGGAAGACCGGACCTCGGGGAATCCCCTGACGCACGCGATCTTGCGCGGGGCGGTCGATCCCTACGGGCGCGGTATCCCCAATTATCATTTCGAGGATATCACTCATCTTCGCAAATTGTATCTTGAGTCCGGCCTGAAGAATCCGGCCGTCCTGGTGGACGTGAGCCACGCGAATTCGAACAAACAGTTTGCCGAGCAGCCGCGGGTCGCGCGTGAAGTGTTGGCATCGCTTAAGTACGCGCCGGAGCTGCGGAGTTTCGTCCGGGGCCTGATGATCGAGAGCTATCTGGTTGAAGGAAGTCAGGACCCGTCAGGTGGTGTGTACGGGAAGTCGATCACGGATGCCTGCCTGGGTTGGGATGCTTCCGAGCGGCTGGTGCTTGATATCGCTGATATTGTTTAAGGGGGCTCATCTTGTTTGCCCGACGTACGAATTGGGAACTCTCCGATAATCCCCTGGCGGCCGCGCTGGCGGCGCGCAAAGCGTCCGGCGGGAAGATCCTTGACCTGACCGAATCGAATCCGACCCGCGCGGGGATCGCCTATCCGCCTGAGATGTTCCTGGGGGCCTTCAATAATAAAGAGAGTTTGGTGTACGCTCCTGAGCCGAAGGGCTTGCTCAAGGCTCGCGAAGCGGTGGCGGCTTATTTTGCCGCACGCGGCGTTATTGTGCCGGCCGACCATTTGACCCTGACGGCCAGCACGTCTGAAGCCTATTCGTTCCTGTTTCGTTTGCTCGCCGATCCCGGCGACAGGATCCTGCTCCCCGCCCCCAGTTATCCCTTGTTCTCTTATCTGGCGGACATCAATGATATTGAGCCCGTGTATTATCAGTTGGCCTTCGACGGGTTAAAGTGGGAGATCGATCTTGAGTCGCTTGAGAAAGGGGCGAAAGCGGGGAAGGTGAAGGCCGTGGTGCTGGTAAGCCCCAATAATCCGACGGGCTCGTTCATCAGCGCCGATGAATTAAAGGATCTTAATGTTCTTTGTGTGAAGTATAAGATGGCGATCATCAGCGACGAGGTCTTTAGCGATTATCTGTTCGAAGGGGCGAGAGGCCGTTACGTTAGTCTCGCTTCCAATTCCGATGTCTTAAGTTTTGCTTTGGGTGGCTTATCCAAGGCTCTGGCACTTCCCCAGATGAAATTGGGCTGGATCGCGGCCAATGGCCCGAGGGATGTCCTGAAGGATGCCCTTGCGCGGCTGGAAGTCATTACTGATACGTTCCTGTCGGTTAATACGCCGGTTCAGCATGCCTGTATTGAGTGGCTGCCGAAAGCCGGGGTCATCCAGGAGCAGGTGATGCGGCGCGTGACAGAAAATCTGTCTTTCCTAAATAAGACGGCCGTTGGCGGGCGCGCGTACGTTTATCCTGTCGACGGGGGATGGTACGCGGTTGTGCGCGCGGAGCTTGGGCTTCCGGAAGATGAATGGGCCGTGCGCCTTCTAAAAGACAAAGGCGTGTATGTTCATCCAGGATTTTATTTTGATTTTGAAACAGAAGGCCACATTGTCCTCAGCCTTCTAACTTTGCCTGATATTTTCCGGCAGGGTGTTCCTGCGCTTGCGGTCTTCTGATCAAGGCCTATAATGACGACGGTTAAGCTCCCCGCTCCCTTGGTGACGGTCTCAGCCATTTTGGCTGCCGTTATCTTGTTTTTTGCCGCTGTCACGGCTTCTGAGAGCCCGAATCAGAAGATCTTTGAATTTCCGCCGGGCTCTTATTCCTGGGTCTCCGTTCGTGAGACCACATTCTCCTTTTCATCGTCGCGAGAAATGCTTCTGCTCCCTTCCAGGGATCGCTGGACAGACGTTCGTTTTGACTGTGTCCTGGTTGATCCGACGGTTGCGGGGCTGGCTTTCGATTACCAGGGCCAGGAGCACTTCTCATTTTTCCTGATCGATCGTCCGAGGGGAGTATTGGAGTGGGGCACGGTCGATCATGCACACGTCACGGACTGGAGATCGACAGCTTTACCGGCGATCAATGAAAAGGGGGTGGTTCGCCTTCCTTTGACGCTTGAGGTCCATCAGCGAGAGGCCGCATTAATGGTCAACGGTCAATTGGTTACGCGTGTTCTTGGCGGGGATTTTCATGGCGGGAAGATCGCGCTGTTGATCGGGGCGAGCGTGCCGAACCGCAATGGATTCATGCTAAATTCCATCCAGGGGGTCCTTGCTTCAGGCAGGACCAGGGAGATCAAGGCGCGGGCTTATTCGGACCGTCGTGAGGTTCCACTCTTTGAGATCCCGGGTATCCCCTTCATCCTGGCGTTTTATTCGGTTTTGGTCTTTCTGGGGTATCGTTGGGTAAAGTTCGAAGGCTCGCTTTCCGTCGTGTCCTTGTGGGATCGCGTCTATTGCGCGGCGGGCCTGTTGCTTGGAGCCGTTGTATTTTCCCGTTTATGGCAGGTGGCGCTCCATTTGGGGCCGGTGGACATACCGACATATGGGGGCTTGATGGCCACCGTGGGGACAGTCGTCCTTTTTATTTTGATCGCTTACAGTTATTCCCGGCTTTTTGCTATAGCCACCCCGCTTTTTTTGTTCGTAGCTCTTCCATTCTTTTGTTATTTTCTTAATCTGATGAATCTTTTGGTGTTGCATCTAAATGATACGCTGTTTATTCGTTTGTGCGTGGGAGCGCTGTGCCTGCCTTTGTTATGGCGCGCGCGATATTTGACGGGCATGCTTCGCGCGGAGATCGGGAAGTTATCCCAGGTTCCGATAGCGAACGGTTTAATACTGCTCTGGAGTGCCTATGCGGCGTGTTACTGTTTTGAATATGATCTGGTGCCAACCAGGCACGCGATCATCGATGAAGGGTCTTTATGGGTCACCGCGGCGCAGCATATCCTGGCTGACGGGATGGCGAAGGCTCAGCTTCTTGTTTATCCTGGCGGTGGTCTTCATTCTTTCGGTATTTCTTTTGTTGCGGCTTTGCCCGGCGTGCTTTGGGGGAACGGGCATGGAGCGTCGGTATACTTGATGCCCCTGTTCAATATTGCGGCCTTAATGCTTTTTTTGCATAGGATCAAGACATGGAAATGGGGGTTCCTGTTTTTCTTTGTATCGTTGTTTATGGCCTTTGATTATACCGGGATCGTTAGCAAGTTGCTTTATCAACTTGTGTATGGGGAGGGGATTTCATCGGTTTATTTTCTGGTGCTTTGTCTGGAGGTGTTTGTTCTGGCAAAGGAAGCTAAGGAGCTCTCGCTGAGGCGTGTCCTGGCGGTGTCCATGGGCATTGGATTAATGGCTTTGACCAAATCGCCAGTAGGATATTTCGGATGCCTTTTTATGCTGATTTTGAGCGGCCTTTATGGCGTTGGCCGCTGGGCGAGGGGTGGTGGAATCATCTTGGGGGCGTGGTTTTTGTTCCTGGCACCTATTACTTTGTGGAAAGGGTATACCTTGCTTAACGGGTTATACGCGGCTCCGGTAACTCAGGCCGCGGCGGTTACGGGGCATTCTTTTAATGGGGAAGTTTTATGGCGCCTTTGGTCTTCGATGATCAGCAAGGGGCACATGGCGTGGCCCTTTGTGTATGTGACCGCTTCCTGTTTTATGATCGCGCGAACGTTCGGGAAACGTGATTATGTGTTGCTTGGTCCGGTGTTTGTCCTCATTGTAAGCGTTTTATTATATTATCTTTTCTCTTTTTGCGCGGACTATGATAGTTCAACGCGCTACTTTATGCCGGCCCTGCTGCCATTATTTTTCTTCGGCGCTGTGGGTTTTGAGCGATGGATGGGAAGGTTATCTGCGGGTCGTGCTTAGCTTCGCGGACGAAGCGGACGAGGCTGCGTTGACCTTTTCGTTCAATGTGTTATTATTAATTAACTATTTTAATTTCTCCGGAGGATGAGTTTATGGCGAGACCTAGTTGGGATGAATATTTCATGAAACTGGCGATGATCGCCTCCGAACGCGCTACCTGCCCGCGGATGCATTGCGGCTGCGTGCTGGTCAAGGACCGCGAGGTGATCGCGACGGGGTACAACGGTTCCATTCCTGGAGATGCGCACTGCGAGGACGTGGGCTGCCTGGTCGTTGAGAATCATTGTGTCCGCACCAATCACGCCGAGATGAACGCTATCGTTCAGGCCGCCCGCAAAGGCCATATTATCGACGGCGGCACGGCCTATGTGACCAATATGCCTTGTACGACCTGCTCCAAGGCCCTCATCGCGGCCGGGGTTCAGCGGGTTGTGATCTTCTCCGATTATCATGATACCCTGGCGACGGATTTCTTTGCCAAGGGCAAGGTGCGCATCGACAAGATCCCGATGCCCTCCAAGCAGATCGTTTATGACCTTGAGAAGTACACCTCCGCGCGAAAGAGCTAAGGCGATCATGGAATTCTATCAGGTAAAAAAAGGGCGGATCACGTTAAGTGGCCGCCCCGTTCATTTAAAGGGCGTGAATCTCGGCGGCTGGCTGATGCCGGAAGCCTATTTTATGCATGCGCCGAATCGGGGGCACCGGTTCTTCCGGGACAGGTTCATCCTTGAGCTTGGGGAGAAAGCGTACGCCGAGATCGAGAAGGCTTTCCGGGACAATTTTATCCGTGAGGATGATTTTAAGCGGATCGCGGTAATGGGGTTTAATCATGTCCGTTTGCCTTTTCATTATGAGCTCATTGAAACAAAGCCTTTTAGTTATGCTAAATCCGGGTTGAAATATCTGGAACAGGCTGTGGCCTGGGGTAAAAAGCATGGGGTAGGCATTATTCTTGATATGCATGCGGTCCCCGGCGCCCAGAATCATGATTGGCATTCGGACTCTGATGGACGGATGTTGTTCTATTCGTCAAAAGAGTATCAGCAGCGGGCGATCGCTCTTTGGCACCTGATCGCGGAACGGTTCAAGAACGAGCCGGCGGTGATCGGCTATGATATCCTTAACGAAACGGTCATCCCCGATGCAGCTCCCATGAACGCGTATTATCGCGCGGCGATCGCGGCGATCCGGACCGTGGACCGGCGGCATATTATTTTTACCGAAGGTAATCGTTGGGCGCAGGATATCGACTGCCTGGAGGATTTTGAAGATGAGAATCTGGTCTTCGGGATCCATTTTTACGAGCCTTTGGAATTAACGTTCAATTTTGTGCCAGGCTTGAGTTATCCTTTGCTCGGTGGTAAAAAGCCGTGGGATAAAAGCTTTATGCGTCAGCGGCTTGAGTTGTCGGTCGCGGTAGCACGCAAGCGCGGTCGTGCCCTTTGGTGCGGCGAATGCGGCGTGAACGCTCGCGACGGTAAATATGGCGAAGACCGTTATGTTGCGGATATGCTGGCAAATTTCAAGGCGCTTGATATTCATTGGACTTACTGGACCTGGAAAGCGGTCAAGAATTCCATCTTCCCCGACGGAATCAACAGCTATTATCCCAATGACCCCTGGATCAATCGCGCGGGCCCTGTTTCCGGGTGGGATACTTGGGCGGCGCAGTGGCCCAAAAACAGGAAAGCGATGATCGCTTCCTGGCGCACCGATAAGTTCTCGCTTAACAAGCCGGTTGCGGGAGCGCTCAGCCGTGCGCTTTAAGGCTCTTTGTTTGCTTATGTTCTGCGGATTGTCTTCTCCGGCGTTCGCGGAGTGGAAGATCTCGGAGATCGGGCTGTATCCTCCGGCTGGCGAGACCCAGTGGATCGAGTTGTTGAATGATTCATCCTTGCCGGCGCCCATCGATGGCCTTTTTATCAAAGGCGACCGTTGGGAATGGCGGTTCTCAAGTTTGAATATCGACGTGCCTGAGCATACGCTGATCCTGGTCCGTTTTGACAGCCCCGGTGACGCGGCGACCATGGAAATAAAAGATGGGGTGCGTGTTCTTCATGTCCCGCAAAATGTGATCTTTGGTGACTCTCAGCGAGGGTATTGCGCTTTGTATGAGAAACAGGCCGGGTCCGGGCCTGAGGTGGATCAGATCGAGCATGCGCTGGGACGGGTGCTTTCCGCTCAGAAGATCAACAGCATTGATACGATGGTTAAAGCGAACGCCGGCGCGCTCCCCGACAATTTTGTTGATTTTGTCGCTTGGGGGGATGCCCCGGGCCAGATAGGGCAGGAAGCGACAGATGCCGGATTGTGGTCGGGCGGCCAGGTTTTTATGTGGACCGACCCCGCGCCGGAACGGATGCCGGATGGCCCCGCCGAGCCCGGACAGTTTTTTGATAAGCCTGGCAAAACACTTGGCCGTATCGCTGGCCAGTGGAAAACGCTTGAGGCCGATGAGGCCTCTCCGGGACGTTGGAACCCTGAAGGTTTGGCTCCCGAAAAGATCCTCAAGGTTCTGCCCGGTTCAAGCAGTGATATGCCGTTTTCGTCTTTTTCATTATGGTGGCAGAATGTTTTTTTAAGTGGCGGCTGCGATATTCAAGCCCAGATCGCGACGGATGCTGCGTTCACGCATATTGTGCGGGAATTGAGCCGCGAGTCGCACGGCAAGCCACTGCCGCCGTTGGATCTTGGTACGTATTGGTGGCGGTTCAAGACGCTTGATGGTTTTCCGTCATGGTTGGACGTCAAGAACGCTCCGCCGGAAGTCCCTCAGCAGACCTGTCACGGCAGCACGGATTGGAATGCGCCGGTCAAATTCGAGATCCGTTAAGGAGTTTATGGCTATTGAGAAGATCACCAGTTTGCAAAATTCCGGCATTAAGCGCGTGGTGCGCTTGCGCACCAAGAAAACGCGCGAAGCCAAGGGGTTGACCATTGTTGAAGGTGTGCGTGAGGTGCGCCAGGCGCTGAAAGCGGGCCTGCGGTTCACCGGCGTTTATTTCTGCCGCGAGGGTGTGTATCATTGCCCCGATGACCTTATTGCCGAACTCGACGCGCGGCATGTCCGCCTTTTCGATTGCGTATGCAGTGTTTATGCCAAGATGGCTTATGGTGACCGCAAGGAAGGTGTGCTGGCGCTTGTTGAGCAGCCGGAGCATACGCTGGCCGGACTGAAGCTTTCGGCCAAGCCGATGGTCGTGGTCATGGAGCGGGTGGAGAAGCCCGGCAATCTCGGCGCGGTCCTGCGCACCTGTGACGGTGCGGGGGTCGAGGCGTTACTTGTGTGCGATGAGCTTACGGATATTTATAATCCTAATGTTGTGCGTTCCAGCCTGGGCGCGGCCTTTACTGTTCCGACGGTCATGTGCAGCAGCCGTGAGGCGCTGGAATTCCTGCGGGCGAAAGGCATCAAGACCTTTGCCGCGGTGGTCCAGGCCAGCGATGAATATTTTAAGAAGGATATGTCGGGTTCTTGTGCTATTGTACTCGGCAGCGAACAGGACGGTTTAAGTGACCTGTGGCAGCGCAGCGCCGATGAGAAAGTTCGCATCCCCATGAAGGGGAGCATTGATTCGTTAAACGTGTCAGTGAGCGCGGCGGTCATGATCTACGAAGCGCTCAGACAAAGGAATGTATGAAACTGATGTTGTTTCTTTCACATAACGGGATCTTATCGCGCCGCAAGGCATTTGATGCTATCAAGGCCGGCGCGGTGCAGGTTAATGGCCGTATCAACCTTGAGCCGTCCACGGACGTCGATCCCGCGCGCGATAAGGTGCTTTTTCATGATCGCCTGGTCAATGACCGGATCTTTGAATATATCATGCTCAATAAGCCCGAGGGCCATGTGACCAGCTGCGAGCGGCAGTTCGGCGAGGCAACGGTCATGGATATTCTACCGAAGGATTTGAAGCATTTGCGCCCGGTCGGCCGGCTGGACAAGGATACTGAAGGGCTGCTGCTGTTCACCAATGACGGTGAGTTGGCTAATCATATGGCCCATCCGAGTTTTGATGTGAATAAAACTTATTTGGTCCGGGTACGCGGCAAGATTGCGGCGGCCGAGGTCGGCCAGCTTGAGGCCGGCGTTATGATCGAAGGTAAAAAGACCGCCCCCGCGGCGGTGGCTTTGATCAAGTCCAGCGATGATGTCAGCGAGTTCCAGATCACGATCCATGAGGGGCGTAAGCGCCAGGTGCGGATGATGGCCGATGCGATCAATCGTCCCGTGGTCTATCTAAGCCGTTTAAGCCAGGGGCCGCTGGAATTAGGCGGGCTTCCCCGGGGCGAATACCGTCGTTTGTCCGAAGAAGAGGTCATGGTCCTTAAGCGCATTAAGCGTTCGGCTGCTTCCAAGGCCAAGAAGCCTGAGGCTAAGAGTTTTAGTGCGGAACCGAAATATGTCGGCCGTCGCGGCCGCGGTGAATTTAATCGTGACCAGCGCTTGTTGCGGGAAGAGCAGTTGCGTGAGAAGCAGCGTGTGAGCGACGAGCGGCGTCCTGTGAGCCGGCCGGCCGCGCGCCCTCAAGATCCGCGCCGTCGCCCGTATGTGCCGAAGGAGGGCGGTAGGCCTGCGAGTCGTGATGAACGTCAGCGGTCGTTCTCTCCTAGAGAGGGCCGTCCGGCCAGCCGTTCTGAGGATTCAGGCCGTCGTCCGCCCCGTCCCGAGTATTCATCGCGAGAGGGTCATCGCAGCAGCCCGCGTTCTGGAGAACGTCCCGCGGCCGGGCCGAAGCCGTTGTTTTCGTCCAATTCCGAGAAGCGCAAGTTTTCCAGTACGCGTGAGTGGCACAGCGATTCGGATGTTCACGCTCCGTCGAATGCACCGAAGACCGTAACGAAACCTGCTTTCAGCAAACCGCAATACGGAAAGCGCCCGGATGACGGCGCGCGCAAAGCGTACATCAAGAAGCCTTTCAGAAAGTCATAACCCAATCATATGATCTCTTTAACGAACGTATCCAAGAACTTCGATGAGCGCATGCTCATGGACAATGTGACCTTAAGTATTTTCCGTAATGAGCGGATCGGCCTGACCGGGCCCAACGGCGCGGGCAAGACCACGTTGTTCCACCTGATCATGGGCGATATGCAGCCGACGCAGGGGAATATCACTTCCGAGCGCGGGATCAAGATCGGTTATCTGCCACAGGAAGCGCATTTTGATTCAGAGCGTACCGTGATGGAAGAGGTCACTTCCGGCGACGACGAGATCCGCGCTCTGCTGGCGGAGAAACATCAGCTTGAAGAGACCGACCGTTGCGGCGAAAATCGTTATGGGGACGTGATGGAGAAGCTCGAAGCGCTCGGTATCTACGACCTCGAGCACAAAGCCGAGAAGATCCTGGCGGGCCTGGGGTTCAAGGAATATGAATTCAACAAGCCGATCGTTCAGCTCTCCGGCGGGTGGCAAATGCGCACGCTGTTGGCCAAACTGCTGACGTACAATTATGACCTGCTTCTGCTTGACGAGCCGACAAACTATCTGGACCTCACCGCGACACTCTGGCTCAAAGAATTCCTGGGGAAGTACGCGGGATCCTTCATCATGATCTCGCACGACAAGATCTTTCTCAATGACGTGACCAATTACACTATTGTCCTCGAGAACGGGAAGATGGCCAAGGTCAAGGGAAGTTACGATGTGTATGAGTCCCAGAAAGAGCTGGAGTACCGTACGCTCGAAAAGCGCATGAAGGTTATCGACAAGAAAAAAGACCAGCTTGAGCGGTTCACCAGTCGTTTCCACGCCCAGCCTAACCGCGCGTCGGCGGTGCAGAACAAGATGAAGATGCTTGATAAGTTGGAAGATGAGAGCGTCGACCTGCCGCGTACCCGTTCGAGCATCAAGGAATTTAATTTTCCGGAAACCACCGAGAGCGGTTACACGGTACTCAACCTCGAGCATATCAAGAAGTCGTATTCCGACAAGACCATTTATACCGACCTGAATTTCGAGATCACCAAGGGGCAGAAGGTGTGCCTGGTTGGCCCCAATGGCGCCGGTAAATCGACGCTGCTTAAGATCCTTGCAGATGTGATCCCTTATGATAGCGGCACGCGCCGCCTGGGCCATGCCGTCAAAATGGGGTATTTCTCTCAGACGCGTTTGGATGTTCTTAATCCCAACCGTTCGGCCCTTGAGGAGTTGCTCAGCGCGGTGGGTGGCAGTTTCCCGCAGACCCAGGCGCGCAATCTGCTAGGTATGTTCAATTATCACGGTGATGATGTGTTCAAGCCGGTCAATGTCCTGTCGGGTGGTGAAAAAAGCCGTTTGATCCTGGCCAAGCTTTTGATCAATCCGCCGAATTTGATCCTGCTTGATGAACCGACGACGCATTTGGACGTGGCGGGTGTTGAGGCGCTGGTAAGAGCGCTCAAGAATTATAAAGGGACGTTGTGTTTTATCAGCCACGACTTGTATTTTATCCGTGAGATCGCCAATCATATCGCTGAAGTCGAAGGCGGCGATATCCGGCAGTATCCCGGTGGCCTGGATTATTATCTTGATAAGAAGCAGAGCCGCACCTCGGCGGAAGATGCCAACGCGAAGAAAGCGGCCGCCCGTCAGGCGTATGAGGCCCAGAAAAAGCCGAAGCATGATCCGAACGAACCCGAGCATTTGCGGACCGCGCGCGATAAGCACGAAGCCGCGCTGAAACGCATTAGTGAGATCAAGAATCGCATCAAAGCTATTGAGAAGGAAGAAAAAGATCTGGAGACCGAGACTTACGTTAAGTCGCGCGTGATGAACACCGCGTTCACGGGGCGCGGGCGGGAAGATGCTATTGAGTGCGGTAAACGCCTCAAGGAGATCCAGATCAAATTGCGCGAGCTTGGCAGTGAGAAGAGCCGTTTGGTCGACGAGCGCAACCGGATCAATCAATAATGAAATTAAAGCTCGATCTCCACGACATTTTCTCCAATACCAACGCGATCGATGCCGCTTTGCGCGGCGTGATGGATGAGGCGATCGAGAAACACGCCGAATACGTCGAGATCATTCCCGGAAAAGGCAGCGGGCAGTTAAAGAAAACGGTGCTGAGATTCCTGGAAAAAGGGTATAAGGGCCGTTATAGCCGCATCGAGAAGGACGACAAGAATTTCGGGCGGATATTTGTGCATTTTAATTGGAATAAGCTGCGGTAATGGCATTCCGGTAAGGCATTTCGCATCGACCTCCGCTCCCTCCGGGCCCCGATAGGATCGGTTGATCATGTTTCTTCTAAGGAAACGCCGATAGCTCCTATGGCCAGTTGGCCATATGGCAGCTATCGGCGTTATTTTTCAAGAATCCTATTAATGAAATACCCAAGCCCCGGGCTCTGATAGAGCCCTGGATGGCTTGGGTATGAATGGTCAAGAATCCTTGCCCATTCAATAAAAAAAGCCCTCGGAATTCGCGGGGCTTTTCTTATTTTGGCAGAAGTATCGCCAAAGAAAAAATTACTTCTTCTTCTTTTTCGCAACTTTCTTGACGGGCTTCTTAGCAGCTTTCTTAACGGCCATAAGTAGTTTCTCCTTTCCTGAGGTTATGTGTTGCTTGTATTCAAACCTAAAATTATATTAACACGCGTAATGACGGATTCAAAAAATATTTGGATTATTTTTCATTTTGATTTGTCGCGCGAAGGTTAATTGTCGACGAGAACAAATAAAAAGGCTCGCGGACGTTTTTGTCGCGAGCCTTTTTTCGGAAAAAGAGAAAATTACTTCTTCTTTTTCGCGGTTTTCTTTGCGGGAGCTTTTTTGGACATCTTGGTGGAGCACTTTTTCGTTGAGCAGCAAGGCATAAGATTTTCTCCTTTCGTGTGGTTTTGTAACCTGCGATAATGATAACATCAATAGCGATTTCTTTCCATAGGCGTGTTAAATTTTGATGAAGTTGTTTGCCGGTCCGGCGGTTAATGATGAATAGCACAAAACTTTCGTTATATGTCCATATTCCTTTTTGCGTGAGCAAGTGCCCTTATTGTTCTTTTGCCGTCGTGGCCGGGGCATTAAAGCATGAAGCGGCTTATGTCGCCGCCCTTGCCCGCGAGCCGTTTTCCGGACGTCCCGCGATTTCCACCATTTATATCGGCGGAGGCACACCATCCTGTTTATCGATGCGCGGCATAGAAGCCCTGTTTGAAATGATCAATGCCCGTTTTGATGTCGCGCGGGATGCTGAAGTGACATTTGAAATGAATCCTGAAAGTGTTGATCCTGCCAAGGCGGTGTTGTTGAAACGCCTGGGTGTTAATCGCGTGAGCTTGGGTGTTCAATCTTTAAATGACCGTACCCTTGAGCTTCTGGGGCGCCCCCACCGTAACGATGATGCCCGGCGGGCTTTTAGCGTATTGCGCGCCGCCGGATTTGCCGACATCAATGTTGATATGATCTATGGTTTGCCCGGACAGGGCGCGCGGGAGGTGCTGGCAGACCTTGGGGACCTGTTATCGTTAGGCAGTGAGCATTGTTCTTTGTACACGCTTAATGTGGAGGAGCGAAGCCTGTTCTTTGCCCGTCGCATGGAAGTGGATCCGGACGCGCAAGGAGGGCTCTACAGCGCTGTTTGTCAGGCGATGGAAGAAGCCGGCGTTAAACAGTACGAGGTCAGTAATTTCGCCCGGCCCGGCTTTGAGTCCCGCCACAACATTCACTATTGGAATGGCGGTGATTATATCGGCCTGGGGATGGCGGCGCATGCCCATCTTGCCGGTGAGCGTTCCTGGAACGCGGATACGCTGCCAAAGTATCTTGAATTGATGAAAGAAAAGGGAACGGCAAAGGTTGGCAGCGAAAGGTTGCCACCGGCTGAGAAACTGTTGGAGGTTTTTCTCTTCGGCTTGCGGATGAATCGCGGCGTTGACCTGGGTTCCCTTGAGGCGCGCTTCGGCCTGGAGTTGCCGCACGACAAGAAAGAAAAGCTGGAAAGTTTTATTGAAATGGGCTTGCTAGAGGAGGATGATACGCATATCCGGGCAACGCCCCGCGGGCGGCTTTTGCTCGATGAACTTGCCGCGAGGATCATTTAAAGAGGTCGTGATGGTTTTGTTGAGAAGGTTTTTATTTATATTTGCGGTATTCGGGGCTCTTGTTATTGCGGCAGGATGGGTGGTAGTGAACAATGCCGCCGCCATGAGTTATCTGGTACGTCAGGCGGTCGCGCGAAGCCTTAAGGCCGTTGATGTTCGTGAGTTGCGCTTCGGGTCGCTGGCGTATACCTTCCCGTCAGATTGGGCACTGAAGGATGTTCGCGCCCGTTTGGTGATTGGCCAACAGGTGCTGACGTTTACTTCCGCCCGTCTGGATATCAGCAATGCGCTCGGGTTATGTTCGATCGGTAGAGGAGCCGGCCTGTCATTGAGTGGAGCGGATGGTTTCTTTGACAAGTTGAAGGTCAATGGTATTTCCGGCCGGTTTTATCTTACGAGGACGGACCACGGGGTTTCCTACCGCGGCGATGTGTCGGCGGGCACCGTGGCTTGGGACAGGCTCGGCGTTTCAAAAGTTAAAGCAACCGTTAGCGGCGATGCCGGCCAGTTGAGCCTGCGGCAACTTCAGGCGGATGTATACGGCGGGAAGACCGCAGGCAAGGCTATGGTCGCCTTTGGACGAGTTCCTCGGTATGAAGTCAGTGCCGTAGTCGAGAAGGCCGATATCGGCCAGCTGGACAGGGTTCTTGGCGGCGTTTTTCATGAGCTGGGTGGCACTCTCTCCGGCCGGGTCCGCCTGGCCGGTTCCGGTCCACAGATCGATGGCCTGGACATGAACTGGGACATGCCCTCTGGCGGCAAGGTGAGCGCGGCGCTTTTGTCGTCGATCGCGACCTACCTTCCGGCATCCCAGGAAAAGAAACGTATTGATTCCCTGATCCGCAGCGGAGGAAAGCTTGCGGTTGAGGTTTTTTCGTTTACAATAAAGAACGATGCGCCCGATCATCTGAGCGGTGAGATCGGGCTTAAAAGCCGGGAAGCGAATCTGGAGCTCCATATTACGCACGAAGTGAAAGTGGACGCCCGGATCGATTCATTACTTCAGGCCTGGTCGGCTGTGTTCAAACAGGAGAGAATATGAGATCATTAGCGGTATTGTTGTTGCTGGCGTTCTGCGCCGGGTGCACGGTGAAAGCGATCGGGGATCCTAACCGCCCGATCACCATTAACGCGCATATCACGATCGATATCAAGGGGCTCGAGAAAACGGCGTCGGGCATTGAGGATTTTGTCAGCGGCGGAGCAGCCAATAAGTGAGCGAAGCGAGTTGGCTGCGACGTCCCGGACACTGTTTGTCCGGGGCGGAAAATAAAAAATTTACGGAGAGAATTTCTATGAAAAAGATCATCATGGCGGTTTTATTGACGGGATTGCTTTCGACAGCGGCTTTTGCCCAAACGTATGATATTAAAGAGATGACTCCCGCGGTCAAGGCCGCGCTGGAAAGCCGTAAGTCCCGGTTCAGCGAGCTGAAGGCGCTTAAAGCGCAGGGCGTGGTGGGTGAGAATAACCACGGGTATGTGCAGGCCCTTTCCGGTGGTTCCGACGCGAAAGCACTGGTTGCCGCCGAAAATAAGGACCGTAAGTTCGTTTACCAGGCGATCCTGGAACAGAACGGGCTGGATGCCGGGGCGCTCGAGACGGTCGAGATGGTTTTCGGCAAGGTGCAGCGCGGTAAGGCCTCTTCGGGAGAGAAAGTCCAGGACGAAAACGGGAATTGGCGGAGCAGCCAATAAGCGAGTGAAACGAGTTGGCTGCGACGTCCCGGACCCTGTTAGTCCGGGAAATTAAGCGTAGCGCTTGGCAATATTGATCGACTGATCGAAGAATTTAAACAGAGCCTCCGCCACCAGCTCTTTCTGGCGGGGGTTCATTTTTAGCGCCGCGAGCTGTTTTCTTGCTTTTGTTACCCGCACATTGACGGCATTAAGCGCGTAATGCAGGCTTCCGGCTTTGATCAGGAGCAGCTTGATCGCTTCAAGATCGGCCAGCTTTTTGTTCTTCTTTGTGAAGATGTTCTTAAGATCCCGCAAGTCCTTCCCCTGAAGTTTTTCGAAGGCATGAACGATCAGGAGTGTTTTTTTCTGCTCTTCCAGGTCACTTAAGATCGATTTCCCGATGGATTCTTCCGTCTCAAATATACCGATGATGTCATCCTGGATCTGAAAGGCCTGGCCGATGCATAGGCCGAAGTCGGCGATCTTGGGGATCTCGGTTTTTGGCGCTCCGGCAAGGATCGCGCCCGTTACCAGGGGACAGTCAAAGGTGTAGCGCGCGGTTTTCAGCGAATAGTTCAGGAAGACGTCCTTTTCGTGGACTTGCTTGACATCCACCACCCCGTGGACGGTATCGACGAATTCTCCCATGGCGGTAAAAGCCGCGGTCTGGATGAAATATTTCAGGGCTTGTTCCTTGCGCAGCGGGTCTTCGTTGATCGACAGGAACGCGTCGATGGCCAGCGCGTAGGTGATGTCACCGGCGATGATGGCCAGGTCAACGCCGAGCTTGTCGGGGTTGGCGCAGGGGACGGTCTTATTGAGGATGCGGTGCATGGTGGGCTTGCCGCGCCGCAGGTCCGAGCAGTCGATAATATCGTCGTGGATCAGCATAAAATTATGCAGGAACTCGATGCAGGTCGAGGCATTGTAAAGCGAGCGGGTCGGCCGGCGGCCTTTAGGTGAATAGCCCAGATAGCCCAGGATGAGCAGGATGGGGCGGATGCGCTTGCCTTCGCGTAAGGAGAATTCGCGGATGCTTTTGTGGAGGATGGGGTTGACCAGGTGCAGTTTATATTCTTTGGCCACATGGTCGAGAAAAAGGCCGATGCTCGTGTCGATCTCTTTTTTAAAGGTGTCTAACATGGGTTATCCTTGATATCTGTTGACCTTATGCTGAATTGTTTTACAATCACACTATAACTTAACCATGGAGGGTGACATGAAGAAATTTTTATTTTTTGCGCTATTCCTGCTTGTGACTGCCAGTATCGCCTGTTCCGGGGCCGGAGCGGAGACGATCTACCTGAAGAGCGGCGCGACAGCGACCGGCAAGATCGTTCAAAAGACCGACGCCAGCGTGGTCATTGATATTGGCGGCGCCAGCGTGACGTATTACAAAGATGAGATCGACCGTATTGATGATGCGGCGCCTGCCGCACCCGCGGCTGCCGTTCCAGCTCCTGCGGCGCCCGTTGCTGTTGCGCCTGCCGTGCCCGCTTCCGTAGCGGCCGCTGTGGCGACCGATCAGCCCGCCGGTACGATAAGTCCCTCCAAGCACGACCTGATCATGAAATTCGTCGATGTTTTTGGCACCCGTGCCAGCATGAAGGCGAATTTTGAGCAGATGATGTCGTCCCTTTCGCCGGAAGAATCCGCCAAACTGCGCGGCGCGTTTAATGTTGACGATATCATCGAACAGCTCGTGCCTCTTTACGACAAGTATTTCACGGAGGCGGATCTGACGGCTTTTGTAAATTTCTACGGTTCAGCTGACGGGAAAAAACTGGTTTCAACCATTCCGCAGATCATGCGCGGGAGCGTTGAGGTCAGCGCCAAGTATTTTGAATCCCATATGCCCGAGGAGTTCAAGAAGGGCGTGGCGGCCAAGGAGGCTGGCGCGGCGCCGGCTGCGGCGAAATAAGGCTTTTACCCTGAATTGTAAGTTCTTTTATTACAATAGTTTGCGTATATTTAGCTAGATTTTGTTTGATTTTCCGCTCCCCCTTTGTTATATTAAGCACTCTTTTCGTTGTGCTTAATATAATAAAGGGGGATTTTTTATGATCGACCGTTACACGCTTTCCAAGATGGGGCGCATCTGGTCCGAGCAACGCAAGCTTGAGATCATGCTTCAGATCGAGGTTTTGGCCTGCGAAGCCATGTGCCAGCTCGGCAAGATCCCTAAACCCGCCCTTGAAAAAATAAAAAAGAATGCCAAGTTCGACCTCGATGAGGTCAAGCGCATCGAAGAGCGTACCAAGCATGACGTCGTGGCGTTCATCCATAATGTCGGCGAGAATATCGGCGCGGAAGCCCAGTATCTTCACATGGGCATGACGTCGTCCGACCTGATCGACACCTCCATTTCAGTCCAGTGCGTTGAAGCGTCCGAGATCCTGATCGGTGACATGAAAAAGTTGCTGGCCATCCTCAAGGCCAAGGCCAAGAAGTACAAGGATACGGTTTGTATCGCGCGCACGCACGGCGTCCACGCCGAGCCGATGACGTTCGGGCTTAAAATGGCGCTTTGGTATGACGAAATGACCCGCAACCTCAAGCGCCTGGAGCTCGCCGCCGAAGATATGCGCGTGGGCAAACTTTCCGGCGCGGTCGGGACCTATGCCAATATCGATCCTTTTGTTGAAGAGTATGTTTGCCAGAAACTGAATCTAAGGCCCGCTAATATCGCGACCCAGGTCATTCAGCGTGACCATCACGCGAACTTCCTCAATGTGCTGGCTCTGGTCGGCGCTTCGCTCAATAAATTTGCCACCGAGATCCGCCTGCTCCAGAAGACCGAAGTGCTCGAGGTTGAAGAGCCTTTCTTCAAGGGGCAGATCGGTTCATCAGCGATGCCGCACAAGCGCAATCCCGTTACCTGTGAGCGCATTTGCGGGCTGGCGCGCATTCTTAAGGCGAACGCTTCCATCGGGCTGGATAATATCGCGCTCTGGCATGAACGCGATATCAGCCACAGTTCCGCCGAGCGCATCATCCTGCCGGATAGCACGATCGCGCTCGATTATATGCTCAACAAATTCATTCCGCTGATCGATGGCCTTCTGGTCTATCCGAAGAACATGATCAATTCCTTGCAGATCACCCGCGGGCTGATCTATTCCCAGCGCTGCCTGCTCGAATTGATGAAGAAGGGCCTGCCGCGTACCGAAGCTTACGAGATCATTCAGAGCGCGGCCATGCAGGTCTGGCAGGAGACGTCGGATTTCCGTGATGTCCTCAATCGCGACCGTCGGGTGCGCAAGTACATGTCCAAGGAAGAGATCGATGCCTGTTTCGATATCAAGTATTACATCAAGCATCGTGATTATGTGTTCAAGCGCGTAGGGATCAAATAATAAGGAACGGTTTCTATGGAAAAACGCGAGAAGCTTTACGAAGGCAAGGCCAAGGTTCTTTACGCGACGGATAATCCGGACATGGTCATCCAGTATTTCAAGGATGACGCGACCGCCGGGAATGGTAAGAAGAAGGGCACGATCGACGAAAAAGGCATCATGAATTGTGCCATTTCGGTGAGCATGTTCGAGTATCTGGCCGCCAACGGCATTCCGACGCATTTGGTCAAGAAGCTCAGCGATCGCGAGATGCTGGTCAAGAAGGTCAGCATCGTTCCCGTTGAGGTCATTATCCGCAATCGTGCGGCCGGTTCGCTGTGCCGCAATTATGGTGCGGTTGAAGGCAAGCATCTGGCGCGGCCGATCTTTGAGTTGTGCTACAAAGAGGACAAGTACAATGATCCGCTGATGAACGAGGACCATGTGATCGCCCTTGAACTGGCGACGGAGGCCGAAGTGCGCGAGATCAAGCGCCTGACGCTGGCTATTAACACGCTGATGCAGAAGTTCTTTCTGGCGCTGCAGATCGAGCTCATCGATTTCAAGCTGGAGTTTGGCCGTTACAAAGGCGAGATCATTCTCGCGGACGAGATATCACCGGATACCTGCCGCTTATGGGAAGTTGGCACGGGCGTCCGCCTCGATAAAGACCGCTTCCGCAACGACCTCGGAAATATCAAAGAAGGTTATCAGGAAGTCCTAAAGAGAGTTACCGGTAAATGATCTGGCGTATTGAAATAAAAGAAAAACCCGGCGTATTTGACTCGGTCGGCGCCGGCGTCCGCCATGATATCCTTGACCTGGGCATTTCTTCCGTCAAGGATGTGCGCGCGGTACAGGTGTTCCTGCTGGAAGGCGATATTGACCGCAAAGGGGCAGAGCGTATCTGCCGCGAGCTTCTGGTTGACCTGGTGGTTCAGGATTATACGTTGTCTGATCGCCCGGCGAAAGCGGCGGCACGTAAGGGCATGAGCGAAGTTGAGATCGCTTATAATCCGGGTGTGATGGATCCGGTGGAGGCGTCCACTTTAAAAGGTATCCATGACCTTGGCATTAGCGGGGTCACGGCTGTCCGCACTGCCCGCAAGTATATTATAGAAGGCGCGCTTTCCCCAAAAGAGCTGGAAGTCATCAAAGAAAAAGCGTTGATGAATAAAATCGTTCAGCATTCGGTGAAGCGGCCGGAGGATAGTTTTAAGTCGATGTTGGTGGGTGCTAAGGAACCCGCTTTAAATACGCCCGAGCCGCTTAAGGTCAAGATGCTTGGCTTGTCCGATAAAGCACTTGTCGAGTTAAGCAAGAAGGGCCAGTTGTATCTTAATCTTAACGAGATGAAGGTGATCCAGAAGCATTTTGCCGGGCTCAAGCGTGAGCCGACGGATATTGAGCTCGAGACCCTCGCCCAGACCTGGAGCGAGCACTGCAATCATAAAACGTTCCGCGGGAATATTGCCTACACGGTCTCCGAAGGTAAGAAGTCCACGACCGAGGTCATTCAGAATTTATTAAAGCAGACGATCGTCAAGGCGACGAACACGCTCAATAAATCGTGGTGTGTTTCTGTTTTTCACGATAATGCCGGTATCATCAAGTTTGACGAGAAATTCAATGTGTGTTTCAAGGTGGAGACGCACAATCATCCTTCAGCGCTGGAACCGTTCGGTGGTTCTAATACGGGTGTGGGCGGTGTTATCCGCGACATCCTGGGTACCGGCCTGGGCGCCAAGCCGATCTGTAATACCGATATTTTTTGTTTTGCCCGTCCGGATTATGCGTTTGACAAATTACCCGTCGGGGCTTTGCACCCGAAGCGGGTGCTCAAAGGCGTGGTCAGCGGTGTGCGTGATTACGGCAATAAGATGGGGATCCCGACCGTCAACGGCGCGATCTGCTTTGACGACCGTTATGTCGGCAACCCGCTTGTTTTCTGCGGCACGGTCGGCATTATCCCGAAGAAAATGGAGCACAAGAAAGTTAAGAAGGACGATCTGATCGTGGTTTGCGGCGGCCGCACCGGGCGCGATGGTATTCACGGCGCTACATTTTCTTCCGGCGACTTGACGCATGAGTCTGAGGTCGTTTCTTCCGGCGCGGTGCAGATCGGCAATCCTATTGAAGAAAAGAAAGTCCTGGATGTTCTGCTTAAAGCGCGCGATGAAGGGCTTTACAGCGCGATCACCGATTGCGGCGCGGGCGGCTTGTCGAGCGCGGTCGGTGAAATGGGAGCGGAGCTTGGCGCGCGCGTTGACCTGGAATTAGTGCCGCTGAAATATCAGGGGTTGAAATATCACGAGATCTGGATCTCGGAATCCCAGGAGCGGATGGTCATGTCGGTGCCGCCGAAGAATCTGGAGCGGTTCAAGCAGATCTTTGCCGCCGAGAATGTGGATTTTGCGGTGATCGGGACTTTTCCTGGAACCGGCCGGCTGGAATTGTTCTATAACGGCGTGCGGATGGCAGATCTGAGCATGCATTTCATGCATGAAGGGACCCCGCGCATTACGAAGACCGCCGTTTGGTCCGCGCCGAAACATAAAATGCCTGATTTCAAGTGTCCCGCCGATTTGACCCCGAAGCTCATGGAGGTCCTGGCGGATTTCAATGTTTGTTCTAAAGAAGCGGTCATCCGCCGTTATGACCATGAAGTTCAAGGCGGCAGCGTGATCAAGCCGATGGTGGGGCCGGCCTGTGACGGCCCGTCGGATGCCAGTGTCCTTCGCCCGCGTTTGGGAACGGACAAAGGCATTGCTGTATCCAACGGGATCAATCCCCGACTTGGCGCGCTTGATCCCTACTGGATGGCGGCGTCCGCGGTGGATGAGGCGATCCGCCAGATCATTGCGGTGGGCGGCAATCTTTCACAAGTCGCCCTGCTGGATAATTTTTGCTGGGGAAATCCCGACAAGCCGGACCGCCTGGGCGGGTTAGTGCGCGCCGCCAAGGGGTGTCATGACTTTGCGGTGGCTTACGGGACGCCGTTTATTTCCGGCAAAGACAGCTTCTATAATGAATATAACGATCAGGGCAAGTCGATTGCGATTCCCGGGACCATTCTGATCTCCGCGATCGGCATCATGAATGATGTCACGAAGTCGGTGACCATGGATCTTAAGAAAGCCGGTGGTTTGCTTTATGTGGTTGGTTCCACATACGATGAATGGGGCGGATCGGTGTACCTGGCGTCGCATGGCTTTATCGGCGGGCAGGTGCCGGTGGTGCGTTCCCGTGAGGCGTTGGCGGTCTATCATTCTTTGTCGAAAGCGACTGCTAAGGGGTTGGTCGCGTCAGCTCACGATTGCTCCGAGGGCGGGCTAGCCGTGGCAGTGGCCGAGATGGCTTTTGCCGGCGGCTTGGGCGCCGCGTTCCTCGCCAAGAGCGTGCCCTACGAGGGGCATAGCGACCGGGATGATATGGTGCTGTTCTCGGAATCCAATTCCCGTTTTGTCGTGGAAGTTTCACCGGAGAACAAAAAAGCTTTTGAAAGAACGATGAAGGACGTCCCTTGCAAGTTGGTTGGGCAGGTGCTGGCGGACGAAGCTGTTTTCTATTACGGCTTGAAGGATAATCTGTGCCTGAAGGCGGATATTGGTGTGTTGAAGGCGGCGTGGCAGAAACCATTAAAATTTTAAGGGTGCCCTTTTATGGCTAAAAAAGAACAGCAAGTGACAACGGATTTTTACGAAATGGACCAGTGGCGTATTTTTCGCATCATGGCTGAATTCGTGGAAGGGTTCGACCGTCTGCACGCTGTTGAGAACGCGGTGACGATCTTTGGCTCGGCTCGCCTTAAACCCAACCACAAGATGTACCAGTTGTGCGAACAAACGGCGAAGCTGTTGGTTGAGAACAAATACGCGGTCATTACCGGCGGCGGACCCGGCATCATGGAAGCGGGTAATCGTGGCGCGTTCCTGGCCAAGGGCGAGAGCATCGGGCTTAATATTGAGCTTCCGTTCGAGCAGAAGCCGAATGCCTATATCCGGACGCTGGTTAATTTTCATTATTTCTTTTGCCGCAAGGTCATGTTCGTCAAATACGCCAAGGCGGTCGTGGTATTCCCCGGCGGCTTTGGCACGCTCGATGAGCTTTTCGAAAGCCTGACGCTGACCCAGACGGGCCGTATGCCTAAAGTGCCGGTCATCATGGTGGGCAGTTATTTTTGGAAGGGCCTGCAGGAATGGATGAAGGAACGGCTTCTGGGAGAGAAATGTATCGATGAGAATGACCTGTATCTTTATCATATCGTCGATGAACCGGAAGAAGTGGTCAAGATCATCAAGGATTTCTATCGTAAGAAAAAGTAATCATGGCTAATAAACCTCGAGTTCTAGTATTGCGCACCGCCGGAACGAATTGCAATGCGGAGACGGCTTTTGCTTTTGAGCAAAGCGGCGCCGAAGTCGACCAGGTGCATTTGCAGGAGCTTTTTGCCGGCCGTGTGGCGATGAAGGATTACCATATCATGGCGCTGCCGGGCGGGTTCAGTTACGGGGACGATATTGCCTCTGGGCGTATTTTTGCTAATGAGCTCCGTGTTAGATTGGGCAAGGATGTGGCTAAGTTCATCAGCGATAAGAAATTGATCATCGGCATTTGCAATGGATTTCAGATCTTGGTCAAGGCTGGTATTCTTCCCGGGCCGTTCGCGGTCGGTTCAAAGACCATTCAAACAGCGACCTTGTTCAATAACGATTCTGGTAAGTTTGAAGACCGCTGGGTGCATTTAAAGGTTGGGGGCAAGTGCGTTTGGACGAAAGACCTTCCGAAGAGTATTTTTATTCCTGTGGCGCACGGCGAGGGGAAATTCATTCCCGTGAATAAAAGCGTGATGGACGCGCTTAAGAAGAACGGGCAGATCGTTTTCTCCTATGTGAAGGTTGACGGCAGCAAACCGGAGTATCCGGATAATCCTAATGGCTCCACGGAAGATATTGCCGGTATTACCGATCCGACCGGGCGTATCCTGGGGCTTATGCCGCATCCGGAGCGTCATTTCCTGGCGACCCAGCATCCTTTCTGGACAAGACTGGGAAAGAGACCCAAGTTTGGCGAGGGCGCCAAGGTGTTCCAGAACGGCGTCGATTACGTTAAAAAGAATTTGTTGTAATGAGGGCCGATGGTCAAAAGCGCGCTTTGGTTCCTGGCGGGGTTTGCTACTGAGTTCATCCTGGCCTATGTATACGGGCCGGCTATTTCGAACTCTCCCCAGGCGCTGGCCTGGTTTGCGTCGAGAGTCACGGTTATTCTATTAGTTCTCGTTCCGGCCATTATTGGCATCTTGCTTTGGAAACAGAGCAAGGCTTACGCGGCGGGTGTTGCGGTTTCTTTCCTTCTTGTTCTATTTTTAATGGCTGGGATATAGTTATGAGAACGTTAACGTATAAAGATAGTGGCGTCGATATTCAGAAGGCTGACGCGTTCGTTGGGGCGATCAAGGGCCTGGTGAAGTCAACCCGTAATGCGGGCGTGATGGACCGGACGCGCGCGTTCGGTTCTTTGTACGCGCTGCCCAAAGGTTACAAAGAGCCGGTGTTGGTCTCTTCCACCGATGGCGTTGGCACCAAGCTGTTAATCGCCAATCATATCGGCAAGCACGATACGGTGGGGATCGATCTGGTCGCCATGAATGTTAACGATGTGCTTTGCGTGGGCGCCAAGCCATTGTTTTTCCTTGATTATGTAGCTTGTGGCAAGGTTGATAAGAAAGTTCTAGTTGATGTGATGAAAGGCGTGGCCGAGGGTTGCCGTCAGGCGGGTTGCGCGCTTATCGGCGGCGAGACCGCGGAAATGCCCGGGATGTATAAGCCTGAAGATTATGACCTCGCGGGTTTTACCGTGGGCGTGGTTGAGAAGAAGAAGATCATCGACGGCACGAAGATCAAGCCCGGCGATGTTGTTATCGCGCTGCCTTCGAGCGGCGTCCATTCCAATGGTTATTCCATGGTGCGTAAGGTTTTCGGGCCGGCGGACCAGAAGAAATACGCGAAGCTCATTCTTGAACCCACGCGCATCTATGTAAAGAATATCCTGCCTTTGGTCGGTAAATTCGATATTCACGGCATGGCGCATAATACCGGCGGCGCTTTTTACGAGAAACTAACGAAATGCCTCCCGGACAATGCCGCGCTTGAGATCGCCAAGGGAACCTGGCCGATGCCGGAGATCTTTGAGCTGATCATGAAGAAAGCGGATATTGCCGAGCGTGAATTGTACCGGACATTTAATATGGGCGTCGGATTTATTGTGATCGTGAAGCCTGCCGAGGCGGCCAAAGTGCAGGCGGCTTTGCGTAAGACGAACATGCCTTCGTACATTATTGGTAAAGTCATTAAGCGCGGTAAGGAAAAGCTGGAACTGGTTTAAACAATGAAGATCCTGGTGATCGGTTCAGGCGGTCGTGAACATACGCTGGTGTGGAAGATCCGCCAGAGTCCCCGTGTAACCAAAGTATTCTGCGCGCCGGGTAACGGCGGCATCGCGTCACTCGCCGAGTGCGTGAATATCAAGGCCGACGATGTGGCCTCCCTTCTGAAATTCGCTCAAGATAATAACATTGACCTGACCGTTGTTGGTCCCGAAGTGCCTTTGGTGCTTGGCATTGTCGATGCTTTCGAAAAGGCGGGCCTCAAGGCTTTCGGTCCGTCAAAAGCCGCGGCGCGCCTGGAGGGCAGCAAGGCTTACGCTAAAGACTTTATGACCCGTCATCATATTCCGACAGCGGCGTATGGTGCTTTTGATGATATTGTTTCCGCGACGGCCTTCCTTGATAAATGTGGCTTTCCTCTGGTGGTTAAAGCGGACGGGCTGGCGGCAGGTAAGGGCGTGATCATCTGCCAGAGTAAATCTGAGGCGGTGGATGCGCTTAAGAGCATCATGTCAGATAAGGTTTTCAAGGATGCCGGCAATCGGGTGGTCATTGAAGAGTTCCTCGTCGGCGAAGAGGCGTCCATTTTGGCAGTCGCTGACGGCAAAGATTTTATTATTCTCGAATCATCCCAGGACCATAAACGGATCTTTGATAATGACCTTGGGCCGAATACCGGCGGGATGGGGGCTTATTCGCCCGCGCCGGTCGTGACGCCTTTGCTCATGAAGCAGATCGCGGATACAGTGATCACGCCATCGATCGATGGTATGCTTAAAGATGGCGCGCCGTTCAAGGGCATTTTGTATGCTGGCATTATGGTGACGGCGCAAGGGCCGAAGGTGCTGGAGTTCAATACGCGTTTTGGCGACCCCGAAACGCAGGCCGTGCTTCCCCGGCTCAAGAGTGATATTGTAGAGATGATGCTGGCATCCGTTATGGGCCGGCTGGCGGGGCTTAAGTTGGAGTGGGATAGCCGGGCGTGCGTTTGCGTGGTGATCGCGGCTGGCGGATATCCTGGTGACTATTCTACGGGAAAAGAGATCAAAGGTTTGGCGAACGTTCCTGGCGACGCCGTGGTGTTTCATGCCGGCACTAAAACGGCGGGCGGCAGCGTGGTGACTGCGGGTGGGCGGGTCCTTGGTGTGACGGCGCTTGGGTCCGGCATTGCCCGGGCTATCGAGACGGCGTATAAAGCGGTGGCGGTAATTTCATTTGAGGGGATGCAGTTCAGGAAAGATATCGGGAAGAAGGCGTTACATCGAGGGTAAGGCTATGAATATTCAAGTCGCGTTGATGATGGGCAGCAAGAATGATATGCCGATAGTTGAAGAAGCGGTCAAGATGCTCGACGCGTTCGGTATCAGCAATGAGGTGAAAGTCCTTTCCGCTCACCGCACACCGAAACAGACGGCTGAGTATGCCGAGGGGTTGGCGGCGCGCGGCGTGAAAGTGGTTATTTGCGCGGCGGGCGGTTCGGCGGCTTTGGCGGGGACGGTCGCGGCGCACACGCAGATCCCGGTCATTGGCATTCCGCTTGAATCAATGGGTTTCAACGGGTTGGACGCGCTGTTGTCGACCATTCAGATGCCGCCGGGAGTCCCGGTGGCGGGAGTGGGCATCGGTAAGCCGGGTGCCAAGAACGCGGCGCTGATCGCGGTGCGCATCATGGCCCTGTCGGATAAGAAGTTACTAAAGAAGCTTGAGGAATTTACCGCCGATCAGGCGGAAAAGATATTAAAGGGTTAAGAGCGTGAAGACCAAGGTCATCAAGATCGATCCCGAAGCTCCTTCCTCCAGCGCGATCCACGAAGCGGCGGATTGCGTCCACAAGGGCGGGCTGGTCATTTTTCCGACGGAAACGGTGTACGGCATCGCGGCCGATAATTCGAATCCTGTGGCCATGAAGCGTTTGCGGGATGTTAAAAAGCGTTCTGATGACAAGCCTTTTTCGGTGATGATCGCCCAGAAAGAGCTGGTCCGTAACTATACGACGTATACCGACCCTAAGCTTTATAAATTGATCGATCGTTATTGGCCGGGTCCGCTGACTGTTATTGTACCGGCGGCCAGTGATAAGTTGGGGCATACGATCGGTATCCGGATCCCGGATCATAATGTGGCGCTCAGGCTGGTGGAGAACGCGCGCTGCACAATCGCGGCCCCATCGGCGAATTTTGAAGGGAATCCTGCCCCGACGACCTGCGAAGAAGCGTTGCGGGACCTGGACGGCCTGGTCGATATCGCGATCGATAGCGGCAAAGTACGTAGCGGGATCGCGTCCACTATTGTGGATTTCACCAAGCCCCGGCCGACAGTGACCCGCAACGGCGAGATCGAACAGAAGGCTGTCGATGCCGTAACGGGCCGTAAGAATATCCTTTTCGTCTGTACGGGTAACAGCTGTCGTTCAGTGATGGCGGAGTATCTGCTTAAGAAAAGGCTGGCGTATCGCAAGGACGTCGAGGTTTCTTCTTGTGGCACCGGCGTGATGTTCCCTACTTCGGCCAGCCAGGAAGCGGTGGGGGTCCTTAAGAGTTTCGGGATGGACGCGCGCGGGCATTTGTCGCGGCCGGTCACGAATATGCTGCTTAAAAGATCGGACCTGATCTTTGTGATGACGCGTTCGCACCGTTTGCAGGTTTTGGAACGCGTCCCGGTGGTGGAGCCCCGGGTGTATTTGCTCGGCGAGTTCAATCACGCGACAGCTTTACGGGAATCAGACCTTGATATCCCGGACCCCATCGGGCATGCGCGCGGCGAATATCAGGCTTGTGCCGCGTTTATTGATGACTGCCTGGATAAAGTTGAGAAATTGATCTGATCGGACCATGATATGAAACGATTAACGGTTTTTATTGGCGCGGACCATCGTGGTTTCGCTCTTAAGGGTAAAGTGATCGCCTTGTTGCGTTCCCGGGGCCATGAAACAGTTGACGTCGGGACGTACGAGCCTGAACCACCGTGTGATTACCCCAAGTTATCGCTGGAAGTGGCGACCAATGTAGCCAGGCACAAGAATTCCCGCGGGATCCTGGTGTGCATGACGGGCATCGGGCATTCTATCGCGGCTAATAAGGTCCCGGGTGCTTACGCGGCGTTGTGTTATAACAAGGAAGCGGCGGCGCTTTCCCGCCAGCATAACAATTCCAATATTCTGGTGTTGGGTTCAAAGTTCGTGACCGAGAAAATGATGTTCGTGATCATTGAAACATGGCTTAATGCCGAGTTTGAGGGCGGCCGGCATCTGCGCCGGGTAAAACAGATCAAGGCGATCGAGAAACAGTTCTTAAAATAAAGGGAATGGGCAGATATGAAGGACTTGCAGAAGAACGATCCGGAAGTTTATAAAAGCATCTCAAACGAGCTCAAGCGCCAGCGTGAGAACCTGGAGTTGATCGCGTCCGAGAATATTGTCTCAGCGGCCGTGATGGAAGCCATGGGCTCGGTGATGACCAATAAATATGCCGAGGGGTATCCCAAGGCGCGCTGGTACAACGGTTGCGAAAATGTGGACGAGGTTGAGCAGCTGGCGATCGACCGTCTGAAGAAGCTTTTTGGCGCGGACCACGCGAACGTGCAGGCGCATTCCGGTTCTCAGGCGAACATGGCGGTCTACCTTTCCGCGGTGAAGCCGGGCGACACGGTCCTCGGGCTTGATCTGGCCTGCGGTGGGCATTTGACGCATGGGCTGAAGATCAACTTTTCCGGTAAGCTGTACAATATGGTTTCCTATAAAGTCGACGCTAAGACCGAACTCATCGACATGGATGAGGTCGAGCGCCTCGCGCTGGAGCATAAGCCGAAGATGATCATCGCCGGGTACTCGGCGTATTCGCGCGTTCTGGATTTTAAGCGGTTCCGTGAGATCTGCGATAAGGTGGGGGCGGTCCTTTTTGTTGATATGGCGCATTTTGCCGGGCTGGTAGCGGCCGGTGTGCATCCGAACCCCGTTCCGTACGCGGAATTTGTCACATCGACGACACATAAGACCCTGCGCGGCCCTCGCGGCGGGATCATCTTGTGCAAAGCGGACTATGCCAAGAAGGTCGATATGAATATTTTTCCTGGTATCCAGGGCGGGCCATTAATGCACGTTATCGCGGGCAAAGCCGTGGCTTTTGGCGAAGCCCTTAAGCCGGAGTTCAAGGCCTATCAAGAGCAGGTGGTCAAGAACGCTAAAGCTTTTGCCGTGGCGCTCGAGAAACGGGGTTTTCGCATCGTTTCCGGCGGGACGGATAATCATCTGTTCATGGTTGACCTGCGCCCGAAGAATATTACGGGTAAGGACGCGGCGACCCTGCTTGACAGCGTGAAGATCACGGTTAACAAGAACCTGATCCCATTTGATACACAGGCGCCGGCAGTGACCAGCGGGATCCGTATCGGTTCTCCGGCGCTCACGACGCGCGGGATGAAAGAGCCCGAGATGGACAAGGTCGCCGAGCTGATCGACCAGGCGATCGTTAACCGGGATAACGCGGCCGCGCTCGATAAGGTTCGGGCCGGTGTTGAAGAGCTGACGAAGAAGTTTCCCATTTACCCGGGGTTATCTTACTAATGAAATGCCCTGCCTGCGCGTATAAGGACACCAAGGTGGTCGATTCTCGCGAGAACGCGGAGGCCACGTCCATCCGCCGCCGCCGGGAATGCCTTAAATGCGCCAAGCGTTTTACGACCCATGAGTACGTGGAGCAGGTGTCGCTCATGGTCATCAAAAAAGATTCTCGCCGTCAGCCCTACGATCGCTCACGGGTCATCAACGGCATCATGAAGGCGTGTGAAAAGCGCCCGGTGAGCGTGGCGCAGGTGGAAGACGTAGCGGTGGATATCGAGCGCACGATCCAGAAGAAATACGACCGTGAGGTCGATTCTTCGGTGATCGGTGAGCTCATCATGGAAAAACTTTATACGCTTGATGAAGTGGCTTATGTCCGCTTCGCGTCGGTATACCGGCAGTTCCGCGATGTCAGCCATTTTATGAAAGAGATCCAGGTCATTCTGGAACGCGAGCGTGATGTAAAAAGGAAAAAATGAGCATGGTCCCGATCGAGCTCGTCAAGATCATCATTGATGAAAAGAATCACGACCAGGCGGTCGTCCTGCGGGAAAAAGGCGGCACCCGGCAGATCCCGATCGTGATCGGTTTGGTGGAAGCGACCAGCATTCAGATGAAGATATCAAATGTTGAAGCGCCGCGGCCGCTGACTCACGACCTGTTGACTTCCGTGATCAAGGCGCTGGGGGCGGAAGTGGAATCCCTCTCGATCGATGACCTGGTGGACGGCACTTTTTTCGCCAAGCTCCGGTTGCGCGACAAAACAGGCCATCTGATCAGTATTGATTGCCGGCCTTCTGACGGGATAGCGCTCGCGGTGCGTTATAAGTGCCCCATGTCTGTTGATGAAAAAGTTTTTTCCCAAGCGTTAACGAATGACCTGTGAGGCATGCCCGTGCCTACCATTAATGATCTGCCTGAAGTGCCTTCCCTTATTGAGTTAGCCCGAAAGAAGCGTGTGTCCTTGTATCTTGTCGGCGGGTATTTGCGCGATCAATGGCTGCGCCGTCAGGGGCATGACCTTGATTTTATTGTTTCAAAGGGCGCGATCGCTTTTGCCCGGGCTTTCGCGCTGAAGTGCCGGGGATCTTTTATCCTGCTTGATGCCGAATCCGGCTGTGCCCGTGTGGCTCGTAAAACGCGGGAAGGTTTGTGGACCTATGATTTCGCCGACTTACGCGCCAAAGACCTGGCCGGTGATATTAAGAAACGCGATTTTACGATCAATACGCTGGTCGTCAACCTGATGACATTAAAGCCCGAGCAGGACATTCTTTCTTCATGCGTAAAGAATCCTAAGGCGCTGGCGGACATTAAGGCCGGCCTCTTGCGCATGACCAGTCCGGCGGCTTTCGATGATGATCCGTTGCGGCTGCTGCGGGCGTACAGCCTGGCCGCTCAAACCGGATTTAAGATCGAACCTAAAACATTGTCGGCGATCACGCCGCGGGTGCGCTTGATCCTTGACGTTTCGCCCGAACGGGTCAGGGATGAATTTTTCAAGGTCCTGGAGACGCCCCGTGCGGCCCGCAGTATTGCCCAAATGGAAAAGAGCGGCCTGCTCTTTGCCATTATCCCTCAGCTTAAATTGATGGAGCGGGTGCCCAAGGGCGGGTATCATCATTTGAATGTATGGAAGCATTCGCTGCTGGCGTTGGCCGAATTTGAGAAATTAATGAAGGCGTGGTCTGGCCGTGCGGAATTGGCGGCATACCTGGCGGTCAAGGTCGGCGGTGGCCATACTCGTGCCGCGCTCATCAAGTTCGCCTGCCTGCTGCATGATACCGGTAAACCGGCGACGCGTAAGGAAATGCCGGAAGGGCGCTTGAGTTTTCACGGGCACGAAAGGGTGGGGCGTGATATCACCCGGGCCATCTGCCGGCAGCTTAAGACCTCGACAGCCGAGCGTTACGCCCTGGAAGATATGGTCGCCTTGCATTTACGGCCGGGGTATATGTCGAATTTTAAGAAAGCGCCCGAAAAAATGGTTTTTCGTTTTATGCGTGACGCGAAAGAGGAAGCGGTGTCGATCCTTATGCTGGCGCTTTCCGACCAGCGCGCTACCCGCGGGCCGTTGACCAAGCCGGAGGATATCGTTCACAGCGAGGACATTGTCCGTCCTTTGGTCGATCTTTTCTTCGCGAAGAAGAAGGAGAAACCCTTCGTCCGTCTTATTGATGGTAATGACCTGATCAAAGAGTTAAAATTAACACCTGGCCCTGAGTTCAAGGAGATCCTGGCCGCGGTGGATGAGGCTCAGCATTTGGGGAAGATCAAGACGGCTGAAGAGGCGTTTGAGTTCGTTCGTAACCGGTCTAAGGACCCAAGATCATGAAGATCAAAAATATTGATGTTAACATCCTTAAAGGGCCGGCTTCCGGGTTGCCGGTGATGTCTGGCCTGGTCAATGAACATACGGTCCGCGCGGCGTGCGCGGAGCATATTAAAAAAGCCGCCGCGCAGGGTAAGCGCACGGTCATGGTGCCGGCCCTGGGGACCGACCGGGGAAGATTTCCGCTGGTGGCTTGCGCCAAGATCATTTCCCAGGAAGTGCTGCGGGCCGGGCGTGAAGGCCGCGGGTCACTGGGCGAGATCAATATCTGCCTGGACACCGATGAGGCGTTTGATGTTTTTGCTAAACAGGTTTTTGGCTATCTGCGGCATGTGACGGAAGATATGGGCTGGGGGCCTTACGTAACGACGGATATTATTATCGAGGTGGAGGGCGGGGTGGTGGTGATCGAACGCACCAATCCGCCGTTCGGGCTGGCCTTGCCCGGCGGATTCGTCGATGCCGGCGAGAGCCTGGAAACAGCCGCCTGCCGCGAGGCGAAAGAAGAAACAAATCTGGAATTGAAGGAGCTCAAACAATTCCATACTTATTCTGATCCCAAGCGAGATCCGCGCTTTCATACGGTAACGACGGTCTTTACGGCCAAAGGTGTTGGCGAAGCAAAAGCCGGCGATGACGCCAAGGGCCTGAAGGTCGTGCCCCATGACGAGCTGCTTCTTCTTGATTACGCGTTCGATCACAAACAGGTCATTAGAGAGTACCTTGACCGGAGGTAAGCATATGGACTATCGCGTGGCTGTTGTTACTGGCGGGAACCGTGGCCTGGGCCGGGAGATCGTCCGTCAGCTGGCTGAGCAGGATATTCTGGTGGTGTTGGCGTGCCGGGACCGCGAGAAAGGATTGCTGGCTGTCAGTGAGTTTGAGCGTGAAGAGCTGTCGGTGCGTT
Source organism: Candidatus Omnitrophota bacterium (assembly GCA_037131245.1). Taxonomy (GTDB): domain Bacteria; phylum Omnitrophota; class Gorgyraeia; order Zapsychrales; family Fredricksoniimonadaceae. Next base: position 108,963 of record JBAXRK010000003.1, read on the forward strand.
TTGCGCCCCTGGATGTGAGCAGCGCGGCGAGCGTCGGGGTGCTCGGTGATTTTGTGCATAAGACCTTTGGGCGTTGCGATATCCTGGTGAATAATGCCGGGATATTCCCTGATGTCTGGGATCGCCCGGCGATAGCGCCGGCGGATGGTTTGCATACGCCGCTTGAGTTTGTCCGTAAAGCCATGGAGGTTAATACGTACGCGCCGCTGTTATTGTGCCAGCAGTTCATTCCGCTGATGAAGCGGCATGATTATGGGCGCATCGTGAACATGTCGAGCGACCTGGCTCAGCTATCCGATCTGACGAATCCAGAGGGCAGGTTTTTGGCGTATCGGATGTCCAAGACAGCGCTTAATATGGTGACCCGTGTCCTGGCGGCTGAAACGGCGGGCACCAATATTCTGATCAACAGTTGTACCCCCGGCTGGTGCCGTACTGATATGGGTGGTCCGCAGGCGCCGCGTACGGCCGAGCAAGGGGCCGATACACCTGTATGGCTGGCGACGTTGCCGAATAGCGGTCCGACTGGCGGATTTTTTAAGGACCGTCAACCGATAGCGTGGTGACGCCACCTATCGATAGGGAGAGCTCAGGTTATGATGAACAATCATCTTCATTCGTCGCTGAAAAGAGGCCTTTTCTCACTGGCGCTGGTGTGCGCGGTGATGCTCGTCGGCACGTTGGGCATGCGTCATATTGAGAAAATGTCCTATATTGATGCGTTCTATTTTATCAGCATGATCGCTACCGCCCAGGGCCCGACTTTTACGCCGGTGACGGTGGCAGGTAAACTTTTTGCTTCATTCATGTCGTTCGTGGCCGTGGGCGTGGTGGTGACCTCGATCGGCTTTCTGTTCGGGCCTTTTCTCGGTCAGTTGCTTCATATTGGCGCAGAGCGCGCCAGGAAGAACAGTGGGTACAACAACTCTATAACAAAGGATTTGTAAAATGAAAATAACCAGCATGATCTTGATGGCGGCAGTTTTTATGATGTTGAGCGGGGTATCTAGTGTTTCGGCCCAAACAAACTGGGGTGGCATGTTAAAGAGTGTCGGGCAGGCAGTGGCGGTTTCGCTTTGCCCCCAGGCGCAACAGACGGTCGATCAGGCCAAGAAGCTGAGCACGGCCCCGGCGCAGCAGCAAAATTTCATTATTGCTAAAGCCAAGGAGTACCTTGCGGCGAAGAATTATCAGCCGGCGTATGATCTGGCGAATTATGTGCTGACGTTGGACCCCAAGTCGATCAGCGCTCAGAAGATCCTGACGGACGCCAAGGTCGCGCTGGCCAAGATGGCGCAGGATCATATTGCGGCTGCTCAGCAGAAGATCACAGCGTCGATCCCGCCATCCGATGCCCAGACAGCGGCGGCGCGTCAGCAAGTGGAGCAGGCCCAGAAAGGGTCGGCCACGACCGCGGATAGCGTCAATAGCCTGCTGGGCGCTTTCGGGACGAAGAAATAAGTGCGCTCTTTTCTGGTTTTGTCCTTCGTTTTTCTGACGTCATCCCTGGCACTCGCCGGGACTCCCGGTTCTTATGCGGCTAATGATCCGCACAGGTGTTTTGATATCCCTGTGACGGCTCTTTGGGCAAAGGAAGCTTGCTATTCCCGTATACCCGCATTTGATCTGAGGTCGAATCCCGCTTTGCGCGACCTGACCTCTTTTGTCAAAGCCGGGGATTCACCCCTTGAGCAGGTTTGCCTGAAAGGTGCCGCACAGATGCCGGATGGCTTCTTTCAGGGATCGGTCCGGCGTTGTGGAACAAATTTCCGGATCTTTACCGGCGCGATGGATGCCCCCGATTTTATTATTGATGTCAACGGTAAGCCGGTCGCTTCTTGCGGCGGGATGCCTGGTCCGAATGGCCCTCAGGAGGATCTTCCGGCATGCAATGAGACGTGCGAGCAGAAAAATTTATGCGACGATGTTCATATCGATTGTTCCCAGATGGCGCTTCCAGCTGTCATCCCATCAGACTATGAAGGCCAGATCGAATATTTCAAGAAAAAGAACGCGTACAAATATCTTGGCCTGACTGTGGAAGAAGCTGTTAACCGCTGCCAGTCCGCGCATCGGCACCTTCCATTCTTTCGTTGACAGTGTTGTTAATGGAGCTAGAATTTAACTTCTCTATGCGTTATTTAATCCTTTCACTTATGTTTTTTCTTTCCGCCACGGCGGCCCAGGCTGCTATTTTGAAGAGTGACCCTTTGGCGGATCTTAAGGCTGCCATTATCCAGGAGGATTTCAAGGGGGCTAATGGCCTGGCGAAAGACCTTCTCAAGAAAGACCTTACCCGTGAGCAGTCGATCCAGGCGCAATATTATTTAGGCCTTAGTTTCCTGAGGCTGAGCGAATATCCCAAAGCTTACGAAACGTTCAAGAAGTTGCTTTCAGACCGTCCTGATATTGAGACCTACGATAAGGCCGAGGTGGGGATCATCGACGCTCTTTATTTACAGGGCCAGTACGAAAATGCTTTGAAAGAAGTCACCGGCCTGATCGCCAGGCGCCGTGATTCGGAGCAGATGAGTTTGTTTTGCCTTAAAGCCGCCCGCGCGAACCTGAAGCTGGCGCGTTGGAACAAGGCCCGTGACATGTTAGAGAAGATCATCGGTGATTATCCCGAGAGTTTCGAGGCTGATGTTGCCCGTGGTTTACTGGAGGAGAAGCAGTATTTCGCCGTTCAGGTCGGTTCGTTCAATGATGAGGCGCGGGCCCGCAAGCTGATGCAGGAGCTGCTCGACCGCAAGGAATACGCCTATATTGTTGAAACAAAATCCGCCGAAGGCCGTTTGTATTTTCGTGTCCGCGCGGGGCAGTTGACCGCCCTTAAAGATGCCCAGGATTTGGAAAAGAAGCTTTCCGGTCTGGGTTACCCAACCTTGATCTATCCTTGATGACTGACCCTGTTATTCCCCTTGTTCAACGTGAGTTAGCTAATAACAATATTCTTTTTTTAGTGGGGCCTTCGGCGGTGGGTAAATCCGCTGTGGCGGTTGAAGCGGCCGGTCTTTGTAACGGCGAGGTCGTTTCCTGCGATGCTATGCAGGTTTATCGCGAGATCAATATCGCCAGCGATAAGCCATCACCACGGATGCGGGCGGGCGTAGCCCATCATTTACTGGATATTGTTTCGGTGGAAGAGGATTTCAATGCCGCGAAATATCGGGCATTGGCGGTCGTGGCGATCGATAATATTTTAAAGCGTGGGCGCAAGGCGATCGTTTGCGGCGGCAGCGGGATGTATATGGCGGCCATCCTTGATGGTTTGTTTGAATCGGTGGCATTGCCGGACGGCTTGCGTGAAGATTTACTTGAGCGTGTCAAGGCGGGTGGATTGGGCGCGATGTATCAGCGTTTGTGTGATGTCGACCCTGACGCGGCGGGCAAGATCAACCCTAACGACCAGCTTAGAATTGTTAGAGCGTTGGAAGTTTTTGAAGCGACAGGGATCCCGATATCAAAATTACAAAAGACCCGCGACGGTCTATGGGGTAAGCAGCCGATCGCGGTGATCGGGTTGGGGCGGCCCAGGGACGTGATGTATGCCCGGGCGGAAGCGCGGATCGAGGGGATGTTCGCTTCCGGCCTGATCGAGGAAGTGCGCGGGTTGATGGGAATGAAGTTATCGCTAAGCGCGTCACGGCTTATCGGCATCCCGGAAGTGAAAGGCTTTATCAATGGCGATCACAGCCTGGACCGGGCCAAAGAGCTGATGAAGCAGAACACACGGCACTATATTAAAAGGCAAATGACTTGGTTTAGAAAGGATCAACGGATACAGTGGAAATCCCTCGGCTCCGAGGCCTAATTAGGCCTCAGGTAGCCTTCGGGACATTCTGAAAAGAATTCTTTTCAGAATGAATGACCTGGTTCCGAAAAGATAAACGAATTGATTGGAAGGTGCTTTGATGAAAGAAAGAGTCCTGTTGGCGATCGTGGATCTTAAAGAGCGCAGCCCCTGGCCGCTGCATCAGACGGCCTATGAGATGGAAGAGCTGGTTAAAGCTTGTAATGGGGAAGTGGCCGGCAAAGTGATGTGCCCGGCGCATCCGCCGGAATCGGCGACCCTTATTCATAAGGGAAAAGTGCAGGAGATCGCGGCTTTGGTGCCGGTCCTCGACGCGAATACGGTGATCTTCAGCCATGAGCTTAAAGGCCGCCAGCAGCGCGAGCTCGAAGAACAGCTGGGGGTCAGGGTACTCGACCGGACACAGCTGATCCTGGACATTTTTGCCCGTCGCGCAACATCACTGGAGGGAAAACTGCAGGTTGAGCTGGCGCAGCTGCAGTATCGTTTGCCGCGTTTGTCGGGCAATTATGATGAACTCTCTCGTCAGGGCGGCGGCATCGGCACCAGCGGCCCCGGCGAGACCAAGCTTGAGACAGACCGCCGGCGCATTGAACAGCGGGTGGACCGGATCAAGAAAGAGCTCGAAGATGTGACCCGTTCCCGTCAGGTCAAGCGCAAGCAGCGTCAGGGACGGCATATCCCGCTTATTTCTCTCGTCGGTTATACGAATGCCGGCAAGTCGACATTGTTAAATACATTGACCGATGCGCATACGATCACCAAGGACGGGTTGTTCACGACGCTCGATTCGCTGGCGCGGCAGTGCGCGCTGCCTAATCGCCAGAAAGTTGTTTTTTCCGATACCGTCGGTTTTATGCACGACCTGCCGCACCATTTGATCGAGGCTTTCAAGGCCACGCTTGAAGAGGTGGAGAGCGCGGACCTGCTGTTGCATGTGCTTGATGTCAGTAATCCGGAGTATGAGAATTTCAAGACGTCCGTGGATCATGTTCTTGAGCAGATCGGCGCGCATCAGAAACCGACCATTATGGTCCTCAACAAGATCGACCAGGTTTCTGACAAGAACATTCTTGTTGAGGCCGCCCGGAAGTTCAAGAATACGGTTGAGATCTCGGCGTCGACCCAGTTGAATATCGGCGCGCTCTTAAGTTTGGTAGAGGATCATCTGGCCGAGCAGGTGGCAGAGATCGATGTGACCGTGCCGATGGACCGGATGGACCTGGTGCGCCTCGCGCATCAGGAAGGGGATGTTATATTAGAGGAATATGGCGCCGATGGCATCCACCTTCAGGCGCGCGTTCCGGCGCATCGGGCTGACCTCTTTACCAGTCATGAAAAGAAGCCGAAGCACAGTTAGATAATCTAATTATATCGGTAAGTTTTTGTTGACAATAAAATTAGTTTGTGTTATCCTTCGTGAGGATGAAGGAGTTGCTGGATGCGGACAGAAAAAAGCCTGAATGATTTTGATATCAAGATCGATCCGCAGGCTCCGCTCTTTGTTATCGGCGTGGCGTCTGAAATGGTGGGCGTGCCCATTTGGACCCTGCGCAAACTTGATGAGATGGGGGTCGTTAGTCCCCGTCGGGTCGGGGTGCGGACACGGTGTTATTCCCAGGTGCAGATCAAGCGCTTGACCTATGTCAAGTACCTGATGGAGGAGCGCCGGGTCAATATCAGCGGCGTCAAGGTGATCCTGGAAATGAAAATTCATTGAAAGGAAATTTTTTTACTGTAATCTTGGCACTCGCAGGCAATGAGTGCTTATGTAGGTGAAAGCTTTCGGCTTTGCCAGCGACAAAACATCATCAACAGATGTGCTGTTTGGCAGAGAGAAATTAACAACAAGTGAGGTGGTTATGGGAAAGAAGCCTGATCAGAAAGTTAAAAAACCGAAAGCCGGCGAGCAGCAGCCGAAAGTGGACCCGCAACAGCCCGATAAAGAGACCGGGCCGTGTTGCACGGCGGAGAATGTGTGCCGCTGCAGTGGGGAATAACAAGAGAAAGAGTGAACAATGAATTCATTTAAGATGGACCCTCAGCAGGAAGGCCAGAGTGCGCTTGAACTTTACGGCCGGGACCTGACGGAACTGGCGCGCAAGGGAAAGCTTGATCCGGTCATCGGACGGGATGAAGAGATCCGCCGCGTGATCCAGGTTTTATCGCGCCGCACCAAGAACAATCCGGTGCTGATCGGCGAGCCGGGCGTGGGCAAGACCGCGATCGCGGAAGGCCTCGCCCAGCGGGTGGTGTCGGGCGATGTTCCCGAGGGGCTCAAGAACAAGAAGGTCGTCACCCTTGACATGGGTGCGCTCCTGGCCGGGGCGAAGTTCCGCGGCGAGTTCGAGGAACGCCTGCGCGCGGTCCTTAAGGAAGTGGAAGACAAGAACGGCGATATTGTCCTTTTTATTGATGAACTTCACACGATCGTCGGCGCGGGACGCGCGGAGGGGGCCATTGACGCGTCGAACCTTCTGAAACCGGCGCTGGCCCGGGGCACGCTCCGTTGTGTTGGCGCGACCACGCTCGATGAATACCGGCAGCATATTGAGAAAGATGCCGCCCTTGAGCGCCGGTTCCAGCCGGTCATGGTCATGGAGCCGACAGTGGAGGATACGGTGGCGATCCTGCGCGGCCTTAAGGAAAAATATGAAGTGCATCACGGCGTGCGTATCGAGGACCGGGCGCTGGTGGCCGCGGCCGCGATGTCCGAGCGTTACATCGCTGACCGGTTCCTGCCGGATAAAGCCATCGACCTTATTGATGAAGCGGCGTCACGGTTGCGTATCGCGATCGACAGCATGCCGCAGGAACTTGACGCTAGTGAGCGCCGCTTGCGGCAGCTCGAGATCGAACGCCAGGCACTGACGAAGGAAAAAGATGACGCGTCGCGTGAGCGCTTGCGCAAGATCGAAGAGGAGCTGGTTTCACTCAAGAAGCAGAATGCCGGTTTACGTGAGCGCTGGCAGAAAGAAAAGGGCTTTATTGCGAAGATCCGCCGGATCAAGGCACAGATGGAAGAATTGCGCGCGGAAGGTGACAAGGCCGAGCGCGACAGCGACCTGGCGAAGGCCTCCGAGATCCGTTACGGCAAGCTGGGTGTCCTCAACAAGGAATTGGATACGGAAAATAAGGCACTTATAACGGCCCAGGGCGGGCATCCTTTGCTTAAGGAAGAGGTTGGCGAGGAAGATATCGCCCAGGTCGTGGCCAAATGGACGCGCATTCCCGTTGATCGCCTGAAGCAGGGTGAACAGGAAAAGCTGGTGCATATTGAGGACGCGCTCAAGCGCCGGGTGATCGGCCAGGACGAGGCGGTGGGATTGGTGGCCAGCTGCGTGCGCCGTTCGCGCGCGGGGCTTTCGGATCCGCATCGCCCGATGGGGTCGTTCATTTTTGTCGGGCCGACCGGGGTTGGCAAGACCGAATTAGCGCGCGCCCTCGCGGGGTTCCTGTTTGACGACGAGAACGCGCTGATCCGCCTGGATATGAGCGAGTATATGGAGAAGCATTCGGTGTCCCGCCTGATCGGCGCGCCGCCGGGTTATGTTGGTTTTGAAGAGGGCGGGCAGCTCACGGAGGCCGTGCGCCGCCGGCCATACAGTGTGCTTTTGTTCGATGAGATCGAGAAAGCGCATCCGGATGTCTTTAATACATTGTTGCAGCTCCTGGACGATGGCCGTCTGACCGACAGCCAGGGTCGGGTGGTGAGTTTTAAGAATACGATCATTATTATGACTTCCAATTTGGGGAACGTTGAAGGCGGGGAGTCGGTGCAGGAGGCGCTGCGTTCGTTCTTTCGTCCGGAATTCCTTAACCGTATCGACGAGATCGTGGAGTTCCGCCGGTTGGATCGCGGGGATGTGGTGTTGATCGCGGATATCCAGATCGAGATCCTTAAGGAGCGGCTGGCCCAGCGTCGTATCACATTGACCGTGTCCGCGGAGGTCCGTGCCTGGTTGGCTGAGCGCGGTTACGACCCGCAGTTCGGGGCCCGGCCGCTCAAGCGGCTGATCCAGCGATCCGTGCAGGATCCGATCGCTCTTAAGCTCCTTAAAGGCGACGTGAAAGACGGTGAGAGCGTTGATGTTGTGATGAAGGATGGAATTCCTTCTGTTCTTTGATAGAATGCTGTCATGCGACATTTGGTTTTTATGCACAGCTTGTTGTTCCTTGGCATCATGGCCGCGCCGGTCTTTTCTGCTGAAATGATGAAGGACGGGTTCTACGATGAGATCGACCCCAAGGGCGTTCTGACGCGTACGGTTGAATACCAGCAGGGCGTGGCCCATGGGCGCTTCCGCTCTTTTTATCCTGACGGGCTGCTGCAGGCGACCGGGACGTATCGCGCCGGCAAGCTCGACGGCATGCTGATGGAATATTTTCCGGATGGCAAGCCGAAGCGCAAATCGTTTTACCGTGAAGGCGTCCTTCATGGGCTCATGACAGCTTATTTCCCCAGCGGGCGGATCCAGAAAGAGGAGCCCTATATTGCCGGTTGGAAAGATGGGTTGGTCCGTGAATATTCCGAGGATAGCGTCCTGGTATTCGAGCGGCAGTTCAGCCATAATCAGGAAGACGGCGTGACCAAGAAATTTTATGCCACGGGCGGGGTTTATCGGGAGTACGATTATCGTAACGGCGTGCAGTACGGCAAGATCCGCGAGTTTTACCCTGAGGGCATGATCAAGGGTATTTATGAAGCGTCCGATGGCATGCGCCGTGGCGCTGGCAAGGAATATGCCCGGACGAGCGAGCTGCTCAATGACGGATTTTACGAGAACGACGTGCTTAATGGCCCGGTAAGGATCTATTACAAAAGCGGGCGCGTGCGGATCAAAACGAATTACACGGCCGGGAAGATGGATGATCTTTTCTGGCGGGAATATTATGAGAGCGGCTCGGTCCACTGGGTGGTGCCGGTCGTGATGGATGTGAAAGAAGGCATGGGGAAAGAATATTTCGAGGACGGCCGGCTTAAGAGTGAAGGCGCCTTCAAGAATAATGAGCGCGTTGGAGCCTTTAAGGTGTATGATGAAAAGGGGATACTGATCGCTGAAGAAACGTATGAGGCCGGGAGGCTCGCGAGGCGGGTTGAGTATTTCCCGACGGGAAAGGTGCAGAGCGATCAGCGTTTTTTTGCTGAGGCAGCGGCTGGCGAGAACGTTAAGTAACAGCATTTGACATTAGACGTTCTTTTTTTTATAATTCCGCGCTAGCAAAGTACCTTCAAGAGTGCCAAAAGAGGGTTGTTTATGGTTCGTGCAAATCAACAGCAGCGCAAAGACGTGGTCCTGACGATGGTCGTGCAGCAGTATATTCGTACTGACGCGCCGGTCAGTTCCGCGTTCATCGCTGATTGTTATGAGGACGGCATCAGTTCGGCGACCATCCGCAATATCCTGGCGGACCTGGAGTCCGATGGTTATCTGACGCATCCGCACACCTCAGCCGGGCGGGTGCCGACGCAGCGGGGCTACCGTTATTTCGTTGATTTTCTGATGCGCGAGATCGCCCTTGTTGAAGAAGAGCGCCATCGCATTCATTTAGAGTATGAGCAGGGCGTGCGGGAATTGCAGTTATTGATGGAGCGGACGTCGGCGGTCATTTCTGACCTGACGCATTGCGCGAGCATCGTGACCCTGGAAGGGTATCCGCGGACCTATTCGTTCCGCGGGACGAATTACCTGGCGGAGGCGGTCGGCGTTCATGGTTTGCAAAAGATGGCCGGCATCCTTAAAGTGCTTGAGGAGAAAGAGCGGATCCTGGAGGTATTGCGCCGGGATCTTGATAAGAAGATCAAAATTTATATCGGACAGGAAACCGCTTGTGCCTGTTTCGATGATTGCGCGATGGCGGTATCGCATTTTAAAACGCGCGGCGGCGCGGCGGGGCACCTGGCGGTGCTGGGTTCCACGCGGATGGATTATGAGCGGGTTGTTTCAGCCCTGGAATATGTATCCGAGATCATGAGAGAGTTGGAATAGCTTATGGCAGACGAAGAAGTGAGAAATGAAGGGGCGGGCGCAGGTGAAGCGCCGGCTGTCGCGGAACCAGCGGTTACCGAGGTGGAAAAGCTTCAGCAGGAAGTCGGTGAAGCCAAAGATAAATATATCCGGTTGTTCGCCGAGTTCGACAATATGCGCAAGCGCCATGAGCGTGAGCGGACGGAGCTGATCAAATACGCGCACGAAGAGGTGATCATCGAGATGCTCGGGTTTTACGAGGATTTTGAGCGTTCGGTGACGGCCGCCCGCGTGAATCCGGCGGAAGGGGCGTCGCTTCTGAAGGGCGTTGAGATGGTCCTAAAACGGATGCAGGAGCTCTTAAAGAAATATGAAGTAACGGAGATCGACGCTTTGGGCAAGAAATTCGACCACACCCGCCATGAGGCGCTGATGGCGGTGGAGTCGGAAGAAGTAGAGGATGGCACCGTACTGGAAGTGTTCCAGAAGGGATATATCATGGACGGCCGCGTGGTTCGCACGGCCAAGGTAAAAGTTTCGAAGAAAAATTAAAGAAAGGTTGTTCATATGGCGAAATTCATCGGTATCGATTTAGGCACATCAAATTCAGCGGCGGCGGTCATGGAAGGCGGCCGGCCGGTGATCATTCCGTCGGCCGAAGGCGCCGGCGTGGCGTCGGGTAAAGCATTTCCGTCGTTCGTGGCTTTCACGAAGGATGGCCAGCGTTTGGTGGGTGAACCGGCGCGCCGTCAGGCCGCGGTGAACTCCCAGGGCACTATTTACGCCGCCAAGCGCAAGATGGGCACCGATCATAAGTTCCAGGTGCTCGACAAGGAATTCACGCCCCAGCAGGTATCGGCGTTCATCCTGCAGAAGATCAAGGCGGATGCCGAGAAGTACCTGGGCGACACGGTCGAAGGCGCGGTCATTACCGTTCCGGCTTATTTCAACGACAATCAGCGCCAGGCCACCAAGGACGCGGGTGAAATCGCGGGGCTTAAAGTCATGCGGATCATTAATGAGCCGACGGCCGCGTGCCTGGCTTATGGTATTGATAAGGCCGGTAAAGAGCAGAAGATCATGGTGTTCGACCTCGGCGGCGGTACGCTTGACGTGACCATCCTTGAGATGGGCGAAGGCGGGACGTTTGAAGTTTTATCCACCAGCGGCGATAATTTGCTGGGCGGCACCGATATGGATAACGCGCTCATCGCGCATATTGTGGGCGAGTTCAAGAAAGAAAGCGGCATCGACCTTTCGCAGGACAAGATGGCGTTCCACCGTTTGCGCGAAGCGGCTGAAAAAGCCAAAGTCGAGCTTTCCAGCACGGTGCAGACCGAGGTCAACCTGCCGTTCATTACGGCGGACGCGTCGGGCCCCAAGCATTTGGCGCTCACGCTTGATCGCGCGAAGCTTGATTCGCTGGTGGGGCCTATTGTCGAACGCTGCCGCGGCCCTATCCGCCAGGCGATGAAGGACGCGACAGCCAAGCTTGGCTCTGATGTTAAAGTGGACAAGATCATCATGGTCGGCGGCCCCACGCGCATGCCGATCGTGCAGGATTTCGTTGAAAAAGAAGCCGGGCAGAAGATCGAGCGCGGCATTGACCCGATGGAATGCGTGGCGCTCGGCGCCGCGGTCCAGGCGGGAATCATCAAGGGCGATGTGAAGGATGTGCTTCTGCTCGACGTGACACCCTTGACCCTCGGTATCGAGACGATGGGTGGGGTGATGACCAAGATGATCGAGCGCAATACGACCATCCCGACCAAGAAAAGCAATGTGTTCTCGACGGCCGAAGATAATCAGCCGGCGGTGACCATCCGCGTGCTTCAGGGTGAACGCCAGATGTCCAATGATAACGTGGAGCTGGGCCGTTTCGACCTGGTGGGCATTCCGCCCGCGCCGCGCGGCGTTCCGCAGATCGAGGTTACGTTTGATATCGACGTGAACGGTATTGTCCATGTTCACGCCAAAGATAAAGCGACCGGCAAAGAGCAGTCTATCAAGATCACGTCACCCAAGAAGTTGTCGGAGGATGAGATCAAGAAGATGGTTCAGGAGGCCGAGAAGTACGCCGAGCAGGATAAGAAATCCAAGGAAGAGGCCGAGATGGTCAATCAGGCTAATAACCTGGTCTATTCGACGGAAAAGGCGCTGAAGGATTATGGCGACAAGGTGCCGCAGGCCGAGCGTGAAGAGATCATGAAGGAGCTTGAGAACCTCAAGCAGGCGGTAAAGGACAAGAATGCCGACCGCGTGAAGACGGCGACGGAAGCGCTGACCAAGGCCAGCCATAAGTTGGCCGAGGAAATGTACAAGGCGACCGCTGCGCAGCAAGGTGGTGCCGCCGGCGCTGAAGGCGCTGCCGGCGCTCATCAGGCCGAACCGCAGCAACCTCAGGAAGAACCTAAGGCCGACGGTCCCAAGAAGCGCGACGGGGTCATTGACGCGGACTTTGAGGTGAAAGACGACAAATAATGAAGAAAGACTATTACGAGATCCTAGGCGTTAAAAAAGATGCGGATGTGGCCGAGATCAAGAAGGCTTATCGGGCGCTGGCGATGCGTCATCATCCGGACCGGGTTGAAGAGTCAGAGAAGAAGCAGGCGGAAGAGAAATTCAAGGAGATCTCGGAAGCTTACGGCGTTTTGTCTGACGCGCAGAAACGCCAGACCTACGACCAGCATGGCCACGCGGGGATCGATCAGAGTTACACCTCGGATGATATTTTCCGCGGAGCGGACTTCTCCAGTGTGTTTGGAGACGGCGGCGGTATGGACGATATCCTTAGCCAGTTCTTCGGCGGATCTTTTAGCGGAGGCGGTGGTCGGCGCCAGCAACAGCGTCGGGCGGCGCGCGGGCGCGATATCCAGTATGAAGCGGAGCTCACGCTGGAGGATGTTTATGCCGGTGTCAAGAAGACCATTAAGGTCCCGCGCAATGAAGTGTGCAAAGATTGCCAGGGTAACGGCTCCAAAGGCGGCACGGCATTGTCCGACTGCCAGACGTGCGGCGGCCGTGGCCAGGTGATGATGAACAGCGGTTTCTTTCGCATGGCGCAGACCTGTCCGGCTTGTCATGGCGAAGGCCGTATCATCAAAGAATCGTGCCCCAAATGTAACGGGCGCGGCGCGATCAAACATGTGCGCGAGATCGAGGTAAATTTCCCGCGCGGGCTCGATAACGATTCACAGATGCGCCTGCGCGGCGAAGGCGAGATCGGCCCGGGCGGACCAGGCGACCTGTTCCTGTTCATCCGGGTTAAGCCGCACGCGAAGTTCCGTCGCGTGGGTAATGACCTGGAGCTTGACCTGCCGGTGAGTTTCGTGAAAGCCGCGCTCGGCGGCGACGTGACAGTGCCTACGGTTGACGGCCAGGTAACAATGAAAGTGCCGGCCGGTACGGAAAGCGGCAAAGTTTTCCGGGTAAAGGGCAAAGGGATGCCGGACTTGCGCGATGAGCGCGTATCCGGTGAGATCTATGCCCGGGTGATGGTCGATGTCCCCAAGAGATTATCACCTGATCAGCGCCGGCTGCTGGAAGAATTCGCCAAGGCCAGCGGCGAGGCCGTGGATGGTTCGGATTCATTTAAAGACAAGATCAAGAAAGTGTTCAAGTAATATGCCCACTTACGATTATGAATGCCGGGAATGCGCGCATACCTTTGACGTGCTGCAGTCGATGTCCGCGCCAAAACTGACCACATGCCCTGAATGCGGCAAGGAAAGCCTGGCCCGCCTGATGGGTAGCGGTAGCGGCGTGATCTTCAAAGGTTCGGGGTTTTACGAGACTGATTACAAGAAGAAAGAACCACCCAAGTCTGAAAAGCCTGCTCCGTCGGCGTGTAAATCCTGCCCCGCGGCGGAAGGCGGGGCTTGTCCGTCCGCTTCATAGCCGGGTATGAAAAAAGCCTTTACGATCCTTGAAGTCCTGGTGGTGCTATCGGTGATCGCGATTCTTATCGCGGTGGCGATCCCGAGCATCAAGGGCATGCGCGACGAAGCGAATGTTACTAAAGTCAAAAGTGAACTGCGCACGCTTCAGTCGGCTATTGAATCATACGCGATGCATACCAGCCCTAGGGCTTACCCGCCTCAATCCAGTCATATGATCGCCGCCTCGCTGGTCCCGGCTCTCCCGCAGATCATTGACGCGACCTTGTACGACCCGTTTGGTGACACGCCATCAAGTGAATATACGTACGCGCTTTCTAATGACGGGAAGAGTTACGCGATCTATTCTCTGGGGCCCAACAAGACGAGCGCGACACAAGCGCCGGCGAATAATGGGGATGTTGTGACAGGCGGGGATGATGTTGTCGCAACCAATGGACAGGCCGTGAGCGGCGGTGTCGAGGGGGCGGATGGTAATAGTTGCGGTGCCGGTCAGGTGCTCTCTTCCGGGACGTGCGGGCCAGGCACGATCACGATCGTGGCGGCGACCTTTGGAGCCAATTGCGGAGGCAGCAGCGGTAATGTGACGGGTATTGTGGCCGGCCTTTGTAACGGGCAGTCTTCGTGTAATTTCAGTGAAGGGGTGCCGGCATGCAGCAGCGGGCCTTTTCCGGACGTAACTCCCGGTTGTTACAAGGATTTTTCTGTCAGCTATACCTGTTCCGGCAGTGGCAGCAAATCGGCTTCCGCGCCCGCCCGCCAGTGTGAAGGGTATCCCATTTCGCTTTCTTGCCCGTAATAGGGCTCTGTCCCCAATTATGTGCCCCTGTCTTGCAAACCCCCTGTTTATAGTACATACTTAACCTTAATCAACATTAAATTAAGGGATAAGCGCTTTGATCCGATTCCGGAAGTGTATCTCAGTCATTCTATTGTGTGTATTCGTAGCGTCCGAGATCCTCGGGCGCTCCGGGAATGCGTTTGCGTCCGTGCCATTGCCTTCGGCGATCCCCATGGTCGCGCTGACGGCCCCGTTCCATCCCGTTATCCTCCAGGGCCTGCAATTCGATCCTGCTGATCCACTGAAAGTCGATTTTATCGTTGATGAAGGTGATCGCGCTAATGCCGGTCAAGCGGCATTTGAAGCCGAGACCGCGCAACTGGCCAAATATTTTTTGGCCGGGCTGACTCTTCCCCGAGGTGATCTGTGGGTGAACCTATCGCCTTACGAAGGCGAGCGGATCATCCCCGAGGCGCTGGGCCAGACAGGGCTCGGTAAAGTTTTCCTTGAACAGGATTATCTTCTTAAGAACCTGACCGCCAGCCTGATCCATCCCGATAGCGAGACCGGCAAGCGTTTTTGGGCTGAGGCATATAAGCAGGCCTATGAAAAGTTAGGCACGACGGATATTCCAGTCGACACCTTTAATAAAGTCTGGATCATCCCCGAAAAGCCTGTGGTGTATGAAAAGCCGGGTGCTTCGCATGTAGCTTATATCGTCGACGCCCGGTTAAAAGTGATGCTGGACAGCGATTATCTGGCGCAGATAAAGAATGTTGTCTCCGACACCAGTATTTCCAAACAAGCCCTGCGCGACATTATTGTTCCTATCATCGAAAAAGAAGTCAACGAAGGCGCGGGGTTTGCTCCGTTGCGCCAGGCCTATCAGGCGCTTATTTTGGCCGGATGGATGAAAGGAAAAATGAGTTCGGCCGGTGGGTTACTGGCTGGCGGTTATATCAATTTGAACAAGACGGCCGGCGTTGAGCACGGCGAGCAGGGCTTGAAGGATCGTGTTTGGAACGCCTATCTTGAAGCGTTCCAAAAGGGCGTGTTTAATTTTATCCGTGAAGAAAAAGATCCGGCAACGGATGAGGTCCTCCCGCGCAAGTATTTCTCCGGCGGGTTCGATTTTGACGCGGCGGAAACGCCTTTAATAGTCGGCGCGTTACAGGCCCCGCTTTCGGGGTCACGCAAAAAGGTGACCTTTCGGTTTGATCCGCTGCGGGAGTTATCGAAGGCTTCTGGCCTTTCGGCCGTCGCAGCCGCGTCCCGGGAAGTGCCGTGGTCTTTTCTGGATGCCGAAGGGTATGAAGCCCGCCAGCTCTTGAGCCGTTCCGGTGAGGATGCTCCGGAACTGCTGATCGTGACGCTCCGTCAGCACGGGTCGACGGTCCCTGACGCCAACATTATCTTTGAGTTGTTCCCGCAACAGAAGCTTATCCGTTCCAAGATCTTCATGCCTGCCTTTCCTAAAGACGGCACCGATCGGTCGCCGGCGCTTTTGCGGCATATTTTTGAGGAGGGGGGATTTGCCGGTTGGCGTTTTTTGGCCAATGCAGCGCCTTCCCAGGCCCGTTCGCTGGCAGCCATGACTGATTTTAAGGTAGAAATTTCACCTGGGTTCCTGGGCCTAGAGCGTCGCGCGGCATTCAAGCCGGCGGTCAAGGCCGCGACACAAAGCGTGGTGTCCGGTCACGGCCCGGGCCAGTCTTTGCTGCGGGCGATCAAGGAGTCGAATGTTTTCGGGATCATCCCCGGCAACGTTGATCCGGCCCAGCGTGATGCGGCCGAGAGCACGCGCAAGGAGCTGGTCAATGACCTGATGGCAAGAGCCAAGCGGGTTCAGGCGGGGTTTAATATTCCGTTTTTACATATGGAGCCGGTGTTTCGTCATATTTTCGCCAATGGGCTGCTGCGGATGAGGCTGATGTCGGACGCGCTCGAACTCCGGGTGGAACCCGAGTTCCTAAGGCAGATATTGCAAGGACTGGAGAGCGAATTTAACATCATTGACGAATTGCTCACGACCTTTAGTGATCCTGATCTGGCGTTTGTGTGGGCCCGTGGGTATATCCGTCATTATGATCAGAACGCCGCCAATAGCGGGCAGGGGCGAGACCTTTACGGCGCGGCGAAGCTCTTTGTTGACGGGCAGGGAACGAAGCGCTTGGCCGCGATCGCGGTGGATATGCGCGAGCTTAGCCGTGTCTGGAAAGAAAACACCGCTTCGCTGCATGCCGATGTTACCCGGCTCCTGGTATTGTCCGGTGAGCCCTATCAGATTGTTTTTTCTTCTTCAGCTCGAAAGTTCATCCCGGTAAGCGGAGAGCTGACGTCAGAAATTTTCAAGAAACGGGAGACGATCAATTTGCAGGACGCGCAGGACGGGGATTTTGTGTACCATCCCAGGATAGCCGTTGGATTTTCCACGCTCGCGGTGCGGGGGCTGGTCGATGAGGATGTGCACGGCGGCGCCAACAAGGATTTTCGTCATTGGGAATGGCTTCTGGACGGGGCTATATGGGAGCTGCTTAAGAACGCCCATCAGGGCCGGTACGGCCGCAAGGACGGGATCAAGAATGTCAGCGTGGAAGTGAGCGTTGCGGCAGAGGTGCTCAGGATCATTATTAAGGACGACGGGGAGGGGATGGACCGCGGGTATTTTGAACTTCTCAGGCGCGGCAGGGACGCCGTCAAGGAGGTATCGACGAAAGAGTTCACTGATATCCATGGCCAGGGGCTCGGGGTCGGGGATAGTATTTTGCATCTTAACCAGATCGGCGGTACCGTCAGGATCGATAATCGCCCACAGGAGGATTTTCCGAAGGATCACGGGGTGACGTATACCATCGAGATCCCGGTTGCCGCCTCTTCGGTGAACGCCGCTGAAATGACAGCCGCGGCGCGGAAGGTTTTGCTGAGAAAGTTCGACGAAATGTTCAAGTCTTTCTTTGCGGGCAGAGAGCTTCTTTTGGCGAAGCTAGGCCGGGCCGACGAGCCTCTCTATCGTCCGTTCATGGAGGCGGCCGATCATGTGTCGCAGGACGCGATGGCGCTCAATTTCTTTGGGGCCCTTCTAAGGGGGCAGGGTCCTGGACCGGCAGTGGATGATTGGGAAAAACTTAACCGTGATATGGTGAGATTCAAGGCGGATGTTGAGGCCATTTTTGTGGAACCTCAGGGTTTGCGGTCCTGGGCCGCTGCGTATATGTCGGTAACGAAAAAGGATGACGCAAGCTTGCGCAGCGAACTGGCACGATTTATCCTCAAGGATCGTGCGGGGGAGTGGAATAATCCGGCGTTCTCTAAAGCATGGTTGACTTACCGGCGGATGTTCGATTCAAGTTGGAAGGAATTCCGCGATGTCTTCAATGCGTATAAACCGGCGGGCGTGGCGGGTATTGACGCGGCCGAGGGAGTTGAGCCAGGCCGTGAGGCGCTGGTCATTGAGTTGCTGAAAGCACTTCGCGAGATCGACCGGTTCCCGGGCGGCATTGCGTCGTTCCCCAAATTGTTCCAGTCCGTTGTGCACGGAGCGGTGACGCCTTTTGTGGCCGGGTATCTTTTGGAGGAAATGCCGTCGAACGCGATCGCCTATGAGAAGAGCGCGTCGGGCACGTGGCAGGAGGTCAGCCTTTCGCGCCTGAAGGCGATGCCCGGGGCTTTTGCTTCCCGTGTTGATATTTATGCCATGCCCTCAAAGATCTCAGGCATTGTTCCCGCCGTGGTCCTTATTTCGGACGCCGCCGAGAAGTTCACCGATCCCGACGCGTATGATCAGCGCCTGATGATGACGCCGACCCAGGCATTGGCGCGGTCTTTGTGGTTCGATCCGGAGCATTTGGGGCTCGCCGACCTGGCTTTTGAGAAAATGATCAAGGCATCCGTGCAGCATTACCTGGCGTTGAGAAGTTGGGTGCCGCAAGATGACCTTCGGGTAGCCGCAAAAGAGATCATGATGACGCTGGGGCTTAACCGGGAGGCGTTTAACCGGCGCTTCTTTGCGGATAACCTTTGGGCGCTTGATATCGGCGATCATCAGATCCTGATAAAGAAGTACTCTGGATTGTGTTTCGATTATTCGAAATTTATAGCGTCCCAGGACGGCAGTCCTTTCGGGATCCCTAATGAAGTGCGGGGGCATCTTTATTTCTTGCTTGGCGTTGAGTTCATGCATTTGAGGGACGCGTTCTCTAGCCTGATCCTGGCGATGGGGCGTGAGCACTGGAATGGGGTCAATGGGCATTTGGGGGCACTTAGGGGCGCCATTAAGTCTTACAGCCCCGCGGACGATATCCTTAAGCGCGTTGGTGACCTCCAGGACAGCGTCACGCGCGCCGAGGGGGCCCTTTATCGCCGGCAAATGCCGCGGGTCCTTTTTGAGACGGATGAATTCCTGAAAACGGCCCTGCGGGCTTTGGCGCATTCCGAAAAATTGACGGTGGAGGCCCGGCATGAGCTTGTCAGCGGCTTTGTTGTTTCCGCCGAACTTATCGACCGGGTCATTGATCTGCGCGAGCCGGTCCGTGATGAAAGCGAGGCGCAGCTGGCGTCGCGTCTCTACGCCGAGAAGCAGGCGATGAAATTGTACGAAAATCTTCAGGGGATCGAGATCAGGCTGTTTGCCGGGCTAGAGCCCGAAGCGGATCGTTCACAGTCTTTGGCGGCATCGGCTCATCCGCCGATGACGCAAGATATGATGACCTGGCCGGAGCATGTTCGCGACCGGGCGCGGGTCCTGGAGGCCGGGGGGCGTCATATCGCTGCCGCACGGGATGGTTCTCCGCTTCGGTATCTTAAGGCGGCTTTTGTCCCTTACGAGGAGACGGTCTCATCTTCCAGGCAGGATATTTATGATGCGGATGAACGGGCCGTCAGCAAGTTTGGCCCGGTGCGCAACAGGATCAATCTTTGGGCTAATGATCAGGATGCCCGCCTGCTGATCCTGGAACTGGTCAGAGACGTAGAGGCGGGAACTCCCCTGATCGACGAGAAAGACTTCTTGGACCGGCTCAATGCTATTAATATCGCTTTGATCAAGAGCGCGGTGCCGGATGAAGAGAATTATTATTACAGCCGGATGTTTTTTAATCGGACGCTGTTGGAAAAGATATCGGGGATCGATCGTATCGCGGGGAAAATGCTCACGCCGGCGTTGACACTCGGGCGTTCGGGGCGGCTTTTGGTCCAGTTCAAGCGTTTGATCAATGAGATCGAGCATCGCGACCAGTATTCGATGGATTCGTTCCTTGATGCGCTGGAGGCCTTTTACCGGGAGATCATGCGCGGGCAAAGCGGCGAGGATGAGTTCTTGTTCAAGTCCGGGAATAATTCGCTGGCGATGAACATGGTCAATGCCTTCCTGCGGTTGAACGGGTTGAAGGGGATATCTCACGGCGACCTTGAGTTTAACGTCCGTGCCGGTCAGCAGGCGGGTTTGCGGGAGGCGTTCAAGCGGCAGATCCAGCAGGCCAATAGCGCGCTGGATTGGACCGCGCCGGCCAAGGGGCAGGTTGACCGGGCTGAGGCTCCTAATGGAGGTATTGACCTTGGGGCTGCCCTCGCTCCTGTTACACAAGGAGATGTAGGTTCAGGTGACGTTCTTGCGATGCCGATGACAGCTGATGCGGGCGCTTTGCTTGGTTTTTCGCCGGTCTTGATCGGGATCAAACCGATCGATGACCTTCCTTCGATCTTAGGCCTTTCAGGAAAATAAAGGCGTCATTTTCTTTGTTTCCCGTGCCCTTGAAATCACCTATATATATGGTATCCTTTCTTGATTTGGTGGAGTGCCCAAAAAAACGTGATGGAGCTGAAATGTTCAAACGCCTGTCCGCAGCCGTTATTTTGCTGACATTTACCGCAAGCTCTCTTCTGGGGCCGAATGCCGCTTATGCCCAGGCGCTTTTTCTGCCTGAGCCAGGCACGATGGTGCAGGCTAGTCCTTCATTTGAACCCCTTATGATCAAAGGGCTTACGACCCATCCGGAAAATCCTCTTCTATTTGATTTTATCATGGACACCGGCAATACCGGCCTTCAGGCCGATATGGCCGACCCTGTTTTGAAAGCGGAATCCGAGAAACTGATCAAATATTTTCTGGCTTCCCTGGCTATTCCTGATCAGGACCAGTGGGTGAACCTTTCGCCTTATGAAGGCAATCGCATTTTGCCTGACTCTTTAGGGAAAACGGAATTGGGCCGCGATATGCTGGCGCAGGATTATGTGCTTAAGCAGGTGACGTCTTCTTTTATTTATCCGGAAAAAGAATTAGGCAAGGCTTTTTGGGCGAAAGTGTATGAGCGGGCCCAGAAAGAATTCGGCGTTACGGATATTCCCATGGATGTGCTTAACAAGGTATGGATCACGGCGGAGAGCGCGTCGGTTTACGTGAAGGGCAATAATGCTTTTGTGTCGGACAGCCATTTGAAGGTTCAGCTGGAAAGCGATTATCTGGCGATGAAGCAGCAGGCACCGGCCGTACAGGATGAGCGTTCCAGCGCGATCAGCAAGCAGGTCATCCGCGAGATCGTCCTGCCCGAGCTTGAAAAGGAAGTGAACGCGGGGCAGAATTTCTCGCCGCTGCGCCAGATATTTCACAGCATGATCCTGGCGGTTTGGTACAAAAAGAATTTGAAAGAGGCTCTTTTGTCGCAGGTTTACGCCGATCGCGCGAAGACCGGCGGCGTGGAAGGTGCCTGGACTTTGGCAAAAGGCGCGGAGGTTGACCCCGAGCAGATCTACGCTAAATATGTGCAAGCGTTCCAGAAGGGCGTGTTCAACTACATTAGGGAAGACGCCGATCAGGTTACCGGCGAGATGATCCCCCGTAAGTATTTTTCGGGTGGTATTCATGTGCCGGATGTTAAAGTTTCAGGCTTGCCCGGTGAGAGCGCTCAGTCGACGGGCCGTGCCTTGCGGGTTAAAGGTGAGTTCCGTGATGCCTCGCAGGGCGCTAAAGTCCCGGTGATCTCTCTGGGGGCGCCGGTAGAGGAAGCGACGCCGGGGTATTTCACGGTCCCTATCACGATCCCGGAGGGTGTGGATAATGCCAACGGGCGTCTCAATGACCTGGTGAAGGATTTATGGTCGAGTTACAGCCGGACGCGCAGGAATTTTTATGTGACGGTTAATTGGACGCCGGGGCGTAATGTGTTGAGCATTGGTGAGAACGTTCCTTCGGGGTTGAACGGCAGCCTGGTGCGCTGGAAGGAAAAACAATTGGCGGATATCAACACGTTGCTGCGCCAGGGGCGTGAGATGCTTGATGCCGCGCAGCATGATGCATCGCAAATGATCCGTTCCGACGATATGATCACCCCCGATAAGGATAGCGCGTTATGGCTTTTTGGAGAGGATTTGGGTAAAGTTTTGCAGCCTGTTCTGACTTCCCTGGCGAGCAAACTTGAGCCTATTGTTCGTGCTAGTTCTTTAAACTCCCTTGGTTTGGAAAATTATACTGCTCATGGCTATTTTCTTAAGCAGCTGACGTCCAGCCATGCTGGGGAGAATATTTCCCATATGGTCCGAATGGTTCAGATGGATCATACGATCCATAATGATGTAGACGGCAAAGCGATCCTCAAGATCTTTATCGCGGCTCGGTATGTGTGGCAGAAGAACTATACGACGATCGATGACCGCCGGATCGAAGTGCCTGATGCGGTGATCGGCATCCTGATCGACTATTTTAATCGTCAGTTCGAGAAAGATGAAGATGCCGTGGATCGTATCGTGGCAGCCTATCACGAGGCGTACGATAAGCGGAATCAGGACATTGGTTATGCGGTGAATTACGATGATTACAAAACTGGCTTTGCGGGGATGCTGGCGGATGCTCGTAATTATTACGATTGGTTTGCTCCCTTTCTGGATAAGGAAGCTAAGGCGGCTTTGAAGGCGGCTACTGCGCCGGTCAATACATCAGCGGCAAAAACGGCCTTGACGGTCAATACGTCGGTTTTCGGCGAGGGGGTCAATCGTAACCCCGCTTATGCGTCCCGTATGGCTTCTCTGGTTGAGTCCGCTTTTTATCTTGCACCAGGCACGATAGAGAAGTCGCCGGTCTGGTTGGCATTGACCGGTCAGCTTCCTTCAACAGAATGGAAAAGTGTTCGTGATCAGATTTTTCCTAAAGATAAATTCAAGAATGCGGATGATGCGATCGCTTTATTCGCCGTCTTTTATGGTTTGATGCGCATGCCCAATGACGAGAGCGGTGCGCCTTTGGTTGAAATGTTCAGCAGCAATTTTATTCCCCGCATCAAGGGGGCCATTCAGCGCAACGATGCGCGGATCACCGCGGTCGCGGCTGGACCGGAAGAGTCCCTGAAAGGCCGCCCTCAGTCAGTGCTTGATGGGATTGAAGCCATCACGTTCAGGGATTATTACGCTTTGGCGAAGTCTTTCGGTATCGAGGGGTGGGGATCCAAGGCCGAGGCGCCTGTGTTCGTTAAGAAGGAAGCTGCTGCGCCGGTCAAAGTTGCCGAAAAAGAACAGTTTAAATTAGACCTCGATAGCCCGTTGGCCAATTTTGAGAAAGCCATGGTGAATGAGAAATATTTTAGAGTGAAGCCCGGTAAGACGCCGCAGCAGGTTTTTGATCTGGCCAGGCAGCTTGCCGAACAGGATAAGCCAGTTGAATTTGTGGGGCTGAACGCGTCCTTCCGCGAAGAGATCAAAGCGGCCATTCCCGATGCTTCCTTATCGGTTTTTGCGTCTTTTGTTGCCTGCCTGGCGCATATCAGGGCCGATGCAAAATGGGCACCGACAGGGCTTTTTATGCTTATTCAGCCCATGCGTTTAGGCATGTATGTAAAAAATGGTACTGATTTGCCCGCTATTCAGGCGCAAGGTCCCAAAGAGAGTGCGGAAGAGTATAAGGCCAGGGAGGATGAATTAAGCGCGAAGAATCTGATCCTGGCCGTTGCCCGTCCGCTGTTTAAATCTTTTGACGCGTCAGAAATAACGACTGCGGATGTCTGGACACCTGGTTATCTTGAAAATGAGTTAGGCCGTTTGTACAAAGGCATAGCCAGCCGTATTGAAGATATCGGCCCGGATCATCTCAATGGCTTGGAAAAAGAAGTCGACCTTGATTTTCTCCAGACCGGTTGGGAGGCCAAGGTGCGTGGCTTGTCTGACCGTGAGAGAGATGCCAAGATCGTTGAATTAACGGCAGTTTATGGATTATTAGGGGATATGTTACGTGATGAGATCATGGCGAATGTCCCGTCTCGGGAAAGTCTGGCTGACAGCCGGCACACCGCGGCGGTATTGGCTGAAGACTCTAATGATTCTTCAGAAAGCGTGGCCAAGCCGGCTATTTTGGTGGTGGATGATGAAGAGATGCTCTTGATGTTGTCAACTGTTGTGTTGGAAGACATGTACCCCGGTGTGCCCATCATCAAAGCCAGAAGTGGTGAACAGGCGAAGAAGTTATGGGATGATGGGCAGCATGATTTTCGGCTGATGGTTACGGATAATGACATGGAGAAGAAAGGTGCCGGGCTGGAGCTGATCGCGTATGTGCGCGATAAGCTTGATAATAAGAAGGTGAAGATCTTGTTTAATTCCGGGGTCCTTGATGAGCAGAAAAAGCAGCTGGCTCGCGAGAAGACTGCGGAGCCATTGGCCAAACCTTACAGGCTTGATGAGTTCAAGAATATGGTGGAAGGGCTTAAGCCGGATTTCACTCCGGTTGAGACTACGATCCAGGGTGGTATCGACCTCAATGGCCAGAAGATGGACCTGACCACCCAGGGTGACGCGGCGCGGCTCACTTTTGATCCAGCTATGGTCGCGCAGTTCAAGCGCGGCGACTTTACCGGTTTGACACCGGTTATTCTGAGTGTAACCCCTATTTCAAGCCTTCCTATTTAACGGCCTACACTCCCGGTTTTCTTGATTGCCAAATAAAAGAATTTGTGTATACTTATCTGATTATTTAAAGCCACCCATTAATAAGAGAGTGTAAAGAATGTCACTTGTAAAACCATTTCAGGGGCTTGTTTACGACCCTGCCAAAGTCTCGGACATGTCCAAAGTGGTCTGTCCGCCTTATGACGTTATTTCCCCTGAAGAAGAGATCAAGCTTCAGAAGCGCAGCCCGTACAATTTTATCCATGTGATGCTGGCTAAGGCCGATGCCCGTCACGGCACCGATGATACCCGTTATGATCGCGCGGGAGAGACCTTGCGCCAGTGGTTGGCGGATGGCGTCATAGTCCAGGATAAGAAGCCCTGTATCTACTATATTAAGCAGGAATACAAGATCGTCGGCCAGCGCCACAGCCGCATGGGCTTTCTGGCGGTCATGAAGATCGAGGATGAGAAAGCCAGGATCTTCCCGCATGAGAAGACCCACGCCGGGGCTAAAGAAGACCGTTTCAAGCTCTGGTGTGCGCTCAAAGCGGCTTGCAGCCCGATCTTTGTCTGTTTTTCCGATCGTCAGAAAAAAGTGGAAGGTACGTTCACCCGCAAGGTTGCCCAGACTAAGCCTTTTATTGATGTTGTTGAGGCTGACGGTACCCGTTCTATTGTTTGGCGGCTGGATGACCCGGCGCTTATCGAAGATATTACGGCTTCTTTTGACGGTCAGAACCTTTTTATCGCGGACGGGCATCACCGTTACGAGGTTTCCAAGCGTTATCGCGAGATGATGCTCGAGCGGACGCCGAATGCCACGGGCGAAGAGCCGTGGAATTACGTGATGACCTATTTTACGAATATCGACTCCAAAGAACTGCAGATCTTCCCGATCCATCGCATCATTAAATCGTTCCCCAAAGACCTGGCGTTCCTGGAAGAGATCTTCCGGATGGATTTTGTGAAAAATCGCAATGACCTGCCGGTGATGATGGCCAAAGCGGGCCGCAATGAGCACGCGGTCGGGCTTTATACCAAAAAGGGTGCGTTTCTTTTGCGCCTGAAGAACATGATGCAGATCGAGCAATACATTAAGGAAGGGTCCAAGGATTACCGCGGGCTTGATTCCCTGATCCTCAAGGCTTTTGTCCTCGATAAGCTGGAGATCAAGAGCGAAGATATCACCTACTGCAATATGGATATTGAAGGTTGCTTTAACGCTGTCGATAATGGGCAGGGCGAGGCCGCGTTCATCTTAAACCCGGTGCGCATTGAGCAGCTGCGGGCTATCGCGCTTAACGGCGAGAAAATGCCGCCGAAGAGCACCTATTTTTATCCCAAGGCGCTTT
>JBAXRK010000004.1:0-127122 GCA_037131245.1 Candidatus Omnitrophota bacterium
CCGTTACGTCTGACACGACGGTTGTTGGCAGTTCACATGTGACGGGCTTGATGACAGTGAGTAATGGCTTGACGGTAACGAGCGATACGACTCTTAATGGTCGAATGACTATAACCGGCGATGTCAGTATGGGCCAACCCCGGGGAGGCCATCCTTCACTTGATCCGGATCTTTTTACCTCGGGTAATGTTGAGGCCGATGGCACTCTTTATGGTGGCTCATTGATGCTTTCTTCGGGCAACACGGTCGATCAGATCGTGAACGGGAATATTGGGACGTCAACGCAGTGGCAGTTGCCGACAGCCTTGGCGGTCAAGGACTATGTGGACGCGACGGCGGCCGGGTGGACAAAGGTGGGGTCCAATATAGTCATGATTGATAGCAGTAATTATCTTGGGGTTGGAACGACGGTCCCCCGGGCGAAGATGGAAGTGACAGGCGGGATGACAGTCACTGGCGATGTAACGGTAGCTGGACTGATGATGTTGAGCAATGGCCTGACAGTAACCTCCGACACGACGGTTAATGGTAGTTCTCTTGTATCGGGCAGGATGACGGTAAGCAATGGGTTAACGGTAACGTCTGACACGACGGTCATCGGTAGTTCATTGGTGTCGGGAAGAATGACACTCAGTAACGGTTTGACGGTGACTTCCGACGCGACGGTGGTGGGCAATGAGCAGGTGACGGGTTTGATGACGGTTAGTAATGGTCTGACGGTAACGAGCGATACGACGCTTAACGGACAGATGACCATTACTGGCGATGTGAGTATCGGGCACCCCAGGGGCGCGTACCCCTCATCCAGTCCGGACCTTTTTATTTATGGCAATGTTGAGGCCGATGGAACTCTTTACGGTGGTTCATTGATGCTTTCTGCTGGCAACACGGTTAATGAGATCGTTAACACGAACATTGGGTCTTCAACGCAGTGGCAGTTACCGACAGCACTGGCGGTTAAGGACTATGTGGACGCGACGGCTGCCGGGTGGACAAAAGTGGGGTCGAATATTGTCATGATCGATAGCAGTAATTATCTTGGTGTTGGAACGACGGTCCCCCGGGCGAAGATGGAAGTGACGGGCGGAATGACGGTCACGGGCGATGTAACGGTGGCTGGTTTGATGATGTTAAGTAATGGCCTGACGGTAACGTCAGATACAACGGTCAATGGTAGTTCCCTGGTGTCGGGAAGGATGACAGTGAGCAGCGGGCTAACTGTTACGTCCGACACGACGGTGGTGGGCAATGAGCAGGTGACGGGGTTGATGACAGTGAGCAATGGCCTGACGGTTTCGAGCGACACGACTCTTAATGGGCGGATGACCGTTACTGGCGATGTGAGCATCGGCCAACCTAGGGGCGCATATCCGTCCTCCAATCCCGACCTCTTCATATACGGCAATGTCGAGGCTGATGGTACTGTTTATGGAAACGCCTTGATGCTGTCTTTCGGAAATACGGTTAATACCATATCAACGGATATTCATTTGGTTGAGAACAGCGACCTTGTTATTCCCACGCAGCGCGCGGTTAAAGCCTATTATGACGTTTCTTCCGCCGGATGGACCAGGTTGGGCACCGATGTGAAGCTGTCGAATATCGGCGATAATGTGGGCATCGGCATTGAGGTGCCAACGGCAAAATTAGCGGTCGACGGGTCACTTTATGTGCTTAATGGAAGTATCGGCATTGGCACGATCACGCCGCGGGCGAAGATGGAAGTGAGTGGCGGGATGACGATCGCCGGGGATACGACGTTGATGGGGAATGTGGGCATTGGTTCCGCGACACCGGGAGTGAAGGTAGATGTGGTGGGCGGAATGCGTGTTAGTGGTGAAGGTACGCTTGGGGCGCTGACGGTGTCGGGTAATTCAACGCTGACGGGAGCCAGCACGCTAGTTGGTGGTCTTACGGTCTCAAGCGGCACGACGCTCACTGGCCTGGTCAAGGCCGGCAGTGGTGTGACGAACACGTACGCGACGGGTGCGGGGGACTTGTATGTATCGAATAATCTGGAAGTAGATGGCAGCATCTATTTAGGGGATGCGGTAGCCGATAACCTGATGATCGCGGGGTCACTGAGTTTGGCGGGAGATACGTCGTACTTAAGTTCAGTGACGATCTCGACAGATCAGGGGCGTGCGTTCTCGGTGCGCAAGGCGGGTAACGGGGCGGATGTTCTGACCGTCAATACGATCTCAAATGAAATGACCGTCTCAGGCAGTGTGACGATCACGGGTGCGGCGACGGTGGATGGGGCGTTCAAAACGACGTCATTACAATTGTCACCTGGAACGACGGTGATCAGCGATATTACATCCACGATCGATGCGGGTAGTACGAGCACGCAGCTACCGACAGCGGCAGCGGTGCGGGCGTATGCTTCGGTAGGGGCGGCGGGTTGGGCGACAGATCTGTCGACCAAGACGACGACGGGATATAACGTGGGTGTTGGGACGACGGCACCGCGGGCGAAGATGGAAGTGAGTGGCGGGATGACGGTGACGGGGGATGTGACCGTGGCGGGAGCCAGCACGCTAGTTGGTGGTCTTACGGTCTCAAGCGGCACGACGCTCACTGGCCTGGTCAAGGCCGGCAGTGGTGTGACGAACACGTACGCGACGGGAACCGGAGACTTGTATGTATCGAACAATTTGGAAGTTGATGGCAGTATTTACTTAGGGGATGCGGTTGCTGATAATCTGATGATCGCGGGGTCCTTGAGTTTGGCGGGAGATACGTCGTACTTAAGTTCAGTGACGATCTCAACCGATCAGGGGCGTGCGTTCTCGGTGCGCAAGGCGGGTAACGGGGCGGATATGCTCACGGTCAATACGATCTCAAATGAAATGACGGTCTCAGGCAGTGTGACGATCACGGGAGCAGCGACGGTGGATGGGGCGTTTAAGACGACGTCGCTCCAGTTATCACCTGGCACGACAGTGATCAGCGATATAACCTCTACGATCGATGCGGGCAGCACGAGCACGCAGCTACCGACAGCGGCGGCGGTGCGGGCGTATGTGACGGCTGGGTCAAGCACGGTGATTCAGGACTTGGATTCGAATATATATGTGATCGATGGTAATGGCACGCCGGCCAGATCCCGCCTGGGCTTTAACATTAATGGTTCAACCTCGATGATCCTTGACCAGAACGGGAATGTGGGTGTTGGCTCGACATCGCCAGGTGTGAAGGTTGATGTGGTGGGCGGGATGCGCGTTAGTGGTGAAGGCACGCTTGGGGCGCTGACGGTGTCGGGTAACTCAACCTTGACGGGTGTGAGCACGCTAGTTGGTGGTCTTACGGTCTCAAGCGGCACGACGCTGACGGGCCTGGTTAAGGCCGGCAGCGGTGTAACGAACACGTACGCGACGGGAACCGGAGACTTGTATGTATCGAACAATTTGGAAGTTGATGGCAGTATTTACTTAGGGGATGCGGTTGCTGATAATCTGATGATCGCGGGGTCCTTGAGTTTGGCGGGAGATACGTCGTACTTAAGTTCAGTGACGATCTCAACCGATCAGGGGCGTGCGTTCTCGGTGCGCAAGGCGGGTAACGGGGCGGATATGCTCACGGTCAATACGATCTCAAATGAAATGACGGTCTCAGGCAGTGTGACGATCACGGGAGCAGCGACGGTGGATGGGGCGTTTAAGACGACGTCGCTCCAGTTATCACCTGGCACGACAGTGATCAGCGATATAACCTCTACGATCGATGCGGGCAGCACGAGCACGCAGCTACCGACAGCGGCGGCGGTGCGGGCGTATGTGACGGCTGGGTCAAGCACGGTGATTCAGGACTTGGATTCGAATATATATGTGATCGATGGTAATGGCACGCCGGCCAGATCCCGCCTGGGCTTTAACATTAATGGTTCAACCTCGATGATCCTTGACCAGAACGGGAATGTGGGAGTTGGAACGACGGCGCCGCGGGCGAAGATGGAAGTGAGTGGTGGGATGACGATTACCGGAGATGCTACTATTGCTGGTGTCGCACGGATGAGCGGCTTTCAGTTGACCACCAGTCCTTCCACTGGCTATGTGCTTACGTCAGATTCGACTGGCGCCGGTTCCTGGACGTCGGTTACGTCTTCCCAGTGGACGGCCGCGACCGGAGGCATCAATTATGCTGGTGGTAATGTTGGCATTAACACCACGGTGCCGCGTGCCAAAATGGAAGTCTCGGGAGGCATGACGATCACGGGCGACGTGACGATCGCGGGTTCTCTTGGTCTTGGATATGTTCATACTGCAGGGCCAGCCTTTACGACAACGGGTCAGTCGATTGTAGGCGTCGATTCAACGGGCCTTGTGACCGTTCATTTGGCGACAGTTGACATGAAGGCTGGACGGGTCATCGTGATTAAGGACGAAAAGGGGTTGGCGGATTCCAACAATATTACTGTCGACACTGAGGGCGGGGATTTGATCGATAATACAGCCAATGTGCTCATCACGGCTAAATACGGGGTTGTTAGGGCTTATTCAAACGGTAGTACCTGGTTCACGTTCTAGAGGAAATCCCTTCGGCCTCGGGTGCTGTTGGCACCCAGATGGCCTCGGGATGTTTTGGCAAGAATTCTTGCCAAAACAAAAAGGCCGCTGATCTTGCGACCGCGGCCTGTGAAACGGGATAAAGCTCTTCCATCACTTTTGTGAGTATACATAGTTGTTGATTGCCGTTCAAGAAAAAAAGTTGATCTTAAGAATGCTTCCGTGCCCATTCTTAAGATCATTAGCGCCCCGGGCGAGATTCGAACTCACATCGGCTTCTTAGTGATGGAAGAGCATTATCCACTTATGCTACCGGGACGTTAATATTGATTATTATGATAACATTATTTGATTATTAGTCAATATTATAATTTGGGAGAAATATGCGTTATCTGATCATTACGGTCATTGCTTTGATGCTTTTCATCAGGCCCGGCTATGCCTCCGGCCCGAATTTTAATGACACGACCCAGAAGCCGCTGACGTCAAATGCCAGCGGCTATGTCGGTATTGGTGTGGCGTCACCTCGCGTGCCCCTGGATATTTCCGGCAGCATGACTATTACTGGAGACGTGACGGTCGGCTCTCCTACGCATCGTTATTCAACAAATAATCCGGATGTGTTCGTTCAGGGCAATGTTGAGAGTGATGGCACGCTTTACGGAAGTGCCCTGATGCTTTCCAGCGGGAATACGGTGAACGCTATTTCGACAGCCCCTCTTTCATCATCATCGACTGACCTTCAGTTGCCCACCGCGAAGGCTGTGTACTCTTATGTGAGCAGCAGTTCCAGCACGGCCATTGTGGACCATGATTCGGCGATCTATCTGATGGACCAAGGCGTTAATTCGGCCGCGCGGTTGGGGTTCAATCTCAACGGCTCAACGTCGATGATTTTGGATCAGAATGGGAACCTGGGCATTGGGACGATGGAACCTGGTGCTAAATTGGAAATCTCCGGTGGAGATCTGAGTTTATCGGCAGCAACAGGCAGTGTGCGACAAATATTGTTCAGTAATGTCGGGGGAGGAGCTTACCCCGCCGTTGGCGGTGCCGCCAGGATCAAGGGGCAGTACGGAGATTTTTACTGGCAGGCAGCTGGCAGCGATGCCATGCAACTTGGTTCCTATCATGAAATTGTGCTGCAGGGAGGACGTAATGTCAGTACAGACTTGGCGTTTATAACGGGCAACAATTTTGCCTATAACACCCGTATCATTAACTCGAATGGAACTTCTATCGGCTTAAGCGTTGAAGGTGCCGCAGGCCAATCGGTTGATTATGTACAGCTTACTGCCAGTGGCGGAAGTGCCGGTGGAGTCTTGGCAGTTAAATCCGGTGGCAATGTTGGGATCGGTTCGGCTTCTCCGCGTGCCAAGCTGGAAGTGTCTGGCAGCATGACGGTCACGCAGGATGTTACCATCGCCGGCAATGTGGGCATCGGCACTACGGCACCCACGGTCGGCCTACAGGTAGCGTCTGGCACAGCTAAAACGACCTATAACAATATACTTGGGATTACGTCGGCTTTGTTCAAAGGTGATGTGCAGGTGGATGGCATCCTTTATGCGGATGGCGCAATCTATGGCGATGGGTCACACTTAACGGGCATTGCCGGGACAGTGGCAAGTTTGACGCCAAGCTATATTCCTAAAGCGGCAACAGCATCTTCTTTATCCACCGGGACTTTGTATGATACCGGTACGAGCATCGGCCTTGGATCAACATCACCGCGGGCCGCCATGGAGATCAATGGTGGGTTTACTATTTCGGATGATATGTCCATTGGCGCCGCCAGTAAAACTTATGCTAGTACGGGTGTCGCGGACTTGTTCGTTAAAGGCAATATTGAGGCCGATGGTCAGGTTTATTCCACTGGCACTGCGAACAGTTACTTTGCCGGGAACGTGGGGATAGGGATAGATAAGCCAACGGCGAAGCTGGATATCGGCGGAGGGTCTTTGGGTCGTGCTAATGCTGTGACCGGCCTTTTGGTGAAAGGCGAGATCGAGGCTGATAACCGTATATACGTGGACAGCCAGCTTTATGTTGGCACGCCTGCGGTCAATTGGGCGGGGATGAGCAGTGGTATCGCGTCAGGGCAGGCCATGTTTGCCGGGAACGTTGAGGTTGATGGGTCGGTTTATATTGATGGTTCAATTTATGGCGACGGGTCCCATTTAACGTCAATACCCGGGGTGTGGAGCACCAGCGGGTCGAACATCTACTACAGCACGGGAAGTGTGGGTGTAGGCAGTACGGCGCCACGGGCATCTATGGAGATCAACGGCGGGTTTACGATCTCGGATGACATGTCGATCGGCTCGGCCAGTAAAACCTATGCCACGACCGGCGTGGCAGATCTGTTTGTTAAAGGCAATATTGAGTCCGATGCCCAGCTTTATGTGATGGGCACCGGAACCCCGTTTGAATACACCATGGTAAATGGAACGGGGAGCCTGTTTTCGTCCAAGGCTTTGGTTAACGAGACGGCAACGACGGCCAATCTGGCTCGGGCGGGCCTGTCTTCTTTTAT
Source organism: Candidatus Omnitrophota bacterium (assembly GCA_037131245.1). Lineage (GTDB taxonomy): Bacteria > Omnitrophota > Gorgyraeia > Zapsychrales > Fredricksoniimonadaceae. Next base: position 7,045 of record JBAXRK010000004.1, read on the forward strand.
TGAGTCAACGGTTGGGAATTCGACAGCCTTGGCGGGAATGATCACCGGTTATCATGATGCCGGCACGACGACGGCTCTAGGTGCGGTGTATGGCTTAAATGCGGTTAACAACTGGTATGGAGCAGGGGTGCGTACCGTAGCGCAAGCCTGGGCCGGTGCGTATATTAATCAGGGTAGGGCCGGGACGACTGGCCTGACGATCACGCAGGCTATTGGCGTCTATGCGTTAGGTTTCAACGGCACAGGCACTGCTACGGATTCTTACGGATTCTATGCGGGGAACAGTAATGGAACAATCACAAACTCTTTCGGGATCAATATTGATAACCAGACAGGCGGCTCCATCCGAAATATCAACTTGGCCATTGCCGGATCGGCCGTTGGCAATTATGCGATCTACAATGCATCGACGTACAGTAACTACTTTGCCGGGAATATCGGCATTGGCTCCGCGTCACCCAGGGTGGCGCTTGATATTTCCGGAAGCATGACAATTTCGGGTGATGTGTCTGTGGGCGTCGCGGCGCAGACCTACGCGTCGACGAATGCTGACGTATTTGCGAAGGGCAATGTTGTAGCAGATGGTTCTATCTATGTCGGCACTTCGACAAATATTGGTGCAAATGCCAATATGTTGCTTGTAAATAACCAGGCGGTGTTCGCCAGTGAGGTTAGTAATGGCAATTCAGGCGCGGGAACGGTGACGATCGACTGGCGTCTAGGGAATAAGCAGACGATCAATCAGACCGGCTCATGCACCTATGCGTTTACTCCGCCACAGGGCGTGGCAAATTTAATGTTGAGGATCGCGCATACCAACGGGGTCAGCTATACACCTGTTTGGCCGGGCACCGTCAAGTGGTCCGGTGCGTTAGCTCCAACACTTACGGCAACGAATGGTGTGTCTGATATTGTGAGTTGCTATTATAACGGGACGAACTATTACTGTACCGGGAGCTCGAATTTCCAATAATCAGCTGGTTTTTTCTTGGACAATATAATGAAATCGTTTATTGCATTATTCATTGCCATGGGTGTTCTGTTTTTCTTTAGCGCTTCCGCGCAGGCGGCGGCGAAAACCTGGGACGGCGGTGGCGCGGACAATAACTGGTCGACACCGGCAAATTGGAGTGGTAATACGGTCCCGGGTACAAATGACTCGATCACTTTTGATAATACCAGTGTTAAAGATTGCACTATTGATGCTTTAGGAACATGGAGCGGAGGGACCTTTGCTATCTCAGTTCTTTATTCCGGGATAATTACGCAAAATGTGCCTTTTACAGCTACGTCATTTACTATGGCTGGCGGTACTTTTATTGCGAATAACACTCTTCAAGTTGCCTCATTTCCGATCAGCGGTGGAGCTCTCACGATAGCTGATGGCGTAACGGCCACTTCCTCCACCTTTACCCAGAGCGGAGGGACAGTAACAGTCGGAACAACAGCTCACACTGCAAATTTGAATGTTACTACATCCGGTGTTGTAAGGATTGGAGCCACGTTGAACGGGACGGGCACGGTCACAATAGGAACGGTTTTTACCATCGGGAACCCCGGAACATCAGCCGGAACGGTTAATATTTATAATTTGTATGTGGGGACGAACTTTTATATGTATTACGCTAGTAATGCGACCATCAACGGAGCGTTGACTACTGGCAATGAGATACTTTTATTTGGAACGAACGGGATTCAAACTCTTACTACAGGAACATCGACCACTTTAGGAACGAACTTAATTAATACGGACACTGTTTGTACAACTAGCGGGACTAATCAAGTTTATTTTAATAATGGCCCTAGTACAGTGACCGGAGTTTGCTACTGCGGTCCCAGTACTCAGATGCAGTTTGGGGGACCTTTTGTTCATACGTTCACGATAGGATCCATTGTGGGTCTGACCAATGCCGGTCAGGTCTCGTCATCGCTTAAATTCGGCGGTACCGGGACGAACGCATCTAACATGACGGTCTTTCGCAGTGACGCGGCGGGATTTCAGTGGTATATCCGGGATTATAACAAGGTCGGTGTTTCTTTGGGCCCCTGGGCTGATTTTAAGGATATGGGCAATATCATCCAGAAGGCGCCTACGTGTGCTAATTGCACGGACAACGGGAATAATACCGGGACGTACGCAACCATATTTAACCCGCAAAATTATTACTGGCGGGGAACGGTCAGCAGCTCTTGGACCAATGCAAATAATTGGCGAGGGGCTGCCGGAACGTATCCTTTGACCAATGCGCATAATGCGATATTCCCCGATCCTGATCCTAATGTTTACAGTAATAATTGCCTTGTGGATGGCAATGTGTATCCCCATTCGATCCAGATGGTGTCTGACATGACATTGTATGGGTCTACGCCTTATGCCGGCACGTTGAATTGGGGGACAGCCAAAACAATACAAATTGATGGTGACTTGTATAACCAGAACAATATAGCGACCACTGCCGGGACCAGTATTGTTAAGCTGCAATCGCCGACAACGACTACAGATAATGTTACTCTTGGGAGTAATAATTTTTATGATCTAGTGATCTATTCGGGAAATGCGGCCAGGAATATGTATTTTGAGAGCGGGAAGACGCAGATTATATCACATGCTCTAACAATGGATGGTTCTTCCGGTAAGCTCCTGCAGCTTCAACCCTCCGGATCGGCCGTTTGGGGATTGAGCGCTCCTGCAGTGCAGCAGGTCAATTGGGTCAAAACATGGGCCTCTAATGCCTGTTCTTCCATCGCGCCTGTTTCGGGGGGTAATCTTTCAGAGGGCAATACGTCCAATACAAATTGGGTGGGGTTGACCGGTGAACTGCTTTGCTCCGCTATCAGTTCGATCTTTTTCGGTTCTGATTTTTAATAAACCGGAACATTGGGGATAATTAATCTATTTGTTTAGCATTTGGTAAAACATTTGTTCTGCTTTTACCAGAAAGAGATGGGTATGGTCAAAGTTAATGTCCGTGAATTTGCCCATGATCTGTCCGGTTACCTCAAAAGAGCAGAGGCTGGAAGCGGCCCCTAAGCCAAAGATCTATATTTTTTGATGAGGGAGATCGAGCAGGATTTTCACTCGTTCTCCCTTGTGCCCTGGGGCTTTGCTCTTGAGAGCAAGGTTGCTGAGGCGGTCGTGCTTGTTCCGTAGATTTTTGACACTACACATATTATGTGTTAAGCTTCTTTTAGGTTAGGAAAGGGGTTTGTTATGTCCAATGTGACCATGTCGATCGATGCCGCTCTCTTGCGCCGCGCGCGCAAAGTGGCCGTTGAAAAGAACACCAGTGTCAATGCTTTGATCCGAGAACATTTAACTGAGCTTGTTTCGTCAGAACAGGCCAAGGGTGAAGCGATGGCCCGGCGATTTCGTGCATCAGTCAGAAAGTTTAATATTAGCGGTTGGAACAAGCCGGTCAACCGGGACGAAATTTATGAACGCTAATATTTTCTTTGATACGAATATCCTTCTGTATTCATATGTTAATCAAGACCCGAGAAAGAAGTCAGTGGCCGAGGACTATATTTCTGACGCCATGCGATACGGGATTGGCGTTGTTTCGATTCAGGTGTTGGGTGAGTTTGTAGTGAATGCTCATAAGAAGCTGGTTCCGGTCATGACCCTGAAGCAGGCCAGGGGGGAAATGGAGATGTTTGCCTCCGGAATGCGGGTGTTTTCTTTGGACGTGTCGGATGTGCGAGATGCCATTCACATAGCAATGGCGCATCAGCTCAATTATTGGGATGCGCTTGTTATAACCTCCGCTCAGAAAGCCAAATGCCGCACGCTTTTGACTGAAGATCTTAATCATGGGCAGAAATTTGGTCATTTACAAGTTGTCAACCCATTCCTGAGGTAGGGCGGATGTTTTTCTTGACACTCTAAGTCCTTGTTGCTACTATTCTTGCAACAATTCAACGAGGGAGATGACCGAATGACCAAAAAAGACATTGTCCTTAAGATCACCGATGTTACCGGCATCAAGCAGGTCGATGTGAAACGCATCGTCCAGAAGACATTCGACGTTATTGTCGACGCGCTCGACCGCAATGAAAAGGTCGAACTGCGCAATTTCGGGGTCTTCAAGGTGAAAGAGCGCAAGGCCCGCCTGGGTCGCAATCCGCGCACCGGCACCAGCGTTCCTGTTCCTCCTCGTCGTGTTGTTGTTTTTAAGGCCGGCCTTGAGATGAAACAGAAGATCAAGTGAGTGCTGTGACCGTCAAACTAGCGAATCCCCGCGGAACCGCGGATATCCTTCCCGATCAGGCCAAGGCCTGGACCTCTCTCGAATCAACAGCGCGCGTTTTATTTAAGACCTACGGTTATAAAGAGATACGCACGCCTTTGTTCGAGGAGTCGACCCTTTTTAAGCGTTCGCTGGGCGAGACGACCGAGGTGGTCAATAAACAGCTATTAGAGGTTAGAAGCCAGCGCTCCGAGAGTGATGAAGCCGGTTTTGCCTTACGTCCGGAAGGGACGGCGGCCGTCGTTCGCGCGTACAATCAATATGATATCGGCCGCAACGAGTATTTATCCAAACTTTTTTACATTGGCGCGATGTTCCGCGGCGAGCGTCCGCAAAAAGGGCGTTTACGTCAGTTCCACCAGATCGGGGCGGAGGCGATAGGCCGTGGCGCGAATCATCCGCTCCTGGATGCCGAGATGATCGCGCTCGCGGTCAGTTTACTTAAGTCGTTTGGCGTTGAGGGTTTTAAGCTCAGGATCAATAGTTTAGGTACGGCGGAGGATAAAGCCGGTTTCGCCCTTTGGTTGCGCGATGCTTTGAAAGACAAGATCGCGCATTTAAGCGCTGACTGCCAGTCGCAGTATGAGCGCAATGTCTTTCGTTTGCTGGATTCCAAGGACGCGGATTGCCGTCAGGTGATCGCCGCGTTGAATATCGGGACAAAACATCTTTCCGAGAGCGGCTTGAAATATTTTGAAAGTGTTAAGAAAGGGCTCGATCAGCTGGGCGTCGCTTACGAAGTGTCGTCGCACTTGGTGAGGGGCCTGGATTATTACACGCATACGGTTTTCGAGATCATTTACGAAGGACTTGGCGCCCAGGATGCTATTGGAGCTGGCGGGCGGTATAACGGGTTGATCGAACAGCTTGGCGGCGGTGATCGGCGTTTTCCCGAAGCCACCGGGGCTATCGGTTTTGCTTTAGGGATGGAGCGTATTTTGCTGGCACTGGAACATCAGGGCAAGTCTTTGGCCGCGGATACCTCGATCGACGCTTTTGTTATTACCGGCAAGCCGGAGTTTGAGGCGCAGGCGTTCACGTTGGTCAGTGAATTGCGGGCAGCGGGTATTAGTACCGATATGGATTTTGGTGCCCGGGCGTTCAAGAAACAATTTGAGCAGGCTAATAAAGTGGGGGCGCGTTACGCGCTCATTCTCGGCGATGAAGAGGTCAAGAATGGTACCGTCAGTTTGAAAGATATGAAAACAGGTGAGCAGGCTGTCGTTCCTGCGAAAGACGTCGTTAATAAGATCGTGAGGTTTTGAAAAAATGTTACGGACGCATACATGTGGAGAATTAAGGCCGGTTAACAAGGACCAGGAAGTGATCCTTACCGGTTGGGTGCATTGCCGCCGTGATCACGGTAAACTGATCTTTATCGATATCCGCGACCGGTATGGTATTACGCAGGTCGTTTTTGTGCCGTCTGTCGCGAAAGAGGCGCACAATAATGCCCAGAAACTGGGGCCTGAGTTCGTGGTCCGCATCAAGGGGCAGGTGAATGTCCGTCCTGATAAGAATGCCAATCCGAATCTTGCGACCGGCGGTGTTGAGTTGTTGGCCAAAGAGCTTGAGATCCTTAACGAGAGCAAAGTCCCGGTCTTCGAGATCGACGGCGATGTGAATGTTAATGAAGAGACCCGTTTGACCTATCGCTATCTGGATATCCGCCGCGACAAGATGCGTGAATCGCTTTTGCTGCGTCACAAACTGTCGAATACTGTTCGCGCTTTTCTTAACGCCGAGAACTTTTGCGAGATCGAGACACCCGTACTCACCAAGTCAACGCCGGAAGGCGCCCGCGATTTCCTGGTGCCGTCACGGATGAGCCCGGGCCAGTTCTACGCGCTGCCGCAATCGCCTCAGCTCTTCAAGCAGCTCTTGATGGTGTCGGGGATGGACCGCTATTATCAGATCGTCAAATGTTTCCGCGACGAGGACCTTCGGGCCGATCGTCAGCCGGAGTTCACCCAGATCGATATGGAAATGTCGTTCGTTGACGAAGAGGATGTGTACGCCATTACCGAGCGCATGTTCCAGAAAGTGCTCAAAGAGGTGAAGGGTATTGATATTCAGATCCCGTTCCCGAGGATGAGCCACGCCGAGGCGATGGCCAAGTATGGCTGCGACAAGCCGGACATTCGCAAGAACAAGGAAGACAAGAATGAGTTCGCTTTCTTGTGGGTGACCGAGTTCCCTCTTTTTAAATGGAATGCCGAAGAGAAGCGTTGGGACAGCGAGCATCATCCCTTCACGTCCGTTCATCCGGATGATGTCGGCCGCCTTGATGGAACCGACCTTAACAATATCCGTTCCCGCGCTTACGATCTGGTTCTTAACGGCAATGAGATTGGCAGCGGTTCCATTCGCATCCATCGCCGGGAAATGCAGAAGCGTATCTTTGACATTATCGGGCTTAGTCAGGAAGAGATCGAAAGCCGTTTCGGGTTTTTGCTAAACGCGTTTGAGTATGGCGCGCCGCCTCACGCGGGCGTGGCTTACGGCCTGGATCGCCTGGTGGGCATTCTTTCGGGCCTGGATTCGATCCGGGATACCATTGCGTTCCCCAAAACTCAACGCGGCACGTGCATGCTGGCGTCCGCTCCATCAGTCGTTAATGATAAGCAGTTGGCCGATCTTGGCTTGCTGACGATCAAAAAGAGCAAGTAAGAATGTTCACGGAGGTTATGATGGTAAGTAAAATGCGTTTTCTCATGGTGGTGCTGGCGGCGGTAGCTGTTTCCGGTTGTGTGCAGACCCGTGCCTATATCGCGGAACGTGAGCGAGTTGATCAGGATATTCCCGGTATTCCCGCTCCGGCTAAGCCGAAGACCCGCCAGGTTTTCGTGGTCGAGGTCACAGAAAAAGGATCGCCGGTGCCCGCAAAGCCTTTGGCGCCCGCCGATGCTGCGGCCAGGACGGCCCTGCCTGAAACGAAACCCAGCGTGATCCCCGCCTCCAAAGTTGAAGCTGTTTCCCAGGGGACCACGGTTGACGCGGCAGCTCTTCCTACCGAGTATAAGGTGGAGAAAGACGATACCCTGCAGAAGATCTCCAAGAAGCTTTATGGTTCATATAGCAAGTGGACGCGCATTTATGATGCGAATAAAGAGGCCATCAAGAACCCGAATTTTGTTAAACCGGGGACGCTTTTAAAGATCCCGGCGGCGGAATAGAGATTTTTCTTTAGTAACCATTCTAGAGGCTCGATCCCATGATCCTGAACCAGAAATTCGACAATAATCAGCATCTTCAGCAGATCTTCGGCAAGTTCGACGAGAACCAGAAGGTCATTGAAAAGGAATTCGGCGTGCATATTTACCGCACGCAGGAAGGCCTGCGCATTGAAGGCGCGGAAGACAAGGTTAATCAGGTCGGAGAGCTGTTCAATTATTTGATGGGGATCGTTAAAAGCGGCCGTATCGTCAAGAAGCGCGATATTTTATATGCTACCCGCGTTGCCGAGCAGGAGAAAGAGGGCGGCCTTAAGCGCTTGAATAAGGAAAAGATCGAGCTCCCTGTTAAAGGTGGTTTGGTTACGCCCAAGACGAAGGGGCAGATCGAGTATTTGGAAGCTATTAAGAAGTACGATATCGTTTTTGGTATCGGTCCGGCAGGTACAGGTAAAACATATCTGGCCATGGCCATGGCGGTTAACGCGCTCAAGAAAGGCCTGGTGCGCCGCGTGATCCTGACCCGTCCGGCGGTGGAAGCGGGTGAGAATCTTGGTTTTCTTCCCGGAGAGCTGGAACAGAAGATCATGCCGTATTTGCGGCCGCTTTATGACGCGCTTTACGAAATGTTGGAACCCGAAATGGTCGAGCAGTATTCCGAGCAGGGTATTATCGAGATCGCGCCACTTGCTTATATGCGCGGGCGCACCTTTAACGAATCTTTTGTGATCCTGGACGAAGCACAGAACACCACCCCGGAACAGATGAAAATGTTCCTCACCCGCATGGGGTTTGATTCCAAAACGATCATTACCGGAGATATCACGCAGAGCGACTTGCCTGATGGCCATCCGATCGGCTTGATCGAAGCGGAGAATATCCTCAAGGGCGTGGAAGAGATCAAGTTCGTCCATTTGACGGGTGAGGATACGGTCCGCCACGAACTGGTGCAGAAGATCATTGAAGCCTATGAACGAAACGATAAGAGCAAAGACAAGTAGTCTTGTTACGGCCGGGATTGTTTTCCTGCTGATGCTGGGTTATTGCAAGCTGGCGGGGTTACCTCTTTTTATTCCGTTCTTTCTTCTGCTTTACTCGTTTCACTTGATGCTTTTTAAGCGTGCGACGGGGAAAAGGATCCTTCATCTCGGATTGCTTCTGGTGGTCATTGTTTTTACCGCGACCGCCATGACCGATTACTCGCGCTATTCGCCGTATTATATTCCCGTCTCAGCGATCGCCATGCTGACCATCCTGCTGTTTAACGACCTTCAGCTTTCCTTTTCCATGTCTTTTATTACCAGCGCGGTGATCACCATGGTGGTGGGCGGAGGGGTAGATTTTCTGCTGACGTTCTTTATTGGAGGCCTGGTTGCGGCCTATGCGATCAAGGATGCACGGGCGAGAGGGACCATCCTGCGGGCCGGTATCATCGTTGGCGCCGTGCAGGTGGCGGGTTTTCTTCTTTTCCATCCGGCTTTAACAAGCGTTGCTTATGTCCATGAGATCAAACCGCTCTTCATTAACGGGTTGGTCTCCGCCCTGGTGGTCCTGGGGGTTTTGAAGATCTTCGAGTATCTTTTTGGCGAGCTTACCAATTTCAGTTTGCTGGAATTGTCCGATTCGATCCATCAGCCGCTGCTTAAACGGCTGGCATTTGAGTCACCGGGGACGTACCATCACAGCTTGTTGTTAAGCAATTTGGCCGGAGCGGCGGCGGACGCGATCGACGCCAATGTCCTCTTGGTGAAGGTAGGCGCCTATTATCATGATATCGGCAAACTGGTGAAACCACATTATTTTACCGAGAACCAGATGATGGCCGACAATAAGCATGATGATCTTGAGCCGTCGATGAGCCGTCTTGTTATTTTGAACCATGTGAAGGAAGGCGTGGATATCGCCCGGGCGAACGGGCTTAACGAAAAGCTTATCGACTTTATTCTTCAGCATCATGGGACAAGTTTGATCCATTTTTTCTATCAGCGGGCTTTGACCGAGGCTCATGGGGAAGAGGTTGGCGAGGAAAATTATCGTTATCCCGGCCCCAAGCCGCAGACGCGTGAAACGGCGATCCTGATGCTGGCTGACGCGGTAGAAGGCGCGACCCGTTCTCTTGATGAGCATACCCAGCCCAAGATCGACGAAGTGGTGCGCCGGGTTATGAATAACAAGTTTATCGATGGCCAGCTTGATGAATGCGCGCTGACCCTCCGCGAGATCAATACCATCAGCAGCACCTTTACCAAGGTCTTGAGCGCCATGTATCATGTGCGCATCAAATACCCCGATGCCCCGTCCAAGTAATGCGATTCCTGAAAAAATGATCCGTGCTATGTTGACCGCGGCCGGGGTGCGCTCCTGTGATCTTTCGATCGTTTTCTTGACCGGGGCCGAGATGCGCAAGCTCAACCGTGAGAGCCTGGGGCATGACTATGTGACCGATGTGATCACGTTTGACCTCGGGTCTGTGGGCAAGGTTTTGGAGGGAGAGATCTATATTTGTCCGGCTGAGGCCAGGCGCAACGCGCGTGAATTCGGCGAGCCGGTTGGGCGTGAGCTATTGCGTTACGTGGCGCACGGCATTCTGCATTTGCTGGGGCACGATGACGCGACGCGCGTGAAGCGAGAGGCAATGCGCCGGCAAGAGGACCGGTTGCTGAAATATGGCTATCATCTCCACTGAAGCGATCGTTCTGCGTTCCATGGACCACCGCGAGACCAGCAAGCTGTGTTTCTTCTTTACGAGGAAGTGCGGCAAGGTTATCGCGGTGCTCAAGGGTATTCGAAAAAGCCCCCGTAAATTTGGATCTTCTGCCGATAAATGCTCGGTCAATGACCTCGTTTTTTATCAATATCGCAATAGCGATATTCATCTGGTTGGCCAATGTGATATGCGCGAGTTTTTTCCGGCGCTGCGTGAAGATATCAAGAAGATCAACGCGGCGGAGTATGCTTGCGAGCTCCTTAATAAGGTAATGCCTTTGGAAGAGCCTAACCCGGGCGTTTATACGCTTTTACTGGAATTCTTGCGTGCCTTGGGCAAGGAGCGGGAGGTTTCCAGGCTGGTTCATATGTTCCAGATCAAGGTTCTGGCCCTGTCCGGTTTTAAGCCCCATATTGATTCTTGCGTCCGCTGCGGCAAGGATATTAAAGAGAGGGCAAGATTCAGCGTTCTTAAGGGTGGTTTGGTTTGCGGGGTTTGCGGCCCGCGCGATACCGATAGCATTGCCGTTTCAGCCGGGGCGGTAACGACCTTGCTCTTTATTGAGAAGAACGATTGGGAGACCTGCCTGAGGCTTAGATTCGCTCCGTCGATCCGCATTGAACTGAAGAATATCCTCAATAACTTCCTCTTGTATCACCTTGAAAAGAATATCCGGTCCAGTAAGTATTTGTAGCGTTAAAGAAAACGCTTTCTTCATTATTGCCGCACCCTCTTGTTTCCTCTTATCTTTATAATCTATACTTACATAGGTGGAGTTTGTTAGGGTGAGGGAAATATGCTTAAAAGATGCGTTTCGTTCATAACGGCTATCGCTTTCGTTGCGGTCAATATTCTACCGGCCGCTGCTCAGAGCGTTGTTTTGCCCACGCCCGGCACCATGGTTGGCCTTTCGACGCCGTTTCAACCAGTGATCTTCCGCGGTATCAAGCTTGATCCAAAGCAGCCCTTTCGTTTCGATTTCATTGTAGATCAAGGGGATAGGCCGCTTCAGGGTGAGGCTTTTAATGATGAATCCCGCCGTTTGGCCAGTTATTTTCTGGCTTCTTTGACCATTCCCGAGAAAGACCTGTGGGTCAACCTTTCGCCCTATGAAAATAATCGCATTATTGAGGAAAACTTTGGGCGCACCACGATGGGCCGCGATATTTTGGCGGTCGATTATCTGTTGAAGCAGATCACGTCATCGTTGATGTATCCCGATAGCGAGCTGGGCAAGAAATTCTGGGCCGAGGTTTATCGCCGCGCTTATGAAAAATTCGGTACGACCGATATTCCGGTCGATACCTTCAATAAGGTCTGGATCGTGCCCCAAAAGGCGGTGGTGTATGAGAAAGCCGATCCCGCACGACAGGGCGTTTCCGCTTATATCGATAGCGCCCGCTTGAAAGTGATGCTTGATACCGATTATTTCGCCGCGGCGCAGAATGCTTCCGTGGGTCAGCCATCCGGCGCGCCGGAGGCCAAAGATGAGATCTCACCGGCGGTCATTCGTGAGGTCATTATTCCCGTCCTTGAGGAAGAAGTGAATAACGGGCAGAATTTCGCCCAGCTGCGCCAGGTTTATTATTCCATGCTCCTCGCGGTATGGTTCAAGAAGAAATTAACCCAGGGGCGCGTGGGTGGCGGGCATATTCTGTCTGATATTTTTATTGATCGTAAAAAGACTGTTGGGAACGAGACGTCCGATCCCAAAGCTGAGATCGGGTCGATCTATTCTTCTTATGTGGAGGCGTTCAAGAAAGGCGCCTATAACCTGATCAGGGAAGAGCAGGACTTGTATTCGCAGGAATTGATCCCGCGGAAATACTTCTCGGGCGGGCTAAATTTGTTTAACGCCTCAAAGGTGATCGAGGCACATGATGGCGAAGCAGCGTCTGTCGGGCAGACAGCGAATGCCGATAGGGTGACGATCGACCTTCAATCGGCCGGAGCCACGCTTAAACAAGGCGCGGATTCATGGGACAATGTCCGGGATTTTGTTAAGAATGATGTCGTAACGCCTTCTTTTCTGGAGCAGTTGGCCGCAACCACATCGCCCCTTGTTTTTGCCCAGTTGAATGCTCTGGTAGAGGAGCGCCAATGTTCGCAGTTGGTGTTTATTTTAACGGAGCTTGTTTTCAACGCCAGGCAGTCGCACAAGATCCTGCGGATCATGAAGCAGTTGAAGGATAAAGGCCTTTTGAAGGACATTAATGCGGATCTTTTGCATGGTATTGACAGTCGGCTGCTCAAGAATGTTGACCCGAGAGATATCAGGGTGCGCGCTCAATCCCGGGATGGTTTCCTGGATATTTTAATTGAAGACAACGGCACCGGGTTGATCGGCGACACGCTGACGGATATTTTAAGGCGGTCAAGGACGATCAAAAGGGAGTATGCCAATGAATTTCTGGCTTTGGGGCTTGACCCAAACGAACTCGTAGAGTTCCGGTCTAATCACGGGATCGCGTTAAGCGCCATTACAGCTAATTTGTCGCGGTTGGGCGATGACGGCAGGACCGGGGCTTTTGATATTAAGGATAGAACAGATGCCGAGGGGAATGTCCTTGGCGCGATCGCGACGGTGCGGATTCCATTAATGAAGCCAGAGGAGGTTCCCGCTCCCAAGTCAGATGCGCCGGGATCTTCAAGGCGCTCGTTCCTTGGCAGTTTGTTCAGAGGCGTTTTGTTGACTGCAGTAGCGCCTATGGCGCTTAGTTTGCTGGAGAATGATCTGTTCGCGGGGGAGCGGGGGCTGATCACGGATAATGGCCTCAAACAGTTTGCCACGATGCGTGTGGTCAAAGAGGCTTATGACGCGAAGCTCATTACCCGGTTGAATACGGAGCCTGCTAATAAGGTTGAGAAGGGCAAATTTGTTTTTGAGGTCGATCATCATCAGACAGACGGCTACACGCATCACTTCATGAACGATTTTCTTGTTTTCATTCAGAAAGAGTCTGTCAATGACGGGATCGGCCGGCAGAAAGCGACCATTACCAGCGCGATTAGGCCGCGGACCGTTCAAATGAAGGAGCTGCGGACCAATCCTAATGCGGCAAAAGGCGCTTTAAGCGCGCACACGTCCATGCCATCAGTGAAAAATCAAGCGGCGATCGGGGCATTGGACTTTACGGGCATCGACCGGCAGGCGATGGCCGCTTTTCTGGGTCGGATCAAGGGGAAGGCCGCCAAAGCGGGCTTTGAGATCGTTTATATGAACCCTACGGAATCGAACGGGGTCTTTCATGTTTCTGTTTTCTGCAAGACTCCCGCGTTATTAAGGTTGCCTAAGACGGACGCGGCGCAGTCGAATGCGTCAATGTCTTCCGGTTTGAAGACGGCGTCACTGGTGTCGCTGTTAATGTCGGTATTTTATTTTGGAGGCGCGGTTGAGGGTGAGGCAAAGGATATGAAGGCCCAGGCGCCCAGCTATTCCGTACCGACCAATAATGTATTTTCGCCGCAAGAGAAAGCGGTAATGAAGGAGAGCTTCAGAAAAGGACTGGTTCATATCTTGCAAAATGTTGATGTCAAGAAGGAGGGGAAGCTTTTGACTTCCGATGTTTGGCACAGGTTGAGCGTTTCTGAGGATGAGCTTTTCTCTCTTTCTCAGGCGTATTATTCGGGCCTTACCAGTAAAGAACAGGAGCGGATGCCGTTTTATTTACGGTCGATGTTCGTTATTGCAGAGGCGAACCAGGAAAGCGAGTTTTGGGCGGGGACCATCGGGGCTGCGCTTGAAGTGGGTGAATATCAGTTTCTACCGTCGACGTTCAAGGAAAGTCCGGAGGTCATGGCGTTTCTCAACAAATACAGTGAATACATGCATGGGCAGGTGCAGGCGCTTGGTAAACCTGCCTGGAAGATCCCCGAGCAGGTTTCAGGGATAGCTGCTCAGTATTTGGAGTCCAAGCATTGGTCATTAGGGCAGCTTTCCCTCTATTGTGCGTATAAGGCCAACATTAATTTTAATTCGGCGATCAATAAGGCGGATAATATTTTTGCTCAGGTAGGCGCGAAGGTGGAGACTTCCGAGATGAAAAAGCTGTTCGCGAGCAATGATAATCGTCAGAAGCTTATTCTGGCCCTGGCCTCAGGAATTCATAATGGAGGGGAAGGGAATTCGACGGACACCTGGGCCTCGGCGCTTGACCGGGTCGTTGGTTTGATGAAGGGGACCGAGCATACTGACCCGAAGAACAGGAAATACTCGGATTATATGTATGAAGTCATGAAAAGTATTTACGGGGACACGTTCCTTGATCCCAATGGTTCTATGCCGGTTGTCAGGCAGGGGGCGGCAGGACAGGAAATTGGCTCATCATCGTCAGTCTCAACCCGGCAGGGAGAGATACATAATGCTATGGTTAAGTCGGATATTCCCCAAAGAATGCGGAAACTATTCCTTGATAAGGATGGTAATTTGAACTCTTTTGCCACGTATATCATGACGATGACGGGAGATCGCTACTCCAGCACCCAGGTCTTCCGGGTGTTGGATAATGTTTATCAGTATGGCGATAGTGTAAATGACCGCCCGGGTAATATCTGGAAGCCTAATCCCAAAAAATATAAACGCTCCGTGGACGTTATCGATTCTTTGGATGGCGCGTATAAAAAGATGGGTTACGCGGGATTGAAAGACATGGTTAAAAGGTCATTGGGGGACAGGGCCGAGAAAGTCGGTGGTGTCGACCTTAATTCGTCCTGGTTAAACATGGATGTTCAAGGGCAGGGTGGGACCCTGAATTACCAGTTTACCCCTGAGCAAGTTAAAACGCTTGATGCCAACGTGCCCGGCTTTGTTCCGGTGATTGTGAACTCCGCACCGGTTGCGGACGTCAGCGCGTTCCTTGGATTTAAATGATCAAATTTGATTGAACAGGTCTTTGGCCAGTGCGAGGCCAATGCCGCGGATTTTCCCCAAACTATCTTCAGTTGTATTCTTCAGGTCGGCGGATCTCTTGTAACCATGGGCGAACAGGATGCGCGCGCGCGCGCGGCCGATGCCCCTGAGGCGGGTGAGGTCGAGCAGTTCTTCCTTGATGCCGTAGCGCACGCGATTGCGCAGGTCTTCCAAAAAGAAGGTCAGTTTCTTGAATTGGAATACTTCGGCGATGGATTGCGCCGAGTAGAGCAGCCACTGCGCGCTTTCGGTATGCCGGAAAATATCTCCGGGGCCGATATCGAAACGTTCACAGATATCTTCTTCCGTCTCCTCTTCGATCCAGCGGGTCAGCAGGTAGCAGGTCTTGAGTACCGCCAGTGAGGTGTAGTAATCATTAAGCTCTGCCACATCATCCCGAGTAACGATCAGTTCATCTTCCACTTTCAGGATAAAGTCTTCGAGTTCATCCTGGCCTTTTTTGCCGACAGAAAGCATTTCGCTGTCAGGTGTGCAGGCAATAAGGTGCAGCAGGCCGATCCCCGAGAAGCTTTTTCCGGCGGCGGCTTTGGCTAGCCCTTTTTTGATGATCAAGGCCGAGATGGGGTCGATATAAAGTCGGCTGGTGCGACTTCCAAAGGGCGTCGCGAAATAGCGGAACCCGCTTTTATCAATGAACTGTTCTTTATGCAGGAAATCAAAAACATTACCCACCAGGCTGATCAGGTCGAGGTTCTTGTGCTGATAAGCAAGGAAGGTTTTATCCAGGAATTCAAACGTGGAATTAACGTCGTTCACGTACCCGGCGGCGATGGAGGCCAGGATATGTTTACGCAATTCGCTTTCGTCAGCCAATTTTGATTCAACGGGTTCAGGGCCGGCCAGGATAAAGCGTTCGAACAGCGCGTTCTGGTCGGATAAGTTCTTGGCGATCAGCACCGCTTCGCCGTAATCGTCGTATTGGGGGCGGCCCGCGCGTCCAGCGCACTGTTTATATTCCGAGGCAGGGATAAACACTTGCCCGGCGGTAGCTGAATAACGTTTGGCATCCCGCACAATAGCGCGCCGCGCGGGAAGGTTAACGCCCGCGGCCAGCGTTGGCGTTGAGCAAATGGTTTTGATCAGTCCCGTTTTGAAGTTTTCTTCCACTAATTCCCGCTGGGATGGCGTGAGCCCTGCGTGGTGGAAAGCGACCCCGTGGGTGAGTGCCTCGGCCAGTTTTTTGCAAATATTGGTCGAGCTTAAAGAGGGGGCGGCCTCTTTGGCTATTTTGGCCAGTTTCAGGCGCTCATCAGGGGTGAGCAGGTCTTCCACCCATGGGCAGAGCTCGCGCGCGACGGCCTGAGTGGAGCGCCTTGAATTCACAAAGACCAATGCCTGGCCCTTGCCGCGCAGGGTGTCCATGACCAGTTTTTGTACATCGTCGGGTGCGTCTTCGTTGATGACGCGCACGTTCCCGCTTTCGTAGGTCAGGCGGTCATTGTAAAAAACACCTTCGTGAAGAGGGATCGCCCGCCATTTGGTCTCAACGGGAACAGCACCGAGCCATCCAGCCAGTTCGTCAACGTTGGCGATGGTCGCGGAGAGCCCCAGGATATGCATATCGGGATTTAATATCCGCATCCGGGTCGCTAATACTTCGAGTGTCGGGCCGCGGGAGGGATCGTTCATCGTATGAATTTCATCCAGGATCAGGACCGACAGGTTCTGGATCAGCCATTCGGAGCGTGAGCGTAAGAGTGAATCCACTTTTTCAGCGGTCGCGATCAGGATCGGATAGTCTTTCAGGGATTGATGCGGACTGTCATGGTCGCCGATCGCCATACCGACTTTAATGCCCAGCTTGGCGTATTTGGCTGAAAATTCGCGGTATTTCTCGGCCGCAAGAGCTTTAAGGGGCGCGATATACAGGCAGCGGGCCGATGAGTCCTTGATAATGGCATGCAGCATGGCCAGTTCCGCCATCAGGGTTTTCCCTGAAGCGGTAGGGACCGAGAGCACCAGGCTTTTGCCATCGAGCAACCCCGCGTTGATGGACATTTCCTGCGGCGGGTGCAGCGTGGTGATGCCGGAGGCTGTCAGCGCGGCGATATATTCAGGTGGAAATGAGTACTTATTAAGGACATCGATAAAATTCATTTTTTGTTCTGCAGGTAATGATCGACGGTCCTTTTGATGCCTTCTTCCAGGGAGACGGTGGCTTTCCAGCCGAGCATTTTCCTGGCTTTGCTGACATCCGCCCAGGTCGCCATGACATCGGCCCGGTGGAAAGGCTTGTAAATATATGTGGCTTTCTTTCCCAGGTATTTTTCTACGAGTTTGATCATGTAGCTGAGCTTGAAGGGATCATCGCTGCCGAGATTGAAGACCTCGTAGCCGACGGGCTTGAGCGCTTTGATCGTCCCGCGGGCAATATCGTCAACATAGGTGAAGTCGCGCGATTGGGACCCGTCACCGAAGATCTCGATCGGCTTTCCGGCGTCAATATTACGGGTGAAAATGTCCACCGACATGTCCGGCCGGCCGGCCGGCCCATAGACCGTGAAATAACGGACGATCGACACGTCGATGCCATAGAGTTTGTGCCAGGAGTAGCAGGCTGCTTCCGCGCCTTTTTTACTCGCCGCGTAAGATGACAAGGGCGTATTGACGGCCAGCGTTTCCTTGAACGGCATTTGTTGCCCGGCATAAAGAGATGAAGTGGATGCCAGGATGAATTTCTTCACCTTGTATTCGCGGCAGAGTTCCAGCAGGTTCACAGTGCCGAGGACATTGGTGGTGAAATAGACATGCGGATGCAGCATGCTGTAGCGCACGCCCGCGCGGGCGGCGAGATTGATGACCGCTTTGAACTTATTGGCTTTAAAAAGGCGCGTTAATGCCGGAAGGTTTTCGATATCAACGGGCAGGAACTTAAAGGTTTTGAAAGCCTTCAGAGGTTTAAGGCGCGCCAGTTTGATCTCGGGTGCGTAATAATCGTTCAGATTGTCGATGCCGACCACGGTGTGGCCGCTTTTAAGGAGCAGTTCCGCGGTTTTGCTGCCAATAAAGCCTGCCGCGCCGGTGACCAGGTATGTAGCCATGAAGTTTCCCTTTCAGTTAATGAAAACGAGTTTTCATTGTAGACGACCTTGGGGGAGGCGTCAAGGCATGAGGTTATGTTGACAAAAGAGATTTTTCGAGGACAATAAAGACGCTATTAGTGGCTTAACTAAATCTTTGGAGGTCAGGCAATGCAAGTCCCATTGGAACTGGTTTTACGGAATGTTGAGAATAAAGAGGAGATCGAAGCGGTTGTTTATGAAAAGCTCGATAAGCTTGAGCAGGTTTGCGACCATGTCATCAGCTGCCGGGTGCTTGTTGAGCAGAATCCCACGCATCAGCATGCCAAGTTCTCTTATCATATCCGGATCGATGTCCGCGTGCCGCCGCATCATGAGATCGTGGTCAAACGCGACTCCGGTCGTAATGTCCACGAGAACCTTTCCACGGTGCTGCGCGAGGCGTTCATCGCGACCCGACGCCAGGTTGAGGGGATCGTGGAGCGCCAGAAGCTGCATGTCAAGGCGCACACCAAAGAGAAAATGATCCCGGCGAAGCTCCGCAAGGCGCTGCAGTCGCAGGAATAATCGTCGCTTGTTTCGATCAGTGGTGGAATGGCGTCGCAGCTGTTCCACCACTTTTTGTTTTTAGGGAGAGTCTTAAACATGAACCTTATTTTGCTGACGCCATCAGACATGGTTTCAAATGATACGGTCAGCCTTAACGGCCGCCGCTTGAAACATGTCCTCGAGATCCTTAAGCCAAAAGAGGGCGATACCTTGACGGTCGGCATGGAGGGCGGGATGGTTGGTACCGGCCGGGTGATATCTTTTGATGCCCGGTCTTTAACAATGCGGGTTTCGCTAACAGAAGCGCCCCCTGAGAAGATCCCGGTGATCCTGTGCATCGCCTTAATGCGTCCGATCGTGCTTAAGAGGGTTCTCTTGACAGCCGCTTCGATGGGGGTGGCAGAGATCGTTCTTTTTCATTCCCGTCAGGTTGAGAAAAGTTTCTGGCAAAGCACCTCCCTGGCAGCGGACGAGATCCGTGAGCAGATCGTTCTTGGCATCGAACAGGGTAAAGATACGGTCTTGCCGAAGGTTTCTTTTCATAAGCGGTTCAAGCCTTTTGTCGAGGATGTTCTGCCCGGGCTTTTGAAGGGCCGGGCCGGTTATGTGGCCGACCCGTCGGGAGAGCCCATTTCTTCCGGCGTAAGCCGGGAGCCGGCGGTGGTGCTGATCGGTCCGGAGGGTGGGTTTATTCCCTACGAGGTTGAGAAATGCCGCGAGGCGGGTTGCCGGGTGCTCGGGTTGGGAAGCCGGATATTAAAGGTTGAGACCGCGATGGTGACGGTGCTTTCGCGATTTATCGTGTGAGGTGATATGAAAGTAATTATTCAGCGCGTTAAGGAAGCCAAGGTCGTGGTGGCTGGTGAAGTTGTCGGCGCGATCGGGCGAGGTATCCTTGTTTTTCTGGGTGTTGAAAAAGGCGATAGCCCTTCCAATATTGAGCCGCTGGTCAAGAAGATCACGCATTTGAGGATGTTCCCCAGCCCGCAGGGAAAGATGGACCTGGCAAATTTTGAGGTCAACGGCGAGTATCTGATCGTTTCACAATTTACTTTGGCCGCTGATCTGCAGAAAGGCAATCGTCCGTCATTCGATAATGCCGCTCCTCCCGATGAAGCCGAGGTTTTATATGAGCAGTTTGTGGAACAGATGAAAAAAGGCCCCTGCCGGGTGGCTACGGGAAAATTCCGGGCGATGATGGATGTTGTGCTTATTAACGACGGCCCGGTCACCTTCATTTTATGACGATCATTGATACGCATACGCATTTATACGATGTAGCCGATCCGGTTACTGTTTTACGCCAGGCAGCCGAGGCCGGGGTAAGCGATATTATTACGCTGGGCGTCGATTTGGCGTCAAATATTAAACACCTTCAGTTATGTGACAGTATTCCGCCTGTGTTGAAAATGCATTTGGCCTTTGGGTTGCATCCCGGAAATGTGACCACCGAGGAGGATACCAGGGCTTGCATTGAGCATCTACGCGTCAATGTGGGGCAGGCGGTCGCGATCGGTGAGGCCGGCCTGGATTTTTGGTATAAATGGGTTCGTCGGGATGATGAGAAGAAACGGCAGCAGCGGGAGGCTTTTCAAGCGCAGCTTGACCTGGCGGCCGAGTTTGGATTACCTATAGTGATCCATGCCAGGGGGACTTGGCGGGAATGCCTGGACATGGCCAAAGCGTCAGGCATCAAAAAAGCAGATTTTCATTGGTACAGCGGCCCGGATGAGGTCTTAAGAGATATTCTGGACGCCGGGTACATGATCTCGGTTTCACCGGCGATTGAATACAGTGTGGATTCAAAGCGGGCGGCGGTATTCACACCCCTTGATCGTTTGCTGGTCGAGACGGATACACCGGTAAAGGTCAGCGCCCCTAACGGGGACCGCATTCCTTCGGGGCCGGCAGATGTCTGGCGCACCTTTCGGGCGCTTTGTGTATTAAAGAAACTCGATGAGCCGGATGCCTTGGTTACTCTTAATGGCAATGCCCGCGCATTTTTCAATATACCGTGTTATAATCCCTTTTCTAAAGAGAATCCCGCGGAGAAAATTTAAGAAATGTTCCAGATCATCGGTAAACAGAACCTCAACAAGATCGTCCGCCGCGTTGATATTCGCGCCGACCTGCTTGTGCCCAAGCTTAAACCCGGGCAGTTCGTGTCGGTGATGCCGGATCGTTTTTCCCGCCGCGTTCCGATGAATGTTTATGAGGTTGATTTCCGTCGCCGT
Organism: Candidatus Omnitrophota bacterium; assembly: GCA_037131245.1. Classification (GTDB taxonomy): domain Bacteria; phylum Omnitrophota; class Gorgyraeia; order Zapsychrales; family Fredricksoniimonadaceae. The sequence continues at coordinate 27,905 of JBAXRK010000004.1, forward strand.
TGTTTGTCGCTTATTTTTGAAGAGCGCGACGCGGAGACGTTCAAGCTGGGTAATATGCGCATCAACGACCAGCTTTTCGCGGTGAACGGCCCTTACGGCCTGCCGGTGGCTGTTGAGAAACTGGGAACGATGATCTTCGCCGGTGAGGGTGTTGGCCTGGGCTCTATCGCGCAATTGTGCCGCGCGTTCAAGCAGGCGGGGAATAAGGTTATCGGCATCGCCGGCTTTGAAGAGCGTAATAGCTCGGTCCTGGAAAATCAGCTGCGCCTTAATTGTTCCAAGTTTTATGTCATGTACAAAGATGGTATGCACGAGCGTCGGGGCAATGTCCTGGCGCCTCTTAAGAAGAACCTGGCCGACGAGAAAGCGGTGCGTATTTACGCGCACGTTTCGCCCGGGTCTTTGGGGGATATCAGCCGCCTGGCGCAGAATAGTCAGGTGCCACTTTGGGTCAATGTGATGGGGTTGCTTGAGCCACGGCCGTCATTTTTCGAGGAAGAGTTGCTGACACTATCCGGAGATCCTTATGCGCCGTCGCGTGACGGGGTGTGGCTCAATGCCGCGCAGATCAATGTGGATGAGTTGGTGCGTGAAACAGAAGCATTAAAGGAGTACGCAGGATGCCGCAGGAACGAGGCCGCCATAGCAGCTTCCAAAAACGTGTGGGCACGTTTGAAGAAGTTCGTCTGGGGTTAGGCAAAGCCGAAGCGATCGAGGACGCCAGGATATTCCTGGAGCGTGAGCGTGCCGTCAAGGGCATGCCCTGCCCCTTAACGGGGGATTATTTTTCTGTTTTAAAGCTGCTGGCGGCGAAAGATGTTCGTGGCGCGGCATTAAAGCTACTTGAAACCAATCCGTTGCCGGGGGTGACGTCGCGCCTGGCGCCGGAATTCTACGTAGAAACACAAGTTTATAACCGTAAAGCGTTGCGTGTCAGCCTGCGCGGTATTGAGCGGTTCCTGGCGGATAAAGCCAAGCCTGAACCGATCGCTCTGTCCGGCCGCTCCAAGGTGGCGGTCATTGGTTCCGGATTGGCCGGCCTAACAGCGGCGTCATTTCTGCTCCGTCAGGGTGTCGCGGTAACGGTTTTTGAATCCCAGCCTTTCCCCGGCGGGTCATTGCGGTCTTATTATCCTGAGTTCCGCCTGCCTTCAGCGATCGTTGATCAACTGTTATTGCGGTTGGCGGCCGAGGGTGTTGAATTTCGCTGCAATGTTCTTTTCCCACGGGCTCTGACGGCGGAAGAGCTTTTTGAAGAGGGCGGGTTTTCGGCTATTTTACTGACATCAGGGGCGGGTTGTGCCGTTAAGATGGGGATCGAAGGAGAGAATGCTGCCGGGGTCATGGCGGCGTCGGTGATGTTATCGCTTGCCCGCGCGATGCGCGCCGGGCAGGAGCCGTACACGACACCCCCTTTTCTTGGCGCGCGCGTGCTGGTGGTCGGCCATGATGAGATGGCTTTTGATGCCGCCCGTACGGCTATTCGCTTTGGCAAGCAGGTAACGATGATCATTGCCGGGGCGGAGTCCGATATTAAAGTTCAGGCCGACCTGGTGAGGGAGGCGGCTGAGGAGGGCGTTAAGTTCCGCACTTCATCCGTTCCGGTCCGTGTCAGGACCGATGCCTCGGGTTGCGTGAAGGCCCTGGTGTGCCGCCATCAGGATCACCGGGTCGATAGCGAGGGCCGCCTGATGGTCGTCGAGGATGATGATGCCGAATTTGACCTGGAAGCCGACACGGTCCTGGTTTCGCGCGGGATGAAGGCAAGCACGCTGTTCCTGGCTGAAATGCCGGGATTGGATCTTAATCTTGATGGTTCGGTGTGGGTTAAACCCGATTCATCCTATACCAGCGTCCGCAAGGTTTTTGCCGCGGGGCATGTGGCGAGGCCTACCGCTTCCTTGCTTGAGGTGATGATTGATACCCGCCGCGCGGTTTCCGAGATCGTTGCTTACCTGAAGGGTTGATATGCCTGTTGACCTTGTTTCTGTTTTGACGAAAAGACCGGGCGTCGGCAAGATATGCATGCTGACCGCTTACGATTATCCGTCGGCTGTCCTGCTTGAGAAAGCGGGCATCGATATTATCCTGGTCGGGGACTCCCTGGCAAATGTTGTCCTGGGTCTTGAGTCGACGACCCAGGTGGGGATGGATGTGATGCTGCATCATACCCGCGCTGTTCTTCGGGGTGTCAAGCATACGCCGGTTGTGGGCGATATGCCGTTCGAAGCGTATCAGCCGTTGGGTGCAGACCCACTGAAGCATGCCAAGGCATTTATGGAGGCCGGGTGCGTGGCAGTTAAGATCGAGTGGTTCGACCGGTGCTTAGCTGTGGCTGAGGTTCTGGTCAAGGCCGGTGTTCCGGTCATTGGCCATGTGGGATTGACGCCGCAAACAGTTGACCTTATTGGCGGATTTAAAGTCCAGGGACGGGATGGAGCTTCCGGCCGTCGGATCGTTGACCAATCCAAGGCGCTGGAGCAGGTAGGTTGCGTGGCCCTGGTCCTGGAATGTGTTCCGGAAGGCCTGGCGCAGGAAGTGACGCAGGAGCTTAAGATCCCCACGATCGGCATTGGTGCCGGCCGGTATTGCGACGGGCAGGTTCTGGTCTTTCATGATTTGCTGGGGCTTTACGACCGGAAATCTCCGAAATTTGTTAAACGTTATTCAGATATTGGCCAGGCAGTCATTGATGCCGCGGCCGCTTACAAGAAGGATGTTAGCGAAGGGCGTTTTCCCGACGCTGAACATTCATTTCAATGACTTCCCTGCGGTATGTTACCCCTAAAGCGGTTTTTGATACGGTCATTTATGACGGGCAAACCCGACTGTGGTTTTCTAAATTATGTTTAATCCCAGCGGTCGTTAATAAGATCGTTAAGATTGACGCCGCGATGGGTTCCGTTTACCGGAAATACCGGTTGTATTCCGTGGTTATGATTGTTTGCGGTTCGGTTGCTATATGTTTAGTCGCGGCCGGCTTTTTATCGAACGGGAGAACCCTTTGGTTCTTTAGGGGGGCGGGCATGGTGGCGCTCGTGCTGGCAATGGTCATGGCGTTCGCCAGACGCCGTCCATTAGCCACTTTGGCCGCCAGGCTTATTGAGATCGATCTTCCTGACCTTCCGGAAAGCATCACGTTGTATCAGTTGGGTGAGATCTATGCTCGACGCTATCAATTGCCTTCTCTGGTTGATATCATCGGTCAATGGAATGAGCTGATGAGAGTTACTTTTATCATTGTTTATTTTGCTACTTTTGGCGTATTTTTTCTTACGCTCCCGTGGATGCTTTTCTGGACGGTTATGGCTTGCTTCCTGGTGTTGTTTGTTTTGGGGGCCGTTTTTATGTTGCGGCGCAGCCGTTAGTGTTTAATTAAAGCTTTAAGTGTTATCAGCAGCACGAGGATCCTTCCGATTGTTGATCCGGTCAGGAAAAAGATCACCGATAGAGGCAAAAAGGCATTACGCAGCAGCCAGGGGCGCCCGAGCCGGGGATGATCGAAGACTTGCGCGCAAAGGTCGTAATTATGCCAGTTGAGGTTGATCACGCGTTGTTCCCGGAAGCTGTCGTCAAAGAATTTCGCCCCGGGGACGGGTGTCAGGAAGGATAGTCCGGCCATGAATGGCAGGATCCGGCAACTGGACTTCCATAAACGCCATAAAGTCTGCCAGGAATCTCCCGGAAATCCGAAAATGAAGTGCCCCTTGATCAAGATCCCGGCTTTTTTTAGTTTATCACTGAGCGCGATATAGTTTTTTGCGATCGCGAATTTCCCGCCTTTTGCCTGTTCAGCCGATCCGGCGTCGATCTCATAGCCAATAAGTAGCATCCTACAGCCCGAATCCTTGAGGAGCTTGATGGTTTCTTCGTCGTGAGCGATGTCGATAGTGGCGCTACCTCCCCAGTTGATCTTCAAGGGTGCCATGGCCTTGAATAGCTCTTTGGCGTAAGGCGGGTTAGCATAAAGGTTGTTATCAAGGAAAACGATGTCTTTCTTTTTACTGGCGATCCTGGTTATCAGGGCCATGCTTTGTTCGAGGCTTTTTTCGACCTGGACGCCTTTGAGGAGAGATTGGGTCGCGCAAAAGTAGCAGTTGAATTTACACCCCCGGTTGATGATGAGAAAATCAGCAGCGACGTTGATCGGCGCTGTCATCAGGTATTGGTGAACGCGTTCCATTCCTTCGGGAGAACAGTAGCCCTGGTATTGGGGCTTAAGTTTTTTTTGTTCGTAGTCTTTAATAACTTCATCCCAGATGCTTTCGGCAGCTCCGGTCAGGACGCTGTCACAGAATTCCAGTGCTTCTCCGGGGAAGAACGTCACGTGCGGCCCCCCCATGATCACGGTGGCGCCGCGGCGGCGGTATTCTTTGGCGAGCCGGTAGGCGTCCGGGCTGTTTGACGTGAAACAGGAAATGGCAACCAGGCCTTTATCTTCGTAAAAGCGGTTTTCCCAGATGGGGATGCGATTGTACTCGATGATACGGTAGTCTTTGGGGGTGAGGGCTTTGAGAACAGTAAAGAAAGCCGGGGTGTTGCGCAATAGCGCTGAGGTCGCCTCAATGAACGTACCGCCACTGGGGAGGTTGACCAGGATAAGTGTTTTAGATCGATCGCGCGGCGATTCAGGGTTAACTTGTGATGACAATATTTCGCTAGTGAAAACAGCAAAGGCCAGAAGTTGGGCCTGGATCGCAAGAAGATCACACAGGCGTCCCGGAATACTTAACGGCTTGAAGAAACCGCTGGCCCAGAATATCCCGTAGGCTAAGGCCGAGAGGACGATGGATGCCGTCAGCAGCCGGCTAAAGGGTGGTTCCTTTAGGGGTTTAGGGTGCGTTTTGCCAAAACGGCTTTTGATCAGGGTGAAAGCGGCCCAGTAGGAAAGGCAGATCCCGGTGAGGGCTTTGATCAGGCCGATCGGCACCAAGGTTTGTCCGGTGGCCATGAATAGGCCAGCGTGTAGGGCCCATGGTATGGCCAGTGTTGCTGATGCCAGCCACCAGCCGTTTTTAACGTAAGCCCGAAAATCACGGGCATGAGCTGTAGACGTTCGGTCAGCAATGATCTCGATGATCATGCCCCATATCCAGGCTGTCAGGATGACTTCGGCCGGGAAAGAGATGAAAGGACTGATGGCTTTTATCCATAATGATGGAAGGTACAAGGAAGCAGCGATCGAACAATGTTCCACGAAGTAGAGCCCCATGGCGGGGAACCAGAAAGAATTGATGATGTGAAAGGGCCGGGGCTTCATTGTTTTTTATGTTATCTGACGTGCACTCCCTTGACAAGGACTAAAAGATGGTTTATATTTACCTACATAGAACAAACACGGTCCCGGCATAGCAGTCGAGGGCAGCCGTGTTAAGCAGGCGCTGAGGCCCGATGACCAGAAATGGACATTGGGTTTTTTCATTTGCTGATCGGACAATGTAGCCCGATATCCCTTTGAAGGGGGTATCGGGCTTTTTTATTGGAAACGGTTTTTATGTTAAATGGCATGGGGCGTTCAAAATTTTTTTCACCATTGATCTGGTCATTGCTGACAGCTTTTACGTTGTCAGCTTTGGGGCCGGCGCCGGAAGCTTTGGCTCAATCGCTGGGGACCATGAACCCTCCTGGATTGCTCGCGATCACCGGTTATCGCTATGACCCGCTGCGGCTTAAGGGCCTGGTTGTTCATCCGGAGGATGCGCTGCGTTTTGATTTTCTTGTTGATAAAGGGGATAGTGTCCTGGATGGTCAGGAGCTTAACGCGGCGATCGTCAGGCAGGTTAAATATTTCCTGGCTTCCCTGGCGGTGCCGGAAAAAGACCTTTGGGTCAATCTGGCGCCCGATGAGCAGAACCGTATCGCGCCCGATGGTTTCGGGACCACGCAAATGGGCCGCGACCTTCTGGAGCAGGATTATATGCTTAAACAGATGGTGGCTTCGCTCAGCTTTCCGGAAAAAGAACTGGGTGGGGAATTCTGGAAGCGGGTCTACGCGAAGTTGTACGATAAGTATGGCACGACCGACATTCCCGTTGAAACGTTCCATAAAGTGTGGATCGTCCCAAAGGCGGCGGATGTGCTTGCCCATGAGCGCAGTGTTTTTGTGGTCAGGGCCGAGTTGGACGTGATGCTGCAAAAAGATGAACAGCCTACCGCTTTTACCGAAGCGTTGCGCGAGGTTATTCTGCCCGAGTTACGTAAAGAAGTTAATGAAGGCGAGGCCTTCGCGCCGGTCCGGCAGGTATTCAACAGTTTGATCCTGGCCACCTGGTATAAGCGGCATTTAATGGACTCATTGCTCGGCCGTGGTTACGTGGGACAGAATCATGTCGGCGGGGTGGATGTCGAGGACAAGGCTGTCCGGCAGAAGATCTATCAACGGTACCTGAGTTTATTTCGTGACGGCATTTACAACTACATTAAGGAAGAGGTTGATCCTTACACGCAGGAGGTTGTTCCGCGGAAGTATGTGTCCGGAGGGTGGGATTTTACGGGTTTTGGGTTAGCTGGTGATAAAATTTATCGCGAATTCGGGGAAGGCTTCATTGTTCCTCCACCGCTCACACCTGGCGAGAATCTTCTGGTGGCGCGTGTTGGCGGGGATGTTCTGGGTGCGCGCGCGCTTGATACGATGGCAACACTTGCCGGAGCAGGCTTTACCTCGATGGCTTTTGGCGCCGATCCGGTCAGCCTGGGATATGCCGCCACGGTCCTCCCTTTTTTAACACGCGGGTTATATGCCGCTCACTTGTGGGTGCATGAATTCCTGGGCCACGCTATTCCAGCCGCTTTATTGTATCCCGGTCGCTGGCGCGAAGCGCTTAGCGGAGGCAATTTGACGGCGAACATGCAGGCGCGGCAATGGGCCAGGATCCTGATCCCTTTTTCCATACCTGACGCTGATCCGAAGGTCCGTTTTGCGGCTGATGGTTGGAGAAAATGGGTCATTCGTAAGTCTGGTTTGGCGGTGACGGCTTTATCAGCGACAGGGTCAGTGGCTGTTGGCGGGTACCTGGCCGTTACGGGTCATGCCTGGGCCATTCCGGCTTTGGGTCCGCTTACGGTAAGCGCGGTCGCGGTCATGAGCGGAGCGCTTAGCACGGACATCGCCGATAATGACAGCAATGAGTATCAGTGCGGCAATTACGGGATCTTCTGGCAGGAAAAAAATGGGCGCGCCTATCCACGCTGGGTGGAAGAAGGGTTACGGGGCATTCTTAAGCGCCTGATCGTTCGTGGCGGGCAGTCGGCCGGGCAGGTTGAGATCGAGTCACGGGGTGGTAAAACAAAAGTCCTGCTCGACAAGGTCTTGAAGAACAAGCGCGGAAAAGATCTGCCTTCAAAATTGCTGGGAGCTTTCCGTCGCCGTGCCGGGGCGGACCGTGAGGGAGCCGTTGATGGCGGGCCAATGGTCCGCGGGGTCAGCGGGCATGTGCGTTACGCGACGGGTGGCAAGGTTACCCGTCTGGCGTCGCATCCGCACCTGGGCCCGGTTGAACGTCAGGATATTTGGACGGTCAGGGATGGACGCTATGTTAAGGCGTCGCAGGAAGTGGTCGTCGCGATCACCCATAACGGTGACAACGACGATTATCTTTTACATGACCGACGGTTGAATCTTGGCGAGATCCGTGACTTTTTTGCCAAGGTCGTTCATTTTGATGGCAAACTTCCTCCGGGTGACTCACCACCGGTCGCTTTGCAGGTCCATTTTCATTTGACCAAGGGCAATTGGCGTTCTTCGGTGCGCTTCGCGCATATCATGGCTGATTTTACCAAGGCGGACGATGCAATTCAGTATGGTCCCGTATCGGTCGATGAGGAGGATGCGGTGGCTTCTGTTTTTGAGAGGGTCTTCATGTCCTACGCCGACCGTTTGGCGGATGAGGCATCTCGAGGACAGGCTATGTCAGATTTCCGGGCGAGCCTTGTTCTTGCGCTGGAAGAGCAAAAGAAGGGGAGCACTCCGGCGGGGAAAGTGCTTCAGGCCTGGCAGAAAAGTCGCAATAGCACAGAGGTATTTGTAGGTATCGCCGTTAACAAATTTTTTTCGGGCGACAGGTTCACCGCGGTCAATGAATTTCAGTCCAGGGCTAACGGGTCTTACGGCCTGGTGGTGAGGACATCGACTGACACTGACGGGGTGACGGTGTATTCCAGGAATCAGGGAATGGTTCTCGGGTTCAATGACAAGGAACGGTATTTTGCTTTTGCCTCTGACCCGCTAGTGCTTCAGGGCACTTTCGGCGAAAAAGGCCGGCTCGAAAAACTCTGGATGATGGACCTTTCTGGCCAGGGGGAGTTGGCCGACGTAAAGATCGATCCGCAGTCGGGTATTTCAGAGTTAAAAGTCCTTTCCCTTAACAAGGGGAGGCTTTTGTCCCATGATGAGATCGCGGCACGGACTTTTCCTCTTAGCGCGGACAATCCGTATTATCAGCCACCGGTGGAATATCCCGACCAGGACGATATTGTGGGTAATGATATCCGTCAGATTTCGCCGGCGCTGGTACAGGCGCATCAGGTCTGGGAGGATGAAGATTCGTTCAATCGCCGTTCGGCCGAGGCGTTGACCCGGGCGATCGTGGCGCGTTACGCCGGGAAATATTTCAGGGAGCATAGTTTTATTTACGGTTCCATGAGGCGCCGCCTGATGGATTACATCAAGGAACTGCCTTCCACGCCCGCGCGGGAAGAGGCGCGGGGTTTGCTGGAGCAGGATAAGGTGTTCCGTGACGTTTTTCGCGCGGGTATCGATCAGTTCATCAACGGGAAATGCGACCTGCTGGCGCAAGGCATTCTATCTGGCGGCCTGCCCGGGTCTGGCATGGTCGAGTGGGTTCGCCGGATGGATCATGAACTTATCGTTCAGTTCAAGTCCAGGGCAGTGGATGTGGTGGCGGCCCTGATCAAGGAACCGGACTCGTTTGTCGGGGTCTTGCGTTCGGTGACTCCCGAGATCCCTGGTTTTTCCGAGGAGGCTGATATTCTAGTGAGCGGTTATGAGAATTCGCTCTGGTTCGGCGAAAACTTCAAGAATATTCTAAACACGTTCTTTCCCGGTTTAAAAATATGGTCGGAGTCTTCCAACAAGATCCTGCAGGGCGGCGGGGCGCAGCGGGTTACGCCCGGGACGGTAGCCCTTATTTTCAGTAAATCAGGCGGCACTTTCCCCAGCCTGGCCCAGATCGGCTGGCTGAAAAAAAGGACTGGCGGGAATACTTTTGTGATGACATCACGTATCGATTCCATGATGAGCGTGGCATTGGGCCAGGGGTTGCGCCCCGAGTCGCCGTTTTGCGAGAGGGTTTTTGTGACCGGGAATTATTATCCGGCGGAATCCGCCTCTTTGTCGGAAGCATTACTTTTTGAGCATCAGGTCGAGCTGGCGATTTATATCGCCAAAAGGGTGCGTCAGGCTTTTCCTGACGCGGCGCCATGGGGGATGAGCGCGACGGCCGATGAGATCAGCCGGATCGAGCAGCTTCGCGGTGGGATGCTTGACGATGCCGTCCGGATCACCGGCATCGATGAAAAGGGTAGGGCCGTCGAGGATAAGGTCCATCAGTCCCTGGTCAAACAGGGGCAATACCTTGGAAATCATTTGCTAGAAACGCCGGTCGTCCTGGCTTTGTTCCGGGTTTTTGTTTTTGGTGTTTTTATTCTTGGCGCGCCTATCCGGCATGTTTTGGGGGTGTTCGGGATCACCGGTGGAGCGGCACTCGCGACCTGGAGCGGGTTTTCGATCGCGGCGGCCGATGCTCTTTTTGCGATGATCGTTCCCTTTTTATTGACGGCTTTTCTTTTTCGGGTTTTTAATTCAAGGCCTAATTTCGGTCGTTTGGGCCCTCCCTCCATGGCTATCGGAGACCTCCCTTTTCTTCATCAGAGCACGGAGAGCTACGTGACCAAACAGGGCGCTTTTTCGCCAGGGAGCATGTCGATGAACGTGCGCGGCGCAAATCCTGAGGACCATTTCGGGGCCCGTCTGGCTCATCGGATCGTGCGCGGGACACAGATCGTCTGCGGCCTGCCCTCCGAACAGGCTTCGCGCGACGCGGTCATTGTGACCTTGCGCCAGGCCAAAGGGATCGTGAACGGTATTTTCGGGAACGTTTTCAAAGGCGGGGCCGAGGTGACCACCATCGGCCGCGGCAAGTTCATTAATCCTGACGCCTCCGATCATCACGTTGATATCGGCCCGGATCCGGTGATCATGGAGAGCTCGCCGCTGGTTAAAAAAATCAATCATCTGACCTTTGACGCTTTCGGGCGTTTATTGTCGTACAAAGTTCTTTTTTATGAAATGTACCGCCGGGCTTCGCTGGGGGGGGCGTTTATGGAACCCTGCCTGGACTTACCCCAGTATTTCAGTCCATACCACGCGTTCTCCGATCGGCGTGCCGGCAGAAGATAAAGCTATGGCGATCGAACATTCGGATGCGTCCGAAGTGGTCCCATTACCGGCGACCAAAGGTGGTATCGACCTGGGGGTGCCGTTCGAGCTTAATGTAACTGGTGATAAGATCCCGCCGGTTGTTTGGCCGTCAGTCAGCGCGGGAACGATGATCCTGGGGGTCAGTCCCCGGGTTATTGATGTGACCCCGGCCGATGCCGGTTTGCTCAGATTGTTCCAGTAAGGGTATTTTCTGACAACTTTCTTGCAATTTCTGAACCCTTTGTTAGAATACCCGGAATTATGAATTCCCCCGAATTAATGGATAAGGTCGTTTCCCTCTGTAAACGGCGCGGTTTCATCTTCCAGTCATCCGAGATCTACGGCGGGCTCAATGGCGCGTGGGACTATGGTCCTATGGGTTCCGAGCTCAAACGTAATGTCAAGAATGCCTGGTGGAAAGCCATGGTCCAGGGGCGGGATGATATGGTGGGGCTTGATGCCGCCATCCTGATGCATCCCAAGACCTGGGAAGCCTCCGGCCATACGGCTAATTTCGCCGACATGTTGGTGGACTGTAAGAACCCCAAGTGCAGCGCCCGTTTACGCGCCGACAAGATCGAGAATGGCAAATGTCCGTCCTGTAAAGGGACACAGTTCACGGAGGCTCGCGCTTTTAATTTGATGCTGCGTACGGCGCTCGGCGCCATGGAAGATTCGTCTTCAACTGTTTATATGCGCCCTGAGACTGCTCAGGGTATTTTTGTTAATTTCCCCAATGTTGTTAATTCAACCCACCGGAAGCTGCCTTTCGGCATCGGGCAGATCGGCAAATCATTCCGTAACGAGATCACCCCCGGTAATTTTACGTTCCGCACCCGCGAGTTCGAGCAGATGGAGATCGAATATTTCTGCCGGCCCGAGCAGGCGCAAGAGCGTTACGAGCATTGGATCGCGACCCGTCTTCAGTGGTATCTGGACCTGGGAATGAATAAGGAAAACCTCCGGTTGCGCCCGCATGATAAAGATGAACTGGCGCATTACGCCGCCGGTTGTACCGATATTGAATATCTGTTCCCGTTCGGTTGGTCGGAGCTTGAAGGCATTGCCAACCGTACGGATTATGATCTCAAGCAGCACGCTCAGTTCTCCGGGGTGGACCTGATGTACCGCGATCAGGTCACCAATGAAAAGATCTATCCCTATGTGATTGAGCCTTCCGGTGGTTGCGACCGCGGCACGCTGGCTTTTCTGGTCGATGCTTATCATGAAGAGCAGGTGAAGGATGATACTCGGGTGGTCATGAAGTTCCATCCGTCTCTGGCTCCTATCAAGGTGGCTATTTTCCCGCTGCTTAAGAAGAACGAAGGTTGTGTGGCGCTGGCCAAGGATATCAAGACAGAGCTCAAAAAAGAGTGGAATTGCATTTACGATGATACCGGAGCGATCGGCAAGCTTTACCGCCGGCAGGACGAGGTGGGCACGCCGTTCTGCGTAACGGTTGACGTTCAGTCCCTTGAGGACAAGCAGGTCACGGTACGCGAACGCGACACCATGGTGCAGACTCGTGTTCCGGTCGAGAATTTAAAAGCGTATCTTAGAGAGAAGTTGGGGTAGGATCCATCCCGGCCTAATGGGGGCCGGTACGATATAGGGGAATATATCCCCGAATTAAAAATCAGAAGGAGTAGCAAGATGGCGATAAAACATGTTTATTCTTACGGTGCCGGCAAGGCGGAAGCCAAAGGCGCCGAGCTGACCAAGGGCGTTCTTGGCGGCAAGGGCGTTGGCCTCATGGAGATGACCTCCATTGGTATCAGCGTTCCGGCGGGTTTCACGGTCACGATCCAGACGTGCGAAGAGTATTATACGCTCGGCAAGAAGCTGCCCAAGGGCCTGGCTAAAGAGGTTCTTGACGCTGTTAAGAAACTTGAGAAGAATACCGGCAAGAAGCTCGGCGATCCGAAGGATCCGCTTCTGGTTTCCGTCCGTTCCGGCGCGGCCCGTTCGATGCCCGGGATGCTCGAGACTATTTTGAACCTCGGACTCAATGACGTTTCCGTCGAAGGCCTGGCTAACAAGACCGGCAATCCGCGTTTCGCTTATGATTCCTACCGCCGTTTTATCCAGATGTTCTCTACCACCGCGATGGGTCTTTCCAAGGAGCATATGGAGGATATGCTGCACAAGATGAAGCATGACCTTGGTGTCAAGAATGATACCGAGATCCCGGCTGACAAGCTTAAGGAATTGTGCGGTCAGTTTAAGGATTTCTACAAGCAGAAAAAAGGCTCCGCGTTCCCGCAGGACCCGATCGAGCAGTTGTGGGGCGCGATCATGGCGGTCTTCGGAAGCTGGGAAGCCGAGAAGGCCGTTACCTATCGCCGCGTTGAGAAGATCACGGACCTTAAGGGGACCGCGGTCAACGTCGTGCAGATGGTGTTCGGCAATAAGGGCGACAACTCCGGCACGGGCGTGTGCTTTACGCGCGATCCGAACACGGGGGAGAATGTTTTTTACGGCGATTACCTGATCAACGCGCAGGGTGAGGACGTTGTCGCGGGTATCCGCACGCCGCTCAAGTTGCAGACCTTGCAGGATCAGATGCCCAAGCCGTATGATCAGCTTTTAGCCGTTCGCGCGATCCTGGAATCTTATTACAAGGAAATGCAGGACCTTGAGTTCACGATCGAAGATGAGAAGCTTTATATGCTGCAGTGCCGTACGGGCAAGCGCTCACCGGCGGCGGCTTTCGCGATCGCGGTCGACCATGCGACCAAGCCTTTGCTCAGCAAGGCCCAGGCCAAAGACCTCGTTAAGAAGGGTTTCCTGCCCAAGCAGTTCGCTGCCATGGCGGTGAAGCCGGTCATCACCAAGGAAGAGGCCGTCATGCGCCTAACTTCGGATGATATCGAGCGTTTGTTTTATCCGATCATTGACACCAAGAAGGTCAGCCTTCAGGACCTAAAGAACGCGCGCATCGCGGGCGGTATCAATGCTGTTCCCGGCGCGGCTTCCGGTAAAGTTGTTTTCACGGCGGCTGAAGCCGAAGAGCAGGCCGGCAAGGGTGAGAAGGTTATTCTTGTTCGTAAGGAAACCTCTCCCGAGGACGTTGGCGGTATGCACGCGGCCAAGGGTATTTTGACAGCGACGGGTGGCAAGACCTCCCACGCCGCGGTCGTTGCCCGTGGTTGGGGTAAGTGCTGCGTCGTCGGTTGCGAAGCGATCAACATCAATTACGAAGCCAAGGAAATGGTTGTCGGCGGCAAGGTCATCAAACAGGGCGATTTCATCACGCTCGATGGTTCCGCCGGTGAAGTTTATATCGGTGAATTCCCTCTGATGGACCCTGTTCTTCCCGAGGCGTATACAACGCTTCTGAAGTGGGCTGATGCGATCCGTAATATCAATGTACGCACCAATGCCGACACCCCGTACGATGCCAAAAAGGCCATCGAGATGGGCGCTGAAGGTATCGGTCTTTGCCGTACCGAGCATATGTTCTTCGACACCGAGGAGCGCCGTTTGGCGATCCAGGAAATGATCGTAGCTGAAACGCTTGAGGCCCGTAAGTCGGCCCTGGCGAAACTGCTGCCGATCCAGCGTGAAGACTTCTATGGCATTTTCAAGGCCATGGACGGGCTCCCGGTCACGATCCGTTTGATCGACCCGCCGCTGCATGAGTTCACGCCCAAGGATGATGCCGGCGTCGAGAAACTCTCGAGGATCACCGGCCTTTCCGCGGACAAGATCAAGCACCGTTGCGAACAGCTTCATGAGTCCAACCCCATGTTGGGCCATCGCGGTTGCCGTTTGTGCATTACGTACCCTGAGATCCTCGAGATGCAGGTGACGGCTATCATCGAAGCCGCGATCAAGGCTGCTAAGGAAGGTTTTAAAGTTCTTCCTGAGATCATGATCCCGCTGACGATGGACAAGAAAGAGTTCAAGATCCTTGAGATCCAGACACGCGCGATCGCCGAGAAGCTCATCAAGGAAGCCAAGTCGAAAGTCAAGTACATGGTCGGCACAATGATCGAGATCCCGCGCGCGGCGCTGTTGGCTGATCAGATCGCTGAGGACGCCGAGTTCTTCTCGTTCGGTACCAATGACCTGACCCAGATGACCCTTGGTTTATCGCGTGACGATGCCGGTCGTTTCCTGCCGACGTATGTCGCGGCCGAGAAAGAGGGCGGCAAGGCGATCTTCAAGGATGATCCGTTCCAGAGCCTGGACCAGTCCGGTGTCGGCGCTCTTGTCAAGATGGGTATCGAAAAGGGCCGTTCCGTCCGTCCTCACCTCAAGGTTGGTATTTGCGGTGAACACGGTGGAGAAGCTCAGAGCGTCAAGTTCTGCGTGCGTGCCGGGATGAATTATGTGTCCTGCTCACCGTATCGCGTTCCGATCGCGCGTTTGGCGGCGGCTCAGGCTGCGGTTGAAGCCAAGTGTTGCGCCGGTGTCTGTAAGAAGGGGGCCTCTAAAAAGGCTGCCAAGAAAAACGTGAAAAAATCGGGTAAAAAGTAACCGATTGATATAGAATGTCCACGGCGTATTGGGTAAAGTGCTCAGTACGCCGTGGACACATTTATGGATCCTATTAAAGCCTACTTAAAAGATGTTCGTCCTATTCCTTTGTTAACACCTGAGGAAGAGGTGGAGCTTGCCCGCAAGGTTGTCAAAGGCGACCCCGAGGCGCGTGACAAGATGATCCGCTCCAATCTGCGGTTGGTCATCAGTATTGCCAAGCGCTACGTTAACCTTGGCATTCCTTTAAGCGATCTTATCGAAGAAGGCAATATCGGCCTGATGCGTTCGGTCGACAAGTTCGATCCTGAAAAAGGCTATCGTTTCTCGACGTACGCGGCCTGGTGGATCAAACAGGGTGTGTCGCGTTCCATTATCGATCAGGGAAAAATGATCCGGGTCCCCGTTTACATGAACGAGGAGATCGTTCGCTATAAAAAAGCTCTCGAGGCGCTGACCCACAAGCTGGGCCGCAAGCCGCAGTACGGCGAGGTGGCCAAGAAAATGCAGATCACCGTCGACAAGGTGCGCGACCTCGACCAGGCGATCACCAAGATGTCCAGCCTCGACGCGCCGATCGGCGAAGATGGTGACGGCCAGGTCCATGATATCGTGGAAGACGATAACCTGGCCATGCCCGACGAGCAGGTGGAGCGTTTTTTAAACAAGGAACGGACGCGCGGGATCCTAGAAGAGCTGCCGCCACGCGAACGCGAGATCATTTCGATGCGCTTCGGCGTTCCCGATGGAGAGCCCAAGACGCTGGCCGAGATCGCGGAGAAAATGAATATTTCCCGCGAGCGCGTCCGCCAGCTTGAAGTGACCATTTTGAAAAAGCTGAGAGACATCTTAAAACAACAGGATAGCGGCGAGCTTGAAAACAATGACAAAACCGACACTGACCCGAAAGAATAGAAAACCCATTTTTGTCGTTGTTATTCCCCGTTTCGAAGATCTTTCCAATTCATTTTACGCCGGAGAAGTGACCAAGGGTGCTAATATCGCGGCCAGTCGGCTGGATGTTGATATCCTTATTCATCTGGTGGCTCGCCGCGATCACGCGCATTGGCTCGATGGTCTTCTTGATCCAAACTTTATTGACGGTATGCTTTTTGCCGATATCGACCGCGACTGGGACGTGGTGCGCGCGGCGATCCGCCGCGGCATGCCGACGATGGTCTTAAACAATCCGACGACTGAACCTTTTAACACGATCGCGATCGATAACCGCCGCGCGGCCCGCCAGGCGGTTGAGCTTCTGGCCGGATTGGGGCACGGCCGTATCGCGAGTATCAGCGGCGACCTTGAAACGCAGGCCGGACAGGACCGACTGGAAGGTTATTACGATGGCCTGGAATTGGTAGGCCTTCCCAAGGACAAAAAGCTTGTTAAAAAGGGCGAGTTTTTGCGTACTACGGCTCGCTCCGGTGCTTTGGCTCTTCTCAAGGATGTTAAAACCACGGAACGCCCGACGGCGATCTTCGCCGCGTCGGATGTAATGGCTTTCGAAGTTATTGATGCCGCCCGGTCGCTGGGGTTGAAAGTGCCGGAAGATCTTTCGGTCGTTGGTTTTGACCATAACCTTGAGGCCGGGGAAGACGGGGTAAAACTGGTTACTTTCGAGCAGCCGATCGTCGATATGGCCCGTTTGGGCGTGGAGAATCTGTACCAGATGAGCCTGGGACTGGCAAAGCTTCCGGTCAAGATCCTGCTGGAAGCAAAACTGATCAAAGGTCGTTCAACGGCCAAACCGTCTTAAAGGGAATATATGCCGAAAGAACTGGATCTTAAGAAAACGATCCGTGATATTCCTGATTTCCCGAAGAAGGGGATCATTTTTAAAGATATCACGACACTGCTTAAAGATCCAAAAGCTCTCAAGACATCTATCGATCGCCTGGCGAAAGCGGTAGCAAAGACCAAGCCGAAGTATATCGTTGGCATTGAATCCCGCGGGTTTATTTTCGGCACGGCGGTGGCCTACAAGCTGGGTTTGGGGTTTATTCCGGTACGCAAGAAGGGCAAGCTTCCCTATAAGACGGCCTCGGTCTCTTATGACCTTGAGTATGGTACGGATACCCTAGAGATCCATGCCGATGCCTTGAAAAAGGGCGATAAAGTGGTTATAATTGATGATCTGCTGGCTACGGGTGGTACGGTAGGTGCGGTTGCCAAGCTGGTGGGCGGGGCGGGGGCTAAAATAACGGCTGTCGCTTTTGTCATTGAACTTTCCTTTTTGAACGGCCGGGAGAAGCTTAAGGGTTTTCCGGTCATCTCGCTTGTTCAATATTAAATCTTAAAAAATATGAAACTGACCCGATTGCTGATCATTTCAGGTTTTATTGTTTTGACGGCTGGCCGTGCTTTTGCTGCCAACGCTCAGGACATTGCCGGATTCTACCAGGAAGCGCAGGCCTTTAATAGTGAAGGGCGTTTCGCTGAAGCCGTAGCGGCTTACGAAAAAGCTTTGAATTTGGACCCTAAGTCATCAGAAACATGCCTGCGACTCGGTTTATTGTATTTCAAGCTTCATATTCCTTCAAAGGCTGAAGAGTATTACTTAAAAGCGGTTGCGAACGGGCTTGATAGTCCTGAGGCGTATTTCCAGTTGGGCTATATTGAGGAAACCAGGGGGGATCTGGTTAAAGCCTTGGAGTATTATCTTAAGGCGGCCGATAAGGGGTCGGAAAACCCGGAATTGTTCTATAATATCGGCAATGCTTATGCCCAGACCGGTAAATTAGCTGATTCTGTAGGATACTATAAAAAGGCGGTTGTTAAGGATCCGGGGCATTTGAATGCTTTTGTGAACCTTTCCACGGTTTCCTATAGGCTTAATGAGTTCGCGGATGCCCGTTTTTACCTGGATAAAGCGGTTAAATTGGGGTATAAAGCGCCGGCAGAGTATCTTAAAGTGTTGGAAGATAAGAAGTAATGTCCCCGTAGCTCAAATGGATAGAGCGCGGCCCTCCTAAGGCTGATGTGGACGTTCGATTCGACCCGGGGACGGTCTTCACCAAAGGCCGAGAACAACGATTATTGTTGTTCTCGGCCTCTTTTATTAGAAAAGACCGTCCCCGCTCCAGGACGCCAACCCGAATGGGAGGCGGACTGGAGCGGGAAGAAAAGAAATCGCTTCCTTAATAAAATCTTAATTTTTATTTGACATCGCTAATGTCTCATGGCACAATGCGTTCAACCTTAACCCTAAGATGTTCTGATACCGATCAAGAAAGGGGGTGGACAGTTACGGTAGTTTTGGGTTCAGATCAGGGACATCGATAATAGGGATCGATCGACATAATCTAGTATATCTAGTTAAATTTATATTGAAATCAATTGGAGGCAGTATGATGAAAAAATTAATGTTAGCAGTGGCGATGGTGGCGCTGGTTGCGGCCCCGTCTTTTGCTGCCGTACAGAACGTGAAAGTTGGCGGGGATATCGTTACGACCTCCGCTATTCGTAGTGGTTTTGACCTGGGGAGCAGTCTTCCTGATTCTCAGCGAATCAACGAAGTTCTCGCTCAGACACGCGTTAATGTTAGCGCGGATCTGACTGACAATGTGTCCACCATGGTCACCTTGCAGAATGAGAACCTCTGGGGTACGAACAGTACGTACAACAGCAATGTTGTGCTTTCGACTGCCTACGTCACGATGAAGGAGTTTCTGTATGCTCCTTTGACCTTGACGGTTGGTCGTCAGCCGTTGGCTTATGGTAACAAGTTGATCATCGGTAACAGTGGTTATGGCGCTTATGATGGTATCGTGAGCGACCTGACGTATGCGACGGGTTTTGATGCGATCAAAGCGGTGTTGGCTTATGAGCCGCTCACGATCGACATCTTCGCTTCCCGTATTGCCAATGGTGTTGATGCTGGTTTTTCGAACAATACTCACAACAATACCAACCTCTTCGGCGTCAATGCTAATTATAAGCTTGGCGACAAGATGAGCACGGTTGTTGAAGCGTATGCGTTCGCTAACGTCAACGATAACACGACCAACAGCACGTCACGTGCTACCTACGTTCCTGGTCTGCGCGTGAGCACCAATCCCATCGAGGGCTTGAATGTTCAGTTGGAAGGCGCTTACCAGCTCGGCAGAGTTGCCGGCGGTGGTGTTTCTACCATCAACGATAACCGCAATGCGTTCGCTATTCAGGGCGGGTTGAACTATGCTCTTCCTGTCATGAAGGATCTGAAGCCTGTTTTGGGCGCTCAGTATACCTACCTCTCTGGCCTGTCACGTGCTGACGTTCTTGCCGGTGGTGCGAATGGTAAGCAGTGGAATCCGTTGTATCAGGATCAGAACGCTGGTCGTATTTTCTACGCTCTTGGTTTTGACAGCGGCGTTCAGCGTTTGGCTCTTAGCGCGACGGTTAATCCGATGAAGGATGTTACTGCTGCGGCTTCGTTGACGCCTGTTTGGGACGTTACCAAATCTGGTAACAACAACAGCCGTTATGAAGGTTCTGAGGCTGACCTCGATGTTACCTATGCTTATACCGAAGATGTTAAGTTCGGCGTGAGTGCGGGTTATTGGATGACGGGAAAAGCGGCCAATCAGGGTACGCAGAACGCCAGCCAGCTCCTCTCGAGCGTGAGCGTGTTGTTCTAATAATCAGTAAAGTCTGACGAATACAAAAGCCCTGGTGGAAACACCAGGGCTTTTCTTTTGACTCCTGTTTTTCCACTTTAATTCATCTCTCGTCGAGACCGCTTTTAGGAAACATCAAAATAATTCAGATATTATTTTGAATTTTGTTTTTATCCTATATTATTAAATTAACTTCTCTTAGACATCGACGTCCCGGGGTTTTGTTATGGCCAGGGGATCACCGAAAGATATATCAGCAGGCAGCATGACGCGCGACGAAATTTACGATCATTTAGCAAGCGTTTACCTCGACAAACGGGCCAAGGTCGAGGTGAAAAAAACGAAAACCCCGTCGGCGTGGTTGGCGATCAATATCGTCCTGACCGCGCTGATATTAACCAGCGTGGTGTTCGGGCTTACTGCTTTTCTGACGCGCCACGACGATCTTTTAAAAAGCCGCGTGATCTACGCGCTGAACAATTCACCGATCCGCCTCACGTATAATGTCGGCGAGGGTTACCCTCAGGCGAAGGATCTCACGATCCCTTTGCCGTCGGTGGACGCGGCGAAATACAGCCGGCTTAATTTGACGCTCAAGGCGGCCGGCGCCGGCGGGCCAGGCATGCTCAAGATCGTGCTGTCGAACGCCAAGGACGAACACGCGTCGTATTATTTGCAGGGCATTAAATCGAAGTGGCAGGATTATTCGATCAGTTTCGACCAGCTCGACCTGACTGATTGGAAATCGCTAAAAGCGATTTCCTTCGTGATAGAAGCTTGGAACGCGCAAAAGGCCGACGGTACGGTCTTTATTGATAACATCAGTTTTTCAAACTAAAAGAAAGAGCGGGGACGTAAAATGAAGATCATCTCTATAGCCAACCAGAAAGGCGGTTGCGGTAAAACGACAACAGCGATCAATCTTGTCGCGGCTTTTTGCGCGAACGGGCAGCGCACGCTGTTATTGGATCTTGACCCCCAGGCTCACGCGACGCTCGGCCTCAATCGCGACGACCGTCATAGTGTTTACAATGTTATTTCGCGCATCACGCCGCGCAAGATGGCTTTCAAGGACATCATCCAGAAGGTACAAAAGAATTTTGATATCGTGCCCTCCAATGTCCTCGTCGGGACGCTCGAGCAGGAACTGGCCGAGGAGATCGGCCGCGAGATGAAGTTGGTGGAAGTGATCGCGACCATTAAGAATGATTATGATTACGTGATCATCGATTGCCCGCCGAGCCTTGGTTTCCTGACGGTCAACGCCTTACGCGCCAGCGACGAGGTTATTATTCCCGTCGAGGCCAGCCGTTTCTCGGTGCAGGGGGTGGATCATTTAATGGATATTATCAATTTGATCCGCGAGCGCCTGAATCATCAGATCGTGCCGCGGGTGCTGGTGACGATGTTCGATTCGCGCCTGCGCCATTCGTTCTCGATGCTCGACAAGATCCGCGTGAAGTTCAGTGATATGCTGCTGGGCACGATCGTCCACACGAATGTTAAGCTCAAGGAAAGTGTGGTTGAAGGCCAGACCGTTTTCGGGTTCGACAAATACTGCCGGGGCGCCAAGGATTATTATTCTCTGTCTAAGGAACTTCTGGCCATGGATAAGGTGCCTCTGGCCGATACGTATGTTGTTGAAGCGGCTGTTAAAGTTCTTAAGGCCGCGCCGCCCGCGCCCGTAGCGCCAGCGCCGGTCGTTGAATTTTCCAAAAGGATGCAGGAGGTGGTTGCCCGCGAGCTGGAGGCCATGGCTGAGACCACGTTCACGTTATACGCGCCTGAAGCGCAGTCGGTCTACGTGGCCGGTTCTTTCAATGATTGGGCCCTTAACGGGTTTTGCCGTATGAACAAAGAGAACGGCTTGTGGAATATCCGCCTGCCGCTTGATCCGGGGGTGTATCAGTATCAGTTCGTTGTTGACGGGCGCTGGCAGGCCGATCCGGTCAACGAACAGAAAGAGCCGAATGGATTCGGTGATGTTAACTCTGTCGTGAAAGTCGGGGCTAATGGATAAAGAACCGAAACTCTATGCTTTGCTGGCGTATTGTTCTTTGCTCTGCCTGGTACCGCTTTTAAAGATGAAAGATGATGAGTTCCTGCTTTTTCACGGCCGCCAGGGGTTGGCACTGTTTTTGTGCGAGACGGCTGTTTTTGTAGCCAGCATCCTTGTGCCGCTACTCATGAAACCGTTTCTCTTTATTTTCGGTGTTTTCTCGCTGTGGGGGATGTTCAAGGCTCTTCAGGGAGAAAAGTTTAAACTCCCCTTTATCTATCCTTTGTCCGAGCGATTGGTTTTATAGCCCGTTTGTGTTATATTTGAGTCAAAGGGCGAAAGGGTTCCTATGGACGCATTCCTGATGAAAAAACGCTCCGGCCAAACGACGATCGAGTATATCCTGCTGGTAACGGCGGTTTTGATCGTTGGTATCGCTTTTGCCGCGAAGAACGGGCCTTTGGCGCAAGGCGTCAATAAGACGCTTAAGATGCCCATGACATCTTTAAGTTCCAGCGGTTTAATGTTCAATCAGGTTAATTGATCGCTTAGCGTTTGAGGCGTTCCATCCGGCTTTTCAAATCATCCATCATGCGGCGTTGACGTTCGGCTGTATTTTCGGCTTTTTCGGAGGCTTCTTCCCGGGTGGATGTGCCGTGGTAGGCGCTTTCGGCCGGGTTATTGACGAATTGATGCGAAGTGAATTTCATGAAGGCACTGCCAAGGGCCGCGGCCAGGGCGATACAAACACCGACAGTGACAAACGTGTGGTAACTCATGGTCAGAGTATATCCGGTATTTTTTTATTGGACAAACATTTTTTTATTTTTGAATGATGCTTAAAGCAAATCCCGCCGTTATTATTCTCATGGTCTTTCTTTCCTTGGATAGCGGCTCTTCTTTTGCCCAGAAAACAGAGGTTGCTCCTGACGGTATCGAGGTTTATATGGGCGGCCGGAAGTTCCAGTCCCTTGGAGATTATCAGAAAAAAAGGGAGCTCGATGCGGTGGTTATATCTCCCGGCACTACCACGGACCCTGTTTTTGGCAAAACGCTCATTATCAGTTCCGAAGGAACGGTTATTTCTACTTCGATGACCCTTGACGGGGGTAAAACCATCGATGTGAAGGTTCCGGGCCGGGTGGCGGGCATTGAGCCTTCTTTTCGGCAGGTGACGAAAGATTTTGACGCGAATGCCGGTACGAAGGGTGTTAAACCCCAGACGGTCTCGTCACCGGAAGATTTCGATGAGCAATTGAGGAAGAAGCTCCGTGAGCACCACCGGCCGGTATTATTGATATCGGATAAGAAGCGGGTGCGGGTGTTAGAGCTTGATCACAATATTTATTAGGAGCCGGGTTATTGGTTTAGCCTTGACTTGAGGTGGGACGGATAGTATAATCACGAACTAATTTAGGTAAAGGCAAAAGCGAGTATTAATTCTTAAAGGGAGGAAGCACCGTTGTTAGTCAAAGAGAAGAAATCCGAGGTTATAAGCAATTTTAAAGTTCACGCCAAGGACACCGGGTCTCCCGTCGTCCAGGTAGCGCTCCTTACCGAGCGGATCAACGATCTTAACGGTCATTTCAAGTCCCACAAGAAGGATTATCATTCCCGCCGTGGGCTGCTTCTGATGATCGGCCAGCGCCGTCGTTTGCTGGCGTATCTCAAGAAGACCGACCTTAAAAAGTATGAAGAGACCATTAATAAATTAGGGTTGCGTAAATAACCCGGAAGGCTGTTAAAAGATGAGCACGACACGCGTTGAAGTTCCGTATGGTGATAATACTCTGGTCATCGAGACCGGGAAGATGGCAAAGCAGGCCGCGGGTTCCGTGGTTGTTCGCTGCGGCGACACGATGGTGCTGGTGGCCGCGTGTATGGCCAAGCATATTCGTGACGGCATTGATTTCTTTCCGCTGACCGTTGAATATCAGGAGAAGACTTATGCCGCTGGACGGATCCCTGGTGGTTTCTTTAAGCGCGAAGGCCGTTCGACGGAAAAAGAGATCCTGACCTCCCGTTTGATCGACCGCCCGCTTCGCCCGCTGTTCCCCGAGGGGCTTAAGAATGAAGTGCAGATCATTGCCACCGTCCTGTCAGCGGACGACAAGTACGATCCCGACGTGCTCTCTATCATCGGCGCCTCAGCGGCGTTGATGGTTTCCGACATTCCTTTTGATGGCCCTATCAGCGCGGTGCGCGTCGGTTCTGTTGACGGGCAGCTGGTCATTAATCCTACCTATGAACAGCGCAAGGATTCCGAGCTTGATTTTATTATCGCCGGCGATGCCGAAGGTATTGTGATGGTCGAGGGCGAGGGGTTTGAAATTCCCGAAGCGCGTATCAAGGAAGTTTTTGCTTTCGCGCATCAGGCCATGCAGGCTTCGCGCGAGATCCAGAAAGAATTGCACAAGAAGGCCGGCAAGGCCAAGGTTGAGGTTAAGATCGCGGCGCTGCCGCCGGCGTTTGTCGCCAAGGTCCGCAGCCTGGGTATGGCCCGTCTTACCGAGATCTTTAACGGCATCACGGACAAAAAAGAGCGCGAGAACAAAGGCAATGACCTTTTTGCTTCCCTGACCGCCGATTTGGCTGTTTACGCGGAGTTCAAGAAGGGCGAAGCCGCGGTTACGGCGAAAGATGTTGCCGCCGTGTTCGAGGTCATGCAGTACGAGCTGATCCGCGAAAAAGTATTTAACAAGAGCATCCGTGTTGACGGCCGTGGTCTTAACGAGATACGGGCTATCAGTTCCGAAGCGGGCGTTATGCCCCGTACGCATGGTTCCGCGCTTTTTACGCGTGGACAGACCCAGGGCCTTGGCGTTGTCACGCTCGGGACGAAGGTTGATGAGCAGTTGATGGAATCGCTTGATGGCGTTACGTACCGTAACTTCATGTTGCATTATAATTTCCCGCCTTTCTCGGTGGGCGAGACCAAGCCAATGCGTGGTCCTGGTCGTCGTGAGATCGGTCACGGTAATCTGGCGCATCGCGCGCTGAAGGCTGTAATGCCTGATCCGGAAGACTTTCCTTATACCGTTCGTTTGGTCTCCGAGATCCTTGAGTCCAACGGGTCGTCGAGTATGGCTACCGTCTGCGCCGGTTCGCTGGCGATGATGGATGCCGGCGTTCCTTTGCTGGCTCCGGTCGCGGGTATTTCCATCGGCCTTATTTCCGATGAGAAGCGCTCGGTCCTGATCACGGACATTCAGGGCATGGAGGATCATTTCGGCGATATGGATTTTAAGGTTGCCGGTTCGCTTAAAGGCGTGACCGCGATCCAGCTTGATCTTAAGATCCGCCATATTTCGGTGGAACTCCTGGGCAAGGCTGTTGATCAGGCGACGGAAGGCCGCAAGCATATCCTGGGGCTGATGGACCAGACGCTCAAGACACATCGCCTTACTCTTTCTGAGTATGCGCCGCGTATCGCGACCATCCAGATTCCGCAGGATCGTATCGGCGAGGTTATTGGACCCGGTGGTAAAACGATCCGCATGATCATCGAGATGACCGGCGCGACCGCGATCGATATTGATGATGACGGTAAGGCGTTCGTTTCCGCGCCTAACCAGACGTCCCTGGACAAAGTGACGAAGTACCTCTCGTCGCTTCTGCAGGAACCCGAAGTGGGCCAGGTTTATGAAGCTACGGTCGTCAAAATGATGGCGTTCGGCGCTTTTTGCGAGTTCATGCCCGGCAAGGAAGGTCTTTGCCACGTTTCAGAGTTGTCGGACAAGTACGTGAAGGACCCTAACGAGATCGTCAAGGTTGGCGATACCTTCAAGGTCCTCCTTAAAGAGGTCGACGACAAGGGCCGTTACAACTTGAGCCGTAAGAAAGTTCCCGCGAATTCCTAAAGTTTCGCATGAACGATAAAGCCTAAGAAATCACACAAAGAGGGAATGATCATCGGGTCATTCTCTCTTTTTGTTTAGCTGCTTAAAGATCAAGGGATTTAAATGAAGCAAGAGCATATCAACGAGATCAAGGGTATCCTGTTGTTCGCCTTCGCGCTGATCGTTTTCGCGAGTCTGATATCCTATGTCTCCGACGATCTTGTCTGGTTCACCTCGCATCCCAATCATCCGGCAAAGAACCTGGTCCGCGTGGCGGGCGCTTATGGCGCCGGGTCGCTTTTCGTCGTATTCGGGTATAGCTCCTACATGCTGGTCATGCTCATGCTTTTTTGGAGCTGGAATATTTTTACGTCACGCCCGATGTATTTTAGCGCGGCACGGAATTTTGCCTTGCTGGTTTTGCTGTCGGTTCTCAGCGCTTTGTTCAGCCTGATGGGGTCGCCCCTGACTTCCAACCGTTTCCAGCGCGGGGGAATGGTAGGGCTCGTTTTTTCCGATTTTCTTTCCAATAATTTTGGGGTGGGTGCTTATATCATTTTGTTCGCGTTGGCGGCCCTTTGCCTGGTGATCACCGCGGAATTCCTTGTTTCACCGCTGTTTGTGCGGGGGATGAGGGCCTTGATCGACTGGTGGCATGCCTGGCGGGAGAACGGCTTTGCTATGTTCAAGCTTTCCGCCGAAAAACCGGCGCGTCAGGGTATCAAAGAACCGAAGGAACAAAAAGAGCCAAAGACTCAGAAAGAAACCAAAGAAGAGGTGGTCAAGAAAGTCGTCGAGCCGAAGGGTAAAGAGGAAAAGCCCGCTAAGCCCGAGCCGCCAAAAGCACCCAATATCCGCATTATTCAGCAGAAGGAAGAGCCGCCCAAAGACCGGGAGGATAAGCCCCTTATTGTCGGAAATTATCAGCTGCCGTCATTCGATCTTTTGAAAGATCCGGTGAAGCTTTCGGAAGGCAATGTCCAGGAGATTGTTGTTAGCGGCGCCAAAACGCTTGAGTCAACACTGGCGAGTTTCGGTGTGGTCGTACGGGTGGTCGATATCGAGAGAGGGCCTGTTCTTACCAAATACGAACTGGAACCTGCCCCCGGCGTGCGTGTCCAAAGTATTAACTCTTTGTCCGATGATATCGCCCTGGCGATGCAGGTGGCTTCCGTCAGGATCCAGGCGCCTATTCCAGGGAAAAACCGTGTGGGTATTGAAGTTCCCAATGGTTCGTCCGCGGCTGTTGTTCTTAAAGATGTTCTTATTGAAGGGAATATCCGCAATTCCAAGTCGAAGATCATGATGGCACTGGGGAAAGATACGGCGGGCAAGCCGATCGTGGCTGACTTGGCGGAAATGCCGCATTTGCTGGTTGCGGGCACCACGGGCGCGGGCAAGTCGGTTTGTTTGAACGTTATCATCATGTCCATCCTTTACAATGCCGCCCCGAATGAAGTGAAGTTCATCATGGTCGACCCCAAGATGGTCGAGCTAAACCAATATAACGACATTCCACACATGCTTTGTCCGGCGATCACTGACCATAAAAAAGTCGCGGCAGCCCTTGCTTGGGTGGTGGCTGAAATGGAATCGCGCTACAAGACCCTGATGAAACATCAGGTCCGTAATATTAAGGCCTATCATGCCAAGGGTTTTGAAATGCCCTATATTGTGCTGATCGTTGACGAGTTCGCCGATCTCATGCAAACGCAGGGTAAAGTGATCGAGAATGCGGTCACCCGTCTTGCTCAATTGGCGCGCGCGGTGGGTATCCATTTGATCCTGGCGACGCAGCGTCCATCGGTGAACGTGATAACGGGCACGATCAAGGCCAATTTGCCGGCGCGGGTGTCGTTTAAGACCAATTCCCAGATCGATTCCCGGACGATCCTCGACGAGAAGGGGGCCGAGGACCTGCTGGGTAAAGGTGATATGCTTTTTGTTAAGCCGGGCGATCCCAAACCGATGCGGGGGCAGTGCAGTTTTATCTCGGACGAAGAGATCCATAAGGTCATGGAGTTCATCCGCAAGCAGCAGAAGCCGGAGTATGACAATTCTGTGACGGCCAGGCCGGTTTCAGCGGCCGGTGACGGTGAGAGCGGTGAGAAGGACGAGATCTATGAAGAAGCGGTCCGCGTGATCATGAATACCCGCCAGGCATCTGTATCGGTCCTGCAGCGGCGTTTGAGCCTTGGCTACGGCCGCGCTGGACGCTTGCTGGACGCCATGGAGCGTTCCGGGATCGTTGGCCCTCACGCCGGGAGCAAGTCGCGCGAGATTTTAGTTGACCCTGATGCCTGGCTGATAGAACATAATGGCGATGCGCAGGCAGCTGCCATACAGAAGAATGAAAATACCGAAAGCAAGCCGTAATGGACAAGACCAATGATGTCGGTAGCATCCTCAAGACGGAGCGTGAGCAACGCGGGCTGACGCTTGAAGTTATTCAAGAGGCGACCAAGATACCGATCGATTCACTTAAGGCCATTGAAGAGGGTTACAAGATCCGTACCCTCACGGCGTTCTATTATAAAAGTTTTGTCCGTCTTTACGCTCAGCATCTTGGCTTGGATTCGCTCCCGATCCTGGCGATGATCCCGTCGTATCAGCCTGTGAGCAAGATCGTTGCCGCCGATAAACCGGGCGCTTTGCCCAAGCCCGATCTTCGTCAGCTGAATATCATCGCTGGCCCGGCAAGCTCTGTTAACTGGAAAAAGGCTGTGCCTGTGGCGGCGATCGGGTTGGTCGTGGTTCTGGTCGCGGGGGGGCTGTTCCTGGCAGTAAAAGGTATTGCCGGGAAGATCGCGGCTTCTCATCAATCCGGGCAGGGAAGATCAGTAACAGCCGTTAAGCTGGAAAAGGCTGAGAAAGTCAAGAAGAGTGAAAAGTCCGGTAAGGCCGAGAAGTCCTTGAAGGCTGAGAAATCGATCAAGACGGTTGCCACAGAGGCTCCCGTGGCTGTTACTTCCACTACAGAGCAGGATATGCCCGCGGCTATGCCGTCTAAGGACGCGATGAAGGTTTATCTCACGGTGCGGGCCGCGACGACGACCTGGCTGACGGTCAGGAGTGACGGAAAAGTTGTTTTTAAGGGCAGCTTGAAAAAGGGTAGCAATGAGAGCTGGTCCGCCCGTAAAAAGATCGAGATTACCGGCAAGGAAGTCAATATGCTGGAATATGAGGTTAACGGAAAGAATATCGGCAGGCTTAGCCGCCGTGATTCAAATGCCCGCAAGGTTGTGGTAACCCCCGATGGTTTATCGGTAGAGAAGTGAAAAAAACTTCCAGCACGACATTCCAGCAACAACGTATCAAGGCGGGTCTGCGCGTTGGCATGATCAGCCTCGGATGCGTGCGTAACACGGTTGATTCCGAAGCTATTTTATCCGGGGCATTGCGGCACGGGCATCGCTATGCCGAGGTTGAAGACGCCGATATCGTGATCGTTAACACCTGTGGTTTTATCGAGGCGGCCAAGAAAGAGTCCATTGAGGTCATCAATAGCCTGGTGGCCCTTAAGAAGCAGGGAAAGTTGCAAAAGATCGTTGTGGCCGGCTGTTTGGCGCAGCGTTACGCTGATGAATTGCGCCAGGGGTTCCCGGAGGTGGATGCTTTCGTCGGTGTTTTGTCCCTGAAAAAAGAAGACCGTCAGGCAGCTCTTTCGCTCACGCCTTCATATTTCTCCTATCTTAAGATCTGTGAAAGTTGTTTCAATCATTGCAGTTTTTGCGCTATTCCGCATATTAAAGGCAAGTTCGTGTCTCGTTCCATGGCGTCGATCTTGGAAGATGTCCGCCGGATGGACCGTCGGGGTGTTAAAGAAATTAATATTGTCGGGCAGGATATTACGGCGTATGGCATGGACCTTTACCGTGAAAAAAGATTGGCGAAGCTGTTAAGTGAGGTTGCGCGAGAGGTTAGAAATATTGAATGGATCCGCTTGCTATACACTTATCCGGCTCATATTACTGACGAATTGTTGGATGTGATCGCAGCCACTCCGGCGATCTGTAAATATATCGATATGCCTTTACAGCACATTAACGACAAAGTCCTGAAGTTAATGGGGCGGAAAATGACTCGTTTGGAGATCGAGACTCTTATTAAAAAGATCCGCCGCAAGATCCCCGGGGTGTCCCTGAGAACGACATATATCGTTGGTTTCCCTGGCGAGACTGATCAAGATTTCAATGAGTTGCTGGTGTTCATGAAGGAATTCCCTTTTGAACGGGCCGGGGCTTTTACATACTCGCGCGAAGAGGGGACAACGGCCTTTGCTTTGGGAGACCGTGTGGCGGAAAAGACCAAGCAGGCCCGGTTGGCCCGTTTGATGGCTGTTCAAGAGGAGATCGCGGGCGGTCTGCAGGATAAGTTTGTGGGGCGGACGCTTAAGGTCCTTGTTGACGGAGAAAGGACCGGGCGCAGCGAATATGATGCTCCGGATGTGGATGGCTGCGTCCATTTCAGTTCGAATGCCAGGATCAAGCCGGGAGAATTTGTTCAAGTAAAAATATCCGCGGCCCATGGCTATGACCTTGAAGGATCGGTGGTATAATAAGGCCATGAATGTCCCTAATATTTTGACGGTTTCGCGGATCTTTCTGACTCTCATTTTCGCGATGGTTACTCAGGCGTCTGGGGTCGCGGCGGCTTGGGCGGCGTTGGCTCTTTTTATGGCGGCGGCGTTGACTGATTTAGCCGATGGTTATATCGCCCGGAAATATAACCTGGTGACCGTGTTTGGACAGATCATGGATCCCATTGCTGATAAGTTGCTGATCCTGACCGCGTTTTTCATCTTTTCCTTCGAAGGCATGATGGCGGTGTGGATGGTGGTTGTGGTGGCTTGCCGGGAGATTCTAGTTACTGTTGTTCGGATTTACGCATTGACGACTGGAAGAGTTCTCCCGGCCGAGTCTGCCGGCAAGTGGAAGTCGGCGTTACAGATGACAGCAGCCTCACTGGCACTGACGTTTCGTTTGGGCGTAGCTGGCGGGCCTTTCGCGGCTTATGCCAGGGAGTATCATGATACTTGCCAGACCGCGGTCAGTCTTGTCATGTTTGCGGCGATCGCCTTGACTTTGGCGTCAGGGCTGGTGTTTTTTAAGAATGTGTTCAAAAGAGATTGATATGGGACAAAAACTGGCACGTTTTCTGGCGACATTCGGATATATCGGTCATTTCCCGGCGGCGCCGGGGACCATGGCCAGCGCCGCGGGGGTTGGTCTGGCGTTTCTGCTGCGTGATCATGTGTTTTGGTATGTGGCCGTTTTTGCCGTGGTCACGGTGCTTGGTTTTTTGACGGCAGGGATCGTTGAAAAGATGGAAGGGAAGAAGGATCCCGGTTGCGTGGTGATCGATGAAGTTTCCGGGATGATGATCTCCCTATTCGGGATCCCGCTTTCCTGGCCGGTCATGCTGGTGGGATTTTTCTTGTTTCGGGCCTTCGATATGTTTAAAATATATCCGGCTAACAAGCTGGAGGATATGGGTGGCGGCACCGGGATCATGTGCGATGATATTGCCGCGGGCATTTACGCGAATATAACCCTGCAGGTCGCTTTGCGGCTCGCGGGCTGGATGTAGGTATTAAGGTAACTCCCTTCCGCCCGTCAGCCAGACAGGCTGCCGTGGCGTTCGGGAGTTAAAAATTTTCCGGAGAAAAACTTTTAAGGAGTGATCTATGTTCCGTTCATCAAACCCAACATTAAAAGAAGGGCTTTTTTCGGAGTCGAGTATCCTTGCCGATGGGCAGGTCATGACCATTCAGGGCACGGTCAATAAATCGCTGATCATGCTGTTTTTGCTTATTGCCGCTGCCGCCTGGGTATGGATGGGGGTTACACCGTATTTGAATCAGGCCGCCATGACGGCGGGCAGTATTCGGGCTATTGCGGCGCAGGGCACTTCGGTTGCTCTTCCGTTTGCGATCGGCGGGTTCTTTGTGGCGTTCATTCTTGGTTTGGTGATCTCTTTTAAGCCGAATTTTTCGCCGTATCTCGCGCCAGTTTATGCTGTCGGAGAAGGGTTGGCTCTTGGTGGAATATCCGCGCTTATTGAATTTCGATTCCCCGGTATTGTTATGCAGGCGGTCCTACTGACATTCGCGACATTGTTCAGTTTGCTGATGGCTTACAAGGTTGGCTTGATTCGCGTGACTGACAAATTCCGCACGGGTATTATGGTGGCGACGATGGCGATCGCCCTGATCTATCTGGTCAATATGGTGATGGGCTTTTTTCATGCCTCGATCCCCTTTATAGGGGGTAATGGATTTTTCGGTATTGCGTTTAGCATGTTCGTGGTTGGCATTGCCGCGTTGAACCTGGTGCTGGATTTTGATCTTGTTGAGCGCGGAGCCGAGTCCGGAGCGCCGAAGTACATGGAGTGGTACGGTGGCTTTGCTTTGATGGTCACATTGGTGTGGCTTTACATCGAGATCCTGAACCTGTTGATGAAGCTTAGAAGCCGCGATTAATGGAACGGGCCAGGAGGCCCAGGGCGGTTTGACAGGCTTGAGATTTGATCGAAGAGCGGCTGCCGGTAAAAAAACATTTTTTGACGATGGTTCTTGTTGATGAGGCCAGCGCGATGAAAACCAGCCCGACAGGTTTTTCTGGTGTTCCACCGGTGGGACCGGCAATGCCGGTCGTGGCGATGGCAATAGCCACCTTGAACCGTTGACGTGTCCCTTCAGCCATGGCCTGGGCCACGGGTTTTGACACGGCGCCGTGATCCTTGATAAGGTTTCTGGGAACACCCAGGAAACGGGTTTTGGCCGCATTAGCATAGGCCACGACACCGCCTTCAAAAAAAGAGGACGAACCGGGGATGTCGGTTAGGGTGTGGGCGATAAGCCCGCCGGTGCATGATTCAGCGGTGGCGATCTTTAAGCCTTTGGCAGTCAATATTTTGGCGATCTCTTTCGTCTTCATACCGGTCTAATATACCCCAGGACAAATACCTTGACAAGGGCGCATATTTCGGAATAATTAAGCGACAATTTAACCGTAAAAAAGGACGATAACATGTTCCATCCTATTCCTGAGATCATCGAAGAACTTAAAGCCGGACGCATGGTCATCGTTATGGACGATGAGAGCCGTGAGAATGAGGGAGACCTCTTAATGGCCGCTGAGCATGTGACGCCGGATGCTATCAATTTCATGGCAAAGTATGCCCGCGGGCTGGTTTGCGTGCCGATGGAAGCCGCCAGGCTTGACCTGCTTGGACTTTTTCCGATGAAGGATGCCACCAGTGACCTGCATCAACCCTGTAATACCGGTTGGGCGATCTCGGTTGACGCGGCCCACGGCATTACCACGGGTATTTCCGCGGCTGATCGTGCCTATACGGTCAAGATCCTTATCGATAAGAAAGCGACGACCAAGGACCTTGTTACGCCTGGTCATTTGTTCCCGCTTCGTGCGAAAAAAGGCGGGGTGCTGGTACGTGCCGGGCATACGGAAGGATCGGTCGACCTTACCCGGATGGCGGGGTTGTATCCGGCCGGTGTGATCTGTGAGATCATGAATGATGACGGCACGATGGCGCGCACGGCGGATCTGATCGAATTCTCAAAGAAGCATCAGCTCAAGATCTGTACGATCGACAGTCTCATTGAATATCGCCGGAAGAATGAGAAATTTATTCAGCGCGAAGCTGAGGTATCCCTGCCGACCAAGTTTGGCGAGTTCCACATGGTCGTTTACACCTCGAAGATCGACGATTTCGAGCATGTGGCCCTGGTCAAAGGCAAGATCGATCAGACGACACCTGTTCTGGTTCGGGTCCAGTCGGAGTGCCTGACGGGCGACGTGTTCGGAAGTTTGCGTTGTGATTGTAATGGCCAGCTTGATGAGGCCATGGAGCGTATAGCTAAAGAAAAATCCGGGATCTTGCTTTATATGCGCCAGGAAGGCCGCGGGATCGGTTTACTCAATAAGCTTAAGGCTTACGCGCTGCAGGATAAGGGGATGGATACGGTTGAAGCCAATGAGGCGCTTGGTTTTGCCGCGGACCTGCGTGATTACGGCATTGGGGCCCAGATCCTCGTTGACCTCGGTGTTACCCAGATCCGTTTGCTTACTAATAATCCCCGTAAGATCGTTGGTCTTGAAGGTTACGGGCTGACCGTCGTGGAACGGGTGCCACTGCAGGTCGCGCACACAGAGCGCAATAAAAAATATCTGGATGCGAAGAAATCAAAACTCGGGCATTGGTTGTGAGATCGGCTCTAAATAAGAAGAAATCCTTCTCCAAGCCTCGCTTCGCGGTGATCGTATCGCGCTTCAACGAGACTATTACCGGGAATCTGCTGAGGGCTTGTCAGGATGAGTTTTCCCGTCTTGGCGTTTGTGATTGTGACCTTCAGGTGGTCCATGTTCCCGGTGCTTTTGAGATCCCTTTAACAGCTTTAAAACTGGCCCAAAAGAAAAACATTCAAGCGGTGATCTGCCTGGGTGCCGTGATCCGCGGACAGACGTTTCATTATGAGCTGGTAGCCGGACAGGCCGCCAGGGCGCTGATGGATGTTTCTTTATCGTCGGGAAAGCCCGTGATCTTTGAGATCTTGGCAGCAGATACGATCAAGCTATGCGAGGCACGGGCAAAACCCGGTGATCGCGATAATAAGGGCGCTTCCGCGGCGCGGGTGGCTTTTGAGATGGTCGGGACATTAAAGGAGCTTTGAACCATGCGCAAAAGAAGCGTTGCCCGTGAATGTGCCCTGAAAGTCTTGTATCAGGTGGAGCTCATCAAGATCGCTCCAGCGCGAGCTTTGCCGTCGTTCTGGGAGCAGGAGGAAGAGCATCCGGCTGATGTACGCGCCTTCGCGGAGGACATTGTGAATAATGTCCGCACGCGCGTGGAAGACCTTGACCGAAAGATATCCGAATACGCCACCAATTGGCAGATCTCGCGCATGGCGGTCATCGACCGTAATGTCCTGCGTATCGGCGTGTATGAATTGCTGTACGCGCCGGGGATCCCTCCGAAGGTCGCGATCAACGAAGCTGTTGAGCTGGCCAAGAAATACGGTGATACCGAGTCGAGCAAGTTCGTTAATGGCATCCTAGATAAGATCCACAAACAGGAAGTGGCTTCTCCCAAGCCCTGATCAATGTCCGACTGCCGCGCTGATCTTCATATCCACACCTATTACTCAGATAGTTCCATGTCTCCGCAGCAGGTTGTCCGTGAGGCGAAGAAAGCCCTTCTGGCGTGTATTTCAATCACGGATCATGATACGGTCGATGGCATTCCAGAAGCCCTGATCGAGGCGCGCAAGCTTGACCTGGAGGTGATCCCCGGGGTTGAGTTGTCTTCGGAGCATGGGCGTAAGGATATTCATGTCCTGGGTTACGGATTTGAGTTGAAGAAAAGCCCCCTGGCCTTAAAATTGAAGGAAATGCAGCAGGCTCGGGTGGAGCGGATGAAGAAGATGGTGGCCAAGATCAATTCGCTCGGCTTTCCCGAGGTCCGGTTTGAGGATGTGGCCAGCCGTACGAAATCGAACGCGGTGGGGCGCCTTCATTTGGCTCAATTGCTGGTGGAAAAAAGGGTGGTGACCAGCCTTGAGATGGCTTTTGAGAAATATCTGGGTGAAGGCGAGCAGGCCTATTTTTCAAAGTTTAAGCAAACGCCGGTCGAGGCGATCAAACTGATCAAGGATTCAGGCGGTGCGGCGGTCCTGGCGCATCCGATGCTGACCGCGCGCGATGAGATCATTCCCGAATTGGCGCGGGCTGGGCTGGACGGTTTAGAAGTTTATTATCCCAATTGTTCCATGGAGGTTTCTAATTTTTATGTCCGGCTCGCCACGAAGCACGGGCTGATTATTACCGGCGGGTCGGATGCTCATGGCGCGGGGAAAAAGAATACCTATATTGGAAAAGGGTATTTGCCGTATGAACATGTGGAAGCGTTGAAAAAAAGGATCCATGCCTGAAGATATTCTTTTTATGCGCCGGGCGTTGATATTAGCCGGAAAAGGCCGGGGAGCCGTTTCGCCGAATCCGATGGTCGGGTGTGTTATTGTAAAAGGCCGTAATGTTATTGGCGAGGGTTGGCATCGGAAGTACGGTGGCGACCATGCCGAGGTGGAGGCTTTAAAGAAAGCGGGTTCAGAAGCCAAGGGCGCCGTGATGTACGTTAATCTTGAGCCATGCGCGCATTGGGGGCATACGCCGCCATGTATTGATGCTGTGATAGCGTCCGGTGTTAAGCGGGTTGTCATCGCGATGCTCGATCCCAACAGTCTGACCAATGGCAAGTCGGTTAAGAAAATGCGCCGTGCCGGCATTGAGGTGGTGACAGGGGTGTGCGAGGCTGATGCCCGGGAGCTTAATGTTTCATTTATAAAATTTATTTCTAAAAAACTGCCTTATACGGTCGCTAAGACCGCGCAGACCCTTGATGGCCGGATCGCGACCGCTGGTGGAGATTCCAAATGGATCACGTCGAATGAATCGCGCGATCATGCCAGGGGGAAACGCCATGAGTATGACGCTATTCTAGTCGGGGTGGGGACTGTTCTGGCCGATGACCCTTGCCTGGATGCGCCCGGAAAGACGATCACGAAAGTCATCGTGGATAGCCGTCTGCGGATCCCGCTGAATGCCCGGGTTTTGAAGTGTGCGCCCGCCGGAGCCGTTATCGTTGCCGCGACGCGTCGAGCGCCCGGAGCCAAGGTAAAACGCCTTGAAAAGAGCGGTGTTCGTGTTATTCTTTGTCCGGAAAAGAACGGCCGGGTCGATCTTTTATCTTTGTTCAAAGCGCTTGCTAAAAACAAGATCGCGAGTATTTTAATAGAGGGCGGCGCGGCAGTGATCGGCAGTGCCCTTAAAGCCGGACTATTGGATGAGCTGCGTGTTTATATTGCTCCCCGGATCATGGGGGACGTCAGGGCCACCCCATCGATCGTTGGGCTTGATGCTCGTCGGGTCACACAGTTGAAAGATTTTCATTTGATAGCAAGCGAGCGGCTTGGGCCGGATATTCTTCTTACATTAAAGGCATAATTTATGTTCACAGGGATCGTCGAGACGGTCAGTGCGGTTGTATCGCTGGTAAAGAATCAGAATCTTTTTGTTTTGGCTATTAAGAAGCCGGGGTCTTTCAATGATGTCGGTATCGGCGATAGCATCGCGGTTGATGGCGTGTGCCTGACCGTGACGGTCATGAAGGGCGGGGCTTTTTATTTTGACCTGATGAAGGAAACCCTGGAAGCAACGTCCCTTAACAGGCTAGCTCCGGGTGTCGAGGTGAACCTTGAGCGCGCGATGAAAGCGGAGTCGCGCGTTGGGGGTCATTTTGTTACGGGCCATGTGGACGCGGTCGGAAAGGTCAAGGACATCCGGACCTTGCCTAATTATGTTGAGTATCGCATTGAGCTATCCAAGGAATTGATGCGTTATGTTGTTCCCAAAGGATCGGTCGCGCTTGACGGGATAAGCCTGACGGTGGGTGAAGTGAAGAAAAAATGGTTCTCGGTCTATTTTATTCCGCATACGTTGACGGTTACGACGATCGGCCGTAAGAAAAAGGGCGATGCGGTGAACATTGAAACGGACCTTTTGGCAAAATATATCCTTAAAGCGAGGAGCTGAGCATGGTTTTAAATATTCAGGAAATACAGAAGATCATTCCGCACCGGTTCCCTTTTTTGATGATCGATCGCGTGATTGAATGCACGCCGAATGAAAAACTTGTCGCTATTAAGAACGTTTCTGTCAATGAAGCTCAGTTCCAGGGGCATTTCCCAAATGAAAAAGTGATGCCGGGCGTTCTGATGGTCGAGGCAATGGCGCAGGCTGGTTGTATTTATTTCTATTATTCAAAAGGGCTTGAAGGCAAGAATATGATCTATTATCTCGCCAAGACCACGGCCAAGTTCCATAAAGTGGTTGTTCCCGGAGATCAATTGCGCATTGAAGTAAGGACGATAAGGTTATTGCCCAAGCTAGGGTTCCTTGATTGTAAAGCCTATGTTGGTGACGATTTGGCTGTTGAGGCGGAGATCGGATTCGGGGTTAAAGAAGTTTGACGTATGATTTATTAGGTGTTAGAATTACCGCTCTTTATTTTTCGGGGGGTAGCGCAGCTGGCTAGCGCGCTTCGTTCGGGACGAAGAGGTCGTGGGTTCAAAACCCGCCCTCCCGACGTTTGGCCGAGAATTCTCGGCCAAACGTCCCAAAGCCACCCGGGGCCTGTACTGGGCCCCGGGGCTTTGGGATGTTTGATTTGTTCGCCTTTTTGGTCCAATCCCATTTGAGGCTTTATGGCAGAAAACCGTAATCCTTTATCTGAAACGCTGGTCGGACTTTCCAGCGTCGTCTTCATTCTGATCGGGGCATATTTCGCCCTTCCTTCCGCCAAGATCCTTTATGATGTCCATGATTCTCGCAACTGGCCCCAAATATCCGGCCATGTTCTGTCCTCCAAGGTTGAACGCCGTTGGGCCTCCCGTGGTGACGACCTGAGCCAGGAGTATCTTTCCCGGGTCTGGTTCAGTTACAGTGTTGGGGGGCGGGATTATGTTTCAGGGACTCTTTTTTTGGCGCAACCCTGGGGTAAAGATCTGGGTGCGGTCAGGGAGCAGGCGCTTGAATATCCTTCGGGAAAAGCTGTCGATGTTTATTACAACCCCGCTGATCCCGGTATGGCGGTCTTGTCTTTCGGTGTTGTGCCTTCGGCGGAGTGCGTGCGTTTTGGTATCGGTTTGTTGTTTATTATGTCCGGAGCTGTGGCGCTGATCAGTTCATTTGCTAAGGCTCCTTCCAATGATCGTTTATGATGTTGTTTTTAAAGGCCGCGTGCAGGGCGTCGGGTTCCGTTATACGGCGCGCGACCTGGCCAGGGCCAGCGGGATCACCGGCCGGGTGAAAAACTGCCCGGACGGTTCGGTCAGTCTTTTGGTGGAAGGGCCTGAGGAGGCAGTACGGGCGATGCTTGATTGTCTTAAGGGACAATTTGCCGTTCGTGACATGTTGGTGACCAGCCTGCCTTTGTCCGGCCGGTATACGGATTTTACCGTTGAATATTGAGATGCCGATGGGTATAAACCAAGCAAGGTTGGAGATCGCGCGCCTCTCGCGGGAGATCGAAGGACATAATTATAATTATTATGTCCTGGATAATCCCGTTATTTCCGATGTTGAATACGACCTGTTGCTTGCTTCTTTGGCTCGCCTTGAGCAGGATTTTCCCGATTGTCGTTTACCCGATTCTCCCACCGCTCGCGTCGGTGCCAGGGTCC
This sequence comes from Candidatus Omnitrophota bacterium, assembly GCA_037131245.1. GTDB lineage: Bacteria > Omnitrophota > Gorgyraeia > Zapsychrales > Fredricksoniimonadaceae. Next base: position 66,525 of record JBAXRK010000004.1, read on the forward strand.
CTTCCGGTTCGAGGGAGTCCCGGCATGCGCAGAGAATGCTTTCGTTGGATAATACGTATAGTTTGCCGGAGTTGAAGGCCTGGCATGAACGGATGCATAAGGCGCTTGGCCGCGAAGGAGTCGTGTGCACGGTAGAATTGAAGATCGATGGTGTCAGCTGCTCCCTGGTTTATGAGAAAGGAGTTCTGGTTGGTGCCGCGACCCGAGGTGACGGAGAGACGGGAGAAGATGTGACGCATAATGTCCGGGCCATGCGTTCGATCCCGTTGGCGCTAAGGTCCCGGGATGGTGTCGAAGTCCCGTCATTATTTGAGGTGCGTGGCGAAGTATACATGGATAAAAAGGATTTTGAGGCTTTCAATCGTTCACGCCAGGCGGACGGCGAAGACGTTTTTGCCAATCCTCGTAACGCCACCAGCGGCGCGCTAAAGCTTTTGGATCCGGCCGAGTCTGCACGGAGAAAATTGCGGTTCCTGGCGCACTCTTTTGGTCGGCTGGATTGGGGCCAGACAGGGAGTGTTCCTTCTCTGGCGACGCATTGGGGCTTTTTAAGCTCCGCCCGCGCTCTAGGTTTTGCGGTGGAGCAGCATTCGCGTTGTTGTGCGTCATTTGTTGAGGTGGCGGCAGCTTGCGAAGAGTTTCAGGCCTTGCGGCAGTCTCTGGCGTTTGATGTGGACGGGGTAGTTGTCAAAGTTGATCGTTTCGATGATCAAAAGAGGCTTGGAGAGACGACGAGAAGCCCGCGTTGGGCCGTGGCATTTAAATTCCCGGCATTTCAGGCAACGACGCTGGTACGGGGGATCACGGTTCAGGTCGGCCGCACGGGTGTGCTGACGCCGGTCGCCGATCTAGAGCCGGTGGCTTGCGCCGGTGTCGTGGTATCCCGGGCAACATTGCATAATTTTGACGAGATCGAGCGCTTGGGTGTTGCGCCGGGGGATCGGGTGCTCATTGAGCGAGCGGGTGATGTGATTCCCAAGATCGTTAAGGTTGTAGCTAAAGGCTCGTCGCCGGCCTTGGTGCGCAAAGTTCCGTCGGATTGCCCTGCCTGCCGGGAGGAATTTATTTGCGCTGATGAAGGGATGGTGGCGTACCGCTGTATTAATCCGGAGTGCCCCAAACAGCTGGAGAGGCGGTTGGTTCATTTTGCTTCGCGTGGCGCGCTGGATATTGAGGGATTGGGAGAGTCAGTGGCGGCGCAGTTGGTCGGTAAGAAACTGGTGCGTTCGGTGGCGGATATTTTTTATATTCCACGTGAGCAGTGGCTGGGATTGGAACAGTTCGGAGATAAGAAAGCGGATAACCTTTTAGGTGCCATCGCACAAAGCCGTACGCGTGGATTATCCCGGTTGCTGTTTGCTTTAGGTATTCCCAATATCGGTCAAAAAGCGGCCCGGTTGCTGGCGAGCCGTTTTGGTTCATTGAACGTTTTAATGGGCGCGCGTGTTGAGGATCTCATGAGCGTGCCGGAGATGGGGGACGTTAGCAGCCGGGCCTTGAGGCGCTTTTTTGATCAGAGGGAGTCCCGGGATTTGATCGCGCGGCTTTCAGGGGCCGGGGTCGTTATGACGGAGACCCTTTCGATCGTTGAAGGAAGATTTTCTGGTAAGACTTTTGTTTTTACCGGAGAACTAGTAAAATATAGCCGCGCTGAAGCCGGAACGCTGGTACAGGGTTTAGGGGCGGAGGTTGCGACGGCGGTCACAAAAAATACGACGTTCCTCGTGGCGGGCGCCGCCGCTGGCGCTAAACTGGATAAGGCGCGTCGTTTAGGGGTCAAGGTACTGAGCGAAATTGAATTTGAGGAGATGCTGCATGTTTAATATCAGGATGTCCTTTTGCAGGGTCATGGCGGGCTTTTTATTGGTCCCGGTCCTGGCTTTGTCTTTGGCCGGGTGTTCCACGTTCCGCCGGAAGTTTGTGCGCCACAGCAAGAGTAAAGACGTTAAAGAGGATTTTATCCCGGTGCTTGAACCTGTTGAGTATCAGCGTGTCGAGGTGTCTCCGGTGGAGAATTACCGGAGCCATTACGCGATGGTAAAGGCGTATTTTGGGGATGTTTATGCTGCGTTAGACAGCCGCGACCCCGGTGAAAAACGCGAGCGATATCTGCTGGGCCAGATCGCGGCTCATTTGCAGGGGATGGCGTCATTGCTGACGGAGGCCCGGAAGCTTCAGGCGCAGAAGGCGGCAGCCGAGATCGACGAAGCTGCGGGTGTTCTTGACAAACCTGCCGGCATCCGTCGGTATGATCTGCTGAAGGGCCGGGTTCACCAGATCGAGGTGGATGTCCGGCGGGCGCTTAAACCGGACATGGTCAAAGAGTTTATTGTATCCCCATGAAAGCCTTGTTGGGTGAGTTCTTGAACTATCTCTCCGTGGAGCGGGGGCTGGCCAGAAATACGTTGTCGGCGTATGAGCATGATCTTTGTGCTTATGGGGATTTTTTAAAAACGAAGTATGGCTTGAGCCCCGATCAGGTCAAGCGCGAGCATGTGACCGATTATATGTTCAGTCAGAAAGGCCGCGTGGAAGTCACGTCGATCTGCCGCAGCCTGGCGGCGATCCGTATGTTCCATCGTTTTCTTGTTCGGGAAAATTATGCTAAAGAGGATCCCACCGACCTGGTAGATACGCCCAGGACCTGGAAGAAAATACCGGATGTGCTGACACAGGCGGAAGTTGACGCTATGATCACCGCGGCGGGTGGCCGCGGTTGGCAAGCGGAACGGGACCGGGCGATCCTGGAGTTGTTTTATGCCTCTGGCCTGCGGGTTTCGGAACTCGTGGGTTTAATGGTTGAAAGCATTAATTTGAATATGGGGTTTGTCCGTTGTATCGGTAAGGGTAGCAAGGAGCGCTTGATCCCTGTCGGAGGTAAAGCGCGGGACGCGGTCGAGAAATATTGTTCTGGCGGGCGAAAGAAGATCCTTAAGGGGCGCAGCGAGGATCGTTTGTTTCTCAGTCGCCTGGGGCGCGGGATGTCACGCCAGAGCGCCTGGAAGTTGATCAAGCATTACGCTGATAAGGCGGGCCTCAAAAAAAAGATCAAGCCGCATACGTTGCGGCACACATTTGCGACGCATTTGCTGGAACACGGGGCGGATCTGCGCAGCGTTCAGGAGATGCTGGGGCACGCTGATATAGCCACGACCCAGATCTATACTCATGTGGATCGTGAGCGTTTGCGCACGGTCCATAAAGAATTTCATCCGCGGGGTTGATGGTGGCCGGGTCAGTACCCAAGAAAATTGAGCTTAAGAAATTGCCGTCCGATATTTTCCGCCTGCTCGTTGAGGTCGGAGGACAGGCGGATCAGAAAAGGTTGTCTGTTTTTCTGGTCGGCGGCATGGTCCGGGATATTCTGCTCGGGCGTAAAAGTGTTGATATCGACATTGTGGTGGAAGGAGATGGCATTTATTTTGCCGGAATCCTGGCATCGCGCTGGGCGGGGAAGCTGCTGGCGCATAAAAAATTCGGCACGGCCGTTATTACCCGGCCAGACGGGGTCAAGATCGATGTGGTGACCGCCCGCCGCGAGTCATATGCCCATCCCGGCGCGTTGCCGGACGTGATACCGGGGAATATCGCGGATGATCTTTTCCGGCGGGATTTCACGGTTAATGCTGTTTCTGTATCGTTGAACCGCGCTGACTTCGGCCTTATTCACGATGATTTCGGCGGGTGCGCTGATATTCGCGACGGGCTGATCAGGATCATGCATTATCGAAGTTTTATTGATGATCCAACCCGTATTTTGCGCGCGATCCGCTATGAAAAGCGCCTGGGTTTTAAATTTGATCCCAGGACGTTGGCGGTTCTTAGGCAGGCCCTTGATGAGAACGCTTTCAGTTCGGTTTCCCCGGTGCGATATTTTGGGGAATTCAAGCGTATCCTTCAGGAGGAAGATCCTCGCGGAGCGTTACGCCGCCTGGCGTTGCTTGACGGATTAAGGTTTTTTGTTTATGACCAGAACGTTGAGGCGGCTTTCAAAGGTATTCTTAAGAGCACGCCGACCGGCGATGATCGCTGGCTGCGTTTCTTTTCAGCTTTGATCGTGGCGCTGGATCGCGCCTCAGCCGAAGAGTTGCTGCAAAGTTTTAATATTCCCCGGCATGAAAAAGCCAGGATCTTAAAGGGGTTGTTATGAGCCGGATGGACAAGTTGAATCAGCAGTTCAAGAGAGAGATCGGCACCCTGCTGCTGCTGGGTGAGATCAGGGACCCGCGGGTGGCCTTCGTGACGGTTACTTTTGCCGATATCAGCCGTGACCTGAGTTATGCGCATATCGGGTACAGCGTCCTTTCCGATGATCCTCAGGTCTTGCGCGCGGCGCAGGAGGGCCTGGATTCAGCCAGCGGCCGCGTGCGCAAGCTTGTCGGCGAGCGCATCGGGGTGCGGCATATCCCTGAGATAAGGTTTGTTTATGATGATTCGATCAGCCAGGCGGTCAGGATGGCCAGGACCCTTGACGTGATCAAACAAGAGCGCGTTGAGCGCCTAACAACGGAAGGCGTTGACGATGGAAAAGAAGATCATTGAGGCGCTCCGGCGCTCAAAACGGGTGCTGGTGACGATGCATGTTCATCCTGATCCCGACGCGATGGGGGCGGCTTTGGCGATGACATTATTTCTGCGTTCTCTGGGTAAGGATGTGCGCCTTTACAATGAAGACGACTGTCCCAATTGGCTGACATTCATGCCGCGCGCGGCCTTGTGCCGGAAGGTTTCCGGCAAGGAGCGCTTTCTTCCGGATACGGCCGTCATTCTTGATAGCGGTGATCTGGAGAGGGTTGGCAAGGCAGCGTCGCTGATCAAGGCCGGGACGACGGTCATTAATATTGATCATCACCGGACGAATCTGGGGTTCGGTCATTTGAACCTGTTACGGAAGAACGATTCATCGACTTCCGAGATCCTTTATCGCCTGTTAAAGCGGGCGGGGTGTGTTTTAACCAAGGACATAGCCATCCTGCTTTATTTGGGTATCTTGACAGACACCGGGTCTTTCGGTTTTGATTCGACGACCAGCCGGACGCATGAGGTCATTGCCGATCTGCTGACGTTCAATATTCCGGTGGCTGATCTTTATCGTAAGGTTTATGAAACGATGCCTAAGGAGGATCTGAAGGCGTTTTTATCGACGATCAACAGGCTTGAGCTTGTTTGTGAGAACCGGGCGGCCTGCCTGGTCATGACTAAAAAGGATGTGGGGTCTTTTTCCGGCGGGTTTGATATCAGGGATAAGATCTTCGGTTTTCTGCGCGCGGTGAAAGGCCTGGATGTGATCGTGATCATGACGGAGGCGGAACAGGGTCGCGTTCGGATCAATTTGCGCAGCCGTGGCGCGGTCGATGTGGCGCGGTTGGCCGGAAAGTTCAATGGTGGCGGCCATAAGAACGCGAGCGGATGTTATGTTGACGGGACTATCGCGCAGGCCAGGTTGCGGATCCTTTCGGCGATCAGGGAGGCTTTATGATGGAAGGGATCATCGTTGTTGACAAGCCTTCGGGCATGACATCGCACGACGTTGTGGCGCGGGTCAGGCGCCGTTTGAATATGAAGCGCATCGGACATGCCGGAACGCTCGATCCGTTGGCGACCGGTGTCTTGATCATTCTGGTCGGGCCTTCAACCAGGCTTTTCGACCGTTTCGTCGGATTTGACAAGGCGTACCTGGCGACCATGCAGTTGGGTTTGAAAACGCGCAGCGCGGATATTCAGGGGGAAACGCTGGAAGAGAAGCCTTTTGCCGGTATTTCCCGTCAGGACATAGAGCAAGTCTTTACCAGGTTTACCGGGAACATTGAGCAGCTCCCTCCGATGGTCTCGGCGGTGAAGTATAAAGGCGAGCGTTTGTACAAGATCGCGCGCACGGGCGTGACGGTAGAGCGCGAACCGCGCAAGATCCGCATTGATGTGCTCAAGGTCCTTGATTTTTCCGCGCCTTTCGTGAAGTTTTGTCTGGATTGCTCCAAGGGCACGTATGTGCGCCAGGTGGCTGAAGACGTCGGTGATGTGCTGGGGTGCGGTGCTTGTATCACGGAGATCCGCCGGACGAAAGTCGGCCCCTTTGGGATCGAGACGGCGGTAACGTTAGAGGATCTTAATGAGACTCATCTTAAACGCTGGCCCGCTGCCTGAGCGTTATAAAAAAGTTGTTGCTGCCATCGGCGTTTTTGACGGCCTGCATCGGGGCCATCAGCAGGTTATTGCTAGCGCTGTTGCCGCCGCCCGTGCTATAAAAGGCACCAGCATGGTGGTGACGTTCTTTCCTCATCCTGTGGCGGTGCTTCATCCGGTGGATTTCAATGGGTATGTCGTTTCGCTGGAACACCGGATCCGCCTGATCAAGGATCTCGGCGTGGATGTTTGTTATGTCGTTCCTTTTACCAAGGCTTTTTCTCGTCGCAGCGCGGAAAGTTTTGTCAGGGGCGTTTTGAAAGAGCGGCTCCGGGTGGTCAAAGTCGCTGTGGGCACTGATTTTCATTTTGGATGCCAACGCCGTGGCTCAACGGATCTTTTTTCGAAGTTCGGGATCGGCGTAGAGGCTGTTCCGATCATTAAATTAAACAATATTAATATAAAGACTAAATTTATAAAGCAGTTGGTGGCGGAGGGAGATCTCCGTCGGGTAAAATCTTTTCTGGGCCGTGATTACGGCATGCTGGCGGAGGTGGAACGGGGCCAGGGGGTCGGCCGGCGCCTGGGGTTCCCTACCGCTAACCTGAAGTGGGAAAACGTTATTACTTTACCTTCTGGAATTTATATTGTTCGTGTTTCGATCGGTGAAAAGAAGTTCAACGGGGTTTTTTATATTGGATCGCGCCCTACATTTGCCGGTCAGCCCAAGCGTGGCGCGCTCGAGGCGCATGTCTTTGATTATAAAGGGAATCTTTACGGCAAAGTGATCGGGGTTGATTTCTTAAAGAAGATTCGTGACGACCATGCTTTTCCCGACGAGAGAAGTCTTTCGCAAGCGATCGCCCGTGATGTTCGTTCGGCCCGCCTTTTTTTCATGAAGAATCCTCTCCAGACAATAGCTTCTTAACGCGCGTTTTTCTTAATGCTGCGGTCTGACCTGATCCGCCCCTGGCCATGAAAGTGGTTTAGGGCGGTTTTTTTATTATTACTATCTCCGCGTTATTCTTTTCTTTTTCCGTTATCTCTTTCCGTTAGCCTTTCGTCTATTCCATGTCTTTTTTGTCGTCGGAAAACACTCATTATTTTCTTCAATAAAAAAGCGTATCATTTTGACTTTTTCTTTGTTGACAGCGCGAAAGGGGAGGCCTATACTTGAAACTGTGGTGGAGGGAAGTGGTGGAAAGTGGAGGACCCTCCGTAAATGTTAAAGGGGTGGCGGTATGTTCTACGGCGAATACGCGCATAACCTGGACACGAAGGGAAGGTTGATCCTTCCGTCGCGTTTTCGTGATGTGGCCCATGAGAACAACATCGAGAAGTTTTATGTCACCCGCGGCCTTGAGAAGTGCATTTTTATGTTCACGGAGTACGAGTGGAAGATCACGGAGCAGAAATATAAGGGTCTTTCGTTCACAAAGCAGGATAACCGCACCTTTAATCGCATGCTGTTTTCGGGTGCGGCGGATGTCGCTCCCGATAAGCAGGGGCGTTTTATCGTTCCGCAGTATTTAAAGGATTACGCGGGTATTTCAAAGAAAACGGTCTTGATCGGGGTATCAAATCGTATCGAGATCTGGGATACCGCGCGTTGGCAGGAGTTCTATAGCAAATCAACCGAGCTGTTTGAACAGACGGCCGAGAAGATGATCGATCCCTGAGTTTAGAAAGACCGTGGAAACCATTTTTAACCCGGAGGTGCCGCATGATGACGCTCATCCACTCTAAACTTGTTTTCAAGCATATGGTGGAGTTGCCGCATTGTGAATGCGTCTTCTGCTCCACGCAGGAGGAGTCTACCGGTCGGACCAGGATCTATCTGCTTTTTAAGGAGCGCCATAAGGTATATCAGCGCAACGGGGCCAAGGGGAATTGGGAAGAGGTCCTTGACGCGGAAGACCGTCAGCATGTTTGGGAAGGTTTTGAGCAGGCGGTGATGGAGCGGAAGATCCCCAGTTATGTGGCGGCCGGATCAGACCTTGCCTCTCTATGACCGATGAGCTGGGGCATATCCCTGTTATGAGCCGCGAGGTTTTGGAAATGTTGCGTCTCGGCCCGGGGATGACGGTGGTTGACGGCACATTGGGGCTTGGCGGCCATTCTTTGTTGATGAGTGACATGATCGGCAGGAGTGGCCGGTTGATCGGGATAGATCAGGATGACAGGGCGATCGGAATGGCTACCGATCGTTTGAAGGGTTTTAGCGGCCGGCTTGATATCGTCAAAAATAATTTCCGGAATATAGAGGCTGTACTGGAAGGCCTTGGGGTCAAGACGGTTGACGCGGTCCTTCTTGACCTGGGCGTTTCAAGTATCCAGCTGGATGATCCATTAAGAGGGTTCAGTTTTCGTCGAGACGGCCCTTTGGATATGAGGATGGATACCGGCGCTGAGGTTTCGGCCTTCGATATCGTCAATACGTTCTCTGAAGAAGAGCTGGCAAGGATCCTGTGGCAGTATGGCGAGGAGCGCTTCAGCCGGAGGATCGCCCGGAATATCGTGAAGGCACGGGCGGCTAGTCCTATTGAAACGACCACCGCTTTGGCAGGGATCGTGATGAGGTCGTTGCCTTATAAGCAGTCTCGTGATGGGGCACATCCTGCGACACGTTCCTTTCAAGGTATACGGATCGCGGTCAATCAGGAATTAGTGGTGTTGGAGTCGGTTCTGGGGGTGGCGCTGGGCCGGTTAAGCCAAAAAGGACGGATGTGCGTGATCTCGTTCCATTCCCTTGAGGACCGGATCGTCAAAGAAAGATTTCGATCGTTCGCGCAGTCAGGCAGCGCGGCAGTGTTAACCAAAAAACCGTTAAGGCCTTCTCCGCAAGAGGAGGAGGCAAACCCCCGGTCACGCAGCGCGCGTCTTCGGGCATTGGAAAGGGTGTTATGAAGATCAGTGGTTTCCTGAAAGTCATGTTCGTCGTCACGACGATGGGGGTGCTCTATATCCACCTACAGATGAGCATTTACGACCTGGCTTATCAGGGAAAGCGAAAAGAAGACCGTATTGAAAAACTGGCTGAGAACAATGTTATGATGAAGAATGATATTCTACGCCTGAAATCATCCGATCATATTGGGCGGCAGTTATTGGTCAATGAAAAGGATTACAAGTTCCTGGGGCGCAATAACGTGGTCGAGGTTGAAGCCACCGGATCAAATCCTGTTTTGGGTTTACTGGCGTTCGCGAAATTTTAAGGTTTTTCCTTTTTTTGCCCCGAAATTTTCCTAGAATGGACGTATAGTCCAAGATCAACCATTCATATAGAAGCCCATTGCATTGAATTCCCAGCGCCATCCCATACGCCTTGGTCTTATTTTTTCTGGCATCTTCCTGCTTTTGATCCTGTTCACTGTCAAACTGTCCCTCATTCAGATTTTTCGTTCCAACTATCTGGCGGATAAGGCCGATAAGCAGCATAATCATGTGGTCGATCTTGAACCGCGACGGGGAACGATCTACGACCGGGAAATGCGGGCTCTGGCTCTTAATGTGTCCGCTTACTCGTTGTTCGCCAATACCAAGTCAATGACGACGGCGCAGAAAACTGAGGCGGCGAGAAAAGTGGCCGCTGTCCTGGGTATCAGTGAGGTGTCGCTACTGAAAAAGATGGAGAAGCCGAAGAGCTTTGTCTGGTTGGCGAGAAAGGTCCCTCAGGCGGCATATGACAGCCTGAAGGCTGATAAGGTGAGTGGCCTGGCCTTCGTCAAGGAGAGCAAGCGTTTCTATCCCAACGGGGAGTTGGCCGCTCACGTCATCGGTTTCGCGAACATCGATAATGTGGGGTTACAAGGCGTCGAACTGGAATTCGATAAATACTTGCGTGGCACCAAAGGGGTGGCGCAGTTCCTTCGAGATGCCCGTCAACGCGATCTGATGATCGAAAAGGATTTTATTGCGCCTAAAGACGGCGATGATGTCATCCTGACGATCGATGAGACCATTCAGTTCATTGCTGAAAAAGCGTTGGATAAGGCGTTCGTTAAATACAATGCGGCGGCGGCAAGTATCATCGTTCTAGACCCGAAGACAGGAGAAGTGCTCGCTTTTGCCAATCGCCCGACTTTCCGGCCGGATGCGCCAGATAAAAGCCCCGCGGAGAATCGCACGAATCGCGCGGTGGCGTTCGTTTATGAACCGGGGTCGGTTTTTAAGATCGTCACAGCGACGGCTGCTTTGGAAGAGGGTGTGACCAATGAGGAGGAGATATTCTTTTGTGAGAATGGAAAATATCTGGTCGGTAATCATATCCTGAAAGATGCCCATCCTAAAGGCCGGTTGACGTTCCGTCAGGTCATTGAGGAGTCGAGCAATATCGGCACGGTAAAGGTTGCTCAGCGGTTGGGCGCGGACAAGATTTATGAGTACGCACGCCGTTTTCGTTTCGGGCAGAAAACGAATATCGGGATGACGGGGGAGGTCAGTGGTTGGTTAAAGCCCACTAGCCGCTGGTCGAAAACGTCGATCGGGGCTGTGCCCATTGGCCAGGAAGTCACGGTAACACCGATACAGTTGGCGGTGGCTATTGCGGCGATCGCCAACGACGGTGTGATCATGAAACCCTATTTTATTAAAGCGGTGAAGATGCCCAACGGCATGGTGGTTGAGGAGAACAAACCTCAGGTCGTCGGCAGGGTCATGCGCCCCGAGATCGCTAAAAGGGTCCGCAGTATTTTACAGGGCGTTATTGACGAGGGGACGGCTCAATTGGCCAAGATCAAAGATGTCGCTGCCGCAGGCAAGACCGGCACGGCTCAAAAAGTTGTTGATGGGACGTATTCCCATAGCAAGTTTGTGGCCTCATTTATCGGGTTTGCTCCTGTCGAGGGGGCGCGGTTGGCTGTGGTGGTCAGCGTCGATGAGCCGCATCCGGCCTATTACGGCGGCGTTGTCTCCGGGCCGGTTTTCAAGGAAGTGGTGGAAGATTCGTTGAAATATCTGGCTGGCAGGAAAGGACAGCAGGATGCTTTTTAAGGGGATCGACGTCACGGCGGTTTGGGATGATTCCCGGCGAGTTACGCCGGGGAGCCTGTTCGCCGCCATAGACGGTCCGGTTGTCAAAGGCGAGTCTTTTATTCCGCAGGCGGTGGCTAATGGAGCCGTGGTGGTTGTCGCATCCCTTTCTTGCGCGCAGGAATTCAGGCATCGTTATTCCGATGTAACCTTTTATGGCGTTGCTGATCCCAAAGACGCCTTTCGTCGGATCGTTGAAGAATTTTACGGTGAGCCATCGAAAAAGATCCGGGTGATCGGTGTTACGGGGACCAATGGAAAAACGACCATTACATATTTTCTGGAGTCTGTCCTGGCAGCTGCGGGCAAGTCCTGCGGGGTGATCGGGACGGTCAATTACCGGGTGGCCGGCAAGATCCTGCCTTCGACCAATACGACGCCCGGGATGCTGGACAACCAGATCTTTCTGTCAAGATTATTGGAGCAGGGGGTTCCGTATTCTGTTATGGAGGTTTCTTCGCATGCCCTGGCACAGGGGCGAGTGGAGCTGATCGGGTTCTGTGGGGCTATATTCACGAATCTGACGGGGGACCATCTGGATTATCACGGAAGTATGGAAAATTATTTTGAGGCAAAAAACCGTTTGTTCAACGGCCTTGCTGTTCAAGCGTATGCCGTTATTAACACGGATGATGCCTGGGGGAAAAAGCTGGCCGCGAGTTCCCGGGGCAGGGTCATTTCTTACGGCATCGATGATACCGCTGATGTCAGGGCGGTGGTTCATGAATTCGGCCGTAAGGGGGCGCGGTTCGAGGTCAGGTATCCCGGTGGAGTAGTTGAAATAAAGACCGTGTTCACTGGCAAACACAATGTTTATAATATCCTGGCGGTTTTTGCCACTGGTTTAGGAGAGGGATTTCCCGTGGACGTCATCAAGAGGGGGATCGAGTCATTGGTCAATGTTCCGGGCCGGTTGGAGCGGGTTGATTGCGGGCAGGATTTTGACGTGTTCATTGATTACGCGCATACGGATGATGGGCTGAAAAATGTCCTGTTGGCTTTGAGGGAGGTTAAGCATAAGCGTTTGATCGCTGTTTTTGGTTGTGGCGGGGACAGAGATCGGACGAAGCGTCCCCGTATGGGGAAAGTGGCGTGTGAATTGGCGGATCTTTCTGTTGTAACGTCTGATAATCCCCGGAGTGAAGATCCTTCGGGTATCATTGAAGAGATCCTTCCTGGGTTTACCCGGAAAAATTATGAGGTAGTGGTCGAGCGTGAGGCGGCCATAAAGAGGGCGCTGGAGATCGCCCGCGCCGGAGATATTATTCTTCTGGCGGGGAAAGGTCATGAGACGTATCAGGTGCTTAAGGACCGAACGGTGGATTTTGTTGAGCGGGATATTGTCGATAGTTTCCTCAAGGAAAGGCTCTAATGCTTAAGGTTGCGGAGATCATTAAGGCGACTGGCGGAAAATTAGTGCAGGGCGTGGCCTCTTTAAAAGTAACGGGGGTCAGCACTGATACGCGCACTGTCGGGAAGGGCGATCTGTTCATCGCGATCAGGGGAGAGCGTTTTGATGGCCATGATTATGCGGTGCAAGCTGTGGCGGGTGGCGCGGTAGCACTACTGGTCAGCCGTGGGGATGCGGGATATCCGCCAGCAGTTACGGTTATCCGGGTTGATGATACGCTTAAAGCGCTGGGTCTTTTGGCCGCTTTTTACCGGTTGAAGTTCAAGATCCCGGTGATCGCTATTACCGGCTCTGCCGGAAAGACCACGACCAAGGAGTTCATTGCGGCGGTGCTTGGGAAGAAATTTCGCGTTCTGTTCAATAAGGGGACATTGAATAATCATATCGGCGTTCCGATGACCTTACTTCAACTCAAGAAAACCCACCAGGCGGCGGTCATTGAAGCGGGGACCAATCATTTTGGCGAGATCAGCTGGCTGGGTGGGATCATCCGTCCGACGATCGCGGTGTTCACTAATATTGGCCAGTCGCATTTGGCCGGCCTGGAAAGTCCGGAGGGTGTTTTTAAGGAGAAAGTGACGCTGCTTGATCATCTGGCGAGTAAAGGCACGGTGATCATGAATAATGACGACACCCGCTTGCGCGCGATCCCGAAGATGAAACCGGTTCGTCACGTTGTGACGTTTGGCATTGATCAGAAGGCAGATATTAAGGCCCGGGCCGTGCGGGCGGATGGCAAAGGGTTGGTGGTGGAGCTGGAGGGCGGAAAGATATTCAGGTTGCCGGCGCCGGTATGGGGCAATGTTTCAAACGCTTTGGCGGCGGTCGCTTGCGGGCTTTTATTGAAAGTGCCTTTTAAAAAGATCGCGGCGGCCATCGAACAGGTGGAGGCGCCCAAAGGTCGGCAGTGTTTTTATTCCGTCATGGGCGTGACTGTTGTCGATGACACGTATAATGCCAATCCGGTGTCGTATTATAATGCGATCAAAACACTGACGTTGGTGCGAAGCGGCGCCCGTGGACGGACATTCCTGGTGGCGGCGGATATGCTGGAGTTGGGCGATCAGTCCGAGGCGTTGCATGCTGACGTTGGCGAGGCCGTAGCCCGGGCGGGGATCGATCATTTGCTCACGATCGGCCGCTGGGCGGGGATTGCCGGTGAAAAAGCGAAAGAGCTTTCGCCGGCCGTCTGGACAAAGCATTACCTAAGACAGGAAGATATCTTTGTTGATCTGGGCCAAATGCTTAAGACCGGCGATGTGTTGCTGGTCAAGGGATCACGCGGGATGCGCATGGATCAATTAGTTGAGCAGTTGCTGGTGCTCAATAAAATGGGATAACAGGCAGAGGGCAGACGATGTTCTATTTTTTATCGCAGTTCCGGTATGAATTCTTTCCACTTAATATTTTCAAGTACATCACGTTCCGTGCCGGTTTGGCGGCAGTGACCACCTTTTTGATCATGGTGGTCCTCGGGCCCTGGTTCATTCGCAAACTCGCTGAATGGGACCTAGGTGAAAAACCGGTCCTCGGCGGAGGCCGGGAGGCAGTCCTGGGGGCGGAGTTAAAATCAAAGCATGGTACGCCGACAATGGGCGGGATCCTGATCATCGGCAGTATTATGTTATCTGTTATGTTGTGGGCAGATATGACCAATCCCTATATTCTGCTGACGTTGCTGACGATGGTCTGGATGGCCGTGGTTGGTTTTGTCGATGATTATATGAAACTATCCGGGATAAACAAGAACGGGATGCCGGCTCGGACTAAAATGATCTGGCAGGCTGTCCTGGCGATCATCGTCAGTTTTTTTGTCTACGCTTACCTGGATGTATCTACCGCTCTGGATATTCCTTTCATGAAGAAAATGGTGATCAATCTGGGACCCTTTTATATGGTTCTGGTCATGCTCATTCTGGTCGGGGCTTCGAACGCGGTGAATTTAACGGACGGGCTAGATGGCTTGGCGATCGGGTGCACCCTGTTGGTGGCGCTGACATTGTCTATTCTCTGCTATGTAACGGGCAATGTGACGTTCAGTGACTATCTGTTCATCCCGTATATCCCCGGGACAGGAGAATTGACGATCTTTTGCACGGCTATTGTGGGGGCCAGTCTTGGCTTCTTATGGTTCAATGCCCATCCCGCGTCGGTTTTCATGGGTGATGTCGGTGCTTTGGCTCTTGGGGGGACACTCGGGATCATCTCGGTGTTTATTAAGAAGGAATTTCTTTTTGTCTTTTTAGGTGGGGTCTTTGTCTGGGAGGCGCTATCGGTCATCATGCAGGTCACGTCGTTCAAGCTGACCGGCAAAAGGATCTTTTTGTGTTCGCCTTATCATCATCATTTGCAAAAGCTTAATTGGAAAGAATCAAAGATCGTGATCCGTTTCTGGATCGTGGGGATCATTCTGGCCCTGGTCACGTTAACGACGTTGAAGATCCGTTGAGAAGGGTTATGGATATCAGAAATAAAAAGATCTGTGTTATCGGCGCGGCGAAGAGCGGTATTGCGGCGGTTAATTTGGCACTCTCCCTCGGTGCGCGCGTTTGTATTTCGGACAGTCAGCCGATGGAAAAGATCGGGAAGGCTTTGTCAGGGATAAATGACCGCGCTCAAGTTGACGTTGAAGCCGGAGGACATTCTCAGGCTTTTGTTACCGCCTGTGATCTGGTGGTCGCTAGTCCCGGTGTATGGAAAGACGCGCAGCCCTTACAGTGGGCGCGCGCGGCCGGGATCCCGGTGATGGGGGAGATCGAGTTCGCCTGGCGGTTTTGCTCCAAACCCGTGATCGCCGTGACTGGTTCGAATGGCAAGACGACGACCGTGACGCTTATTGCCCGGGTTATTGAAGCATCGGGGAAAAAGGCCTGTTTGTGTGGGAATGTCGGAATGCCTTTTTCTGAGCAGGCCCGGCGCGACGATGTCGATTTTTTTGTTGTTGAGATCAGTTCTTTTCAACTGGAGCTTGTTGATACTTTCCGCCCGTATATCGCGGCAATCTTGAATTTTAGCCAGAACCATCTTGATCGCCATCCGGATATGGAAGATTATTTTAACGCGAAGAAGCGTATTTTTATGAACCAGACGGCGGAGGATCATGCGGTCCTTAATGCGCAGGATCCCTTGGTTGTCAGGCTTAAGGATCTGGTTATTTCCAAGGCCACTTTTTTTAATAAAGAAAATGAAACAGGGAATTCGAATCAGCTTGCTGTTCTTGAAGTAGCACGTATTCTGGGGATCGATGACTACGTGACCAATAAGGTTTTTGCCGGGTTTTCGGGTGTTGAACATCGCCTGGAACCGGTGCGGGTTCTGCGGGGTGTTGAGTACATTAATGATTCTAAGTCAACGACAGTTGAGTCAGGCCGCTGGGCGCTGGAACGGATGCGGCGTCCGGCCGTGGTGATCGTTGGCGGGTCGGATAAGCATATGGATTATTCCTGCCTGCGGGACCTTGCCCGGCAGAAAGTCCGTGTGATGGTGGCTTTTGGCGAGATCAGGCAACAGTTCAAGGATACTTTCGGCGATATCCTTCAGGTTGAGGTCATTGATGGGGGGCTGGATATGGCGGTAGCCTGTGCCCGCCGTTGGGCGCAATCCGGTGATTGTGTCCTTTTGTCCCCGATGACGGCAAGTTACGATATGTTCGATAATTTTGAGCATCGCGGAAAAGTATTCAAGGATATTGTGAGGGTCCTCTGATGCGTGAGACCAGGATTGCTTTGTTCATGAGTTTCTCGATCCTTATGGCTATAGGGGTCGTGATGATCTACAGTTCCAGCGGTATTTACGCGTTGGAGGTGATGCATAACAGTGCTCATTTTTTAACAAGGCATTTGATGTTCCTTCTTATTGGGACGTCGCTGATGGCCGGAGCAATGCTGATGGATTATCGTGTCCTGCGCCGTTTGGCCCGGCCGATCATCGGCGTGGTGATCTTTATGCTCGTCCTGGTTCTTATTCCGCATATCGGGAAGGTGTCCTCGGGCGCGCGCCGCTGGTTCAGCCTGGGGCCGATCAATTTTCAGCCTTCTGAAATGGCTAAGGTTGGGCTTATTATTTATTTGGCGGATTATTGCGCCCGCAAGCAGGGGCTTATCCGCAGCTTATGGAAAGGCTTCATGCCTGCATTGGCGGTGATGGGGGTGCTTTCGGTCCTGATCATGAAGCAACCTGACATGGGTAATACGATCCTGGTATTTTCCATTACCATGACGATGTTATTTATCGCCGGGGCGAAGGTAAAGCATCTGGTGTCCATCTTCCTGCCGGCCATTCCTTTGGCGGCTTTTCTGGTTTTATTGGAGCCTTACCGTATTCGCCGGATCGTCGCGTTCATGAATCCCTGGGAGGATCCGCAGGGTGCCGGGTTCCAGCTTTCCCAGTCGCAGATCGCGCTTGGTTCCGGCGGGTTCTGGGGTGTAGGACTGGGAAAGAGCGAACAGAAATTGCTGTATCTGCCGGCCGCGCATACGGATTTTATCTTTTCTATCATCGGCGAGGAACTTGGTTTTCTGGGGGCATTGGTCGTGATCGCGTTGTTTGCTTTCTTTATTTGGCAGGTCATCAAGATCCTCAGGCAGACGGTCGATCCCTTTGGTTATTATATGATCTTTGGTATTTTGATGATGTTAAGCATTCAGGTTGTGGTTAATTTCGGTGTTAGCATCGGCGCTCTGCCGACCAAAGGTTTGCCGCTTCCGTTCATCAGTTATGGCGGGTCGGCGCTGATCTTCAATATGATGGCGGTTGGGCTTATTTTGAATGTGTCACGTACCCAGGACCTAGGCAGTGCTTAAAAACATCCTGATCGCTACCGGCGGGACCGGCGGTCATATTTATCCGGCGATCGTAACGGCCGAAGAGTTGCGCCGCCGGGGATGTCGTATCAGGTTTATCGGTTCTTTTGGGTTGGCGGGGGAGAAATTGACATCCCGCGGGTTTGAATTTGTTAATATCACGGCTAAAGGCTTTGTTTCAAAGGGGCTGTGGCAGAGGGGTGAGGCGCTGATCGTTTCGATCGGCTCCTTTATCCGCTGTCTTCGGGAGATCCAGCGGTTTCAACCGGAGGTCGTCATTGGTTTTGGCGGGTATAGCTCTTTTCCGGCGGTCATTGCCGGTAGTGTATCGGGGCGTAAGACCATGATCCATGAGCAGAATGCCGCGCCAGGCCTGGCGAACAGGATCCTGGGGCGGATTGTTCCGATGGTGGCTGTCAGTTTTAAACAGACCGAAGTGTTTTTCCGGGGCAGGAAAGTTGTTTGGACGGGGTATCCCATGCGCGCTGTTCCTACGGGGTTGTCCCGGGATCAGGCGTTGGCGGCTTTTGGTCTGCAGATAGAACGCAAGACGATCCTTATTTTTGGGGGAAGCCAGGGCAGCCGGGCGATCAATCAGGCTTGCCTGGATTTCTTTGAATCGGTCAACAGGGACCTTCCATGGCAAGTTATTCATTTGGCAGGTAAAGGGCAGGCGGAAGGATTGAGGGCGCGTTATTCCCGGCTGGATTTCCCGGTGTATGTGCAGGATTATTTGGAAAACATGCCCCAGGCTTATGCGGCGGCTGACCTTGTTATAGCGCGGTCTGGGGCGGGAACGGTCACCGAGTTGGGATGCTTAGGGCTTCCGGCTATTCTGATCCCTTATCCCTACGCTAATAGCCATCAAGAGGCGAATGCGCGTATTCTGGCCGATCATGGCGCGGCGGTAATTATTCGGGAAAAAGACTTGAACCCGGCGATGCTTGGGGATAAGATTTTTTTAGGGCTAGGGCTTCTCCGTCCGGCTCTTTCCAAAGAAATTGTTTTCGATGCAGTCTTGCGGCTTGCTGATGAGGTGGAACGCCTGTGAACACGTGCTTGCGCGGCATGACAGCTCTTTTGGTCTTTTTTTGTTCCTCGCAGGCTATTGCCGCTGTCGAATGGCGCGACATGAAGGCTGAGCATTTCATTGTTTATTATAAGAAAGCGCCGATGCGCTTTGTTGAGAGCACGCTCACCAGGGCTGAGGAAAATTATCGGCGGACCGCTACGTGCCTTGGGTTTACCCGGTACAAAGGGTGGACCTGGGAGGGGCGCGCGAAGATCTATATTTATGATGATGCCGCTGACTACAAGGCTTCATCGGGCATTGGTTGGTCGGCGGGGTCGGTGTTGACGGGATCGAAGACCATTTCATCCTATCCGGCGGCTCATGGTTTTTTTGATTCAACATTGCCTCATGAGATCGGCCATATTATTTTTCGCGATTTTATCGGAAGTGAAGCGGTGGTCCCTCTATGGTTGGAAGAGGGTGTCGCCATGTATCAGGAGGAGTCCGGCCGCTGGGGGGCGGATAATGATGTTCGCCGCGCTATGGCAGAGGAAAAATTTATTTCGCTGGCTGACCTGATGCATCTTGAGTTGAACGGGAATTCTGACCCCGAATTGGTCAGGATCTTTTATGCTGAAGCGGCCAGCCTGGTCAGTTATTTGATCAATGAGGGTGAAACATACCGGTTCGCTCGTTTTTGCCGGGAGCTGAAGTCCGGAACACGTTTTGAAGGGGCTTTGAAAAAAGCCTATATGAAATATCAGACCATCGAAGCTTTTGAGACCGACTGGAAGGATCATTTAAGCCATGAAGAAAAAGCGCGACGCTAAGACCGAGATCAGAAAATATCATTTTATTGGTATCGGGGGGATGGGGATGGGGAACCTGGCTCTCTTGATGCTGGCAAAGGGGTATCCCGTCAGCGGTTCCGATGAAAAGGAAGGGGATCTGACCCGTCAGCTGCGAGCCAAAGGCGCCAAGATCTTTATTGGGCATGATCTTCGCAATATTGATGGAGCCGACTGCGTGGTGTATTCGTCGGCTATTTCGGCGAGCAATCCGGAAATGTTCGAAGCGGTGCGCTTGCATATTCCGATCCTACGTCGGGCTGAGTTGTTGGCCCAGCTGGTGAATAAAGAGGTCGGGATCACGGTAGCCGGTGCTCACGGTAAAACCACGACATCATCGATGGCCTCGTTGCTGCTGATCAAGGCCGGCCTGAAACCGACTACCGCGATCGGCGGGGTTGTTTCACAGGGATATAATGCGACGCTGGGTATCGGGCGGCATATCGTGGCCGAGGTCGATGAAAGTGACGGGTCGTTTCTTTATTTTTCACCCCATTTTTCTATCATTACCAATATCGACCGTGAGCACATGGATCATTACAAAACCATGGAAAATGTTTTGATGGCTTATACCAAGTTCGTGGAACGCACGGTTCCTGGTGGCGTGGTCATTGCTTGCGGCGATAACCAGGATTTGCGGGTGATCGTTGAGCGGGGTGGGCGCCGGTATGTGACTTATGGTTTTGCCGAGGACAATGATTGGGGCGCGACGAATATTCAGTGTGATGCCAACGGTTCGTCTTTTGATTGTTATAATCAACGCAAGCTCGTTGGACGTTTTTGCCTGGCTGTTCCTGGTAAGCATAACATCCTCAATTCCCTGGCGGTGATCGTGCTCGGCTTTGAGCTCAAGATCGAACTTCCGGTCATTATGGAGACGTTGCGGGCTTTTCAAGGGGTGAAGCGCCGTTTCGAGCGTAAGGGAGAGTCGGGAGGGGTTTTGGTGGTGGATGATTACGGCCATCATCCGACGGAGATCGCGGCCACGCTCCAGGCGGCGCGTACGCTCGGCCGTAAACGTTTGATCGTGGCTTTTCAGCCCCATCGGTATTCGCGGACGCAGCTGTTAATGAACGAGTTCGCCTCCTGTTTTACATTGGCCGATCATCTGATTCTGACCGATATTTATCCGGCGAGTGAAAAGCCTATTGAGGGCGTTACCGCTGAGGTTTTGTTATCGAAGGTCCGAGCTGAACGCCCGCAGGCACTAGCGTATCTGAAAAAGGAAGATATTGTGGCGCATTTACTTTCAGTAGTTCAACCGGGCGACCTGGTCCTGACCCTCGGGGCGGGTAGTATCACGAATGTGTCCGATGAACTGGTGCAGGCCCTGGAAAAACGCATTGGTTTTGACCATATTCCGGCAGCCCGTGAGCGGACACCCGATGAGATTAAGTCTTTGGGTAAGATTGCGGTGGTCATGGGTGGGTGCTCTTCAGAGAGGGCGGTGTCGTTGCGTTCGGGGAAGGCTGTTTTAAAAGCGCTTACCGCTGCCGGATGCCGGGCCATGGCGCTGGATCTCACCACGGAAGATCGCGATCAGGTGAAAGAGTGGTTCCGGTCAGAGAAGATCGATATGGCTTTTATCGCCCTGCATGGGCGTTTTGGCGAGGACGGAGGATTGCAGTCTATCCTTGATGAGATGGAGATCCCCTATCAGGGTTGCGGGCCGTCAGCAAGTTACGCGGCGTTCAATAAAGCGGTTGCCCAGATCCAGTTCGATGAGAAGGGCGTACGAACGCCGAAGACGATCGCGCTTCGGGGCGTAGCCGCGCTGCGTCAGGAAGATGTGGAGAGCGTGATCGGCGCGTTCCCTGTTGTTGTCAAGCCGGCCTGCGAAGGATCGAGCGTTGGTGTTTCTCTGGCCAAGGACGCAGAGTCCTTGCGTGAGGGGGTATGTAAAGCCGGGGCTTTTGGCCGTGATATTATTATCCAGCAGTTCATCCGCGGCCGGGAATTGACCGTCGGTATTCTGGGCCAGAATCCGCTACCGGTCGTCGAGATCTGTGTACCTTCTGAAAATGGCGCGATCTTTGACGCTTCGGCAAAATACGAGAAGGATACAACCAGATATTATGTGCCGGCCAATCTTTCAGCGGAGCTTACCGGACGAGTTCAGGCGGAGGCCCTGAAAGCTTATCGGACGCTGCGGTGTGAGGGGTTCGGCCGGGTCGACGTGCTCCTGGACGCGAACAATGTGCCTTATGTGTTGGAGATCAATACTATTCCAGGTTTTACAGCGACGAGTCTTTTGCCCAAAGCGGCTGCTGCTGCCGGGCTTGATTTTACTCAACTATGCCTGACACTGGTAGAAATGGCTTATGGCAAAAAGAAAGCCGAATCAATCCCCCATCAGCCTTGACCTGGTCCGCTGGGGCGTCATCGTTTTTTTTATTTTGTTGGCGGTTGTGATATCAGGGGTGGCCTTGACATCCTTTGTCCGGCATGCCCGCCTGTTTGTTATTAAGGATGTGGTGTTGGCGCAAAGCCTGGGAGAGATCAGCCTTCCCGATCTCGGGAAATTAAAAGGGCAGAATATTTTTGCGGTGGATCTGGAGAAGGTTGAAGAGAAGATATTGGCCCGGTACCCCGGGGTGGCGGGCCTTGAGGTTTTGCGCCGTTTCCCCGATGAGATCCTGATCGTTGGTTCCCGCCGGACGGCCTTTGCGGTAACCTTGCTCGAGGGGCGGTCCGTGGCCCTCTCGCAGGACGGCTGTTTTATCGGATCCCCAGGCAAGGAGGACGCGGGATTGCCGGTGATCAAGGGATTGCAGCGCCAGAAGACGGCACCCGGCATGATGCTTTCCGACCCTTCAGGGATGGTGGCGCTCAATGCGGTGTCCTTGGTCAATAAGGATCAGTCGTTGTTGCCGCTTCATTTGCGTTCACTGGACGTTAGCGTGCCGGAGAAGATGATCCTTACTTTTGGGCTTACAGAGGATCAGGCCAGATTTGATGTTATCGTCGATAAAGAGAATTTCGCGGCCAAACTTAAAACGCTGGCGATGATGGTGGCCAGGACGGATCTGGCGATCAATGAAGTAAAATATATTGACCTCAGGTTTGAAACGCCGGTCATCGGTAAGAGGAAATCAAAAAAATGAAACAGATCAGGGGTTTTATCGGTCAGTTCTTTCAGGAACGTATTTTTTGCGGCCTCGATATTGGGTCGCAGAAGATCAAGGCGAGCCTGTGTAAGGTCCAGGACGCGGAGAACTTTGAACTGCTCGGTGTTCATGAAGTTGACACCCGGGGGTTCAAGGAGGCTTCCGTGAACGATATTGGCGAGTTCTCCGGGGCGATCAGTGCGGCGCTTGACGGCTTGGCCCGGAAAACAAAGGTCAAGTTTCGGGATATTTGTCTGGGTGTCGGCGGAGAACTGGTGGAGACCCGGATGAGCCGGGCGATCATTCCGTTAACGGAACGCGGGAATAAGGTGATCGCGCCTAGTGATGTGCGGTTTTCCCGTCAGCAGGCCCGGTTGCTTGGGATGCGGCTTGAGGAAGAGGTTATTGAGGATTTTGTCCGGCAGTTCAAGGTGGATGATATTAATGTCGCGCTCAATCCCGTCGGCCTCTATGGCCGTAAGCTGGAGGTTGAAGTTCTCCTGGTCTTGATGAACAATTCCAAGCTGCGTAATATTCAGAAAGCGGTCAAGCAGGCCGGATATGAAGTGGGCAATGTTTTTTTTAATGGTGCCGCGCTCAGTGAAGCAGCCATTGATCGTCAGCACCGGATGGATGGTTGCGTGCTCGTTGATGTCGGGGCTAAGAAAACAGAGGTTTTCGTTTATAAAGAGGGCCTTTTGAAGAGTTTTAACGTCGCGCTTTTCGGCGGCGACCGGATCACGGCCCGCTTAGCGAAAGAACTTAATATCCCTTTTGCCCTGGCAGAGGATATTAAAAAGAGTTACGGGAGGCTGGGCGATAAAACCCACCACAGTTCTGAAGATATTATAATCAAGAAAGACCAGGGGTTTGTTCCGGTCAAGCATGCCGCGATCCGGGGCCCTATCAATGAGGAAGTTGCTGAACTGGTCGATCATATTCGTGACAGCATCGCGGCTTCTGGTTATGAGGGTCATATTCGTTCCGGGGTGGTCATGGCGGGCGGCGGGGCGTTGATGCCGGGACTGATGGAGCATATTGAGGTGTCGCTGGGCCTGCCGGTGACGATGGCACGCAGTATTCCCGGGCTCGTTCCGGCTTTGTTATACGCTGTTTCCACGAGTTTGGCGGAGATGGGTTATAAGGGCAGCATGCGTTATGTTTTTGATACCCGAAAGCCCAAAGACTGGTGGGACACGCTGGTATCAAAGTTCAGGGAAATGTGTAACGAATATTTTTAATCGTCGTTGAACTGGCGGCTTGATTTCTGGCGGGAAAGGTTAAAATCCATGTTCTTAAGGACGTTTCGGATCTTGAGCATCCCGGAGAACATGAAAAGCATCCAGAAAGAATTGAGCAGCATCAGGAAGACGATAAGCAGCCCGAGGTAGTTCTGGTTGATCAGCAGGCGTTCGGTGATCGACGTCCTTTCAATGTCAGCAGCGGAATTCATGGTGTTGATAGAGAGGATGAAGAACATGACGAAGGCAGCGATCAGGATCATTTCGAAAAAAAGCACGTAGAAGTGGCGTACGAACCACTGATTGGAGCGGTTGTCCCACTGGCGAACGGTATTCATAAATGAATTGAATGACATGTTTGCCATTCTATTTGTTTTTACGCCGCTAATCAACATTATTCTCGGAAAGGGAATATGGCCCCCAGGATCCTTATTGTTGACGATGATCGTTTGAATATCACCCTGCTCAAGTTCACGCTTAAGGAAAAACGGTATGAGGTTCAGACGGCGGATGATGGTATTGAAGGGATAAAAGCGCTGGCGGTGTTTAAGCCGGACCTGATCCTGCTTGATATTCAAATGCCTAATATGAACGGGTTTGAGTTCATGGCTGAATTAAAGGCCGTTGGCAGCGGAGATATTCCGGTCATTGTCCTTACGGCCAATGACAATATGCAGGATATGTTTTATTCCGAGGGGGTAAAGGGGTATTTTGTTAAGCCGATCGATCCGCCCAGGATCGAAGTCAGGATCCGTGAGGTCCTTGGCCTTAAGGGTGATATTTGCTGATGCGCCTGGCTGATTTTGATTATAACCTTCCCGAAAGCCTGATCGCCCAGTACCCTGTCGCCTGCCGTGACGCTTCCCGTTTGCTTGTGATCGATCGGATGTCGGGCAGCATCAAGCATGATATATTCCGCCATCTGTCTCTTTATCTTCCCGCAAAAAGCCTTTTGGTGGTCAATAACAGTAAAGTTATACCCGCCCGCTTGTTGGGGCGTAAGGAGCGGTCCGGAGGGCAGGTTGAAGTCTTTCTTCTTCGGTCCGTGGGAGGGCGTCGTTTTGAGGCCATGCTGCGGCCGTTAAAAAAGATTAATGAAGGTGAGGCGCTTGTTTTTGACGGGGGCATTACGGCTCGCTTGGTCGATCGTGACGCGCGTGTCGTCGAGTTTGACTGTGATGATGTGCTATTAGCGTTGGAAAAGGTGGGGCATATCCCTTTGCCTCCGTATATCAAGCGTCCGGATGAAGCCTCAGACCGAATTGATTATCAGACTGTTTACGCGCGCCAGGCCGGTTCGGTGGCGGCGCCGACGGCGGGGTTGCACTTTACCAAGTCCTTGATCGCCAGCCTGAAAAAAGAGGGGCATTCTTTTGCTGCCACGACCCTTCATGTTAATTATGGCACGTTCAAACCCGTTGAAGCTGAGGATGTTGTTTCTCATCCCATGCATCTTGAGGACTACACGATAGCGCCCGCGACTGTTCGGGCTGTTGCGTTGGCAAAGAAAATTAAACAGCCTGTCGTGGCGGTGGGGACGACCAGTTGCCGTGTTCTTGAGTCATGGGCCAGGACCGGGGATATAAAAGGGTCGACGCGCTTGTTTCTTTACCCGGGGGCGGATTTTAAGGTAGTGAACGCATTGATCACAAACTTCCATTTGCCCAAGAGTACGTTGCTTATGCTGGTGTCAGCTTTTGGTGGGATAGACTTGATCCAAAAGGCCTACGCCGAAGCGATACGCGAGAAATATCGCTTTTACAGTTATGGCGATGCGATGTTGATCGTTTAGCCGTAAAGACGATCCTGTGATATAGTGTCAGCTTAAATAAGGAGGTCGTTATGGATAAGTTAATCATGCAGAAAGTCCTGGCCGCTCAGAGCAATGAGCTTACCGAGGCGGCTATTTATCGTCAGATGGCGACGATCGTTAAATCGTTGGAGCACCGGGATATTTTGCTGCGTATTGCGCGGGAAGAGGATGCGCATGCGCTCGTACTTAAGGGGATCACGGGTAAGAACATCCCCGCGGATAACGGCCGGGTGTTCTGGTATGTGACGGTCAGCCGTATTCTGGGTTTGAACTTCGGGTTGCGCCTGATGGAGAATCAGGAAGGTTTGGCCAAAGAAGTTTATGTCGCGATCAAGAATGAGCATCCCGGTATTGAGCAGTTGTTCAAGGATGAGCAGTCGCATGAGCAAGAACTGCTAAATATGATCGATGAGGAGCGCCTGAAGTATATTGGCGCGGTGGTGCTGGGGCTTAACGACGCCTTGGTCGAGCTTGTTGGTGTGTTGGCAGGTTTGACCCTGGCGTTGCAGAATATGAAGCTGATCGTAGTGGCCGGGCTGATTACGGGCATCGCGGCCTCATTATCAATGGCGGTGGCGGCCTATCTTTCGGTCAGGCAGGATGATGACGGGAGGGATCCGCTAAAGTCTGCCCTTTACACTGGCGTTGCCTATATTGTGACGGTGATCCTGTTGATCTGGCCTTATCTGGTTATGTCGAACATGTATGTAGCGTTGGGTATCGCGATCCTGGATTCTATCCTGATCATCTGGGCGGCGACATTTTATATCGCGGTGGCCAAGAATGTGTCCTTCTGGAAGCGGTTCTGGGAGATGACCATTCTGAGTGTTATTGTGGCAGTGCTTAATTTCGGCGTAGGCCTTGCGGCGAACAAAGTGTTTGGTATCCATGTCTGAGCAACCTTTTTATACATTCTTGAAAGGCTCCTCAGGTACTGCTGCTCGTCGAGGGGTAGTGCGCACGGCGCATGGAGATATACAAGCGCCGTTCTTTATGCCGGTGGGTACTAAGGCCACGGTCAAGACTTTGTCCCAGGAAGATCTTCGGGAGGTTGGTTCCGAAGTCGAGCTGTCTAATACCTACCATTTGTTCCTTCGCCCGGGTTGCGATATCATTGAAAAAGCCGGCGGCCTGCATAAGTTCATGAGCTGGGAGCGGGCAATCCTTACCGATAGTGGTGGGTACCAGGTCTTCAGCCTGACTGACTGGCGGAAGCTTTCCGACCATGGCGTTGAGTTCAAGTCCCATCTTGACGGCGATAAACACATGCTGACGCCTGAGAGCGTTATGGACATTCAGCGCATCCTGGGCTCTGATATGGTGATGCCGCTTGATGAGTGTTCGCCCTATCCCTGTGAGTACGGCCCGGCGGAGCAGGCCGTGCGGCGCACAACGCTGTGGCTTAAGCGGACCAAAGAACAATTTGAAAAGACCGGCATGCGCGGGCGGGGACAGAGGTTGTTCTGTATCATTCAGGGATCCGTTTATCGTGACCTGCGGGAACGTTCAGCCAGGGAGTTGCTGGCGGTGGATACGGACGGTTGCGCGATCGGCGGTGTTTCGGTGGGCGAGACGGTCAAAGAAATGTTCGAGGTCCTTGATTGGGTCATGCCGATGATGCCGCAGCATAAGCCGCGTTATTTTATGGGGATCGGTATGCCTGACCAGATCGTGAAAGCCGTTGGCATGGGCATTGACATGTTTGATACCGTGATCCCGACCCGCTATGGGCGCTATGGGACCTGTTTTTCTGACCGTGGACAGATCGTGATCCGTAACGGCCAGTATAAGGAAGACTTCGGCCCTCTTGATCCTGAATGTGATTGCCCTACCTGTAAGAATTATTCCCGTGCTTATATTCGTCATTTGTTTAATGCCGGGGAAGTCCTTGGCCTTCGTCTGGCGGCTTACCATAATATCTACTACTATGTGAATCTGCTGCGCCGTATCCGTGAAGCGATCGATCAGGATCGCTACTCTCAGTTCTCCGCTGAATTTCTTGCTAAATACGGGTCTGAGCTTCTCGCTTAAATCCCCGAATTAATTTAGCACCCTTTCCAGTAACGGGATCATGCGGTTGATCATCTTGTGATTGATCAGAAAATTCCATAGAGGGTCGAATTTCTTCCATCCTCCCGCGTAGGCGATATGCTTGAGTGTTCCTGGAAGGGACTGCTGCGCCAACGCTCCTTTGACGATCGAGCCCCAGCTGTAGAATTTGTTGTACGCACGCAGAAGACCGTCTTCCAGTTCCTTGGGGGTCATCCCGGTCGGTGTGAAGACGGCATGTTTTGCGTCGTAAAGTGACCAGTTCCGATGGAGGATGCGGTTTTCTTTTTCAAGTTTATGGTGTAGCGCGGTTCCGGGATAGGGGGTGAGAATGTGAAATGACGCGGTCTCGATCCCGTTCTCGATCGCCCAGTCCGTGGTCCTGTCGAACACAGAGAGGTCGTCATGATCCATGCCGAAAACAAAGCTGGCGTTCACCATGACACCCAGTGAGTGCAGGCGCCGGATGGCGGCCTTATAGTTCTGGTGGATGTTCTGTCCCTTGTTGTGCCCTTTAAGGTTGGCCTCGGATAGTGTTTCAAAGCCGATGAAAAGGCTGCGCAACCCTGCCGCTACAGCTTTTTCCAGAAGATGCGGCTCAAGGACGGCATTGACCGTTCCGGCGGCCTGCCAGACCCGGTTCATGGGACGCATGCCTTCAAAGAGCTTTGAAGCGAACCGTACATCTCCGAAGATATTATCGTCGAGGAAAAAGACATGTTTCCAACGGAACTGTTCGATCTCCCGGAGGGCGTCGTGGAGCAGCATCGTGTAAAACGATTTACCTCCTTTATAAAAGGAATCTTTGTAGCAGAAGTCACAATGATACGGGCAGCCCCGTGAGACGACCATGGAGTTCGGGACAAGGTAGAGGTGTTCCTTAATGAGGTCACGGCGGACTTTGGGCATGCCTTCAAGCGTGCGTGTCCGGGATTGGTAGAATTTCTTAGGGTGTCCATCGCGAAATTCCCTTAAAAATTCGGGCCAGATATCTTCGCCGGGACCGAGACAGACGGTGTCGGCGTGCTCTGCCGCTTCATCGGGGAGTGTCGTCGGATGCAGCCCGCCCATGACGACAGGGATCCCGCGCGCCCTGTAGTGGTCCGCGATCTTGTAGGCGCGAAAAGCGTTGGTCACATAAACTTGAATAGCGACCAGATCGGGTGAGTCATCAAGGTTTAATTCCTCCACATGTTCATCCGCGATCGTGACATGATCATCCTTGAGATGGCCGGCCAGGGTTGCCAGGCCCAGAGGGGGGAAGCGTGAGTAGGCAAGTTTGTGGCCGGATGAAACGATGCTTTGCCCATCTATTAATGAAGGCAGGATCATTTTTACGTTCATGGATTTCTCCTGTTTTAGACGTTATATTTAAACCGCATTATAAATGTAATACACTAATTCACCAATGTCAATATACGGAAAAATAATAGTTTGAATTTTAGTGTAAGATTTTGTAAAGTATTCTAACAATTGTATTTAGGATAATATTTATTATTAGTTTCAGGCTATTGACAGTTAGAGTGATGTGTATTATACTACTAATGCGGTTCAATTGATTTGAGGAGGAATATGGAAATTAATGTAAATTTATACTTTCAGATCAGCCCGACATCGGGAGTGCCGATCTACCGTCAGTTGTTCGATCAGGTCAAGATCTGTATCGCAATGGGGAAGTTTACCGAGGGGCAATTCCTTCCTTCTATCAGGGATGTTGCCAAGAGTCTTGAGATTAATCCGATGACGGTATCGAAAGCGTATTCGTTATTAGAGAAGAGCGGGCATCTTGAATTTGTCCGTGGTCAGGGTATGCGGGTTCCCGCCTCACCTCAGGTGAGTCATGGAGTGGTCAGCCCTGAAGATGAACTGGCGCCATTGTTGCGGGAGGTTGTTAATCGGGCTCAGCAAATGTCGCTGGAGCGTGAGCGGGTCATTGAGAAATTTAATGAGTTTTGGAAGGGGGACGGCCATGAATAACGTGATCCACGCGCGCAGCGTCGATAAAGCTTACGGGAATAAAAAGGTCTTGAGCGGGTTGGATCTCGATATCGCATCGGGAACAGTGATCGGCCTTCTGGGCCGTAACGGGGCCGGGAAAACAACACTATTAAAAAGTGTGCTCGGGTTGATCCGTGTGGACAAAGGGACGTTGATGACGATGGGCGAGAATGCTTGGGAGCTTAGCGCCAGGGGGAAGTCGCGCATCGGTTATGTTCCGCAAGGGTACCGTCCGTATCCCTGGTTACAGGCTGGACAACTTGTTGAGCATACGGCGTCATTTTATCCTCGTTGGAATGCCGAACTGGTCGAGCGACTGTTGCGGGAGTGGACGATCGATAAGGCGGCGAGGGTGGGTTCACTTTCGGAAGGTGAAGCGCAGAAGCTGGCTATTATCCTGGCACTTGGCCATGAACCGGACTTGCTGGTGTTCGATGAGCCGGTGGCCAGCCTTGATCCTGTTTCCCGGCGGGATTTCTTAAGGATGATCCTGGAGACTGTTGCCGAGCGGCCCTGCACGGTTTTCTTTTCAACGCATATTACATCCGATCTCGAGCGGGTGGCGGATACGGTGGCTGTCCTTAAGTCCGGCGCGATCGATTTTTGCGGCGGCCTTGATGAACTAAAAGATATGGTCAAACGGATCCGTGTCCGGGCATCGGGTGTTATCCCTCAGGATTTCGGCGGGGTTGGTATTCTTAGTCGTCGGGTACAGGGGAATGATGGGGTCTTTACGGTCCGTGGTTACAGTGATTCTTTGCGGCCTCTTCTTGAGCGAAACGTGGGAGGGACGATCGAGGTTGAGGACTTGAACCTTGAAGAGATTTTTCTGGAGATGACCCGATGACAAGCCTTGGCGCTATTTTTAAGTTATATCGCGGACATCCTTTGTTCCTCCTTCTTAGCGGGGCTTTGGTCGGAGTGATGGCCATCATTTATTTTCTTTGGAGCCAGAGGGTGTATGGCTGGATCGAAGATATGATGACGCTTTGGCTTATTGTCTGGATGTGCCAGGCTTTTCTTCTGGGGCTTCTTCTTAAGCGTCAGGTGGTTTCGCCCTTAGCGGGTATTCTTCCAGGTTATCGACGGGATGTGGCCCTGGTGGCGCTGGCTATCCTTTCGATCACGGGTACGGCGACAACGGCCTGGATCGTCAGCATGCCCGGGTGGCTGCATCCGGATCGCGCGCTGGTGGTGTTGTCTTTTTTATGCGCGTTGACTTACTTGGTGACAGTTGTCATTGCGTATATTTCGGTTCCGATCCTGGTCTTTCTGTCATATGGGACATTATTACTTCTGGTGACCCGGATCCTGGATATCCTTGATATGGTCATGCATGTCCGAGGTCTGTTTGAGGGCCTGGTCGGTGTGCTCGGTTTGATCCTGGTGGCTTTTGTTTGGCGTATGGCTTCTTTACGCGAAGGGATGGCGGAGTATCCGTATCTTTTATCGTGGCCATTGTATCGCTCGGTATCGACGGCGCTAAGCCAGGATGCAGCCTATGTTCCGGCGCACATCCCTGCGTACGCCCAAAGAAAAGGGCTGGCGGCGCAGTCTTTGCATTGGGCGCGTATTGAAGGCGCGGCGGCTGGCCAGTCTGGGCTGGTTTTTCTAGGGGCGTCCGGTCTTTTTATGGGCTACATTATGTTTAGTCAGGGGCATGGGTTTTATGCCAAGCCTTACGGGAATTTTCTTTTTCTGGTCATGGTGCCTCTTTTTATTACCTTGATGGCCAATTATCGTGTGATGGCGTATAGGGAGCACGCCCTGATGCGCCCTGTGGAACGGGAAAGCTTGACGGGACAATGGGGGATGTTGCTCGCGTTAACCCTGGGCGCGGGGTGGTTGCTGGTGGCCTCCCTAGTGGTGGTTGTTCCCGGGATGATGTTGGGTATTTCATATATGGTTGGGGTCAAGATATGGGTGTATTTGTTCTTTACGCTGGTTTTTTCACAGATGTTGTTGGCCTGGATCGTCTATGCCACGACGCTCAGTAATGCGTTTGAGGTCGGGGCCCATTGCCTGTTCTGCATTGTTTTTGTGATGGGCGAGGTATGGTCGATACCCAGTTTAACACTGCCGGAACTGGTGTCCCAGGCCGCGCTCTCGGCGGCGATCGGGGCATGGTTCGGACGGGTCGCCTATGATCGGTGGTGCCGGAAGGAGGTGGCGCCGTAAAGGGTCGAAGTCGGGAGAGGACAAGTTAACTAAAGGTCGTAGTCTAACCAAGGAGGATGTATGACACCAGAAGCCGTCAGGACATTATGCAAAGCGTTAGGGGTTGTGTTGTTTTCATGCGGAGCGTTCGGGTCTTTGTTGTGTTTACCTTTCGCGATCGGGTTTGACTTGAAATGGATCTTTGTGGCCGGCGTGTATTTCGTTTCCGGCGCGGTCCTGATGAGCGGCGGGCTGATCACCTATACGCTTGTTACGGTCAATCAGAAGTAAAGGTGCATCCGTGCTTAACCCTCCTCCTAGGGGAGGACAGCCGGACCTATAGGAGAATGGCCATGAGTATTGTTAAGGTTGGATCATTACAGGTCAATTATGATGAGGTTAAAGCCGTTGATAATATTTCCTTTGAATTGGACGAGGGGAAGATCTACGGCTTTCTTGGGCCGAACGGCTCGGGAAAAACATCGACGATCAAAGCCCTGGCCGGTGTTCTGGAGCCTACGCAGGGCACGATCACCCTTAACGGCCATGACCTTCAGACGGACAGGGATAAGGCGTTGCTTAAGGTCG
The DNA here is from genome assembly GCA_037131245.1 of Candidatus Omnitrophota bacterium. Taxonomy (GTDB): domain Bacteria; phylum Omnitrophota; class Gorgyraeia; order Zapsychrales; family Fredricksoniimonadaceae. The sequence goes on from JBAXRK010000004.1 coordinate 98,705, forward strand.
GCTATATGCCGGACTTCGCGCCGGTTTACGAAAATTTGAAAGTGTGGGAATACCTGGATGTTTTTGCCGCGGCTTACGGCATGGATCTGGCCGAACGTCAGGAGCACGTCGGGCAATGGCTGGAGAAAACAGACCTGGTTTCCAAGAAAGAGGCTATTGTTAAGGGCTTGTCCCGCGGCATGCGCCAGCGGCTGGTTTTTGCCAGGACACTGCTCTCTTCGCCGGATATTATCCTGCTCGATGAGCCGGCCAGCGGGCTTGACCCGATCTCACGGAAAAATATGCGCGATATCCTCAAGGAATGCGCGGCGCGCGGCGCCAGCATCCTGATCTCCAGTCATATTCTTTCCGAACTTGGCGAGTTTGTGGATTCGCTGATCATTCTCGAGAAGGGGCGGATGGTCATCGGCGGCAGCCTTGATGATATTCGTGCGAAGATCGGCAGTGGGAAGAAATTGACGCTGCGCTTTTCCCGGTCAGAGGATCAGGATATCTTTACCCGGGTTCTTGGCGAGGCGGGGATCGCTCCTGATCGAGTGCGCACCGGGCAGGGAACGGTTACGGTCACTTTTAAGCAACAGGATGGGGAAGCGGCTGACTTTCTTAAGAAATTAATGGCTCTGGGGGTTGTTCCGCAGGAGTGTTCTATTACCAGTGATGACGTGGAAGATATTTTCCTCAAGGTCGGCGCCAGGGAGGTCGCATGATCATGAAAAAACTCAATGATAACGCTCTTTTCCTGAGTTGCTGGTACGAGCGCAGCCGTCCGATCTATGTCATGTGCCTGGGCGGGCTTATCGCTTTCGTGATGTTGTTGTCCTATTTGAGCGCGATGCAGTATCCTCCGAAGGAGCTGACGCCATTTCAGGTCATGCTCAATATTTGTGAAGTGACGCAAATATTTGTGCTGCTGATCTTCGGGCCCTTGTTCGTCGCGGCCATGGGGTCCCGGGAGAAAATGAGCGGCACCCTGGATTTTCATCGCAATTCTCCTGAGGGGGTTTACGACAAGATCGCCGGATTGGTGTTCGGCGGGGCATGGCTGGAGTGGGTCATTTTCGGGATCCTGCTGGGGGCAGAACTTCTTCTTTCCCTTGGGACGTTCAAGGGTCCGGAGCGGGTGATCATGTTCAATGTTTCCATTGCTATTTCGGCGCTATTGTTTCAAACAACGGCAGCTTTATTTTCACTCTTGACGACGAAACAGGATAGTAAGTCGAATCCGCTGATGCTGGTGGTGCTGCTGATGTTTGTTGGCCCCATGATCAGTATGGCCGTATTTACGCCGATAGGATCGGCTCTTTCTCATGTTCTTGGTTGCGGGGCAGCGGGCTATGTGTTCCAGAAAGGCGGCGAGTGGTTGCCCCAAGGTTTCTTTTTTAATCTGGACCTGCCGTTGATCGTGCTGCAGGTGATCTCTCAGGTTCCGTTGATCTTTATTATGGTCAACGCTTTAGCGCGCACGTTCTGCCAGCCGGACAGCCCGGCCTGGTCAAAGGAGTCCGTCTTAAGGATATGTTTTTTTATTCTGTTTTTGGTCACCGGATTCTGTGTGGGCGCGATCACACATCAAGATGATATTGTTTACCCTTGGGGCGGCCATCATAATGGGTATCATTCGGTCCTCCTTGACCAGGCGGGGTTATACACGTTTATTGATGTTGCTTTGGGCATGGCGGCGGGGCTTTTTCTTGCGCCGACATATTTCCAGCGTAAGAAACTGTTGGTTTTGCGTGCCAAGGGCCAGGTAGCCAACGACTGGCTGAGCGACGGGGCCAGCGCTTTTTTCCCGGGATTGGTTTATGTGGGGTTAAGTACCGGATTTTACTTGTTTTATTTACTGGCGCTGAAGGTTAACTGGCTGTGCGGATCGGCTATTATCATTCAGGCCGCTGCGTATATCCTGGGGTTTACCGGGTTGTTGGAATACTATCGACTTAGTCCATATCGCAACAATAAGATCTGGTTAGTGACCGTTCTGGGCGTCTGGTGGTGTCTGCTCCCATGGTTTGGCGCTTTGTTGCGCAATGTCACCCCTGGCGGGGAGCCATTGACGCTATTAAGCCCGTTAACGGGGTTTATTCAGACCCAGAAGTGGTTAAGGGGGGAGAGTTCTTCAGATGTTGTTTTATTGGCGGCGCCTGTTATAGCCGCTGTTTTATGCTGGATAGCTGCCTACAAGCAGCAGCAAACGTTTAAGAATTGATTTTTTCCTTGCCTTTTATATTAGCCATGCTAACTTAATGGTTAGCTTGGCTAATATAAAGGCATGTTCATGTCGGACTTATCCCGTATCGCAGAAGAGATCGCCCTCATCGGCCCCCGCATTGGCCGCCGTATCCTTTTGGATATTTTTCAATCCTCGGACATTTCTCATTCCCAGCTTTGCGTGATCATGATGCTGGTCCATAACGGGCCCTCGCGTTCTTCAGATATTGGAAAAGAACTTAAGGTCGCGGCTCCTACCGCGACCGGTATCATCGGCCGCCTGGAAAAGGCCGGTTATGTTGCCCGTGTCATGGATAAAGGCGACCGGCGCGCGGTCATTGTTGAATTAACACCGGAAGGGCGCAAGTTGTCGCTTAAGCTCAGGGGGATCGTGGTCAAGCGCTGGACGAACATTCTCTCGAAGATATCCCGCGACGACGCGGAAAAGTATTTACAAATATTAAAGAAGATCAATGAGGCCTTATGAGGATCGTTAAAGCATTGTTTTTCCCGGTGGTGATCGTTTTGGCCATGGGGGCCTACGCGGTTGCCCAGAGCACGCCGTTGACGCTTAAAGATTGCTATCAGCTCGCTCTTAAACGCAGCGAGACGATCGGTATTCAACAGGAGCTTATTAAGGAAACTGAAGGGCTTATGCTGCAATCATTGAGCACGGCTTTACCCAAGGTGGCTTTTGCCTATTCTCAGAAGTGGCAGGACCTTCGTCCTAATGATACGTTCGGCGGGTATCAGCCCGAGGCCAAATTTACGTTCAGTCAGCCATTATTTACCGGGTTCAAGGAGTTTGCCGCGGTCCGCGCCAGTAAGCATATTGGCAAACAGAGGGCGGCGGAGCTTAAACGGGCTGAGCAGTTGCTTTTTACCGACGTGTCGGATGCTTTTTATTTGTATTTGAGCTATCAGGATGACATCAAGGTTCAGGAGGAAACTCAAAAGATCCTAACCGACAGGGTGGCGGAATTAAAGCGACGTGAAGCGTTAGGTAAATCGAGGTCAAGCGAGGTGGCCAGTGCGGAAGCGAAATTCTATCGGGTGAAAGCGGCCATTGAAGTGACCCGCGGGCAGCTGGAGTCAGTCGGAGAACTATTGGAGTTTTTGATCGGACAACCGGTCGATCAATTGGCGGGCGGTGATGTGCCGCAGGAAACAGCCGATGTTCAAACATTGCTACAGAAGGTCAATGAGCGGCCGGATGTTGTTGCCGCTATGGAGTCGCTGGCGGCGTACAAGAATGGCGTGACATCAGCCCGGTCAGCGTTCTTTCCGACGGTTGCTTTGAACGGGAACGCGTATACCAAACGCGCTGATGCCAATGAAGGCAATGATTGGGACGCAACGGTAAGCGTCAATGTGCCGCTTTTTAATGGTTTAAATGATGTGGGCCAGTTGCGCCAGGCGCGCGCTCAGGCCAATACGGCCGACCTGAAGTTAAGCCAGGCCAAGCGTCAGGCTGTCCTTGAGGTGAAGAACGCTAATTCTAGATTCGAGTCGGCCAAGAAGAAAGCTTTCGGTTTATCGAAAGCGGTGGTCGCGGCTGACAGGAATTATCAGTTACAGGTTGAGGATTTTAAGAAGAGCTTGGTCAATAACCTGGATGTTTTACAGGCGCTTGAGGACTTGCAAAGTGTTAAGCGTGACAATGTCGCCGCCGCTACGGAAGTCAATCGGGCTTATTGGGGGCTTAAGGTCGCAACAGGGGAGAATTTACAATGAGTTTATCCGATACAGCCATACGACGGCCGGTATTCGCCTGGATGGTCATGGCCGCGCTCATGATCTTCGGGTTGATCAGCTATAACCGCATGGGCGTCAGCCAGCTGCCTAATATTGATTTTCCGGTCATTAACGTTAGCCTTACCTGGACGGGGGCTGCTCCCGAGGTCATGGAAAAAGACGTGGTCGACACCATTGAACAGGCCATGATGACCATTCAGGGGGTGAAAGAAGTTTCCAGCACTATCCGTCAGGGGCAGGCGAGTGTGACCGTCGAGCTTGAGCTCGGCCGTGATATTGATGCCGCGGTGCAGGACATTCAGGCCAAGATCAATCAGGCCCAAAGGCATCTTCCCAAGGACCTTGATCCGCCGGTGGTGTCGCGTTCAAATCCGGCCGACCAGCCTATCATGTGGGTCGCTGTAACCAGCGAGCGCACCAAGGTTCAGCTGATGGAGTATGTTGAAAAGTATTTGCGCGATAAGTTCACGAGCGTGAGCGGCGTGGGTGAGGTGACCTTAGGCGGATATATCGACCCGAATTTTCGGGTGTGGATCGATAACAAAAAGCTCAACGACCTTGAGTTGACGGCAGGGGACGTGATGGACGCGATCGCTCAGGGGCATAATGAAGTCCCGGCTGGAACGATCGAGACCGAGAAGACCGAGCAAAGCGTGCGGGTGATGGGTGAAGCCAAGACTCCTGAGGAGTTCGGAAATATCCTCATCACGACCCGCGGCGGCAAGCCGATCTTTAAACCGATCAAGATTACCGATGTGGCCAGGGTTGAGGATGGGTTGGCGGATATTCGCCGGATCACCAGGTTTAATGGACAGCCCTCGGTCGGTCTTGGCATCAAGAAACAGAGCGGGTCGAATGATGTGGCGATCGCTCACGCGGTTAAAAAGCGGCTGGAGGAAGTTAAAAAGACGCTTCCTTCGGATATTCACATGAACGTGGTTTTTGACCGCACGAAGTTTATCGAGGATTCAATTCACGATTTGACGTTCACGCTTGTTCTGTCTGCCCTGATCACGTCTTTGGTGTGCTGGTTCTTCTTGGGTGCCTGGAGCGCGACGCTTAATATTCTTTTAGCGATCCCCACGTCGATCCTGGGCACATTCATCGTTATTTATTTCCTGGGCTTTACGCTCAACACCTTCACGGTGCTTGGCCTTTCGCTGGCGGTCGGTATCGTGGTCGATGACTCGATCATGGTCCTGGAGAATATCGTGCGTTTTAGGGAGCATGGTGAGGATAAAGTCTCGGCGGCCGCCAAAGGGGCTAATCAGATCGCCGGAGCGGCGTTGGCCACAACTATGGCGATCACCGCGATCTTTATCCCGGTCATTTTCATATCCGGGATTATGGGCAAATTCTTTTTTGAGTTCGGGATCACGATCGCGGTGGCGGTGGCTTTGTCTTTGCTTGAAGCGTTAATGCTGACGCCCATGCGCTGTTCGCAGTTCCTGCAAACCGGCAGGACCACGGATTTCGGGCGCGGCGTGGACCAGGGGTTCAAGAACCTGGCGGCTTTTTACGGTAAGACGCTGGGTTGGGCGCTGCGTCATTCCTGGCTGGTCATTTTTATGTCGCTGGTGATCTTTGGGGCCTCTTTTAAACTTATGGCGCTTTTAAGGAAGGAATTCGTTCCTCCGCAGGACCAAAGCATGTTCATGGTCAGTTTACAGGCGCCGCCTGGCTCATCGTTGGCGTTTACGGACGCCCGTTTTAAGGAAGCCGAGAAGTTGACCACCGGACATCCTGAATTGTTACGGTATTTTGCTTCCATTGGCGGTTTCGGCGGAGGTGAAGTTAATAAGGGAATCATTTTTGCCACCTTTAAGGAACCTAAAGATCGTCCCATTGATGCCAAAACCGGCCATCGTTTAAGCCAGGCCGATCTTATGGGGATATATCGTAAGGAGCTTAATACTGTCAAGAACCTGAAAGCCCGGATCCAGGACTTATCGCTTAGCGGTTTTTCTGCTCAGCGCGGTTTTCCGATCGAGTTTAGTATCCGCGGCCCTGACTGGGATAAGCTTGTTGAATATTCCGACGCGATGCAGGACAAGATGTCCAAAAGCGGGATGATGACGGATGTTGATAGCGATTACCAGCCCGGAGCGTCCGAAGTGAGGGTGGAGCCGGATCGCAAGAAAGCTGATGAACACGGTGTCAGCATGGCCACTATTGGCAGTGCGGTCAATACCCTGTTCGGTGGTGATCTGGCCGGGAAATATTCCAGTGCGGACCGCCGCTATGATATTCGCGTCCAGTTGGAAAGCGATCAGCGGGTCAGCATGGCCGATATCGATAATATATGGGTCTGGAATAATCGCGGGGAGCGGGTTCAATTGAAGGATGTGGTCAATGTTGTTGAGCGTCCGACAGCGCTGACGATCACGCGCAAAGCCCGTGAACGTGCGATCTCTGTTTACGCCAACGTGGCTCCGGGGAAGTCCCAGACCGATGCGATCGCCCAGGCGCAGAAGATCGCTAAGGATATCCTGCCTGATGGTTATAAAGCGATCCTGGGCGGAACATCACAGACCTTCCAGGAATCTTCGAACGGGATGGGCATGGTTTTTGTGCTGGGGATCCTGGTGGCTTACATGGTCATTGGATCGCAGTACAATAGTTTCCTGCAGCCGTTCATTGTCCTGCTGGCGCTTCCTTTTAGTATTTCCGGCGCTTTTTTGGCGCTTAAGATCGGCAATCAGTCATTGAATTTGTACAGCATGATCGGGATCATTCTTCTGATGGGGATCGTAAAAAAGAATTCGATCTTGCTGGTCGATTTCACCAATCAGGTGAGAGGGCAGGGCAAGAAGGTCCATGAAGCCTTATTGACCGCTTGTCCGATCCGTTTACGGCCTATTCTTATGACGTCGCTGGCGACCATTGCGGCGGCGATCCCGCCGGCGGTGGCGGTTGGTGCGGGGGCTGAAGCCCGCGCTCCTATGGCGATCGCGGTCATCGGCGGTGTGGCGGTTTCAACGTTCTTCACTCTTTTTGTGGTGCCGTGCGTGTATCGCTTGACCGTTCGTGACAGTTGGGCCGTTAAGAATATTTCTGATGTGCAAGAGGTCTGATGTTCCGTTCGTTAAGGAATTATAACTTACGCCTTTTCCTGGCAGGTCAGCTCTTTTCCCTTATTGGGACATGGATGCAGATCGTCGCCGGAAGTTGGCTGATCTATCGTTTGACGAATTCTCCCTTTCTTTTGGGAGCGTTCGCCTTCGCCATGAATTTTCCGGCTTTGATCTTCTCGCCTCTGGCCGGAGTTGCCGCCGACCGCTTCGACCGCCGCAGTCTTCTGGTTCTAGTCAATGTTCTCTCGATGGTTCAGGCCTTCATCCTTTGGGTGCTGGTGTACACCAATACCGTTCAGGTGTGGCATGTGATGACGCTGAGCGTTCTGCTCGGGATCCTTAGCGCGTATGAACTTCCCATCCGGCAATCGTTCATCAGCAAGATGATCGACGATCCCAAAGACCTTCCTAATGCCGTGGCCCTCAATTCTTCGGTGTTTAATGGTTCCCGTTTGATCGGCCCGGCGATCGCGGGGGTGACCATCGCCATTTTCGGTGAAGGGATATGCTTCCTTCTTAATGCCCTTAGTTTTCTGCCGGTCATTGCGGCGCTCTGTTTGATGCGGCTGTCATATGTCAAAGCGGAGCGGCTCATGTCATCAAAGCACAGTTTGCTTGAAGGCTTTCGATATGTTTATCATTCGGTGCCGATCCGTTTACTCCTGGTGATGGTCTCAGTGTTAAGTATGCTTAGCGGCGCATTTCATGCTCTGGCGCCGATCTTTGCCAAAGACGTTTTTGGTGGTGGCCCGAAGACACTCGGGATCCTTTTATCCTGTTCGGGGGCGGGGGCATTTCTGGGGGCGATCTATTTGGCGGGGAGAAGTACCGTGATCGGTCTGGGTCGGGTGGTGGCGGTGGCCGCGGCCGGAACGGCGGTCTCTTTGATGCTTTTCTCGGTCCTTCTGGATATCCGCCTTGCTATTGTGGCGGTTTTTTTAAGTGGCCTTGGCATGATCATGAGCATTGGCGGGATGAATGTGATCATTCAGACGCTGGTTGATGAAGAGAAGCGCGGGCGGGTAATGAGCCTTTACGGCATTGCCCTGGTTGGGATATCGCCTATCGGGAGTATTACCGCTGGTTTAATCGCTACTCATGCCGGCGTTTCAACAGCTTTGATGGTTGCGGGTGTTTTTGCTTTTATCGCCTCGGCGATCTTCTGGTTCCGTTTGCCGCATTTTCGTTCCTTCGTCCGTCCCATCTACGCCGCCAAGGGTATTATTCCCGAAACATAAAATTGATTGTTTCCTGAACTTAAGGTATTATTTCCCCATGTTACGCATCGACATTATCACTATTTTCCCCGGGATGTTCTCGGCCGTTCTGGATGAATCCATTATGAAGCGCGCGCAGGCGAAGAAGCTGGTGGATTTTCGTATGCACGATCTTCGGGATTTCACTAAAGATCCGCATCGCAAGGTGGACGACCGTCCGTTCGGCGGTGGGCCGGGAATGGTCATGACGCCCCAGCCGTTGGTTGACGCGGTCAAAAAGATCAAAGGCCGTCGTAAGGCCAAGGTCATTTATATGTGCCCTGGTGGAATTGTCTTCACCCAGTCCAAGGCCAAATCTCTGACGAAGGAAAAGAGTTTGATCTTTATCTGCGGTCATTATGAAGGAATCGATGAGCGGGTCCGCGAGATGGTGGTGGATGAAAGCCTGTCCATCGGCGATTATGTGCTGACGGGCGGGGAAGTGCCGGCCATGGTCGTGGTCGACGCGGTGACTCGTTTGATCCCGGGGGTCCTAGGCAAAGAGGCCTCACTGGAAGATGAGTCCTTTGAGCATAACTTGCTGGAATACCCCCAATACACACGTCCCGCAGATTTTTGTGGAAATAAAATACCTCTTGTGTTATTATCCGGCAATCATTTAGCTGTAAAAAAATGGCGGAACGAGCAGGCAGTGGCCCGCACAACAAAATTCCGTCCGGATTTATTAAAGGAAAGCAGGCAATAAAATGGGAACACGTATCGAGAAGCTTAAGAAATTTGAAGCAGGTTTTGTCCGTAAGGATATCCCGTCATTCAATGTCGGCGATACTGTCAAGATGAAGATCAAGGTGCAGGAGGCCGACAAGGTTCGTCTGCATTCCTGGGAAGGTATCGTGATCGGCCGTCGTGGCGCCGGGATCAAGGAAGTGTTCACGGTCCGCAAGGTGTCTTTTGGTGAAGGCGTTGAGAAGTCGTTCCCGATCCATTCGCCCGTGATCGATAGTTTGAAAGTTATTAGCCGTGGGACGGTCAAGCGCGCCAAGCTTTTTTATCTGCGTGATCGCAGTGGTAAAGGTGCCCGCATTGAGACCGAAGCCGTGTCTGAACACGCCACCGCCGCAGCGCAGCCTGTTGCTGCTTAATAGTGCCAAAAACTCTCGCGAGTATACAGGACTTAATTGATTTTGATCTTCAAGCGAAAGCCGGAAACGGCTTTCGCTTTCTTTTTGGGGTTGATGAAGCCGGGCGCGGCCCTTTGGCCGGTCCGGTGGTCGCGGGCGCGGTTCTTCTTAAGGCTACTGATTTCTCTGTCCGTGTGGGAGACTCCAAGAAGCTCAGTGCCGCTCAGCGCGAAAAAGCTTTCGATCAGATCCATGAACGGGCTTATGTTGGCGTTGGGATCGTCAGTGAGCAAGTGATCGATGAGATCAACATCCTGCGAGCCGCCCATCTTGCCATGCTCAACGCTGTAAAAGAACTGGTTAAAAGCCTGCCGGAAGATATCCGCTCTCAGCAAGGCTTTGAGGCTGCGGTTAAGTTGCTTGTTGACGGTAATATTTTTACGGAAAAAGTCCCGTATAAAGTAGAAACGGTCATTGGTGGTGATGCCAAAAGCCTTTCGATCGCCTGCGCCAGCATTATTGCCAAGGTGACGCGCGATCGCCTGATCGATTCTTACGATTCAGTTTATCCGCAGTATGGATTCCGTCAGCACAAGGGGTATCCGACCGCAGCGCATCGCGCAGCGATCAAACAGCATGGCCTTTCGCCTATTCATCGAAAAACATTCCGGTCTGAATGAGTATTCTTACCAAGAAACTTGGACAGTCTGGTGAGGACTTTGCCGAGGACTTCCTGAAGTCTCATGGGTACGAGATCATCGAGAAGAATTATCGAGCGAAATGCGGGGAAGTCGATATCATTGCCCGTGAAGCGGGGGTGCTGGTGTTCATTGAGGTGAAGACGCGACAGGAGGACGGTTGGGACCCTTTTGAAGCGGTCAATGCTCAAAAGCAGCAGAAACTTTATCGTACGGCACAGCATTTCCTTTTGAACCGTTTCAATACGGTCGATATTACCGGACGTTTTGATGTCCTGGCTGTTTATCCGTTGGCAGGTGGTTCTTTTCGCGGAGATCTATTGAAGAACGCCTTTTTCAAATAAAAGAATCTAGTATTGCCAAATTTAGCCTTTTTCGTTACTATTAACATTAATCAAAGGAAAGTAGTTCTCGCGGTACAACTTTGTGGCATCTTTGTCCTTTCACCCTTAATCAACCCTAATGCTCTGTTACGCAAATAATACCTTATCTGAATATCTAGAACGTCTAGCCGCCCGTGAGCCTGTTCCCGGTGGTGGTTCCGCGGCAGCGCTTTCCGCGGCCATGGGCGCGGCGCTGATGGCGATGTCTACCCGCTATTCAACGGGAAAAGGCAAGCCCAAGGTTGTCGAAGGGCGCTTTGACAAGATCATTCTTCAAGCGGATAAAGCCCGCGCGATATTCAGTGGGATGGTCGCTCAGGACGCCCAAGCGTATCTTGATGTGGTAGCTGCCAGAAAAAGCGCTGATAAAGCGGCGCTGAGAGCGGCCAATAAAGCGGCGGCCGGAGTTCCCCGGGAACTTATTAAGGAGTGCCGTACTCTTTTAAAGGTGGTTCCTTTCTTGAAGAAAGAAGCGAATAAATATCTCGTCAGCGATGTGCTGGCAGCTGAAGTTTTCCTTAACGCGGCGATCAAAGCCGCTCAAACCATGATCGAAGCCAATCAATGAGTGCCCAAATACTTGACGGAAAATTGTTAGCGCAGCAATTGCAGGTTGAACTCAAAGCCGAAGTAGATGCTTTACGCATCCGTACGGGTAAAGTGCCCCGGTTCATGAATATCACGATCGGTCAGGATCCGTCGGCTTGTTCCTACGGTAAGTCCCAGAAAAAAGCGGCCGAGTTTATTGGCATTGATTACCAATTTTCAAATTTATCCCAGCATGTTTCTCAAAAAGAGTTGATGGATCAGATCCATTTTCTTAACGACGATGTTAATGTCCACGGCATTATGTTGCATAAGCCGGTGCCGGATGGCATTGATTTTCAGTTGGCGGTCAATGCGATCACCCCCAAGAAAGATATTGAGGGGATGAATATCGCGAATCTGGGGCGCCTGATGCTGGGGACCACGAACATTATTCCGGCTACGCCGGCTGCCGCGATGGCGTTGCTGGTTTCATCGGGTGTTGATCTTGCCGGAAAGGACGCGGTCCTCATCGGCCGTAGTGAGATTGTTGGTAAGCCGATGATGCTCCTACTTTTGGAGAAGAACCTGACCGTGACCGTTTGCCATAGCGGGACAAGCAAGGCTGGCCGCTTGGAAGATCATGTCAGAAAAGCCGAAATACTGGTGGTGGCGATGGGGCGCCCGGGATGCGTGAAAGGTGAATGGCTCCGGGAGGGCGCGATCGTTATTGATGTCGGTATTAATCTGGTCGATGGCAAGCTTGTCGGCGACGTGGAGTTTGATGCGGCGGCTAAACGCGCCTCGTTCATTACGCCAGTTCCCGGTGGAGTTGGCCCTGTCACGGCGGTCATGTTAATGAAGAACGGTATTGAAACTTTCAAGATCCAGCTCGAGCATCCCTAATGCCTAAACTAGTTATTATCGGACAATCTCCCGCCGCGTACGCTGCTATCCGGACCTTGCGCGCCAGCGGCGCGGAATGGACGGTTACGTTGATCTCAACGGACACTCATTTGCCGTATGATCGGAACCGGTTTCCGGGCTTGCTCGGGCGCAAGCTGAAGGAAAAAGATGTTTTTTGTTCTACCGATACTTTTTATAAAGAAGGCAAAGTTGAAACCATTCTTGATAAAGAGTTGTCGCGTATTAATTTCAATCGCCGGAAGATATATCTTTCTGACCGGGTTCAGGTGGATTACGACGCGCTGTTGATCACGGATGGTCCGCAGGTCCGCTTGCCCGAGATTAAAGGGATCCGTCGGCCCGGGGTTTTCGATATGGCCCGCCTGGATTCGATGCGTCGGCTATTAAAGCATTTGCTGTTCGTTGAAACGGTCGTTATCGTGCCGGTATCGTTTCGTGGCATCGAAATGGCGCTGGCCTTAAAAGAAGCAGGGAAAGACATTGTTCTGGTAAGTGATCAGGAGAGGGTTTTGTCTTCGTTCACGTCGGATGCGGCCGTTGATGCTTTAGCCGGTTTCATTGAAAAAAGCGGCTTTCGCGTTATGCCCAGTAATGGTGTTGAAGATATTCTGGGTGAGGGAGAGGTTCAGGCTGTTCGTTTAAAGTCGGGAAAAGTGATGGCCTGCCAAGCGGTTATATTTGAGGGAGCGCAGCCGGACTTGCGGTTCCTTTCCGATACAGATCTTTTGATGCGCGACAGGATCTGTGTTCATACGACCATGCGGACAAATATTGCGGATGTGTATGCCGTTGACGCGGTGATGGAGTTAAGCGCTCCGTCTTATATAGGGTCTTATTCTATGGAATCGGACCTTTCGATGCGCCAGGCAGAGTGCGCGGTTAAAGCGATCCTTGGGAGTGATGAGCCTTTTGAGCTGACATTACCGGATCCCGTGAAAAGCCTGGAGTCGGTTTTTCCTATTGAGCTTTTGTCCAAGTCTTAGAGGAGCCGCTTTATGATGAGACATCTTTTTTTTGCGATGTTGCTATTTTCGGCTGGGTTTTTCCCGTCGCAAGTAGGGGCACAGTCTGATGAGCAGGATGCTGCTTTGTCCCGCGATCAAGGCTATACCTTCCAGCAGCAGGGGGATTTCAGGAAAGCTTTGTTTTATTATCAGCGCGCCATGGCGCTGCGCCCGGATAGCGCGGCTTTTTGTAATGATGCCGCGTTGATGCAGGAATATATCGGAGCCAACAAGGAAGCGGAGCAGGGGTACCTCAACGCGATCAGTTTAGACCGAACCTATTTGCCGGCCTATTCAAATTTGGGCATATTTTACTCCAAGCAAGGGCAGTACGCGATGGCGGTCAAATATTTAAAACAACGCGTTGATAGGGGCCAGCCGAACGATCCGTGGACCCTTCAGGCCCAGGAAGAATTGATCAAGGCTTATAAAAAAGTTCCGGCTCTTGATGCTGAGCGCTTGAGGGCCCAGGGAGACGAATTTGCCGAAAAGATCGTCGCGGCAAAACAAAAAATGAAGCGAAGCGCCGAACGCAATAATACGCTTGATTTTGAAGCGGCTTATCAAAAAGGCCTTAAGGCGCTTGATTCCAGGGATTTTTCGGAAGCGGTTGAGGCTCTTGAAACGGCGGTCACGATCAATCCGCGCAGCAACAGTGCCCGTGAGGCCCTCAGGCGCGCCCGTTTCGGTAAAGAGCGATCGCAGCTTGAGGCCCAGGCGGCGAATATCCAGGCTGATGACAAGAGCCGCCATGTTGCCGACTCCCTCGATGATGTATCTTCACGCTAGGCGCTGACCTTATTATGGCGACAGTTTCCCGGATAGTGTTGATCGACGCGCATGCGCTGTGTTATCGGGCTTTCTATGCGGTCAAGGAGTTGCGTAACTCCAAAGGGCAACCGACAAATGCGGTTTTCGGATTTGTCAGTATTTTAAAAAAGATCCTGGCCCGTTATCATCCTTCGTATATCGCGGCATGTTTTGACGTCGGCCGGCATACGCGTCGCACGGAGAAGTACCCTGAGTATAAAGCGCAGCGTTCTTCGATGCCGGAGGATCTGAGTTCCCAGATCCCGATCATTCAGGATGTTTTAGCCGGCTTTCGTATCCCTGTTTTTGCTATCGAGGGTCAGGAAGCCGATGATATTATCGCCGTTTTAGCGCGTCGCTTCGTAGCCAAGGAGCGCGACGTGATCATCGTGTCTGACGATAAGGATCTTCATCAGTTATTAGCACCGGGCATTAAGATCTACAATAGCCGTCGGGATGCTTTGCTTGGCCCGGAAGATACTAAAGAACGTTATGGTGTCGCGCCCTCTCAAATGGCGGACTATCTGGCCTTGGCAGGAGACTCCAGTGATAATATTCCCGGCGTCGATGGCGTGGGCGAGGTGACCGCCCGGAAATTGATCGAACAGTTCGGTTCTTTGGAAAACGTACTGGCTCATGCCGGAGAATTGAAAGGCAAATTAAAGGATCGCATTATCAGCGGGCGCGATTCGGCGCTCCTTAGCCGAGAGTTGGCAACGCTGGAGGCCGATATCGATCTCGATTGCTCTCTTAAAGATATCACGTGGGCTGGCCCGGATACGGACCGTTTAAAGAAGATATTCGCCGCATTGGAGTTCCGCGTTCTTCTTGATGGATTGATGCCGGCGCCGGCGCCTGATCAATTGAGCGAGGCCCCGGTTAAAATAGCTCTGGTACCCGAGACATTTACGTTCATGGGTGTCGGGGATGTAGATGACGTAAAGAAAGCGGCTTGGGCTAGTTCCCGGGTTTCTTTTTTGCTTGATGAAGAAGGTAATGTGGCCGTTGCGTCGGGCCAGGCTTGTTATGAGTGCCATATCAGTGCCCTCAGCGCTTTGTCGGAAGTTTTGCTGTCGACGGATGTAACAAAAGTCTTTTACGATTCAAAGTCAGTTCGTAAAGCGTTTTCTGAAGTTGGATTGGAAATTAAGGGCAATATTTTCGATGCTCTTTTAGCTGGATATCTTTCGAATGCCGGGCAGGCGGCTTATAACATCGAGGCCTTGGCTTGGACATTGCTGAAGCGTTCAGCTGATGGAGAGAGCTCTCTTTCGCAGCGAGCTCAGTTATTATTGGCGTTGGTTGAGCCTTTGTTAAGCGTTCTTAAGGCGTGCGGGCTTTTGGACCTTTACCAGCGGGTGGAGTATCCGCTCAGTGAAGTGCTTTTTGAAATGGAAAAAGAAGGTGTCGGCCTGGACGTTGAGCTGTTGGAGAGATTAAGCCAGGAGAGTGAAAAGAAGATCGCGGCCATGACGCTCAAGTTGCATGCATTGGCGGGAGAAGAGTTTAATTGCAATTCTCCCAAACAGCTGGCGGCTATCCTTTTTGATAAGTTGAAATTGCCGGTCATTAAAAAGACCAAGACCGGAGCCTCGACGGACGAGGAGGTGCTGACGCGCCTGGCGTCCCAGCATGAGCTTCCGGCGCTGGTCCTTGAATACCGCCAGTTAGCCAAGCTGAAGTCTACGTATATTGACGCGCTACCGAAAATGGTTTCACCCAAGACGGGCCGGATCCATTGTTCTTTTAATCAGGCCGGGGCTGAGACGGGGCGGTTAAGCTCCAATCATCCGAATTTGCAGAATATCCCTATTCGTACGGAAGAGGGGCGGATGATCCGCCGGGCTTTTATTTCTTCTTCCTCTGATCATGTGTTGTTATCGGCGGATTATTCCCAGATCGAGCTACGGGTCCTGGCTCATTTGGCGGATGAGCCCAATTTGAAGAAGGCCTTTTTGAACGGCGAAGACATCCATCGCTATACGGCGGCGCTGATCTTCGATGTTGCTCAGGCCGATGTTACTACGGAAATGCGCTACAGTGCTAAACGGATCAATTTCGGCATTATTTATGGGATGAGCGCTTTTGGTCTCGCGAAAGACCTGGGTATTTCGAACAAAGACGCCAAGGGCTTTATTGACCGGTATTTTTCACGTTACCCCGGCATTCAAGCCTTTATGGACCGCGAGATCGCGAAAGCCCGTGAGGCCGGTTATGTGGAGACGATGTTTCATCGCCGGCGTTATTTGCCGGATATCCATAGTAAAAATCCGATGGTGAGGCAGTTTGCGGAGCGACAGGCCATCAATACGCCGGTACAGGGAACGGCGGCGGACATTATCAAGATCGCAATGGTCCATATGGCGGCTGCGATCAAAGATCAAGGACGGCACGGCCGGATGATCATTACGGTCCATGATGAATTGGTGTTCGACGTGCCTAAGGGCGAGGCATCTGCTTTAGGCGCTCTTGTCCGGCGCACGATGGAACAAGCTGTTGAGCTGTCTGTCCCGATCGAGGTGACGGTCAAGGCCGGCCTTAACTGGGCGGAAATGAAAGAGCTATGAGGATCGTTTTTGTTGCTTCAGAAGTTATCCCCTTTGCCAAGACCGGTGGCTTGGCCGATGTTTGCGGCGCTTTGCCTCTTGAACTGGAAGCCGCCGGGCATGAGTTATCGATCATCATGCCGAATTACAAGGAGGTAGGGCCAAAAGCGTCGTTTAATGACCGGGCTTGTGTGGATACGATCGGCCGGGGGATCAAGGTGTACTTTATTAAGAACAAGGATTTCTTCGGGCGCGGCAGCCTTTACGGCGATAATATGGAGGATTACCCCGATAATATCGAGCGGTTCTCTTTCTTTTGCCGTGAAGCGTTAGAGTTATTGAAGGATATTGGTAAACAGGTTGATATTATCCATTGCCATGACTGGCAGACGGGCCTTTTGCCGGTGCTGTTGAAAGATCAGTACGCTCAGGACTTGTTCTTTAAGAAGACCCGGACGGTCTTTACCATTCATAATCTGGCCTATCAGGGGGTTTTCCCGGCTGAAGAATATTCGAAGTTGGGCGTTAATGAAAAATTCTTTAATGACCGGCAGATCGAGTTTTACGGCAAAGTGAATCTGATGAAGGCTGGTATTGTTTTCAGTGATTTTGTGACCACGGTGAGCCCTCAGTATGCCAGGGAGATCAAGACCAGGGAATGGGGATGCGGCCTGGAGGGCGTGCTTCTGGCCAGGGAAGGCCGACTTGCCGGGATCCTTAATGGTCTTAATTATAAGCATTGGGATCCCGAGCATGATGAGCTGATCGATCCCCCGTTCACGCCACAAGATCAGCTGGCGAAAAAGATCCATAAGGCCAAGCTGCAGAAAGTGGCCGGTTTGCCTGTTATGTCGGATATTCCGGTTTTCGGTTTCGTCGGCCGTTTGTGCCATCAGAAGGGGTTCGAGCTTATTGAAAGTTCTTTTGAGTCGTTGATCCAGCGCCCGCTTCAGATGGTGTGCCTTGGCGTGGGTGAAAAGAAATATCAGTTGTTGCTTAAGAAGTTGGCCCGGAAAAATCCGGAGCGTTTCGCTGTCCTGGTTAAATATGATGAGGACGCCGCCCATCAGATTTACGCTGGTTCTGAATTCTTTTTGATGCCGTCGGTGTATGAGCCTTGCGGCTTAACGCAGATGATCGCATTGCGTTACGGTTCGGTCCCGGTTGTTTCGGGTGTTGGGGGTTTTCTTGATACGGTGATCGATTATTTTGCCGACCGGAAGAACGGGAACGGGCTCATCCTGTCATCCTATAGTGTTTCCGGCCTGCTTGAAGCGGTCGATCGGGCTTTGGGGATTTACAACCAGAAAGACCGCTTCGCATCTTTGGTCACCCATGCGATGAATTGCCGTTTTACGTGGGCAACCGCGGTAAAACATTATGTTGAGGTTTATAAAGAATGCCTGTCATAGGGGTAACGGGTTGTTTCGGATCGGGTAAAAGCACGGTGGCCGCGATGTTCGGCCGCAGTGGGGCAGAGGTGTTCGATGCCGATAAGACCGTCCATGATCTTTTAAAAGGATCCGGTCCCGCTGTCACAGCGGTGGTTAAAGTTTTCGGGCCGTCCATAATATCAGCGGGCGGCATCGACCGTGCCAAGCTGGCGGTTTGTGTTTTTAATGATAAGAAGAAATTAAAGGCCCTGACGGACATCCTGCATCCTTTTGCTCGCCATCAGGCCGAGTTGTTCATCCGACGTCACGACCGCGGTCGGATGTTGGTGATGGATGTGCCGCTTCTGATCGAGTCCGGCTGGGACAGCCTGGTCGATACGGTGGTGGTGGTTAAAGCTTCCCAAAAGCTGCAGCTGGAGCGCCTATTGAAACGTTCAGGCACGACCAGGAAGGATGCGCTCAGGCGCATCAAGATGCAAATGCCGCTGAAAAAGAAGCTCAAGTTCGCGGATCATGTCGTTGATAACAGCGGCAGCCGGTCCGATACATATAGGCAGGTCAGGGAGATCACTAAAGAAATTAAGGGAAATTAATACAACCAGGAGAGATTTATGACGAGGGAAAAAAACAGTACGAAATCAAATGGCGCGGTCGAAGAGAATGGTGGCGCGGCCGACGCTGCGGAAACGGCGGCGGCAACGGCGGCTATTGCCAGCGGCAAGGCCTTGAACATCGAAGTCCTTAAGGAAATGAAAATGGGGGATCTCTCCAAGATCGCCCAGGGTTTTAATGTTGAAGGCGTCAGCGCTCTGAAAAAACAGGACCTGATCTTCAAGATCTTGCAGGCCCAGGCTGAGAAAGAGGGATTGATGTTCGGCTCCGGCGTCCTTGAGATCCTGACCGAAGGCTTCGGGTTCCTAAGAAGCTATAAATACAATTACTTGCCCTGTCCTGATGACATCTATATTTCCCCGTCGCAGATACGCCGCTTTGATCTTAAGACCGGCGATACAGTGAGCGGACAGATCCGTCCGCCTAAAGAAGGGGAAAAGTATTTTGCCCTTCTGAAAGTGGAAGCGGTCAATTTTGAGAATCCGGAGAAAGCCAAGGAAAAGATCCTTTTTGATAATTTGACCCCGCTGTATCCGAACCAGCACCTGAAGCTTGAAACGGCGCCCAATGAGATCTCAACGCGTGTCCTTGATCTGCTGGCGCCTATTGGCAAAGGCCAGCGTGCTTTGTTCGTAGCTCCGCCATACAGCGGGAAAACGGTGCTGTTGCAGAAAGTAGCGAACGCGATTACTATTAATCACCCGGAAGTGGTGATGATCGTTCTTCTCATCGATGAGCGTCCTGAGGAAGTCACGGATATGCAGCGCTCGGTTAAGGCCGAGGTTGTTTCGTCTACTTTCGATGAACCCGCTGAACGCCATGTTCAGGTGGCCGAGATCGTCATTGAGAAAGCCAAGCGTTTGGTTGAGCACAAGCGCGACGTGGTCATTTTGCTGGACTCTATTACCCGTTTGGCGCGAGCGTACAACACCGTTGTGCCGCACTCGGGCAAGATCCTTTCGGGTGGCGTGGACTCAAACGCGCTTCATAAGCCCAAACGTTTTTTTGGCGCGGCGCGCAATATTGAAGAGGGTGGATCGTTGACTATTATTGCCACCGCGCTGGTTGATACCGGCAGTCGCATGGACGAAGTCATTTTCGAAGAGTTCAAAGGGACAGGCAATATGGAGCTTCAGCTGGACCGCTCTTTGTTTCAGCGCCGTATTTATCCCGCGATCGATATCAAGCGCTCCAATACCCGTCATGAAGAGCTTCTGGTTGATAAAGACACACTGCAGAGGGTGTGGTTATTGCGTAAAGCGCTTAACGATCTTAATTCTGCGGAAGCGATGGAGTTGTTGATCGGAAAGATGAGTCAATCCAAGAACAATGTGGAGTTCTTGCAAAATATGAATAGATAGTATATAATTCGGCGCTAAATTTAAGGTTAATCAAATTGAAGGGAATGCACCATGAAAGCCGCGATCCATCCTGAGTACACGGAGACGACCATTACCTGTGCCTGTGGTAAAGTTTTCCACACCCGCGCGACGAAAAAGAGCATGCGCGTGGAGATCTGTTCTTCCTGCCATCCGTTCTTTACCGGTGACAAGAAGATCTTGGATACTACCGGCCGCATCGAGCGCTTCCAGAAGCGTTATGCTAAAGGAAAGTAATTGTCGCAAGCTCGGCGAAGCGGCTAAACGCTTCGCCGAGTTGCAAGACAAGCTGGCCGACGCGGGAACTATCGCCGACCAGGACACCTGCCAGAAGCTTGCCAAGGAATTTTCCGACATCAGCCCTGTTATTGAAGCGCATGGCCTTTATGAGAAGGTCGTGTTGCAGTTAGCGGAAGCTCGTCACATCCTTGATGTCGAGAAAGATAAAGAACTGTGTGAAATGGCAGAGCATGAGCTGCTCGATCTTGAGCGCCGCAGGGAAGGTCTTGAGCTCTTCATTAACGATTTTTTTAACCCTGAGAATAAAGATAACGACCGTAATGTCATTATGGAGATCCGTGCCGGTACCGGCGGATTGGAAGCCAGCCTGTTTGCGAATGATCTTTTCCGAATGTATAGCCGGTATGCCGCGACCCGCAAATGGAAGATCGAGCCGATCGATTTCAGCGAATCAGAGAATGGCGGGGTCAAAGAAGTTATTTTCAGTGTGTCCGGCAAGAAAGTTTGGCAGCGTTTGAAATGGGAAAGTGGCACCCATCGCGTTCAGCGCGTTCCGTCTACCGAAGCCTCGGGCCGTATTCATACGTCAGCGGCGACAGTGGCGGTTCTCTCGGAACCGGAAGAAGTGGATCTGTTCATCGATCCCAGGGATTTGAAGATTGATGTTTACCGCGCTTCAGGCCCGGGTGGCCAGGGTGTTAACACGGCCGACTCAGCGATCCGTATTACCCATTTGCCTACCAATACCGTTGTCACCTGCCAGGATGAGCGTTCGCAGCTTAAGAATAAGATCAAGGGAATGCGCGTTTTGCGTGCCCGGTTGTTGGACCTCAAGCAGCAGGAAAAGATGCAGAAAGAAGCGGCGACCCGCAAGGCCCAGGTTGGTTCCGGTGACCGCAGTGAAAAAATACGCACCTACAATTTCCCCGACCATCGGGTTACTGATCATCGGGTCGGGTTCACCTCGCATCAGCTTCCATCAGTGATGGAAGGTGATCTCGACGAGATCATTGATGCTCTTCTTCGGGCCGAAGAAGAGTCCCGGGATCAGCAATAAGGTCTTATGACCGACGATGAATTGTTTTTAACAGCCCTTCGCCATTGTTCCCGCACCGCATTGTATATGAACCCCAGGGATCTTACCGAACAGGAAAAAGAGCAGCTTGAGTCCATGCGCTGGCGGCGGGCGGCAGGTGAACCGGTTCAATATATTTGCGGATTTACAGATTTTATGGGCCACCGTATTGAGGTGGGGCAGGGTGTTCTTGTTCCGCGCCCGGAGACCGAGATCCTTGTTGACGCCGTTATTGCCGAGTTCAAGGGGCGAGTTTCCCAAGGGAGCTTGTTGCTTGATATCGGGACAGGTTCCGGTTGTATCCCTGTTTCTTTAGTTAAGGGGGTGCCTGGGTGCCGTGCTATCGGGGTGGATGTTTCGCCGGAGGCTCTTCTGTTTGCTCGTCGTAATGCCGGGATAAACGAAGTCACCGATCGGGTTGAGTTCATTGAACGTGATGTGTTCTGGTATATTGATGAAACAAAAGACCGTTTTGATGCGGTGATATCCAATCCTCCGTATATTCCTTCAGCTATGATCTCGAAATTACCGCAGGACGTTCGTCAGGAGCCGTGGCTGGCGTTGGATGGAGGCGCTGATGGCCTGCATTTTTATCGTTATATCGTTCCCGGGGCTTTGAAGCTTCTAAACAAAGGCGGTTTGTTGGCGCTTGAGTTTGGTGACGGCCAGCGCAAAGACTTGGAAAACCTCTTTGCCATCACGGGCGGGTGGGATAAAATACGCTTTATCAAAGATAACGCGGGAAAAGAGCGCGTGGCTTTGGCGCGTAAACGTTCGGATCAACCCTTAACATAGAAGATACCCATGGATAAACTTATTATCGAAGGCGGAAAGCCTTTAAAAGGTGAAGTCAGGATATCCGGTTCCAAGAATGCGACTCTTCCCGTCCTGGCCGCCGCGCTTCTTACGGACGAGACTTGTATTTTTCGTAATGTCCCGAGATTGCTTGATACCAACACCATGATCAAGCTGTTAAAGTCGCTGGGTAAGGATATCGACTGGGATAAAGATAAATTGATCATTATGTCCAACGGTAAAGCCAACCCGGTAGCGGATTACAAGCTTGTTTCGACGATGCGAGGTTCTATTTGCGTGTTGGGGCCGCTTCTCACCAAGCTGGGAGAGGCCAAGGTTTCACTACCCGGTGGTTGCGTTATCGGTGTCCGACCTGTCGATCTTCATATCAAGGGGATAGAGGCTTTAGGCGCCAAGGTTGATATTGACGGTGGTTACATTATCGCGAAAGCTAAGCGGTTAAAAGGTACGCGTGTTTATTTGGGCGGGGCTTCAGGCCCGTCCGTCCTGGGGACCGCGAATATTATGATGGCGGCGTCGCTGGCGGAAGGCGAAACGACGATCGAATGCGCGGCTTGCGAGCCCGAGATCGAGGAATTGGCGAATTTTCTTAATGAAATGGGCGCGCGTATTAAAGGGCATGGCGGTCCGCGTATCGTGATCCAGGGTGTAAAGAAATTACACGGCGCTGATTATAAGATGTCGGCCGACCGTATCGAAGCGGGGACTTTTATTCTGCTGGCCGGTATGGCGCGTAGTGATATTTCGATCCGTGATTTTGATTATCATCAGTTAACGGCGCTCGATGATGTGTTAACAAAGGTCGGCGTTCAGGTTAATATCGAAAAGAACGGCGTGCGGGTCAAGGCACCGAAGGTTTTAAAACCGGTCAGTGTAACCACTTATCCCTATCCCGGTTTTCCGACGGACATTCAGGCTCAGTATATGGCCATGATGTCGCTCACCAATGGCGTGAGCGTGGTCCGTGATACTGTTTTTCCTGATCGTTTTATGCATATCGCCGAGCTTAATCGTATGGGCGCGCATATCCGTCGTGAGGGTGGCAGTGCGATCATCGAAGGCGTCAAAAGCCTTTGCGGGGCTCCGGTTGTGGCGTCCGATTTACGCGCTTCAGCGGCGCTGGTCATGGCTGGCTTGGTCGCCCGCGGCCGTACGGAGATCCGTCGCGTCTATCATCTGGACCGCGGTTACGAGAACATTGATAAAAAGCTTATCGCCCTTGGCGCAAGCATCAAGAGAGAAAAAGAATGATCCTGATGATCGACAATTACGATTCGTTCACCTATAACCTGGTTCAGTATTTCGGGGAGTTGGGGGCTGAGGTGAAAGTGTATCGTAATGATAAGATCACGCTTGATGAGATCGCGCGGCTTGCGCCGGAGAGGATCGTTGTTTCGCCGGGCCCGAGTAATCCCGAGAATGCCGGCATTTCGGTGCCGCTTATTAAGCGTTTTGCGGGTCAACTGCCGATCCTTGGCGTTTGCCTTGGGCATCAGTCGATCGGGTATGCCTTTGGCGGGCGGATCATCGGTGCAAAGAAATTAATGCATGGGAAGGTCTCAAAGATATCCCACCATGATTCAGATGTGTTCAAGGGAATGCCTCAGCCGTTTGAAGCAACGCGTTATCATTCCCTTGTGATCGAAGAAAAGACTATGCCCGACTGCCTTGAGATCACAGCCCGTTCAGAGGACGATAACGAGATCATGGGCGTCCGGCATAAAAAGTTCCCTCTTTGGGGCGTTCAGTTCCATCCGGAATCTATCCTGACCCGCGGCGGGATCAATATCCTTAAGAACTTCCTTTCCTTGTAGGTTTATTATGCGCAAATTCATCGACAAGATGAACGATCATCATAATTTGAGCCGCGCTGAAATGCACGAGGTGATGACCGAGATCATGTCCGGTAGGGCGGAGGAGATCGATATCCGTGATTTCCTGGTATCGATGAATACAAAAGGCCCCACGGTCGAAGAGATCACCGGCGCCGCTCAGGTCATGCGTAAATTTGTCCTGCCGGTCGTCAGTAATCGCAAGATCATCCTTGATACCTGCGGGACCGGCGGTGACGGAAAGCATACGTTCAACATTTCAACGGCCGCGGCTTTCGTTGTCGCCGGTGCCGGTGTGGGCGTGGCTAAACATGGGAACCGTTCCGTATCCAGCCTTTGCGGCAGCGCTGACGTTCTTGAAGCTCTGGGTGTTAATCTTGAAATGCCCCATGAGCAACTGTCGACGTGTTTTAAACAGGTCGGCCTTGTTTTTCTTTTCGCCCAGCGTCATCATCCCGCGATGAAGCATGTGGCCGCGGTGCGTAAAAGCCTGGGGGTTAAAACGATCTTTAATATTCTGGGGCCGCTCACGAATCCAGCTCATGCCGATCATCAAATGATGGGCGTTTACAGTAAGCACTTGGCTGAGCAGTTGGTCCATGTCCTGAAGAACCTTGGATCAAAGAGGGCTATTGTTGTCCACGGGGCTGACGGCTTGGACGAGATCACGACTTCCGATAAAACTTTTATCAGTCAATTTGACGGGGTCAATGTCCGTTCCTATGAAATTGTTCCCGAGGAGTTTGGCCTTAAGCGCGCGCCTGAAGAATGCTTGAAGGGCGGCGATAAAGCGGTGAATGCCCGCATTATCCTTGATATTCTCCATGGTGCCGCAGGACCTCAGCGGACGATCGTTCAGCTCAATGCCGCCTTTGCCTTGTTCGCCGCTGGCGCTGTTGAGTCTCCGGAAGAGGGGATGGTCACGGCGGCCAAGTCCATTAATGATGGTGATGCGCTGGAAGTGCTTGAACATTTAATCGAGTTCACTCACCGTGCATAACGATTTTCTCCAACAGATCATCATTAAGAAATCCGAGTATATCGCCCGGCACCGGACTCGTCTGGAAAAGCTTAAGATCAACCTTGAGTTAAGCGCCTATTCCCGTTATTCGGTCTTTAAGAAGGCGATATCCAAGCCTGGCAGTATCAATCTTATTGCCGAGATCAAGAAAGCGTCTCCATCCAAGGGTGTGATCCGCGAGGATTTTGATGTTGGCGCCCTGGCGAAGACTTACCAGGAATGCGGGGCAGCGGCGTTCTCTGTTCTGACTGAAGAAGATTATTTTCTGGGTAAGGCGGCCTATCTTAAACAGGTCTGTGACGAGCATCAGATTCCGTCGCTGATGAAAGATTTTATCATTGATGAGCTTCAGCTCTTTGAGGCGCGCTTGTGCGGGGCATCAGCGGTCCTGCTGATCGTCGCTATTCTCGATGATGACAAATTGAAGGCCTTGATCGCCAAGGCGCATGCGCTCGACCTTGATTGCCTAGTTGAAGTTCATGAAGATAAGGAATTGGATCGCGCTTTGGCGGCAGGCGCGGAGATCATCGGGATCAATAACCGCAATTTACGCACCTTTGACGTGAGCTTAAGTGTGGCGGAAGGTTTGATCCCCCGGATCCCCAAGGATAAAGTGATCGTAGCCGAAAGTGGCATTTCAACTCACGCGCAGGTGATGCGCTTAAAGGACCTCGGCGCCAATGCGGTGCTGATCGGAGAAACGTTCATGCGGGAGAAGGATGTCGCCCGCAAAGTGAAGGAAGTGATGTATGGTCAGAGTTAAAATATGCGGGATCACCCGGTTGGAAGATGCCAAAGCGGCTATTAAAGCTGGGGCGGATGCTTTGGGTTTTGTGTTTTACAAGAAGAGCCCCCGGTATATTTCCGCTTCCAAGGCGCTTAAGATCATCGAGGAGCTTCCGCCTTTTGTCAGCAAAGTGGGGGTTTTTGTGAACGACCGTACCGGGGCGATCCGGGACATCGCGGGATTTTGTTCTTTGGACGCGGTTCAGCTTCACGGTGATGAAGATAATCATTTCTGTCATCGCCTGAAGCGCTATGGCCTCAAGATCATCAAGGGTTTTCAGGTGAAAGCCGATTTTAATATTGCGACCGTTGGCGGGTATCGGGTGGACGGACATTTGTTCGATGCCCATACGGAAGGGCAATACGGTGGCACGGGGAAAGTTTTTGCCTGGGATATCATTCAGGGGCTTCACACGCCGGTGCCCCGGATCATTTCCGGTGGCCTGACCGCTGAAAATGTGGTGGATGCGATCGTGGCCCTTAAGCCTTACGCGGTGGACGTCTCCAGCGGGGTGGAGGTAAGCCCCGGTATCAAGGACCATAAGAAGATGGCCGAGTTCATCCGCCGGGCGAGAATTTAATTTATTTGCTCTTTTTATTGAAGTATTTTTTGGCCGTCGTCGGAGGAAAGCGTTTTCCGGGATTGTGGGCCAGCTCTTGTTTTAGCTCTGCGGGGATGTTATATTCTCAATGGAGCCGATAAAGGTAAACCCGGCGAAAGCCGGGGACACAAAGCGACAGACCTAAATCGTTCCGGTGTACCCGTCGTTCGACCTCTCTGCCTTCGTGGCGTTGGGTCTTGCCCTTAGGGGTGCTTGGATGGGGTTGTGCGTGCCGGTCGGTATGGTGGCTGCGTTGCCGAAGAGCGAAGTCGGGGTCCCCCGTTCCCCTGCTTTTATCGGTTTCCTGCTATAAATACCTTCACATTTGGCCCCCTGTAGTTTAGGGGGCCTCTTATTTTTATGTCAAACGAACTTAATAACTGGCTTTCAGCTAAACAAAACGATTGGGAATCGCTGTGCCGGAACTGCGGCGCTTGCTGTGGCGCCTTCGAGGATCCTTGCGAGCATCTGCATATCGGCGAAGGGGGGAAGAGTTCCTGCCTGGTGTATGAAAACCGCCTTGGGCCGCAAAAGACTGTTTCCGGCCATACGTTTTGCTGCGTGAACATCCGCGAGAAATTCGGCCAGTCCTGGCCGGGGGATTTGCATTGCGGGTACGGGAAATCCAACCAGGCGTAGGAATAAAAAAAGGGCAAGATGAAGATCATCTTGCCCCGTGAACCTGTAGCTTAATGAATAAGCTCCCCACCGAAGCAACTTAAATTTATCATTCGTATATTGCAATGTCAATAACGGTGATTCAAAATGTTCTTGACGAATAATCAAATAATCATTACAGTATCGACAAGTTTAATGCCCCTGTAGCTTAAATGAATAAAGCACTTTCCTAACGAAAAAGGCGATGTGGGTTTGAATCCCACCAGGGGCATTGAAGATCTTAAGGATGAGCCCGGAAAGCATTCTTAAGGTCATTTATTTCTTGCATAAACGAAATAAAACAGATATATTTAAGTTGTCTTTTTCGTTAGGAAAGTGTTGTTTCGCAAGCCGCAGGTCGAAAGATCTGCGGCTTTTTTTGTGTGTTTCGAGGAATAGGGCTCTGACCCCAATTATTCATCTACCCAGCACTGCATGTCCAGTCAGCAGTACAAATAGGATAATCGCTTGAACAATTTGCATTCTCGGAACAGTAGTCTCCCGGCATGGCCGGGGTAACGCTACAAGTAGAATTAGTACAATAAGGATTTTCGCTGGCGCAATCTGAGTTATACACGCAGAGAGAACCCGGACCGCCATCGCTGCACGTCGTAGTCGCAATAGAACAAATAGGATAAGCGCTTGAGCAATCAGAGCTATCATTACAGTAATCTGTCGGGCCGCCAACAACGCAGGAAGATAATCCTCCACACAGAGGAAGTTCGCCGGGGCAGGACGCGTCATCTACACAGTAGTCCGCATCGCCAGCTGGGGTGGCGCTACAGTAGTTACTAACACAATAAGGATTTCCACTTGCACAGGATCCACTGTCAAAACACATAACTCCCAAACCACCCGGCACAGCGCTGCACAAATTATCAACACAATAACTGGATTTGCATCCATTACCATACATACAAAGATTCTCATTTTCTCCGTATATGCAACGGGGAGTAAATCCCGAGTCTATCCCACAATAACCACTCGCGCAGCTGGAGTTTCCCACGCATCTTTCTCCAATCTCACCGCTGATGCACGATTTATGCCACCCATCATTACCAATCCTATTCCCGCAATAACTGGATTCACAATCAGAACCTGCAGAGCATGCCGATCCGATTGCTGCGCTCCCTGAGGCGCGGCAAATTTTTGGATCGCCACCACAAACACCTGATGATGCACAGTCAACATCCACAGTACAGGCTTCTCCTATGGCAATGGAGCCAGGCGTGGTTCCGCCAGAATCTCCCCCACTGGTGCTTCCAAATGATCCATTGGTCACAGCCGTATCATCACCGCTGACGGTTACTGTTCCATCGGCGGACATCGTAAACGATGAGCTTACGCCGTCTGGGCCAACGGTTGCGATCGCGTAGAATGAGCCTCTTGGAATGTATCGATAATCAGAGTTGTTGAACGGATCTATCAACGGTGCGGAGATCATTTGTGGATTAGCGCCGGTAAGAGTCGTTTTAATATCACTTGGTAAGGCATTCGAATGAAAAGTGCGGTAACTCTCGACAGCCGCTTGAAGAGTTTTTAGTTCACTAGTAGCTTTAGAAACTTTGGCCGCTTCTTGCATCCCCTTAATGCGTGGGATAGAAATGCCGATCAGGACCGCGACAACAGAAATAACAACGAGAATTTCGAGGATAGTAAAGCCCCGCGCCTTCACAGGCGCGGTACAAACCGGTAACATAGTTTACAAAGCAGACCGGGTACATGGTTTACACTTT
>JBAXRK010000005.1:0-119262 GCA_037131245.1 Candidatus Omnitrophota bacterium
GGGTGACCTGCCTTGATAATTTTATTACCGGGAAGAAAGCGAATATCGCCCATTTGCTGAGCGACAAGTCCTTCACGTTCATCAAGCAGGATGTGTCGCGGCCTTTCAAGGTGGCAGGCAAGGTGGATTACGTTATGCATTGCGCTTCACCGGCCAGTCCGGTCGACTATTATAAATATCCGATCGAAACCCTGCTGGTCGGTTCGCACGGGACGCACCACATGCTGGAAGTGGCCAAAGCCAAGAAAGCGGTATTCCTGCTTACCTCGACGTCGGAGGTTTATGGTGATCCGGCGGTCCATCCTCAGAAAGAGACGTATTGGGGAAATGTCAATCCCATCGGCCCGCGCAGTGTTTATGATGAAGCCAAGCGTTACGCTGAAGCGATGACTTTCGGTTACCGCCGGACACATAAGGTGGATACCCGGGTCGTGCGAATCTTTAATACCTACGGGCCGCGGATGAATATCAACGACGGGCGGGTAGTCCCGAACTT
Source organism: Candidatus Omnitrophota bacterium (assembly GCA_037131245.1). GTDB lineage: Bacteria > Omnitrophota > Gorgyraeia > Zapsychrales > Fredricksoniimonadaceae. Next base: position 497 of record JBAXRK010000005.1, read on the forward strand.
TATTTATCAGGCACTTAAGGGCCTGCCGATCACGATCTATGGCGATGGGAAACAGACCCGCTCCTTTTGCTATGTTTCTGATGAGGCGGCGGGTATCATTAAGCTGTTGCTCTCGCGGGAACCCGGGCCGGTCAATATCGGCAATCCGCACGAATTCAACATGATCGAGTTCGCGAAGATCGTGCTCGAATTGACGGGCGGGAAGAGTAAGCTGGTTTTTGAGCCCCTGCCGGAAGATGACCCCAAGCAGCGTAAGCCTGATATCACGCTCGCCCGGAAACAGCTGGGCTGGGAGCCGAAGGTTGAGTTGCGTGAAGGGTTGACGAAAACGATCGCCTGGTTCAGGGAACATATTTGACATGGTTGAATACTCCAAAGACGAGCTGACGGCGTTCGAGAACGAGATCGCCGAGATCTTTGCTAAAGGCCTGATCAAGGCCCCGGTGCATTTACGCGCCGGCCGGGAAGAGGCGCTTATTGCGCTTTTCCGCAAGCATGATATCGGCCCGGACGATTATGTTTTCGGATTCTGGGATTCCCATGAGCTATGTTTGCTCAAAGGCGTCCCGCGTGAAGCCGTGAAGCAGGCGATCATGGAAGGGCGCAGTATCGCGCTGTGTTTCCCCGAGCATAAAGTTTACTGCAGCGGTATCGTCGGCAGCCTCATGGGCACGGCCGCCGGCGCGGCCTGGGCCCTGAAGAAGAAGGGCAAAAAAGGGCGCGTGTTCCTTTTCTGCGGTGATATGTCGTCAGAGACGGGCATCTTTCATGAGGCGGTCAAGTACGCGGTCAATTTCGACCTGCCGGCGGTGTTTGTGGTGAGCGATAATGGCCTGAGCGTCATGACCAATACCAGAGAATCCTGGGGGTCAACGGAGCCGTGGTTCAAGGGGACGCGTTTTGAAAGTAAGATCGAATATTTTCAGTACAAGAATGCTTGGCCGCATTCCGGCTTGGGAAAGTTGATAAAATTTTGAAATACTTCGACGAATTAAAACGCACGATGGAATGGCTGGCGACCAAGCCGGATACTCTTTTTATCGGCCAGACAGCCGGGGTGCCGGGCACGTTCATGTATCAGACCCTGCGTGATGTGCCGAAAGAGCGGGCCCTTGAGTTCCCGGTCAATGAAAGTTTTCAGATGCAGTTCTCCCTGGGGCTGGCGCTCGAGGGGTATGTTCCGGTTTCTGTCTATCCGCGGCAGAATTTTCTTTTGCTGGCCATGGGCGACATGTCAAACATGATCGACAAGCTTTCCGCCATGAGCAATGGCGCGGTCAATCCCAGGATCATCATCCGTGTGGCAACGGGGCCTTTCAAGCCGGTCCACCCCGGGCATCAGCATATCGGGAATTTTGCCGAAGCGTTCCGCCGGATCTTTGACTGGATCGAGGTGGTCGAGGTCAATGAACCGCAAGATATATTCCCGGCTTACCGTAAAGCCTACGAGCGCGAGGATAACCGTTCGACGCTGATCATTGAAGACGGCAACTTTTACAACGAGAAATAATATGTCCTGGCTGCCGCTCCTGCCTTTCGTGTTCCTGCCGTTTTACTGGGCGTACTTGCTGCTTAATACCCAACCGGTCATTATTTTTGACGCGGTCGCTTATGATGAGCTCGGTCGCCAGATCGTTAATCATGGTTGGGGCGCTTATTTTCATACGCTTAATCGCGAGCCGTTGTTTCCCTACCTTATCGCCTGCGCCATGGAATTATCCAAAACTTTTGGGCCACTTTATCATTTTTTTCTAAAGGGGATCTTGTTTGTTTTTCTGGCGATGACATTGTTTGGGATCTATCGCTTGACCCGTTTGCTTGGGGCCGGGCGGGTGGCAGCCGGGATCGGCGCGTTCTATGCCGGGATATCGCCGGCGATCCTTAATTCAACCCTGTGGTTGTGGTCGGAAGCGGCCGCGCTGCCGTGGGCGGTCTGGGGGTTGTTCTTTTTTATCAAGGCCTGGCGTTCGGCAAAGACGGGGCGCGGCCTTCGCCGGGTAGCGGCCTTCGCGTTGTCCTCGGCACTTTTGTTCATTGGTTTGCTGATGGTCAAGGCCGTGGTATCAGCGGTGGTCGTGTTGTTTGGCCTGTCCTTGCTGGTAACAGCGGTGTCTTTTTTTGTGCGTCGGGATACCAGCCGGGCGCTGGCCTTTGTGGTGGCGGCCGCTGTTTTTCTGGGTGTCTTCACGGCCGCGGTAGAAGGGTATAAGGCTTTTAATTATCAGCACAACGGCAATTACGCGCTGACGACGCGCTTTCACTGGGCCTTGTACGGCAATACCGCGCGCCGGATGCAACCGTTGTCGCCGGATCGTATCTCACAGGCGGTCTTGTCCGTGCCGCGGTTGGGTTTTTGCGAGAGATATTACGGCCAGGCGTGTGTGTTCTGGAGTTTTCAGACGTCGGATGAGATCAGCAATCAGGCGAATGCTTATTGCCGGGCGCGAGGTTTTTCCGAGGCGCAGCAGCGGAAGATCCTTATGGACAGCTCTTTTAAGATGATGTCCCAGCAACCTTTGCAGGAGGCCCTTTTGTCGGTACTGGAAGGGGCCAAGATGCTTTTCTGGGAAAACCGGGTGTTTTTTGTCCATTATCCTCCCGTGCTCTCGGCGCTTTACAGCCAGGACCTGTTTGTGTACACCCTGTGTTTCGGTTGGGCTTTTTTCGGCTTGCTGGCCTTGGCGTTCGCTTTTACCCGCCGTTATTCGGAGTATGTCTTGACCGCCGGATTTTTATTGTTTTTTATGGGCGTGCATTCGATCTTCTTTATTGATATCCGTTATGCCCTTCCGGTCGCGCCATTGTTCATCGTTCTGGTCGCCGCGATGTTCGGCCGTACCGCGCCCCGCCAACTGGAACAGGATTAATGTTCCGGCGGGGTTGGTTCCCTTTCCTTTTATTGCCGTTTTACTGGCTGTATCTGCTATTTAATACCCAACCGGTCATGATCTATGACGCCGTGGATTATGAGCGGCTCGGCTCGCTTGTCCTGCATCAGGGATGGGGCGCTTATTTTCATACGCTTAACCGTGAGCCGTTGTTCCCTTTTCTGGTTTCCCGCGCGATGGCCCTTGGTGAAGCCACAGGTGTTCCGTATCATTATTTTCTGAAATTGATCCTTTCCCCTTTTCTGATTGCGACGATGGTCGGCATCTATCGCTTGGCGCGTTTGTTAGGGGCGCGCCGGGTATTCGCGGCGGCGGGAGCCTTTTACGCTGGAATGTCACCGGCACTGGTGCATGCCACGTTGTGGTTATGGTCGGAGGCGGCGGCCTTGCCCTGGGCGGTCTGGGGGGTTTGGTTCTTTATTAAGGCCTGGCGCTCTGCTGCCGGTGCTTCCCCGTTGCGGCGAGTGACGCCCTACGCGTTTGGGGCTGTTCTTTGTTTTATCGGGTTGTTCCTGGTGAAGGCGGTGGCATCGGTTGTCGTTACGGCCTATGCGGTACCTTTGGTTCTGGCGGCAGGATTGTTGTTTGCCCGGAGGGATTTTTACCGGGCCAGGGCATTTATGCTGTCGGCCTTGATCGTGTTGGGGATATTCACGTTTTTTATTGAGGGGTATAAGGGCTTTAATTTCCGGATGAATGCCGAGCGGGAAGTCACGACGCGCGTTGACTGGGCTTTGTTCGGTAATACAGTCCGCCGGCTTGTGCCGCTGACGGGAGACCGTTGGATGCAGGCCGCTTTGGATGTTCCTCATCCGCGGTTGTGTTTTAAGTATTATGGCCAGGCTTGCGTGTTCTGGGATTCGTCGGTGTCGGATGAGATCGGCATGAGGGCGCAGGCGTATTGTGTCGCGAGAGGATTTTCAGGGGCCCAGCGCAGGAATTTCCTGATCGGCGGGTCATTCCGCCTGATGGCCGACCATCCCTGGCAACAGTTTGCATTGTCCCTTCTGGAAGGATCGAAGATGCTGTTCTGGGAGAACCGTTTGTTTTTTGTCTCCTATCCTTTGTGGCTTGAGAGGTTGTACAATAATGATGGCTGGGTATACGGACTATCTTTCCTGGTGGCTTTGTCGGGACTGGCAGGGCTGGTTGGGGCATTGGCCCGCGGGGACAGCGGGTCGCGGTTAACCGCAGGTTTTGTTATTTGTTTTATGCTGGCCTATTCCGTCTTTTTTACGAATTACCGTCATGCCATGCCGATTGGCCCTTTGCTGATCGTTTTAGCCGTCGCGATGGTTGACCGGGTGGCTCTTAAGGCGCGCAAGGGCCGGGAAGCAGATTAACCCATACATTCGGTTGATTTTCCATGACGAGGGAAGTATAATCCTCTGTCCTTATACTAGTTAATAACTATATGGAGTGATGATCATGAAAATTCTTGTTACCGGTGGCGCTGGTTATCTGGGTTCGGTGATGGTGCCGCGCCTTTTGGCGGAGGGGCATGAGGTGGCGGTCCTGGATAATTTCATGTATAACCAGTCGCCCCTGCTGGATCAGTGCCATAACCCGAAGTTGACCATTGTGCGCGGGGACGCTCGGGATAAAAAAGTCGTTGAAAGGCTCATGAAGGGGGCGGATGCTGTTTTCCCCCTGGCCTGCCTGACCGGCGCTCCGTTGTGTGCCAAAGACCCGGTTGGCGCGCAGACCATCCTGGTCGACGCGGTGAAGCTTATTGCTGACCTGTCATCCAAAGACCAGCGCCTGATCTACCCCACGACCAACAGCGGGTATGGTATTGGCGAGAAGGGCAAGTTTTGTACCGAAGAAACGCCCCTGCGGCCTATTTCCATTTACGGGCGGCTCAAGTGCGACGCCGAGAAGATCATCCTCGATAGCGGCCATGGCATCACCTTGCGCCTGGCGACGGCTTTCGGCGCCAGCCCCCGCATGCGCCTCGACCTGCTGGTCAATGATTTTGTTTATCGGGCGGTCTATGATCGTTTTATTGTCCTGTTCGAAGCGCATTTCAAGCGGAACTTCATTCATACGCGCGACGTGGCCAAGGCTTTCAGCCACGCGCTCAACAACTTCGACCGCATGAAGGGCGAGCCTTATAATGTCGGCCTTTCGGATGCCAATTTAAGCAAGCACGAGCTATGTGTTGAGATCAAGAAGCATGTCCCGGATCTTTATTTTGTTGAAGCGGCGGTCGGGGAGGACCCGGATAAGCGGGATTATATCGTCTCCAATGAAAAGATCGAGAAGGCCGGGTTTAAGCCTGATATGTCGCTTTCGGCGGGTATCGCCGAGCTGGTCAAGGCGTACGGGATCATTAAACGTAACGATTACGCCAATATCTGATATGGTCAAACTGATGCTTGCCGTCGTTATCCTGGCGGGCGGCGTGTTCTGCGGCCTGAGGCTCGCGTCACAGAAACTGCTGTGGAATGATGAGCTTTTTACCCAGGTGGAGACGATCGACCGCTTGAGCACCCGGACGATCCTTGAGGCCCGGTTCCCGGAGGGGAATTTGAGCCCTCTGTTCTATCTTGGCCAGAAATTCATTTGCCGCCTGGCGGATTATCGTTTGCCGGTGGCCTGGCGCGGCGAATTCTGCGTTTATGAACCCCGCGGGCAGGTGTTGTTGCGGATCCTGCCGGTGGTGTGCATGTCGCTGGCGGTCGCCCTGATCTTTTTATATTTTTCTTGGCGTGAGTCGGTCGGGTTCGGGTTGCTGAGCGCGGCGGTGACCCTGTCGGGTTTCAGTATTTGGGCTTTTCTGCCGGAGGCGCGGCCTTACGCGCTGTGGGTTTTGCTGTGCGCCCTTCAGGGCATGCTGTTCATGGAGATCCTCGGGCCCCAGAAGGAGAACAGCGCGCGGCGGATCTGGGTATGGTTGGCCGTGGTCAACGGGCTGTTATCGCTGACGATCTTTTTTGCCGCGTTGCCGATCGTGGCGGTGTCGGCAGTCCTGCTCGTGAGGGACCGCACACGGTATTGGCGCTGGTGCGTACCGGTGACGGTGATCCCTCTGGCGGTGTGCGTTTTGTACTATGTTCTTTCCAAGCGGACATATCCGAACCTTTCCCAGGAACCTGCCAGCGTCCTGTTGATGCTCAAGGGCGGATTGACGATGGTTTTTTCCGGAGCGTTGTGGGCGCAGAGAGACCTGATCCTGACCAACGTGCCGCCGTTCTGGTTTTATTTTATCGCGGCCGGATCGCTGGCGTCCGCGGCCTGCCGCGTACCCGCGGGTACGGCGGGGATGGCGGGTTCCAAGGCGGTGGTTGATGGTTTGCTGGCGGCTTTCCTGCTGATGCTGGGCATGGCGCTGGCGGTGATCGTCTGGTTCCTGGGTTGGAAAGCCAGCGGGAACTTCGGGGTGGCGGAACGGTATTTTATTTTCCTGACGCCTGCGGCGCTTCTTTTGATCGTGGCGCTTATCAGGCACGGATGGTATCTGACGGAAAATGACCGCTGGGGCCGCTTGATCGTGATCGTTGGGACGGGCTCCATGATCGCGCTTTCGTCATTATGGACGTATGTGCATCTGATGAAATGGGGGCCGTTTTGGTCGGTTTGAAAGACGGTCTTGTTACCACTCGCCTGAAAGTGGCGGCCCTGATAGTGATCGCGGCGGGAACACTTTATGCCTGGCAGGGCCTTTGGCGTGAATACCCGAAAGCCCGGGAAGGTTTATATTCCCGGCGGATCGACAGTTACATGCCGGACTTGACGGCCTTGCGGCCGGAAACGTTACGTCATCCTCGCGAGGCGGCTCGTTATCTGGCGTATTATCAGCTGATCGGACGGGAGGCTTCGGGGACGTCCGGGGTCAGCGAGTTACTCGGGTATTGCTCTTATTACTCAGGGGATGCGGCTGGCGCGGCCGGATATTTCGGCCAGGCGCTGCGCTCGTCTTCGGACGCATTTGCCGCCCGGTATAATGCCGGGATCCTTTGTTTTTTGCGGAAGGATTACGCGCGGGCGGCGGAATATTTCCAGCAGGCGGTTGCCGTCCCGCAGGGGCGGGCGTTCGCGTATGTGATGGGGTCGAAGGTATTTTCTCAGTTCCGGGTGGCGAACAGGATCGCGCCGAGCGAGACCTTGGTCCGGCTACAGCGGGCCTACGGTGATGCCGCGTTGTTCATCAAGGCCTGCCTGGAAGAACAGGGCCGGTCCGGCGAGCTGATGCTGCTGGCCGTCAGGTATAATGAATTGCGCAAGGCCTGGTCCGCGAACGGCGGTGGGGTGCCGGCGGCGGGTTTGCTGGTCTTTTAACGTTAAGAGGCAGAATGATCATATCAAGAACGCCCTTTCGTATTTCCTTTTTTGGTGGCGGCACCGATTATCCGGCGTGGTTCCGGGATAATCCCGGCGCGGTCCTGGCGACGACCATCGACAAGTATTGTTATTTGACGGTGCGCCATTTGCCGCCGTTCTTTGAGTACCGCTCGCGGATCATTTATTCCAAGACCGAGCATGTGCAGGCGATCGACGAGATCGACCACCCTTCCGTGCGCGAGACTTTGCGTTTTCTTAACATCAATGACGGGATCGAGGTCCATCACGACGGGGACCTGCCCGCGCGCACGGGGCTTGGCTCCAGCTCTTCCTTTACGGTCGGCTTGCTCAATGTGCTTTACGCGCTTAAGGGCGAGATGATCACCAAGCAGCAGCTGGCGGAACAGGCGATCCATATCGAGCAGGACTTGATCAAGGAGAATGTGGGCTCACAGGACCAGGCCCTGGCCGCTTTCGGCGGGTTTAACCTAATCGAGTTCAGCGGCGACGGCCATTTTAATGTGCGGCGCTTGACGCTGCCGGCGGCCCGCATGCGGGACCTGCAGGACCACATGATGCTGTTTTTTACCGGGTTCTCACGGACGGCGTCCCAGATCGCCGCGCATCAGATCCAGAACATACCTAATCGCCGTAAAGAATTGACGACGATGTATGGTTTTGTGCAGGAGGGGCTTAAGTGCCTGAATGCGGATGACCTCACAGGCTTCGGGCGTTTGCTTAATGAAAGCTGGAAGCTCAAGCGCACCTTGTCGGACAAGATCACGACGGATGTGATCGACGATATTTACAGCCGGGCGATGAAAGCCGGCGCGCTTGGCGGCAAATTGCTGGGGGCGGGTGGCGGCGGGTTCGTTCTGATCTACGCCGAACCGGACCGCAAGCCGGCCGTGCGCGATGCCTTGAGCGGTTTTCTGGAGATCCCTTTTAAATTCGAGGGGCTCGGCAGCCAGATCATTTTTTATCAGCCAAACAGCGGGGTGGTGGTATGAAAGCGGACTTTTTACTTTTATGCGGTGGGCTGGGGACGCGCCTGCGGTCGGTCACGGGGGACGCCCCCAAGGTCATGGCTGAGGTCCAGGGTGAGCCGTTCCTCGATTTTCTTATCCGCTATTTGATCAAGCAAGGCGCCGAACGGGTGATCTTATGCGCCGGGTATAAAGCCGAGTCATTGGCGGGCCATTACCGGGACAAGTTCCGCGAGATCGATGTGCAGATGTCGATCGAGCCTTCACCCCTGGGGACGGGCGGCGCGTTCAAGAATGCCCAGAAGTTGCTGAAGAATGATGTTGTGTTCGGGCTTAACGGCGATTGCTTTACGCCGGTCTCTTACGGGCAGATGCTGGCCGAACATCAGAAGCGCGACGCCATGGTAACGCTGGTTGGCGTGAAGGTGGAAGGCAATAAGGATTTCGGCACGATCGTGATGAATGAACGGGATGAAGTGCTGGCGTTCAAGGAAAAGTTCGAAACGTCCGAGGTACAGCACATCAGCGCCGGCATTTACAGTTTTCGCCGGGATGTTTTCGATCTGATGCCTGAGGGTAAATTTTCTATCGAATATGATTTCTTCCCCAAGATGATCGGCAAGGGTTTTTACGGTTTCAAAGTGGACGCGCCGTTCATTGATATCGGGACGCCGGAGCGCTTTGAATGGGCGAAGAAGCACCTCAAGGAGATGCTGCCGTGAAAATTCAGGTTGGCGAGGAATCAAAGAAGGCCGGATATAAAGTTCCCTTCGGGACGGTGTCGATCACGGATAAAGCGCGCCGGTTGATCGACGAGGCCCTAGAGACCAAGTGGGTCACCAAGGGGAAATACGTCAAGGAGTTCGAGGAGAAATTCGCTGCCTTGTTCGGCGTGAAATACGGCGTGGCGGTCTCCAGCGGGACGGATGCCGACGCGCTGGCTTGCGCGGCGCTTTATGATCTGGGGGCCAAACGCGGGGACGAGGTCATTGTGCCGGCTCTGTCGTTCGTGGCGACCGGTAACGCGGTCTTTCAGGCGGGATTAACGCCGGTTTTCGTTGACGTCAAGCGCGACACGCTCAATATCGATCCCGACAAGATCGAGGCGAAGATCACGGCCCGCACCAGGGCGATCATGCCGGTGCATCTGATGGGCAAGCCGGCCGAGATGGACCGGATCCTCGCGATCGCCCGTAAGCATAACCTGCGGGTCATTGAAGATGCCGCTGAGGCGCATGGCGCTGAGTACCGGGGCCAGAAGATCGGCGCGATCGGCGACATGGCCTGCTTTAGCCTTTACGCGGCGCATATCGTGACCACGATCGAAGGCGGGATCATCATTACCAATGACGAGAAGGCTGCCGAGGCGCTGCGCTCCTTGCGCAATCACGGGATGACCGGAAAATTCACTTTTTCGCGTATAGGGTTTTCGGCTAAGATGAACGAGATCGAAGCGGCGGTGGGGCTGGGGAACATCGATATTTTCCAGAAGATCCTCGATACCCGCCGGCGCAATATGCTCTACCTGATCGATAAGTTCGCCCGCTTTGACAAGGTTTTTCTGACCCTCAAGGAGGAAGCGCACGAGAAGCTGGGGCCTCACGCGTTCTCGATCATCTTGCGCGAAGGCGCGGGTTTTTCCAAAGATGAGTTCGTGGCTTATATCGAGGCGCAGGGTATCGATTCGCGCAATCTCTTTTATTCCATGCCGACGCAGTGCCCCAGTTACGCGTTTTTAGGCTATCAGCTCGGGGATTTTCCGGAGGCTGAGTATTGTAGCGATCACGGGACGCATATCGGGATCCATCAGGATATCGACGTCAGCCAGCTTGACCATGTGGTTGCGGTGGTTGAGAAGTTCTTAAGTACAAAAGGAGTGCGTTATTAAAGAATACCTGAAAATGCTCTATCTTGCCCGGCGGAACTGGCAGTATCTGGTCGGGGGTATCCTGGCCATGATCGCTTGCGCGGGTTTCGAAGGCGCGCAATTCGGCGCGATCGTGCCGCTGGCGGACTGTATTTTTAACGGTAAGCCCATTATCCTGCCGGTGGGGTTGCCGCCGTTCCTGGTGCATTACGCCGATGTGCTTAACGCGATGGATCGCTTCACGCTTTTTTACGGCGTGATCTTTCTTATCCCGGCCTTTTATATTATCAAGGGAGGGTTTTCCTATCTGCGCGGGTTGTTTATGAACACGCTGGCCCAGCGGACAGTGATGGATGTGCGCGGCGACCTGTTCCGCAAGTATCAGGACCTCTCGCTGGACTTCTACAGCCAGAAGCGCCAGGGCGAGTTGATGAGCCGTATCACGAATGATGCCGGGTTCATCGGCCATGCCATCTCATTCGGGTTAACTGATATCTTCTACCAGAGTATCCTAGCGGTCATGTTCGCCGGTATCGCGCTTACCATCAGCTGGAAAATGGTGATGATCATCCTGGTGGTTTTTCCGCTTAACGGCTGGCTGATCCACGTGATCGGTAAGACCATCAAAAAGCAGTCGATCCAGTCCCAGGAGTCGATGGCCGACCTTAATTCGATCCTGGCGGAGACCAATCAGGGGGTGTCTATCGTTAAGGCCTTCTCGCGTGAGAAGCACGAGATCAACCGCTTTGATGTGCTCAACAAGAAATTTTATCGGGCGATCATCAAGGGGGTCAGGCGCAGCCTTTGCCTTTCGCCGATCACCGAGATCCTGGCGGCCGTCGCGGTGGTGGTGGTTTTCTGGATCGGCGGTTTGCAGGTTATCAAGGGGCATATGTCGTTCGGTGTTTTCGCTTTGTTCCTCGGTTCGCTGATCAGCATTCAGCGCCCGATCAAGAAGCTGGCGGAAGTGTACAGCATTAATCAGCAGGCGCTGGCTTCCTCAAGGCGCGTGTACGATTTTCTAGACTGGATCCCGCTTATTGTTGACCTTCCCGAGGCCAAAGAATGCCGGCCGCCGGCGGAGGCTATTCGTTTCAAGGATGTTTCGTTCCGCTACGAAAAAGACCAGCCGAACCAGGTCATCAAGAATTTCACCCATGATTTTGAGATCGGTAAAATGACCGCGTTGGTGGGCCCGACTGGTTGCGGGAAAACCACGATCATGAATTTGATCCTGCGTTTTTATGATATCGACACGGGCGCGCTCAGTTTTGACGACCAGAATATCCGGGAGGTGACGGTGGCGTCCCTGCGCCGGCATGTGGGCCTGGTCACGCAGGACATGATCCTGTTCAATGAGTCTATTCGTGAGAATTTGCGTTACGGAAAACTTGACGCGACGGATGCCGAGGTGCTGGAGGCGGCCCGGCAGGCCATGGCACTCGAGTTCATCGAACGGATGCCCGAGGGGCTCGATACGGTCATTGGCGACCGGGGCATGAAGTTGTCTGGAGGGCAGAAGCAGCGCCTGTGCATCGCGCGCGCGATCCTTAAGAATCCGCGCATCCTGCTTTTGGATGAGGCCACTTCCGCCCTTGACCCGCAGTCGGAGCACATGGTGCAGTTGGCACTTGATAACCTGATGAAGGACCGCACGGTCATTGTGATCGCGCATCGCCTGTCCACCATTCGCCACGCGGATTGCATCCTGGTGATGGAGAATGGGCGGATCGTCCAAAAGGGCGGGCATGAGGAATTATTGACGACGTCGGCGTTGTACGCCAAATTGGCGAGTTATCATTTTAATCAGTGAGGGTTGTAAATGAAGGCGCTGGGTGAATTCCTGAAAATGATGGGCGTCTGGGCTTTGATCCTGCTTGGCGTATTGCTGTTCCTTGAGGTTGTTTTCCGCTTCTGGCGGCATGATGTTGAGCCGCTGGCGCAGATCACTCAAAAGCATGTAGATGTGCTTTTCACGCCGGATAGCGTGATGCGTAGCGTCTCGTCGATCCCGGGCGAGTTCGATTATACCGCTCATATTAATCATTTCGGGTACCGCGGGCGGGATTTCGTGGTGCCCAAGCTTCCGGGTGTTGCGCGGGTTTTCGCGGTAGGCGATTCCTTCACCTTCGGGGTCGGCTCGCCCGATGACCAGACCTTTGCGGCCTTGATCGAGAAACAGCTCAGGGATCGTGGCTTATCTGTCGAAGTGATCAATGCCGGGATCGGTTCCACCTCTCCGGCCACGCAGCTGCTGAATGTGAAGAACATCCATTTGAAGTACCAGCCCGATGCGGTGGTCTTCTTTTTTGACATGACCGACCTTTGGGACGATTGGTACGCCGAGCGGCACGCGGTGCGGGACCGCGACGGGGATATCCTGCGGTTCGACCCGATGATCGTTGACGGCAAGCGGGACTGGTGGCTGACGCTGACAAACTATAGCTCGTTCTGCAAGTTCTTTCATAATAAGGTTGTGCGGTCCATCCGCAAGATGCGGGTGCTGGGCATGGGGCAGTATATGAAGACCGCTTTATCGGGTGCGCGGGCCAAGGCGGTGATCGCCGGTCTTGATGACGAGAAAGCGAAGAGTTCCCTGATGGAGTACGATGCGCTGCTCCTGATGCGCGGCCGCGAGCGGGAGGCTTTGATCCGCCAGCATTGGGCGCGGACAGCGGCCAACCTGGTCAAGATGCGCGATATGCTGGCGTCCAGGCATATCCCCCTGGTCATTGTGATGTACCCGCACGGCTTGTACGTCGGGGGCGACCAATGGACGGAAGGGCGCAAGACCTGGGGTTTTGAGGCCGGAAAGAAGTACACGGATTATCTGCCTTTTGAATTGATGAAAGAACTGACGGATCGGGAGCATATCCCTTTTATTAACACACTTGACGCATTCCTGGCCGCGCCGCATGAAAAATATTTCTTTGATTGGGACGGCCATATGACGACAGCCGGTAACAGGATCGTTGCGTCGATCGTGGCGCAGGCGCCCGAGCTGCTTGGCGCTATCGGGAAGAAATGAGCACGACCCCTTCGGCGCTGATGGGCCGGATCCTGCTGGTCAGAAATGACCGTTTTGGGGAGTTTTTGCTGAATATCCCGGCTTTTCGGGCGATAAAAGAGTCATATCCAGGGGCTCAGGTGACGGTCGCGGTTGCGCCCGGTGTGGAGGAGTTGGCACGAGCGGTGCCGTTCATTGATCGGGTCCTGGTTTTTCCGCCGGAGAATAGCGCCTGGTTCGAGTTGGTCCGGTTTGTTTTGTTTTTGCGCCGGGAGAAATATGACGCGGCGGTGGTCTTAAATCCGACAGCGCGGGCGCATCAAATATTGTTTTGGGCGGGTATCCCGCGGCGGGCCGGTTATGCCCGCAAGCACGCGTTCTTTTTAACAGATCGTATCGCGGATCGCAAGGGGCTCGGGCACAGGCATGAGGTCGAGAACAATCTTGACCTGGTTGCTTTGCTGGGTTGTGCGACCGCGGATAAGTCGCTGGTGTTAAATGTTCCGGTAGATATCCAGGACCATGTTGCCCGGAAGTGGGGGCTGGATCCTTCCGAACGTTATGTGGCGGTCCATCCGTGGACCAGCGATTCCGTCAAGCAGTGGCCGCTGGAGAATTTCGAGCAGCTGGTGACAACGTTAGCGCAAGATAAGGCGCACCGGGTTGTTTTGATCGGACGGCCGGAAGCGTGGCACCGGCCGTTACGTGTGCCGCGGTCGGATCGGGTCATTGATCTGAGCGGGCGGACGAGTTTACTCGAGGCCGCGGCGGTGTTGCGTTGCTGCTCGGTGCTGGTGTCCTGCGACAGCGGCCCGGTGCATTTGGCCGCGAGTGTCGGGACAAAAGTGGTGGCGCTCTTTCGGGATGATATGCCCGGCAAGAATCCGGAGCGCTGGGGGCCGTGGCCGGTATTCAACCATGCGGTTGTCGCGGCGGGCCGCTTGGAGCAGATCACGCTTGAACAGGTAATGGCACGGATCTAGGTGTAGTTAACGTAACAAGGGAAAGTATCAACAGGTGGCGTCGTTTATGGATGATGGTTTGAAGAAACATTTCATTAATAATCCTGTTTTCTTAAAAATAAAGCCCCGCTTTAATTGGCGGACTTTTAAGACGGAGAAATACGTTAAGCAGGTTTTTATCAATGAGCGCGTTGTTGAGACGCCGTTCGTTATTTCCCGTCTTGGGCGATTGCCGAAAGGTTCGGCGGTATTGGACCTCGGATGCACAGAGAGCGTGCTTCCCCTGTATCTTGCCGCGCTCGGGTACGAAGTGACGGGCACGGATTTTCGCGTGTATCCTTATGAAGTCCCGCATTTTACTTTCCGGCAGGCGGATATCATGAAGTTGCCGTTCCCGGACGAGTCTTTTGACGCGGTCACTTGTATTTCGACACTGGAACATATTGGCATTGGCCATTACGCCGATCCGCGGCACGAGGGGTGGGGCGACCTTAAGGCTATTGAAGAGGCGGCGCGTGTTTTGCGGCGTGGCGGGCGCTTTCTGCTTTCGGTTCCTTTTGGTTGTCCCAGGGAGGACTCATTTCAGAGAGTGTATGATGGCGCGCGGCTTGACCGTTTGCTGGCCGGTTTTAAGGTCGATGAAGCTGTTTATTATGTGAACTGCCCGGCCGCCCCCGGGGCATTGAATAATGCCTGGGCAGAAGTTGATCGCGCGACAGCGGCAAAGTCTATTTCGGAAGAACGGACGAATGGGGTTTGTATTATTTCCGCCAGCAGGGGGCTATCTTGAGTTGTGATCGTCAGGTAAAAGTTGTTTCGATGGCTGATCGGGTGCTGATATTCTCACTCTACGCAACGGCATTTTGTCTTCCGCTTTCAATCGCGGCGGTCGAGACGTTTATTTTTCTAGCTGTGCTGGCGTTCATCGTTAAGAAGATGTTGCGGCCGGATTTTGGGTTCCTGAGGGATCGCGCGCATTTCTTCCTGCTGCTGTTTTTTGTTTTTTCCGCTTTTTCACTGGTTAATTCCGGTGTGAATATGCATAAGAGCCTCAATGCGCTTTTCTTTAAATGGGGGGAGTATATCCTTCTATTTTTCGTAGTCCAGGATACCCTGTCCGATCCCCGACGGATAAGGAACACGGTATTCGTTCTCCTCGCCTCCGCGGCTCTGGTGGCCCTGGATTGCGCGTCGCAATATTTTTTCAGTTGGGAGTTTGTGCGCGGCAAAGTTGTTTTTGCGATCGATGGCACGATGAAAGCGATCACCGGCCCGTTCAAACATTACAACTCTCTTGCCGCTTATCTGGTGTGTACACTGACGCTGATATTGTCTATTCTCACGGTCGCCAGCGGGTCTTTCTTGAAGGATGCCTTAAGGGGAAAAAAGCGGCAAGGCGGGCTGATCCTTCTTGGCTTGGTGTTGGCGTGCGCTTTGTTGCTGACTTTTTCCCGCGGGGCCTGGACTGGCCTGACGGGAGCCCTGTTGCTGATGTTGTTGCTTTCCCGCCAGCTTAAATTGATGGTCTCTCAGGTGGTCATTTTTTCTTTTGTTCTGTTTAATCCCGTGATCCGGGACAGGGCTTTCTCCATATTTCACGACGGGGCTGATACCGGCAGGTTCGGCTTCTGGAGCGCGGCGGCGGGGATGATCCATGACCATCCTTGGCTGGGGACAGGCATCGGGACATTTATGTCGAATTTTGCCCAGTATGGGAAGGTTCCCGGCATTTGGTACGCGCACAATTGTTACTTGCAGATCTGGGCGGAAACGGGCATTTTTGCCCTGATCAGTTTCCTGGCGTTCCTTTTTCTGATCTTTCAGCGCGGTTTCGCGGCGTTCGGCAAGACCCGGGATGGTGTTGTGCTGGGCCTGGTTTGTGCCCTGTTTGGGTATGCGGTCCATGCTTTTTTTGACAATCACTTGTATAGCGTGCAGTTGGCTGTCTTGTTCTGGTTCATGGCCGGCCTGGTGGCGGCGGCAAGCCGGCTGGCGCTCCAGGAAGGGAAAGGGGCTGTTGATGCGGATAGGGTTTGACGCTAATGTCCTGACGAAAGAAAAGAGTGCCGGCGCGTATTACCTGGCGCAACTGGTCCGCGCCCTGGCGCTGCTCAATCCCAGGCTGGAAATATTCCTGTTTTCCGCGGATAAGGTCTGCGTGGATTACGATCATTACATACATTTCCCGTCTGTAACAAGGGTTACGCTCGACCTGCCACGCGAGGCGCGCAAGAGCTGGCCGGCCCGTTATATTCCCGGCATGCTTGCCGCGCACAAGATCGATGTGTTCCATTCGCCTTGCCAGGACGGGGCCCCGTTATTCCGCCCTGGTTGTCCGACGGTTGTGACAGTCATGGGCATGGGTGACTGGATCATGGCCGGTTCTTTTACGGGTTGGTGGGAGAAAAAGAATTATCAATTCCGGCATTTAGCGTGGAGCCGCCTGGCCGCGCGGACCATTACGCTCTCAGAGACGACGAAGAATGATCTGATGCGCTTTTGCCGCGTGGCGGCAGATAACATTGCCGTTACGTTGCCCGGGGCCGGCTCGGATGACCTCTTTTCGTTATCAGGGGCCGAGGTCGACAGGGTGGTTGAACAGTTCGGCTTGGCGGGAAAAGATTATATTGTTAATACGTCGGGCCTGAGTGACCGCCGGCATAACCTTAATTTTGTCCTGGAAGGGTTCGCGCAGTATGCCCGCCGGGCGGCCACGGAGGTCAAGCTGGTCGTGACCGGCAGCGTGAATTATGAAGGCACGTATGCCCGGGCCATCCGCA
Source organism: Candidatus Omnitrophota bacterium (assembly GCA_037131245.1). GTDB lineage: Bacteria > Omnitrophota > Gorgyraeia > Zapsychrales > Fredricksoniimonadaceae. Next base: position 17,271 of record JBAXRK010000005.1, read on the forward strand.
AGATGGAGATCCTGGGGATCAGGGATAAGGTGATCCTGACGGGATTCATTCCGGACCGCTCTTTTTACGCGCTCTTGCGTAATGCCCGGGTGGCCATCGTTTCGTCGATGTACTCCGGGGTATCGTTCGCGCTCACCGAGTCTTTTGCGGCGGGTGTGCCTGTGATCGCTTCCGGCCGGGGCGCGTTCCCCGAGTTGGCGGGAGAAGCGGCGATCATGGTTGATCCTTACGATACGGAGAGCCTGGCGGAATCGCTGCGGCGCCTGCTGGAGAATCAGGTTGAGCATGACCTTTATGTTGAGAAAGGTGTTTCACGGGCGAAAGAGTTCAGTTGGGAGAAAATGGCCCAGGCGACTTTAAAAGTTTATCAGGAAATAGGGAGCAAATAGAATGGCATCTGTTTATATTCTGGGGATCTCGGGCTATTATCATGACAGCGCGGCAGCGCTGCTCAAGGACGGCGTTATTATCGCTGCCGCCCAGGAAGAGCGTTTCACCCGCAAGAAGCATGATGCCGCTTTTCCTTCAAAAGCGGTAGCGTATTGCCTTAAAGAAGCCGGGATCACGATCAAGGACGTGACGCATGTTGCTTTCTATGAGAAGCCGTTCTTGAAGTTCGAGCGCCTGTTGCTCACATATCTCAATTACGCGCCGTCCGGGCTTTTGTCTTTCCTTAAAGCTATGCCGGCCTGGCTTAAAGAAAAGATCTTCCTTAAGGATGCGCTGCAAAAGGAACTAGGGTGGGAGGGGGATATTGTTTTCCCGGAACATCACGAGTCGCACGCGGCGTCGGCTTTTTTCCCGTCGCCTTTTGAAGACGCGGCTATCCTCACCATGGACGGTGTCGGCGAATGGGCGACCACCAGCATTGGCATCGGGGAAGCGAATGCTATCCGGCTGCACAGTGAACTGCGCTTCCCGCACTCTCTCGGGCTGCTTTATTCCGCTTTTACTTATTATTGCGGTTTTCGCGTGAACTCCGGTGAGTATAAATTGATGGGCCTAGCGCCCTACGGCGAGCCGAAATACGCCGACCTTATCCGCCAGGAATTGATCGATATCAAGGACGACGGTTCTTTCCGGTTGAACATGCCGTATTTCAATTATTGCGCCGGGCTCACCATGACCAGCGAGCGTTTCCATAAGTTGTTCGGCCGGGGCCCACGCAAGCCGGAGACAGCCCTGTCTCAATTTGATATGGACCTGGCCCGTTCGATCCAGGCGGTGACGGAAGAGGTGATGGTGAAGACCGCGCGGCATGTGCGCGCGCTGACCGGTAAAAAGAACCTGTGCCTGGCTGGCGGGGTGGCGCTTAATTGTGTGGGGAACGGGCGTATTGCCCGCGAGAATATTTTTGACCGGATCTGGATCCAGCCGGCGGCTGGCGATGCTGGTGGCGCATTAGGCGCGGCGCTTTTTGTCTGGTACCAGTACTTAGGGAATGCCCGGAAGGTCGATGGCAAGAACGATCTTCAGTCGGGCTCTTATCTGGGGCCGGGTTACGCGGATGATGAGGTGGAGGTGTTCCTGAAGGCGAAGAAGGCTCCGTATGAGCGCTATGATGATCCGGTGTTACATGAGCGGGTGGCGGATCTGATCGCCGGCGAGAAAGTGATCGGTTATGTACAGGGCCGTATGGAGTTCGGGCCGCGGGCGCTGGGGGCGCGCAGTATCATCGGGGACGCCCGGTCGCTGAAGATGCAGGAAGAGATGAACGTGCGCATCAAGTTCCGGGAGTCTTTCCGTCCTTTTGCGCCGAGCATCCTGGAAGATAAAGCGAAGGATTATGTCGCACTGCCTTATGAGAGCCCGTATATGCTGATGGTGGGGCCGGTGGTGGAAAGTCAGATCGATCCCGCATCGCGCGATACCTCGCTTACCGGCATTGCCAAGCTCAAGGTCAAACGATCGACGGTGCCTGCTATCACGCACGTGGATTATTCCGCGCGCGTTCAGACGGTCAGCCCAGGGCGGAACGGTTTTTATTACCGGACGATCGAAGCCTTTTACAAGAAGACCGGCTGCCCGGTCATTATCAATACGTCGTTCAATATCCGCGGGGAACCGATCGTGTGCACGCTGGAGGATGCGTACCGGTGTTTTATGTGCACGAACATGGATTTTCTGGTCCTGGGCCATTGCGTGCTGGACAAACAGCAGCAACCCGACCGCGACAAGTATAAAAAGGACGATATCTCACAGGTATTGGATTGAGCCATGGATAAAGAGAAGAAAGATCTTTTAGTTTTTGGTTATGGGTTAGCGGTTATTGCCGTTTTCTTCGCGGCCGGTGGCGCGCTTAAGCACGGCTTTGGTTTAGCGCAGCAGGTCCTGGTCGTTTGCGCTTTGGTCTTTGCCGGCGTGACGCTTTTAGATTGGCAGGCGCTGCGTCCGGGTTACAAGGGTTGGATGAAGGTCGCGCATGTGATCGGCGGCGTGGTGACCACCGCGATCCTGACCGTGGTGTTTGTGGTGCTGTTCGTACCCATCGGTTTGTTCCTTCGGCTGGTTGGCAAGGATCATCTGGAGCGCGGGCTCGACCGTTCGGCGGCCAGTTATTGGCATCGGCGCCCGGAGGGGGCGTTCGATCGGGAAAGTTATCGTCAGCAATTTTAAGGGAGATTGTTGTATGGCAAAAGTGTCGATCATCAGTGAGTTGTGGCAGTTCTTAAAGACCCGTAAGCGTTTCTGGCTGGCGCCGATCATCGTGATCCTGCTGCTCCTTAGCGTCCTGGTCATTTTCGCGCAAAGCTCGGCGGTCGCGCCGTTCATCTACACATTATTTTGATGCCTGAAAGCGTGGCCCCGCAACGTATCCTGGTTGTCAATCCTTTTGGTATTGGGGATGTCCTTTTTACGACTCCGTTGATCGGCGCGCTTAAGCAACGGTATCCGGCGGCCTCGATCAGTTATATCGGCAATGCCCGGACCGTGCCCTTTTTGAAGAATGATTCCCGCCTTGAGCGTGTTTTTTGTTATGAGCGGGATGATTTCGTTGCCATTTACCGGAAGTCCCCGATCCGGTTTCTCCGCCGCTGGTTCGATTTTGCCCAGGAAATACGGGCGGGTGGTTTTGACACGGCTTTTGACCTTTCCCTTGGTTCACCATTGGCGCTGGCGCTGGTTTGGGCGGGGATTCCCCGGCGGATCGGCTACGATCATAAGGGCCGCGGCCGCTGGCTAACGGACAAAGTTCCGCTCAAGGGGTATGAAGCGCGCCATGTGGCGGCCTATTATCTGGATCTTCTTGGTGGCACCCGGCCGGCCGGCCGGATGGAGATCTTTTCGTCGGACGCTGATAAAACCCGGGCGGCTGCCTTCAGGCGGACCCATCAGTTAACGGAGCGTGGTTTTACGGTGATCCATCCCGGCGGAGGAGCCAGCTGGGGGAACAGCGCGGGCCTCAAGCGCTGGCCCGCCGTTAATTTTGCCGGATTAGCCGACAAAATGATTGAAAAAGGGGGGCTGCCCATTATACTGATGGGTGATAAAAATGAGGTTGCATTGTGCGCGGAAGTCGCCGGCCTCATGAAGCATCGGCCTATTTTAGCGGCTGGGGCGTTGAGCCTGACCGAAGCGGCGGCGGTGATGGGTGCCGCGAAGCTGGTCGTAGCTAATGATGGCGGGCCGTTACATGTTGCCGTCGCGGCGGGTGCGGTAACAGCGTCGATCTTCGGTCCGGTCGATCCCGTGGTGTATGGCCCTTATCCGCCGGATACGCATCTGGTGGTCCAGAAAGGCCTGGCTTGCCAGCCTTGTTATCGTCGTTTTCGGATGTCTGATTGCCGGCATCAGGCTTGCCTTAAGTCTCTTTCGGTGGATGAAGTCTTTAATAAAATATCGAGGTTAATATGAGCGTGCCATTCATTGATTTTTCTAAACAGAACGCGGCGATCAAGGCTGAAGTGGATGCCGGCTGGTCGACGGTGATCGACAAGTCCGCGTTCATCATGGGCCCTCAGGTTAAAATGTTCGAGGAGGAATTTGCCCGCTTTTGCGGCGTTAAGTATGCCCTGGGTGTCAATTCAGGGACTGACGCGCTTTATCTGGCTTTATCCGCCCTGGATATCGGGCCTGGTGATGAGGTTATCCTGCCGACGCATACGTTCATCGCGACGGCGCTTTGCGTGTCGTATACCGGCGCCACGGTCAAGTTCGTGGACGTTGAGGATGTAACGTACAATATCGATCCGGCCAGTTTGGCGAAAGCGGTGACCAACAAGACCAAGGCGGTCATCCCGGTCCATTTGTATGGCCAGATGGCGGATATGGACGGGATCCGGGCGGTGACCGATAAGCACGGCATCGCGATCGTCGAGGACGCCTGCCAGGCACACGGGGCGCGGTACAAAGGCGTGCGCAGCGGCGCGGCGGGAAAGGCCGGCTGTTTCAGTTTCTATCCGACCAAAGGGCTGGGTGGTTGGGGGGATGGCGGCGCGGTCATTACCAATGATGATAAAGTTAAATATATGGTCGAGATGCTGCGCGATTATGGCCGCACCGACCGGTATAATCATAAAATGAAGGGCTTTAATTCCCGCCTTGATACGATGCAGGCGGTGGTGCTGTCGGCCAAGCTGAAGCATCTTGATCAATGGAACGGGATGCGGCAGAAAGTAGCCGCGGTTTACGCGACTGAGTTGGGGCGCATCGGGGTGAAGGTTCCGCAAGCGGCACCCGACCGTGATCATATGTATCAGACGTACGCGATCCGCGTGAAGGATCGCGAACGGGTGATGGAGAGCCTCAAGTCCCGCGGGATACCGTCGCTCATTCATTATCCTATTCCGGTCCATTTGCAGGAAGCTTATCGGGACGCCGGTTATAAGGCGGGGGACTTCCCGGTTTCCGAGAAGATCGCTTCCGAGATCCTGTCGCTGCCGCTGTTCCCTCATATGACCGCCGATCAGGTCAGGGAAGTCGTTAACGCTTTAAAGGAGAGCCTTTGATGCCCAGTCCGGTCTCGGTTGTTATCATTGCGCGGAATGAAGAAGACAATATGGACGCTTGCCTTTCCAGTGTCAAGGGGTGGGCGGACGAGATCGTGGTCGTCGACGACCGTTCCACTGACCGGACGGTTGAGATCGCTCAGAAGCTTGGCGCGACGGTTTATCATCGCCAGATGGATAATGAGGGCATCCACCGCAATTGGGCCGCGGCTCAGGCCCGGAACGAATGGGTTCTTTATCTTGACGCTGATGAGCGGGTTACGCCCGAACTTCAGAAAGAGATCGACACAGTCCTGCCGGGCACTTCGCACGTGGCCTTCGCTATTCCCTTTCGCACTTTTATCGGGGCTTACTGGGTGAATCATTCCGGCTGGTACCCGGGCCACAAAACCCGCCTGGTGCGCAAAAGCAAATTCAAGTATGAAGAAGTGCCGGTGCATCCCCGGGTTTTTCACGACGGGACCTGCGGCTTGATGACCAAAGATATCATTCATGACGGTTATCCCGACCTGGCGCACTTTCTTGCCAGCCTCAACCGCCAGACCACCCTGGAAGCACAGAAGTGGGTGACCGACAAGCGCCGCATGCCGATGTATATCGGTTTTTACCGCGCGATCGACCGGTTCTTTCGTTCTTACATCGGCAAGGGCGGATGGAGGGGCGGGTTCATGGGGTTTGTCATCGCCTATTTCGCGTCGTTATACCAGATCATGAGCTATATGAAATATTTCGAGATCACCAAAGGCATTACCGCCGGGACAAAGAAATGAAATTGGTTTTCCTTGATCGCGATGGCGTCATCAATGAATTTCCCGGTAACGGGCTTTACGTGACCAAGGTCAAGGATTTTCATTTCCTGCCCAGGACGTTGCGGGCGCTCAAGCGCCTGACGGACGGCGGCTACCATATTTTTGTGATCTCCAACCAGGCGGGCGTTGGCAAAGGGGTTTACTCTAAGGCCAAGCTCGGGCAGATCACCGCGCACATGCTTAAAGGGGTCAAAGCCGCCGGGGCCAGGATCGATGAGGTTTTTTATTGCACCTGCAAGTCTTCCGCTGGCTGCCATTGCCGCAAACCTCGGATCGGGAATATCCTCAAGGCGCTTAAGACGATCGACAAACCCATCGATGCCGCCCGTCACGCCTGGTTCGTCGGTGATACCGAAGGGGATATCAAGGCCGGGAAAAATGCCGGTTGCCGCACTATTTTCACCCTCTCGGGCCGCGAAAACCAGGAGTACATGAACCGTTGGGATGTTCGTCCTGACCATATCGTGGAGGACCTTTATGACGCCGTCGACATCATCCTCAGCCAAGATCCTCATCCTGCACGCCAACGCGGGCGCGGGGCATCGCAAAGCCGCTGAAGCCGTTTTTAACGGACTAAAAGCGCGCGGGTTCACGCAGGCGTCGATCGTGGACGCTCTCGACCACACCAACTCTTTCTTTAAAAAAGCGTATCCGGCCGGTTATGAGTATATGGTTGGGAAACTGCCGAAATTATGGGCGGCTTTCTTCGCCGTGACCGATAAGGATTGGGCGCAGCCGGTGTTCCAGGGGACGCGCCGGATCTATAATGGGCTTAACGCGGCCCCCCTGGTCAGGATGGTCAAAGAAGGAAAATTTGATGTTATTGTCACCGCGCATTTCCTGTCGACGGAAGTGATCGGTGACCTGCGGGCGTCGGGGCAGTTGCCCGGGACGAAACTGGTCGCGATCGTCACGGATTATGATGTCCACAAGATATGGTATTCCAAAGGGGTGGATCTTTACCTGGTCGCATGTGACTATACTAAGAAACGGTTGGCGGCGATCGGCATTCCGCCGGAGCGGATCGCGGTGACCGGTATCCCGCTGGACGAAAAATTCATCGTGGCCCGCGACCGGGCTGCTTTGTGCCGGAAGATCGGGCTCAGAGAGAATACCTTCACGGTGCTGCTGTCAACGAGCTCTTTTGGGATGGGGCCGATCGAAGAACTGGCGGCACTGCTTCACGATCAGCAGATGATCATTATTACCGGCAATAATAAAGCCCTCTGCGGTCGCTTGACCGCGAAAGCGAACCCGCTGCACAAGGTGTTCGGGTTCGTTGATAACATGGAAGAACTGATGGCAGTGGCCGACGTGATGCTGACCAAGCCGGGTGGGCTGTCGGTCACGGAAGCGTTGGCTAACGCGCTGCCGTTGATCTTTTTTTCTGCCATCCCCGGCCAGGAAGCCGGTAATGTGAAGGTCCTGGCGCAGAGCGGTGTCGGTCTGAGCGATAAGTCGTTGCCCGAGATCGCTGCCGCCATCAAAGCCTTTGCCGCCGACCCCGCCAAGCTGGCGGCCGCGCGCGCCGCTTCCCGGGCGCTGGCACGTCCGAAGTCGGTCGAGGCCATCATTCAACACATTGTCACTGGCGTCTAGCTCCGCATGATCGCGCATCTTGTTTTTCCCGTTCCGGTCGACAGTCATTTTGATTATCTGATCCCGCCTGCTTTGGCCGGGAAGGTCGTGCCGGGTTGCCGCGTGCAGGCGGTTTTTGCCCGCAAGAAGAGCGTGGGGGTGGTCGTCGGCCTGGCCGAGCATTCTGACTATAAGGACCTGATCACCATCATCAAAGTGCTTGATGAAGTGCCGCTCTTTTCAGCGGCCATGCTGGCGTTCTGCCGGGATTTCGCGACGCACAATGCCTGCTCATTCGGCGAGGCTTTATTCATGTGTTTACCGGCGGCGTTGCGCAAGGCCCGTCGCAAAGAGACCGGCGGTTGGGCACAGGAGATCGCGGTATCAAAGCCGCAACCGCGACATGGCCTGATCTTCGACGCATCATTTGACAAGCGCTGGGAGATCCTGCTGCCACGCATGCGCGCTGAATTGGAGGCGGGGCGGAGCGTTCTGGTTCTTGTCCCGGAGAGCTCTTGCCTGGAAGAAGTTTTGCCCCATCTCGGGCCCTTGGTTGGACCGGAAGGGCGGGTCCTTTTACGTCACGATACCGAAAAAGAAGAATACGCGCGCTGGCTTAAGGTCCGCCGGGGAGAGGCGAAGCTGGTGGTCGGTTTCTTGTCGGCTGTATTCGCCCCGGCGCAGTCGCTGGGATTGATTGTGGTGGTGGATGAGGAAAGCCGGTTTTATAAGAACGACCAGACCCCTTTTTACCACGCGCGCGAAGCCGCGTTCCTGCGCGCGCAAAAAGAAAAAGCTTCGCTTATATGTGTATCGAGCGCTCCTTCGGTTGAATTGTGGCGTGAGGTTGCGCAACAGCGCGTGGCCCTTGAGCGGGTGGAGGCACCGTTGCCGTCTGTCCGGTTCTTGGATGTTTCCAATTTCAAAATGAAGAAGGGCAGCTTACTTTCGCCTGGATTGCGCCTTCATTTGGAAAAAGTGCTTAAAGAGCGCGGGAAAGCATTGCTTTATGTGCCGGCGGCAAAAGGGGTCGGGTATGTGCTCGAGGAGATCCGGAAGTATATGCCAAGCGCCAGGGCGGCCGGATATGAGAAGTCGTCTTCCGCCCGGCCCGACGTGGATATCCTGGTGGCCACGCAAGCTATTTTCCGCTTCCGTGGCCGGGTCACCTATGATTTCGCGGCGGCGCTGGATATCGATTATGAATTTCATAAGGCCGATCATCGTGCGGCGCATGGGGCGTTCGCTCTGGTGCAGTATTTGCGCCAAATGTCGCGCAAGCCGGTCCTGGTGCAGACCCGCGATCCCAAAAGCCCTCAGTTGCATGCGATCGCGGATGATGGCCATGAAAAGTTTTATGCCCAGGAAATACAGTTGCGCGAGGAGGTGGGGTTTCCGCCGTTCGGCGTTTTTGTCGCGCTGGTCGTCCGCTCGGCTGATCCTGAACTTGCTTGCGCGGAGTGTAAAAGGCTTTATGATATGTTGACCGCGGCCGCTTCTGAGGGGGTCAATGTGATGGAGCCCCAGCAGGACCGGGCGGCTATTGTGCGCGGCAAGTTCCGTTGGCGCGTGATCTTGCAGGGCATGGACAGGGCCGGGACCGTTGCCATGGCGCGCGGGGTGGCCCTTAAATTCCGCGGAAAAAAGGACACCGTTCTAACGGTGAATATCGACCCATGAGGATCGTTTTCTTTGGCTGCGACGATTTTGCGGCGGTCAGCCTTCAGCGTTTGATCGACGAGGGGCATACGCTGGCCGCGCTGGTGACCCAGCCCGACCGCCCCAGCGGGCGTGGATTGCAGGTCATCTCCGGCCCGACCAAAGAAATGGGGTTGCGCCACGCCATCGAGGTTTTGCAGCCGCAGGACCTTAATGCCAGCGAGGTTATCAGCAAACTAAAAGAGTATGCCGCGGACGTTTTTGTGGTGGTGGCCTACGGGAAATTCCTGCCCGCGGCGGTGCTGGGTATCCCAAAATATTTTTGCGTGAATGTTCATCCGTCCTTATTACCGAAATACCGGGGGGCCGCGCCTGTTAACTGGGCGGTGATCAATGGCGATACGCTAACGGGGGTTACGCTCATCAGGATGGATCCTTCCATGGATGGCGGCGATATTCTTGCTCAAGAGCCTTATCCTGTTCCTGAAGAGATGACGGCGGCCGCGTTAAGGGATCGTTTGGCCGTCTTCGGTGCCGATATGCTGGCCGGCTTGTTGCCGCGGATACCGTCAGGGGCATTCACTTGCGTTAAACAGGACGGGGCGCTAGCGACCCGCGCGCCTAAACTCAGCAAGGAACTTGGCCACATCCATTGGCAGGACAGCGCGAAAAAGATCCATGACCTTGTTCGGGGAACGCAACCCTGGCCGGGGGCGTTTACATATTTCAATGGAAAGCTACTGAAGGTCTTAGAGGTTGGTGTGGCAGATGTCGCTGAGGCCTGCTCTACGGCAGCAACGAAGCCGGGGGAGATCCTTGAGCTACGTAAGGATGGTTTTTGCGTTCAGGCCGGCGATCGGGCGGTGCTGGTCAAGCGCGTGCATCCGGCTGGGGGCAAAGCCATGGATGCCCGCAGTTTTTGTGCCGGGCATAAGCTGTCTACGGGTGATAAGCTGGGTTGAAAGGGGATGGTTTCGATGAAAAAAGCGGTTGATATGTTGCAAGGGTTGTGCGGCTTTGCGTTGATCGTGATCGCGGCCCAGCTCTTGGCCTATCATTACGGTTTTATTGTTTATCCGTTTCCCAATGAATACCGTGAAGGGGCCATGCTGACCACCACGGCCGGCCTGGTCCGTGGGGTTAATCCTTTCGATCTGCAAAACCAGCCGCAGTACATGAATGACTATGGCATTTTTTATTCCCTGGTGACGTATCCTTTTGCCAAAGTGTTCGGTGTCACGATGCTGGTCCATCGGTCGGTGACCGCGTTCTTTATTTTTGCCTGCGGCGGGGTGATGCTTTGGGTCATGCGCAGGCTTAAGGCCGCGTGGCTTCCGACAGCCGCGGCTGTCGTGATCTTTTACGGATGCTGCCTGTTCCGGGCCACCACAACGCCGATGGCGAACCCGTCCTCGTTGGGGGTATTTCTCTTTTTGTCGGCTTTGCTTGTGCCCTGGTCCCGGGGTTTTTCCTACCGGACATTGTTACTGAGCGCCGCTCTCGGGATCCTGGGGTATTACACCAAACCGTATTTTCTTCTGAGCGTTCCGATGCTGGCGGCATATCTTTTTGTCTTTGTTTCGAAAAGAAAGGCGGCGGCCTATTTGCTGGCGTTCGCGGGGATGGCGTACGGCAGCATTTTGTTCGTCCATCATCAATGGAATTGTTATTTCGCGAATTGTTTCTTCTTGCATACTAATCCGGGCTGGATGTCCTGGGGGCAGTCGGTGCGGCAGTTCAAGGAGTATGTTTCGATCAATAACATGGTGCTGTTGACGTCGTTTGTGGCGTTGGGGTATCAGGCTTTCCGGTCTCGCGAGGCATCTTGGAAAGCGATCAGGGGGTGCTGTTTCTTGAAGGGGCCCTGGTCGATGTCGTTCATTCTTTATTGTACGCTTTGCTGTCTTGTGGTCCTGGTTTTCTGGCTGGGCAAGCATGAAGAGGCGTATCTCTGGTATTATTTTCATCTGCTTTCGCCTTTCTTGCTTATTTGTATGGCCGTAACCCTCAGCCGGCAATGGTCCTGGGCAGTATTTCTGGCCCCTTTGTTGGTGTGGAATTGCTGGACGGTAAGCCGCAATCCGCTGGCCGTCAAGCTTGACCGTAATGACCCGGACTGGAGCCATGCCGCGCAATTGATCGCCTCCCATAAGGACATCCTTAACACGCCGCTCATTGCGCCGCTGCTGGTGGAACGTGGCTTGCCGGTATACGACAATGGCTTGTCGGAATATTTCAAGAAGGGGGCTTACCGGGATAGTGATCTGATCCGTCATTTTTCCAAAGGAGACCCCCGGATCATCATGCGACATTATGCGTTCCTCAATGAGGTGAAAGAAAAGATCAAGGCCCGTGCTTTTGACCTGGTGATGATCGTTTATGATTACGCGCCTTTGGTGCCGGGTGAATTGACCGGGTTTTATCACCCTGTCGGGCAGATAATGCTTCCGGTCCCGGCGTTGGGAACGTCCTGGCGGGTGATCGTGTGGGTGCCTAATGACCGGTGAACGGGCGGGGGCTTCTTTATCGGTCGTGATGCCGGTGTTCAACGAGGAAAAGAACATCGAGGCGGCATTGTCGCGGACCATGGCGTCGCTTGAGGCTTTGAAGATCGTTTGGGAGATCGTGGTGGTCAATGATGCCAGCCGGGATGGCACGTCGGCGTTGGCGCGTCAGCTGGCCGCCGGATCCAGTCGGGTGAAAGTGGTCGAACATCATGTTAATCAGGGCATAGGGAGGGCCTTTCGCACAGGCATAGAGAACGCGTCCCTTGATTATGTGATCCTGATACCGGCGGATAATCCGCCCGCGCCAGATGATCTCCGGCCTTTTCTGGGGCCCATGGGATCGTTCGATATTATCGCCGGCGTCAGGGAGCGGCGTGAAGGATATACGCCGATACTGGCATTCCTGTCGTATTGTTATAACCGGATCTTTATTCCGCTCCTATTTGGCCTGCGTCTTCGTGACGTTAACTGGATCCAGGCGTATCGCCGGTCTATTTTTACCGAGGGTGGAATAAGGATCGAACATCCCGGGATATTCTTTTTTGTGGAAGTCCTGGTGAAGGCCAAGCGCAAAGGTTTTTCGATCATTGAAGTTCCCTCGCGCATGCAAAAAAGGCTTTATGGCCGGCCGACCATATCGCGGTTGCCGGTCATCATGAGGATATTTCGTGACGCGGTCGGGTTCTTTTTTCAGGGTTTGGCGGCACGCCGGTGATCATTACTTGGAAGGGGAAATATGCTTAATTTACCTGTGGGTGACATCATGAACGACCATCCTATTAAGGTGAAGGCGGATACGTTGGTGAAGAACGTGGCGCATTTGCTGTTACGGATCCGCGTTAGCGGGGTCCTGGTGATGGATGTGCGCGATCCCGAAAAGCTGGTCGGGGTTTTCACGATCAGGGACCTGCTGCATTTGATGGGTGAATCGGTGTCCCGCCGGCGCCAGAAGATGCAGGCGTTAAGTTCGGTGGGGAATCAGCCGGTCGGGAATTTTATCAAGGACCCCCTGGTCACGCTTCAAGTCAATGACAGCGCCGCCAAAGCGGTCGGCCTGATGCATAAGAAAGACGCGGTCACGATCCCTGTTTATGACGGGGGCCGGCTGGTGGGTGTTGTCGGCCGGCATGATATCATTAATGTCGCATTTCAGTAAAGAGCGCGGGTCTGTAAACTTTATGTCTATTGTCCTGGTCAATCCGAATCTGGTGGTGCAGAAGGCCGATCCTTTGACGACGGGAGTCGTGTATATGCCTATAACGCTGGCGTATGTGGCGGCAGCTTTACGCGCGAGCGGGCTATCGGTCGATGTTATTGACGCTTATGGTGAGGCCCCGCTGCAAGCAAGGTCGCCGTCGGGGGCCGGTGCTTTCTGGATGTTCGGGCTCTCGGAAGACGAGGTTATCGCCCGTGTTCCCCGGGAGCCGCGCCTGTTCATTGTTTATGCCATTAACTTAACTAATCATGTTTCCACCGTCGGGATCGTCCGGAGCCTGAAACGTCATTTCCCTGATGTGCCATTGCTCGTGCTGGAGAATCCTAACGCGGTCACCGCTTACGCGTTAAATGAGGTAAAAGGGGCATTTTTTGAAGCCGGTGCGGATTTTATCCTGACAGGTTACGCCGAACGCTCGGCGGTCGCGTTGGCGAAGGCCGTCTGCGATGGGCTGGCTATTAATAAAGCCTGCGGGATCCTTGGCCTGGGGGGGCGGGATTTTAAGACAGCGCCGGCTTTGGAGCAGGACGTTGAGCTGCCGTATCCGGCCTGGGACCTGTTCCCGCTCAAGAATTACTGGAGTTTGCGTTTTGCCCATGGCCCTGTTACAGGCCGGAAATATTTGCCTATCCTCACTTCACGCGGTTGCCCTTATGGCTGCCGGTTCTGTGTTACCCCTGCGGTCTCAGGGCAGCATTGGCATGGCCGGGAACCCGGGGATGTGGTTGCCGAGATGGCTTTTTGGAAGAAGTCCCAGGGGGTTGAGGAATTTCATTTTGAAGACCTTAATCCGACGGTCTCCGAAGACCGGATCCGGCGGATCTGCGAGGATCTGCTGGCCCGGAAGCTTGAAGTGACGTGGAAATTGGTGTCCGGGACTAAAGCGGAAACCATTCGGGATATGGCTACGGTGGACTTGATGGCCAGAGCCGGATGCCGGTACGTATCGATCTCACCGGAAACCGGTTCGGCGCGTGTTTTGCAATCGATGGGCAAGCCTTTTGATGTGCCTCACGGGATGCGCCTGCTGCGGGCTTTGGGGCAGGCGGGGATCTATTCGCAGGCCTGCTTTGTCCTCGGGTTCCCCGGCGAGGAAGACAGCGACCGTGTGCTGACCGAAAAACTGGTCCGCGAAGCGGTACAAAGCGGCGTGGATGAGATCGCGCTGTTCGTGATCACGCCGGTGCCGGGATCGGCCATTTTCCGGGAATTCAATGGCTATTCTTCTTTATCCGAGTTAAACTTTTCTCCGGTTTGGCGCAAGGATTACGTGAAACTCAGCGCCTTTCGCCGACGGCTTTACGCCAAATTCCTTTGGTGGAAGTTGCGCTATCGCCCGGGGGCGTTGCTGGCCCAGCCGTGGCGTTTTCTGACGAGGAAGTTTGAAACCAAGATGGAAATGGTCCCGTATCGGGCGGCGGTTTTATTCTTGGCCGGCAGCCGGAAAGGAAAAAAATGAAGGATCCCAGGATCGTGGTGGCGATCCCTTGTTATAACGAGGAAGCGTCTATTGCGGACGTTGTCCGCGATTTTCAGCGCCATTTACCCGAAGCGGAAGTCCATGTTTTCGACAATGCGTCCACTGACCGGAGTGCCGCTTTAGCGGCGGAGGCGGGCGCGGTGGTCCACGCGGTCCTGCGCCGGGGCAAGGGCAATGTCATGCGGCGGGTATTGGGTTCTTTTCCGGTTGACGCGCTGATCATTATTGACGGTGACGGCACCTACCTGGCGGAGGACGCGCGCCGCCTGCTCGCGCCGGTCCTGGAAGGGCGGGCTGACATGACCGTCGGCGACCGGTTGGAGAAAGCCGACCGCCATGCGCTGGTCGAGATGCACCGTTTTGGTAATGAGGTCATCGTAGCGACCATCAACATGGCTTTTGGCACGGCGTTCAAAGATGTCTTGTCGGGCTATCGTTGCCTGGGGAGGCGCTTCATCGAAGAAGTTCCGCTTCTTACACCCGGATTTGAGACTGAGGTGGAGCTTACCCTGCAGGCCTTGGAAGATGAGATGGAGATCCTTGAGGTCCCGGTCGCATATCGGAGCCGGCCGGTAAACAGCTGCTCAAAGCTGAGGCCTTATTCTGACGGGTGGCGGATCATCCTGACGATCGCGATGCTGCTCCGGGACCATTATCCGTTGCGCTTTCATTTCGCGGTCGGGAGTTTATTGTTTTTGACGTCCGCGGCCGTGCTTTTCTTACGGCATGGCTTTGTGGCCGCTTTTCTGGCCTTGCTGGCTTTTTTTGTGGTCGGCCAGGGTTTTCTTCTTAACACCATCGGGACGAGGTTCCGGGAGTTTAAACAGATCAGTTTGCGTTTGAGGAGATTTGATGATGAGCGCCGCGGGAAATGATTGTTTTGAGCAGGTGATGTGCAATGTGTGCGGGGCGGATGATCCTCAGGAGATCTATCCCGCGACGTATAAGGACGACCGCGCGGAGAATATTGTTGAGACATTCCGTTCTTCAGGGGACGAGACGCTCGTTGACCGCCTGGTTCGGTGCCGGCGCTGCGGCTTTCAGTATTTAAATCCGCGTTTAAAGGCTGAACTGGTCCTGCAGGGCTATTCTGGCGGCGAGGATCAGGTTTTTGTTTCTCAGGCTGAGTCGCGGGAGAAAACCTTTGATGAGGCGCTGGGGTCTATCGAAAAAATGCTTCCGGCCAAAGGCCGGGTCCTGGATGTCGGCACGGCAGGAGGATCGTTCCTGGCGGTCGCTCGCCGTCGGGGCTGGGAGACGGCCGGGTGCGAGCCGAACCGCTGGCTCTGCTCCTGGGCAGGAAGCCATTACGGCCTGGCGGTGACGCCGGGCACGATCTTTGATATGCGTTTGGCGGACGCGTCCTTCGATCTGGTGACGCTCTGGGATGTGCTCGAGCATACGCCGGATCCCCGTCGCGTTCTACAGGAATGCCGGCGGGTCCTTAAGCCCGGCGGGATCCTGGTTGTCAATTATCCTGATATCGGTTCCTGGATCGCCCGGATGATGGGGCGGCGCTGGGTGTTTTTGCTATCCGTGCATTTGTATTATTTCGACCGGGTGACGATCCGGCGTTTACTTAAAGAAACCGGGTTTGAGATGACTTACAGCCGGCCGCATTGGCAGAAGCTGGAGCTCGATTATATTTTATTGCGGATGCAGGCTTATGTTCCAGCGGTCCCCGGCCTTTTTCGAAAAGTGTTTGCCGCCTTAGGGCTTAAGAATGCCAAGGTCGCGTACTGGATGGGCCAGACACTGGCCATCGCAAAATAAGGTGTTTATGTCTGAGAAAAAGAAGATCGTTATTTTAGGCGGCGGGGTGGCGGGGCTTTCGGCGGCGTATTATTTGGCGAAGGCCGGCCGTTTCCAGGTGACGGTGTTGGAGCGCGCGGCCGTGGTCGGCGGTGTTTGCGGCAGTTTTGATCATGATGGTTTTGTCCTTGATTATGGCGCCCATAAAATGTACTCGGTCATCCCGGGTGTAATGGAAGCCTTCCAGGAATTGATGGGCGATCGTTTGCTCAAGGTGCGCAAGAAGAACAGGATCTTTTTACGCGGACGCCTGCTGGACTATCCACTCAAGCTGGGCAATGTTTTGCGGGTCCTGGGGGTGGTGGACTTTTTTCGCCTTGGTCTGGGTTACGCCTGGTCGTCACTCAAAGGCAGTTTTGATCGTTCTAAAGCCGGTTCTTACGAAGAGTACATGATCCGGGTGTTCGGCCGCGGGGCTTACGATATGATCTTTCGCCCGCTGGCAGACAAGGTCTGGGGTGATCCCGCGACCTTGCATGAGGAGATGGGCCGGACGCGGGTCCCTTCGTCCAACGCGCTGGACGTGGCGCTCAAACTCGCCGGGCTCAAGAAAGAGACTCAGGCGACGAACGCGGAATTCTTTTTTTATCCTGCTGGTGGTTTCCGCGGTTTTCCGGAAGCCCTCAAGGAGGCGGTGCTGCGTTTGGGGGGAGAAGTGCTCACGGGGGCCAACGTGACGTCGCTTGCGCTTGACGGCGGCCAGGTGCGTTCGGTAACAGGGGAAGTGGCCGGGAAGGCGTGCGGCTGGCCGTGCGATACGCTGATCTCGACCATCCCGCTGAAAGCGCTTGATGGTTTGCTTAACCCGAACCGGCCTTCGCCGGTCGAAGGATTGCAACTGCGTCACGTGGTGCTGGTCTATCTTTTTATTAACAAGCCGAGGGTCCTCGATGACCAGTGGCTTTTTTTCCCGGAAGAGCAGTTTATTTTCAGCCGTCTTTTTGAGCCCAAGCAAATGGACCCTTCCCTTGGTCCCGAGGGGCGTTCGGTTATTTGCTGCGATTTTACCTGTGACGCCAGCAGCTGGAAATGGACTTCTGACGACCAGGCCTTGTCCCGCCGCTGTATAGAAGATCTGGTTAAGGCGGGATTCGTTACGCCGCAGGAAGTGACGGGAAGTGTGGTCCGCCGGTTTAAGGATTTTTACCCAAGATATGACCTGCATTATCAGGAGACCCTTGAGCGGGTCTTCAAGCATTTTGATGGCGTGGGCAATCTGGTGCTGACCGGGCGTTTGGGCATGTACAATTATAACAATAGTGACCATTGCCTTGATATGGGCCGGCAGATCGCGCAGGGCCTCAGTGATGGCAAGTCTGCCGGGGATGTGGTGGCGTTGTTAAAAGAGAGAGCGGCTGGCTACCGGATCGTCGATTGAAGGGTCGTGATGAAAGACATTAGGGGCTCTTTACAGAAATCTTCGGTCCATTTTCAGGTCGCGCTGCAAACGTTTCGCTTCAGTCCCAAGTCTTTATGGCGGGGGTTGGCGAGCGGTTGGAAAATGTACCGGGCGGGGCCGATCGCCGGCAAGCCGGTCTTTCTGCATCTTGAGCCGACGGGCGCCTGCAATCTCCGCTGCCAGATGTGCCCCCGGACAACGTCCATGACCCGTGATCTGCGGGCAATGGATTTTGATCTTTTCACCCGGATATGCCGTGACGTTGATCCGCTGATGCTGGCTTTCGTCGGTTTTGGTGAACCCCTGTTGCATCCCCGTTTACCTGACATGATCCGTTACGCGGCTGGCCGGGGGATCTCGGTTCGGGTTTCGACCAATGCGACCCTGCTCGATGCCGGTAAAGCGAAAGAATTGCTAGCCGCCGGCCTCCACCAAATATGGTTCTCCGTTGACAGCCCTTTTAAAGAGTCTTTCGAGCGGGTGCGCGCCGGGGCTTCTTTTGAAAAAACGATCGCGAATATCAAGGGGTTCATGGCCCTGGCCGGGCAAGGGCGCGGAAAGATCGCGGCGACCGTCAATTGCACGTTGACCCGCTGGAATGTGGCGGAGGCCGCGGCGATGGTCCGCTTTTGCCATGATGACCTGGGGGTTAAACCGACGTTCGCCCGCGCCTACAGTTATGATCTTAAGGCCCACGAACAGGATGCCCTGACGAACGCGCCGGAAGTGCGCCGCTCGCTGGAAGAGGCACTCGCACAGGCATTGTCTTATGGCTGGGACGATACCGCGCAGAATGTGAGTACGATCCTCGTTGACCTGGCGCGGCCTCTTGACGGGAAAGGCCCGTGCTATTTTCCGTATTACGCGGTTGCCGTCTCCTGGGACGGCCGTTTGAGCCCATGTTGCCTTTATTATGATTACCAGTTCGGCGCCGGGCAATTGGGCGAGAAGGGCTTTATGTCTTTATGGAACGGCCCGGTCTTTGGGGTTTTTCGCCGGGCGCTGGCAGAGCGGCGCGGCACGCTGCCTATTTGCCGGACTTGTCCTCTTTGCGATGTTTCGATCCATAACATGATGCATTCACTTTCTCGGGTCCCTGTCCTGGGCCGGTTTGCCGGGAGGCCCTACGCCTATATTGACCGGAGCATAGGACAATGAACGTGCTCCGTCCGTCAGCGTGGCGCTATCCTTATTTACTTCTGGCCGCGGTCTTTATCCTCTGGAGCCTCCTTCATATTGATCTCTTTAACGGTAAAGCTTTTTTTCAAGGCGATACCGTTCAGTATTTTCGCTGGCTGACGTATCATGTTGACAATCTGGTCCACGGTGTTTATCCATTATGGAATCCCTATCATGCCTGGGGGTCGGTTGATAATTTCGACGTTCGGTTCCTTGGCGAGTTCAATCCCCTTTACTGGGTCGTTCCGCTGGCGGCCGCTTGCGGCGTTCCAGAATCGGCGGGGTTTCAGGCTTTTATCATCATGTACCTTTTCCTGGGTTGCCTGGGTTTCTTCGGGCTGGCCCGCAAGCTGATCAAAAACGAAGGCCTGGCAGTCGTGGCGTGCGCGCTGCTGTTATTTTCCGCTTTCGGAGAACGGTCGTTTTCCCAGTTGGTGGTCCTGGTGACCTTTGTTCCCACCGTCTGGTTCTTTAATGAACTGACGGGCTTTTATTTGGCCGAAAATGACGCGTTGCGGGTGCGGCGCCTTTTAGGCCTATTTTTCTGGTGCATGATGCTGGCCGTCAGCTACATGCCATTTTATTTCTTGATGATCGCGCTGGTGGCGCTTTTGTTGACCGTCATTTTTTGCCGGAAGGCCTTGTGCGATCTTTTCCACCAGGCAGCTTCGGTCGGCCGGCGGTATCCGCTGATCATGGTGGCGGGTGTTATCAGTGTTTTCTGGGCACTGATGCCAGGCGCCCAGTGGTATCTTTCATCGAGGGATGCCCAGTATGTCCTGGATGTCGGCCGCGGAGACTTTTCTTCCGTTGATAAAGCGCGGGTGACCGTCGATGATATCAACGTCAGCGGTTTGAGCGTGGTCACGTCCTGGCCGGAAGTGGTGGATGACCTGGACATCACGGATCAAACCTTCTCGTATGTCTCGGTGTTCCTCCTCATGCTGTTCCTGCTGGCGGCCGCTACCCGGTGCTCGGCCGGGCAAAGGGTTATTTTCTTGACCGCCTTCCTGATGTTCCTTATCGGGCTGGCTGATGTTTTCCCTTTGCAGCGCTTCCTTTACGACCATGTGTATCTGTTCCGGCTGTGCCGGAATTATTATTTTCTTTGGCCGTTCATTATTGCGATCGCTATCCTCTTCGCCGTGGGCCAATTGAAAGTATTTTTAGATGAACAGCCGGCCGAGGGGCGCAACCGTTGGTTTTATGTTGCGTTCATTCTTCTGGCCCACGGGACTTTCGCGGTGCTTCTTACGCGCGGGGAGCACATCGTGGTCACGACTTACCTGGCGTTAGTGGTCAGCACGCTGGTTTTTTCCGGCTACGCACTGGGGTGGTATGGCAAGGGAGCGTTCCTTACGTTCGGCCTGTTGTTGGCGGCGGTGATCCAGCCTTGCGAGGTTCTGCCTGGATTCCGGATCCCGGGCGCGATGCCGAAAGATTATGGTATCCATGAGGCGCGTTTTTCTTATACTCGCCCTGATGGAGGGTCCGGCTTTAACGAGGAGCATGGTTTTCATTACCGGATCAAGATCATGCGCGATGAATCCGGATTCGCCAAGGCCGGTTATTTGGGCGTCAAATATTCGTATGACCTCATGAAACATCTTCCGCCCTCATCTATTCAGGCGTATATCAGGAATAAATTCATCGTGTATCAGGGCGTCAGTTATATGGATCCTGAGGCCCTGGATTGGGGGCATGTCGAGGGAACGCTTAAAGGTTTGAAGGGGCCGGCGCTGGTCCATGACCGCAAGGCATTGCGGCCGGGCGCGGTTTCAGATGCGGCGCGGGTTATATCCGGGCTTTCCCGGGAATGCCGCGTGGTGGCCTTTGATGTTAACCGGATCACCATCGAGACTGATTTTCGTGAGCCGGTCTTCCTGGTTTATAATGACAGTTATCATCAGGGCTGGTCGGCCATGATCGATGGCCGCGCGGCGCCTTTCTTCCGGGCGAACGCGGCTTTCAAGGGAATATGGATCGAGCCGGGGCGGCATTTGGTGCGCTGGCAGTTCATGGCCGGGGCCTGGCAGTTCCTTTATCTCGGGCTGACGTGCCTTTTTACTGTTTGGGGTGTTCTTATGCTCGTCATCAGGGCGGGAAGGCGGCATGAAGAACATCCTTAAAAAGCCTTTGGCCTGGTTCCCGGGCAGTGTTCTGGCTTTGTATCTGGTGGCCGCCGTTGTGTTGGGTTTTTGGGGCAACGGGCACACGGCTTGGGTCCGGAGCCTGGTTCGCATGGGAGTGATGGAGTGGGACCGTTATCCTCTCAGCCTGGCCAGGGGTGACGTTGCTGTTGATAAGGCGGCACTGCGCAGGGCCTTGCGTTATTACAAGACGCTCGCCGGAGCTTTTCCGTCTTTGGGCCAGGCGTATGACATGATGGGGTTTTGTTATTTTTATCTGGATGATCTGCCACGCGCGGCCCGCGCTTACGAAAAAGCCGTGGCCCGCGCACCGCAGTTCTTCTGGCACGATTATCATTTGGGCCTGGCGTATTTTCGTCAGGGTTTTTTTGATAAAGCGCTGGCGGCTTTTGATAGGATCCTGGCCGTGCCTGTTGAGGAAGTTCCTCGATGGGGGATCTATGCTCCGCTGACGCGGATGGATCCTGACACGCGCCGCCGGTATTATCAGCAGGGCGAGCTTTTTGCGGTTTCGGTGCGCGAGGAGGCGTGGTCCATGGCGTTCCGGGCGTGCATTAAGATGAAGAAGTATGACCAAGCCGGAGACCTGGCGGTGCGCGCGTTGCGGGACCCGTTCGTCAGGAACAAAAAGGAATTCCTGGTTTACGCCCAGGCGTTGACAGGTGGGCGGCGGGATCTTTTTGATACCGTTCTTAAAGAAGATATGGCAGCGGCTGGCAAGCGTCCGTTATTGCATCCCTGGTTCTACGTTATTCCTGTCGGTAAAGAGATCTATTATTAAGCGGCGATCAAGAGGTGAATGATGAAAAGATTCTTTTTTTTCTGGGGGGCCGCGATCGTCTTGTTCTATTTCTGTTATTCCTCTTTTATCATCATCCCGTTCGCCCACAACGATAATATTTACACTTTTCATAAATTCAGGAGTGTTCATCCTCAGACGCATAGCCTTCAGTACGACGATGTCATGAAAGGCGGCCGGCCGGTGAGCGCCTGGATTGAACAGTGGAAGTTTTTGCAAGTTTATAACGTCGCGGACTATTCCTTTCTCAGGGCCTTCTTGCTTGTTTTTACTGCTGCCGTCCTGGCACTCCTGGCTTGTTTTCTGTGCCGTTATGGATATCCGGCCATGATCGCCTGGTGCCTGAGCGCGGTGATGTTCACGTTGCCGGGCATTATTGACCCGTTATTGATGTGCATGCCGCATATCATCCTGGCCATCGCCTGGTCCCTGGCGGCATATCTTGTCCTGGAAACGTCCTGGCCGCGTGCCGTACGGTGGCCTGTTGCCGCGGCGCTCGTGACATTAGGCTTGATGACCTACCAGGCCAATATCTGTTTTTTCTTTTTGTTGACGGGGGTGCATCTTTTCTCCCTGGAGTCGACCCGGAAGAGGTGGAAGGCGTTGGGGAGGAGCGTCCTTCTTTTTACAGCGGGCGCTATTGCTTACCTGGGGATCGTTCATTTTTTCATTATGCCGCTTTATCCGCCGGTGAAGGTAGCGGGCGGGGGGTACTCGGTGGTCATTTCCTGGGTGACGATCGTTCCCAAGGTTTGTACGTTGTTCGCGAAAGTCCTGCCGGTCATTTTCGATCCGGCTCCCTTCTTTACATTTAAGGCCTTCGGTTATTGCTTGTTCTCGTTTGTCCTGGCGACCTATTTGTTTGTGCTTGCGACAATAAAAGAAAAGAAGGCTGTGCTATCTTCCGGGGCCATGGGGGGCTTTCTTTTCTTGGCTGCCAGTGCGGCCTGGCTGCTGAGTTCTTTCGTGTTTACGATCTGCCCTCGGGTGTTCTTGCCCGCGAGCGGATTGGCGGTCCTTGGTATTTTCTGGGCTGTTAGTTTCTGGATGGATCGTTTGAAATGTCCGGCGAACGCGCTGGCTGGTGTGGCAGTGACCTTGTTGTTGCTTGGGGCCAGTCACGCGAATTATCTGGCGATCAATAATGCGTGGAACTACAACATGGAACTTAATTTTGTCCGTGCCAAGCTCGCGGAATATCCTCAAGGGTCGGTGAAAAGGATCCATGTGGTCGAGAGTCAGGGGAACAGCGGGGGTTATGACGGCCTGGAGCAGCTGGGGGATAATCTTAATGCCAAGACGGTGCAATATTCTTTTACGATACCTTATCTGGTCGAGATGGCGCTGGTGGGGGTTTGGGATGACACCACGCCTCTGTTCACGTGCGAGGCGCCTCAGCCGATCTGCGTCGCGGTAACGCCTCCCGGACAGATCCTGCTTTCCACGTCACGGCCCGGGGCCGAGGTTTACCGGTCAGAGGGGATGGTTTATATCGATATGAACGACCTGCCCCGCATCAGCAGCCGGCTTCACTGCGTTCGCCACTGATCAGATCTTTTCTGAAATGCAGTACAGGGGCCGCGCCTTGACTTCTTTGAACACGCTCATCAGGTACTCGCCCAGGACCCCGATAAAGATCAGTTGAACGCCCCCAATGAAAAAGACGCCCACCAGGACCGAGGCGATGCCGACAGGGGCGCCGCGCGTCAGTTTATCGTAGATGATGGCCCCCGCGTAGAGGAGGCTCGCGATCGAAATGAAGAACCCCAGGGTGGAGCAAAGTTTAAGCGGGAAGCTGGAGAAGGACACGATCCCTGTGATCGCCAGCCGTATCATTTGCAGGGGGCCGTATTTTGATACGCCGTGCTGGCGCGGCGCTTCATCGTAGCGGTAGATGGCGCGGCGGAAGCCCATGTCGCCAATGATCCCCCGGAGGAAACGGTCGCGTTCGTGGTACAGCTTGAGATGGTCGACGGCTTTCCGGTCGAGCAGCCGGAAGTCGGCGGCGCCCGGGATGAAATCGATCCGAGAGATCGCTTTAAGCAGCGCGTAGAACCAGCGGGAGGTCAGGCGTTTGAGCGGCGAAGCGGCACCATCGTCGCGCCTGACGGCGAAAACGATCTCAGCGCCGTCCCTCCAGAGCTGCAGCATGGCCGGAAGGCTTTCAGGTGGATGCTGCAGGTCGGCATCCATCGTGATGACGGCGCGCCCTTCGGCATGGTCGTAACCGGCGGAGAGAGCGATCTGATGGCCGTAATTCTTGGAAAAGAGAATAGCGCTGACATTTTTTTTATCCCGGCAGAGCGCCCGGATCTCCTCCCGGGAGCGGTCGGTAGAGCCATCATCGACGATCAGCAGCTGCCAGCTGAGATCCCGGGGCATAGCGAGGCTTATCTTGTCGAAAAGGACCTTGATATTGCCTTCCTCATTGCAAACGGGAACGATGATCGATACATCATAGGACATCGGAGTACCTCGCTAGAGCGTTTATCATCAGCGTTTTCGGGCCGCGACATAGATATGGTCAAAGGTGTTAAGAAAGTATTCACCTTTGATCCATGATCTTTGTTTCAGGGCTTCGTATAATTTTGATTTATGCCAGTGTAAGACCAGCAGGGTGTAGAACGTGTTGTCCCAGGAGCGGTATTCGCCGAAATATCGGGTGGTGAGCACGTCGAATCCGGACGTGTCCAACAGGATATTCAGGGCTTTCCTGGAAAAATAACTGACATGGGTCGGTGGATGGATCTGCCGCCAGTGCGCGCCTTGAAATGTTGCCAGCCAGCTGGTGATATCAAGTGTGGCGAAGAACAGCGTGCCGCCTGGTTTGAGCAGGGACTGCGCTCGGGCGACGAATTCGCGCGGGTTGGGCAGATGTTCCAGGACATCCCACATGACAATGGCATCGTAGGAGGCTAGCTCCAGCGGCATGGTCAGCAGGTCGCCGGTCAAGGCATTGACGTTGAAGTGCTCGCGGGCGTAGGCGCAGCCTTCCGCGTGGATATCGACGCCAGTGACGGTATAGTTCCGCTGCGCTTCGTCCAGAAAGAAGCCGTAGGCACAGCCGATCTCCAGCAGTTTCCCCGAAGGGCAGAAGCGGGACATGAAGGCAAGATTGCGCCGAAAATTGCGCCGCAGGGGAGCCTCTTCGCTCAAGTAATCGGCGTATTCTTCACCGAAGAAGTATTTGGTTGTGTAGAGGTTTTGCCATTGCGCCGGGGTCAGGCTCAGGTCGGCCTGAGCGAAACGGCAGGCGGGGCATGACCTGATCCCCCGAAAGAGGTCTTCAAGTTGTGGGTGCTGGCAGATCAAGCAACTCATTAGCGGTGTCCCTGATTTTTGAATGAATTACGGACAATATACTATAATCCGCTTATCCGGACGAAATAATTCTTATCAACCTTTTCGTGCGGGGTGGAATCCGAATGGCAGTTTGGGCTTTGGTGGTGGTGTTGGCGGCTGAAGAAGTTTACGGATGGCGTCAAAGATGATCCTAAATTGCCTGTCGTATTTTGTTTCCAGTGTGTCGAGCCTTTGTTGAAGGTCTTTGTGGGTCAGCAGCAATTCCCGCAGTCTGGTAAATACCCTCATGATGTGAATGTTGACGGCAATGGCACGATCGCTGTTGAGAACGCTGGATAGCATGGCAACTCCTTGTTCAGTGAAAGCATAAGGCAAGGAATGGGAAAACTTAAGATCGTGAAGGTGGTCGCAATTTGCGACCACCTCGTTGACTTCCCGTCGTTTAAGTCGGAACATGAAATCTTCCGGGAAGCGAGAAGGATTCCTTTGATGTTAACCGTTAATCTTATCTAAGCATCTGTATCCGATAGCTTCCGCCAGATGTTCGGGTTTAATGTCGTTGGAGCCAGCCAGGTCGGCGATGGTCCGGGATATCTTTAATAATTTATCGTGGACTCTGGCCGATAGCCCGAGCGCGTCGACCGCTTCGTGCAGTAATTTCTTTCCTTCCTGGTCCAGCGGGCAGTGTGCCTTGATCTGTCGGGAAGACATTTGCGCGTTGGCGAAGATGCCGCTTCCCTTGAAGCGTTCGCTTTGCCTGGCGCGGGCTTTGGTGGTGCGTTCGCGGACGTCAACTGATGGCTCGCCGTCCGGTGCGCTTCCTAATTCACGCGCGGTGAGGGCGGGCACTTCCAGGTGGAGGTCGATGCGTTCCAGCAAGGGACCGGAGACTCTTCCTTTGTAGCGCGCCACATCGGCCGCGGCGCAGCGGCATTTACGCCTGGCGTCCATCAGGTGGCCACATGGGCACGGATTCATTGCAGCGATCAGAAGAAAGCGGGCCGGGTAGCGCAGGGTGCGTGAGGCACGGGCGATCGTGACGCATTGGTCTTCCATGGGCTGGCGCAGGCCCTCGAGCGTGCCGCGCGCGAATTCGGGCAGTTCATCAAGGAACAGGATGCCGTTATGCGCGAGAGTGACTTCTCCTGGGCGTGGATCGGCACCTCCTCCGACAAGTGAAATATGCGAAGCACTATGGTGGGGTGTCCGCAGGGGCCGCTCGTGCATTAAGGTTTCGGCCGCGCGGCCGCCGGAGCGCGCGACAGAATAAATGCGGGTCACCTCCAGCGATTCTTCCATGGTCATGGGTGGCAGGATACCCGGCATGCGCCGGGCCAGCATGGTTTTTCCTCCTCCGGGCGGGCCGACCAAAAGGATATTATGCCCCCCGGCCGCTGCAACTTCCAACCCGCGTTTGGCGTGGGTTTGTCCTTTAACGTCGATGAGGTCCAGGGTTTCCGCGAGCCGCGTCGTCCCCATGTTATCGGCAATGAAAGCGGCCGTTTCAGCCGGCTTGGCCAGAAAAGCAATGACGTCAGGAAGGCCGGCGAACGGGAAGACGGGAACGGTCCCGGCCAGCGCGCTTTCCCGGGAGTTGTTCGGCGGGACAATGAGCCCCCGCAGGCCCCGTCCGCCGCAGGCGATCGCGCAGGGCAGCGCGCCGGACGCTCGCAGGAGGTTGCCGCTCAGCGACAGTTCACCCAGAAAGGCGAAGGCTTCCTGCCCGGTGGCGTCGATCTTTTCCGAGGCCGCCAGGATCCCGATGGCGATAGGCAGGTCGAAGGCCGGTCCTTCCTTTTTCATGTCGGCCGGTGATAGATTGATGGTGATGCGGCCGCCCGGAAAATCGAAGCCGGCGTTCTTGATGGCCGAGCGCACCCGTTCCTTGCTTTCCCTGACGGCACTATCGGGAAGGCCGACGATCTGCATGGACGGCAAACCGCGGGCCACGTCGACCTCGATGGTGACCGGGTAAGCGTCAATACCGTTGATACCGAAACTATGGACTTTGGCGAGCACACGAACCTCCTGGGTTTCTCGGAAACACAGGGGGCGTGTTTGGTGGAATGCTTTAAAACTATCACAGGCCCTAAAATAAAACAATGGCTTTTTTCATCGTCCTAAATATAATAGAGGCACTTTTATGCATGACATCGACATTTCAGGGATTTTGTTCCAGTTTTCCCGCAATCGCATCCTGTGGGTGACCATTATTGTCTGGATCACCGGCCAGGGGATCAAAATCACGACCAATTTGTTGCGCGGCCGGCGGTTTAACTTTCGTTGGGTCATACGGACCGGCGGGATGCCATCGAGCCACGCGGCCGGCGTGACCGCGCTGGCGGTCTGCTGCGGGATGGAATACGGGTTCCAATCGGGAATGTTCGCCCTTTCATCGGTTTTTGCCATGGTGACCATGTTCGATGCCCAGGGCGTGCGCCGTTCGGCGGGTGAGCAGGCCGAAGTTCTTAATAAGGTCATCGATGATATGTACTGGCATAAGAAAGTGGACGTGGGCCGTATCCGTGAGTTTGTCGGCCATTCGCCAATGCAGGTTTTGGCCGGGCTGGTCCTGGGTATGGGCATGGCGATCCTGTTGTTCTAACACGATAGTTATCGAGGGATATATGAAGAAAATGATCATGGTCCTGGCCTTGGCGGTAGCGCTGGCCGGTTGCAGTAAGGTCGACAAGGTGTTCAAGGCCCCGGCAACCCCGGTGGACGATAATTACAAGCAGGCTCAGTCGCTTCTGGCGGAGGGCAAGGTGCTTGAGGCCAAGGCGGCTTATGAGCAGCTGACCAACGAGCATCCGGACTTCAAGGATATCGAGCAGGCGCAAAAGGAGCTTTATGACCTTAACATGAAGCTTATTTTTTCTGATATCCCGACCCCGCAAGCTGTTATTCATGAGGTCAAGTCCGGCGATACGCTGGGCAAGATCTGCAAGCAGTACAATGTGACCATGGAGCTGGTCAAAGAGTCTAACGGGATGAAGAGCGAAGTCGTCCGCCTGGGTCAGAAGCTCCGGATCTGGACGGGGAAGTTCAATGTTTATGTCGACAAGTCGCAGAATGTCCTGATGCTTAAAAGCGGCGAAGATGTGATCAAGGTTTATAACGTGTCAACGGGCGCGAACAATTCCACGCCGGTGGGGACGTTTAAGATCACCACCAAGCTGGAGAACCCGGTGTGGTTCAAGGCCGGCGCGGTGATCCCGCCCGAAAGCCCCGAGAACGTCCTGGGTACCCGCTGGATGGGGTTCGATAAAGAAGGTTACGGGATTCACGGTACGGTTGCGCCCGACAAGATCGGCCAGCAGGTGACGGCCGGTTGTATCCGCATGCGCAATGAGGAAGTGGAAGAGCTTTACAAGGTCCTGCCTCGCGGCACGGAAGTCACGATCGTCGATTGAAGGGCCTTTTAACATCAGACCGAGGTTGAATATGAGTTCCATGCAGTTTGAGAAACCTATAGATGATATTCAGAACAAGATCGCGGAATTGCGCAAGCTGTCCAACGGGCACGCGGATTTTACCGCTGAGATCCAGAAACTGGAGCAGAAGATGGGTTCTGTGCGTGAAAAAGTTTACAGTTCGCTTTCCTCCTGGCAGCGTATTCAGATCGCGCGCCATCCCAAGCGCCCCTATACGCTGGATTATATCAGCATGATGACGACCGACTTTGTGGAGATCCATGGCGATCGTTTGTTCGCCGATGATTTTGCGATGATCACCGGTTTCGCCAAGATCGATGACGAGATGGTGGTTGTCATCGGCCATCAGAAAGGGCGCGATACCTCCGAGAACGTGAAACGTAATTTTGGCTGTGCTCATCCGGAAGGCTACCGTAAGGCCATGCGCGCGATGCGCCTGGCCGAGAAATTCGGCCTGCCGGTGGTTGTTTTTATTGATACGCCCGGCGCCTATCCAGGCATCGGCGCCGAGGAGCGCGGGCAGGCCCAGGCTATTGCCGAGAACTTGCGCGATATGGCGGGGCTTAAGACGCCGATCGTCGCGACGGTCATCGGTGAGGGTGGCAGTGGCGGTGCTTTGGGTGTCGGTGTGGCCGATTATGTGATGATCCTGCAGAACGCGTATTATTCCGTTATTTCTCCCGAGGGTTGCGCGTCCATTCTTTGGCGCAGCGCCACCAAGGCCCCGGAAGCGTCCGAAGCGTTGAAACTTACCGGCGAGCATTTGATCAAGTTCGGTATTGTTGATGAGATCATTCCCGAGCCGCTGGGCGGGGCGCATCATGACCCGCAGGCGGTGGTGAGCACGCTCAAGAGCGCGATCCTCAAGCAGCTCAAGCGCCTGGGCGGCCTTAAGGAAAAGGACCTGCTGGAAGCGCGCTATGATAAATTCCGCGCGATCGGCCAGTTTACGACCGTTGGTGCAAAAGCCTAGATGGCGGATATCTATTCCCTGTCCTTAACCGAGCTTACCGCCCGTTTTGCCGCCATGGGGGAGCCGGTTTTCCGTGCCAAACAGCTTTTCGACTGGCTTTACGTCAAGAAAGCCTCTTCTTTTGATATCATGTCCTCTTTTTCCCGTCCGTTACGGGAGAAACTCGCGGCCATGTTCCCTTTTCCGGTTTTAAAAGAGCACGCGCGCCATGTGGCACTTGATGGCACGGTCAAATTCCTTTTCGAGATGGCTGACGGCCAGCGGGTGGAGACGGTTTATATCCCGACGGCCAAAAGGGGCACGTTGTGCGTGTCTTCCCAGGCGGGTTGCAAGTTCAGCTGTGGTTTTTGCGCGAGCGGACTCGGCGGTTTCGCGCGTAACCTGACGACCGGCGAGATCATGGGCGAAGTGCTTGGCGCGATGCGGGCGGTCCATCCGAAGAAAGTGACCCATATCGTTTTTATGGGTACCGGCGAGCCTTTTGATAATTACGATCATGTGCTCAAGGCGGTGCGTTTGCTTAACGCGAAGGAAGGGATCAATATCGCGGCCCGGCGCATCACCATCTCGACGTGCGGGGTTATTCCCGGCATCGAGCGCTTCGCGACGGAAAAGATCCAGGTGGAGCTGTGTGTCTCATTGCACGCCTCCAACGACCTGATGCGCGCGAAGATCATGCCGGTTAATGCGAAGTACCCGCTCAAGGATTTGATGGCGGTATGCCGCCGTTACGCGAAAGTGACTGGCAGACAGGTCACTTTTGAGTATATACTTATAAAGGATTTGACCTGTACGGCGGACGCGGCGCGCGAGCTGATAGCCCTGATGAAGGGGTGGCTCAGCAAGGTTAATCTGATACCGTACAATCCGGTCAAGGAATTCGTTCACCGGCCGCCGACAGCGGCCGAAGCGCAAAAGTTCAAGGATGCGGTCGAGCGCGGCGGGGTGGTGTGCACCCTGCGGTCTCCCCGCGGTGATGATGTATCGGCGGCTTGCGGACAGCTTCGTAATTCAACCAGGGGGGCGGCATGAGAACATTTTTTTTCAGTATCCTGATGGTGGCGTTGGCAACGGCGTCGGCTTCGGCCGCTACGCTTGACCGGGTCCTTAAATTGAAAGACGGATCGACGGTCCAGGGCCGGGTTATCGGACTGGATAAAGGGGTCTTCACGATCCAAACGACAGCGTTGGGAGAATTGCGTATCAAGGAAGATGATGTGGTTTCCCTGACCGCCCCGAAGGCGCCGCCGGCCGAAGGGTTGGGGGATGTTGAGGAAATGCGCAAACAAGGCGACGCCGGGATGGAGGCGATGCAAGCCAAGATCATGGCCGATCCGGATATCATGGCCCAGGTCCAGGAAATTGCCAGCGACCCGGAAATTGCCGGGATCATGTCGGACCCTCTTTTTATGAAGGCGGCTCAGAATAAGGATTCCGTGGCGTTGCAGGCTAATCCGCGCACGCTTCAGTTGATGCAGAATCCCAAGGTAAAGGCCCTGCTGGAGAAACTTCAGGCTGCTAATGCCGCCAAATAAGCGGTATTTTTAAAAAAGTTGCCCCTTTCTCAATTTTTGTTATAATCCATCCCGAACTTAACGGAAAAGCCGCATAAGGGAATGCGTCTTAGCTCCGCCTATCTATATCCCATTTATCAAGGAGAGTATCATGGTAAAAATTGGCATTAACGGTTTTGGCCGTATCGGGCGTCTGGTGTTCCAGGCGATCTGCGACCAGGGGCTTCTGGGCAAGGAGATCGACGTTGTCGCGGTTGTCGATATTTCAACCGACGCCGAGTATTTCGCGTATCAGCTTAAGTATGATTCTGTTCATGGGCGTTTTAAGCATGATGTGACCACCGCCAAGAGCGATGCCACTAAGGAAGAGGCGGATATCATCGTGGTCAACGGCCATAAGACCAAGTGCGTGATGGCGACCCGTAACCCGGCTGAACTGCCGTGGAAAGCGCTGGGCGTTGATTTTGTTATTGAATCGACCGGTTTATTCACCGAGAGCGAGAAGGCTCAAGGGCATATCACGGCCGGTGCCAAGAAAGTTATTATTTCCGCGCCTGGCAAGGGCGACGTGAAAACGCTGGTCATGGGCGTTAATGAGAATGAATATGATGCCGCGAAGCATAACATTGTTTCTAACGCTTCCTGCACCACGAATTGTTTGGCCCCGCTGGTCCATGTGCTTCTTAAGGAAGGCATCGGGATCGACAAGGGTTTGATGACGACCATTCACGCTTATACCGCGACCCAGAAGACCGTTGACGGCCCCTCCAAGAAGGATTGGCGCGGCGGCAGGGCGGCGGCGATCAACACGATCCCGTCTTCCACCGGTGCGGCGAAAGCGGTCGGTGAAGTTCTGCCCGCTACCAAGGGTAAACTCACGGGCATGGCGTTCCGCGTGGCTACGGCGGATGTTTCCGTGGTTGACCTTACTTTCACCACGTCCCGCGACACCTCGATCGAAGAGATCGACCAGAAGCTGAAGGATGCCTCCAAGTCGTATTTAAAGGGCTACCTTGGGTATACGGACGAGGAATTGGTATCGACGGATTTTATTCATGATCCGCGTTCTTCCATTTATGATTCGCTGGCCACTCTTCAGAACAATCTGAAGGGCGAGAAGCGTTTCTTCAAGATCGTGTCCTGGTATGACAACGAATGGGGTTATTCCAACCGCGTTGTTGACCTGATCAAGTTCATGGCGAAAAAAGCCTAACGGTTCTTAATGTTTTGTCCAAATAAAGAAGGGCGGCCACAGTGGTCGTCCTTCTTTATGGTATAATTCCCTAATATGCGCAAACTAACTGAAATTTTTGAGAACAAATCGCGGACTTTTTCTTTCGAGATCTTCCCCCCCAAGACGGATAAGGGCCTGGAGTCGCTTAAGGCGTCCCTGGTCGAATTGGCGCGCTTGCCGTTCGATTTTGTCTCCGTGACCTATGGCGCCGGCGGGTCGAGCCGCGATACGACCTCTGCGCTTGTCCGTTCGGTTCAGAAAGAGTTCGGTTTGCCGGCGGTTCATCATTTTACGTGCGTTCTTCATACCCGCGCGCAGGTCAAGGCGATCCTCGATGATCTCAAAGCCTCGGATATCCATAACCTCCTCGCGCTGCGCGGCGATCCGCCCAAAGACGCACCTGACTGGGTGGCCGGCCCCGAAAATTTCAAATACAGTTCGGAACTGGTGGCCTTCATCCGTCAGCATTACGGCGATCATTTCGCGGTGGGCGTGGCCGGTTTCCCTGAGGGGCATCTGTTGGCGCCCGACCGGGATTTTGACGCGCAGATTCTCAGGAAAAAGATCGAGGCTGGCGGTGACTTTGTGATGACCCAGCTTTTTTTTGATAATGCCCTTTATTTTGATTATGTAAAGCGTCTGCGCGCTCTGGATGTTAACGCGCGGGTGATCCCCGGTATCCTGCCGATCACGAATTACGAGGGGGCGGTTAATTTTTGTAAGGGCTGCGGCGCGTCCGTTCCGCAAAAGGTCCATGATATTTTCGCTCCCATCGCCGGGGATAAAGATAAGACGTTGGCCGCGGGGACGCAGTTCGCTATTGACCAGTGTCGCGAACTGCTGGCAGGGGGCGCGCCGGGAATTCATTTTTACACACTCAACAAGGTTGAGCCGGTGCGCGGGATATTGACGGCTTTATTGTCTTAAGGGTTCGTTTGGAACGCTAAAGGGGAATATTAATGGCTGTGATATCGATCGTGGTTCCGGTTTACAGGGCCGAGGATTGTTTGCCTGAACTTTATCGGCGCCTGAAAGAATCCCTTCACACGATCTCGGATGATTTCGAGATCGTTTTGGTCGAGGATGCCAGTCCCGACCATTCGTGGGACGTTATTGCCGGCTTGGCACGCGCCGATAAGCGGGTGAAAGGCGTGCGCCTCAGCCGGAACTTTGGCCAGCACTATGCCATCACGGCCGGGCTCGATCATTGCGACGGAGACTGGATCGTGGTCATGGATTGCGACCTTCAGGACCGGCCCGAAGAGATCCCTCGCTTGTACCGCAAGGCGCTGGAAGGTTACGATGTCGTCCTGGCGGTCAGGACCGGGCGGCGTGATAGCCCGATGAAGTGTTTGACCTCCTGGCTTTTTTATAAATTCTTCAGTTACCTTTCTGATATTGATTATGATCCGCGCGTGGGCAATTTTCGTATCATTTCCCGTCGTGTCCGGCAGAATCTTCTGCTGATCCGTGAGCGGTTGCGCTTTTTTGGCGGGATGGTCAAATGGGTGGGGTTTAGCACGGCCAGCATTGAGGTCGACCACGCGTCGCGCTTCAAGGGGGAAACCACCTATACCTTCAGGAAGCTTCTGACCCTTACCATGGATATCATTATCGCTTATTCCGACAAGCCGCTGCGGATCACCATTGGATTTGGTTTTATGATGGCGTTGTTCTCTTTTATTATGGGGTGTCACATCATGTTGCGGGCGCTGATCCACGCCTCGCCGGTGGCAGGTTGGAGCAGCCTGATCGTGTCCCTGTATTTTATCGGCGGGATCATCATTTTCATCCTGGGCATTATCGGGATCTATCTTGGTAAAACGTTCGATGAGGCCAAGAAACGGCCTCTGTATATCGTCATGGATGTAACGTTTTAACAGTCGCTTGCGCGGCGGGAGCACCAACGATGGCTTATTACGATGAGACACAATTGAAAGCTCTGGGGTTCAAGCGCCTGGGCAAGAATGTAAAGATAAGCACCCACGCGAGCATTTATAATGCTGAGATGATCGAGGTCGGCGATCATTCCCGGGTGGACGATTTCTGTTTGTTGTCAGGAAAGATCACGATCGGGAAGTTTGTGCATGTGGCGCCCTACTGCAATATGGCGGGTGGTGAAAAAGGGATCGTCATGGAAGATTTTTCCGGACTGGCTTATGGCGTGCAGGTCTTTACCCAGTCGGATGATTACAGCGGCAAGACCCTCACAAATCCTACCGTCCCGGACCGTTTCAAGAATGAAACCAAGAAAGAGATCCTGATCCGGCGGCATTCTATTGTAGGCACCGGCTCGGTTATTCTGCCCGGGGTCACGTTGGAGGAAGGCACGTCGGTCGGGGCGATGTCACTGGTCAGGAAATCAACCCAGGCCTGGGGCATTTACATGGGGAATCCGGCGAAGCGGATCATGGAAAGGCACCGCGACCTGCTGGCTCTTGAAGAGGAATTCTTGAAAGGCCCCGCGTGTTGATCCCCTTCAACAAGCCTTACGTTGCCGGAAAAGAGTTCTCCTACATTAAGCAGGCGATCCAAAAGGGCCAGCTGGCGGGCAATGGTTTCTTCACCAAGCAATGCGAAGCCTGGCTGGAGAACCGTTTCGGTTGCGCCAAAGCTCTGTTGACTCACTCATGCACCGCGTCCCTCGAAATGGCAGCTATTTTGTCCGGGGTGAAGCCAGGTGATGACGTGATCATGCCTTCCTATACGTTTGTTTCCACGGCCAATGCTTTCGCTCTGCGAGGGGCCAGGATCGTCTTTGTGGATATCCGTCCTGATACCATGAACATCGATGAGACAAAGATCGCGGCGGCCATAACACCCCGCACCAGGGCCATTGTGCCGGTTCATTACGGCGGGGTGGCTTGCGATATGGATACGATCATGGCGCTGGCCCGGAAGCACCGGCTATGCGTGGTCGAAGACGCGGCGCAAGGCGTGATGGCGCGCTATAAGGGAAAATACCTGGGGGCTATCGGGCATATCGGCTGTTACAGTTTCCATGAAACAAAAAATTATACGTGCGGCGAGGGTGGTGCGATCGCGCTGAATGACCGCCGCTTTATTGAGCGGGCCGAGATCATCAGGGAAAAAGGGACCGACCGTTCCCGCTTCCTCAGGGGTCAGGTGGATAAATATACGTGGGTCGATATAGGGTCTTCTTATGTCCCGGCCGAACTCAATGCGGCTTTCTTGTCTGCTCAATTGGAGAGCGCCGATGAGATCGCCGCTAAAAGGATAGGCCTGTGGGACCTGTACTATAAGAGTTTGCTGCCTCTGTCTGATCGCGGCGTGATCAGCCTGCCGCATATTCCAAAGGACTGCGCCCATAGCGCGCATATGTTCTATATCAAGGTTAAGGATCTCAAAACCAGGGGCCGGCTGATCGATCATCTTAAAGCCGCTGGCATCCTGAGTGTTTTTCATTATATCCCTCTTCATTCCTCCAAAGCGGGGAAACGCTTCGGCCGGTTTTCCGGGAAGGATGAATGGACGACCAAAGAAAGCCTGCGGCTGCTGCGGCTGCCGCTTTTCGGCGACCTGACGCCGGGGAATGTCCGCTTGATCGTCAACACGATAAAAAAATTCTATGTTTAGGGTGAAAGAGGATGGTGTTTATCTTCTGTTGATCCTGGCGGCTGCCGCGCTGATGGCCTGGCCTTTGTTGAGCCGGGGGCTCATTTACGGCCATGATGCGATCACCTATTTCATCAAGGCGGTCACCGTCCATCAGTCCTGGCGCGAGGGCGACTTTTTATCGCGCTGGTCCCCGCATATCAATCACGGGTACGGTTATCCCAGCCTGAACTTTTATTCCCCACTCTTCTCCTACATCGCGGCTTTTTTCATGTTCTTCTTTTCGCTGGCGGCGGGTTTTCATGCCGCGATTTTTCTTTGTTTGTTCTTGTCGGGCGTCACCATGTATTTCTTCGCCCGGGAAGTGTGGGGCAATGAGGGCGGGCTAGTAGCGTCGATCGCTTATCTTTTCGCGCCGTATCATATCCTTGATATTTACGTACGCGGCGCGGTGGGCGAGGCGGCGTCTTTTATTTTCTTTCCCATGATCCTGTTAGCTTTTTTCCGGCTTTCACGGACGATCTCGGTTCGGGATGTACTCATCGGGATAGTCGGGGTGGCCGGCCTTATTCTGGCCCATCCTTTGGCGACGTTTATTTTTCTGCCGGCTGCCTTCGTTTATGCTTTGGTCCTGGCGCTTTTTGAAGGGCGCTTTGCCTGGCGCAATTTGCTCGCGATGGGGTTCGTTTTCGCCGGTGCTTTTCTTTTGTCGGCGTATTTTTTGTTGCCGGCCATGCTTGAGCAGAAATTCGTGCATGTTGAGAAATTCCTCGGGTTTGATTACCGGCAGCATTTCATTTATCTTGATCAGATATTTTACTCGCCCTGGGGTTTCGGGGATTCGGCGGGGCGGCAGTCCGGGATGTCTTTTATGGCCGGGATGGTCCAGCTAGCCTTGTCCTTGCTCGTGATTGTGTTGGGGTGGCGGATCATTCCGGTGGTCAAGCGCTCCGGGCTTCAGGTGCTGTTCTTTGGGGTGCTTTTGATCGTGGCGGCTTTTTTTACTACGGGGGCATCGTCATTTTACTGGGAGCATATCCCCAAGTTGCCCTACGTCCAGTTCCCATGGCGATTTTTGCTGTTGATCACGCTGGCCCTTTCTTTTCTGTCCGGCGGCGTGGTCTGGCTGTTCACCGGAATATCCCGTCGGATAGCTTTAGTCTGCGTTTGCGCTTTGCTCATCGGGTTTAATATGGCCTATTGCCGGCCTTCGCGCTTCATTCCTGTTGACCAGGCGCGTTCGTCGGCCGCGTTCGTGGAGCAATTAACGCCGCGGGAAACGACGGGGTTCCTGCCGATGTGGGTCCGTAATGAAGCGATTGCGCCTTATGCCCAAAAGCTTCAGGTGATTCAAGGTGAGGCTCAGGTGACAGATCAGGGGGGGCGCTCGCTTGACAGGCTTTTCCATGTGAGTGCCGCCCAGCCTGCCGCCTTGTGTTTTTATTCCTATTATTTCCCCGGTTGGGAGGTTTTCGTTAACGGTGTAGCGACGGAGATCCATCCCGAGAATCCTTTCGGCCTTATCATTTTTGCCGTGCCGGCCGGAGACCTTTCCGTGCGGGTGCGTTTTGGCACGACCCCGGTCAGGCAATGGGGGGAAGGCATATCTTTAGTGATGCTGGGGTTTATCATCTTTCTCCTGTTTTTCCGAAAAAAGATCGATCGTTCCCTTCGCACATAACACATCTCCTTTCTTGACAAAAACATCCTGCCTATTATAATTGTTCAACTAATGAACATTCGTTTATTTTCGTTTTAATTGAATGATACGAGCGATTTATGGATGAGCGAGAATTTGAGTTGATCAATATTATTGGAGGTGATCTGGGTTCCAATCAAAGGGACCTTTCCCGCCAGATGAACCTGTCTTTGGGCATGACCAATATGCTCATCCGCCGGCTTATTACCAAAGGGTATATCCGCATCCAGCAGCTTAATAAGAAGAAAGTTGATTACCTTTTGACCCCCAAGGGTTTCTCGGAGAAAATGCGTAAATCGGTCCGTTATACCATGAAGACGATCGGGTCTATCGGGCTGATCCGGCAGAGTATTTCGCGTTTACTTCAGGACCTGTATGGCCAGGGGGCGCGTAAGTTTTATGTTTTGGGCGGTTCCGACCTGGCGGTGCTTATTGAGATGGCGATCCGCGAGGAATCCTTTGTTGATTGTGTTTTGGTGAGGGTGGATGACGCGGCCCAGGCCAAAGCCGATGGTGTTTTGCTGGTTTGCCGGGAGCAGGTCGGGGAAAAACAGGCTGAGGGTGTTCGGGTGGTCAATGTTATCGAGGAGCTAGCCAAGGATGAGCTGGTCATTGGGCAATAAATTTCATTACGGCTGGGTACCGGATATCCCGGACAGCCGCGACTTGTTTTATAGTGCGATCCGTTCAAGGTTGAAGGTCGCGCCTTTGGTGGATTTGCGAAATGCCTGCTCGGTGGTGGAAGACCAGGGGCGCCTGGGTAGTTGCACGGCGAACGCGCTGGCGGGCAATCTTGAGTTCCTTGATAAGAAAGCCGATGGGGCATACGCGGATGTTAGCCGGTTGTTCATTTATTACAATGAACGGATGCTTCAGGGGAATGTCGACGCTGATGCCGGGGCGTCGCTCCGTAACGGGATCAAGACCTTGGCCAAGTCCGGAGCTTGCGCGGAGACACTGTGGCCGTACGATATCGCGAAATTTGCCGATAAACCGGTAGTGCGCTGTTATGCCGAGGCGAAGAAGCATCGGATATTGTCGTATCACCGGATCATGAACCTCAATGAAATGCTATCTTGCCTGTCGGAGGGCTTTCCTTTCGTATTCGGGTTCGCGGTCTATGAAAGTTTGCAGACGCCGCTGGTGGCGAAGTCCGGCAAGGTGCCGATGCCGAAGAAGACCGAGCGGATGCTCGGCGGCCACGCGGTCCTGGCCGTGGGCTATGATCTGAAGGCAAAACGGTTCCTGGTGCGTAATTCCTGGGGCGAAGGTTGGGGCATGGGCGGGTATTTCACCATGCCGTTCGCCTATTTAGAAACCCTGGCGGCGGATTTCTGGACGATAAGAAAATGACAAATAAACGCATTCTGGTCACGGGCGGCGCGGGGTATATCGGTTCGCATACGGTAATTGAATTGATCGCGGCGGGATATGAGCCGGTCATTCTGGATAATCTGTCGAATTCCGACCGCAAGATCCTCAAGAATATTAATAAGCTGGCCGGGTATCAGGTTCCGTTCGTGTTCGGTGATTGCGCCGACCCTGTTATCGTAGGGAAAGTGTATAAAAAGTACGGACCGTTCAAAGGGATCGTTCATTTCGCGGCGCTCAAAGCGGTGCAGGAATCTATCCATCAGCCGCTGCGGTATTATCGTAATAATCTTGACGGTTTAATGTCGCTGCTTGAAGCGGCGGGTCAGCACGGCACCGGAGCGTTTGTTTTTTCTTCGTCATGTACTGTTTATGGTCAGCCGGACAAGCTTCCGGTGCGGGAGACGACACCGCTCAAAGATGCCGAGTGCCCTTACGGGGACACCAAAGAAATGGCCGAGCGTATTCTGCACGCGGTGGTGCGTGGCGGCGCGGCGCTGCGGATCGTGGCCCTGCGCTATTTTAATCCCATCGGCGCGCATGCGTCGGGACTGATCGGGGAATTGCCGATCGGGGCGCCCAAGAACCTAGTGCCTTTGGTGACCCAGGCGGCGGCTGGCAATCGCGGCCAGTTAACCGTTTACGGTGATGATTACAATACGCCGGATGGCACATGTATCCGTGATTATATCCATGTGGTCGATCTGGCCAAAGCGCATGTGCGGGCGCTGGCGTATTTACAAAAACAGAAAGAGCCGTCTTTTTACGATATTTTTAACGTGGGCACGGGCCGCGGCGTGAGCGTCATGGAGCTGCTGCGTACCTTTGAGAAGGAAACTGGCGTGAAGGTGCCTTACAAGGTTGGCCCTCGCCGTGCCGGGGATATTGAAAAGATCTATGCCAGCGTTGATAAGGCCACGAAGGTCCTGGGGTGGAAGGCCGAGTTGACGGTCAAGGACGCGCTCAAGAGCGCCTGGGCGTGGGAGACCGGATACTGTGCTTAGTTTGATCTCCAGGCTGATGCAGATCTTCGACCGGAAAGACATGCCTAGTTTTATTTGCCTGGGTTTGGCGAACCTGCTCAATTCTTTTCTGGAGATCCTGGGGATCGGTTTGTTGTTACCGCTGGTCGCGTTCCTGGGCAAGCCCGAGCTGGTGCATTCGAATCCGATCGTGGCCCGGGTGTATGACGGGTTCCATTTTCAGTCTTTCCCGCAGTTCATTATTGTGATCGCGTCCGGCGTGATCGCTGTTTTTGTTGCCAAGGCCTTGCTCCTGACGGTCATTTCTTTCTGGCAGGCGAAGTTTGTCCTGGAAAAGAAGACGTTCCTGAAAGCACGCTTGTTCCGCGGGTATCTCATGAGCCCGTACACGTTCCATTTAAAGAGCGACCTGGCGCGCATGCAGCGCAATCTGGAGCTGGTGGATTCCGTGATGAGCAATAGCGTCCTGCAGCTCTTTTATATATTTACCGAGCTGGTTTTGGTGCTGTGTTTGTTCCTGGTCCTGCTGGTAACGTATCCGTTGCTGACTTTGCTGGCCGCGGGTTCTCTGGGCGGAGCGTTTGGCGTTTTTGTGGCTTGTACCAAGGGGCGTTTACGGACCTGGGGTGAGATCGCCGGCCGGCATAAGGTGCGGATGCTGCAGCAGGTCAATCAGGGGCTTGGCAGTATCAAAGAGGTCAAGATCTTCGGTAAAGAAGACTTTTTTGCCGGACACTATCGGCATCATGTCGCGCAGTATTCCTGGCAGGAGACAAAAGCCGAGCTGGTCAGCAAGGCACCCCGGTTATTTATTGAAGTGCTTGTGGTCGGCCTGGTGATGCTGGGAGTGATCTACTGCATGTGGACCGGCAAGGCTTCGGAGAAGATCTTTGTGACGATATCGCTTTTTGTTGTCGTCGCGGTCAGGTTGATGCCGAGCATGAACCGCATTAGTGCCGGTTGGGCCAGCATCCGTAACAGTTCTGCTTATTTTGATCAGATCTACGGCGATCTTGTTGCATCGGCCGGTGTGATCGATGAACGGCTGGCGGTGGATCGTATCCTGCTCCCGTTTCAACGGGAGTTACGGCTGGAGGCGATCGATTTTTCTTATGAGGGGGCGGAATGTCGGGCACTCGATGGGGTCAGTTTGACCGTCCCCAAGAACGCGACGGTTGGTTTTGTTGGCCCCTCAGGTGCCGGGAAGACGACGGTGATCGATATTATTATCGGCGTCCTTAAGCCCGCGCAGGGGCGGGTGCTGGTGGATGGCGTGGATGTTCAGGGCCGGATCCGTGCCTGGCAGGATCAGATCGGGTATATTCCGCAGGCTATTTATTTGTGCAACGAGTCGATCCGCCAGAATGTCGCTTTCGGGATCGAGCCGGAGAAGATCGACGATACAAAAGTATGGCGGGCGCTTGAATTGGCCCAGTTGGACGTTTTTGTTAAGGGCCTGCCTTCCGGTCTTCTGACTGAGATCGGAGAGCGAGGCGTGCGCCTTTCCGGCGGGCAGCGGCAGCGTATCGGCATCGCCCGGGCTCTGTACAATGACCCTGCCGTCCTGGTGATGGACGAGGCGACCGCGGCGTTGGACAATGAGACCGAGCGTGATTTCATGGATTCATTAACCAGCCTGAGCGGCTCGAAAACGATCCTGATCATTGCGCATCGGCTCACCACGGTGCAGGCTTGCGATGTGATCTTCTTTATGAAGGATGGAAAATTGGTGTCATCCGGGCGTTACGATCAGTTAACAGCCCAATGCCAGGAATTTCGCGATATGGCCGGGGCAGGGATAACGGCTTGAGGAGAGATTAACAGTGTCCAGTTTTGTCAGTGCTACGCGTTATTATTTGGATCGTTACTTGCAGGGTATCCCTTTTTCCGGCCGCGTCATCGACATGGGTGGCCGCCGGGGAAATACCCGGGGCTCTTTCCGTCCGCCGCTTGACCGTGTGGCCTGCTGGGAATTTGTCAATAAGGACCCGTCGGCGAAACCGGATTATTTGTGCGGTGTTGAGGCGGTTCCGGTCAAGGATGGCGGCTATGATTGGGTGGTTTTTACCGAAGTGCTTGAGTATGTTGACGATCCGCGGGCGGCTTTGAAAGAATGCGCGCGAGTGCTAAAGCCCGGAGGGGAGATTGTCGCGTCGATCCCTTTTTTGTACCCGGTGCATCCG
Organism: Candidatus Omnitrophota bacterium; assembly: GCA_037131245.1. Lineage (GTDB taxonomy): Bacteria > Omnitrophota > Gorgyraeia > Zapsychrales > Fredricksoniimonadaceae. The sequence continues at coordinate 59,078 of JBAXRK010000005.1, forward strand.
GATCCCTTTGACCTCCAGCGGTGGACGCCGGAGAAGCTTCGTCGCGAATTTGAAGGTGCCGGCTTGCGGATAAAGGAACTATTGCCGCGCGGCGGGATCGTGGCGGTCATTTTGGACCTGATCAATTTTTATCATGACGCTCCGCGGTTGACCTTCGGGATGAAATTGTTCCGGGTGATCTTTGTGCGGGTGGCACCGTTCTTTCTCTGGTTTGACCGCGGGACGCGGTATAAGGAGTCATTAACGACCGGTTATCTGATCAGGGCGGTGAAGCCATGAGCCGGCCGAAAGTGCATCTGATAGGCCAGGATAAAGCTGGCTGGGCGATCGACGAAGAGTTCCGCCTGACGCGTCAGGCGCTGGAACCTTTTGTGGAGTTCACCGAACTGGCCGGCTGTGATGTGGTTCACGCGATCTGGTGGGACCGCCTGGCGGATATTTCGCCGGCGAAATTGGCAGGCAAAAAAGTTATATGCCAGTTGGAGAATCCTCCCTTCTTCTGGATCCGGCAACCGAATTTTCGAACGGCATTTAAGACTGTTGGCATGTGGGTGGCGCAGTCGAAGGAATCTTGTGATCAGTTGGCGCAGTTGGGTGTCAGGCATGCTTATTGCCCTTACAAGATCGATACGCAGGTATTCCGTCCGTTGGGTCATTCAGCCGAAGGGCGGATCGGCGCGCGGCGGGAGCTGGGGATCCCGGACGGTGTTTATTTGATCGGCAATTTTAATCGTGATACCGAGGGGCGAGACCTGCAGAGCCCCAAGGCGCAGAAAGGGCCCGATCTGTTCGCGGAGATCGTCAGGGGCCTGGCCGCCCAGGGACTCCCGGTCCATGTGTTGCTCGCCGGGCCACGGCGTTTCTGGATCCGGCGAAAATTACAGGAGTATGGTATCCCGTTTTCATTTATCGGTAAGGAGTCGGCCGGGGACGATTATCCCCAGAATATCCTGCCGCGGGCCAGGCTTAATGAGCTTTATAATATCCTGGATCTGTATTTGATCACCAGCCGCTGGGAAGGCGGCCCGCATGCCATCATGGAAGCGGCGGCGGCGCAATGCAAAGTGGTGAGTACCCGGGTGGGTTTGGCGAATGATATTTTGAGCCCGGAGTGCATATTTGATGATGTTCCGGGCGGTGTGACCCTCCTTGCGTTGGATATTGCCGGCGGGTCATTGGGGCCTTCTGTTGAGGCTCAGTATCAGCGGGTTACAGGTTCACATCAGGTTAGGATCGTGACAGGGGCTTTCAGGGAATTGTACGCGGCGCTGGAGAGTGTTCCCCTGTTCTTGCTCGAGCAGAAACCGGATGCCACCGTTGTGAGACCCGGGCCTAATTTGCTGGAAAAAGCCTTAAAGAAATTTAATATTGTAAGCGCCCGTTCTTTGGGGGGTGGGTTGACCTTGGGCCTTTGGCATAAGTTTTTCCGTCCGCCTTATGGCGGGGGGAACCAGTTCATGATGGCACTTAAAAAAGAGCTGATGAACCAGAAGGTGCGCGTGGTCGAAAATACGCTCGCCGAGAATATTGATGTTTATATTTGTAACGCGACCTGGTTCGATAAGGACAAGTTCATCGCGCATTCCCGCCGGCATAAGATCCGGATGATCCAGCGCATTGACGGGCCAACGTCGGTTTACCGCGGGTCCGACCGGACGCTGGATAACGAGGTGTTCGAGCTTAATGCGCGCTTCGCTTCAGCCACGGTCATTCAGGGGGTGTGGGCGCTTAAGAAGTTGACCGAACTGGGATACCATCCGGTCGATCCAGTGGTGATCGGCAACGCGCCTGATCCTGAACTTTTTCACCGGCAGGGGCGGCGGGAGTTTTCGTCTGGCCGTAAGGTAAGGCTTATTTCAACGTCCTGGTCGGATAATCCGCGCAAGGGCGGCCCGATCTATAAGTGGATCGAAGACCATCTGGATTGGGACCGTTTCGACTATACGTTCGTGGGCCGGGCGTCCGAGAAATTCTCCCGGATCAGGCAGATCCCGCCTGTGCCGTCCCGGGAACTGGGGAATATTTTAAGGGATCATGATATTTATATCATGGCGTCCGAGAATGAAACCTGTTCCAATGCCTTGATCGAAGCGCAGTGTTGCGGTTTGCCGTCTTTGTACCTCGATAGCGGTGGTAATGGCGAAATTGTCGGTTATGGCGGCTTACCCTTCCTGAAAAAGGAAGAGACCTTGGCCGGGTTGGACAGGTTGGTAAAGGATTATTCGATGTTCCAGAATGTGATCAGTGTGCCGTCGATCGCGTCGATCACGGAAAAATACGTGGCGGTCGCGCGCGCGGTGGCGGGAAAATAGCGGCTTAAGAAACCAAAACAAAGGCGGGTTAAATGCTGGACAACAAAAAGATCTTAGTAACCGGAGGCACAGGGTCCTTCGGGCATAAATTCACCGAGACGGTCCTTAAGCGGTACAGTCCCAAGAAACTGGTCATTTTCAGCCGTGACGAGTACAAACAGTACGAGATGGCCAAGCTTTTTCCGGAGAGCCGGCATCCGGCAATACGGTATTTTATCGGCGATGTGCGTGATAAAAGCCGCTTGTTCCGGGCCTTTGAGGGGATCGATTATGTGGTGCATGCGGCGGCGCTCAAGCAGGTTCCGGCCCTGGAATATAATCCGACTGAAGCGGTGAAGACCAATGTGGATGGGGCGAATAATTTGGTCGATGCGGCGATCGATGCCGGCATCAAAAAAGTGATCGCGCTTTCAACCGACAAAGCGGTCAGCCCGGCGAATCTTTACGGGGCAACTAAACTCGTGGCCGAGAAATTGTTCATCGCGGCCAATGCTTATGGCGGCGGGCGCGTGCGTTTCGCGGCGGTGCGCTATGGCAATGTGGTCGGCTCGCGCGGCAGTGTTGTGCCTTTTTTCATGGACCTGAAGAAAAAGGGCGTTAAGGAATTCCCTATTACGGATGAGCGGATGACCCGGTTTTGGATCACGCTGGAGCAGGGCGTCGAGCTGGTCCTTAAGGCGCTGGACGAAGCGGTGGGCGGCGAGATCTTTATTCCCAAGATCCCCTCCATGCGTGTGACGGACCTGGCGAAAGCGATGGAACCTGCCTGCACGTTCAAACATATCGGCATCCGTCCGGGTGAGAAGATCCATGAATCATTGATCTCCGAGGATGAAGCCCGCAAAGCGGTGGAACTGCCGCGGCATTACATTATCCTGCCGCAGTTTGTCGGACCGGCGGAAGCTGAAGGCAAATTTCCCAAGGGGCCGGCCCTGCCCGACGGGTTCTTTTACCGTAGCGACTTGAATAAGGAGTGGCTCAATGTCGCGCAGCTCAAGGATATGGTGCAGAGCCTGGAGCGTAACGATGCCTAAGGCGCGTTCACGTCAACAGCCGCTATCTTATGGGCGCCAGACGATCGGAGCGGATGATGTTGCCGCCGTGGTCAGGGCGCTTAAAAGCCCTTTTTTAACCCAGGGGCCCGAGGTGGAGGCGTTTGAACGGGCTTTATGCGCCTATACCGGAGCTAAATATGGCGTGGTCGTTTCTAATGGCACCGCGGCGCTGCATTTAGCGGTGGCGGCATTGGGTATCAAAGAAGGCCGTTCGGGTGTTACGTCGCCGATAACGTTTTTGGCTTCGGCCAATGCGATGGTATATGCCGGCCTTCAACCTTTGTTCGCCGATATCGATCCTTTAACGGTGAATATGTCGCCTAAAGCGCTGGCGGCGGTGATGCGTCAGGATACGAAGCTTGTTATCCCGGTCCATTTTGCCGGCCGGCCGGCGCCGATGAAAGAGATCGCGCGGCTGGCCCGTTCCCGGAAATGTTACGTGATCGAAGACGCAGCCCACGCGATCGGCAGTTGTTATCCCGACGGGGGCAGGGTTGGCAGCGGGAAGTATTCGGATATGACGATCTTTTCCTTCCATCCGGTCAAGACCATCACTACCGGGGAGGGCGGCGCGATCATGACCAACGATGCTGTCCTTTATGAACGGCTCAAACGTTTGCGCGCGCACGGGGTCATGCGTGATCCGGCGCAGTTGGAGCAGAACCCAGGGCCGTGGTATTACGAGATGCAGGAGTTGGGATTTAATTACCGTTTGACGGATATGCAGGCAGCGCTGGGCACAAGTCAGCTAAAGAAGATCGACCGCTGGCTGGCGCGGCGCGCGAGGATCGTGGCGGCGTATAACCGTGCCTTCCGCGGCCTACCGTGGTTAACGTCCGTGTGCGGCGATGACAAGGCCGTCGGGTATCATCTTTACGTGGTGCGGATCCGCTTCGACCAGATTGGCCTGGACCGCGCGGCGCTGATGGCCCGCCTGGCAAAGGACGGCATTGGCAGCCAGGTCCATTACATCCCTGTTTATCAGCATCCTTTTTACCGGAAGAATTTTCCCGTTGGGGCGCCTTGCCCGGCGGCGGAAGAATATTATGAACAGTGTTTGTCATTGCCGCTGTTCCCCGGGATGTCCGCGGGGGACGTTGCGCGCGTGATCAAGGCTGTCAGAAAGCTTTGTTAAGGATCGTTAAACGCATTACCCGGAGGTTTTTTAAGATGACGAACAAACAGGCAAAAATGTGGCAGGGCGATTTCGGGACGGAGTATATCGAGCGGAACTATTACTCACCTGCTGAGCTCGATGGGTTCTATAAACGGAATTTTGGTAGCACGCGCACGCAGTTCAATACGGCTTTTCTCGGGAAGCTGAACCGGGATATCCGCATCCTGGAGGTTGGGTGTAATGTCGGCAATCAGTTGCTTTTGCTGCAAAAGATGGGGTTCCGCAATCTGTACGGGATCGAGATCAATAAGGTCGCGATCGAAAAGGCCAAAACCCGCGGCCAGGGTCTTAATGTTGTTTATGGCGAGGCCCAGGATATCCCGTTCAAGGACGGTTTCTTCGATCTGGTCTTTACGGCCGGGGTGCTGATCCATATTCCACCGAAGGATATCAAGCGGGTGATGGGTGAGATCGCCCGCTGCTCAGCAAAATATGTTTGGGGTTGCGAGTCTTACGCCAAGGAATATCAGCCGGTGGTCTACCGGGGGAACAAGAACCTGTACTGGAAGACAGATTTCTGTTCGCTTTATGAGCAGTATTGCCCGTCACTGCGTCGCAGCAAGGTGCAGATGATGAAGTATCTCTCGCAGGATCTCTACGATTATATGTACCTGTTGAAAAAGAAGGGCTCAAATGCTTAAGGCATTGGCGATCATTCCGGCCCGGGGCGGCAGCAAGAGGCTTCCCGGCAAGAACATCCGTTCGTTCTACGGGCGCCCGGTGATCGAATATTCGATCAGGGCCGCTCAACAGGCTGGTTGTTTCGAGGAGATCATGGTGTCGACGGATGATCCGGCCATTGCCGCGGTCGCCACCAGTTGCGGTGCCGCCGTTCCGTTCTTGCGCTCGGCACAGAACGCCTCGGATACCAGTTCGACGGCCGACGCGCTCCTGGAGGTTCTCGCTGGGTACCGGCAAATGGGGCGGGAGTTCCCGCTATGCTGCTGTATTTATCCGGCTGCTCCGCTTGTGTCGTTCAAGCGGCTGCGGCAGGCTTATGAATTGTTGTTGTCTTCATCGGTGGACAGCGTTTTTCCGGTTTTATCTTTCGGTTATCCTATCTGGCGGGCACTGAAGCTTGAGGGCGGGAAAGCCCGGATGATCTGGCCGGAGCATGCTGGCGCCCGTTCGCAGGACCTGCCGCCGGCCTTTCATGACGCCGGGCAGTTCTATTTTCTGCGGACCGCGCGTTTTCTGCTGGAGCAGAAGCTTTTTATGGCCGACTCGCGCGTCCTGGAGATCCCTTCTTCTGAGGGGCAGGATATCGACACCGAAGAGGACTGGAAGATCGCCGAGGCCAAGTTTGGCATTTTGAGTAAAGGGGGCCTTTAAGCATGCGGCTTGGCTTAAAACTCTGGTCGACCAATCTCAACTACATTTTGCCGGCGCGAGAGCTTTTCGCCCGGAAAGTTTTTGATTATGTTGAACTTTTTGTTGTCCCGGGCTCTTTGGGATTATTGCCGCAATGGCAGGGGTTGCCGTTTCCGTATGTGCTGCATGCGCCGCATAGTTACGCGGGTCTAAACCCGGCGGATCCGTTACGCCGTCAGGAAAACCTGGCACTGACAGGGGAAGTTGACGCCTATACCAGTGCCTTGTCACCGGACTGGGTTATTTTTCATCCTGGCGTGAGTGGTGAGGCCGCGGAATCGATCGCTCAATTCCGGGCTTTGGCCGCGCGCTTCCCGGACATGTTCCGTAAAGCGCTATTGGAAAATAAGCCGCAGATCGGCATGAAGGGCGAGACGTGCCTTGGTGCGTCGCCCGATGAGCTGCGCGCGATCAAGGACGGCGCCGACCTGCGTTTCTGCCTGGATTTCGGGCACGCGATCTGTTACGCGGTAGCGGCGGGAAAACCCTGGAAGAAGGTGCTCACGGATTTTCTGGCCTGTGAGCCGGCCATGTTCCACTTGAGCGACGGGTTCTTTACGGTCAAGGATGCCCATGAGCATTTTGGGTCAGGAGAGTATGACCTGCCTTTTCTGGCGGGATGTATCCCGACGGATGGCTGGGTTTCCATTGAAACAAAAAAGGACTCTGCCGATGATCTTGATGATTTCGCGGTCGATGCTGAAAAGTTGAGGGGATATGCCCGAATTTCAAGTTAATGGCCGCGCGATCGGCCCCGGTCATCCTTGTTATGTGATCGCGGAAATGTCGGCGAATCATGCCGGGTCTTTTGATAAGGCGTTGGCCATCGTTCGTGCGGCAAAGGAGTCCGGGGCGGACGCGATCAAGCTTCAGACCTATACGCCGGATACCATGACGATCGATTGCGACAATGAGTATTTTCAGCTGCATCATCCTTTGTGGAAAGACAAGACGCTTTATCAGCTTTATAAAGAAGCGCAGACGCCCTGGGCGTGGCATCGCCCGCTCAAGGAAGAGGCCGACCGGTTGGGGCTGGATTTTTTTTCAACGCCTTTTGATGAGACGGCGGTAGACCTGCTTGAGGGGCTGGGGGTTGGGGTGTATAAGATCGCGTCGTTCGAGCTGGTTGACGACCTGTTGCTTAAGCGCGTGGCCCAAACCCGGAAACCGGTCATCATGTCGGCGGGGATGTCGACCCTGGAGGAAGTACGGCGTGCCGTTGAGATCCTGAGGGCTAACGGGACGGAACAACTGGCTTTGCTGCGTTGTGTGAGCGCGTACCCGGCTCGGGCTGAGGAGATGGATCTTGCGTTGATCCGAGATATGGCCGTTCGCTTTAACGTGGTTACAGGGCTTTCGGATCATACGACCGACAGTTTGTCGTCGATCGCTGGGGTAGCGGCGGGGGCGAGCATTATAGAAAAACATTTTAAGCTGTCTGGGGATGACACTTCGCCCGATGCAGCGTTTTCGCTGACGCCACCGCAGTTCCACGCGTTGGTGTCCGATGTGCGCCGTACCGAAGCGGCGCTGGGGCGCGCGGTTTATGGCCCGGTGACGTCCGAGAAAGGCAGCCTCAAGTTCCGTCGCTCGCTCTTTTTTGTGATGGACCTGGCAGCGGGGGCTGTGGTAACGGCGCCATCCATTCGGGTGATCCGCCCGGGGGACGGGTTAGCCCCTCGGGAGCGTGAAAAAATATTAGGCCGGCGCTTGAAAAAGGCTGTGGGGCGCGGTCAGCCGGTATCCTGGGAAGATCTCGATGCGTAAACTGAGCGTTATTTTTTGTTGTTCCGGCGGGTTGGGAGAGACCGCGCTCAGGGCGGCGTTGCGCCTTCCTCAGGTGCGCATCAAGCGCGTGCTGACCGATCAAGGCTCCACGGGGATCCTGGGGCTGGCCGCCAAGCAGGCATTGCCGGTTACCATTGGCAATCCCCGGCGCAAGGCCGCGGCTTTCGACGGGACGTGCGATGTCCTGGCCTCGGTCAATTATTTATTCGTCCTGCCTGAAGCCATCCTGAAGAAAGCCGGAGTCCTGGCCTTTAATATCCATGGCTCCCTGCTTCCGAAATACATGGGCCGGGCGCCGGCCACCTGGGTCATTATTAACGATGAGATCGAGACCGGGATCACGGTCCACGAAATGGCGCCGGACGTGGACGCGGGGGATATCCTTTACCAGGAAAAGATCGCGATCGGCAATGATGATACCGGCGGTTTTTTGCTCAAGAAAATGGCCCGGCGGTATCCGGTGATCTTGCGCCGTATTTTTGCGCAGATCGGCCAGGGGCGGATCAAGCGTCTGCCGCAGGACCTGTCCAGGAAAAGTTATTTCGGTAAAAGAGAACCCTCGGACGGCCTGATCGACTGGCGCTGGAGTTCGAGAAAAGTTTACAACTGGGTGCGCGCGCAGACTAAGCCTTATCCGGGGGCTTTTGGCCCCATCGAGGGCGAAACCCGTCGTATTTGGAAGGTTCGGGATGTGCCGGGTTTTACCGAAGCTGTTGAGCCGGGGCGCCTGGTCACGCGGCGCGGCCGCCGTTTGGTGGTTTGTGGTCAGGGTGCCGTGGAATTGGTGGAGATTTCGGCTCTATGAGCAAAGATATTCTTTTTACCGGGCATTTTTGCCTTTATGGGGGGTCCTCGGGGTGGCCGGCGAAAGTCAATCGCCTGGCTCTGGCGGGGCTGGCCGCTTTGCTCAAGAATTCATCGCTTGGCCAGGTTGACGCGCTGTGCAGTTGGGACGATTTTTTGCAGCAGAAGGACGTTGCCGGCCCGCGTCAGTATAGTTATGACCGGGAGAGTATTTACCAATTTAATCATGTCGATTTTGCAGCGATGCACTCTTTCCTTGATGAGCTTTATGCCATCTCGAAGGAGCTAGGGCCTGAGTTCGGCCTTGTCCATGCCGGGATCCCATTGCTGAGCCCTATCGAGATCCGCTGGGTCGACCCGTTCTTGCGTCAGCGCCTGGCGCCGATCAATGTCGTCCAGAAGATCCTTCGCTCCGAACAGCCCGCGCGGGTTTTGGGCCTGGGGCGCGGATCGATGATGGATATTGTCAGAGAAGCGTCCGCGCAGGCGGGCGTTGATTTTGAACGTCAGCAGGGGCCGGCTGCCTGGCCATTCGACCTGGCATCCCGAACAAGGGTGCGGATCCCGTTTCGTTCGATGGACGACACCTTACTTAAATGGCTGCCGCCTGAAGCAGATACCCGGGCTTTTGCGCAGCCGAAAGGCCGGCCGCGCGTTCTTTTTATTGGTTGGCTCGACCGGACGGTCGAGCGGTTGGTGGCTGCGCTGCCGCAGTTGCGTGAAAATCTGGATGCGGATCTTTTTTGTCTGGCTCCCCGTAGGGTGTCATTGATCGGGGAATTACAGAGTCAGGGGGTTCATTACAGCGATATGCACCACTGGATATCCCAACAAGAAGGCCGCCGGCTTATCGGTGATGCCCGGAAAGCGGCCGCCCGTGGTTGGCAAGAGATACAGAGCCTTTCCGTAAAACGGATGGGTCAGCGCTGGTATGGCTTGCCTATTTTTCCGTACGCCGAGCCTTTTCTTAAACAGGCGTGCCTGGAGGGAGTTCCTTTTTCTTTCCATTTTGTTGAGTCCGCCCGCCGGGCGATCGACCGTTGCCGGCCCGACCTGGTCGTTTGTTTTGAGGAATGGGAATTGCCGCGGGCCGTTTCGCTGCTTTGCCGTGAGCGGCAGATCCCTACGGTCGCTTATTACGCGATTTCCAATAGTAATTATCCCGGGCTTATCCGTCGCTCACAGGATTGGCTGGCGGCGTCAGGCGAAGTCCTGGCGACGGCCTTCAAGCAGCAATTTCCTGAGGGGCAGCACAGGATCGTTGGCGATACGCTGGTTGACAAGGCGCTTGAAAGTTCCGTGCCGGATGTCAGGAGCAAGGTGTGTGCCGAGCTGGGGTTAGCGCCAGACAAGCCGGTGGTCTTGTTACTGTCTACTTATGTGGTGGGGGTGGTGACTTTCAAAGATCTGGAGGAAATGTTCAAGCGAACGTTCCAGGGCGTGGCGGGGGTCAAGGACGCGCAGCTTATTATCAAAGCACATCCCCTGCAGCCGATCGAGGACATTAAGAAGTGGCTGAAGATGTGGGGTTGCCGAGGCGTGGTGGTGCGCGACTACAATCTTCTGTCGTTATGCCTTGCGGCCGATCTTGTTTCTGTCCCGGTCACGACCGCGGCCTGGCAGCCGATGCTGGCCCGGGTCCCGGTCGTGTGCTTGCTGCGTCGGGAAGTGGTGGAGCAGTTTCAGGACATGAGGTATGATTTCCTGGAAAATAAGGGGGTTGTTCATATTGCGTTGGAGGCCGATCCGGCCGTGGTGTTTAACCGGCTGATCACGGATCCCGTTGCCCGCCAGGAACAGATCGAGCGCGGGGTGCGCCATGCCGAGGAGCATGTGGGCCCGGCAGACGGGAAAGCGGGCGCGCGGCTCACCGGGCTTTTGCGGGAGATCTTAAATAAGCCGCGGGCGGGGAGCTGATATGGCGCGGCCATTCGTATCCTATTTTGATTCGTTGTCCCATGAGACTTTGATCGATAAATGCCGGCGCCAGCTTCATGGTTATGTTTGCCGGTATCGGGGGAAGCCGCGCCTGATCAACGGCGTCTATGTGCTTGGTTATCATTCTATCGTCGCCGGTGATCATAGGGCTCCGTGGGAGGCCGCGTATAGTCGTGTCAGCACCCGGGAGGAAGACTTTTATGAGCAAATTGATTTTATGCTGGCGCAGGCCAAGCCCCTGCGGATCAGCGAGGTCCCCGGGATCCTTAAGGCCGGCCGGCCGGATCGGCCGTACTTCGCTGTGACGTTCGATGATGGCTATAAGAATATCTTGAAGGTCAGTCAAAAGGTTTTGGCGAAGGGCATCGTTCCGTCAGCTTTTATCAATCCGGCTTTTGTGTCGCAGCAGCAAGTTTATTACCGGGTATTACTCTATGAGTTGGCTGCGGCCGGGGCGTTGGAACGGTATCGCGATATGATCGCTGATTTTCTTGGGGTTGACGCGGCGCAGGACCCTGTCGCCGGGTTTAAGAATCAGTACCGTTACCGGGAGACCGAGGCGTTCATTGAAGCCCGTTTCCGGGAAACTTTTGGCAAGTTGCCAGCGGACGTTCATTTGAACTGGGACGATGTTCGGGCGCTACAGCGGGCGGGCTGGGAGATCGGTAACCATACCGTTTCGCATCCGACGCTGTCCCGGTTAACATATGCCCAGCAGGATGCCGAGATCATGGATGTTGTCACGGCGTGCGAGCGCGAAGGCGTGGAGTGCCTGCCGTGGTTGAATTATCCTAACGGGACGCTTAGGGATATGAATGGGGACACCGGGCACTGGATGGAGGCGCATCCCGCGTGGCATGGCACCGTTGTTTTTCCAGCGGTGAATGTAATGTATTCGCAAGCGGAAATAATGCGGATCGGCGTTTCGATCGGGGGGATGAAAGAGTTTAAACGGTTGCTTCATTTGAGCCATTATTATACGGGGCGCTTGCTGCGTTTCATTTCGAAGCGAGGCGAATGTGTGGCATAAGATTGTGAACGTGATGCTGGTCATGGTTTCGATTTGCGTGGCCTGTTTGTTAGGGGAAGTTTTGATCCGGGCTTTTCATCTCGGTGTCTGGGATAAAGCCGAGGAAAAAGACCTGATGTGGGGCGATCCTAATTTTGAGACCGACGCTTCCGGTGCGGTCCGGTTTGCCAAGAATGCTTCAGTTCGTGAGCTGGCGGTGTACGGCGATCATATCGAGTATAGTATTTTCTACAAGACCAACAACATGGGTTTCGTTGATGATATAGACTATGGCACTGGGGTAGAACCATCTGGCTTTAAGAAAAAGATCGCCTTTGTCGGCGATTCGTTCAGCGTCGGTTCGGCTGGCTATCCCTGGGTAACGCAGCTGAGGCACGATCTTGCGGCTTCCGGTAAACAGATCATGATCTATAACTTTTCGGTACCCGGGACCGGGGTTCAGCATTTTGCCAGGCTGCTTAATAGTGTTTCGCGTGAGCTTGAGTTCTCTGATATTTATATCTTGGGGATCTCGGCGGCTTTTGAAAGGCCTTTTTGGACTCCCTTGACCGAGAGCGGGGGGTTGTTTTATTGCAAAGGAGGGGATTGTCGGGATAAGCGGCGGGCGGCTTCGATCGTGGGCAGCCGATCGACCCCAGAGGAGATCCTGGAACAGCTTAAAAGTGTTCGTGCCGCCAGGCATGCTGCGAGCGGGCCCCGTCCGGCGGGCGGCAGGAAGGGGTGGCTTAAGTCTTCTGAGTTATTGCATTTAGTGTATCACCAGATATGGCTGGCGCGTTTTTCATCGCAGAAGCAGGGGGTTGGAATGGAAGGCCTTCGACAGATCAGGGAAAAGTTCCGATGTTTAGGGCTTGATCAGTGGGTGGATACAGTGATTTTTACCGATGATCTTGGTCCAGGCCAAAGCAAGCCGTCGGTGATCCCTTTTCAGTTGATGTGTTCTGCTTTAGGAGTTTCGTCCGTATCGTCGTGCTATGTTGGTGACAATCCGGTTAAGGACTTTCTTGGAGCGAATCAGATCGGTATGTTGACAATTCGGTTACATCGAGGGATGCATCAAAATGTTTTGTTGAAAGATCCTGCCGGTATGGCCAAGGTTACGGTTAATCTATTGACGGATATCAGTAAGCTCTGACTTTGAAATGTGTTAGGCCTATTAATGGAGGGCGCTATGAAGGTGGTTGCTGTTTTGGCGCAACGATAGTAAGCATTGTGTTCGTTTTGTTGGTGTGGAGTATGGTGGCATTAGTGTTATGGATCCGCAATTAGGTGAGGTTGTAACGTAGGATAAAAGAAAGCAAGAACAGTTAAATTGTGGCATGGTTTATTTCTTCAAAAGCAGAGACTTGTTGTAATTGCGAAATTAAAAAAGAGGTGGTCAATGGGCGATATGAATCAGTTCAATCTTGTTAAGAAGTATTCTCAGTTAGTTAAGGGCTCGATACTGGAAATTGGAAGTAAGGACTATGGAAGTACACCAGATTTTAGGTCTTTATTTGTTGGCGGCGACTATGTGGGTGTAGATATGGAAGAGGGGAAGGGGGTAGATGTTGCGCTTGATTTAACAACTGATATTGAAGAGCTTAAATTGAGATTGGGGAAAGATCATTTTAGTGCTATTTTTTGTCTTAGTGTTTTGGAGCATTGTGAAGATCCTTTTAAGATGGCATTAAATATCTCGAAGTTAATGAGCCCTGGTGGGGTATTGTTTGTTAGTGTTCCTTTTTCATGGAGAATACACGGGTATCCGTCAGATTATTGGAGGTTTACGCCCGAAGGGGTAAGAAAGCTCTTCCCAGATTTTAATTTTGATGAATATAAAGGCTCCCTGTCGACAACGATCATAGGAGAAACAGGCGATCTTGATGACTATATGATGCGCATTGAGTTTGATATTAAAAGAGGATTGAAGAGGCGAGCGCTTGGTTATCCTGGGGCGTTTTTAATAAAGTTTTTTAGGATTTTAAGAAGAGCCCCGAGGTTATTTTCTTATCCTTATTTGTCGCCGCCGATCATGGTGAATATGATTGGTATTAAGAAATAGCGTTTACTAATGAGAGCATTCGAAATGGCAAGTATTTCGCTTGAAGTAGTTCCGTGCCTTTTGTGTGGTTCGCCCCGGCATGGAGTGTTCTTGAAGGACGTTCCCGAGCTTTACGTTGGGACCGGCCATCTTTTCGATATCGTTAAATGCAGTGGTTGCGGGTTTACGTTTACCAATCCCCGTCCGTGCAAGAAGGATATCGGGATGTTCTATCCGGACTCGTCCGGGTATTATGCCAATAAGGCCGGGTCTGATGATATTACCGGCCGCTTTAGCGGTATATCGGGAGCGCTTAAGCGCTTGGTCCTGGCCAGGGTTTTCGGATATCGGCATCTTTTCCCGTCGGCTTTCTGGATCCCGGCCTGGGCCTTGCGGCCGCTTCTTTGCTTTGGCGGGGATCCTGACATGCCTCAGTACCGAGCGGGGGGGCGGTTGTTCGAGATCGGCTGTTCGACAGGCGGGTATTTGAAAAAGATGGAAACGCTGGGCTGGCATGTTTCCGGCGTGGAGCTTAATGCGGCTGCGGCCGATTTCGCCCGCGATAAGCTGGGCCTGCCGGGGGTGCGCCAGGGCTTCTTTGAAGACCAGGCTCTTGCCGACGGGTCTTTCGAGGTGGTGAAGGCTTCGATGGTGCTGGAGCATGTGTACGATCCGCGGGATTTTGTTAAACATGTAGCCAGGGTGCTTGTGCCAGGCGGGGATTTTATTTTCAGCGTGCCCGATATCGACGGACTCGAGATCCGTTGGTACGGGCGGCATGCCTATTGTTTGCAGGTGCCGCAGCATATCAGTCATTTCTCAGTGCGGACCGTGACGGCTTTGCTTGAGCAGGAAGGTTTTGAGGTCGTTCGGGTGCGGCATCATTCATTCGACCGTGATCTGGTGGCGTCGGCGAACTACGCTGGCCGGAAGACATTAGCGGCGATCCTGCACCATCGTGTGATCCGAAAACTGCTGGTGGCTCCTTTTGTCGGATTGTTGGCCGCTTTGGGCAAGACCAGCCGGATGACGGTTTATGCCCGGAAGGCAGCGCGATGAGGATAACGGTTCTTACGGTCCATTACCGGTCATTTGATTTTGTGAAACTGATGCATGATTCTTTGGCGGCTTTGGCGCGTGAAGATTTCAAGATGCTGATTTGTGACAATGGACCTGCGGGGGCCGAACGCGGCCGTTTGAACCGTTATTTTGAGGATAAAAAGAATGTCGAGATCATTTTTCGTGATCAGGGCGATGAGCAGGCCAGTGTGGCCCATGCCCGAGCGATGGACCTTTTGCTGTCGCGCGTAGAAACCGAGTTTGCTCTCGTTATGGATAGCGATTGCGTGTTGTTGCAAGCTGGCTGGGATCGTATTTTGATCGATGCGCTGGGTGCCTGCGAGCTTATTGGGTCGGTTTATCAGAAAGGGGCTGATTACGCCGGGTTTCGGGCAGATTCGACCGCTTTTCCGTTGCCTTTTATCATGTTCCTCCGGCATGCGACTTACGCGTCGCTGGGGGTCAGCTTTATGCCGGGAGACCGGGCCAAGGGCCAGGATACCGCCTGGCAATTGAAGGGGGCGTACGAACAAAAGCAGCTGCCGTACCGTATCTTTGATTCGTTCAATACGAGGTATTTTTCTGATGGGCCTTTTGCCTCCCAGGAAGGGGTTTACGAATATTATTACCAGGGGAAGTTGATCGGTTCCCATTTCGGGCGGGGCAGTACAGCGGGCATCGCGAAATATTTCCGGGCGGCGCCGGCTAATATTTTTTTTAATGTTTTTCGCTGGTTGAAAGGATTGCACCAAATGCGCCTTTGGATCGAGACCTGCCGGGGCATAGTGGAAAAAGAGGTCAAGAACGGAGCCGGCGATGGCAAAGCTTGATACAGAACCCTCATCCCGAGGCGGGTGGCTGCGGGGGCTGGCGAGCATCTATTTACAGGTGCGTCGGACGCTGGATTCCCGCTTTCTGGACCGGGCGCTCATCCGCGTGTTCGGGGGCGTGCACCCGAAGAATGTGTTCAATTACCGATGGGAATTTTTTGCCGAACATGTTTCATCCGATGACGTGGTGATCGATGTCGGTTGCGGTACGGGGTTGATCCTCAGCAAGATCACGTCAAAGATCAAAGCCGGGTATGGTCTTGATCACGATCCAAAACTGGAGAAATACTGGCTGGCTTTTCCTCATGGCGACAACATCAAGCCTGTGACGGTCGACTGGCATTCGTTTGATTTTGAAGCTTTCGCCCGCAAGACGGGTTATGGCGTTGCGATCTTCTCTCATGTGTTGGAACATATTGAAGACGTCCCCGCTTTGCTCAAACGCGTTAAGGCGGCGCGCCTTTTGATCTGTGTGCCCAGCCAGGAGAATTGGCGCACGCAATTGCTGATCCATTGGGGCCTGCCTTTTATGACGGACCCGACGCATTTCCGTGAGTATACACGTGCTATGCTGCGCGCGGAGCTTGAGGTCGTCGGATACCGGGTGCTCGAGATGGGGTTTAACGCGGAGGGCGAGATCGTGTGTTCTGCCGTGGCAGGAGGTGAACCAGTATGATCAGTTTGCGTATTTTTTTATGTACGGCTGTGCTCTTTTTTATGGTCGAGATCGCCGGGAATGCTGTTCTCTCAACGGGTGATGATGTCCTGGTGCAATATCAGTTGAACAAGCTCAACGATGAGGCGGATATAATATTTTTTGGTGATTCTTCTTTGGGGAACTCACTGGACGCGGCCTACGCTTCCGCCTTGACGGGGAAAAGGGTCTTGAATTTTGCTTTGACCGGGCGTTACGGATTGGTGGGTAGCCGTATCATGATCGAAAAATATCTGGCGCGCCACCGGCCGCCCCAGGCGATCATTGTGGTCCTTTCGGCCGATTCTTTTCCCAGGAAGATCAATGAGAATGAGATCAAGATGCTTCTTAACCGGGATCTTATCTTGACCCAATTGATCAGCGCGCGGCGGCTCTTCATGGCCGTGCAGGCTCGTTTCTTGTCCGGTGGCAAGTCGGTCATCGTTAACGATTATGTCAAGCAGGGCAGCAAGATCAATCCGCGTAAGCCGGGGCGGGTCATTTTGCACAAGATCAGTGAGGTGAATTCTAATTCGGGGACGGCGATCGGGGAGCTGTGCGCCCAGAAAGGGATTCGTTGCCTGATGGCATGCGGCCCCATTCTTGATGTGTTTGCTTTATCGGCCAGCGATTATTTTAAGGGATTGCCGGTTTTCAAGGGGTTGTCGCCGGCTGTGACGGCGACGCCTTTTGCCATCGCGCCGGAGGATGTTGGGGATAGCGTCGATCATGTGGCTCCGGAAAAGCGGCGGGAGTCTACGCGGCGGTGGGCAGGGTTCATTGAGCAGGAGTTAGCCAGATGAGCGGAAAAGGCAGGGAGCCAGGCGATGCTATTTAATTCGTATCCTTTTATTTTTATTTTCTTTCCGGTGGTCGTGGGGGTTTTCTTTTTGGCTGCCCGGCGCAGTCACGCAGCGGCGGCGGCTTGGCTGGGCCTGGCGTCGTTATTCTTTTATGGTTACTGGAGCCTTAAGGTCATTCCGATCCTAGCAGGGTCGATCTGTGTGAACTATGTCTTCGGGAAAAAACTGACACCGGCCGGGAATGGCCGTGATGCCGTAAGGCAGGCCACTTTGGTGCTGGCGTTGGTGGCGAACCTTGGCCTGTTGGGGTACTACAAATATGCCAATTTTTTTCTGGAGAACGTTAACGCAGGTTTAGGTCTGCTGGATATCCACCAGATCAAGCCGCTGGATATCGTACTGCCGATCGGTATTTCCTTTTTTACGTTCACCCAGATCGCTTATTTGGTTGATTGCTGGCAGGGGAAAGTTCTTGAGCGCAATTTTACGCATTACCTGTTGTTCGTGACGTATTTCCCTCATTTGATCGCGGGCCCGGTGCTGCATCACAAACAGATGATGCCTCAGTTCGCGAAACCGGAGGTATATCGGCCGGATCTCGACAAGATCAGGACCGCCTTGGTTATTTTCACTCTTGGTTTGTCTAAAAAGTTGCTGGTAGCTGACCAGCTTGGCGTTTACGCGGACGGCCTTTTTAAGGACGTCGCTTCAAACATGGTTCCGATGTTTTTTGCTTCCTGGTTTGGGGTCCTGGCTTATGCTTTCCAGATCTATTTTGATTTCTCTGGGTATTCGGATATGGCGATCGGCCTTTCCTTGTTCTTCGGCATCAATTTGCCGGTAAATTTTAATTCGCCGTATAAAGCCGTTAGCATGATCGATTTCTGGCGGCGCTGGCATATTTCACTGTCGACTTTTTTGAAAGATTATCTTTATGTGCCTTTAGGCGGGAATCGTTTAGGGGTTTTTCGGCGTTACCTGAATCTGTTGGTGACGATGCTGCTCGGTGGTTTATGGCACGGGGCAAGCTGGACTTTTGTCCTGTGGGGGTGTTTTCACGGAACGCTTTTGGCGGTCAATCATGCCTGGCGTGATTTTATTGTGCGTAAAGCTGATGAGAACCGGCTGGCCAGGGCCGCGGGAGGTGTGGCCACCTTTATGGCTGTTTGTTTTGCCTGGGTGTTGTTTCGAGCTGACGGCCTGGCGACGGTGGGAAGCATTTACAGGGGGTTGCTGGGGTTGAACGGGATCTCATTGCCGTTCGGTGTTGAAAAAATATTCCCAAAGGCCTGGGTGGGCAAGAACGTTATTTTTGAAGGGTTCTGGCAAGGGGCGGCTACGGGCTCGGCCTCGTTCTTCTTTTTATTGGCGTTGGCGGGAGTTTTAGTGTGGGGGTGCTCGAACCTTAACGAGCTTCCATTTAAACATGTTGTGCTCGGAAAGTTCTCCAGAGCGGCGTTGTCTGTTGTGATCGGACTTTTCTTTGCATTATCGGTCAGCTTCATCGCGCAGGATTCGCCATTTTTATATTTTCAGTTTTAATCGGATTGAGTTCAGTGGCCTATGAAAAAAATAGCAAGTTGGCTGTTATTGTTGGCTATTCAGATGGTGTTGGTAGTGGGAGCTTTAGAAGTTATCTTGCGGGCTTTTCCAGCTTTGCTGCCGATGAATGTCCGGTATATGATCGCGATCCCCAGCCAATGGCATCCGGTATTGGGTGTGGCCCAGTTGCCGGCTTACCGGCAGAAGGTCGTGAACCAGGAGTTCAGTTTTGACATCTCCACGACCGACTTCGGGCTCAAAGGGCCGGGCTTCAGGGATGATTCCCTGAAAGGTTCTCGTCCGGTCGTGGTGCTGGGGGATTCTTTTACCTGGGGCCCCGGGGTAAGCAAATCCGATATCTGGTGTGAGCTGTTGGAGAAACGCTCGGGTATTGAATTCGCCAATATGGCTTATGCCGGGTATGGAACAACGCAGGAGCGGCTGGTCCTGGAGAATTGGGGGAGATCATTAAACCCTCGCGGGGTGATCCTGCAGATCTTTGTTGGTAACGATTTTACCGATAATGAGATCTGGCGGCAGGAGTTCCATGTTGGCGGAGGGCGGCTGATGTCGCTGGTCATGCCCCTTCGGGCGTGGCTTAACAAGAACTGCCGGATGTATGAGCTTTTTAAGTACCATGTCTTGGGAAGGTTCTTTAAGCGCGGTTGTTATGCGGAGGTTTTTCGAAAGACCGACGCGCAGGCGAACCGGATCTTTTCCGGGAGCCATTCACGGGTGGTGCTGCAGCCGGTCACCGATCTTGAGGGCATGAGCCTTGTCCCCGCCAGGGGCTGGGACACGATGAAAGATGATATTCGACGGATCAAGGCGGTTGCCGATCATTTGCAAGCGTGGTTCGTGGTGCTAATTGTCCCTACCAAGGAGCAGGTTTATTCCAGTGCTTACAGTAACGTTAAAGGCAATGTTTTTGCCAGGAACGAAGCCATTGAAAAATATTGTCGTGATTTAGGTGTCAGGGCTGTGGATGTGACGGCGGGGCTTAAGGAGCGGACCAATGAGCAGATCTATTGGCCGATCGACGGGCATCTGGCGAAGCTGGGGCATCAGGCAGTCGCGGATATCCTAGCTCCCGACATATCATCTTTATTGTCAGGGGGGCGTTAAGCATGGGATGGCGTCGGTGGGTGTCATGGCTTTATGCTTTGGGATGGAAGATCCGTCTACTTATTGACGGGCCTGTCCGTGTCCTTTCAAAAGAGCCTAGGCTTACTTACGCGGGGCTTTGTTGCCGTGAGAGGGTTCCCTCGCATGGGGGTAATGTTAAACTGCTCACGCTTAACACTGCTTTCCCGGAGCAGAAGAGGGCAAGCAATCTGTTGTATCTTGTTAGCAGCGGGGTATCGTTACGTTCCCGGGTTTGGGCGGATGTTAGTCTTCAGCGTGGGATCAAATTGGTCTGGAATCAGAATGGCGTGGCGTATCCAGCGTGGTCTCCACGCGATTATAAACGCTTGAATGGCAGGATGTCTATGCTTCTGCATAGGGCATCTTTTGTGGTTTATCAAAGCCGTTTTTGTCAAGAGATGTCGGACCGCTTTCTCGGCCGTTTTGCCGGTCCGAGTGCGGTCGTTTATAATGCTGTCGATACGGCAATGTTTTCGCCTGCGGGACGTAAGCCCGCCGCGAATGGTGCGCCGCTCAGGCTTCTGGCGATGGGGAGCCATGAGGACCCGGTCAGAGTGATGGCGGCTTTGGATGTTGTGGCGGCTCTTGCGGCGCAAGGCGTGAGCGCTGTTTTGACGGTGGCCGGACGCTTGGCCTGGCCCGGAGCGGACAATGACGTTAAGGCTGCTGTAGCACTGCTTGGTTTGCAGGGTGCGGTCACTCTTCGTGGGCCGTACACGCAACGTGAAGCGGGTGACATCTTGCGTTCGGCCGATATTTTATTGCACTTAAAATACGCGGATCCTTGTCCCACGGTGGTGATCGAGGCCATGGCCTGCGGATTGCCAGTGGTGGGTTCCCGAAGCGGTGGCTTGCCAGAACTCGTGGGTGATGAGGCTGGTGCTTTGGTCCCGGTCCCCCTGGATCTGGAGAAACTTTATGTTCCGCCCATTGCTGATGCAGTGGCGGCGGTCAGGACGGTGGCGGCTTCCCTGGAAGATTTTTCATCAGCTGCGCGTAAGCGGGCGGTAGCCTGTTTTGATAAGGCGCTTTGGATCGAGGAACACCGGCGGATCTTTCAACAGGTGCTGGGCTCATGATAGTTCCTTTGGTCAGTGTTATCATCCCGACGTTCAATGGCCTTTCCCGTGGCTTTTTGCTTGAAGCCCTTGAGAGTGTTCTGGCCCAGACGTGTCGTGACTTTGAACTGATCCTGGTGGATGATGGCTCCACGGATGATATTCAGGCCGGGTGCGCCCGGTTCTTAAAGGATCCCCGGATCCGGATCGTTCGTCAGGAGAATCGAGGGTTATCGGGCGCGCGCCAGGCGGGGATCGACGTAGCCGGCGGGAAATATATTGCATTGCTAGATGATGACGACCGCTGGGCGCCCGGGAAACTTGCGGCCCAGGTCGCTTTTTTGGAGTCGCGATCCGATCCTCAGGCCGGCATGGTTTTTTGTGGCGTGCGCTTGATCGACGCCAAGGGGAACGTGATCGGCGCCCGGCGCAAGGAGGCCTCCGGTAATATGCGGCGGCGCTTTGTGATCAACGGCAACGGGGTGACGGCGCCTTCGGCGGTGCTATTCAAACGTTCATTGGTTGAAAAGGCGGGGAATTTCGATCCGCTCATGCGTTCGCTGGAGGATCTGGACATGTGGCTGCGCGTGTCGCGGCATACACATATATATTCCATGCCGGCACTGCTGGCGGATTATCGTTTGCACGGCGACACGATCACGGCCAAAAATTTCTCGCGCGAGGAAGAATATGAAGCCAAATTGTACGAGAGAGTGATCGGCGAAGAACCTGGCGTGGATCCGGTGCTTATTCGCCGGAATATGTTCAAGCGGTTCGGTATCCGGCACATGTCGTTGGGGAATTATCGGTTGGCGGCCGAGGCGCTGGCCCGCAGCCTCGCTTTAAGGTTTTCATGGGAGGCGGCCCTGCTGCGGGCGGCCTGCTTTCTTCCACCGGCGTCATTGGACGGGGTAAAAAAGATCCGTCAGGCGTCCAGATGCAAGGAGTTGAGTTGAACGTTAACTATCAGGAGAAAATTTATGCAGATGTTTAAGAAGGCATTAACCGCGCGGACTGCGATCCTGGCGGCCGCGGTTGTCGTGATCCTATTGGCGCAGGCACCGTTTTTCAAGACGCACACCAATATTGACTATGATACCGGTTCGGTTGTTTCGGCGATCGATCATTGCCTGGTGATGCCCGGCCAGTTTGATGTCGATCGTGTCCCGGGGTCGCCTTCGTATATCCTGGTGTCCGCGGCATTTATTTTCTGGTTCAGGAAATTGGCTGGCGCTGTCGGGTCCCGCGAGATCCTGTGGGGTGCTTCGGTTGTTATGTCCTGGTTATGCCTGTTCACTTTTTACCGGCGGTCAAAGCAAGTCGTTGGCAATTATTGGGTACAAGGGCTGATGCTCCTGGCGCTGGGATTGCATCCCATATTCTTTTGGCACACTTTCTCGGCGATCGAAGATATGTTCGCCTTCTTTTGTTTTGCGCTCACACTATCGATGCTGCGCCGGCCGGGGCTCGACCGCCTGGCCTGGATCATTTTTGCGACAGGCGTTTCCTCCAAGCTGTCATTGTTCGGGCTTTTCCCTCTGGCTTTGGCGTTCCATCTGCGTCAAGACAGGGGGACGGATTTGCTTTCTTTGGGAAGGCAGATCGTTGAACCGGTAATGATCGTTGTGCTGACATCAGTCTTGCTGATTCTTCCGGCGGCGGCGCATTTTGCCATGGATCCGGCGCAGATGTTTTACACCGATAATTACGGGACGGTTTTTTCTCAGCGGTTCGAGGTCGGGTGGTTTCTCACGCGGGCCACCATCCTTTGGTGGGTGCCGTTCGGGGTGTATCTTATCGTCGAGCATATCATCCGGTGGGTTAAAGAACGCAAGGTTTCATTGATCGAAATGGCGGATATCCCGATCTTGCTGGTCTTTGTTGCCTGCCTGAAACCCATGTTTGTCTTAAACTGGATCATTGCGGCGGTGAGCTTGATCGTTATCGCCCTTTACTATCTGAAAGCCCGCGGTAATGCCGATAGGGAATTCCAGTTCGCTAAGGCCTTCCTCATCACATTCTCGATCCCGCTATCCATTGTTTTTATTATGCTGGCA
This sequence comes from Candidatus Omnitrophota bacterium, assembly GCA_037131245.1. GTDB lineage: Bacteria > Omnitrophota > Gorgyraeia > Zapsychrales > Fredricksoniimonadaceae. Next base: position 81,765 of record JBAXRK010000005.1, read on the forward strand.
TCCTATTCGCGGAGTTTTGTTCTGTTTGCTTTGGTGCCACTGCTGTATGGTATGAGTTTGCGCTGTCGCTCCGTCGCGGTATGGGTTTTGATCGCGGCGATCTCCTTCTTATCGATGTTCCATTACGTCCAGGTGACGGGCCGGAGGGTGGTTATTCATCAATTCGGGTATTATGAAGCGTTCCTTAAGGGTATGAATAATTATTTTAATGATTACGGTTTTGTGGACGATGCCGCCCGGCAGACAGAGATACCTTTGTTGCCGGTGAGGGGAGATAATTAAGCTTTACAGGAAGCTATTGAAGCGTCAATCATCAGGAGGGGAGCATGTTGGATGGAAAGAAGATCATTGTGGTCATGCCGGCGTATAACGCCGAGGTTACCCTGGAGCAGACGTATAAGGATATACCCCGAGGACTGGTAGATGAGGTTCTGGTAGTCGATGACCATAGCCGTGATAACACGCCCGCCGTGGCCCGGCGCCTGGGACTGCCGGTCATTGTTCATGACGAAAACCTTGGCTATGGCGGCAATCAAAAGACCTGCTACCGTGAAGCGCTTGAGCGTGGGGCCGATATCGTGATCATGTTACATCCTGATTATCAATATCCGCCCAAGCTCATCAACGCGATGGCGGCGATGGTGGCGTCGGGTATGTTCGATGTGGTGCTAGGGTCCCGGATCCTTGGCGGGATGGCCCGTAAGGGCGGGATGCCGCTTTACAAATATGTGTGTAACCGCTTGCTGACCTTGACCGAGAACTTGCTGATGGGGCAGAAATTATCGGAATATCACACCGGGTATAGGGCGTTCTCCAGGAAGGTTCTTACCACGTTGCCGCTTCTGGAGAATTCCAACGATTTTGTGTTCGATAATGAAATGCTGGCTCAGGCGGTTTATTTCGGCTTCGCCATAGGTGAGGTCACATCTCCCGCGAAGTATACGAAGGACTCGTCCTCGATCTCGTTCAAGCGCAGCGTGATCTACGGCCTGGGCGTCCTCTCGACGATCGTAAAGTTCCTATTGCAGCGGTCAACCATAAGAACGTTCGCCATCTTTGATCCTAATGGCAGGAAATATAAGAGTTAACGCCGGATCATGACCTGAGTGAAGAAAGAGGCGAAGATGTTCGGGCAAAGCCTGGAAAGCGCCAGGTCGGCGTGAAAAATGGTTTTGTATAGGAAGCCCGGTATCCCGAAGTTCCGTCTTATCCCCCCGGTTGCCATGTAGGAGATCCAGGTGAAATAGGACCGGTCACGGTCCGAGAAATCGTACGCATCCCGCAGTTGATCCGCCCATGAACTGGTAAAGATCTTGTAAGGCAGCGCATTGTTGGCCGAAGATAGAGGCCCGGTGATTTCGGACTGGACGGGGCTCTTGATGTTCAAGTCGGTTGGTTCGTAATGAAAGTGGCGGTAGATCGGCGTTGAAAGGAGCGACAAGTAAGGTTCGGTTAAGACGATCGCGCCACCCCGGCGTAATTTTTTAGCAGCTTTTACCAGCATCGCACGCGGGTCGCGCAGATGATGCAGGACATTGGTCAGGGTAATGATGTCCAGGCTTTCGTCGGGTATCTCCGTAAAAGCGTCGATCTCCTCCGCGTTAAAAGTGTAGTCGACATATCCCAGCGGCATGATGTCGCTGGTTTTGGCGTGCTTGACGAACAGCGTTAAAGGGGAGGTCCCGCTGCCGATCTCCAGGATCTTTTTTTGTTCGAGATCGGGAAACCGCGCGAATTGCTGCTCGTAAAGTTTTTTGTACCAGTAGAGCAGGTTGCGGTTGGCCATCAGGCTTTTCCGGTTCCGCAGCGTGATCTCGGTTTCTTCGGTTAATTTGACCGGATCCATCCTCGTCCTCAAATAAACTTGATCTTACGCGCCGCGAAGGCGACCATGCGCAGCAGGAGCCAGCCATGTTTCCAGCGCTGGATATTGGTTGTCCCGTAGGTCCGCTCGTTGTAGCGCACCGGCAGGTCGACCATCTTAAGGTTCAGTTTCGCCGCGCCGAACAGCAGGTCGAAATCCCCGAACGGATCGAAATCCCCGAAATAAGCGCGGTTACGCGCGATCTGCTGGTAATTTTCTCTGGTGAGGGCTTTGGTGCCGCAGAGGGTATCCTTGATCGGCTGGTTGAGCAACCAGGAGAAAGCCAGGCTGAAGAATTTATTGGCCACCAGGTTCAGGAAACGCATGGCGTTTTTTTCCATCGGGTAGACCAGGCGTACCCCGTTAACGAATTCCGCTTTGCCGGATAAAAGCGGGGCGATAAAACGCGGCAGGTCTTCGGGGCGCACGGTGAGGTCGGCGTCAAGGATGATCAGGATGTCGCCGGAGGCTTCCGCGAAACCGAGCCGGACCGCGTCACCTTTGCCTTTGCCGGGCTGGCGCATCAGCCGGGCCCGGCGCTGCGGGTTGGCCGCGATGGCTTTTTCGATCGCTTCGTAGCTTTGGTCTTTGGAATGGCCTTCTACGAATATCAGCTCCACCCGGCCGTTCATGTCCGGGACACGTTGGAAGATGTCGGCCACGTTCCCGGCTTCGTTGCGGACGGGGACTATGACGGAAACAACGCTGTTGCCCGCGGCCGGCGCCTCTACCGGGCGGAGCCGCGCGATGACAACATTGGTCAGGGCAAAGAATTTGAAGAACCATAATTTGACCAGGATGCGGTTGGCCAAAGGCGCGATCAATGGAATGTTAAGAGGCAGCAGGATCTCTTCCCGGTGGCTGATCATTTCAAAGCCGGTCAGGTCAAGCAGGTTCCGTACGTCTTCAAGGTCGAACCAGTTCTGGATCAAGGTCGGGCGTGATAAAGCGAGCATTTGGGCCAGCGCGCAGGGTTTCTCCCAGAGATGGCTGTAAAAGTTCAGGATGATCCGCGTATGCGGCAGTGAAATGTGACGGATACGGTCAAAAAGTGTTTGCAGGTCCCATACATCGTTGATCAGGTCGGAAAGAATGATCACGTCGAATTGATCATCCGGGAGTGACGCGCAAGCGTCGGCATGGATGAAGTTTAGGCCCGGATGGCGCTGGCGGGCCAGGGAAACCATGTCTCCAGAAAGATCGAGGCCGACACCTTTGGCAGGCTTGAGCGAGGCCAGAAGATCGCCGTTCCCGCAACCCAGTTCCAGGATCTTTTTTCCGGCAGGGATCAGGTTCGCGTAGATCTCTTCAAGGCGGCGGTGATAGGCGGCCCCGAGGCGGCGGGATGAGGCTGGCATCCGGGCAACGCGATCCCAATGGTCGCGCCGTTCCTGGGTGAAAATATCCTGCTGGGATCCAGCCTGCCGGGGTTGATCAGTGGTTGTCATGTCATCCTGAGTACGGTTTATCGTAATAAATCCGCATCATTATACAGAAAATACTTAACAATCAAAAAAACTTTATTTTTGATAGGTTATGGTAAATTACTATCTATGAATTTTCTCCAGTTTGGACTTTTCGGGGTTTATTCCCTGTCCGTGCTATGCGCGGGTGCGGGGCTTCATGCCTGGCTTAACGGGGAGCCTTCCGGCCGTTTGAACCGGTGTGTTGCTTTTGGCGAAAGCCTTCTGTTGGGGAATATTTTTTTGGTGGGCGTCCTGTTGGCACTGTCCCTGGTGGGAGCGTTCCGCGCTGTTTTTCTTTGGTCGGCCGTGGCGGGTAATTTCCTATTCCTTATATCTGGCCGTACCCGGCGGGATATGGCTGGACTCTTTGGCGGTGGCCTGGGTGTTCCGGCTTTGCTTTTTTTGTTGGTCGTGCTGGTCTTTGTATTTCGGAATTGTTATTTCCTGATCGACGTTGACTCAATGTCGACCTATTTGTATGCCCAGAAGCTCTGGCTGCAGGCAGGCACGTCCTTGATCGGGGATCGGACGTTCGATATCCGGTTGTTCAATCCCCAGTATGATGGGATTGCGTACAGCCTGGGGATCTCGCTTTTTGGCCAGGAAACATTGTTCCCGCAGTTGGTGACTGTTTTGTGGCGCGTGATCTGCCTGCTGCTGGTATTTGGTTATACGTCGTACCGCCTAAATGGCTACTATGGCTTGGCGGCGGCCTTGTTCGTGGTGTTGAACGATCATTTCTTTTTCGCCGGAGCGAATCAGTGGGTAACGCTTAATGCGGCGGTCATTGCGTTCATGTTTGCCGCTGTTTATAATTTTTGGGAAGCCCGGCGCCGGCAGGACGGGGTGCGGCTTTTCCTGGCGCTCCTGTTTTTGAGCCAATTGCCCGGCTGCAAGCTTTACACCGTTCATGCGGTTTTCTTTCTTTTGCTCTTTGGATGTTCTATTCAGGCCGATCTGTGGCGCAGGCTTAAGGGAATTGTTGCGGACAGGAAGTATTTGATCGCCGGGTCGGCCGCGCTGGTGTTTGTTGCGCTTTGGTATGTTAAGAATTACCTGATCACCGGCGATCCTTTGTTCCCGTTTTTTTCCGGGAGAATGCATCTTTGGGGCTGGACCCCGGAACATCAGGCGATGTTCCTCAAAGTGGCTGGTGGGTTAAGCCTGCCCAAACTGTTAAAGTATGTGAGTTTTCTTTTTATTTGGCCGGGGGTTAGTCCCGCAAAATATGTGCTGATCGGTTTCCTGGCGTTACCGTTCCTCGCGATCTTCATTGCTGGGCGGGAGCGTCAGGAAGGCCGTGAGGAATTTATTGAATTGTGTTTCTGGCTGGGGGTTTCCTTATTGGCCTTGTGCGGGATCTGCCTGGGGCTTTGGCAGGATCCGCGCCCTTACCGGTTCCCTATTGGCATTTTTGCGTTTGCTACCGTCTTTTTTCTTCGTTTTGTGCTGATGCGCGTTACGATGATCCGGTGGGAGCCCTTGGTGGCTGGATTGATTTTGATCCTTTCTTTAACGGACGTGAAGATCGTTAAAGCCAGTGGCGGGGAATTCCTGTATCCTTCGGTGAAGAATAATCTGGACGTTCTTTTGGACCGCATGCATATGCCGGACGCGGTGCGGCGGCATTATCCCGAGGTTGATGCAACACGCGACGTGATCGCCCGTAACGGTGATAAGCTTGGGTCGTCCGCCTGGTTCGTTGGGGATAACGACAACGGCTTCCTGTACCCGGACCGCCCGCGGATCGCGCTTTTTTTTACGACCACGCTGAGCTGGTCGGATTATGTCAGTGCGGGGCGTATCATGGAGGTGCTGCAGGCGCGCGGGATCCGCTGGGTCATGACGCGCGAAGAGGGCACCGGTCGTCTGATATTTATTTCGGCAGAGGCATTCAGCCGGCAGGCGATGACGTTCGACCGGAATCCTAAAAGGACTTTTTACGATTACGGGTTTCCCGCTGAGCTGACAGCGATCCGTTAGGCCGCTCGATCGGAGAAATGATTTTATGTTTCAGTCATGTGTCAGGTTCATCAGGCGTAACGGTTTTAAGAGTGTTCTCTGTCATCTTGTTGAGGTTTACATCGGGTTTTTATTCCGTTACTTGCCCGGTGTCGAGGGCCTGTTCCTGCGTGCTTTATTGTCCCGGATGCTGTTTGTTTCATGCGGGAAGAGCCTGTTGATCTATCCCGACGTTTACATGGTTTTTTGCCACAAGATATCGGCGGGAGACAGGGTTTCGATCAATGCCGGGACACATATCGATGCGCAGGGCGGGCTTAAGCTGGGCAGTTGCGTGATGATCGGCCCGAATTGTGTCCTGGTATCAGCTGGCCATGGGCACCAAAGGACCGATATTCCTATGGTCGAACAGCCTTTTGAGTTACGCGAGATCGTTATTGAAGATGATGTCTGGATCGGAGCGAACGTGGTTGTTCTGCCCGGCGTCAGGATTGGGCGCGGGAGCATTATCGCGGCCGGGGCTGTGGTGGTGAAGGATGTCGCACCGTATGGGGTTTATGGCGGTATACCAGCCAAACTTTTGAAGGATCGTTAGCGGGAGAGAGGTTTGATGTATCTTCGGATATCCAGTTATGTGTGTTTTGGCCTGCTTGTGGTCATGGACCTGCTCTATGCGGTCTTGGGGTCGGCTTTTGCCGAGCTGAAGGTTCAGCTGCCGTTCCTTGATTTCCCGATCTTCGCCGGTGAATGGTTGATGATGCTGTGCGTGGGGGTTTTGCTTTCGCATTTGTTCATAAAGCCGGCTCGCTGGCTCAGCTGGCGCCTGGCTGTCCTTGGGTATTTTTTATGGGTTATGGCCAAGATCGTTGAGGGTTACGCCTTTGGCGGAGGGTATGCCCTGCGTAATGCGGCCTTGTTCTATTACCCGGTTTTTGCCATCCTGGCGGCGCATTTTTTCCGCAAGGTCCGGTTCGGCCAGGTGACCAGGACAGTCTTTTGCACGATGACCCTGTTGGTGATCGCCTTAATGACGGTGATCTCGAATGAACAGTATGCGTTCTTGATCGCGGGGTTGCTGGTGACGGCCAGTTTGTCATCGGCACCTCGCCGCCTTATTTTTGGCGGACTGTTTTTGGCGGTTTTTCTTTTTCGCCTGATGGTCCTTAGCAGTGGCCGCGGCTGTTTTGTCGGGGCTTTTGCCGGGATCTTGTACCTTTCCTGGTACGGCCTTCAGCTTTTGAGGTTCTCGGTGTGGAAGCAGGTAGGAGGTTCCCTGGCGCTAGGGCTCTTATTAGGTTCCAGCCTTTGGTTGTGGGGCGATCGTCATGCTCTTGCAACGCTGGTCTCCCCGGTGAATTTGACCAGGGCTTATGATGAATCAAAGGTGATGATCGCGGAGCGTAGAAGTGAGTACGTGCCCAAAAAGCTGGAAGCCCATGTTTTTCATGATGATACTCATGCTGATCAGGTCTCGAAAAAGAGTCTGCCCACTCATGATGTTGTGTATAAACCTGATGTAGCCGATTTTGAACTGGAACCGTCGAAGTTGCCTCCTGGAGCACAGCCAGAGTATCCTCCGCAAGTCGCCGGTGTTCCTTCCGGTGAGCGGCAGGGGGCGTTCCGCGACCTGAATACAGCGTATAATAACGGGGCGTTCCGGCTGCTGATCTGGCGGGATATGATCGATGAATTGCGCAAGTATCATCCGGTATTTGGTTTTAGTTTCGGGCGGCCGCAGCGCTCGGTTTCTCTTGAGATCCTTCGCTGGGGGGAGACCGAGTGGGATCGTGATGGCTGGATCGCCCCGCATAATTCGCTGTTGCACATGATCTACCGGGGTGGTGTGGTCGGCCTGGGGCTTATCGTCTTGATGATCTTCCTGGTGGTCAAGTTAACGGTTGATTTCTTGCGTTTTCGTTCCTGGCGGGGTGGTTTGCTGGTCAGTGCCCTGATCTCCTGGTTGATCATGGCTCAGTTCGGCGTGATCCTTGAACTGCCGTATAACGCGATCCCCTTTTGGACCTTGTTCGGGGTCGCGCTGGCGTATCGGGACCAATTGAATCATGAAGATCACCCAGTTCCATAACCGCTATATTTTCCCCGGTGGGGAGGACGCTGTGGCGTCCGGTGAAGCCGCGCTCTTGCGCTCCAACGGGCATGAGGTCATTGCGTACCATCGGGCGAACAAGGAAGCGGATTCCTTTTCTCTCGCGCAGCGCGCCGGTTTTTATTTACGGGATGCCTTTTTTTCCCGGAAAACATATGATGAGGTGCGTGGCCTGCTCGCGCGGGAGCGTCCGGACATCGCTCATTTTCATAATGCGTTCTTTATGATCGGTCCGGCGGCGTATCAGGCTTGTTTTGATGCCGGCGTGCCTGTTGTGCAGACTTTGCACAATTTTCGGTTCTTGTGCGCTAACGGCGTTTTTTATCGTGACGGGCATCCGTGTCAGGATTGCCTCTCCCTTGGTGTTGGGGCCGGCATTCGCCATGGTTGCTGGCATGATTCCGTCCCGGCGACGTTTTGGATGACCCGGGTTATCGGGGAGTATGAAAAGCGTGGTATTTTAAAAAAGATCGCCCGGTTCATTGTGTTGGGAGAATTTAGTAAGAGTCGTTTTCTGGCCGCGGGTTGGCCTCTTGAGAAACTTTTGGTCAAGCCCAATGCCTTGGACGTCGATCCGGGGGTTGCGCCTTATCGAGGTGCTTATGTTCTTTACGCTGGGACGTTTCAATCGTATAAGGGCGTCCAGACTTTACTTAAGGCTTGGGCCGCCCGTTCGTGGCCGGTGCCGTTAAAGCTTGCCGGCAGCGGACCTTTGGAGGCGTCCTTGCGCGGCCTGAATGGGCCGGGTGTCGAGTTCCTGGGGCAACAGCCGGCGGACGAGGTGATGGCGTTGATCAGGGGAGCTTCTTGCGTGGTCGTGCCGTCGGAATGTTATGAAAATTTTCCTAGGGTCATCCTGGAAGCCTATGCTTGCGGCGTTCCGGTCGTGGCTAGCCGTCTGGGGGCAATGGAAGAATTGGTGCATTCTGGTGAGACCGGAGCCCTGTTTACGCCTGGTGATGCGCAGGATCTTGGCAGGCAATTGGATGTGATGCTGAGTGACCCGGCGGCCGCGGGCAGGATGGGAGAACGGGCGCGGGCGGTCTTTGAAGAGCGATTTACCTCCGGCGCGGTATACCGGCGGATGATGGATATTTATGAACAGGCGCGGAGATAGCTGATGATCCATTTTATTTTTCCGGTTTATAATGAGCGGGCCAATTTGCCGGGATTGATCGCCGGTATCCGCCGCCTGATGGCCGGAATGCCCTATCGCATGGTAGCGGTCAATGACGGGTCGACGGATGGTTCTTTGGAATTCCTGAAAGAACAGCAAGGGGATGACCTGCTGATCACGGGATCGGTCATTAACATGAATGTCGGCGCTGTGTTCTCTGCCGGTATCCATGAGGCCCTCAAGGGTGCGGCGGACGATGATGTGATCGTGATCATGGAAAGTGACCAGACCAGTGAGCAGGAGCTGGTTTTGCCGATGGCCGAGCGCATTGCGCGCGGGGAAGCGGATGTCGTGATCGCGTCGCGGTATTTGCTCGGCGGGAAATACGTCAATTTTCCTCCGGCCAGGCTATTGTTCAGCCACGCCGCCAACCGGCTGATACGGTTTTTCTTTCCTGTCGGGGAGGTGCGTGATTATACGATCTTCTTTCGGGCTTACCGGGTGGGGCTTCTTAAACGGGCCAGCGTGCATTTTGGGCCTTTTGGCCTTATTCAGTCCAAAGGTTTTGTGGCCAACGCGGAGCTTCTGATCAAATTGTCGCTCTTGCCCTGCCGGGTCATGGAGGTTCCTTTCGTGTATAATTACGGGATGAAAAAAGGGGCCAGCAAGATCAATGTCCTGCGGACGATCAATGAGTATTTTACATTAGTCAATTATCTCAAGCGTATCATGGCCAAGCAGCGTGTATTCGGGGGGAAAGCATGAAGGTTCTTATCACCGGTGGCGCGGGAATGGTGGGGTCTCACGCGGCGGAACATTTTGCCGCCAAAGGCTGCCAGGTTTTGGTGTACGACAATTTAATGCGTTCGAAGATATTCGGCGTGGACAAGAAATCGGTCGAATACAACTGGAACTTTCTTAAATCTTTGAAGAATATTACGCTGGTCAAGGCGGATGTCCGGGACCGCAAGATGTTGGAGGCGACGTTCAAGGCATTTAAACCTGACGCGGTCGTTCATGCTGCCGGCCAGCCGGGGGTGGGTTTCTCGCTTCAGGATCCTTGCGAGGACGCGTCCATTAACGCGGTAGGCACACTTAACGTGGTCGAGGCGCTACGTCAGGTGAATCCTAAGGCCGCTTTGGTTTATTGTTCGACCAATAAAGTGTACGGCGATAACGTCAACCTTTATCCGATCGTCGCAAAGAAGACGCGCTATGCTTTTCGCAGCGTTAAGGGCGTGCCCGAGAGCTGCTCGATCGACCATTGCGGGCATACGCCTTACGGCGTTTCTAAATTGACGGGAGATCTCTACGTTCAGGATGCGGCGCAGTCTTTCGGTTTGCGGACGGGCGTTTTCCGGATGAGCTGTATTTACGGCACGCGCCAGTTCGGCTTCGAGGACCAGGGCTGGATCGCCTGGTTCGCTATTCGCTTTATCCAGGGGCGGCCGATCACGATCTACGGGGACGGTAAGCAGGTGCGCGATGTTCTCTGGGTGGGGGACCTGGTTAAGGCGTTTGATCAATTTATTTCTTCGGGAAAACCTTCGCTGGTCTGCAATATGGGCGGGGGGAGCGGCAATACACTTTCTCTTCTGGAACTCATCGCTATGTTGGAAGACATTACCGGCCGAACGGTCAACGTCGGCTTTGATGACTGGCGCAAGTTTGACCAGAAAGTTTATATTTCCGATATTACCAAAGCCAAACGCGCCCTGAAGTGGAAGCCAACGGTCGCCCCGCGCGCGGGCGTGGCGCGGATCGTTGATTGGATCATGGCCAACAAAAAGATGCTGCAATGAAGCCGATCGATCTTTACTGCGTCGTGATCACGGTTGTCTACGTTGCTTGGCGGGCGGTCATTTTCTTTCAGCGATGATCCCTCTGGCGCATCTTCCCACACTCTTTTTACTGATCGGCTATCCTCTTTACTGGTTGGAGCTTTACGCCTGGCCGCACCCGACTGGCCATACCACTTGGCTGGCAACGGGGGTCTTTGTCGCGGTGGCTTTGTTCCTGGCGCGCCGGGTAAAAATAGCCTTTATAATGCCCGAACTTCCGCGCTGGTTCTTTTTTCCGGCGGTTGGGCTGGTCTTGGGCATGATCGTGGTGGCCTTCTTTGCCGGCTTGCTCCCGCTGCATTTGCCTCAGGAATATGATGTCATCAATTATCATTTAACATTGCCCCGACAGCATCTGATCGCCGGATCCTTTGCGCATTTACCCTGGTCTTCGGCGGACCTTTTCCTGCTTCCGGTGGATTTCGCGCTGGCTCCTTTCTGGTTGGCTACCGCGTTGCCCAACAAATGGCCTCAGTTCCTGTTCATCCTGGGGGCGGCGGCGGTGATGTTCCGCCTGACAATGCGTTTTTCCAGTGAGAACAGGGCGGCGTCTGTCCTGGCGGTCGTGGCCTTGTTCAGCCTTCATGCTTTTGGCATTCAGGCAGGGACGGGCATGCTTGACATCGCCCTTGGTTATTTGTTCTTTGCGGCCATTGATAGCCTCTTGTCCGGCAAGAGTGTGCTAGCGGCACTTGAGTTTGCTTTCTTTTTCTGGTCAAAACCATTGATCCCCGCGTTTATGATAGCGGCTTTGGCGATAACGCTTGTGTTGTTCCTGCTGTTGCGCCGGAACAGGGGCATGAGCGCGCTGCCTATCTTGTCGATCCGCCAGGTGGCGGTGGCGTTTCTGGTCTCAAGCGTGTTCGTGGCCGGTCCTTTTATCATGAAGTCGGTCAATGTTGCGGGGACAGCCTTCTTCCCTTTGACAGGAGCCGTGATGAAGCCGGCCGCTTGTTCTGCGGATAGCATCGCGGGGTTATCTGTTACCGACCAGAGCGCTTGCCGTTTCATGCAGGTTAAGGACAGTTACGGCCACGGCCGCTCTTTCGGTGCTTTTATCAGTCACTTCTGGCTGGTGGCGGTTCCGGAGAAAGGGGTCAATAATAGTTTCGATTATCCGTTGGGGTTGACTTATTTGCTCTATTTAGTCCCGTTCCTGGGAATATGCGCGAAGGACTTGGTGGATAGAAAGCTGTCATTTCTGGCTATTTTTATTGTAGTATATTGGTTGCTGTGGTTTACCGGCACGCAACAGAGTCGGTTCTTGCTGGTCCCGTTGATGGGGATGATCATTCTTGTTTCGGCCCGGATGGCCCGGCCGTCGCGCGTTTTTTTGGCGTGCGTTCTGCTGGCGCTTATGATGACCGGGGCTTCGGTGGCCCGCGCGCATAAACCGGATCTCGGACGGCGTGGTTATGATGTTCTGCGGCCCCAGGATCAGCAGTTTCTTAAGCGTGGTTTGGTGGTTACGCCGGGCGAGGTGGTGGCGGTCCGTACGCCGGATGCCGCGTTCGCCCCATTCTTGGTGGACGTCAGGGGCTTTGGCAATGAGTTCGTGCTTGATCATTGATCTTGGATGTGAGGAAAATGGATTCTTATAGGGTTTTGGATATCAACGTTTCAGCCGTCAACCTGGACCTCGCTTTTGCCTTGATCAGGGACATGGTCGCGTCGCGCCGTAAGGGTTATGTGTGCGTGGCGCCTGTCTCGACCTTGGTTGATGCCCGGTGCGACCCGCGGTATCGGACGGTGGTCAACGCCGCGGCCATGGTCACACCCGACGGCACGCCGGTCGCCTGGCTGGGCCGCTCGCGTGGTTTTAAAGAGGTTCGGCGCACCTATGGCCCCGACTTGATGCTCAAAGTTTGCGATGAAGGGCGCCCTCGGGGCCTGCGGCATTTTTTTTATGGTGCAACTGCGGAAATTTGTGATAAATTGGAACGAAATTTATTGGATCGGTTCCCTGATTTGATCGTGGCCGGAAAGATCGCCCCTTCTTATATGAAGGTGGCAGAACCGCTGACGGCGGCGGTCATCAATCAGATCAATACCGCCCGGCCTGATGTTCTCTGGGTGGGGCTTGGTTCTCCCAAGCAGGATTTTTGGATGTCGCAGAACCGCGCGTCCCTTGAGGTCCCGGTGATGGTCGGCATCGGCGCGGCCTTTGATTTTCACGCCGGGGTAAAACCCCAGGCGCCCCGCTGGATGCAGGCCATGGCGTTGGAATGGCTTTTTCGCTTGTGTTGCGAACCCCGCCGGCTTTGGAAGCGCTATCTGGTGGGCAATACCCTGTTCGTTTATTGGTTGTTAAAGGACATGGTCTTTAAGAGGAATCCGGAGTAAATTTTTCGATGATCGGCAGAACCCTTTCCATTCTGATCCGCCTGACGTATGTCTCGATCGATATCGGGTGCATTTTCCTGAGTATCTTTCTGGCGGCATGGTTGCGGCAATCGGCTTTTCCCATGACGCTCCAGGAACTTTTTCTGGACGCGGACAATCCTTTTCATCTGGTCTTCGTGATCTGGTTCGTGGTGGTCCTGTTCTTTAACGGGGTTTTTCATCTTTACCAGACCCGCCGTGAAGTGATCGAGGTCCATGAGATCGGCCAGATATTCAAATCGGTTTTCTTCGCCTCAGGCACCGTTCTGGTCTTTGTTTACAGCATGAAGATCGTTGGCTTTCCCCGGTCCGTTTTCCTTTTGACGGTGGCTTTCACCAGCGCTTTGTTCTGTTTGTGGCGTTTCCTCAAGCGACTGTTCGTGGAATTCCTGGCCGCGAACGGTTATAACAATTTCAATGTCCTGATCATCGGCGCCGGGCGCACAGGGATGATGCTGGCCCAGGAGATCAAACGCCATCCGGGCATTGGCTTGAAAGTGGTCGGGTTTCTTGATGATGTTAAGACCTCGACGGAACTCGGCTCGGACCATAAAGTCCTTGGGAAACTGTCCCAGCTTGAGGAGATCATCAAGAAGAACTTTGTTCATAAGGTGTTCTTTACCATTCATCCTCCCGGCAATGTTTTTTACGATATGATCGAGACCGCCAAGACCCAGCGGGTCGCGGTGCGCGTTATTCCGGTGGCTTTCGACCGGGCGGTGGGAGATATATTCAAGTTCAATATCGGGTATATCCCGGTCCTGGAGTATTTTGAGCTGGGGCATAACCGCATGCAGTACGGCAAGCGGTTCTTCGATTTTATCGCTTCCGCGCTGGCTTTGCTGGTGCTGATGCCGGTGTTCGCGCTGGTCGCTTTGTTCATTAAGGCCGATAGTTCAGGCCCGGTCTTTTATTTTTCCAGCCGGTATGGGCTTTCCGGGCGCGTTTTTAAAATGTGGAAGTTCCGCAGCATGGTCGCCGACGCCGATGCCCGGCTTCAGGCTCTTAAAGAGAAGAACGAGGTGGACGGGCCGATCTTCAAGATCCGCAAGGATCCCCGTATTACCAAAGTCGGGGCTTTCCTGCGCAAATACAGCCTTGATGAATTGCCGCAAATCTTTAATGTTCTGATGGGGGATATGAGTTTGGTCGGCCCAAGGCCCCTGCCGCTCGACCAGGTTGAGCAGGAAGATTTCAAACAGCTCAAGCGCCTTGAAGTGCGCCCCGGGATCACGGGCTTGTGGCAGGTGCGCGGCCGCAGCGACCTGCCGTTCCACCGGTTGATCAAGTGGGACACCTGGTACATCAATAACTGGTCGTTCTGGCTTGATGTCAGTATTATCCTGGAAACGTTCCCGGTAGTGCTCAAAGGTAAAGGCGCGTATTGAGATTTGACAAAAGCGCTTCACTAAATATAATAGGGAATCTTTTTAATCAAATTGCCGGAGAAAATTTATGAATAAGCAAACCGTACGGGATGTTAGTTTAAAGGGCAAAAAGGTCATTATCCGCGTGGATTTCAATGTCCCGCTGGAAGGGGAGACGATCACGGATGATATCCGTATCCGTTCCGCCGTTCCGACCATTAAATACGTTATTGATAATGGCGCGTCCAAGGTGATCCTGATGAGCCATTTGGGCCGCCCCAAGGGCGCCGGCTTTGAAAAAGAATTTTCGCTCGCTCCGGCGGCGAAGTGCCTGGCCGGCTTGCTTGGCCAGCCGGTGAAGCTCCTGCCGGATTGCGTTGGCCCCGAGGTTAAAGCCGCGGTTGCCGCTTCTTCCGAGAAGATTGTTCTGCTGGAGAATCTCCGTTTCCATAAAGCTGAAGAGAAGAACGACCCCGCTTTTGCCAAAGAGCTGGCGTCGCTGGCGGATATTTACGTGAATGACGCTTTTGGTACCGCGCACCGGGCGCATGCGTCGACAGCTGGTATCGCCGCCTACCTTCCGGCGGTGAGTGGTTTCCTTATCGAAAAAGAGTTGCAGTATCTCGGCCTGGCGGTTAATAATCCCGACCGTCCTTTTGTGGTCATCCTGGGCGGCGCGAAAGTGTCCGACAAGATCCTGCTCATCGAGAATCTGCTTAAAAAAGCCAATACCATTATTATCGGTGGCGGCATGGCGTATACCTTTCTTAAGGCGCAGGGCATTAACATCGGTAATTCCAAACTTGAGAAAGACAAGATCGACCTGGCCCGCACATTGTTGGAGAAGGCCAAGGCAGTCGGCGTCCGCATTGAGCTCACGGAAGATTTCGTGATCGTGCCGAGTTTCGATTCGAATGACGGCAAGATCTCCGATGTTATCCCCGACGGTTTTGAGTCGCTGGATATCGGCCCGAAGACCCGTGCCAAGTTCAAGATGGTGCTCGATAGCGCGAAGACCATTGTCTGGAACGGCCCGTTGGGCGTGTTCGAGCGCGATGCGTTCGCTAATGGCACCAAAGAGATCGCGTTCCACCTGGCATCGCTTACGGCCAAGGGCGTCAAGACGATCATCGGTGGTGGTGATTCCGCGGCAGCAGTACTCAAGTTTGGCCTAGATGACAAGATGACCCATATTTCTACCGGCGGTGGTGCTTCCCTTGAGTACCTGGAGGGTAAAGAGCTTCCTGGTATCACGGCGCTTAACGACAAGAAGGCTGAGAGCGGTTGTGGCTGCAACTGTTCATGTAAATAAAATTTTTCGGAGATAAATTTTCATGCGTAAACGCATCATTGCCGGTAACTGGAAAATGTTCAAGACCGCGCCGGAAGCGGCCGAGCTCATCGCGGGGCTCAAAAAAGATATCGGCGGCGTTACCGCTGTGGATGTTGTGATCTGCCCTCCTTTTGTTCATTTGGGGGCGGCGGTCGAGAACTGCCGCGCTACGTCCATGGGTGTCGGCGCGCAGAACCTTTTCTGGGAGGAGTCCGGGGCGTTCACCGGTGAAGTCTCCGGATCGATGCTGGTTTCTCTTGGGGTCAAGTATGTGATCGTCGGCCATTCCGAGCGCCGGCAGTATTTCGGCGAAACGAATGAGACCGTTAATAAGCGCACAAAGGCCGCCCTGAAGAACGGGCTTAAGCCGATCGTTTGCGTGGGAGAGAACCTGGCTGAGCGCGAGTCCGGCCGGACTTTTGATGTGATCCGCGATCATGTTACGGGATCGCTTGCCGGGTTCACCAAGGAAGATATGCTTAAGGTTGTTTTGGCTTACGAGCCGGTATGGGCGATCGGCACCGGCAAGACCGCGACGGCTGCCCAGGCGCAGGAAGTCCATAAGTTCATCCGGGAGCTTTTGCTAAAGATGTTCGATAAAGCGACCGCGGACGCCACGCGCATTCAGTACGGCGGCAGTGTGAAGCCCGAGAATATCGGCGAGCTGGTAGCCCAGCCGGATATTGACGGGGCTTTGGTCGGCGGTGCCAGTTTGAAAGCGGATTCTTTTGCCGCCCTTGTTAGAAATTCGATGAATTGATGTTTAAATTTTAAGGAGATTTTACGTGATCACATTTTTAACGATCCTTCATATTATTGCCTGTATCCTGCTGGTCGTGACCATTTTGATGCAGTCGGGCAAAGGCGGCGGGCTGGCGGAAGGTTTCAGTTCGGCCGAAAATCTGCTGGGCGCGCAGACCAACGTGGTCATGGTGAAAGTGACGACCGTGATCGGTTGTGTTTTTCTTTTTACCTGCCTGAGTTTGGCTATCCTAACGGCCAAGCAGGGGACATCGCTCATGAAGAAGATGCCGGCGCATAAAGCGCACGCGAAAACGGTCGATGTGGATAAGTTGTTCGACCAGGCGCCGTCCCAGACGATCACGCTTAACGCTGAAGGCCCGGTCACTGTTAATTCGGCAAAATAATGGCCTCAATTCTCCAGAAAACAAAGAACACAGCAATCATCTTGCTGTGTTCTTTTGTTTTTATGGGATCCGCCTGGTCTGCCACCACGGCGCCCCTTCGCCCCGCTTACGGCGGCGAGCTGGTTCTCGCGATCACCTCCGACCCCAAATCTTTTAATCCGGTCCTCGCCAAGGAAACATCCACTACCGAAATAACCAGCCACCTTTTTGAAGGCCTGACCACGGTTGACGCGTTCGATATGACGGTCAAGCCGAACCTGGCGGAGCGCTGGGAGGTAAGTGCCGATGGCCTGACCTGGACGTTCTATTTGCGCGTTGGTTTGCGCTGGTCGGACGGGGTGCCGCTGACGGCTGATGATGTGGTCTTTACGTTCAATGACCTTATTTTTAATGACGCGGTACCGAATTCCGCCAGAGACATCTTTACTATTGAAGGTAAACCGCTAAAGGTTGAAAAAGTTGATGGCGGGGCTATCCGGTTCACGTTGCCGTGTAAATTCGCTCCGTTCCTGCGCGGCATGGGGCAGGAGATCTTGCCCAAACACATCCTTGAGCCCGCGGTGAAAGCCGGGCGTTTCGCGTTTACCTGGGGCATCGATACTCGGCCGGCGTCGGTCGTGGGGACCGGGGCGTTTATCCTTGAGTCGTATCAGCCGGGCCAGGCGGTGACGCTAAAGCGCAATCCCCTTTATTGGAAGAAGGCGGCTTCCGGCGAGGCTTTGCCGTATTTAGACCGGATCCGTTACGTGATCGTGCCGAGCCTTGATGTGGAATTGCTGAAGTTCATGGAGGGGTCGATTGATGCTTACGGCGTGAGGGGGATGGATTATCCTTTGCTCAAGCCGCTGGAAAAAGAGCGGCATTTTACAATTTACGACCTTGGACCCGATATGGGGGCCAGTTTTGTCGTCTTTAATCAGAATCCGGGGAAGGATCCGAAGAGCGGCAAACCGTTCCTGGCGGCGCATAAACTGGCTTGGTTCACCGACCGTAATTTTCGCCGGGCCGTGGCTTACGCGATCGACAAGGCGCGGATCATTGAGATCGTCAAGAACGGGTTGGGTTACCCGCAGTATTCTCCGGAAAGCCCGGGGTCGGGGTTCTTTTACTGCAAAGATGTCCGCCATTATGATTATGACCTTGGTAAGGCGCGCGACTTGTTGAGCGCGGCGGGTTTCAGGGACAGCAATAAGGACGGGGTCCTGGAGGATAAGGACGGCCATGCGCTGGAATTTACCTTGCTGACGAATGCCGACAATACGGAGAGGGTGGACATTGCTTCCATTATCCGTCATGACCTCGAGAGCCTGGGCATGAAGGTGAACCTTCAGCTTGTCGAGTTCAATACGCTGGTTGGAAAGCTGACCTCAACGTTCGACTGGGACGCTATTGTTCTTGGCCTAACGGGCGGCGTGGATCCGCATTTCGGGCAGAATGTCTGGTTGTCATCGGGTCAGCTGCATATGTGGAACCCCAGGCAGGCCGCGCCGGCCACCGCCTGGGAAAAGCGGCTTGATGAACTTTTTGCTGCCGGTGCCCAGGAGCTTGATGAGAAAAAGCGTAAAGAGTATTACGACGAATACCAGAAGATCGTGGCCGATGAAGTGCCGATGGCGTATACGGCGCTTAGTGCCCGGCTGACGGCTGTGCGCAATAAATTCGGCAATCTTAAGCCCGCTGTCTACGGCGGTGTGTTCCATAACCTTGAAGAGATCTATGTTGACGTTCATCGTTAAGCGTTTATCCATCGCGGTCCTTTTGCTTCTGGTCATGAGCTTCCTGACGTTCATGCTCATGCGCTTGACGCCGGGAAATTATCTCGATACGATGCGGCTCGATCCGCAGATCTCGACGGAAACACTGGCCCATTATGAAAAGCTTTACCATCTCAACCAGCCGGCTTTTATCCAGTATGTCTATTGGCTGAAGAACCTTCTGCGCGGGGAGATGGGTTACTCTTTTTATTACAATGTGCCGGTCGTGAGTATCATTGGCGGGCGCATTTGGAATACGTTCGTTCTTTCGTTAAGCGCTTTTTTGCTGACCTGGTTCCTGGCGATCCCGTTGGGCGTCTGGGCCGCGCTTCACCGCAACCGTTTCATCGACAAGGCTGTTCAGGCCCTGTCGTATGTTTTTCTTTCGCTTCCCGGTTTCTTTGTGGCGCTGGTCCTGTTGTTCTGGTCGAGCCGCAGCGGAGCGCTGCCGCTGGGGGGGATGCATAGCCCGGGCTTTGAACTTTGGCCCTGGTGGCGTCAGGCCGCGGACCTGGCGGTGCATCTGGTGATCCCCACCGTTGCTTTATCATTCGGGTCGGTAGCTGGTTTACAGCGTATCATGCGGGGCAATATGTTGGAGGAATTGGGCAAGCAGTATGTCCTGGCTGCCCGGGCCAAGGGCCTTCCTGAAGACCGCGTGATCTATGTGCATGCGCTGCGTAACGCGCTCAATCCCCTGATCACGCTGTTGGGCTATGAGTTCGCCGGACTCTTAAGCGGCGCGGCGATCATGGAGATCGTCACCAGTTGGCCGGGGTTGGGCGCCTTGATGCTCACTGCCGTTCGCTCCAAAGATATTTATCTGGTCATGGCGAGCATGCTAATGGGCGGCGTTATGTTCATTATTGGGAACCTGATCGGGGATATCCTGTTGGCCAAGGCCGATCCGCGGATACGCCAGGAGGCAGCCTTGTGATGAAAGCGGCCTTCTTCAGCAACCGGTGGGCGGTCGTGGCCTTGTGGGTGCTGGGAGCCCTCTATGCCTGCGCGCTTTTTGCCGATTTTCTGGC
This sequence comes from Candidatus Omnitrophota bacterium, assembly GCA_037131245.1. Lineage (GTDB taxonomy): Bacteria > Omnitrophota > Gorgyraeia > Zapsychrales > Fredricksoniimonadaceae. The sequence continues at coordinate 101,137 of JBAXRK010000005.1, forward strand.
GCCCTATTCTTTTAAAGATGAGGCGCGCGATTTTTCGTATGCTCCGCCGACAGCGGTCCATTTTATTCACGAAGGAAAGTGGCGGGCACCATTCGTTTATGGCTTGAAATTGACGTTCAGTGAATATCGTCAGCGTATCTATGTGACGGATCGTTCGCGGATCTATCCGCTCAAATTCTTTTCTTCCCGTCTGGTTACGGTCGATGCGCCGGGCCGCCTCTACGCGCTGGGCGCTGACAGCCGGGGCCGTGATGTTTTCTCCAGGATCTTATATGGCGCGCGGGTGTCCTTGACCATCGGGGTTATCGGCGTCCTGATCTCTTTTGTTCTGGGTTTGCTGGTGGGCGGCATTGCCGGTTATTATGGCGGGCGGATCGATAATGTGCTGATGCGTTTATGTGAGGTGCTGATGATGGCGCCGGGGTTTTATCTTTTGCTCGCGTTACGTGCCGCCGTCCCGGATAATTTTAATTCGGTTCAGGTTTATTTCTCTATCGTGGTCATCTTGTCAGTGATCGGTTGGGCGGGGCTGGCGCGCGTGGTGCGCGGGATGTGCCTGTCGCTGCGAGAGCGCGATTATGTGCTGGCGGCAAAAACATTCGGCCTAAGTGATTTTCAGATCATCATCCGCCATATCCTGCCGCATACGGTCGCGTACTCTATCGCGGCGGTGATGCTGTCGATCCCGGGGTATATCCTGGGTGAATCCGCGCTTAGCCTGATCGGGTTGGGTATCCAGGATCCGTATGCCAGTTGGGGCAATATGCTTTCGGACGCGATGAGCATTGTGCGGATCTCGTTCGCGCCCTGGATCTTGTGGCCGGCCTTCTTTATTTTTATCAGCGTGGTCTGTTTTAACCTCATCGGCGATGCCTTGCGCGACGCGCTTGACCCGACGCTCAAGAGGGACGCGCATGGATAATATTATTTCAATTCAAGGTTTATCGGTCAATCTTCTTCGCTCCCGTGCCGGCAATGACGGGATATTGAAGGGGGTGTCGTTCGATGTCCCTTCAGGCTCGATCCTTGGCATTGTGGGCGGGTCGGGGTCCGGCAAGACCACGTTGGGGCTGGCAATGCTAGGGCTTTTGCCCGACGTGATGGCCCGCGTTGGCGGCCGTATTATTTTTGACGGCGCGGATCTTGGCGGTTATTCTTTGGAGCAATGGCGCGTTTTACGTGGTGCCGGGATCAGCATGGCTTTTCAGGAACCGATGAGCGCTTTCGATCCGGTGATGACCATCGGCAGCCAGATCAGTGAAACACTTTTGGCTCACGAGTCGATAACGAGCGCGGGCGCGCGGGCACGGATGCTGGAAGCCCTTCGTTCGGCGGGGATCAATGATCCCGAGCGGGTCGCCGCGGCGTATGCTTTTGAGCTCAGCGGCGGCTTGCGCCAGCGGGCGATGATCGCCCAGGCGATCGTGTGCCGGCCGAAGGTGCTTATTGCTGACGAGCCGACCAGCAGCCTCGACGTTACGACCCAGGAAAAGATCCTTGATCTTTTTAATATGTTACGCCGAACGCTGCGCCTTTCGATCGTTCTGATCACGCATGATCTGGGCGTGGTGCGCCGGGTGGCGGATGAAGCGGTCGTGCTGTGCAAAGGGGAAGTTGTTGAGTCAGGCCGGGTGGATCAGGTGCTCCGGGCCCCCAAGGCGGTGTATACCAGGACGCTTCTTGAAGCGGAAGGGTTGTAAAATGTTGCTGGAATTAAAAAATATCCACAAAACGTTCGCTGTTCGTTCCGGCGGAGCGCTTAAAGCGGTTGACGATGTGTCGTTGTCGATCGTATCCGGTGAAAGTTGCGCCCTGGTGGGCGAGTCGGGTTGCGGCAAAACCACCCTCGCGCGGATCGTGATGGGTTTGGTCAGGCCGGATGCCGGGCAGGTTCTTTTCGAGGGTCAGCAGGTATGGGGAGATCCCCAGCGTGAGCGTGAATTTCGGCGCAAGGCGCGCATGGTTTTTCAGGACCCTTTCGCCAGCCTCGACCCGCGCTATCGGGTCCACGCGATCCTGGAAGAAGCCCTCTATCTTGAACCGAAAACAGCGCCCGGTGCCCGTTCGGAAAAGATGCGGTCGGTCCTGGCCGCGGTCGGTTTATCCGCCGATATTCTGCTCCGCCATCCTCATGAGTTCAGCGGCGGTGAACGCCAGCGTATTGCTATCGCCCGGGCCCTGATGACCGATCCCAAGATGCTGATCCTTGATGAAGCGGTCTCCTCGCTGGACGTGCTTATTCAAAAAGAAGTGCTCGATTACCTGGCCGCGCTCCGCCATGGCCGGGGGCTGACCTATTTGTTCATCACCCACAACATTAAAGCTGCCCGGCGAATTGCCCATAAAATTGCTGTCATGCGGGGCGGTAAAATTGTAGAATGCAGAGGCGTCCCGAAGTGAGCGGAGCGATGGGGCGCCGATGCGCCGGCCCAGGTCAGGCCGGCGACATCAAGAGGATGGCAGCATCTATGAGCATCGATTTCTTTAAAAAACTCAATTGGGCTTTCGGCCTTATCGCGCTGGGTATTCTTTTTGGCGTGATCCTTTTTGCTTCCACCATCGAGATCAAGGACCTCGACCTCTGGTTGCATATCAGGATGGGCCAGTTCATTGTGCAACACGGTTACGTGCCGCCGGTCGATGTTTTGTCGGCCTCCTTTTTCGGGAAGCCGTGGATCAACCACGAATGGTTGTTCCAGGTGGTGGTGCATCTCGTCCACCAGGGCTTTGGCTTTGACGGGCTCATTTATATGCAGGCCGGCATTGTTCTGGTAACCTTCCTGATGGCCTTGCTCCTGGTTTATAACCGGGATCTGCAGCTGATCATTATCCCTTTTCTGTTTTTGGTTTTACAGATCTATCAGACCAGGTTCACCATCCGGCCGGATATTTTCAGCCTGTTCTTTTTCATGAGCTATATCACCATTTTGTCATCTTATTTGAACCGCCCTTGGTCGGTGTGGGTGCTTTTCTTCATGCAGATCATCTGGACGAATATGCATGGGTATTCTCTATGGGGTGTCATTTTTGTCCTGATCGGGCTGGCGGCCGAAACGCTCAAGCGCCGGGCACCGCTACCGTATGAGTGGAACACCATCGGCCGGCTGACGGACGATGAGTTCCGCCGGTTGCGCTTGATCGCGCTGGCACTTGTTGCGGCGATGTTCTTTAATCCGATGGGGGTGGAGGGCGCCCTGTATCCCCTGCGTACCTTGATCGGTATTTCCGGCGATTCGAAGATCTTTTTTGACAGTATCACGGAGCTGCAGCGCTCCCTTTCCTGGCAGACGCTTTTTGATGTTGATGAGCAATTGCCTTTTAAATCGATCATCCTGTTCTCGTTCATTAGTTTTATTTTCAACCGCCGCCGGCTTGATATCAGCGCGCTGATGTTGTGGCTGGTCTTTCTGTTCTTCTCGCTGGGCGCGATCAGGAACATGGCGTATTTTGCCTTTGCCGCTTTCCTGGTGACCGGCTACAACCTCGCCGAGGTCCGTTTCGCGGCTATTGTTCCGATCCGTTTTAGCAATGAGCGATTCTTCCATCTGACCGGGGCGATGATCACGGTCCTGCTGGTGGTTCATCTGCTGGATTTCGGTAATGGCCTCTCCGCGCGCGGGTATTACGATTTTGACGCCTATAAAAAGAAAAGCGAGTTCCTCGGCGTTTCGCAGCGGAATTTTCCGGGTAAGGCGGTGCAGTTCCTTATTGATAATCATATCAAAGGCCATTTTTTTAATGATTTCAATTCCGGTGCTTATCTGATCGGCCGGGTTTACCCCGATATCATGGTCTATATGGATGGGCGCACCGAATTGCGCGGCCCTGCTTTCTTCAAGGAATATCAGAAGGTCTGGAATAATGGCGACGAGAAAACATTCGATGAGGTGGTCAGCCGCTATCATTTAACAGGCGCTTTTATCAATACGTCCACCTACAGCGCTCCGGTTAAGTTGCTTAAAACGCTGGCTGGTAAGACGCAATGGAAGCCGGTTTATTTTGATTATGATGGGATCATTCTTTTAAAGGATGTGCCTGAAAATAAGGCCTGGATCGCCCGCCTGGGGATTGATCTGGCGCAGTGGAAACCCCGCGAGCTTGACCTGTTGGAGCTGGGCCCGGCCAAGGTGGTCCCGTACCGGAATATCCGCCGTGCCCGCACGCTGTATGATATGGGTTTTCTGGCGCCGGCAGCGGCGGAAGCAGAAGCCGCGCTCAAGGTGCTGCCTTCCTACGAGGAAGCGTTCATGATCCTGGGTGATGTCGCGGAAAAGAATGGCGAGACACAGAAGGCTTTTGAGTATTACCGGCTGGTTTGCGCGCATGCCGGTGAAAACGCGCAGTACCGCCAGGCTTTGGCGCAGGCATACTTAAAGTTAAATAGCCCGGCGAAAGCGGTGGAACAGGCCCGGATCGCGGTTGAGCTTGAAGGCGGCAACGCGGACTACAAATATGTCCTGGCCAAAGCGTATGTTAAAAATAAGCAATACGCGCAAGGATATGATATATTAGTTCAAATTTTATCCAATAAGAAGGAAAAGGAAGGCCTGAGAGAGAAAGCGGATCTGCTTTTAAATGAGGTCAAGCTGCTCAGGGAGAAAAAGTAACCATGTCCAAGCAGGTGTTAACATTTATTCTGGCGGGCGGAAAGGGCGAGCGGCTTAATCCGCTGACCCGCGACCGCGCCAAGCCGGCGGTACCGTTCGGGGGCATCTACCGTATCATTGATTTTACCCTGTCGAATTGCATCAATTCCGGCCTGCGCCGTATTTTCGTTTTGATCCAGTACAAATCATTTTCCCTGCAGCGCCATATCCTTTCCGGCTGGGACGTTGTTTCCAGCCAGCTCGGTGAGTTCATCGACGTGATCCCCGCCCAGCAGCGCCTGGGGGCCGACTGGTACAAGGGCACGGCGGATGCTATTTTCCAGAACCTTTACGCGATCGGCGATTATTCCCCGGAATATATCCTGATCCTGGCCGGCGACCATATTTACAAGATGGACTACGAAAAAATGATCGTCGACCATGTGGTCAATCAGGCCGATGTGACGGTGGCTTGTATCAAGATGCCTAAAGAAGACGCGCCGCATTTCGGCGTGGTCGAGGCCGATAAGCATCATTTTGTTTCCGGATTCCAGGAAAAACCGGCGGTCCCCAAGACGGTTCCCGGAGAGCCGGACAAGATCTTCGCGTCGATGGGGATCTATCTGTTTAATCGCAAAGCGCTGGTACAGGAGCTTGAGCGCGACGCGGTTGACGTGCGCTCCGACCATGATTTCGGCAAGAACATCATCCCCAAAATGCTGGCTGGCAAGAAAAAGATCCTGGCCTATGATTTCGGTCAGCAGTCAACTTACTGGCGCGATATCGGGACACGCGACGCCTATTACCAGGCTAATATGGACCTGGTGGCGGTCGAGCCGGCTTTCAATCTTTACGACAAGACCTGGCCCGTGCGGACGCATTATTCGCATTATCCGCCGGTCATGATGAAGACGGTTTGCGATAAGACCAGTTGTGTGACGGGGATGGTGGTCGATTCCATTATTTCTCCCGGTTGCGTGATCGAGGGCGGCCGTGTGGAACGCTCTGTGCTTTCTTCGCAGGTCACGCTTAGGCGTGACAGTTTGGTGCAGGATTCGGTGATCATGGAAAGCGTGGTGGTCGGCGAGGGCGCGCAGATCAAGAACGCGATCATCGACAAGCAGGTGCACGTTCCCCCGGGTGAGAAGATCGGTTATGACCTGGAGCTTGACCGCAAGCGTTTCGCGGTCACGGCCTCCGGCATCGTTATTGTAGCCAAGAAAACAGCAATTGAGCATTAACAGGATCCAGAAAGGTTGTTTCGTATGATCGTCCAGCCCAAGACCCGCGGGTTTATTTGCACGACGGCCCATCCGTCCGGTTGTGCCAAACATATCGCCGACCAGATCGCGCATGTCCGAAAAGGCGGCGCTATTACTGGTGGACCAAAGAAAGTGCTGGTCATCGGCAGCTCCACAGGTTATGGCATGGCGTCGCGCATTACCGCCGCGTTCGGTTCGGGCGCCGCGACGCTTGGCGTGTTCTTTGAAAAAGAATCCGACGGCAAGCGCACCGCGACCGCCGGCTGGTATAACACCTATGCTTTTGAGCAGGCCGCGCGCAAAGAGGGCCTTTATGCCCGCAGCCTTAACGGCGATGCTTTCTCTGATGATATGAAGGCGCGTGTTTGCGAGGCGATCGCCAAAGATCTTGGCCAGGTCGACATGGTGGTTTACAGTTTGGCTTCCCCGCGGCGGTTGCATCCCAAAACCGGTGAATTATTCAAATCCTGCCTAAAGCCGATCACGGGAAGCTATACCAATAAATCTTTTGATTTCGACAAGAGCGAGGTTACTGAAGTCTCCCTTGAGCAGGCCACGGCCGATGATGTGAAGCAGACCATCGAGGTGATGGGTGGCGAGGACTGGCAGATGTGGATCGATCTTTTAATGGAAAAGAAGCTTCTGGCGCCAAACGCGCTCACGGTGGCCTACTCTTATATAGGGCCGGATATCACGCAGCCTATTTACCGCCAGGGGACGATCGGCGCGGCTAAAGATCATCTTGAAAAGACCGCGCATGACCTTGACAAGAAAATGGGCGCGATCGGCGGCCGGGCTTTTGTTTCGGTCAATAAGGCTTTGGTGACCCAAGCTAGTTCGGCTATTCCGTTCATTTCACTTTATATTGTTCTCCTGATGAAAGTGATGAAAGAGAAGAACATCCACGAAGGCTGTATTGAGCAGGTGACGCGTCTTTTTCGCGACCGCCTATTCAATGGCCGAGCGCTTGCCGCGGTACCTGTCGATGAAGTCGGGCGGATCCGGGTGGATGATTGGGAAATGCGCGCTGATGTTCAGAAGGAAGTGGGCGCGATGTGGACCGCGGTGACGACCGCGAATGCCAACCAGTTTGGTGGCGTTGACAGTTACAACAAGGAATTCCTGCGGCTTTTCGGCTTCGGCCTTGATGGTGTGGATTATGGCGCGGATGTCGATATCGACCTGAAGATCAACTAAGGTCGTCGTTTTGCGGCGGTTGATGATAAATGTAACAAGATGTAAGTTTATGTGCGCCGACGTTAATCCTGGCGATCCTTGCCATGCTGCTACTCCCTGAAAGAAATATCAAACTTCCGTTGACGCCCTTTATTTCCTTCATTAAAGTAATCTTGAATTGAGCGTACTATATTTAGGGTCTATTTGTTACCGAGAGGCTGTATATAGTTATGGAAAATGCTAAACCGGAAATTGAGCAGATCGGGAACCTGATGACCATCGATGAGGTGGCGGGTTATTTGAGGGTCAAGAAGCGCACGGTTTATGATTGGGTCAAAAAAGGCAAGATCCCGGCTATGAAAACGGTCGGTTTGTGGCGTTTTCGCCGCGATCGCATCGATCAATGGTTGGAAGCTGATTCCGCTGTGGAAGCGCGAACATAACTTGAGCATTCATCCTTAGGGAATCCCTCATGTACTTTAAACGCTTGGAAATATTCGGGTTTAAGTCCTTCGCTGAAAAGACCATCTTTAATTTCGAGCCCGGGGTGACGGCTGTGGTCGGGCCCAATGGCTGCGGCAAAAGCAATGTGTTCGATGCGATCCGCTGGGTTCTTGGCGAGCAAAGCGTCAAGCAATTGCGCGGCGGCGAAATGCAGGATGTTATCTTTAACGGCACGGATACCAAATTAGCCCTTGGCTTTGCCGAAGTCAGCGTGGCTTTCGATAACAAGTCGCGCACCCTCCAGATCAATGCCGATGAGATTCTCATCACCCGCCGTTTGTTCCGTTCCGGCGAGAGTGAATATCTCATCAATAAAGAAACGTCTCGCTTAAAAGATGTTACCGAGCTTTTTATGGGTACCGGCGTCGGGGCTGAATCGTATTCGCTGGTCCAGCAGGGCCGGGTCGACCTGGTGGTCAGCGCCAAGGCTGAAGACCGCCGCATGATCTTCGATGAGGCGGCCGGTATCACCAAATATAAGTCCCGCAAGCGCGAAGCCCAGAGCAAATTGAAGGAGACTGACGACAATCTGCTGCGCATCAACGATATTGTCGTTGAGGTCAAGCGTCAGATCTCGTCCATTGAACGCCAGGCCCATAAGGCCCAGCGGTATAAGGAAGAGTTCGAGAAATTAAAGGGTTTTGAGCAGATCCTGGCTTTGTACCAGCTTGATGGTTTTAAGAAAGAAAAAGAAGCCATCCAGTCTTTTCTTGATGAAGTCCAGGGTAAAGAGACGGATGTGTCGCGCGAGCTTGACGAGTACCGTCAGATCGTGGAACGCGAATCGATGGCGCTCGAAGAGCTGGAAGCCCGGGTGCAGGCGGTGCGCGAGCAGGATATTAAATTGGAGAACCAGATCGACCTGGCCAACCGCCAGGCCGGTTTTGACGAAGAGCGTTTGGCTAACCTCGACCAGAATGAAAAGCGCATTGCCGACCAGAAGGTTGTGCTGGGCGAGAAATGCCGTTCCCATCAGGAGAAGGTCAGCGAACTTGAGCAGGTCCTGGCGGCGTTCAACCAGAATGTTGAGGATGCGCTGGCTGGTTTGAATGCCAGGAAGGCTGATCTGGCTAATGCCGCGACAGCGATCGAGGAATGCCAGAATGCCATGCGCCAGGATGAAGAGACCATCCTGCAGATGACGTCCCGGCAGGTTGAAGTCACCAATGCCCTGACGGAAGTGATGAAAGAGAACCAGGGTTTTCTGGCTCGCCGCCGCCGTCTGGACGTGGAGCAACTTAAGGCGCAGTGTGAGAAAGAAGAGATCGACCGCCGCCTGGCGGGAATATCGCAGGGCATGATGGATGTGATGGCCCGCCGCGATAGTTTGGCCGGAAATTTGGCCAGTGAGAAAGAGTCCCTGTCCCGCCAGAATGACGAGCTTAATGCCCTTTCCACGACCATCGACGGGCTGGAAAAGAAGAAATTCTTCCTCATATCTCAGAAAGATTTTATTGAAAAGATGCATGTCCAGTATCAGGACATGCCGGACCCGGTCATTGACGGGCGTTTCTTGTCGTCGAGCATCCCGGTGGCCGGGCAGACCGGTTTTATGGGTAAGATCAAGGAAGTTATTGCTGTCGATCCGTCCCGTCATGAAAGCTTAAAGGCCCATCTGAGCCGTTTTGAAAGCCAGGGGCTTTACGAGATCATTTGCGAAACAAAATTTATTGAGCTTGATCCTCAGTCTTTGGCGGCGCAGATCGCGGCGATCGAGGATGAGGTGAAGGGCCTGGTCATTGAGAAGCAGGTCAAGGTGGCGATCGCCTCCGATCTTTCCCGGCAGATCGAGCGCATTCAGGCCGAAATTCATGCCGAAGAACGCCGGTTGTCCGTGTGCGAAGCCCAGCAAACCGACATCGGCCTTGAAGCCCGCAAGGTGGCCGACGAGATCCAGGCGGTAGCGCTTGAGATCACCGAGGTCGATGGAGGCCTGGCGCGGCTGGCGGAAAGCGACCGGCAGTTGCGCGGTGAGCTTACCCGGGCGGAAGAGGAAGTTGCGTTCATCCGCAGCGGTCTAAAAGGCCGTGAAGAATCATTGGCGGCTCGTCGTCATGAGCGTGAAGAGGCTGCGGTGGCCTGTGCCCAGATGGACAGCGAACTGACCGCGCTTAAGGATAAGGAAAAAGCCTGGCGCGATAATCTGGATATGTTCAAGACCGATCTTAATGGCTTTTTGGATGAGATCACCCGGCTGAATACGGAAGCGGCCGGTTGCGGCGAGCGCCGGGCTAAGCTTAATGAGGATATCGAGCAGTTGCAGGGGAATATTGAAACCTTTAAGGCTGATCGTGAGGAGTTGCGCGGATCGCTTAGCCGTTATGAGGCCGAGGAGCAGGACGTTTCCCAGCGCCTGTCGAGCGTGAAGACCCAGATCACGATGATGGAGAAAGAGATCGCCGATAAGCGCGACCTGGTCCATGAACGGCAGATGAAGGTTCAGCAATTTGAGTATCAGGAGCAGTCGGTCAAGGAGCGCTTGTTCCAGAAATATAATATCGACCTGGCGGCAGCCGTGGCGACCTCATCCGGGGTGGCGATGGATATGCCCGGCCTTGAAGGGGAGGCGCCGGTTGAACAGGCGGCTCAGCCGCAAATTGATATTGACGCGCTCAAGCTCGAGATCCAGACACTGTCCAAGCGTTGTGAATCGTTCGGCGGCGTGAATTTGATGGCGATCGAAGAGTTTGAAGAGCTCAAGAACCGCTTCCAGTTCCTCACCAAGCAGCAAAGCGACCTGTTGGCGGCCAAGGACCTCCTTGACCAGACCATCCGAAAGATCAATAAGACCACGCGTCAGTTGTTTACGGACACGTTCGTTAAGGTCAACGAACAGTTCCGCCAGTATTTCCGCATGCTGTTCAATGGCGGTGAGGCTCAGCTGGTATTGCTCGATCCCGAGAATGCCCTTGAGTCCGGCATCGAGATCGTGGCGCGCCCGCCTGGCAAGAAGCTTCAGACCATCAGTCTGATGTCGGGTGGCGAGAAGACCATGACGGCCATCGCGCTGATTTTCGCGGTGTTCCGCGTGAATCCCAGCCCCTTCTGTGTGCTTGACGAAATTGACGCGGCGCTTGATGAAGCGAACGTCGATCGTTTCGCCAGTGTGCTCAAGGAATTCGCCAAGATCGCGCAGTTCATCGTGATCACGCATAATAAAAAGACCATCGCTCACGCGGATGTCATGTATGGTATCACCATGCAGCAGACCGGCGTGTCGCGGGTGGTGTCGGTTAAGTTTGCTGAGAAGGTCAAGGAGCCGGTTGGCCCCGCGGCGATCGAAGCCTCCGCTCCGGAAAGTGTTCCGGAAGCACCGCAACCGGAGCCATTGGCCGTGCCTGAACCTGCCGCGTCTTTTGACGCCGCCACGCAGACCCAGGACGAAGCCTTAGTCGCAGCATAAATTGCAATAAGGTGACGGACACTTTATTCGAGAATTCTCGAATAAAGTGTCCGTCACCTTATTTTTATTGGCATTCCCAAAAGTCATATGTTATACTTTGGCAATTCACAATCGCCATATTCTATAAACCATTGAAATCATAGCTTTTTCGAGCGAGATGAACGTCATCGACATCCTTAAACATATCAATTGGGTGGATATCCTGGTCCTTGTGATCGCTATCCGCTTTGTTTACGTGAGCATTCAGACCGGCTTTGTGGTGGAATTCCTCAAGCTTCTGGCGGTATTCGCAGCGTTGATGGTGTCGCTCCATTTTTATACGCATTTGAGCGGCACAGTGAAGTTGACATTCTTTTCTCAGGGCACTTGGGCGGTAACGGCGTTCGTCTTTTTGTGGCTGATAACGCTTCTGGTGTGTAAATTGATCCGCGACGGGTTGTTGATGCTTTTTTCGGTCAATGCCCAGGGGCCGATCGATCGTTGGGGCGCTGCCCTCTTCTCTATAGGGCGTATTATCCTGACCGCCAGCATGTTGATGTTCGCTTTTCTCGTATCGGGGCAGAAGTATTTTCAGAAAATGACCTTGTCGTCAATGTCGGGCGAACGGCTTTTATTGGTTGCGCCGGTGTTGTATCGTGAAAGCTGTGACCGTGTCGTCACGCGCCTGTTCCCGGAGCAAAAAAAGAATCCGGCGGTAGGCAAGACGTTGCAAGACGCAGTTAAGAAATGAAGGCAGGCAGCGCGTGGGGCTTATACCGGAAGATGTGATCCAGCAGGTTATCGACCGGACGAATATCGTCGAGTTGATCGGCAGTTATATCCCGCTGAAAAAAGCGGGGGCGAATTATAAAGCTCTTTGTCCGTTCCATAACGAAAAAACACCGTCCTTCGTGGTAACGCCGCACAAGCAGATCTTTCATTGCTTCGGCTGTCATGAAGGGGGTAATGCCCTCAGTTTTGTGATGAAGCACGAGCGCCTGGATTTCGGCGAGGCCGTGCGGATGCTGGCGGGCAAAGCCGGCGTGCTTATTCCGGAGACAGATCCGGGTGCCAAAGTCAGGGATGACCTGCGGCAGATGGTTTTCAAAGCCAATGAAGCGGCGGTCGAATATTATCACCGTAATCTGGTGTCCGGCAAAGAGCTGGAAGTCAAAGTAGCCCGGGATTATCTAAAGGCCCGCTCGGTCAGCTTGGATTGCGTGAAGCGTTTCAAGATCGGCTACGCTTACGATGCCTGGGATGGGCTGGCCAAAGAATTAAAGGCCAAAGGATTTTCCGACGAGGTTGTTTCAAAGTCCGGTTTGGTTGTGCCTCGGGATAAGAATAATGGATTTTACGACCGGTTCCGCGGCCGGGTGATTTTCTCGATCTTTGATTATCGTGATCGTGCTTTAGCGTTCGGCGCGCGCGCCCTTAAAAAGGATGATAAAGCGAAGTACATTAATTCGCCGGAGAGCATCCTGTACACCAAAGGCCAGCATTTATACGGCCTGAACTGGGCCAAGGACGCGATCGCCAAAGAAGACGCGGTCATTATTGTAGAAGGTTATATGGATCTTATCCGGCCTGTTGAGGCCGGGGTAGAGAACGTGGTGGCATCTTTGGGCACCGCGCTCACGCCCGATCAGGTTCGCCTGATCAGGCGGTATACACGAAATATTATCATGCTCTTTGATATGGACACCGCCGGACAAGCGGCGACCTCACGCAGTCTCGACATCCTCCTTGAAGAGGACATGAACGTGCGCGTAGCCGCCCTTGCCGACGATGAAGACCCGGATTCCTTCATCCTTAAGGATGGGGTGGAAGCGTTCCGTGACTGCATCAAGAAAGCCCAGACCCTTTTCGATTTCAAATTAGGCCGCTTAATGGCCGCGCACAACGCGCACACGATCGAAGGCCGGGCAATGATCTGTCAGGAAATCCTTCCGACCATCGACAAAATCCCCAGTGAGGTTGTCAGGGATGGATATGTCCGGGAGCTCGCTAGTAGGTTGAGTATTCCCGAGGAGGCCATTCTTAAAGAACGGCGCCGTTTGGGGAGTAAGATCCAACCAAAAACGGGCAGCAATGAAACGCTAAAAAGGCCTGAGCGACAGGAGCTTTCCCCTGAGGAAAGTCTTCTTCTTAGGCTGATGCTGGCAGACCCGAAATGGGTGGCCGAGTCAAGGGTGATGATCCTGCCGGAAGACTTAAAAGACGATACCATCCGTGGCATTGTCGCTAAAGTCTACGAATTGTTCGAGCGTGAACAGCAGGTGGGTGTGGCGGCGTTGGTCAATGCCTTCGGGGATGAAACAACGCGGTCGATCCTGACACGCCTGGCGCAGGACGAGCTGGTATCAAACGATCAGAAGCGGATGTTCGCTGATTGCGTCAAAAGCATCAAGGGTTCGCGGCAGAAGGTGGAGCGTCAGCGCCTTCGCGACGCGATGAAAGTAGCGGAAAAAGCTGGGGATTGGGATACAGTGCGCTCCCTGCAGGAACAATTTAACACGATCATTAAGCAATAAATCATCAACGGGGTTAAGCCTAATGAAAGAGAACGAGAAAGAAAAAGATAAAGCGGATTTTCAGCAGGATCTCGATAAGCTCATCGAGACCGGCAAGAAAAAGGGCGGCGTCCTCACTTATGATGAGGTCAACGACACCCTGTCCGGCTCCATTGACTCCTCGCAGGAGATCGACCATGTCTTTGAGATCCTCGACGGTAAAGGGATCCGCGTGGTGGATTCCGATGAGGACGAAAAGCCGGCCGTCGAAGATGGCGCCACGCCGAGCGGCGAAGCGGAAGAAACGCGCGAGCAGCAGGTGCGCCGCGTCCGCGAGGAAAGCCGCGAGGATGACGTTTATGCCGACAAGTTCATTCCGCTTGACGATCCGGTCAAGATGTACCTTAAACAGATGGGTTCTATTCCGCTTTTGACGCGCGACGAGGAAATTTCACTCGCCAAGCGTATTGAGGAAGCGGAGAAGCGTTTCTCCGAGTCGCTGTTCGTCAACGGCTTCGCCCGTAAAGAAGCGATGGAGATCATCGGGAAGACGCTCAAGCAGGAAATCAACGTTGAAGATGTGGTGAAAGACGAGCTCGAACGCCGTCCTAAACTGCTTAAGGACCTGCAGCGCATTCTGGAGAAGGTCAAGCGCATGAAAGGCGGTACGCCGCAGAGCGCTTTGATGGTTTCCGAGTTCAAGCTGACGGCCTCCGTTAATGAGCAGATCATCGGCCGTGTCAACCAGATCATGGACGGCATTGCTTATGCCGACCGTCAGCTGGGCATGAAAAAGCCCCCGGTCCCCCGTAAGGAGATCGAGGAACGCCGTGCCAAGCTGGTGAAAGAGCTCGGTGAGCCTTTGCACAAGGTGCGCGAGCAATTGCGCGTTATCAAGATCCGCCAGTCCCAGTTCAATAAAGCGAAGAAACTCCTGGTGGAGGCGAACCTTCGCCTGGTGGTCTCGATCGCCAAGAAATACATTAACCGCGGGTTATCGTTCCTGGATCTTATCCAGGAAGGTAACATGGGTTTGATCCGCGCGGTAGAGAAGTTCGAATATCAGCGCGGTTATAAGTTCTCAACCTATGCCACGTGGTGGATCCGCCAGGCCATTACGCGTTCGATCGCGGACCAGGCGCGCACGATCCGTATCCCGGTGCATATGACGGAGACGATCAACAAGATCATCCGTATTTCGCGCTTGTTTGTTCAGGAATACGGCCGTGAACCTTCGGCTCCCGAGATCGCCAAGCAGATGCGCATCCCGATCTCGAAGGTGAAAGAGATCATGAAGATCTCCCAGGTGCCGATCTCCCTGCAGACGCCGATCGGCGATGAGGGCGATACGCATTTCGGGGATTTTATTGAAGATAAGAAGGCGGTGTCTCCGGCGACGGCGACGCTCCATTCGATGCTCAAGGATGAGATCGGCGGCGTGCTTGATACTCTTGATGAGCGTGAACGTAAGATCCTCGAGTTGCGCTTTGGTATCGTGGATGGCACCAGCCGGACACTTGAAGAGGTAGGCGCGGAGTTCAATGTAACGCGTGAACGCGTGCGCCAGATCGAGTCAAAGGCCCTGCGGAAGCTGCGCCACCCGACGCGTTCAAGGAAGCTGAAGATGTTCCTTGATATGTCTGCTAAAGACGATTACGTTATTTGAAAATCCTCCGGATTTTCAAATAGGGGGAAAGAGAAACCAGTTTCTCTTTCCCCTTTTTACTTTAACAGGGAGTGCTTATGAAAGTTATCGGCATCAACGGCAGTGCCCGTAAGGATGGGAACACGGCGATCCTGATCGGAAAAGTTTTTGATGAGTTGAAGAAAGAAGGCATTGATTGCGAAATGATCCAGCTGGCCGGGAAGCCTGTCCGCGGGTGCGGGGCCTGTTACGGCTGTTTTAAGAATAAAGATAAGCACTGCTCGATAAAAGACGACCGGATCAATGAATGCATTGATAAGATGGTCGAAGCCGATGGCATTATTCTTGGTTCACCTGTTTATGTGGCTGATGTGTCCGCGGAAATGAAGGCATTGATCGATCGTTCCTGCCTGGTCAGCCGCGCGAACGGCTCATTGTTCAAGCGCAAGGTGGGTGCCGCGGTCATGGCGGTGCGCCGGGGCGGCGCGACGCACGCGTTCGATACGATGAATCATTTATTTACCATCAGCGAAATGATCATTGTCAGTTCCTCGTACTGGAATTTTGCTGTGGGCCGCGAGATCGGTGACGTGCTTAAGGATGAAGAAGGCATGCAGACCATGAAGGTTCTTGGTGAGAATATGGCGTGGTTGCTCAAGAGAATTCATAGCGGGCGCTAAGTGACTCGGCAACTCTCGTGAATCTTGATGAACATCAGCAGAAATTTGCTATAATTATCAAGATATTAATGTTAACGCTGGCATTCTTATAGGCCTATGAAAATTTATTCCTTAGCCCTTCTGCTGATCGCCTGGATGTTTTGTTCCGGGTCTTCCATTGCTGTCGCGCAGGTAGAGACGCAAAAACCTCTGCTGCCACTTGAGTTAAGTATTGACGCTACCCAGGATTCCTATAAATGGGGTGAGCAGGTCATTTTTGATCTAAAGGTCACTAATAAAAGCCAAACCCCGGTTAAGGTTTTCAAGATCGATGAAAAATCGATCTTCTGCAATTTTAATACCCAAACGTGGGGGTCGAGGTCTGTGTCAGGCGATCCGGTGGTGGTTTTGATCCCGGGGGAATCATTGCGCAAGAAGTTTATTCTTAGCAGCCCGTCGCGTCCGGGGGATCTGGTGGTCAAGTGTTCTTACGGCATGGGGGCCAATAAGGTCCGGCCGGAAGCCCAGAAGACCTTCAATATTGTTCGTTGAAAATAGCGGGTCGCTGTGGTATGCTCTTTAGACATTTTTCGGGCGGATTTCGCGCGGGATTCGGGTTTAGGGCCTATAGCTCAGTCGGTTAGAGCAGGAGACTCATAATCTCTTGGTCCCAGGTTCGAGTCCTGGTGGGCCCAGATTGAAAAGAATTCTTTTCAATCTGTCCCGATAACCACCAGATGGCCAATAGCCATCGGGGTTATCGGGACAGTTTTAAAGATATTTATTTTATTAAAAGTCACTAAAGTTATTTGGTTGGAATTTGTCCTTCGTCCCCGGAACTCTTTAGGAGTTCCTGGTGGCCTCAGGACAAAATTTCAACAATGGTTGAAATTTTGGATGCATAGCTCAGTTGGTTAGAGCGTTGCCCTCACATGGCAGAGGTCGTAGGTTCGAGCCCTACTGCGTCCACCATCTTTCTTCCTCTAGCGGGGAAAGATGGTGCTCTGATAAAGCTCCGTCTTTATCAGAGCACCAAGCACTATTAACAGATGAGTTCTTTACCCGAAAGGCAGATCGTGGTCGCTCAGAATGTGAAAGAAATTCTCCGCAAGCTTGTTTCAATCCAGAAGATCGATGAAGAGTTGTTCGCGTTCCGTCGTGAAATTCGCCAGAAACCTGAAGAGTTGGCCCAGCTCAAGGGGCGTTTTGATGCCAAAAAGGCCCTGTTGCATAAATTGGAAGCGAAGGCTCAGGATCTTGAACTTAAGCGCAAGGCGTTTGAACTTGATCTAAAGTCCAAGGAGCAGGATATTATCAAGTCGGATGCTTCCCTGATGGTGCTTAAAAATAACAAAGAATATCAGGCCCGCCTTTTTGAAATTGAGAATATGAAGGCCGATAAAGCGGCCATTGAAGAAGAGATCCTCAAGCTGATGGATGAGTCGGAGAAGATCGCCAAGCAGGTCGAGGCCGAGAAGGCCGTTGTTGACGGTGAAGAACAGAAGTATCTGGCTGAGAAAGAAAAAGTCGACGCTGCGGTGCAGAAACTGACCCAGGATTCCAGCGGCCTTGAATCGCGCCGGCGCGAGGTTATGGTCACGGTGGAAAAAGAGCCTTTGGCCGTTTACGAGAGGATCGTGGAGAATCGTGACGGGGTCGCGATCGTCCCGATCGTCAACGATGCCTGCGGCGGCTGCTTTATGCATTTGCCCGCCCAGGTCATTAACAAGATCAAGATGTACGACGAGTTAGTGCGTTGCGAGATTTGCGCGCGTTTACAATATATCCAGGAAGACCTGTAAGATGAAGTCGCTCGAGATCTTTTCGGACGGCGCTTGCAGCGGCAATCCCGGTCCGGCGGGTATCGGCGTTTTTATTAGCGAGAATGGCGTGGTCGTTCGCACTATTTCGGAAGCGATCGGGCCGGCCACCAATAATATTGCCGAGTACCGCGCGTTCATCCGCGGGCTTAAAGAAGCCAAAGAGCTTGGCGCTGAGCATGTGCAGTTACGGACCGACAGTCAGTTGCTGTATTTTCAGCTTAAGGGCGACTACAAAGTCAAGCACCCGAATATGAAACCGCTTCACGAGGAAGCGCTGGCTTTGCTTAAAGGGTTCAAGAAGGTGGAATGTAAAGTGGTGCCGCGGGAGGAGAACGTAGAAGCTGACCGTCTGGCAACATCCGCTCTTAAAAAAGATAAAGTGTTAAGTCATGACGGTCGCCCTGATGTATTTTTCATCGGGGAGGAAAGTCCGAGCTCCACAGGGTAATGCATCCCGCTAACCCGGGACCTTCGGAGGCTATAGCCTCCTTCGGGATCAGAGCCACAGCGACGAACAACCTGCTTTCGGGCGGGGGAAGTGAAACGCGGCAATCTCTGCATGGAGCAAGGCCAAAT
>JBAXRK010000006.1:0-118210 GCA_037131245.1 Candidatus Omnitrophota bacterium
AATCTGCAAACTCAATTTTTCCCCAACATGTCCAATCGATGCTGACGCTCTACAATATAAAGCGCTATGGGGGTAAAGGCGTATTAAAGGCTGTAGCAAATGTGAACGCTATTATTGCGAGGTCTTTTCAAAACAGAGATTTTTCTAGCCAGCGGGAACTGGACTATTTTTTAATAGAACTTGATGGGACCAAAAATAAGGCTAAATTAGGCGCGAATGCGATTCTCGGTGTTTCTATGGCTTATGCCCGAGCAAAAGCACATTTCGAAAATATTCCTTTATATCAGTACTTAGGAAAAGGCGATGCGGCCGTAATGCCCGTGCCATGTATGAATGTCATTAACGGCGGAAAACACGCCGACAATACGTTGGATTTTCAAGAGTTTATGATCGCGCCGCATCATGCGCCATCATTTACAGAGGCAATAAGAATGGGCGAAGATGTTTTTCATTCATTAAAATCAGTATTGAAAGCAAAAGGATTAAGTACGGGCGTTGGAGATGAAGGCGGTTTTGCCCCAGATTTAAAATCGAATGAACAGGCGGTCGAAATGATCCTGGAGGCAATTACTAAGGCCGGGTACAAGCCTGGAACTGATGTAAGTATATGTCTTGACCCTGCTGCCAGTGAAATGTGGGAGAACGGAAAGTACAAATTCTTCAAAAGCACTCAGAAGGTAGTATCGAGTGATGATATGGTTAAACTTTGGGGAAGCTGGGTAAGCCAATATCCTATTGTTTTACTTGAGGATGGTTTAGCAGAGAACGACTGGGAGGGCTGGAAGAATCTTACTGATCTGCTGGGGGAAAAGATCGAGATCGTAGGGGATGACATCTTTTGTACCAATAAGAGCATATTGGAAGAAGGAATAAGAAAGGGTGTTGCAAACTCGATCCTGATCAAACTTAATCAAATTGGGACGGTGACGGAAACACTGGAAACTATTGAAGTGGCTTACAAAAATTCATACAATTGCTTTGTTTCACATAGAAGTGGCGAAACAGTTGATTCCTTTATTTCAGACCTGACAGTGGCTGTCAATGCGGGGCATTTGAAGACAGGCAGCGGTTGTCGGGGGGAACGGGTTGAGAAGTTTAATCAACTGATGAGGATCGAACATCAGTTAGGCGCTGCATCAACATTCGCAGGTATAAAGGCTTTTAAAAATTCAAAATGATGCTTTAGGCCGTTTTTTCCTGATATGGTCGGGGGCACAGGGAGGCATTTAACCTCTTGTGATCGAAAGATCGCGAGGGGCTTTTCTTTTGATTATTGTGGGAATGATTAGCGGTCTAGAATATAATTAAATTCAATGACCTGTGAAGTGGGACAGGTTAAACAATGGTTGTAAGGGGGGATGAAACAATGAATCTTGATCAGATGCGCACCGTTTTGGCTAATGAGCGGACATTTTTGGCGTATGTTCGCACCGCGTTATCATTGATGATCTTCGGGATGGCGGTGATCAAATTCTTCTCGGAACAGCACGCCATGCTCGTTTTGGGCTGGGTTGTCCTGGGTTTGGGCATTCTGCTCTTGATATGGGGCAGTATTCACTGCCGCCATCTTGCAAGGCTGATAAGCCGTGAGGGCGGTCGTTCAGGCGCAAATACGTAAGGGCGTGTGCTATTTGATGACTAATCTAAAGAGCAGTTTTATTAATGATATCCATGGAGGCTGTATGAAACATATTTTCTTAATCCCAGCGGTGTTCTTTTCTGTGGCGACGGCCGCGATGGCGGCGACAGGTACGGCGCTGATCACGGGCACAGGAGCGGGGTCCAAGATCGGCGGTGTTGTCACTTTTACCGAGGCGAATGGAGGTCTGACGATCCAGGCTAATGTGGTCAATGCTCCACCCGGCCAGCACGGGATCCATCTTCATGAGAATGCCAGTTGCGCCGAGGGCGGCAAGGCGGCGGGCGGGCATTTTAATCCTGATAAGGTTGCCCATGGGTATTTACCAAAAGACGGTAAAGAACATGCGCATGCCGGCGATATGGGGAATATTGCTGTTGACGCCCAGGGTAAAGGCAGTCTTAGCGTGTTCATGCCCGGCCTGACGCTGGGCAAAGGCGAACATTCCGTGGCAGGAAAGTCGGTGATCCTCCATGAGAAATCCGATGATTTCGGCCAACCTACCGGGAATGCCGGCGGACGTATCGGGTGCGGGGTCATCGAGGTCGTCGGGCAATGATGTTTTCTGCTTGCCGGATCTTTATCGCGATTTTTATTTTTGGGATGATGTTGTCTTGTCCCGCCTATGCTACGACGGCAAATGAATATAACAGGTATAATTG
Source organism: Candidatus Omnitrophota bacterium (assembly GCA_037131245.1). Classification (GTDB taxonomy): domain Bacteria; phylum Omnitrophota; class Gorgyraeia; order Zapsychrales; family Fredricksoniimonadaceae. Next base: position 2,302 of record JBAXRK010000006.1, read on the forward strand.
CCCCAGAAATCTAGACCACTAAAACAGCGGCCAGAGATATAATCTGATCACAATTAGGATGTCCAGATGGCCAAAGGGTTTACCTTAGTTGAGATCATCGTTGTTATTATTATCCTAGGGACGCTGGGAACGATCGCGGTGCCCCGGCTTGCCCAGCAGCAAGAGTCCGCCAGGGCTGGGGAAGCTGTTCAATTATTGGACATGCTGCATCGCTCGCAAGATCGATGGGCGATCGAGCATCCGGAAGGGGGCCTGACTGATTGCGCCTCTTTGGATGTGACGCCAAGGGTCGGGAATTTTAGCCCGCCTGTTTGTTCGGATACCAGGATAGACCTGACGCGTCAGGGTGGGAGTTATACGATCTCGGTAGATCCTTCCGGCTGCTATTTCTGTTCGGGGAATTGTCCGGGGACACTTGCCAAAACCCTGCCTGTCGGCCCTGGGTGTGAGCGTATCACTATTGTTACAGCGACCTTTGGCGGAAATTGTGGTGTCGCTGCCGGTAATGTGACAACTTCGGTGGCTGGATTGTGCGATGGGACCAAGTCCTGTTCCTTTATTGAATCGGGGCCTTTTTGTGGAGGTGGTTTCTTCCCGGATCCTGTGGTTGGCTGTTACAAGGATTTTTCTGTCAATTATGTTTGTTCTGGCGGCGTTGGCAAATCAGCTTACGCTCCTGCGCACCAATGTGAAGGGGATATGGTTGCTCTTGCCTGTCCTTAAGGATGCCCATGTGTTTTAATTTCGTTATGGTAGTGGCTTTTCTTCTTGGCGGGCTGCTCTTGAATTGTCCTGCTTATGCCACAACAGCAAAGGAGTACAATGTAAGCGGGCTTGCTTATGGGGAAGAAGGCCAATTCCCCCAGGCTATCGCCGCGTTCACTCAAGCGATCGTGATGGATCCTAATTTCGAAAAAGCCTACAACAACAGGGGGGTTGTTTACTATAAACAAGGTGATATAACGCACGCCATCTTTGATTTTGACGAGGCGCTCGCGATTAACCCTGATTATGTGGATGCGTATTGTAATCGCGGCCTGGCTTATGGCAAGCAGGGGGAATCAGCACAGGCGATCATTGATTTTACCAAGGCGATCCAGACGGATGTGATGTTTACCAAGGCTTATGTGAACCGCGCGGTGGCGTATTTTGACGCGCAGGATTATGACAATGCCTGGGCCGATGTGCACCGGGCGGAACAATTGGGGAATATCATCAGTCCGGGGTTCCTGGATGCTTTGAAAAAGGAGTCGGGACGGGATAAATGAACCTGCTCACCCCCAAAATGATTTTTAGCACGGTCATGTGCGATGAGCGGACTTGCTTGTGGTTCAGGCGGTTGCTGTTACAACCGATGGTTGTGGAGCGCCTTAAGGGTTCGCCCGTGGCCGGGAGTGGCATGGGGCAATATCGGCTCCATACAGGGCTTACGGCGGCAGTGCTTGTTTTAGCGGCAGGCCTATTTTTAACAGGGATATTCTTTTTCCATGGTCATGTGATCATTTGGGCTGCTATCGCAGCTGTTGCGGTTATCGGTTCTGTCCCGCTCATGATCAGGGCACGTCGCGGTCTGGCGGCACTGGCGGTTGACCTTTATACGCTCGATCAGGAGGCTATTCCGGCCGGGGCGACGCTTTATCAGTTGGGCGAATTCTACGCGCGGAAGTATGGTGGGCCGTCGCTGGTCCAGGTGATCTGGGTATGGGATCAGGTGCTCAGGGATGCTCTTTTGCTTTTATTTGTGATGACGTTAGGCGTTTATTTCCTGCCGGCGTGGCTGTCTTTCTTCCTGATCGCGGGGGGTTGCGGCGTGGTAGCGTGCGTGGTTAAAGTGGTTCTTCTTAAGGGTGGTAGTAAACGATCTCCATGACGATCCCCAAGGCCAGCAGGATCCGTCCTGTCAGGGATGTGGTGAAGAGGAAAAAGAAAGAGATCAGTGAGAACGCGTTCTGAAGGAACCAGGAGCTTTTGAGCCGGGGGGTTTCCACCACCTGGCGGAAAAGGTCATATTGGCGCCAGTTAAGGTTGAGTAGTTTTTCATCGTTGACGCATTCATCGAAGTAGCGCGACCCCGGTAGGGGCGTCAGGAAGGTTACGACGGTAAAGGCCGGCGATAGCCTGAAACAGAACCACCATAACCGCAGTAGCGAGCGCCAGGAATCCCCCGGAAAACCGAAAATAAATTGCCCCTGGATCAGGAGCCCTTTCTGTTTTAGTTTCTTTGTCAGTTCCATGTAATTCTTGGCATGGGCGAATTTCCCTTTCATGTCGGTCGTTGACCCTGCGTCGATCTCGTAGCCGATCAATAACTGAAAACAGCCAGATTCTTTCATGAGGCGCAGGGCTTCGTCGTCTTTAGCAATATCAATACTGGTAGAGCCTGCCCACAAGCATCTTAGCGGCTTCATGGCGCCAAAAAGTTCTTTCGCGTAGTCCGGGTCTTCATAAATATTATTGTCGATGAAGGTCACCGGCATTCTCGCGGCGGCTACTTTTTCAATGAGGGGAAGCAGGTCGGCGACCGTTTTCTTGACCTGGACGCCTTTAGACAGGGCGGTGGCGCTGCAGAAATAGCAGTTGAATTTACACCCCGGGCTAGCCTGCAGGCAGTCATTGATGATCCCGGGTGGTTCTTTAAGCATGAATTGGTGAACGCGCAGGGAATCTTCTGTTCTGCAGCGGCCTTGATAGAGGCGTTGGAGGCGGTTGTTCTCGTAATCGCTGATGATCTCGGCCCAGACGCTTTCCGCCGGCCCCACCACAACGCTATCGCAGAATTCGAGCGCTTCCTCAGGGAAGAAGGTGACGTGCGGGCCGCCGAGGATGACGTTGGCTCCCCGCTTCCGGAATTCGCCAGCCATCTGGTAGGCGGCGGCACAGTTCGTGGTAAAACAGGTGATAGCGACCAGTGCCTTATCCCGGTAAAAATGTTCCCGCCAGGTCACCCGGTTGTATTCGATGATCCGATAGTCGGCGGGTGTCAGGGCTTTAAGCACGGTAAAGAAGGGAGGATAGCGGCGCATGACGACCGGTGAAAAAGCTTCGGCCCGCAGGCTGCCGGCCGAGGGATTGATCAGGATCAGCGTTTTGGGAGAGTTGAAGTGTTCGGCTACTTCCGGATAGGCCGCCGAGAATATGGAAGCGGACAGGGAGAAGATCAGAAAATGGTTCAGGTTTTGCAGGATCTCAATGAGCGGGTTGATGAGTGGAAGATTCCAGGTTTTCACGCTGAGCCAGTGCAAGCCCAGCGAAAGCAGTGTGAACATTATCCCGTAGATAACCAGGCCGCCCGACCAGAAAATATCATTGATAGGGCGCTGGCACAAATGTTTGTATTTGATCTTGAAGAATTCGCCCGCGGCCCAGTAAGCGATAAAAACATAAAGGAGGCAGGTCAGGAGCGCAATAGAATAAGTTTCCTGTCCGGTAAGCAGGAATACCAGTATATGAACGATCCAGGGGATCAAGAGGGCGGTGGCTACGATCCACCAGCCCTTGGCCAGGTTGGATCTGAAGTTTTCCAGCCGCGGGATAGGGCTCTCTCCGGCTACGATCTCAACAATAAGCCCCCAGAGCCAGCACATAAGAACAGCTCCGGCAATACGCTGAAGACCCGGGTCGACGATCGTATAGAAAGGGCGTGGCGCGCCCCATGACCGGGTAAAGCCGACATGGTCGAGAAAATATAGGGCCATGGCTGGTACCCAGAGGGTGCCGGCGATCTGGATCGCTCGTTTGAGGGGCTGCGTTTCTCCGGGCATTGGTGTTTTCAAGATACTTGATGTTACCGGCGTCGTCAAAGGCTATTTGGGCTTGCCGTGGTTTGTACAAATTTGACGGGACGAGATGCGGATTTGATTGTATTATGACGGAGAAGATAGGTGGGCTTTCCCTGGTATTAGCTGGTATACTTGTTTTGGGGGATCGCTCTGGTAGTGAACAGGTGTTGGAAAAGGAGCAAGCTATGGAACGATCCCAGCGTGGTTTTACCCTTCCGGAAGTTCTTGTATCAGCTGCGATCTTGGCCTATTGCCTTTCCGCGTTGCTCGCGACTTTTATCAATAGCGCCGCCCTCAATGATTCCACCCGCAATTTGATGCGCGCCACGACCCATGCTGAATTTGTTATGGAAAATATCAAGGCTACCGCGTTCGCGGCTATTCCGAGCAATCATAACGGGGCGCAGTGGGACACCTGGACGCTCAATACGGCCGCGGTCAATGCCGCGGGCATGGCGGCGCTTAACACGGAAGCGATCACGACCACGTTAACGGGAACCAATCCGATCGATGTGACGGTCACGGTCACATGGCATGACTTAAGAGGAAGGAGCCGGTCAACAGTACTTCGGACGTTGATCTCAGGATGAAGAACGCGCGCGGCTACACATTACTGGAAATTTTATTTACGGTGGCCATTTTCTCCGTGGTCATTTTGGGGGTTTACGGGGTACTGCTGACCGGCGACATCGTTTTTAACAAGGACATGACGCTGTTGGAAATGGAGTCCCAATCCCGTAACGCCATCGACCGTATTGTCCGGGAGGTTCGCCAGGCTTCATCACAGGTGATCACGGCCAATTATAACGGGACGACGAATGACAAGATCCTGTTCACGACGCCGTCATATGCCGGGGTCCAGTATTATTTGAGCGGGACGGCCTTGGTGAGGGAATATCCGGCCGGCACTGTTGTCAAGCTGGCATCGAATATAAATTTGTTGAAATTCACGCTGGTCGGGTCATTATTGACCATTCAAACGCAGGCCAGCCAAACGCTTTATAACAGTGCGGTCACCTTTCCATTGATTGAGAAAGTGAGGCTTCGCAATGAATAATAAAGGGTCTTTAGCCATTACGGTCATGGTTATATTTGTGCTTTCAGCTTTAAGCGCCGCGTTCCTGATGCGTGGCGTTGCCGAGCGCTGGAATACGGGTAGGGTCGTTAAATCTTCTGCCGCTTTGTGGGCGGCCGAAGCCGGCGTACAGAAAGCGATGTGGGAAAATGTTTATAATAATTGTGCCGGGATGACCCGGACGGCGGGCAATACGCTGTGTAACGGGAATAAGACCATGGCCGGGACTTTGGCCGGTTACGGGGATTATGATGTGACTCTCGATAGCACCAATGCGATCATTCAGTCGGTGGGGTCTGTTCCAAGCCGCACGGATCCCAAAAAGGTCACGCGGCGGGTCCAGGCGAACCTGGCCAAGCCGGCGATCTTTGCTTTCGGCATGTTTGCGCAAGGTAAGGTTACGGTCAGCAATAATGCGCTGGTGGATGCGTTTAATTCCAGTACCGGGATTTACGGCGGGACGAATATCGACCATAGTCACGGCAGTGTCGGCAGCAACGGGACGTCGGCCGGTATTGTCGAGGTCGACAATAACGCCAATGTCTGGGGCGATGTCTCAACCGGGCCGGGCGGTTCGGTGACGAACAGTGGGAATATTCACGGGCAGATCACGAATGCGAACAGTGTTGCTTTACCGGCGGTGGTTGTGCCGGCGACGTTAACAGGTTTGGCCAGTCAAGGAGCGTTGACTCTCGGGCAGAAGGGGACGCGGACACTGACTGCAGGCGATTATAAATATTCCAATATCAGCCTGGGCAATAAAGCGGTACTTACGATCAGCGGGAATGTGCGGTTATATCTGACCGGGGATGCGTCAAAGAATGCCCTTGTGTCGGGCAACGCTTCAGAAACCACGATCAGTGTCGCGTCGGGCGGCAGCCTGACGATCTACACGGATGGGGTCGTGAATCTGAACAATAACAACGTGATCAATACTCTTTCCCAGAAACCAAAAGATTTCTTGATCTACAGTACTTACACGGGAGCTAACGGGGTTGCGGTTAGTAACAATGCTACGTCTTATATGGCAATCTACGCCCCTCAAACGGATGTGAGCGCCAGCAATAATGCCGGGCTCTACGGGGCGGTGGTTGGGAAAACGGCGTCCCTCAACAATAACGGTGATATTCATTTTGACATGGCTTTGGCCGGCTTGGCTAATCCGTTTGAAAGTGTGATCGTGACGAATTGGCGGGAGTATTAAGCAGAACTCGGTTCAATCGGCCGTTTGAGCCAGTACGGCCGCCAGGTAGCTTTCTTGCATCAGACCGCTTCCGGCAAAGTCTTCATCTTGCTCGAAGCGGCTTTCTTTTGTGATCGTGCGCGTCCCGGCGGCTTCCAGGATCATATTGGTCAGATTCTCATGGCCCATCAGGCTGTAATTGCTGGCCACGAAAATAGCCCCTCCCGGGTTTAAGACTTTCATCGCGGATTTGATCAGCGGCGCCAGGTCTTTCTTGACGCTGAAAGAGCGCCCTTCGTAGCGGGCGAATGAAGGGGGGTCGAGGATGATCAGATCGAAGCGATTATCTTTTTTGATCGCGCGTTCCAGGTATTCCACGGCGTCGGCCTTGATGAATTCATTGGGAGCCGCGGCCAGGTTATTAAGCTCGTAATTCTTGCGCCCGCGTTCCAGGCCTTTGCGGCTGACATCCACATTGACCACGATCCCCGCGCCTCCAGCCCGGCAGTGAACACCGAAAGAGCAGGTATAAGCGAAGCAGTTAAGCACCTTGCGGTCACGCGCTAAAGCCGCGACGGTTGCCCGGTTGTGGCGCATATCGAGGAACAAGCCGCTGTTAAGGGTGTCATTAAGGTCCACGCAAAATTTCAGGCCATTCTCTTCAACGATCGTTTGCGATGTGCCATTATCAAGCCAGACCGCGGCGCGGAAGGCGCCGGGTTCCGCGGAAGCTGAAGCGGTGCGGTCTTTAACAATAAAGTATTCAGCCGCCAGGCGGGTTTTCAGGAATTCCAGGATAGCCGGGCAATGCTGATGCCATTCATTTTCGAAGATCTGCGCGACAAAGTGGCGATCGTACTGCTCGAGGATCAGCCCTTCCATGGCGTCGCCGAAGCCGTTGACCAGCCGACGGGCATTGGTCAGGGCGCTTAACGGGGCGCGTTTCGTGATGGCTTTTGCCAGGAGTTCTATTGCCTGCGGTGTGGTCATGGTGTGTCCAGCAGCTTGGCGTCAGGGAAGCGTTTCATGTAATAATTGAACGCCCATTCGTTCTGGAACAGGATGGCCAATCGTCCCTGGCTGTCTTTGGCGAAAGCCACTTCATTGGACTTTGATGCCAGCAGTGCTTCTTCGTTGAAAGGCTGGCCGACCCATTTAAGGATCTTCCAGGGCAGCATTTCCAGGCGCGATTCTCCGCCGTATTCATCTTTAAGGCGGTATTGCAGGACTTCGAACTGTAGAGGCCCGACCGCGCCGAGTAAGGGCAGATGGCTGGCGCCGGAGCCGGCCATGGTGAAGGTTTGAACAATGTCTTCCGCCAGCAGGTGCTCGAGCCCTTTACGGAAAGGCTTGTAAGTCGACGCTGCTGAATTGTGCAGGTAAGCAAAACATTCCGGGGCGAAGCGCGGGATCACATCGAAAGTAATAGCGGGGTTGACGCTGATCGTGTCCCCAATACGGTAATCGAGCTTGGTGACAAAGCCCAGGATGTCGCCGGGATAGGCTTCGGCCAGCACTTCCCGGTCGCGGCCGAAAAGTTTAAAGGAGTCCGACAGGCGTATTTCCCGCGCGAGGCGGTGGTGAAAAACTTTCATGTCCCGGTAGAACCGGCCCGAACAGACCCTGGCAAAGACAATACGGTCGCGGTGCTGGGGATTCATGTTGGACTGAACCTTGAAAATGAAAGCCGAGAAGTCCTCACTGTCCAGGGGGACCAGGCCCGTGGTGGCGGTGCGCGGCGTCGGGGAGCAGGAGTGCTCCAGGAAGCCTTTTAACAGGAACTCGACCCCGAAATTGTTGGCCGCGCTGCCGAAGAAAACAGGGGTGGTTTTTCCGCTTAGGACCGCTTCCGCGTTAAAGCCTTCCTGGGCTATATCGAGCATCTGCAGTTCTTCGATGACGTCATGGTAGATGTCATCATGCAGGATCTCTTTGACGAACGGGTCCGAGAGATCATGGACGGAGACCGGGGCGCGGTAGGCGCCGGCCGTCACGCGTTCGAACAGGTGTACTTCTTTGTTGATCCGGTCGTAGATCCCCTTGAAGGACGGGCCATTGCCCAGCGGCCAGTTGACGGGGAAAGCATGGATATGGAGGACTTTCTCCAGCTGATCGATGAGCTCCAGCGGCGACATGGCCGGCCGGTCGAGTTTGTTCATGAACGTGAAAATAGGAATGCCGCGTTTACGGCAGATCTCGAACAGTTTGCGGGTCTGGCCCTCGATCCCTTTACCGGCGTCGATCACCATGATGACCGCGTCGACCGCCATCAGCACCCGGTAGGTGTCTTCCGAGAAGTCTTTGTGGCCGGGCGTGTCGAGCAGGTTGAGGCGGAAGTCGCCATAGTCGAACTGCAGGACGGTCGAGGAGATCGAGATGCCGCGTTTTTTTTCAAGTTCCATCCAGTCGGAGGCCGTTTCGCGCTGCTTTTTCTTGGCGGTCACCGAACCCGCCAGATCGATCGCGCCGCCGTAAAGCAGGAGTTTTTCCGTGAGCGTGGTTTTGCCGGCGTCCGGGTGAGAAATGATCGCGAACGTCCTGCGCCGCGCTACTTCCTTGATGATCTGTTCGCTTGGGGTTAAAGCCATTATCCGTCCATTTTAAGGGGGTTATTCGAAGATGAAACTATATATTATGGGGAAGATATGTCAAGGGCGCTTTACATCGGCGTTGACGCGCGGGATAATTTAAAATCGATTGCAAGATAAGCTGAAGGGTCTATAATTTTAGGGGATTGGCAGGAAGAAGGTTAAAAAACGGGGGTGGTATGGCTGTTTTGGTCTGGAATTCGAATTGGGATATCGGCATCGATTCGATCGATAATGAGCACAAGAAGCTGATCGGGCTTATTAACCGTCTGCAGGCCGGCGGCGTTCTTCCGGGAAAAAGAGAAGTTGACGCGGTGCTGACGGAATTGATGGATTATACGGTTTATCACTTTGCTAATGAAGAGAAGCTTTTTAAAAAGTATGCTTATCCGGACGCGGCGGCCCACGTGAAGGCGCACATGGTCTTTACCGACAGGATCGCCGGGCTTTGTGATGTTTTTGACAAGGGCAGCACCGCGGTCGGCCAGGAGGCGGTGGATTTTCTCCGGGACTGGTTGGTCAATCATATCATTCTGCTGGATAAGAAGTACGCGCTTTTTCTTTCGCGGAAGAATATCAATCAGGCATAAAAGTGAGCGGGGTGCGGCGTGGCTATCATTGAGTGGGGTATTACATTAAAGGTCGGTATTGAGGTCGTGGACGATCAGCATAAAAAACTGATCGGCCTGATCAATCAGCTTTATGACGCGATGCTGGCCGGGCGCGGCGACCAGGTGCTGGGCGAAATCCTGACGGAGTTGGTGGCGTATACGGTGTATCATTTTAAGACGGAAGAGGACCTTTTTCGCCAGAATTCTTACCGCGAGGCGCCGGAGCACATCCGGGAGCATGCCGAGCTGGTCAAGAAAGTGTCTGAATTCAAGGCGGCTTTTGACGGCGGGAATCGCGCGCTGACCGTTGATATGATGACCTTCCTTAAGGATTGGTTGATCAAGCATATCATGGGGTCGGATAAGAGGTACGCGCCGTTCTTAAACAGCAAAGGCATTAGATAATAACGGAGGTATGGTCGCGATGGTCATGATCAATTGGGATATTAATTTGAAGACCGGCGTAGAGATCGTCGACGATCAGCATAAAAAGCTGGTAGACCTGGTGAATCGTTTGTACGACGCGATGATCGGCGGCCGGGGCAATCAGGTCCTGGGACAGATCCTGACGGAGCTGGTCGATTACACGGTCTATCATTTTAAGACCGAGGAGGATATGTTCCGGCAGTATGGTTACCGGGAGGCCGCGCAACATATTCAAGAGCATAAGGATCTCACCGAGAAAGCCGTGGCGCTTAAAGCCGCTTTCGACGGCGGGAAAGCTACGATCACGCTCGATACGATGAATTTCCTCAAAGACTGGCTGGTTAACCATATTATGAAATCCGACAAGCAATTCGGCCCGTTCCTCAACAGCAAGGGCGTTAAATAAGGGAGACCCGGTGATCTTTGAATGGAAGGCGGAGTATAACGTTAATGTCAAGATGATCGACGATCAGCATCATCGCCTGGTGGAACTGCTCAATCAGCTGCATACGTTTATCAATGAAGGCGCGCCCGAGGAAAAAAGCTGGGGCCGGCTCGTTAAAGAGTTGTTCGATTACACCCTGTATCATTTCAAAGAGGAAGAAGCGCTGATGCGCCGGCATTCTTTTGATGATTGCCAGGAACACATGGCGGAACATGCTTTTTTCGTTACGCGGATCAAGTCGGCGCAAGACGGCGTGGAGGCCGACGACCTTAACGTGATGGCCGACCTGCAGTATTTTCTTACCGTATGGCTTCAGAATCATATCCTCATCGTTGATCATAAACTCTGTGCCTTTTTGAATAAAAAAGGGATCTATTGACCGGAGGTAACGTGGCGTGAAGAAACCCCGGATGCCTGTCCTCTTTGTCGGGCATGGTTCTCCGATGAACGCTTTGGAGAAAAATCCTTTCACACGGGCCTTGTCCGGCCTGGCCGCCGGCATACCGCGCCCTCGCGCGATCCTTTGCCTGTCTGCTCATTGGGAGACGTCACTTACGCAGGTGCTGGTCAAGGCGTCTCCCGAAACGATCCATGATTTTTACGGCTTTCCCGATCAACTAAACAGGTTCCTTTATCCGGCTCCTGGTGCGGTGACAGAGGCACGCCAGACGCTGGATTTGCTTTCCGACCGGGCTCTTGAAACAGACGCCTGGGGCCTCGATCACGGCGCCTGGACCATGTTGACCCATTTGTATCCCAGGGCGGATATCCCTGTTTTTCAGGTAAGCCTGGGACATGACCTTTCAATGGCGGCGCATATCGCTCTTGGGCGCGCGCTGGCGCCGTTGCGCGATGAGGGTATCCTGATCCTGGGCAGCGGCAATATCGTTCATAACCTTGGGATGATGGATCCGGATGCGCGTGCCAAGCCCTATGATTGGGCGGAGGTGTTTGACGCGGGCGTTAAAAAGGCCCTGATGGAGAAGGATATTGACGCGTTGGCGAGTCCCAAAGCGATGGGCCGGGCGGCGGCGTCCTTGTCTTTGCCGAGCGACGAGCATTATATCCCGTTACTGTATGCGGCGGGAGCGTCTTCCAAACGGGACAAGATCAGCTTTCCTTATGAAGGGATTGAGCATGCCAGCCTGTCGATGCGGGCGGTCCTGTGGAGGGAAGAGTGAACCATCCTTTATTTACGGATCTAAGGCGCCAGGTTGATGAGGCGATCACGTTTGATGATCAGCCCGGGGCTTGCCGCCTGATCGCGGAAGGGTTACGCCTCGCGGGGCAACAGGATTGTCCTGGGGAGATCTTGTATTTCAGGGCGCAGGCGGAGATCATCGCCGGTCGTTTTGAGGCGGCCATCGGCTTGCTGGAAGAGGCCCTGTTAAGCAATCCCACGGACGGGGCGGCGTATAATGATATCGCGCTGTGCCGGGTGGAAATGGGCCGGCTTGAAGGCGTCCTGGAGATATTTGATCAAGGGATCGCGGTCGAGCCCGATTATGCGACTATTCATCACAATAAAGGATGGTTCCTGAACAAGATCGGACGACTTTCGGAAGCGCTGCCCTGTTTGCGGCGGGCGATCGCGCTCGAACCTCTGCGCGCGGTCACCTGGGAGAATATCGCTGATATTTATCAGGCGCAGGGCCTGCTTGGCGAAGCGGTCCAGGCTTACCGGATGGCTGTTTTGTGCCTTGGCGGTTGCGGCGCGGGGATCAAGGAACAGTTGAAGGCGGAGATGGAAAAGCTTGAAAAGATGCTGACGATCATAAAAAAGGAGGCAGTATGAATGTGAAAGGCTTGTTGGTCCTGGTTGTTTTTGTCGCGGCCGCTTTGGTTTCTTTACCGGCGCGCGCGGAGGGTATCAAGACGGGGAAATGGGAAGTGACCATGGTGACGAAAGTTGAGGGGATGCCGGATATGGCAGCGATGATGGATAAAATGCCTCCCGGTGTCAAATTGCCGGCGGGCATGAGCATGTCTGGCGGGCCTGGCGGGATGACCATCAAGTCGACGAATTGCGTGACGCAAGCCAATCCAGTCCCGGGCATGAAAACGCCTCCCGGTTGTGAGGCGCCTGAGTTCCATCAAAATGGCAATACGGTCGATTACAGCATGACCTGCAAAAAGGGTACGGCACGGACGAGTATTTCGGGTCACGTGACCTACACCGATGGCTCAATGCAGGGCAGTACGAAAACAACCCAGGTCATGGATGGCCGGGAGATTCATTCAACGTCCGAGATGACAGGCCGCTACCTTGGCCCGTGTTAAAGTGAAAGGGTAACAATTATGGACGAACTCTATTTTAGCAATAATTTTGACGATCGTTCGGTGCAGCGTGGCGGCAATGCCGGCTTTCAATTCGATTTTCACTGTCAGCGTTGTGGCGATGTCTGGCGGTCGCCGTTCGTGGCTTTTCAGGGCGAGCAGGCCTCGCATTTGCTCAATGAGCTTGGCGGATTCGCTGGTGGGATACTGGGCCGGGTCGGCGGTGTGGCCGAGCAGTTCGCTCAGGCGGGTTATGGCAAGGCCCATGATGAGGCCCTCAAGGAGGCGATCGAGAAAGCCAAGGCGCATTTTCAGCGCTGCGGCCGTTGTACCCATTATCTTTGCCCGCGCTGCTGGAATGAAGACAAGGGTTTGTGCCTTGAATGCGCTCCTGATGTCAGGGCAGAGGTGGCTGTTGCCCGTGCCGGCGGTGAAGTGAGCGCCGCGTCGGATCTGGCCCGGCAGGAAGGCGAGCGGCTAGGGAAAATGCAGGATGTTAAAACACCGTATCAGCTGGTCTGTCCCAAGTGCAAGGCCAAAACGACCGGTGGCAAGTTCTGTCCGGATTGCGGGGCACCCTTGAATGTTAGCCGGAAGTGTTCTTGCGGCGCGGATATTCCCTCTGGTGCAAAATTTTGCCCGGAGTGCGGGGCCAAGAGTTCATGAGATACTGGGTCTTTGTTATTTTACTTCTCATCGGCCCAGGGAGCCCGTGTTGGGCTCAGGTTCAGCCGCGGCCCTACATTCCCCGGGATGGCCGATTGCTAATCATCGGCCAGCAGCAGGATACGCTCGAGGCATATATTAACGACATCGGCCTTGTTCCCGGCGGGTTCATGGCTTATACCTCCATTCAGCAGATGGATGGCCTGGACCTTCCGGCCGATCACGGCGCAGGCATCAATGACGCCCGTTATGAGGCAGATCGTTATCCGCATGCCGTGATCCAGTTGGCTTTGTACATGGTAGGCGCGCTTGACGGGGTTATCGGCGGCAAATATGACGCCAATATTGCGGCGCTGGCGAAGTGGCTTAAAAGCGTGAAGCGTCCGGTTTATTTTCGTATCGGTTATGAATTTGACCTGCCCGATAATGCCTATGATCCGAAGAAGTATCAGCAGGCATATCGCTATATTGTCGACCGTTTAAGGGCCCATAGCGTTTCCAATGTTGCTTATGTCTGGCATTCGGCGGCGATGATCCAACAGGCGGGCCCTTACCTGGACTGGTATCCCGGCGACGATTATGTGGATTGGGTGGCGGTTTCGATCTTTAATCCGATGCAGATCAAACCCTCTAAAGATCTGGTGGCGTTCGCGCGGCAGCATCGCAAGGCGTTCATGATCGCCGAGTCCAGCCCGGCGGGGCTTGTATCCACCGGCGCAAAAAAAGAGTGGTTCCGTCATTATTTTGACTTTATTCAGGAAAGTGACATTAAGATTGTTTGCTATATTAACAGTTTCTGGGATACTTACCCGATGTTCAAGGCTCTTCATTGGGGCGATGCCCGCGTGCAGGCCGACCCGGCCATTAAAGCGATGTGGTTGCGCGAGACAAAAACGTATTTACGATCTTATCCGGGCCTTTTCAACCGTCTTAGCGGGCCGTAAATAAACTCATTGTGTAAATAGCCGGGATAGCGTTAGAATAACGGGTCTGGTAAACACGATCAACGTAAGGATGGACGCATGCATTTTAAGTGGTCGCAGGCCTATCTGTTAGGGGTAGGGCAGGTGGACGATCAGCATCGTAAGCTGCTCGGCATTCTGGGTGAGTTAGATGTGTTAGTCAACAAGAAAGATCCGGTCAAAGGTGAGCTGATCGGCATTTTTAACGAGTTGCAGGAATATTCCCAGTATCATTTCAAGACCGAAGAAGACCTTATGGTCGATCATTCTTACGAAGGGATGAAGGATCATTTTAAGGAACATGCGTTGTTCCGGTCCAAGACCGTGGCTTTGAAAAAAGGCCTGGATGTCAATGATCTTACGATAGCCCATGAACTGCTTTTTTTTTCTGATGCTCTGGCTGCAGAATCATATCCTGGGCATAGATAAGGCTCTGTGCGTTTTCCTGAACAAAAAGGGGATAGGATGAAGATCATGACCTGGAGCGCTATCGCGCTCATTATTGTTACCGGGGGCATTCATGTCTATGAAGCCCCGGATTCGTTTAGCGAGGCAGCTTATAAGGGCTGGCTTTTTTATGCCAACGGGGCTGGCGCGCTTCTTGCGGCTTACGGGATTCTTCGTGATCGCCAGTGGGGCTGGTATCTCGGTGTGGCGGTCGCTGCCGGGTCATTTCTGGCTTATATCGCCAGCCGTACGGTGGGGCTTCCGCTCCTGGCCGCGGAACCTGATGCCTGGTTTGAGCCGCTGGGCATTTCCTCTTTTATCGCCGAAGGCCTTTTTATTGCTCTTTTTGTGACCAGGGTCATGAAGTAAGTGTAATGGGCCCGGTAGTATGACGACATATTCTTTGGGGTTTGTCATTAATAACTAACAGGAGGGCATTATGTTGAGAAAAGCGTTTTTGATCACGAGCCTTATTTTTGTTTCGGCGGTCGGTATAGCGCAGGCCGCAGGAGCACCGGCAGTTTCGGATGAAAAGTTCCTGCAGTTATCTGTTTTTGAGCCGATCCAGCTTGTTCCCAAGGAGGAATCGATCGGTGGCTTGAGGCTGAATATTTTTTACACGGTCAACAAAGACATGACGGGTTTAAGCTATAGCTTTTTTGGTGTTAACCGCACGACCGGGGACGTTAAAGGTGTTGAGTTGGGTTTAGGCAACTGGACGGATGGGTCTTTTTACGGTTGGCAACCGGGTTTGGTGAGCCGGACGGGTAAGCGCTTTGTCGGTTGGCAGGGTGGTGTGGCTGCAGTTACCGAGGGTGATTTTACCGGTTTACAGTCGGGGTTGGTTGCTTATACGGAAGGCTTTTTCCATGGTTGGCAGGCAGGATGGATCAATTACACGGCCGGCCGTTTCGTCGGGTTGCAGAGCGGGTTGGTCAATGCTTCGAAGGGAGAGTTTACCGGTGCGGCTCTCGGCGCCGTTAATTATGCTGACGGCGAGGTCAAGGGTTTTCAGGGCGGGTTAGTTAATTATGCCGGGACGATGCATGGGTTCCAGCTTGGTTTCGTGAATGTGACCAAGTCGCTGGACGGCCTTCAGATCGGATTGGGGAATTACAACGGGAACAAAGAGCCGTTTGAATTTCTTCCGATAGTTAACTGGAAATTTTAACCGAATCCTAAGGGTTTCTGTTAAAATCATCCCTGATCTTCCGGACCATTACCGGGAGATCGGGGATTTTCTTTAACCGGGAGGGTTGTCATGCGGGAGCACTTGGAGAACTTTTTTAATTTCAGATGGGGGGAGTTTAATATGAACAAGGGCACGGCGTTCTTTATGGGGTCGATCATCGCGGTGTTGTTCTTTTTCTGGATGTTCGTCGGGATCGTCGATATCAAGCCGACCGAGGTGGGTGTCGAGGTCGATAAGGTCCAGGGCAAGGTGATCGAGATGCCCCGGTTGGTTGGTTATCATGTTTTTAATAAAGTATCGACTGATATTGTGGTCTATCATGTGGCCGCCCGTGCTTTTCCCGGTGACGTGATGAAAAGCGAAAATTCGGATAATTACAGTCTGGACCTTAAGACTAATGACGGACAGAACATCCGCGTTGACCTGACCATCCTGTACGCTCTCAAGGGTAATGAGGTGCCGCAACTGCATCAGGCGATCGGGCCGAATTATGAAGACCAGATCCTGTTGCCGCAGATCCGTTCGGAAGCACGGATCACGATCGGTAGTTACGCGGCGGAAGAGATCTACAGCGGCAAAGTCCGTGACGCGATCCAGAAAGAGATCGCCACCCGTCTGCAGCAGGCGGTGTCCAAATTCCCGGCTATCCAGATCCAGGATGCTTTGATCCGGCATTTCGCGTTCAGCCGTGAATTCGAGAGTGCCATCGAGCAGAAGAAGTTGGCTGCACAGCAGGTGGAGATCAATAAGAATCGCGCGCTGGCTCAGGAGCAGGAAGCGAACCGCCAGGAGGCGGAAGCGCGCGGCAGCAAGCTTAAGGCGATCCAGGAGGCCGAAGGGCGCGCCCAGTCGGCTAAGATCGAGGCCGATGCTGAACGTTATAAACTCGAGCAAGAGGCTGCCGGTAAACTGGCGGGTTGGAAGGCTGACGCTGAGGGGAAGAAGCTTCAGGCGGAGGCGCTCGGCGGCGGGCAGAACGTGGTGGCCCTTAAATTCGCGGAGAATATTCCTGACAAGTTCCGGGTCTTCGCGGTTCCGATAGGGCAGAATTCAACCAGTTTGATGGACCTTAACGGGATCTTCAAAGGCATGTTCTCGGGCGAAGCGCAGAAATAAGGAGACGGATCATGGTATCATTTTTGGAAACAGCGGTTTTGCTTCAGGCGATCATTATCGGGTTCCTTCTTTTTAAGGTGCTTGAACTGCAAAAGAAGAAAGACGAAAAATGACCGGACCGTTCGCGGATACGGACAGAGGGCCCCGGACACCAAGTCCGGGGTCTTTTTTTTGGGATGCGGCCGGTCGGCCGCGTTCGGCGGCTTTTGATGACCAGTATTTCTGCAAAGAGTTTGGTTATGAAGAAGCGCAGTATGTGGTTTGCCGGGGGAATAAGTTGCGGGAGCGTTTCTTGGCTCTGGACCCGGCGGCAAAAGGTGTTTTTACTTTTATTGAGACCGGCTTCGGCACCGGGCTTGATTTTTGTTGTGTTTGGCAGTTGTGGGATGAATGCGCGCCGTCTTCTTGGTCGCTGCACTTTATCTCGGTCGAGCTTTATCCGCTTTCGTCTTCCGAGATCGCGCGGGCATTAAGTTTGTGGCCGTGCCTGTCTCCGCATAAGGAGGCTCTAGCCGCGACCTACCAGCCGGTCCCGGGGGCGGTCGGTGATCTTTCTCTTGTTCCGCAGCGGGTGCGTCTGACCATTATTTTTGATGATGTTATCTCCGCGCTGGCTTTGATCCGGGATGCCGCGTTGGCTCCCAAAGGGGCGGATGCCTGGTCTCTTGATGGCTTCGCGCCTTCAAAGAACCCGCAGATGTGGACGGATGGTGTTTTTGCCGGCATGGCCGCGCTTAGCCGCCCCGGAACGACATTGGCGACGTTCACAGTGGCCGGTTTTGTGCGGCGGGGCTTGGCGGCTCACGGTTTCGAGGTTGAACGCATTCTTGGCCACGGCAAAAAGAAGAATGTCTTGACTGGATATTATAGAAAAGATGTAAAATGACCCCTATGACATTTTTACGCTGGCATGAGATCAACACGTTGCGGAGCGCGTTCGGCTTGCTGCGCCGTTTTATGCTTCCCGCGGTCGCAACCTATTATTTGTTGCATGTTGAGATCTTTGGTGCGTACGATTTTAAATTTCATCATGTTGGCGTGTTTTCAGCGTTGACCGAGGTGATCTTTAAGGTTTGCTTGATCGGGGCCTGGGCATTCTTCTTTTCTGTTTTGGCCGATCTGACGTCCCGGCGGGAGTTGGCGATGACGTTTAGGTCGTCAGTTGGGGCGGCCGCTTTTTTGCCTTTGGTCTTTCTGGCCATTGGCCTTCCGCAATTGGTCCACTTTCTGGGGTACCTCCTTACCGGGCAGGAACAGATAACGGTCGCCCAATGGAGCTTCATCCTTTTCCCTCTGCTTAGCTGGTTCATTGCCGGCCAGGTTTTATGTGGTAAGGGGTATATTGAGCGTATTCGTGTGATCGATATGACATTGTTGGACCTGTTCATCATGAGCGCGGCGGTCTTTGCCGGACTCTGCCTGGATCATGTGGCGCATGGCTTTTCTAAAGCAGGATTTCTCAAGTCCCTGTTGGCGTTTTCCAGTGAACTCATTAAACTCTTCGTCCTTTATTATTCTTTTGTGGCTTTAGCCAAGCCTGCCCAGGAGGATAAAGGTGACGGGCGGGAGTTGATCCTTATTAATCCGTTGCTTGTCGGACATTTTTTCGGGATCGTTTATACGTTCCTTCGGGCTTATCCGATCTTTTTTGCCAGTCTTCGGGCGTTCACGCCCGCCACGTACAAGGTTTTTGAATTGAATCGGGTATTTTGGGCCGATGAATACGCGCGAGGTAGCGCTCTGGTCGCGATCAGTTGTTACACATCAAATGCCGCGTTGGCCTATTCGCTCGCCAGGCGATTTCGCGCTGCTGGCTCAAAGGTGGTGATGGGAGGGCCGCATGTGGGGCTTTTCCCGGAGGAAGCCCTTGAATTCTGCGACGCGGTCGTTATCGGCCCGGCCGAAGGAGTTTGGGACAAAATTCTTGCTGATTATGAAGCGGGAACTTTGTCGGGTGTTTATCAGGGAAGTTGCTCGGAGGCGGATCTTGACCGCCTTCACGGGTTTCTTATGACCATGCCTCCGTCAGTAGTAGCTGAAACCCTGATGGTCAGCCGCGGTTGTAAATTCCGTTGTTATTTTTGCACTCATACGTCGATCCTCAACACGGCGTCTCGATGTCATGACGATATTATCGCCCTTTTGAAACGAGCCAGCGGGATGGTCGTGGCATTCTCGGACTCCAATATTTATATGAACCATGAATACACCAAAGAGCTTTTAAGGAGGATGATCCCGCTAAAGATCACCTGGAATGGATGCGCGAGTATTGATATCGCCAGGGACGATGAGGTGGTTGAGTTGCTTAAGCAGAGTGGTTGTGCCGAGTTGATGATCGGTTATGAGATCGCGACCGGGTCACAAGAGGAGGAGCGCAAAGGCAAATTTCTGATGACTAAAGATTATATTGCGTTGTCCCGCAAGTTGACCCGGGCGGGCATTAGCATCAAGGCCCAGTTCATGTTCGGTTTTCCGACAGATAATTGGAGCTCTTTGTGGCATTTATGGAAGTTCTGTTTCAAACTTTCTCCGGGTGTAACGGGGGTCTCCTATATGTCACCGATCCCGGGTTCGTTATATTATGATGACGTGGTGCGGCAGGACCGGATGACCAATTTGAACTGGACTAGTTGCAGCGGGCATAAAATGATCTGCGAACATCCCCGGATGGGAACGCCCGCGATCCTGAAGAACGGATTCATTCTGATCCATACGCTGTTCTTTTTGACCACCAGCCGGATGGGCCGGGTGGTTTTTGCGTTCATCCTCGGTGGATTGTGGTGCCTTTTTCAGCGCTGATCAGCGCAGGCCCAGTAGGGGGCGCAGGATGCGGACCGGGCGGATGAAGAAGGGCCAGGCAAAGGTCAGCGTCATCAGCCACAGGACAGTGATCCAGGAAATATTGATGTAGACCAGAAGGGCTAACGGGTAAATCGTTATAAAGAAGCGCTTCAGGAAAATGTCAAGTTTTCCGTCGAAATCGATAAATGACGTGACGCCGAAACGGCGGCCGAGGTCTTCGCCGAATTGAAAAAAGGTTCCTTTTGGCGGCGCTTCTTGGTAAAGCGCGTTGACGAGTTCTTTGGAGAGTTCTATAAGCAATTTCTTTTTGATGCTCTCTACCAGGAAGAATGACGTGAGGCACATGGCTCCGGTGGAGAGCATGAGGGCCTGACGGAACAGGAATCCGGGAAACAAGCTGGCTACAGAAGCGGCAAAACACAGAAACGAGAGCGCTGCGTAACGGTCGCAAGTTTGAAAGAGTGAGGCGGCACGGGGGGATCCTTTGGCCATGGATTGTCGTATGGCCGGGGTAAAGCAAATATAGCGCATCCACAGTTCACTATTGACGTCGTTACGGACGGTTTCGGATAAAGAACGGGGATTGACCAGGTCGGCTTTTATCATAAACTTTAGTAATCATTCTAGCGCGGGATATTGGCATGTCAATTAAACCTCAAGTGCAAACCGATCGCAGCCGGATCTTTATTGCCGCCATGGCAGGCGTGGTGCTGTTGCGGCTGGTGGTCTGGAAGATCTTTCCGCTGGCGCTGCCGATGGTCAAGGAAGATTTCAGCAACCTGATCGTCGCCGTGTTCCAGCTGGCTTTCGGCGCGGCGTTTGCCGCGCTGGCGTTGCAGAAACGGGTGAAGGTCCCGGTCACGGGTTTTGAACCCGCGCTGGGGATCCTGTTGCTGGCCTCGTCCGTGTCTTTATGTTATACGCTGGATTTCTCGGTTACGCTCCGGGTATGGGTCCCCTTGATGGGAAGCATGGTGATGTTCTATATCCTGACAGGGGTACTGACCACCATGGAGCGGGTGAAGGTCTTTCTTTATTTTATCCTCGCGTGCGCTTTTGTTACGTCTTTGTACGGCCTTCAGGAGTTCGCGGCGCTTTGGACCCGTCCGCCCCAGCCGGGGGACGCCGATATCGCCGAGTATAATGCCAGTTTGTATTATATTTTGTTGAACCGCAGAGTAACCTCTTTCCTCGGCTGGCCGAATTCACTAGCCGGTTACCTGCTGTTGATCCTGCCGTTCGCGGGGTTGTCGATCCTTACGGTCCGACGGCTTTGGGCGCGGTTTATCCTGGGAGGGATCACCGCGGTCTTGATCGGCTGCCTCCTGGTCACTTTTTCCTTTTTAGGCTGGCTTAATTTTCTTATCGCAACGGTTATCTTGATGCCGGTGATGCTCAAGCGCTTTCTGCCGCGGCTTGATCGTCGGGGCAAGGTGTTGCTCGGCCTGCTTGCCGCGGTCTTTTGCGCGCTGTTCCTGGTGGTCATTATGCGCAAGAATTTTGCCGGGTCGATCGTGCCCCGCCTGGAATATTACAGCCAGGCCTGGCACCTGATCGCGGCCCGCCCCTGGGAGGGGTACGGGTTCGGCACGTTCGGCTTGGCCGCCAGGCCGATGGTCGAGTCGATGGATGCGTTCACCAATTATACTCACAATATTTATTTGCAGTGGTGGGTGGAGTGCGGCGTGCTGGGGCTGGCCGGGATCCTGTGGTTGATCGGTGTTTTTATTGTTGCTTCCCGCCGGATCCTGGATCATTTTGTTGATGGGGCTGACGGCGTCATCGCGCTGGCCGTGGTGTGGGGGCTGACGGCGTTCTTTATTGATAATTTTTTCAGTTTCACGTTCACCAAGCCGAATATTGCTGTTCACGGGTGGGCGCTGCTGGGTGTTTTTGCCGCGCTTTATCGCCAGGCACGGCAGGACGGGCCACTTCCCGGCGGGCGCCTTATCCCGGCGGCCGGCCTGCTGGCGTGCGCGGGGTCTTTGATCGTCGGAGCAGTTCTTTGCGCGGGGATCTTTTTTTATCATCTTGGGACACTGGCCATGAATGCGGGGAACATTAACGCGGCCGGGCGGTTTTTTGTGACCGGGTCTCGCATCGACCGCTGGTCGGCGTCTTATCCGTCGGCAACCGGTGACGCCGCCGCGGCTGTTTTTGGAAGAAGCCGCCAGGCAGCGCACTTGCGTCTGGCGGAGCTCAATTACCTTGAAGCTGTCCGTCGGGAACCGCTCCTTTACGCCAATCACCTGATGCTCAGCCGCGTGTATCTTGTTCTTGGTGACCGTGACCGGTCGCTCTCGTACGCCCGCGAGGCCAAGCGGCTTTCGCCGTTCGAATATGAGAGGGATATGGCGCGCATCACACAGGCCGATACGGCGGCTAAAGCGCCCGCGAAGTGAGCCCTCTAAAAACGGTTGCTTTAACTCTTATTATTTAGATAATAGGTGGCGTGAATTTAATCATATAACCAGTTCTTCGGAAAGGGCCCCGCTATCATGAGCAAGTTACGTCTGGAGCGCCACGGGATCACGATGTATGATGAGATCTTTTATAATCTCTCCCTAGAGGAACTCATCAAGCACGAGACCTCTTCTGAAACGCCGGCTAACGAGCGCGGCGTCATTACCGCCAGCGGGGCGGTCGCGATCGATACGGGGAAATTTACCGGACGTTCACCCAAAGACAAGTATGTGGTCAATGAAGAAACCTCTCATGACAAGATATGGTGGGGGGTCGGCCCGGTCGCGCCTACCACCAACAATTCCGATAATCAGCAGATCTCGGAAGAAACCTGGTATTACCTTAAGGACCTGGCGTTAAAACGTCTTAACGGCAAGAAACTTTATGTGATGGACGCTTTCTGCGGCGCCAATCCCGATTCGCGCATCCGCGTCCGGTTGATCACTGAGATCGCCTGGAAAGCGCATTTCTTCAAGAATATGTTCATTCGTCCGACGGAAGAGGAGCTTATTGATTTTGTTCCCGACTGGACTATTATGGATAGCTGCAAGATCTCCTGCCCGCAGCCGCACCGCCACAATCTCCGCACGGAGGTTTTCATCGCGTTCAACATGATGGAGCGCATGACCCTCATCGGCGGCACCTGGTACGGCGGTGAGATCAAGAAGGGCGTTTTTTCCGTCATGAATTATTTCCTTCCGCTCAAAGGCATAGGCTCTTTTCATTGCTCCGCGAATATGGGCAAGGACGGGGATACCGCGCTTTTCTTCGGGCTTTCAGGTACGGGGAAAACGACGCTTTCGACCGATCCCAAGCGCCTGCTCATCGGTGATGACGAGCACGGGTGGGATCATGATGGCATTTTCAATTTCGAAGGCGGTTGTTACGCAAAGTGTATTAACCTGTCGCCTAAGAACGAGCCCGACATCTTTCGCGCCATCCGCAAGGACGCGTTGCTTGAGAATGTTGTTATCGATGAGAAAGGCGTGCCGGATTACAATTCCGACAAGAAGACCGAAAATACGCGCGCGTCGTACCCGATCCATCATATCGACAATATTGTCCGCCCGACTTCTCGCGGTGGCCATCCGTCCAAGATCATTTTTCTGACGTGCGATGCTTATGGCGTGTTGCCCCCGGTCGCTAAATTGACCAAGGATCAGGCGATGTACCATTTTCTCAGTGGGTATACTGCCCGGGTGGCAGGAACCGAGCTGGGCGTTACCGAACCGAAGGCGACGTTCTCTGCTTGTTTCGGGCAGGCCTTCCTGCTGCTGCACCCGACCCGTTATGCCAAGATCCTGGGTGATCAGATGGACAAGCATGGCTCCCATGCTTATCTGGTTAATACCGGATGGGTACGCGGAAAGTGCGGCGTGGGCCAGCGCATGGACCTTCCTAGCACGCGCAAGATCATCGACGCTATTCTTGACGGTTCGCTGGAGAAGGCGCAGTTTGAAACGATGCCCCTTTTCAATTTTCAGATCCCGAAAGCCGTTGCCGGCGTTGATCCGGTTATCCTTAACCCGCGCACTGCCTGGACGGATAAGGCTGAATATGACAAGACCTACCGTAAGCTGGCGGAAATGTTCGTGGCGCATTTCGTGAATTTCACGGATACGGAAAAAGGTCGGGCCCTGGTCGATGCCGGCCCGCAGTTGAATGGGGATTGATGGTACGCGCTCTTTGGGGCTGGTTTAAAAAAGTTGTCGGCCTTTCAACCGGCGGTAGTTTGACGGAAAAGACCCGCCGGTTGAAAGGAATTTACCGTTCTTTAGACAAAGAAACAGCGGCTTTTAAAATTGCCTCGGGGCTATGTTGCGTAAATCCCTGCGGCCAGTGCTGTATTAATTCAACTGTTGAGGCGACCGAACTTGAAATGTTGCCGATGGCCGCGGAGCTCATCCGGTCGGGGGCGGCGGAGCAGGCGTATCAGCAGGCGGAAGACCGGCATTTTGAAGGGCGTTGTGTTGTGTACAGTTCCGGCGATCTTTACGGGAAGTGCCTCTCCTATGAGCAGCGCCCGCTGGTTTGTCGTTTGTTCGGGTTTGCCGGGAATCGCGATAAGCATGGCCGGCCTCGCCTGGTGACCTGCGGGCTGATCAAACACTCTCAACCCCAGCAAGTTGAACTCGTTCTAGGAAAAGTGGCCCAGGGCGGGCTTAACGCGCCGATGATGAACGATTGGGTGATGCGCCTTTCCGCTGTTGATCCGCAGATGGCGCGTGAAAGCTTCCCGATCAATACGGCCCTTAAGAAAGCCCTTGAGCGGATATGGTTAAACCGTAAGTACAACCAAAGCAATTAACGAAAGAAACGCACATGACCTCTTATCAAATGATCGAGAATAAGATCATCCTGCAGATCCAGGAGAATATTTGCGCGACCGAGGCGGAGATCCTCGATAGCGAGCTTTTTAACGGGTTGGTGACCGTGGCTATCAAGAAGCTAATGAAACGCAATTCGATCCTGCTTGATGTTTTCGGCAAAAGGGATGTGGGCCCGGAGGACATCAAGGTTTTTATTGAGGCCGTGAAGTTCCTGGTGAAGATCCCCGTCGCGCAAGTCCGTTATACGTATCCCGCGGCGGAGGGGTTGCTTAAGAACACGTCACTCCTTAATGACCTTATCGAGTACTTATATAATTTTTGGCGTAGTTTTGACCGGTTTATTATCACGGACCGCAAGATCTGTGAGGATTGCGACAAGAAGCCCTATCGCACGTTTAATTTGACCGTCGGGCATTTGACGAACCTGATCCGCGGGATGTACCGCGATATCCAGGAGAACGTCACCGGGCGCCATCCGCATATTTACCGCCAGGTCGCGGCGGGCGGGGAAGTTGCGACCATCGCCGTCAAGCACGGGGTCCCGCTTCCATCGGATTATGCCGAGCTCAACCGCGTCCCGATGATCCGCCAGATCCTGTTGTATCCGCCGCTTATTTTACAGCCGACGATGAACAAGCGCACCGGCCGCATCGAGCCGGTCGGCGAAAGCCCGATCAAGGGGTTAACCTTTAATTCCCAGGATTGGCTCTGTTATCCGGCCAAGGTGGGCGAGTTGATCATCCTGATCTATTTTCATAATGCTTTTACCGAGCTGGGGCATTCGTTATGCAATCTTTTTGAAATGGCCAGCGACGAAGACCTTAAGCGCCAGCCCGATGCTGTTTATGCTTATGGCGTTCCGGAATCGGCGGTGGCGCGTTTTAATCAGGGGCAGGTTTTCTTTGATGACCAGAAGAACAATATCCTGGTGGGGGCCATTCCGCTTAAACCCGAATTCGGCTATTTCGGGTATGTGAAGAAGATGGTCCTGACGCTCCATAATGTCATCATGATGAAGCGCGGTCGCCTGCCGTATCACGGGGCGATGGTGCGGATCATCATGAAGGGGGATATCGCCCGCAACCTACTTTTCATCGGCGATACCGGGGCGGGCAAGTCGGAGACACTGGAAGCGTTGCGCGGGTTGGGTGAAGATGTTATCCAGGACCTGATCATTATTGCTGACGACATGGGCTCGATCAGTCAGGGCTATAACGGCGAGGTGCTGGGATATGGTACTGAGATCGGGGCTTTCCTGCGTCTCGACGACCTTCAGCCGGGTTATGCGCTGGGTCAGATCGACCGCGCGATCATCATGAGCGCTAATCAGGTCAATGCCCGTATTATCATTCCGGTCACGACCTTCGAGAATGTTATTAAGGGGCACAAGATCGATTTTGTTCTGTACGCGAACAACTACGATGACATTGACGACGAGCATCCGATCATCGAGCGTTTTAAAACCCCTGAACAGGCCATGAACGTTTTTCGCGAGGGGACGGCCATGAGCAAGGGCACGACCACGACAACCGGCCTTGTCCATTCTTATTACGCGAATGTTTTCGGCCCCGCGCAGTTCAAGGAAATGCATGAGCCGCTGGCAAAACGCTACTTTGAGGCGTTCTTTAAGAACGATGTTTATGTAGGGCAGATGCGCAGCCGCCTCGGGTTGGCCGGGTGGGAGCAGAAAGGCCCTCAGGAAGCGGCCAAAGAATTGCTACGGGTCATTCAGAATTCGGCGTAAGCGCTGGCTTTTTTCAGCGACCAATGGCCATGAGATACCTTGCTGTCCTGTTGATCTTTCTGGGGGTTTTTATGGCTAACGCCGATGCCGCTGTCTTGAAAAAGGCTGTTTTCGCCGGGGGTTGTTTCTGGTGTATGCAGCCGCCGTACGACAAGATCCCCGGCGTTGTTTCCACGACCGTTGGTTATACCGGGGGCACCGTCGTAAATCCCACCTATGAGCAGGTCTCTTCCGGGACGACCGGTCATTTTGAGGCCATTGAGGTCGTTTACGACTCTTCTAAAACATCTTACCGTGAGTTGTTGCGTGTTTTCTGGCGGTCTATTGATCCCACCGATGACGGCGGCCAGTTTGCCGACCAGGGGTCGCAATATGAACCAGCGATATTTTTTGCTGACGAAGCGCAACGCCTGGAAGCTGAGGCCTCGAAGAAAGAGATTGGCGCTTCGGGACGTTTTAAGAAGCCGATCGTGACCCGAATCCTGCCGGCCAAGGTTTTCTATCCGGCGGAGGGGTATCATCAGAAGTATTATCAGAAGAATTCCCCGCACTACAATGCCTATAAGGTTGGATCGGGACGCGCCGATTTCCTTCATCAGGCCTGGCCGGACGCCGCCCCGTAACAACGCATCTTGTTATTCCATTTTTTCCAAATCTGGTTAAAATAATACCATGCTGGCATTAAAGAATGTTTTTGTCCGCAAAGGCGGTAAGGATATCTTGCGGGATATTACCTGGTCGACGCGGCCGGGAGAGCACTGGTTCGTGATGGGCGGCAACGGTTCGGGCAAGACCACGTTGATGGAATTGCTGGCCGGATATGCGTGGCCGCAACGGGGGGAGGTCGCCGTCCTTGGCGCGATCTTCGGCCGGGCCAGCCTTCCGGAATTGCGCGCGCGGGTCGGGTTCGTGTCACCCTGGATATTCCGCCGGATGGCGGCGGATGTTCTCTTTGAAGATGTGGTCGCTTCCGGCTTCGATGCTTCGGTCGGGTATAGCGGGCGCCAGAGTGCGAGGATCGCGGCCGCGGTGCGCCGTCAGATCGTTTTTTTTGGATGCGGGGACCTGAAAGGCCGGGCGTTCGGGACGCTTTCGTCAGGACAGCAACTCAAGGCGGTCTTGGCCCGCGCGCTGGTCCATGAACCAAGCATTCTTATTTTGGATGAGCCGTTCTCTTTGCTTGATATCGGCGCCCGGTTGGATATGTACGCGCTTTTGCTTAAATTGGCCCGCAGCTGCAAGGCGCCGCAGATCATTATGGTAACCCATCATCGGGAGGATATCCTTCCGGTTTTTACCCGGGGCTTATTGCTCAAGAAGGGGCGGATATTGTATCAGGGCCCGGTGGCGGAAGCTTTGCGGCCGGGCATGCTGGCGAAATGTTTTGGATTGTCCGCGTCAACACTTAAACAGGTCCTGGTCTGATGCTGCTGTTGAAATTCATCCTGGCTTTCTGCGGTTTGTCCTATGAGCTGATCCTGGCTCAAGGCTTGTCGGCTTTTTGCGATAATACTGTTCTGCGCTATAGTACGACGATCGGCTTTTATATGTTCGCGATGGGGTTGGGCGCTTTGGCTGCTTCCAGAATGGGCGCCCGCAGGCCGGTGGTCACATTATGGCAGACGGAAGTCCTTCTGGCTTTCGCCGGCGCGGGAAGTATCTTTTCTCTTTTTATGGTTTCTGGGACGCACGCGCCTGCGCAGCTGATCGTTGTGATGGCGTATGTGATGGTTGTTGTGATCGGTTTCTTGACCGGGTTGGAATTGCCCTTGATGCTGATGATGGCCGCAAAGGAAGGCCAGCCTGCCCGGGGGAAACTTCTGGCATTTGATTATGCCGGCGCGTGCGTTGCGACCTTGGTCTTTGTCTTTTTCTTTTACCCTACGGCCGGCCTGGTGAGCGCGGTCCTTATGGTGGCGCTGCTCAATATGCTGGCGGCGGTGGCGGTTGCTGTAAAATACCGTCATGAATTTGTCGGTCCGGCCGGATCGGTTTTGCTGGCGTCGTTATCACTATTGGGAGGGATATTGGCTCTGCTGCTGGTAAGCCGGCAGCTGGAGATCAATTTATTGGCGCTTTATTTGAGGCAGGGGCATTAATGGACAAGAAAGATCATTCTTTCGGCAGGCATTTTCTGGTCGAGTTCGTTGGTTGCCCGGCAGACCGCATTGCGCGCGTTGCCGATATCCGTGAGGGATTCTTGCAGGCGGCCCGGCTGAGTGGGGCCACGATCCTGGAGTCGTTTTTTCATCAGTTCGAACCCCGGGGGGTGACCGGGATGATCTTTATCGCCGAATCGCATTTTGCCATTCACACCTGGCCAGAGTCGGGTTATGTTGCCCTGGATATCCTGACTTGCGGCGTCATGGCGCCACAGAAAGCGATCGATCATCTGGAGCAGATGCTTAAAGCCGAACGGGTCGAGGTCCGGGAGTTCACGCGAGGCTATAACGACCGATGAACTTTATTTATTTGCTCAGCTTTGTCCTGGCTTTCTGCGCGTTACTTTATGAGCTGCTCATCGCGCGGGTTGTTTCCTTATGGGCAGTGAATAACACGGTTTGGTACGCTTTGGTTGTTGGTATTTTTATCGGCGGGATGGGAACAGGCGCTTGGCTGACGGAACGCGGGCAGAAGGTGGGGGCAGCCTGGCCCCGTCTTTTTCGCATCGAGCTTTGGTTGGTTTTTGCCGGAGGGCTTTGTGTTCTGGCTGTTTACGCGGCAGGCCTGGCGGGGCTCTATTTGGGGCTATGCGGGTTTGAGAGCTGGGGGAGGATCCTTTTCTTCGGGACGGCCTTTGTTGCGGCTCTTAGTGTCGGTGTTGGCGCGGGCATGGAATTGCCGCTTTTGCTTTCGATGGCGGATGAACAGGCTCCCGGGGTATCCGGGGAAAAAGCCGGGGCTGTCCTTTTTATGGATTATGCTGGGTCGCTGGCTGCCGGCCTGGCCTTTCCGCTGGTGATCATCCCCTGGATGAGCGTGATGGCAGCAGCGGCACTTGTCGCTTGTGTTAACGGCATGGCTGCTTTGGGGTTGTTGTGGCATTACCGTTCGGCGTCAGGGCATAAACGCGCCTGGTCGCTGGTCTTCCTGATGGCGGCTTTTTACTGCGTTTCACCGGGCATCGAGGGATATTTCACCTCGAAATATTATTTCAGTTTCCAGGATGACCTGGCTCTGGCCATGTTTTTTAAGCCCCGGGTTTATCCCGGCAGGGTAGAGCGGTTGAGGTCTCCTTACCAGATCCTGGACCTGGTGGTGGCCGACGATATCGGCCCGGATGCCAGGGGATTGTTGAAGGCTTACATCAAGGGGGATCCTTCGGATGATAAGAGCCTTGAGGGGATGGTTCTTTTTTTGAACAATGATTTCCAGTTCGCGGCGTCTTTTGAGCGGATCTATCATGAGACGTTCGCGCATGTGCCTGTAGCCGTTCTGGGGCGGGTGCCGGAGAGCGTTCTTATTCTCGGTGGAGGGGATGGCTTACTGTTAAGGGAGGTTCTTAAATACCCTGGTGTCAGGCAGGTCGTTCTCGTTGATATCGATCCGAAGGTCCTGGGGGCCTTTAAGAATGTCAGGGCGCTGGCGAGCCTCAATCACAACGCGTTGCGGGACCCGCGCGTGACGGTGGTGACACAGGACGCGTACCAGTATGTCCGCCGGCCGGGGGAGAGTTACGAGATGGTCTTTTGTGATTTTCCCAATCCCGATGATTATGATCTGGCCAAGCTGTATAGCCGGGAATTTTATCGGTTCCTGCGGTCACACGTGAAGCCTGGAGGGCTAGTGGCCGTTGATGCGCCGGGTTTATCGCAGGAGAACGGCGGAGAGTCGCGGGGTATGTGGGCGGTTTTGAGCAATACCCTTCAGGCGGCTGGTTTCGCTTCGGTGAGGCCTTTCTTTTCGCAGCTTGAGGAGGATAACAAAGAAGCCCTGTCGCTTATGGAGGGAAACAAGGAAGCCCTTCACGGGTATGTTGACGGCCTGACATCGGGTTTTTTGATGGCCTTTGTTGATCAGGGGCCATCGGGTGAGCCCCGGCCTTTAAATGTTGCCGGGCTAAGGGTCATCAACGATGCGCGGGTCCGGTTGAGCCTGGAGCGCGCGGCCCGCTTTTCGTTCTATCATGACCCTGTCGCGGTAAATTCTATTCTCCGTCCGCTTTTTCCATTGCGGGGGGATTCAGGCAAGATCCGCAGCGCTTATTAAAGAGGTATTGAAATGAATGAGGCATGGCGTAAATTCCTGGCATTTGAATGGTTGATGCTGGTCATTTTCGGCTTCTTCTGGGGGACGGCCATGTGGCTGGTTCTCTTTCTTTCTGGCGGTCTTGCCGATAAAGAGGAGTTTTGGAGGAACTTTTTTATTATGGTTGGCCCGTACGCGGCTTATCTCGTTTGCCGGTCCCTTTATTTGCTTTATCGGTCGTTGCGTTGGGCTTATCTGGTCGCCAACTTCTTGTTCCGTTCGGAAGCGGAAAAAACATTTGCTCAGGAATGGCTGCTTTTCGTGATCCTGGGGGTCTTGTGGGCGTTCATCCTGATTTATCCGCTGTATGTTGTAGAGATGTTCTCGGCGAAAGCCTGGCCATGGGCCGCTTTGATCATGGTCGCGCCGTATGGCTCTTTTTTAGTCGTGCGCTGGGTGGTCGTCTCCAGCATCAGGGCAGATCGGTTGCTCAATGAGGAGAGATCCCGAACAAAAAAAGAACCCCGTGCCAAGGGATAGCACGGGGCTCGCGAATGCCCCTAGGAGATATAGGGCATTCTCAGGGAGATGGGATGGGAGTCTCCTTAACTCGTTGATCCCGAGTTCATTGTGGGATGCTCCCGCGGCGGCAGGTGCCGGGCGGGGATGATAACTAAGTTTTTAAAGAACTGATTTAATTCTAGCGCCAATAAGTTTATTGTCAACTTATTTGTGGTGAAAAATAGAAAAAATTATGCAGGTGTTGTAAAGGGGATGGTATAGAATAAGGGCATTCGGATAAACCTAAACAAGGGGGGGCATATGTACGGATGGGACCAAATCATTTTAGACCCGGTCAAGACGATGATCACCAAAGTGGCATCGTTTGTTCCGGTGTTGTTCGGTGCTCTGGTGATCCTGCTTGCCGGGTGGATCATTGCTAAAGTGGCCAGTGGCCTGGTGCAGAAAGCTCTTGAAGCGATCAAGTTCAACGATATTTCCGCCAAGATCGGCCTGACGGACCTTCTTTCCAAAGGCAATGTTCCATTATCGCCGTCGGCTCTTTTGGTATCGGCTGTTTATTGGTCGGGCATGATCGTTGTTTTCGCGATCACGGTCGACGCGATCGGGCTTAATGTGGCGGCGGCTCTTTTGGTGAAGGTTTCCTCTTATATCCCGAATGTTATTTCCGCGATCTTTGTGCTGATCGTCGGGATGTTCCTGGCAAATCTGATCAGCGGTGTTATTAAGGCGACGGCGTCCGATGCCGGCCTGGCCCGCGCCGAGTTCCTGGGCAGCATCGCCAAGGGCGCGATCCTGCTTTTTACCACGGTCGTGGTATTGGAAGAGCTTAATATCGCGTCCTTCTTTGTGACGACCACCTTCCAGATCTTTTTCGCGGCGATTTGCCTGGCGCTGGCGCTTTCTTTCGGGCTTGGCGGTAAGGACCTGGCGGCCAAGATCCTTTGGGATTTTTTCAATAAACAGAACATTAATAAATAGGCCTTATGGCAATACCGGATGTATTCAAAAGCGCGGGGGTCATGCCCCGCGCTTTTTTATTGGGGATGCTTTGCGCGGCGGCGCAGGTGCTTTTTTTTCGGGAGCTCCTTGCCTGCCTGTATGGCAATGAACTGCTTTTTACGGGATTGATGGCGGCCTGGTCCGTGGGGATCGCCGGCGGCAGTGCGTGGGGCCGCCGGATCGGGAGCGGTTGGCCAGTCCTTTTATTGGGGGTTGCCCTTTTTTCCTGGGATATTTGGGCTTGCCGCCATGTCCGGGGTTTGCTGGGTTGGCCGGTTGGCGTGTCAGGAGACATCTTACCGTCTTTGCTGGTGTCGGTAATCCTGGTGTTCCCGCCGGCTTTTATCCTCGGAGGGTATTTTGCGGCTTTGGCGGCGGGACAGTTGAAAAAGCCGGGGACGCGGATCTACGCGGCCGAAACGCTGGGTTTTGCGGCCGGGGCTTTGCTGATGGTGGTCTTTTTCCTCAGCCCGTTTTCGCAGGTGAGCGTAGCGTCGCGGAGCCCTCAATGGCCTGGTTATAAGGTGGTCGCGGCCCGCGAGACGCCGCTGGCCTCGTTCGTGGTGGCTGAGCGTCAGGGAGAGACGAGCCTTTTTGAGAGCGGTTTACTTGTGGCGACGACCCACGACCGCTTGACGGCGGAGGAAAGCGTTCATTACGCCTTGCTGGCGCATCCGTCGCCAAAGAGGGTCCTGTTGATCGGCGGTGCGGCGACCGGGGCGGTCGAGGAGGCGATAAAGCATCCAGGTTTGAAAGTGGATGTTCTTGAGCCTGATCGGGTGGTGTTTGATTTGGCCCGCACTTATTTCCCGGATGCGGCAAAGGCGCTATTGGATCCGCGGGTCCGAGCCATTATGGCGGATGGCCGCCGCTTGCTGAGGACGTCGCGGGAAAGATACGACGCGGTGATCGTTTTGGTCGGGGATCCGTGTACATTGCTGGCCAACAGGTACTATACGGCTGATTTTTTTGTTGATGTGAAGGCCCATCTTTCGCCGGGCGGGATGATGTCGGTGGCCCTTTCGGCGTCTGAGAATTATGTGAATGAAGAGGGCCGCGCGGCTCTGGGAGGGATACGCTCAACGCTCGCTTCTGTTTTTGAAGCGGTCAGGGTTATTCCCGGTGGAAAATATATTTTTCTTGCCGCCAGCCGTCCGGGGGATATTTCTATTGAGCCGGGGGTCCTGGCGGAGCGCCTTAAGGCCCGGGGTATTCAAAGTCTGTTCGTTCGCCCGGAATATTTTAATGAACGGCTGGGGGCCTATCGGGTAAAAGAGGCTGCGGACGTGGTGAGCGGGGGTCATCCTGTTAACCGGGATATTCGTCCGGCGGAATTGGTTGGGGCGCTTTCGTACTGGGCGTCGCAGTCCGGGTCGGCCTTTCCCCGGATCACGGCCTGGTTCCGGACTTTTGGCCTTTGGTTGTGGATTGTTCCTTTCCTGGTTTTTCTTGTTACACGGTTTAACCGGGGCGCGGCGGCGCCCTTCGTGGCGGGGTTCGGCCAGATGCTTTCTCAGACGGTTTCAGTGGCGCTGTTCCAGAGTGTGTTCGGGAATATTTATAGCCTGGTTGGCCTGCTGACAGCTGGCGTGATGCTGGGGCTTTTTGTCGGGGCCAGGGAACATTCAAGGGGACACGGGCCATCGCCTTTCTTAGCCGGGGCCTTGTTGTTCACGGCCGCGGCGGTTATTGTGCCCTTGATCGCCGGCAATGATCTGTTGGCCGGAGGGTTCTTCGCGGTTTTTCCTTTCCTGGCGGGGTTATATGGCGGCCGGCAATTTACATCGGCGGTGACCGGTGAACGTACCGGTGCGGCGTATACGATGGATGTTCTGGGTTCCGGGCTCGGGGCGCTGCTGGGAGGCCTTTTCCTGATCCCTTTCTGGGGCATCCCCCAGGCGCTGCTTTTCGCCGCGGCGATGCAACTGGCGCTATCCTTTTAGCCGGCCAGCGAATCCGGGCTGCGGTAATAAAGGGCTTCTTTCATTCCCGGCTTTTGCGGCAGGGCATTGATCTTTCCCCCGAAAAAGAACGCCAGAAGCGCGGCCAAACTTGTTTTTAAAAAGTGACGGCGGTCCATATCAGCTCCATATTCCCGGGATCGGTACCTGGCAGTATCCGCATTTGCCGTTGTTCAGGTGGTTTTCCAGTATCTGATACCCGTAGCGCTTGAGGATGATCCTGCGGCAGGACGGGCATTGGGTATTATTGCCCGGATGATCAGGAATATTCCCCACATAAACATAGTCCAGCCCTTCGGCCTTCGAGATATCCCAGGCGCGTGACAGGGTGCTTTCGGGCGTCGGCGGCAGGTTCTGCAGTTTGTGCATCGGCCAGAAACGGGAAAGATGCAGGGGCGTGTCTTTTCCCATGTTCTCTTTGACCCAGCGGGCCAGCGCGCGGATGTCATCATCGCTGTCATTCCAGGTGGGGATCACCAGATTGATGATCTCCACCCAGACACCCTGTTTTTTCATGGTGAGCAGGGCATCCTGGACGGGCTTGAGCGTGGCATTGCACATTCTTTTATAAAAGTCATCAGTGATCCCTTTAAGGTTCACGCTGGCGGCATCGGTCACTTTGCATAATTCGAGCAGCGGGTCCTGTTCAATGTATCCGGCGGTAACAATGATATTCTTGATGTCCTTTTCCCTGGCTTGGCGCGCGGTGTCGAGCGTGTATTCGTAGAAAACGATCGGCTCTGAGTAGGTATAGGCAATAGAGCGGCAGTTATTGGCACCGGCCTGAGCCACGACATTCTCCGGGGAGAGAGTCGCATTGCGTGTCTCTTCCGGCGGACTTTGGGATATTTCCCAGTTCTGGCAGTAAAGGCAGTGCAGATTACAGCCCGCCGTCGCAATCGAGAAAGCGTTTGTGCCCGGCAACATATGGAAAACTGGTTTCTTTTCGATCGGGTCAACGTGTACGGCGCAGGGGTTCCCGTAAACGAGTGAGAAAAGCTTTCCGTCGACATTCGTGCGGACGCGACAATCACCCCGTTGGCCCTGGGCGAGCTTGCAATGGCGAGGGCATAAGGTGCATTCGATTTTTTTCATAGGGCTTTCCAGTAGCTTGCCGGATGAAGGTTCAATCCATGAGCGGTGAATCCGGCTATTAAATCTTTAGAAGAGGGCAAAGGCCCGCCTTCTTCTATTATTGCGCGGTCGCGTAGGAACGAGACGGTATTGCCAAGTGTGCCTGCGCCTAGAAGGAGCGTCGCAGCGATCAGGATGGCTGTAAATGGTTTATTGGTTGCCATAAGGACACTTTAACACAAAACAGCTTGTTGCGTTCTTTGGAGTGCGGCACTCTTTAAGGCATTCGCCGCAAAGGATGCATTCCGTCATATCCACCGTCCATAAACCTGCTGGAGTTTTTTCGATGGCTTGTGTCGGGCATTTTGCCGCGCAAAGCCCGCAGCTGCTGCATTCTTTAGAGGGGGCCGGTTTGAAGAGGCTCCAGCGGGCAACGAGCCCAGTTAATGCGCCAACGGGGCAAAGATAAAGGCACCAGAAACGGAAATAAAAAAGGCTTATGACGAGGATTAGCCCCAGCAGGCACCAGGCGAGGCATGTGCCGTGAAGGGTGAAGAGCGTGATAAAGGGCTCAATATTCGCTGGCGCGGCATTGCCGACAGTCAGGCACAGGCCGATAAGGATGATGGCGATCAGGTATTTGACGGTTTTTGCTGTCCTTATTTGCTCTGGCGGGATGGCCTTCGGAAGGAGCCTCTTGGGGAGTGTGATCGCCAGGAGTTCCTGGACCAATGCCAGAGGGCATAAGCTTCCGCAATAGATCCTTCCTATAAACAAAGCCGGGATGAAGCCGATGATCAGGCAAATCAGCCACAGGATATTGATGTCAAGCCCGGGCGTATGGAGCGTGGCGGCATTGATGACCTGGATGATCGATAGCATGGAGCGTTCGATCAGGCCGAAATATATAAATCCGCCGAGCATGGCCAGCCAGCGCAGGGCGGTGTTTTTGAGAAGCAGCGCCGCGAGCGCCAGGGACAGCAGCAGAAAAGCAGGGATCGCCGGGAGTAGCGAGACCGGTTCGGATGCTGTTGATGGCGTAGGGCGTAAACGTTCACGCACGGCCCTCGTTATTCCCGCGCTGGTGATGGTCGCGCGGGTAATGCCGTCAATATCTTCTCCGAGGGTCAAGGCGCTGCCGGGGCCTTTGCCGATGAACTGGCCAAGGAAAGTCCCCAGGTCACCGATATAAGAGGGGGTTTCATTATGCGCCAATACCCGGAGGCTTGTGATATGCTGTTCCTGATCCGTGGTCAGGATAATGGCGATCGTTCCGCCGTAACCCCTGGCCCGGAGGGCGTCTTTGTTAAAGGTTCCGGTAGAGGCTTCGCGCTTAAGCGAAATGCCCAGGCATAAGGCCAGCAAGGTGATCGACAGCAGGGTCACGTATCGGTAACGCATGGGCTTATTTTAGCATATCGAGAAAGTTTCTCGATTCTCCGACGGGAATAAAAAGGATGAATAATTATCTTGCCAACGCATTGCTGCGTTCCTATAATCGATTCTCTCAATCGAGAAATCATTCATCATTAACGTTCGTGTGTTCGGGGCTCTATATTGAAAGAGGATCGGTATGGTCGTTGATACGATAGACGAAGATGTCAAGAAGGTAGTGGAGCGCTGGAAGGATAAACGGGGCAACCTGATCATGGTCTTGCACGATGTCCAGGATCATTACGGGTTTGTGCCACGCGCAGCCGCGCTGGAGGTATC
Organism: Candidatus Omnitrophota bacterium; assembly: GCA_037131245.1. Classification (GTDB taxonomy): domain Bacteria; phylum Omnitrophota; class Gorgyraeia; order Zapsychrales; family Fredricksoniimonadaceae. The sequence continues at coordinate 38,868 of JBAXRK010000006.1, forward strand.
GCGCCAGCTCGATGTGCCGCTGGCCCGCATTTATGAAGTGCTGACGTTTTACAATTTTTTTAAGCTTCAGGCGCCGGGTAAGTTCAATATTTCAGTTTGCCTTGGTACGGCTTGTTATTTGAAGGGCGCGACGGCTTTGATCGACGAGATCCGGCACCTGCTGCATGTTGAGGAAGGCCATACGACCAAGGATGGTCTTTTTCATTTGCAGATCGTGCGTTGCCTGGGGTGCTGCGGGTTGGCGCCGGTCATCACGGTGGAAGGGAAAGTTTATAGCGCGGTCAAAAGAAGCGACGTGGTCGGTATCATTGCGGAACATTCAAATCAGAAGGCCGAGGTCTAAATATGGGCATCACACAACAGGATCTTCTTCAATTGAAGGAAAAATCCCTCAAGGATGCGCCGAAGAACTGGATACGCGTTGGATACAGTACTTGCGGCGTCGCGGCGGGAGCGGACGTGGTTTATAAGGTCCTGGCGGAGGAAGTGGCGGCCAGGGGTCTTTCCGTAGAAGTCAAGAAATGCGGGTGTGTGGGGCTTTGCTCAGCTGAGCCGCTCGTTGAGGTCAATGTTGAGGGGGCGCCTCATGTTTTTTACGGCAAGGTTAACAAGGAAGTCGCCCACAAGATCATGGAAGAGCATGTCTGCCAGAAGAAGCTGGTGGAAAATCATATTTTTGAAATGTAGTCTTAACGAAAGAATGATATGAAACAGATCTTGATCCAGGATACGAACGGAAACCTGCGCAAGGAGTTGAGGGATTTTCACATCGCGCTGACCAGCCAGTTGCGTGAGCGCGGCCTGTCAGAGGCGGCACAGGTACTGACGGTGGCTGATATCGGTATTTATCAAAAAGGCATTGTCGCCAAGATCCTTCCTGAAGGGTTCATCTATGGTTCCCTTCAGATCAAAGATATCGCCGAGATCATCGAGAAGACGGTTCAGAAGGGCGAGAAGGTCCAGGCGCTGGCTATTGACCGGAAAAACAAGCAGATGCGGATCGTTTTGCGTAATTGCGGCCGTATTAACCCCGAGAGTTTTGAGGATTACGCGGGTTGCGATGGCTATCAGGGGCTGGCGAAGGCTCTTGAAATGGGCCCCGAGAAGGTGATCGAGGAAATGAAGAAGGCCGGTTTGCGCGGGCGCGGCGGCGCGGGGTTTCCCACCTGGATGAAATGGAACATCACTCGTGGAGTGGCGGGAGCGGTCAAATATATTATTTGCAACGGCGATGAGGGCGATCCGGGTGCGTATATGGACCGTTCGGTGCTGGAAGGTGATCCTCATTCCGTTATCGAGGGGCTCATGATCGGCGGGCTCGCGATCGGGGCCAATCAGGGCTTCTTCTACATAAGGGCGGAGTATCCGTTGGCCATTGAGCGTATCCAGAAAGCTCTTAATGAGTGTTATGTCCGGGGGATCCTGGGAAAGAACATCCTGGGGAGTAATTTTAATTTTGATATCGAGATCCGCTTGGGTGCCGGAGCTTTCGTGTGCGGCGAAGAGACGGCCCTTATCGCTTCCGTTGAAGGCTTGCGGGGATATCCGCGGCCGCGCCCTCCGTTCCCGTCGGTTAAAGGCCTGTGGGGTAACCCGACGGCCATTAATAACGTAGAGACACTGGCCAGCGTGCCGTATATTTTTCTGCACGGCGGAGAGGCTTTCGGGAAGATCGGCGTTGAGGGTTCCACCGGAACCAAAGTGTTCGCGCTCACCGGCAAGGTCCGCAATTCCGGCCTGGTTGAGGTCCCGATGGGGATCACCTTGCGTGAAGTCGTCTTTGATATTGGCGGCGGTGTTTTGAATAATCAGAGCATCAAGGCCATCCAGACCGGCGGGCCATCAGGCGGCGTTATTCCGGAGCAGTTCTTTGATACGCCTATTGGTTACGAAAGCTTGCAGAAGCTGGGGTCCATCATGGGGTCCGGCGGGATGATCGTGCTCGATGTGAACGATTGCATGGTCGATATTTCAAAATTCTATCTTGGGTTCTGCGTTGATGAGTCGTGCGGGAAGTGCGCGCCTTGCCGGATCGGCGGCACCCAGATGCTTGAGATCCTTAAGAGGATATCCGAGGGTAAGGGCGTGGACGATGACCTCAAGAAGCTTAATGAGATCGCCATGGCTATGCAGAAGGCGTCTTTGTGCGGGTTGGGGCAGACGGCGCCGAACCCGGTGCTTTCCACCTTGAAGTATTTTGAGGCGGAGTATAAGGCTCATGTGGTCGACCGGAAGTGCCCGGCCGGCAAGTGCGCCAGTTTAACATCGTATTCCATTACGAAAGAAAAATGTACTGCCTGCGGCATGTGCGCGCGGGTGTGTCCGGCGGATGCCATCACCGGAAACCGGGCGGATAAATATGTGATCAACGCTGAGAAATGCATTAGCTGCGGCCAGTGTTACGAGGTGTGCAAGTTCGCCTCGGTTCTTCGTCAATAAGGAGCTTTGTATGCCAACGGTTACCATGATAAAAGCGGTCATTAACGGGATCCCGGTCGAAGTGGAGCAGGGCGCTTCCATCCTTGACGCCGCGCGTAAGGTCCAGGTCAATATCCCGACTCTTTGCAAGCACGCCGACCTGACGGCGTCCGCCGGTTGCGGGATATGTATCGTCAAGATCAAGAACAGCCGTAAAATGTTGCGCGCCTGCTGTACGCCGCTCGAGAATAACATGGAGATCATCACGCATGATCCCGAGATCGTGCAGACCCGGCGTACGGTCCTGGAGCTTATTCTTTCTAATCATCCTAAAGATTGCCTGATCTGCGGCCGTAATAACGATTGCGAGTTGCAGAAGATCTCATCCGAGTTTGGTATCCGCCAGGACCGTTTTGACCAGATCCTGCCCGAGATCCCGGTTGATAAATCGACGGGGACGATCATTCTGGAGCCGCGCAAGTGTATTAAATGCGGTCGCTGCGTTGACGTTTGCCAGAACAAGCAGGATGTGTGGGCGCTTTCATTTATTGAGAGAGGGTTTAAGACCCGCATTTCACCGGCCGGAGATATCAAGCTGGCGGATTCGCCGTGTGTCCGCTGCGGCCAGTGCTCGGCTCATTGCCCGACCGGAGCGATCACTGAGAATGATGAAACGCAGAAGGTATGGGATCTTTTGCAGGACCCGGATAAGCATTGTGTCGTCCAGATAGCGCCGGCTGTTCGTGTGGCGGTTGGGGAAGGGTTTGGTTATCCGGTCGGGACTAATCTTACCAAGAAGCTTTATGCCATGTTGCGCCGGCTGGGTTTCAAAGTGGTTTTTGATACCAATTTCGGCGCTGATCTGACTATTCTTGAAGAAGCCGGTGAGTTCGTGGAACGTTTTGCCCATAAGAAGGGGCCGTTGCCGCTGATCACCAGCTGTTGCCCGGCGTGGGTCGATTATCTTGAGAAATATTACGGGGATATGATCGGGCTCTTCTCATCGGCCAAGAGTCCTCATGAAATGGTGGGGGCGCTCACCAAGACTTATTATGCGCAAAAGAAGAATATTGATCCGGCCAAGATCAAGGTGATCTCGATCATGCCGTGTACGGCCAAGAAGTATGAGATCTCGCGCACGACTGACATGTCAGCGTCTGGATTTCAGGATGTGGATGTATCGCTGACCACCCGCGAACTGATCCGCATGATCAAGCAGGCCGGCGTGGATTTTAACAATCTACCCGATGAAGATGCCGATCTGATGCTGGGTGATTATGCTGGTGCCGGGACGATCTTCGGGGCCACGGGCGGCGTCATGGAGGCCGCGTTGCGTACGGCTTATTTCAATGTGACGGGGGAGAATCTCAAGAACGTCAATTTCACCGCTGTCCGTGGGCTTAAGGGTGTTAAAGAGACCACGATCGATGTTAAAGGAATGCCGGTCAAGATCGCGGTGGCGCATGGCCTGGCCAATGTGAAGTTTGTCATGGACAAAGTGCAGGATGCTATCAAGAATAATCAGCCGGTCCCGTATCATTTTATTGAAGTCATGGCCTGCCCGGGTGGTTGTGTGGGCGGCGGCGGCCAGCCGTATATGGTTACCGACGAGATCCGCAAGCAGCGGGCTAAAGGTCTTTATGATGAAGATGCGGCGTCCAAGATCCGTTGTTCGCATCAGAACTTTCATGTGCAGCAGCTTTATAAAGAGTTCCTGGAGAAGCCGTTGTCGCATAAAGCGCATGAATTATTGCATACGCATTATAAAGCCCGCCCCTTGTATGTGAAATAAAGGGGTGTAAGATACTGTGTAGTCCTGAAGCCTGGGCGAAAAGCCTGAAGCCAGGGGCAAAATCGGGAGCAGCTTCGAGTCCCCGTTCTGCCTATGGCAAAACGGGGATTTTTTATGGAAAAAAGATTGGGGTTTGTAGGCATTATTATCGAGGATCGTAAAAAGTCCGCGCCGCAGGTCAACAAGATCCTCTCCGATTATGGTGATGAGATCCTCGCCAGGGTCGGATTGCCCCATCATCAGCGCCATTGCCACGTGATCACCCTGACGGTAGAAATGACATCCGACCAGATCGGCGGCTTGACGGGCAAGTTGGGAGCGATCGAAGGCGTGATGGTTAAATCGGCATTGGGAAAGGTCTGAGCATGGATCATCGGATCGAAAAAGACGCATTAGGCGAGACAAAAGTTCCGGCGGATGTTTATTGGGGCACCCATACGCAGCGGGCGTTGGAAAACTTCACGTTCGGCGGAGCTAAGGTCCGGTTGACATTGATCCATGCTTTGGCCATGGTGAAAAAATCCGCGGCGATGGCAAACCGCGAATTGGGGGCTTTGCCCGGGGATATCGCGGGGGCGATCATCACGGCCTGCGATGAGATCCGGGATGGAAAATTCGATACGCAGTTTCCGGTAGATGCGCTGCAGGGCGGCGCCGGAACGTCGACAAACATGAACCTGAACGAAGTCATCGCCAATCGCGCCGGTGAATTACTGGGGGGCCGCAAGGGCGAATACGATCTTGTTCATCCTCTTGACCATGTTAACAGGCATCAGTCGACGAATGATGTTTATCCGACAGCCTTGAAATGTGCGGCCATTGCCGGTATCCGCTCGCTGGCGGATGCGGCGGCGCTATTGCAGGGATCTTTGCAGCGCAAGGAAAAAGAATTTTCCCATATCATCAAGGTTGGCCGTACCGAGATGCAGGAAGCGGTCCCCATGACACTTGGTTCGGAGTTCTCTGCTTGGGCCGAGGCGCTCTCGCGTGATCGCTGGCGCACCTTTAAATGCGAAGAGCGGTTGCGGGTGGTCAATCTGGGCGGCACAGCCATCGGCACCGGGATCGGCGCTCCGAGGGATTATATTTTCAGGGTTATTGAATGTTTGCGTGATATTTCAGGCATCGGATTGTCCCGGGGAGAGAACGTGGCCGGGGAGACCGCTAACGCCGACGCCTATGTGGAGGTTTCCGGTATCCTCAAGGCGCACGCGGTTAATCTAGCGAAGATATCCAATGACCTGCGGTTGTTGAATTTTCTCGGTGAGATCATTCTGCCGGCTTGTCAGCCGGGGTCTTCGATCATGCCGGGCAAGGTTAACCCGGTCATTCCGGAAGCGATCACGCAGGCGGCCCTCAAGGTTATGGCGAATGATCTGTTGGTCGCGGAAGCGGCTTCCCGCAGCGCCTTGCAGATCAATGAATTCATGCCGCTACTGGCTCAGGCTTTGCTTGAATCCATCGAGCTTTTGACGGCGTCTGACCGGATGCTGGCGTTACATATTGATGGTGTGAAAGCGGATGAGGCCCGCTGCCGGTATTTTGTGGAACACAGCCGTATGGTCGTGACCGCCCTGGTCCCTCTTTTGGGTTATGACCGGGCGGGGGCTCTGCTTAAGGAATTCGACGCTTCTGGACGTGACGACCTGAGGGTTTTTCTTGAGGAACGGGTCGATCGGGCGATCGTGGCCAGGGCGCTTAGCCCGGAAGGATTGATGGCGCTGGGGCACCGGAGGGTGGAAGATGGGAAAAATGAAAAAAGATCCTGATCCAGGGGTTATCCTCGGATGGGCGGCGGTCTTGGTCTTGCTGGTTGATATTCTTGTGAATTTTGGAGATTGGACCGAGCTGCTCTGGTTTTGTACGATCACCACCGCTTTGTTGGCGTATGCACTTTTCCGGAAGAATGCCCTGGTCATGACCCTCTGCCTGATCATGTCAGTGCCTGCCCAGATCTTATGGGTCGTGGATTTTTTCCTGTATATGGCGGGGCATGGGATGGGGCGCACGGAACTCCTGGCTCATTGCGGCCCGTTGATATTTTGGGGTTCCCTCGTGATCCATACGTTTGTGATCCCGGTCTCTTTCTGGGGCGTGCGCCGCTTGGGGTTTCATCCGCGGGCGTTGGGCTGGGCGGTCCTGTACGGCGCGGCGATCCTTCTGGCGAGTTATTACACGACCCCGCCGTTTAAGAACGTTAATTGTGTCTTTTTCAGCTGCGACGGGTTGGACCCCGGTGGCGGGTATTGGGCGCATTTCTGGGTTGAAACGTTCTTTCAGTCGCTTGGCGTTGCCGTAGTGTCGTTTTTCATATTTCGCTTTCTTTTCAGGGGCGGCCTGGTTAAGGAGGTCCATGCAGAGCACGCCTAAGTCTCTTCGTCTTCATATCGGTATTTTTGGCCGGATGAATGCCGGCAAGTCTAGCTTCCTTAACATGGTGGCCGGACAAGACGTAGCGATCACGTCTCCGGTTGCTGGGACGACCACCGATGTGGTCGAAAAAACAATGGAGCTTTTACCATTGGGGCCGGTGGTGTTCCTGGATACGGCGGGATTGGATGATGGTTCGGCTATAGGGGATTTGCGTGTCGCGCGGACGATGCGCGCGCTTGATCGCGCGGACATGGCGCTACTTATTCTTGAGCCGAACCTTTGGGGCGCGCCGGAAGAAACGGCTATTCGTCTTTTTCGGGAGAAAAAGAAGCCGTTCATTTTGGTCATTAATAAGGCGGATGCGGCGGCGCCCGCGGAAGATTTTATGGCCGGGTTAAGGGCGAAGGCTGACAGGGTTCTGGTTGTGTCGAGCCTTGATGAGTCTTTTCGTCATGATCAGCTGACGGCTCTTAAGGAGGCGCTGGTCCATTGCTGTCCTGATGATCATTTTGTCTCGCGCCGTTTGCTGGGAGACCTTATTCCGCCGGGAGGCCTGGCGGTGATGGTCGTTCCGATCGACCTTCAGGCCCCGAAAGGGCGTTTGATCTTGCCGCAGGTCCAGGCCATCCGCGATGTCCTGGACCATGACGCGGCGGTCATGGTGGTCAAGGAGCGTGAGCTTGCCCCGTATTTGATGAAGCTCAAAGAGCCTCCAGCCCTGGTGGTTTGCGATTCGCAAGCGGTGATGAAGACAGTGGCCGATGTGCCGCTGGGGGTTAAATGCACGACCTTTTCTATCCTGTTCGCCCGTTTCAAGGGGGATCTTGAAGAACTGGCGCGGGGGGCAGCCGCGATCGACAGGCTCCAGGAGGGCGACCGTGTTCTGATCGCGGAAAGCTGTTCTCATCACACGGCGGAGGATGATATCGGGAAGGTGAGAATACCGCGCTGGCTGGCGCAATACACCGGGTGCGGCCTTGATATCGGGCATTGTTCAGGCCGGGATTATCCCAAAGACCTTGAGTCGTATCAATTGATCATTCATTGCGGTTCCTGCATGCTGACGCGCGGCGAAATGCTCTTTCGCATATCCCAGGCCAGAGGGCGTGGCGTCCCGATCACGAATTACGGGGTGGCGATCTCTTTTGTTCAGGGTGTCTTAAAACGAGTTCTGGCGCCTTTTCCGGTGGAACTGGCGGCCTTTGAGGCGGAATTAAATAAGTAGAGGTGTCTTATGTCGGCTGTATCCGGATGTTCAGGTACATGGGAAGACCAGCGCGTTAAACGCGATCAGGTCGAAAAATATATGGTCAATGGACGGGATTTTATCGATGAAGAGCGGATCTTCGCGCGCTTGGCGGCAGCTCCCAAAGATCCCGACCCCGGGCAGGTCCGCGATATCCTGGCCAAATCGCTGGCCATCAAGGACTTGACGCCGGAAGAGGTGGCGGTCCTGATCAATGTGACGGATAAAGGGTTGCTTGAAGAGATGCGCTCTACCGCGCTGGCCGTTAAGCTCAAGATCTATGATAACCGGATCGTGACCTTCGCGCCTTTCTATCTGGGGAATTATTGTGTGAACCGCTGCGCGTACTGCGGATTTAACAATGATAATTGCGATGCCCAGCGCAAAGTCCTGGATACTGAAGAGATCAAGAAAGAAGTTGCTGTCCTTGCGGGGAAGATCGGCCATAAACGCTTGATCGTCGTTTATGGCGAGCATCCAAATAATGATGTCGACTATATTGTGGAGAGTTTAAAAACGATCTATTCGGTTAAAGTCAAGACCCGCAGCGGCCATGGTTCGATCCGTCGCGTGAATGTTAACGCGCCGGCTTTTTCCATAGAAGATCTTCGGCGTATCAATGAAGCCGGTATCGGGACGTACCAGGTTTTTCAGGAGACCTATCATAAGGCTACCTACGCCCGGATGCATCCGGCGGATACGATCAAGGGCGATTATCAATGGCGCCTTTATTGTATGCATCGCGCATTGGAAGCTGGTATTGATGACGTCGGGATAGGCGCTTTGTTCGGCCTATACGACTGGCGTTTTGAATTGATGGCGCTTATTGACCATACTCAGGAGCTGGAGAGGTCATTAGGGATCGGGGCGCACACTATATCTTTTCCGCGCCTTGTGCCGGCGCTTAATTCTATGATCGGCCCTGATTGGAAATATCTGGTCAGCGATGACGATTTTAAAAAGATCATGCTGATCATCCGCCTGGCGGCTCCGTACACGGGGATGATCATCACGGCACGGGAGAAAGCCTCGATCCGTGATGAGGCTGTTCTGATGGGCGTGACCCAGATGGATGCGTCGTCCCGTATTGCGATCGGCGGGTATTCCGACGCTGTCACCGCTCAGGAGAAGGATAAGCAGCAGTTCATCCTGGGGGACACGCGGTCGCTTGATGAGCTTATTCGCGATCTGGCCGCGAAAGGCTTTATTACCTCATTTTGCACGGCGGGGTACCGTTGTGGGCGGACGGGAAAATGCATCATGGACCTTTTGCGCAGTGGGGCTGAGGGAAAATTTTGCAAGCTTAACGCGATCCTGACCTTTCAGGAATGGCTCGATGATTTCGGCAGTGAAGAAGCGCGCCGGGCCGGGTTACCGCTTATTGAAAAAGAGGTCGAACAGGTCAGGGCCAAGAATCCGAAAGCGCTGGAGATCTTTACCGAGTATCATGCCCGGATCAAGAAGGGTGAGAGAGACTTGTACTTATAAAGGGGGCTTATGGATAACAAGAAGATCGTTGAGGTGTTCGACCATCTTTCTCCGATCCTGGCCGATAGGGTCGGCGGGCCGGTGTATCTTGTTAAGGTAAGTGGCGCCCGCTGGTCCTATGTTGCCGGTCACGTGCCTTCAGAGCTCCCGTTTGTGGAGCCGCAAAAAGTCCTGCTTTTCGATGAATGGGCGGTCCTTTATTATCCTCAGGCAGGCCATCACATTGACCCGGAGGATATCCGCCGGATGTTCCTGGAAGCGCGCGAGGATGAGCCGTGACCAGGCAGGAAATTATCGATCAGCTGGCAACACCGGATCCGACCGCCCTTTTCGCGCGAGCAGACCGTGTCCGCCATGAGCAGGTTGGTGACGCGGTCCATTTGCGCGGCCTGATCGAGTTTTCTAATGTTTGCGGTAAAGATTGCCTTTATTGCGGGCTGCGGCGCAGTAATAAGCGGGTGGAACGTTATCACATGGCCGTTGATGAAATTGTTGCGGCGGCTACCCAGGCGGCGTCGCTCGGGTATCAAAGTGTGGTGCTGCAGTCTGGTGAGAATTGCCAGTATCCGGTGGATGATATGTGCCGTCTGGTCAGCCGGATCAAGAAAGATTTAGCTTTGGCGGTCACGCTTTCTATTGGAGAAAAAAGCCGGGATGAATATGCCGCGCTTAAGGATGCCGGGGCGGATCGGTATTTGCTGCGTTTTGAGACTTCCTCTGAGAAATTGTTCGGGGAATTAAAGCCGGATTCTTCGTATGCGGCCCGTATGCACTGCCTGGCGTCGTTGCGTGAACTTAATTTTCAGGTCGGTTCGGGCATCATGGTCGGATTGCCGGGACAGACGCTGGCGATGATCGCGGATGATATCCTGCTGATGAAGGAGCTCGATCTGGACATGATCGGGATCGGGCCGTTCATCGCCAATCCGCAGACGCCCCTTGAAGGCGCGGCCAGCGGGACGCTGGCCCTGACGCTTAAGGCCCTCGCCCTGATCCGGCTGGTCACGCTCAATACGCATTTGCCGGCGACGACAGCTATGGGCTCGATCGATCCACGGGGCCGGCAGAAAGCCCTTCAGTGCGGTGCTAATGTCTTGATGCCTAATGTTACACCGACTCGCTATCGCGCGCATTATCAGCTTTATCCGGGCAAGATATGCATTGAGGATAAGCCGGGTGACTGTTTCTTATGCGTCTCGGGCATGCTCAGGTCGCTGGGGCGGTCTGTTGCTGAAGGGCCCGGGCATAGCCTTAAGATCACCACCTAACGTTTTTCTATAAACATGGGATGAGGGGGTTTTATGATCGTTTCGCGGATCAGAGCGGCTTCACGGTCAACATTGAAGCGGCTTCCTTTATATTTGCATCTTTTAGAAAGGGTTCAGGCGTTGGGAGAGGAGTATATCTCCTGTACCCGGATCGCCGAAGAGTTTGATTTTGATCCAACGCTGGTCCGTAAGGATATTGAAGTGACTGGTGCCGTGGGGGTTGCCCGCATTGGTTTTCGTGTGTCAAGCCTGGTGGGGCGTATCAAGGAGTTTCTCGGCTGGAACAATGCCCATGACGCCTTTCTTGTTGGCGCCGGAAATCTTGGCAAGGCTTTGCTTGGCTATAAGGATTTTGAGAAGTATGGGCTCAATATTGTGGCGGCGTTTGATGATCATCCGCGCAAGGTCGGGACGATGCTTTTCGGAAAAGAGGTTTTGCCGCTTTCCCGCCTGCCGGCTATAGCCAAAAAGATGCGGGTCAGTATCGGGATCGTGACGGTCCCGGCTGAACAGGCCCAGGGGGTGGTCGATCAATTGCTGGCGGCTGGTATCAAGGCTATATGGAATTTTGCTCCGGCGCCTCTTAAGATACCCGGTGGCATCATTCTGGAGAATGCCCGATTGACACAAAGTTTGGCGGTTTTAACAACGCATTTGACCAGGATGTAGCCGATATATAGAGAAAGTGGAGACTTTTAGGGTTTTTTCAATAATGACCTTGAAAGCATGTCAATAGATGTTATACTTTGCATACTCGTTCCACCCTTATCTACTCAAATAGAATGTATAAAAAATCTTTCTCGATCCTGACAGCTATTTTTTTATTTTTTTGTTCACAGGCATCTTTTGCTGCAGTGACGCTCAGCATTAATCCCGTGGACGGAAGCAATAGCTTGCGTTTTAGGGAAGCGGACGGGTTTAACGATCGCAAAGAGATCCGGATCCGGGTCAACTCAACTGATGGCAAGCGTTATCAGGTCTTTCAACGTTTGAACGAACCTATGGTTAATGAAAAAGGTGAAAGCCTTGACCTGAGGGCCATGCAGACGGCGGCAATGCCTAACTCCAATGGTTCCGGAACGCTCTATACGCAAAGCCTGGATAAATTGGGGATGGGAGAACAGTTGCTTTACACCTCCGGCCAGGGTGGTGAAAGTGATTCATTCGTGGTCGCTTATGGGATCGATCCGACCGTCTTTAATGGTAACGGGAATTTTGCGGGCCGGCTGGTTTTTACGGCCAGAGCGATCGGTGAGCCGGCACAGGATCAATCCTTTGTTAATATTTCAGTCGAGAGCCGTACGGATACCTGGAAGGCCGTCCTGTCCGGTGGACGCAACAGAGCGATCGTCCGGGTGAAAGATACTGATGTTGATCCGTCTTTGGCTGATTTCATCAAGCTCTCGTTTTCAGGCAATAGCGGTGCGAATGTCAGGGTAACCCAAGAGGTAGGAAACCTTCCCCGTAACGCCGCGGGCGCTGAGCTGGTACCGGGTGTTCTCAAGTTTTCCGTGGAAGGCGCTAATGCCGAAGGCGTGAAAGCGGCGGATGCGGTGCCCTTGACGTGGGCCGGGACGGTTCTTTACTACGGGCGCGGCGATGCGAATGATCTGATGGTCCGGTTTTTTGTTGATCCGGCCATTATCGCGGCTCAGGATGCAGGCCTTTACAATGGCAAGATGAAATATGTGATCGAGACGGAAAAAGGGCGCGAGGAATTATTAATGGATATCGAGCTGGAGATCAAGCCGGTGTTCACGGTCGATGTGTCACTTCCTCTTGAGGGCGTGAGCTTCGCCAATGTCCTGCCTAACGCGCCGGCGACGGACAGGGAGGTGGAGGTTAAGGTGAGCACGAATCTGCATCGCCCCTATCAGGTGTTGCAGGACCTGACCGCCCCGATGTCCAATGATAAGGGCGAGGAGATGAAAAAAGACTATTTTACGGTAAAAGTGGAAGTTCCGGCAGAAGTGAAGGGGCGTACGAAGTTCACTGATTTTGTGCCGATGCTAACAGGCGAACGTCCGGTTTTCTCGTCGGACGCGCAGGGCTCACCGGCAGTGTTCAAGGTGATCTACCGTTTACAGGGCTATCCCCAGATGAGCGGAGGCAATTTTAAGGCTCCGATAAGGTTCTCGTTGAATCAAAACTGATCTAACAAGATCAATCAAAAAAAGGAGTAGTTATGAAAAAGCCAGTAAGTATTATTTTAGCAGGTGCGTTCATCCTCGTTTCAACAGGGTTGCTGTGGGCGTCAACGGTTTTTACGATCACGGCGGCGGTTCCGGCGGCGACGGGCGTTAGCATTACCCCGGCGACGGTCATTGAGAATCCCACGACCCACGCGGTCATTTCGTACACACCCCTGACAGGGACGAACCTGACGTTCGGTACGATGACCTATGACACGACCAACAAGATCTGGACGGCGCCCAATTATTTCGGGATCGATATCGCGAATATCGGGGCGGGTAGTCCGAACGTGACGGTCGCTTACGCCGAAGGTTCCAAGCCGGTGAATCAGGTCAATGGCCTGGGGTACAAAGCCACCGCGACGTTCAAGAAGCTGGTGTATGTTGACGCGACCCATAATACGGAAAGCGATTACGGCACCCATGCGGCTAAGGCGCTTAAAGATGTGACCAGCGAGAATATTACGTCGGCGCAAACAGCCGGCGGTTGGTTAAGGGTGTATGTCGGCCTTTCGACTGGAGAAGCCGGGAAGCCTGGCGAGCCGTTTACCAATGCCGATATGTCCGGGACATATACGGGCACGCTCACCATCACGGCGACTGCCAGCTAATTTGAACTGGTAGATTGATCCGGTATGCGTCGATCCGTTCTGTTTACAGTCTTGTTCTTAGCGGTCCTCACCGGACCGGCCAGAGCCCAGCTCTTCGTGGAGGAGGGTAAGGTGGTTCTGTCCGTTTCCGGTGGGGATCGTATCAGCAAGACGATCACGGTCGATAACAATTCCAAAGATGAAATGGATATCAGGGTTTACTGGGAGGATTTTCAATACCAGGCACCCTATGATGGTTCGAAAAAGTTCCTTCCGGCCGGTACCGGTATGGGATCCGCCAGTGGGTGGATCCAGTATATGCCGCAAGAATTCAAGATCCCTCCTTCCGGAAAACAAAAGATCGACTATACTATTAATGTTCCGGCTCAAGTCGAGGGCGGGCATTACGGTGTGCTTTTCTTCGAGAAGTCTACAGGCGCGGCGACTGATGTTACAGGGGTCAGGATCGTGACGCGCATTGGTTGCCTTTTTTTCATTGAGGCGAAGAACAAGGCCAAGAAGGCGCAGGTTGGAGACATCGCGGTGGCGGGTGGCGATCTTACCGGGACATTAACGAACGCCGGTGATGTGGTGCTGATCCCGAGGATCACCTATTATGTGATGGATGAGTCGGGGATGGTCGCGGATCGCGGCGAGCTGGGCAGGCTTTATATTCCGCCGGGTGAGTCGGCTCCGTGGAAGTTGCCGCTGCCCAAGGAACTGGCGGCGGGCCGTTATAGCTTGATGGTGAACGCTGATCTTGAAGAGGGGGACATTGCGGTCAAGGATATTACCCTACAGAAGTCTTCTTCCGGAGAATTCACTGTTGAGAAAGTGCAGGATTAGGGCTGCCCGCGGTATGATCCTGCAACGCGTGCTTTTGTTAGTGGCATTCTTTCCCCTCGTTTTATCCTGCGGTGTGGCGCGTGCCGGGGACAATTCCCTTACTTACGATTATTATTTGAACGAAGGCATCGCGGCGTTTAAGGCTCATCGCGATCAGGTTGCGCTGGATTATTTTAACCGGGCCCATTTTCTTTCACCTGCCGCGGAAGAACCTCTCGAATATATCAACCTTCTAAAACGGGTTTATGACGGCCGCCTGGAAGATCTTTCCGGTCGCCCTGTTGAAAAGGACCGGGCCCGGGTCATCAGTGACGCGCTCGACCATTTCGGGGAGGCGGATGTTGCGCCGCAGCCCGGAACAATAAAGCCGGCTCCGGTTGCGGTTGCGGCCAAGCCGGTCAAGAGGCTTGACCGGGTTACGATCGACGATATTCTTGGCGCCAATCCTGCTAAACCATCCATTCGCCTTGATACCGGGTCCTCGGTTGTTATCGAGGGCAAGGATATCCTGCGTTTTCTGGTCGTTGATCCTGGATTCTTTACGGTCAAAGCGGAGGGGCGAGATCAGATCAGGGTAGAAGGCTTAAAATGGGGAAGTTCTTTTCTTCATGTATGGGATCAGCGTGGCCGTACCACTCTTTATGTGGAGGTCTTTCTGCCGCATGCTTATGAAACACCTGAGGCTCCACAAACAGCCGCTATTGTTGAGCATGCGCCGCCGTTTCGGATGAGGTACACGCTCGATAACGGGTCTTTTTATTCCGGCCGGGATATGACCCATCTTCGCCGGGGAAGTTCGACCATTCAGGAATCGGTAGCGATCGACGGCGAAACGCCCTATGGCGCTCTGGACGCTTCTCTTTCGGCCACCGGTTTTGATCCTATTGTTGAAATCCCTACGTACACGCTTGGCCTCAGCCATATTCCGTTGAAGGGCACCGACGATCTCAACGCGCGGGTTTTTGACGGTTACCGTAGCCTGTCGCCGCTCACCTTGCCCGGCGCGCGTTTGCGCGGCGAGTTTGTCGACGTGAGGGCCTTTGAGAACATGGTCGGGGTATCGTTGTCTCATGGAGGGTACTTGCCATCGATCAGCTCGCTTTCGCCGGGGCTTACCACCACCAGGGACTCTTTTATTGACGCGGTCTCGGTGTCGCTTTTCCCGGTGAGCACGCAGCATCGCTACACGTTGAATTATGCCACCGGCTACGGCACCGAGCGCGAACCATATTTGACCCGTAAGGTTTATTCTTTACAGGGAGAGCAGAAGGCGGGGCCTTTTGACCTGAATGCCGAGTTGGCCCGTGATGACCGTACAACAGCGTCGTTGGCGGGCATCAAGTGGGCGAACGGGTTGGTGCATCAGGGGGTGAATTTTCGCAATATTAACAAGGAGTTCACGACCATTACCGCTTCGCCCTCGAATCAGGGCGAGATCGGGGCCACCTGGACGACGAACACCAGTACGGATAAATTTTCGGCGGGATCTTTTGTTGACGTGTATCAGGATCGTCTTTATCCCAATGCTGACGATCCGCAGGCGCTCAACTACGATACGAATGCTCATATCGCCATTCCGTTGGGGCAGTATAGCTGGGATACGTCCGGGCGTTATGTCACGACGCCGGGTCAGGCATCCCCCAGGACGTATGCCGGCGTTGATACGCGGCTTTCCCGGGGCTTCCCGGTGTGGGGCGGACGCCGGGGAACGGGGTATATCGGCGCCAGCGATCAGCTTAGCCGTTTTGAATTCTCGCCGGCTTCTGAGTATGATCGCAATGGGGTGACGGCAGGCGTGCAGGTTCCGTTGACCCGGTCTATTTCGGGCTTTGCTAATTATGAATATTCCTGGCTTTATGAGAAGCTCACCTCCGACACCTTTCATCCGGCGGTCATGAATGCCGGACTGGCCTATAATGCCAATCTGACGGAGAACCTGGTGACGAATCTCGGGTTGACCTATCGCAATGAACTTAATGTTAAGGGTGCCAATAGTTTTCTGGCCGGAGAAGACAGCGTCGCCGCCTCGGCCGGACTGACTTATACACCGAAAAAAGATGTAACCTTGTTTTGTGACTCCCGGATGAGAAGCGTCTGGTCGCAGGTTCCCGATGGTCCTTCTTATAACGACCTGGACCTGCGTTTCGGCATGCGCATGGCTTGGGGGCTGGGCCTGGCTTTTGATCCCCAGGGTACCGTTGCCGGTTTCGTTTTTAAGGATCGGGACGGGAATAAAGAATTTACGCCTGATATCGGGGGAGTGGCCGGCGATGAAGGGTTGCCGGGGATTAAGGTCAGGATCGGCGATCAGGTTGCCGTCACGGATGCCCGTGGCTGGTTCTCAATGCCGGTTCGCGCGAGACGGGCTTTGGTTGCCCCGGTCATGGAAAGCCTGCCTCAGGGGTTTGTTTTTTCAACAGCGGCTTTTGCCAAGGTGGATATTACCCAGGGGCGTACAAAGCGTGTTGATTTCGGTTTGACCACGCAGTCAGGGATCTACGGGGTCGCTTTCGTGGATGTGAATGGCAATGGCCTGCCTGACCAGAATGACCATTTTATTGCCGGCGTTAAAGTTTTGATGGATGGTAAAGCGGCCCAAGCCACGGATTCCCGCGGGGCTTATTTTTTCAAGAACGTGATGGATGGGAAACATACGCTTACGATCGATATGAGCGCTTTACCGGCTGGTTATATCCCTCTGGTGAAAGTTAAAAGTGAGGTGGACGTGGCTGAGGGCACGACCTACATCTTCCATATTCCTCTGAAATACAATCCTAAATGATCAAAGTGCCACGATCGTCCTGACCGTGACGGTCTCCTGCCCGCGGACGATCTGCTGTTCCTGAACCATCTGTGTTGCTTTCGTGGTGGCAAAAGCCAAAGAAGGGGCGCTCGGCGCCTGCAGGGCGTCGCTGCTCATTTGGACCATGACCGGGATAGTGACGGATAAATTAAAAGAGGCGGATTCGGCGCTGGCAAAGTTTGCCTGAGCCGTGAAGGCCAGGGATAAGATCGTGGTTAAGATTACCTTTTTCATATCGTTCTCCTTTGTTAGGGGAAACGACCTGAAAAAGAAGGACACAAAAAGTCCCAAGGCTAACAGGCTTGGGGCTCCGGCAACCAGACAACCATACCCTCCAACACTAGGAGAGATTAGGCTCACGGCTTTGCGTCCTACCTTTTCAGATAGTTTGCCATTAAATTCAATTCACAAAGAGCAATTACCAAACCCATTGACAAGTATAGCACGGGAGTGTAGGCTTTGCCATGTAAGGGAAAAAATAAGCATTGATTTTGTTTTAACGCAAGTTATTGTGTGGCAACATCTTACACTCATATTGTTTGGTTTTTGGCGATTATATTAGACAATCATGATCTATGAGCGCTCTCTTTTTGTGTTTCGCCGTGATTTTCGGCTGGAGGATAACACCGCCCTGATCAAGGCGATGGGCGTATCTCGCTGCGTTATTGTGGCCTTTATTTTTGATCCGCGTCAATCTCTTCCTCCCCAATTGGGGCATCCTCACGGGTATTTCAGTGTGAAAGCGGCGTCTTTCCTGCGTCAATCGCTTGATGACTTGACCGGAGTCGTTGAGGCAAGGGGCGGGCGCCTTTTCCGTTTTTACGGGCCGTGCGATAAAGTTGTCACGGATCTTATTTCCCGTGAAAGGATTGACGCTGTCTTTGTGAACAAGGACCATACGCCTTTTAGTATCCGGCGGGATTCAACGCTTCGTGTGGTCTGCCAGCAACACGGCGTAGCTTTTGACGAAAGCGAGGATGTTTTGCTTTGTCCTGCGGGAAGCGTCCTAAAGTCCGTCGCGGGGACGGGAGGCCCTTATACGGTCTTCACTTCATTTTATAAGAAGGCGTTGACGCTGGGAACCTTGCCGGTCCAGGGGAATTCTTTTGATAATTTTTTCAAAGGGGATCTCGAGAGCAATTATTTTTTGAAGGCCGGTGAGTTACCGGACCTTCATGAGGTGTCTCTTCTAAAGGGCGGACGTGCTGCCGCGCTTGATATTCTTAGTGGTCTTGATCGATGCCGCGATTATGCCGCGCAGAGGGATATCCCCGCTTTGGGCGCGACCACGCATTTGTCGCCATATTTGAAGTTTGGCACTGTCTCTGTCAGGGAGGTACGGCAGGCCGTTGCCCAGACGCTGGGGCCGGAGCATCCGATCCTCCGGCAGCTCTATTGGCGGGACTTTTTCAGTCATATTGTTTATCATTTTCCGCATGTCTTCGGCAGTGCTTTTTATGACGAATATAATTCGATCCTTTGGCAGAATGATGAGTTGCTCTTTGCCGCGTGGTGTGAGGGGCGTACGGGCTTTCCTTTGGTCGACGCCGGGATGAGGGAGCTTAACGCCACTGGATTCATGCATAACAGGGTCAGGATGGTGGCCGCGTCATTTTTGGTCAAGGACCTGCACATCGACTGGCGCTGGGGGGAGAAATACTTCGCCGGAAAGCTGGTAGATTACGATCCGTCGGTGAATAACGGGAATTGGCAGTGGGCGGCTTCCACCGGCTGCGACCATCAGCCGTATTTCCGAATTTTTAATCCTGTCCTGCAACAGAAGCGCTTTGACCCTTCTTTCATCTATGTCAGGCGATGGGTGCCGGAGTTTGGAACGAAAGAATATCCAACGCCCGTTATTGACCACACCGTCGCTGCGGCCTGGGCCAAAGAGGCCTTCCGCAACGCCTCCCGACGCAAAAAAAATGTGTAAACCGGCTTGACAGCTTTTTGTTTAGGAATACTATATGTAGTGTCTTACCGGTCAACAGCCACCAATAGGTAGTTTTTCGACTGGATTCTTCGATCAAGGGGTTTTGTTCATCTGTTACCGTGGGCGTTTTGATGGCTGTTCCTCGCTTTAAGCATATTTATGGCCCCGTTCATTCCTGGCGGATGGGAATGTCTTTAGGGATCGACCCTCTTGCGACCGATATAAAGTATTGTAATTTCGGCTGCCCGTACTGCCAATTGGGCATCGCGAAAGAATACGGGACCGAGCGCCGGGTTTTTCTTTCTCCTGCTGAGTTAACGGCGGAGATCAATGCTTTACCACCGGATTGCCGCATCGATTATCTGACGTTCTCCGGTAACGGCGAGCCGACATTGGCGGCAAATCTGGGAGAGCTCATCAGGGCCGCGAAAGCAGCCCGGCCTAACAAGGTCGCCGTGATCACTAATGCCACGCTGGTGACCCGTCAGGATGTGCAGGCTGATCTGGCGTTGGCCGACCTGGTGCTCTTGAAGATCGACGCGGCGGATGAGGCTGCTTTTCAGAAGGTCAACCTTCCCGCTCCGGGGATCACCCTGGCCGGGATCGTGAGTGGTATTAAACAGTTCCGCAAGGTGTATAAAGGCAAGCTGGCCCTTCAGATGATGTTCGTTGGGCACAATAAGGCCCAGGCGCAAGGAATGGCGGATATCGCCCGGGATATAGCGCCGGATGAGGTGCAGCTTAATACGCCGCTTCGGCCGAGCCCGGTGAAAGCGCTCAGCGAAGCGGAAATGGTTGAAGTAAAAAAACCTTTTATCGCGGCCGGCTTGAAGGTTGTTTCGGTTTATGAGGAAGAAAAGAAAGAATACACACCATTTGACGCCGAGGCCACGGTCAAGCGTCATGGCCGTTACAAAAAATGATTTGTTTTAATCCTTAAACGCACAGGGGGTGAGCAGTGTACGCGACGGAGATTTTCACCAAGATCGTAAAGCGTAACGGGGCAGAGGTCGATTTTGACGCGGCTAAGATCACCAAGGCGCTTCTTAAGGCCGGACAGGTTACGGGAGAATTCGGCGAGGATGCCGCCCAGAAGCTGACCATCCGGGTCTTGAACCTTGCTTTGCAGGTGTACAGCAAGCGCTTGCCCACCGTTGAAGGGATCCAGGATATTGTGGAAGAGGTCTTGCTGACGTCCCCCTACAAGCAGACCGCCAAGGCTTATGTGATCTACCGTGACCAGCGCTCCCGTTCGCGCGAGATCACCTCCATGTTCAATGTCGACCTGGTCGATAAGTATCTTGCCCGCCGCGACTGGAAGGTTAAAGAGAATTCCAATATGGCCTACTCGCTTCAGGGCCTTAATCATTACATATCGTCGGAGATTTCGCAGGCTTACTGGCTTAATAAGGTTTATCCCGGAGAGATCCGCGATGCCCATGCCAATGGGGATCAGCATATCCACGACCTGGGGAGTATCAGTGTTTACTGCGTGGGTTGGGATCTGTACGATCTTCTTCTCCAGGGCTTCCAGGGGGCTTCTGGTAAGGCGGAATCGCGCCCGGCCAAGCATTTCCGCTCGGCGCTGGGCCAGGTGGTCAATTTCTTTTATACGCTTCAGGGTGAGGCGGCCGGCGCGCAGGCTTTTTCGAATTTTGATACGTTGTTGGCTCCGTTTATCCAGTATGACGGCCTTTCCTATAAGGAAGTCCGCCAGGCTTTGCAGGAATTTCTGTTCAACGTTAATGTTCCGACCCGCGTCGGTTTCCAGACCCCGTTCACGAATGTCACCATGGATGTCCGTGTCCCGACTTATTATAAAGACAAAGGGGTTATTGTCGGCGGTGAGGTTCAGGAAAAGACCTACAGTGAGTTTCAGAAGGAAATGGATATGTTCAACAAGGCGTTCCTGGAGGTTATGCTCGAGGGCGATGCCAAGGGGCGGGTGTTCACGTTCCCGATCCCGACCTATAACATCACCAAGGATTTTGACTGGGACAATCCCGAGCTCAAGCCCTTGTGGGACATGGCGGGGAAGTACGGTATCCCGTATTTCACGAATTATATCAATTCCGATATGAGCCCCGATGATGCCCGCAGCATGTGTTGCCGTCTGCGTATCGATAACCGCCAGCTTAACGCGCGTGGCGGCGGGCTGTTCGGCGCGGCGCCGCTTACGGGTTCTATCGGTGTTGTGACCATCAATATGCCGCGGTTGGGTTATGCTTGCAAGAATGAAGAGACCTTCTTTGCCGCTCTGGAGCATCAGATGATCCTGGCCAAGGAAAGCCTGGAGATCAAGCGCAAGATCCTCGAAAAGTTCACCGACGACAATCTTTACCCCTATATGAAGTTTTATTTGCGCACCATGCGTTCCCGCTTCGGCCAGTACTGGAAGAATCATTTCTCGACCATCGGCCTGGTGGGGATGAACGAATGTTGCATGAACTTCTTGGGTGAGAATATTTCCACGCCTAAGGGAAAGAAGTTCGCGGAAGACACGTTGGATTTCATGCGCAAGGTCCTTATCAAGTTCCAGGAGGAGACCGGCAGTAATTATAACCTGGAGGCCACCCCGGCGGAGGGCGTGACCTACCGCCTGGCGCGCATGGACAAGGAAATGTATCCGGACCTCAAGCGTGATTGCCCGCAGGAAGCCGCCGGTGGCGAGCCGTTCTATTCCAACTCGACACATTTGCCGGTGCATTTTACGGATGATATCTTTGAGCTTTTCGATCATCAAGATTCCCTGCAGGCCAAGTACACGGGGGGGACCGTCATCCATGTATTCGTCGGAGAGCGGATCGAGAACACCGACGCGGTCAAGCAGTTCGTCCGGACCGTTTGCGAAAAGTATTCGTTGCCGTATTTTACAATATCGCCGACGTTCAGTGTCTGCCCGGCTTGCGGATACATTGCCGGTGAGCATCAGAACTGCCCGACTTGCGCGAGCGAGACCGAGGTTTATTCGCGGATCGTCGGGTATTTGCGCCCGGTCAGCCAGTGGAACAATGGAAAAAAAGCCGAGTTCCTCCAGAGAAAGACGTATAGCGTATGCTCCTCGGGGGCCTGCTCAAGTTCACACTGATCGATTATCCGGGAAGGATCGCGGCGGTCATTTTCACCCAGGGGTGTAATTACCGCTGCCCTTTCTGCCATAACCCGGAACTGGTATTGCCCGACCTCTTTCACGCTCCTTTGGACGTGGAAGAGGTCTTTTCTTTTTTAGAAAAAAGGCGCGGTCAGTTGCAGGGTGTTGTGGTTACCGGCGGGGAGCCAACCGTTCATGCGGATCTGCCGCAATTCCTGGCCAGGATCAAAGACCTGGCGTATTTGGTCAAGCTTGATACGAATGGTTCTCGTCCCGAGGTTGTCAAGGCCCTGGTCGCGGCTGGAGTCGTTGATTACTGGGCGATGGACATAAAATCCTCCTTGGAAAACTATTGTAATGCGGCCGGTGTCCCTGCCGACATAGAGAAGGTAAAAGAGTCTATCGCGGCGATCAGAGGTTCGGGTGTCGCGTATGAGTTTCGTACGACGGCCGTCAAAGGGCTTGTTTCAGCCCAGGATGTCAGGGCGATCCGCGGCCTCATTGGGGCCGACACGAACTATCACGTGCGCCGGGGGAATCTGAAGTCGAAGCTCCTTGAGGCGGGGTTGGCAGACCGGTCGGATTTCTCATCCGAGGAGTGGGAACAAATTAAAATCAACGGAGGGATTAAATGAAGGTTCTTATCGTTAATTATTGCCCGCGTGGGGAACGCTCGCGGACCAAGGTGCTTTCTGATCACGCGGCAGCTTGCCTGAAGGCCAGGAAAGCCGTTCTTGAGGTCCTGGACCTGGCATCGGATATCCCGGACCTACTGACGCCGGAACGTGTGGCGGCATATTATCGCCGGAATTACGCGGGGGAGACCCTTAATGGCAAGGACACGGCCCTACTGGCCAAAATGGATCGCATGACGGATCAATTGGTCGCGGCTGACCTGGTCGTTGTGGCGTATCCGATGTATAATTTTTCTCAACCGGCTATTGTTAAGGCCTGGTTCGATTCGGTTATGCAAAAAGGCAAGACCTGGGATCTTACCCCGACGGGTTATGCCGGTTTACTGAAGGGCCGTAAGGCTCTTATTGTTACAACGAGCGGCGGGGCTTACGACGGTGATATGGCTTTCCTTGAACATAGTGTTTCTTTAAGCCGGGTGCATTTCGGTTTTATGGGTCATGAGACCGGATCGGTGATCGGGGCGGGTATCAACCGTTACCCGGAAAAAGAAGCCGAGATACTGGCTAAAGCTAAAACGGAGATTGAGACTGTTTTATCGGGCTTTGTTCTTTGACGATTTTATTTTACATTCGGCTGTTTTTAATGTATTCTTTCTCAAGTTTCCCCGATAACGATATCAACAGGCAACAGTGCCTCACCATAAAGAAAGGATCACCAAATGAAAAAAGTTTTAGGAGTTTTTTCGGTCGTTCTTGTTTCATTGCTTATTGTCCGTTCAACGCCTGCTCATGCGCAGGATGCAGCTCCCGCTGCGGCGCCGGCCGCGGCGGTTACTGCTGATGCCGCTGTTGCTCCCGCGGCCCCCGCGGCGGTCACCACGGAAGAGGATAAGTTTTCGTTCGGCAAGGTTATTTCCGTTGCTGATGGCGTGGTAACGGTGAAGGAATATGATTTCGCGAAAGATGTCGATGTAGAGACCTCGTATTCAGTGACCGCGGAGACCGAGCTGGGGAATATCAATGCGGTGGCCGACCTTAAAGCCGGCGATGATATCGTGATCGATTATCTTGATAAAGAGGGAAAGCGTGTTGTGACGACGCTGGTGAAAGAGGAGAAGGGTACGGAAGCAATGCCCGGTGAGGGCGAGGCCGCACAAGCGCCGGCGGCAGCCGCGGAAGTGCCGGCGGCAGCGACTGAACCGGCTCCGGCAGCAGTGCCCGAAGCGGCTCCTGCGGCGGAAGTTCCGGCTCAGAAGTAAAGGCCACGGCTGGTTTGTCCTTGGGGAGAGATCATGGAAAAAGGGAAAGTTAAGTGGTTCGACCGTAAGAAGGGCTATGGTTTCGTGACCAAGTCGGACGGCAAGGATGTGTACGCCCATTACAGCAGTATTCAGGCGGAGGGATTCAAGTATTTGGTCGACGGTGAAGAGGTCGAGTTCGAGGTTCAGGAGGACGATCGTGGATTGAAGGCGGTCAATATTATCCATCTTGATCCGCCGCCGGAGAAACCCCGTAAAGAACGGGTCGACGTTTAAATAACGGTTGTTGATCAAAAACGACAGGCACTAATTATTTGCTTTTTCAAGAATAGTTAGTGCCTGTTGTTATTATCCAGGGATGTCATGAGTTTGATCGTTATCTTTTTTACAGCTATTGGGTTGTCGATGGATGCGTTCGCGGTCGCGCTTGCCAGCGGCAGCGCGGCGGGCAGTTCTCGCGTCCGGCACGCCTTGCGTCTGGGCGGGGCTTTTGGCGCCGCACAAATGCTGATGCCGCTCTTGGGTTGGTTCTTAGGGGTGCGGCTCAAACAGGTCATCCTTTCGTACGATCATTGGATCGCGTTCGTCCTGTTAAGTGGCATCGGCCTGAAAATGATCTGGGAGTCTTTCAGTGAGGATGATTGTGCCAAGGAGGGCTCTTTGCCGATCACTCGTCGTCGTCTTTTCCTGCTTTCTGTTGCTACGTCGATCGATGCCCTAGCGGTGGGGGTAACTTTTGCTTTTCTCGATTGCCCTGTGGTCCTGGCTTCCGTGATCATCGGAGCGGTCACGTTTGTTCTGGCGGGGGCGGGTGCTATTATTGGTTGTTTCTGCTGCTGTGTATGGGGTCGCCGGGCAGAACGGTTGGGCGCGGTAATCCTTATTCTGATAGGCCTTAAGATATTGCTGGAGCATACATGGACCATGTGAACCGGATGGCTGTGGTTGTTTTTTTTCGGGAGCCTTTCGTTGACTGGCTTAACAGTATTGACCCGGATAAACCGGTCTGGATGGGGTCTCTGGCTGAGCGCGGCAATGTTTATTTGATCCCCGAGTTTGAGAGTATTGATGAGGCGGAAGACCACGTGGAAGAGATATTCGATGAGATCTTTGCCAATGAGCTTTCTGAGTGGCATACGGATCAGTCCTTATGGCCGGTGGAACGGACGTATGATATGTTCCTGGAATGGTTCGATGTTCTTTTTGACGTGGCGGTTTTCGACACCATCGGCGAGACCGATGATGATACGCATAATTAGGACGGTCGATATTTTATAATAAAGTTGCCTGGGGATGTTTTACGTCCTAATATGGGATACGATAACCTATATGAATAAAAAAGCCGTTTATCCCATTATATTGTTTTTTTTATTTCCTTTTTCTATTGTGCTTGCGGCGGATCCGCTGGTCACGGCTGATGAGAGTTACTTTCTTCAGCAGGAAGCTGTTAAGGCGCGCGCCCAAGCCAATGAAAAAGGTGAACTTGTTAAAAAGATGGCACTTGAAGCCGTGGCTGCCAAGGATGAATTGACGGCGGTCCAGGCGGAGAGGGATGCTCTTCAAGGGCGTGTTTTTGCCCTGCAACAAAGCCTTCTCGAACGCGATCGTAATGAACCCCGAAAAATGGAACAAGCCGCCGCGCCGTTTCGTTCCCGGATGGAAGACCTTGAACAGCAGGTTCAGGTCCTTAAACTAACGGTTGGACAGAAGAGTGCCAAGGCGGATGAATTAAGCAATGAGCGCATCGCCCTGTCGCTTGAGCTTGACAAGATATCTGCCGAGAAACAGGCCCTGCGGGATGAATTACGCAAGATGGCGGATCAGCTGCAGGGGATAAAGGCTCTGACGGATAATAAGGCTTCGGATGAGCGTAATTCCTGTCAGGAAAAGATCAAAGACCTTCAGGCACGCTTATCGGCGGAACAGACACTGGCGGGTGAAAAGGCCAGGCAGGCCAAGAAGCCGCTGGAGGAGAAGAATGTGGCTTTGACCGCACAGGCCAATGATCTTAAGCGGGAGCTTGAGGCGTTAAAGCGTAAGGTTAAGTAGTTAAGGGCGCCATGGATAAGGAAAAAGACCGTTTGTTCTTTGTTTGGCTGTTCGGCGTGGCCTTGCTTGGTGGCGTGGCGGTCCTGGCCATGACAGCGCCCTATGGTTTGGGTATTACGGCCGGATCGGTAGCCAGTCTGCAGGCCGCAAAGAATTTCTTGCTGGGAAATGGTTTGTCTTCTTTTGACCAGGCAGGATTACCCTCGCCGTTGACCACCCATTCGCCCGTGTTTCCTCTGCTTCTTTCGGCCGCCTGGTTCCTGGGGTTAAGTTTTACGGAATGGGCGCGTTTCTTGAACACTGCTTTTTTCATGGCCAGCATTTTCCTGGCAGGTTGTATTGTCTATAGGTGGCAAGGGGGGCGTTTTTCCTCTTTGCTGGTTTCATTGGCTTTTTTGTTTTGTGCGCCGCTTGTGATGTCGTGCGGGATCCTTTCATCTGGCCCCTTGTTCTTTGTTTTGGTTTTATTGTGGTTGTGGGCCTCTTTGGTTTACGCCGGATCAGGCGGTCGCGCGGCTCTTTCGGCGGCGGCTTTTTGCGCGGGGCTTCTTGTTCTGCTGGTTTTTAGGCCAGCGTTCTTGAGTTCTTTTAACGGTGTGCCGGTATGGTTCTGGATCCCAACGCTAGTTATTTTAGTTATTGTTTTAAACCGCCCTCTGGGATATTGGGATACAAAGACGATAAGCGGAAAAGTGATCTTGTTTGTGCTGGTTTGTTCTTTTGGCCTTGCCGGGACACTGGCTGTTCGGGCGGGGGTGGATCTTTACCGTTCGGGATATGGATATTCTTCGAAAGCATCCGGGGCGTCAAAGCTCGCGGTAACATTGCGGTCTCTAGATGACCGCGTCCCTGTGTATTCTAATGACCCTGCGGGCGTATATTATTTCACGGGCCGCCCGGCCGTGAAGATCCCCGAGGGTGTCGCCGACAGGTTGGTCATGAAGGACGATTTTGTCAAGCGCCGGGCGGTGGCGGTGCTCTTTACGCCGGAGAGCTTCCGTCCGGGAAAGAAATGGGACGAATTGGCCGTCTTTGCCGGGTTGGAGGCCCTCTTTAAGGATGGCGCCGGGAACATCCTCGGGGTCCGGAAAAAATAGGTGAGCAAGATTTGGGTTTACGGCAGGCGTTTTGGGATGTATAGTTTTGCACGACTTTTTATCAATAATCGGGGGAGAGTATGATCAAGCATATTGTGATGTGGAAGCTTAAGGAAACCGCTCACGGCAAGAGCCGTTTGGAGAATGCCAAGGTGATCAAGGACATGCTGGAGTCTTTGCAGGGGAAAGTGCCCGGACTTCTTAAGATCGAAGCCGGCATTGATTTCAGCGGTACGGAACAGTCGGCGGATGTGGTCCTTTATTCGGAATTCACCACCCGTGAGGCGCTCGAGGAATACCAGACGCACGCGGCGCATGAAGCCGTTAAGATCTATCTGATGGGCGCCCGCAGCGAGCGCAGGATCGCTGATTACGAAGTTTAAGGTTTCTCTCCGGTCTTTTTTTAAAAGGAGTGGTCATGAACAAGTTACTCGGTTTATTATTGGCGTCGATGTTTTGTTTAACGACTGGCGTCGTGCACGCGGAGGACGCGGTGGTGGCGGCCGGCAAGAAGATCAAATTTGACTATACGTTGACGGTGGATAAAGAAGTTGTTGAGACCAGCCAGGGTAAAACGCCGCTGGAATATAATCCCGGTCGGGGGGAGTTGATCCCCGGTCTGGAGAAGGAAATGCTTGGCATGAAGGTTGGCGAAAGCAAGACGGTTGTGGTTAAGCCGGAAGATGGTTATGGCCTGGTGCGCGAGGATGCTTTCCGTGATTTTGACCGAGCCAAGATGCCCAAGGATGTTGAGCCCAAGGTTGGCATGGTATTAGAGATGCAAGATGAGAGCGGCACCTCGTTCCCGGCGGCCGTTGCTGAGGTCAATGATAAGACCGTTAAGCTGAATTTTAATCATCCGCTGGCAGGTAAAGAGCTTAAGTTCGATGTTAAGGTGGTCGCGATCGAATGATCCTTCAGGGCGGACCGCTTGATTATTTAGTGGCGCTTGGCGCCGGGGTGGCGGTCAGTTTTACGCCGTGCGCGTATCCATTGTTGCCTATCACGGTGGCGGTGGTGGCCGGGGCGAATACCCAGGGCGGACGTTTGAACGGTTTTGTTCTTTCTTTGATCTATGTGCTCGGCCTGGCGGTGTCTTACAGCCTGCTGGCCATGGTGGCGGTGCTGACGGGTAGGGTTTTCGGCACCATTCAGAACAACCCCTGGGTTTTTCTGGTTATCGGAAATATTATTCTGTTCTTTGCTCTGGTAATGCTCGATGTTATTCCGTTCTCTGTTTTTACGCTGACCGGGCCGGGAGCATCCCGTCCCAGGGGGCGCCGGGCATTATTCTTGATGGGGGCGGCCTCGGGGTTTGTGATCGGCCCCTGTACTGCGCCGATCCTTGGCTCTTTGCTGGTTTATATTGCGTCCAAGCAGAATTTGCTTTATGGGATGAGCCTGCTGTTTGTTTTTGCTTTGGGCCTGGGAACGGCCTTGATCCTGGCGGGTACCTTCGGCGGATTCTTATCGGCATTGCCCAAATCAGGCAAGTGGATGAACGTGGTGAAAAAAACGGCGGGTTTCGCTCTTATTATTATTGCTGAATTCTTGATCCTACGGGCCGGGTCTTTCTGGGTTTGACGTGTTTAACATGTTATAATTCTCCAAAGGAGATGTTATGAGATCGTTGATGGGATATTTTGTAGCTGGTTTTATATTATTGTCTTCTGGTTGCGCGAATGCCGGTTTTTACGACAATCCGTTGATCGGGGCGAAGGCGGCAGATTTCAAGTTGGTTCAGGTTAAGGGTGGGACAGCGTCGCTTGAGAGCTTGCGTAAAGACGGCAAAGCCGTTGTTTTCTTTTGGGCGACCTGGTGCCCGCATTGCCGTGAACAGCTCAAGGAAATGAGCACGCAGAAAGTGGCGCTGGAAAAGCTCGGCGCGGCGGTGATCCTGGTCGATATCGGCGAGGATAAGTCGACGGTCGAGCGGTTTTTGTCGGCCAAGGGCTATGATTACAATGTCCTGCTGGATACTGATTCGGCGGTGGCGGAGAAGTATCAGGTGGTAGGCGTTCCGACGATCGTTTTCATCGGTGCGGACGGCAAGATCCTCGAAGAGATGAACGGCTTCCCTGAGAATTACGCCGAGATCCTAAAATAAAAGAAATACTTGCTTGACACGCCACACTTTAGTGTGGTATAAGTATTGCATGTCAAACGATACCCTTACCGCCAAGCAAAAAGAAGTCCTCAAATTCATCTACGAGCAGATCCGCTTTAAACAGTTAGCGCCGACTATCCGTGAGATCGGCGAGCGTTTCAATTTTTCCTCTACGGGTACCGTCCGCGATTATCTCAATGCTTTAGTCAATAAAGGCTATATCCGGGTTCAGGAAGGCAAGTCACGGGCTATTGAGCTGGTTAAAGAGGCTTTGTTCCAGGTGCCTGTTCTGGGACGGGTCCAGGCCGGCCAACCGGTGTACGCCGCCGAAGATCTACTGGGTTATTTGAACCTTGATCAATTTGTTTTTCCTGATCCTGACGTGTTCGCGTTGAAAGTCCGTGGTTTAAGCATGCGCGATGCCGGGATCATGGATGGCGATTTTGTCCTCATCCGCAAGCAGGAACATGCCCAGCCAGGCGAGATCGTGGTCGCGATCATGGGGGAAGAGGCTACTGTCAAGCGTCTTGCCCGGCGAGGTTCTCAGTTGTTTCTTGATCCGGCCAATCCGGATTTCCAGCCCATCCCTCTTACCGCCGAAGTGTCCATTATCGGCAAAGTCCTCCAGGTTGTTCGAGATTACGCATAATACCAAAACCGCCGGGCTCTGTTAGAGCCCAGGAAAGCGTTTTCTCACTTTTCCTCTGTACCTCTTTTATTGCTTATTTATATAGGTTATTCTTATTCCGGCGAGTGAAGTTGTTAAAACCGGGGTGGATATGTTTCAAGATGTTGAGCACAAACAACTTAAGAGATTTATTAGCCTGTTTCTGGCTATTACTTTCTCATGTCAATCCGTAGGGATGGCGGATGTTTTTACCGGGGGCCTGCCTCAACCCGGGAGTTTGGTAGCTCTAAGTCCCAAAATTGAGCCGGCTCTTTTGGCCGGGTTACAGATCGATCCGCAGGATCCTTTCAAGTTCAATTTTTTGATCCGCCGCGCGGAAAGCCCCATTAACGAAGCGGCCAAGCCGGACGAGTACCGCCGGCTGATCACATATTTTCTCGCTTCACTTACCCTTCCCAATGAAGACATGTGGGTCAACCTTTCTCCGGTGGAACATGACCGGATGATAAAGGACAATTTCCGTCATACAGCGATGGGGCGCGATCTGCTCGCGCAGGATTACCTTTTAAAACAGATCACGGCCTCCCTGATCGATCCCGAGGGGGAAACGGGTAAAGCCTTCTGGAAAAAGGTTTACGCGAAAGCCAGCGAGGTTTACGGGACTTCCGATGTGCCGGTGGATACTTTTAATAAGGTCTGGATCATTCCCGACCGGGCGGTGGTCTACGAGAAGAATGACACGGCGGTGATCGTTGAGAGCCATTTGAAAGTGATGCTGGAAACGGATTATGTCCTGGAGAATCAGCGCCTCGGGCTGGCGGGGGATACAACTTCGTCGCAAGCGTTGGAACCCACGCGCGAACTCTCCAAGCAAGTCATGCGCGATGTGGTCATTCCTGTCCTGGAGAAAGAAGTTAATGAAGGGGCGAATTTCGCCCGGTTGCGCCAGGTGGCGAGCGCTATGGTCATGGCCACCTGGTTCAAGAAAAGCTTGCGACAGAGCCTTCTGGGTCGGATGTATACGGACAAGAGTAAGGTCGCCGGGCTTGATGAAGGGCTTGATCAAGGGGATCCGGAGAAGATCTATCAGCTTTATCTTGAAGCTTATCGGAAGGGCGTTTTTAATTTCATTAAAGAGGAACAGGATCCGGTATCCGGCGAAGATATCCCGAGGAAATATTTTTCCGGCGGTATCCAGGCCCCGGCGCCGGATTCAGCCGAGATCATCCACGAAGTTTCTGAAATGTCGCCGCGGCAGAAAGCGAATTTTGAGGCGGTCATTAAATCTGATGTTGTTAAAACGCGCCTGTTTGATTCCTTAAAAGGGGCGGTGGGGAAAGCCGGGCTTTGGGCCAAGGCGCTTTTTTCCGGCAAGAAGGCACCGCTGGTTTTGCCGGAGCTTCCGACTGAGAAAGACATCCGTTTAAGCAAACAGTCTTTCGAGATCGATATTCCCGGACAAGGTAAATTTGTTGACCTTGATCATTTTGTGGATGCCCAGAAAAAGGTTCCCGCTGGCCAGTCGTACGAGGACTTGATCGGGCGGGACGGCTATACCAAGGCCAAGGTCGACGGGATCATCGGGTATGATCCACAGACCGGCGTCAGCACGTATGAGGATCCGCGCCTCGGGGTGACGCTCTTCGATCAGAGCGGCACACCGCGTCTACGCGGTATAACGGAAGCTATCTCGAATGGGATCGACGCGCTTTATCGGGGGATCAATGTTGATTTTATGCGCGGGCAGTTTAGCAAAGGCGTCAAGCAGATCGTGACCTGGCTGGAAGCCAATGGCCAGGACCGGGTTGAGGTGTATACCCGTCAGGCCAATGGCAAGGCCTATAAGCTGACGATCATCCAGGCGCCCCAAGGGACATATTTTGTTCAGATCATTGAATCTTCGGTTGAGGAATTTCAGGCAAGAGCCGGCGATGTGTTAGGGAAGACGATCGAACACGGGACGGTCCTGCGCGTCCTGCCGACGAAAGAGATCCCTCGCACGGATGCGGAGCTCAAGGGAGAGGCTCTATATTCTTTGGAGGGCCTGGCGCGCGGTATTCAGGGCGTTTCGGGTTTTGTCAGGCATTTTAAGGTTTTCCTGCGAATCGAAGATGAGGCGCCGGTCAAAGTGAATGGGTTTCATACGATCGTGGAGCCTGAGGTTGATTCGGTCGGTTCTAGTGAGGTTGACGAGGGGGTTGTCCAGGTCCGTCTGCGCAAGAACGAGATCGCGGTGGCGGATGAAGGGATCGGGATGGATGCCCGCCCGGTGTCGCGGATGATGGCGCCTGGCTTGGGTGATAAGGATCCTCGAATCCTCTCGCCTAAAGAGGAGGATGAGGAGTTAAAGAGTTTGATCGTAGGGTTTAAGGAAATAAAAGGCAACAATACGGTGTCTTTTGTCCGCCGGGGAGAGACCGTCCGTACGGTCAATATCCCGGAGGATGTCCATCCAGAGGCCCTGGTTCCTGATCAGGGGGGGCTGATGATCGACCTGGGGTTGTTGCTGCCGGTCCAGGAATCGCGCGGCCAGTTCAATTTGACGACTGGCTTTGAAAAAGGCATTCTTCACGCGGTTCGCAAGGTTCTGGAGCTGGAGGGAAAGACCGCTCAGGACAAGCTGCGGATCATCAATGCGATGGCGTTCGGGCTGGAAGGTCTTGAACCCGGGAATAACTACAACAAAAATCTTGTGACGCACACTTTGAGCGAGATCCAGAAAATGATCGCTCCGCTGATCGATGAGCTAAAGCAAAGGGGAGAATACGCCTTACTTCCCCATCAGGAGTCGTTTGGGCGGATCAAGCTTCCTGAAGGAAAAAAGCCCCTTTTTGTCCATTCCAGACTGTTTTCCTGGCGCCCAGGCGATCTGGATGCGGTCGGGGCAAAAGTCCTTCCGGGCCTCAAGGCCGGCGGGGCCAACCACCTGCCGATCCTGCTGATGCCTTTTACCGATGAAGCACTTAAAGGCGTTTCGCGCATGTCTCTGGCCTGGCACGCCTGGAAAAAAGGCGATCGCGTGCCGGTCATCAAGACAGACCGTTATGTGGTCGTGCCAGCGCAGATCTTTGAAAGACTAAGAGGTTTGGCTGATAAGAAGAATCGTGAAGAGTTGTCGGCCGTTGAACGGATGGAATATTTTGTTTGGGTTCAGCTTCTTAAGATCAAGACGGATGATGAAGGTGTCACGCAGTATGAGGATGCCGCGCCGAAGCAGTCTCTCGTCGTGGAGGAAAAGAAAACTTTCGAAGGTCCTAAAACGAAAAGGGATGAGAACCTGGCTAAATTACTGGAAGTGCCGCCGGGCCTCGAAGGGTTGCCGACGGCGCTTCCCGGGCAGCCTCCCGCCGGATCAAGCATGAAGCTTGCGCTTATTGAGAAAACCAATGAGCTTGTCGAGATCGGTACGGGACGGCAGGTCATGCAGAATAACGGGGACGGGATCAAAGCGGCCGAACCGCTAACTAATGGCTACTACCTGGTGACGTTTAAAAATGGCGATCAGCAGGCGATACAATTGTTGTCTGACCCGAGTAAGCCAGCTTTGCATGAACTTTACAGTAGCATGCGTGCAGAGGTTACTTTGCGGGGCAGGTTGGTCGTGTCTCCCGACAAGAATTTCGTTTATCATTTGGGGGTCGATCAGAATGTCGATACTGTTCTGGATATGAGAGAAGGAAAAAGAAAGGTGATCTCCAAGATCATCGGCCGTCCGCTGGAGAATGCGCTCGATGAGCAGCGGGTTCATGTTAGCCGTGACGGAACGCATCTCTTTGTGGACCGCAGGGATGGCCGGCAGGGTGGTGAAAGAAAAGGGTATTTGATCGATACCAAGACGTGGCAGGTTGGGCCGTCCGTGCCCTCACACGGCACCATGGAAGTGGAACTTGATCCTGGTGATGCGTTTGTGATGAACCCATTGGCGGACGCATTTATTATCCGCCGGGAGAAAACCGGGAAGTTGTGGCTCTTTGATTTTAAGAAGGGTTATGCCGGGGCGCCAGGGTTCGATCATATCCGCACGTCTTCCAATGGCGAGTACAGCGTCCTGAAGCTGTCCATCAGCGGTTTTGCGATCTATGACCATATTAACGGAACGTTGAATATGTTGCCGCCCGATATTAAGGACGTTGTTATTTTAAGTTTTCCCCAGGGGCGGGTTCAGATCCTCGTCAATAATGAGAAAGGAAAAACCTTCAAGTTCCTGCCTTTATCAAATCCGGCGACAGAATATGATTATTTGCGGGAGATGAAAGATGGTGATGTCGTGGCCTTGCATCATCAGGCGATATTGACCGAGTATATTAATGAGACGGATGTGTTGCTCTCAACCGGCCAGCCAGGTTCTGCCAATTTCATAAAGGATAATTTTCAGGATGGCGTTCTTGAGCCGTCTGTTTATAAACATCCTGATCTTGATGTCCTGATCGACCGTCGTGACCCGCAGCATCCCGCGCTTATCGGCCTGTCTGCCGGGGACAGGATCCCCTTTGTGGGTGAGGTCCTTGGCGCGGATAAAGACTGGGTCGGTGGACGCCTGCCTACGGGACAGTATTACAATTCAAGTTCGGCACGTGGGATCGAGCTGGTTAATGTTCCGGTGCAGGTCGTGGAGGGTGGGAAAGAATTCTTTCTGATGCATCTTGATCCGGCGGCGCCTGGAGCTCAATATCTACTGGTCAACAGGCATGAGCAGAAACGCATTGTTCTCCCGGATATCGATGCGGTCAAATATTCACGTGTCATTTTTGACGGAAAATTTTATCTCTTTACTGATCCTTTGACCGGGGATGCGGTCTACCTTGATCCGTCCCTGCCTGAAGCGCCTCTTGTTGTTCCGGTCAAGGCATCTTCCGATGGCCTGTTCAGGGACCTGGCAAAAGATGTGCCGAGGATCGAGGCGTCGGCAGCCACCTGGGATTTGGATCCGGCCTGGGTGCGGAAAGCTCCCTCAGATGACGGGCATGTTTATGAGGTTGTTATGAAGCCCGGCTGGGTTAGGAGCAAGGATGTTAAAACCCTACAGGAAATGGACGGGTTTGTGGTTGATTCAAAAGGTGATACGAAGATCATTGAGGAGTCATCAAGCGGGCGGATCAGGAAGGCTATCATTGATCTTTCGGGAGACAAGATCAATACCGGGCGCCTGGATGTCGGCGAGGATGTCTGGCTATCATCGAGCGGCAATTACGCTTTGTTCAAGAATGAAGCGGGGAAATATAGCGTTATATCGGATATTAAGAAGAACATGACGACCCATGCCGTAACATTCTCGGTAGAGATCGTCGGCCACCGTATCCTGCCGCAGAGGGACATGGTTATTTTCAAGCTGAAGGATGGAACCTACTCTCTTCATGACCTTAAGTCCCCAAGAGCGCCGCTTATTGAAGGGGTTTCGCATCTTGAGGTTACATCCGGCGGCGATATGGCTGTGTTCAAGCGGAACGGAAAACTGTACTTTCTTGACCTGGCTGGTCCTGAGTCTGAGCAGCGTTATATCAAGGTGGATGAGGGCAAGTCCCTGCGTATCGGCCGGACCAAAGACGGCGGCACGGTCGTTATTGAGACGCCGGATCTTGTCGGTCCGGATTCCTCATTACAGATCTACTGGAGAGATGGTGGCGGCCGCCTCTTGCCTAGAGGTGCGGGTATAACGCTACGCGAGGTTGAGCTTGCGCAGGAAAAAGGTGAATTCCCGGAACTTTGGGAGTATTACGATCTGGGGTCCAAGGCGATCACGGTCGGTCATGTTCGGCCGCCAGGGCTTGAGCCGGCTCTCTATAGTGGAGAGCCTCCGACCATTGGTTCACGTCAGGAGTTGATCGTGATGGGCTCATGTTATTGGGACCGGAATAGAGCGACACTGACTAGTGAAGCTTCGGGCTTTAGCGTTCAAATGCCCACGATCAATATTTTGGAAGGCGATGTGGTGGCGCTGGAAGGTAATAATGTTTTTTATCGTTCTTCACTGCGCGGGCATCTTAGCCGGGGCATGACGGTCGTGATCCCCAGGAATAGCGGGTATGTTTCTTTTAAGGTTGACGTCGGTTTTGTTTCAACGGATAAGCGCTTTCTGGTTTTCAAGGACTTGGAGACCGGAGAATTGGTGGTTGTCAATGAGCAGGGTGAGGTCCGCAAGCTGGCGATCCCTTCTGGATTTAGTCTGGTCGGAACGTATGATGAGCAATTCGTTTTTGGCAATGAGGCTACGGGGGAAGTAAAGTGGCTCGATCTTAAGGCTGTTTTTGCTGAGGCAAAACCGGCCATGAGCGCGCAGGATAACGAGAAATCGGCCTCGATCCGTCAAGTTTGGGAATCAAAAGTCCTTTCTCTTCTTGATAACTGGCTGGGCCAGGAAAAAGCCGTTCATGCTGGTTTCTTTGAAGGCGCAACCGCCGAGCTTTCATTCTTGGCGACGCCTTTGATGGAGAAGCTCGAAAGGCAGCAGGACAAAGAAGTGCGCGAACGCTTTCAGGCCTTCCTGGATAAAGGCAACCCGCAGGATGGCTTGGACCTTTCCGGACTGCCTTTGGATCGTTTCGCGGCGCGAATGGCGCTTCTTGCCCCTCTGTTGGGGCCGTATGTTAAAGCGCTTATTGATCGTACTGTTCAGGATCCGGTTGAGGTTCAAAGATCGTCTATGAGCGACCTGGTAAGAAAACTTTTTGCCTTGCTGTCAGACGATAAAAGAGCCGGAGAGGCGATCGATGATGACCTGCTGGAAACGCTATCCCTGGGCTGGGATGTATCCTCTTCCAGAGAATTGGCCACGCGCTTGAAAGCAGCGTTGGTCAAGGCCGATCCGACCATCACTTTTGGACGTCAGCGCAAGATCATGTCTTTTCTGGGGAAATTTGTGGCCCGAGCGCCACTGGAAAACGCAAAGATCGTCGAACAGCAGCTTGAGGAGATCCTTACCAAGGTCTCCGCGAATGGCACGCCGTATGTGAAGCTGATGATCGATGCTTTTGATCATAAGGACGCGACGGTCGAGAATCTGAGTGGTTTTCTGACCGATCCGCTGCGCGGGGGGCTGAAGATCGGGGAGGCCCGCCCCTTTGCGGTATTCCTTACCAATAAGAATGCCAAGCAGGTCCGGGAAGCCGAGGAGCGTGTGCCGTCGGGGACAGATCTTTTCAAGAAGTCGGTTCGCATTACCCAGACGCAGATGCTGCGTTTCTGGCAGAGGATGATGAAATCTTCCGATGACAAAAGGCCGGTCATGACGCCCGAGGAACTGGCGGACGCGGTTAACGAAGGCCTGCTGCCGGAGATGACGGAGGCGGATCGTAAAGCAGAGCTTAAGATCATCAATGATATGCAGAACCAGGCGGAGCCGGGCGCGCATACCCGTGAGGGTGCGGCCAATGCCCGCGATTCTATTTTGAAGTCGGGCCTTCATGGCTTTTTTTCGCTGTGGTGTTATTTGACCGGTAAGTCGGCTCAGCCGGAGTTTGTGGAAGAATATCGTGATACCGGCGTGGGCGCGCCTTTTCCGATGACCATGGCCATGCCGATCTCAAGCAAAGCCGAAGGCGGCCAGGTGGAAACGACCGGGTTCTTCGGTGCCGGCAATCAAACGTTTTTCCGTGATACCGATAAGGTGGTGAGGATCACCAGTAATAAGGATGGCGCTTACATGTTCACCTTCGAGCGTGACCTGGAGAATGACACCAAACAGTTCTTCCTGACCGGATTGCGTAAAATTAACGACAGCGAACTTGAAACATTATTCGGCGCGGCAAAAACCGGCGTGATCGTCCGGCGCAAGAAGGTTTTGGCGAACAGCATCCCCGAGATCGACCGGATGCTCGCTGAACGGGCGCTTAAAACGTTCGCTGGCCTGGCCCAGCATGACGGATTTACGATGACGGTCGAGAACGAGAAAGGCGAACCCGAGCCGCTGGAAGTTGAAGCGAGCATTATCGGCGAAACCGATCTTACCGTAGGGGAGGGAGCCGGGAAAAAGCTCAAGATCTGGCAGACCAAGGATATGCCCTCGCAGATCGTGGACAGCAGCGGATACCGGGTGTCGGATATTCCTGAGGAATATCTGACCTATATTCCTATTGAGTTACGCCCCCATATTGAAGAGTTGGGGATCATTATTCAGGTCCCCATGCCCTTGACGCGCAGCCGTAATGAGTTCGAGGATTATGAGACGCACAAGAAGGAGATATGGAAATCCGTAGCCGTCGCTTTTTACCGGGCGCTGGCGTATAAAACCATGACCCAGTCGAGCCCGCAATTCAATTTTGAAGGTTATTCTATGGACACCGAGAAAAGCGATGATCGGTCGTATTGGGATAGCGTGCTCAAGGACAAAGTCGCGTTCAAGCTGGCCGGATTGATCAATGGTGAAAGTTCAAGCGAGATCAGCGAGCAGGATCTGGCGCTTCTGGCCCGTCAGCCGGATGGCATTTCCAAGGTCAGGCGTTTCGTTAATTTGATCCTTTTACTTAAGGTGGCGATCGACCAAAATAAGCCCGATGTCAAGCAGAGCATCATGGACCGCCGGGCCAGGGTTCAGGCGGCGGTCGATCCTGAAGGCGCGGCCAGGCACAAGTCTTTATTTGCCGACAGGGGGTATTCTTTTCAGTCGGATGCCGTTGTCCCTGAGTTTGAGGCCAAGGTATCGACCGGCCGCACGATGGTGACCGGGCATGAACAAATGAAAGACCCGGGTAAGTTTGTTCTTGATCGCGCGTTAACTCCCGCTGAGCAGGAATTGGCACATCTGGCGGGCGTGATGGCCGCGGCGGCTGGTGTTGAGCAGGTCCTTCTGATCGAGGGCACGGCTTTTGCCGGCGCATTTAAGCTTTACAAAGGAAAGCGCACCATGTTCCTGACCCGGACGCTGGCGGATAAGGTGCCTGACCCGGAAGCGAAGAACGGCATTATCGAGGATCGTGTTGATACAGTGATCCACGAGTTGGCGCATTTGCTGGAAGGCTTTATTGCCGCGGGGGACGCTGACACGGTTTGGAATGTCGGGTTCCTGGCTCCGGAGGATCATGAGACCGAGACGCGTACCCATCAGGCCAAAGGCCTATTTACGGACGCGATGCAGTATCTGGCCGGTGTGGCTGCTTTTCATCTGGCTGGGATGGATGATTGGCTCACAGCGGATCCTGTGATCGTGACGCCCCTTGTCGAACAGGCCGCGGAAGCTGATCCGTTCGGTGGTATTGACCTTAATGAAAAGCATCTGGACCTTCAGATCCAACGCGAGGGGGACGGCATATCGCTTGACGTATCCAACCAGCCCGAGGAGTTGATGAACATCCAGGGGCTTTCACCTGAGATTCTGGAGATCGCGCCGCTTGATCCTGCCACAATGATGATCTTCAACCATTGATTGTGTGTCCCGGATCTTTTATGGTAATATATTCCTCATTATGACAGCTCCCGCAGATGAAACATTCAACGGTTTGTCCGCCAAAGAGTGGACGCTATTAAGTAAAAATGTCTGGAACGATCTCAGCTCGCCCCGTCAGTCGCATCATTTATTGCATGGCGCGACCTTCCCATTGGCTTTGGCTGAAAGGGTCGTTAGCCTTTATTCCGGTAAAGGGGATATTGTTTTTGATCCTTTCGCTGGCATCGGCACCACCGTGATCGCGGCCTCAAAACTGGACCGTGTCGGCATCGGCATTGAGCTTCAGGAACAGTTTTGCAAGCTGGCGACCTCGCTCATCGATAAAGAGAAGATGGACCTCTTCAGCGACAAGCAGTCGGTCCGTCATGAAGTCATCTGCGATGATTGCCGGGCGCTTGACAAACATTTGTATTCCAACTCGGTTCAGCTTACAT
The DNA here is from genome assembly GCA_037131245.1 of Candidatus Omnitrophota bacterium. Classification (GTDB taxonomy): domain Bacteria; phylum Omnitrophota; class Gorgyraeia; order Zapsychrales; family Fredricksoniimonadaceae. The sequence goes on from JBAXRK010000006.1 coordinate 78,496, forward strand.
TGACCGCGCCGCCGTATCCGGATATGGATACTCGTCCGCCGAAGTCCAAAGGCCCCGGCCGGCCGCGCAAGAGCGACCTGGTGGGAGAAATGTCTGAACGGGTCCCGGCGCACAGTTTACGGCAGGATGATTTCGGCAATTTCGGCTATGCGATGTACCTTGAAGAATTGGCGCGGGTTTTCAAGAAAGTCCTTCATGTTACACGCGATGGCGGGTATAGTATCTGGGTTATTCGTGACCAGCGTGACACGCACAATGGTGCTCAGTATGTGCCTGTTCATTCGGACATTATTAATCTTGGTGTGGCGGCGGGATGGCGGCATCATGACCTGATCGTCTGGGACCAGAACGATCAGCGTCGTTTGATGTTGCTGGGATATCCCAATGTTTTTTATTCCAATTTGAATTGTTCGTACCTGGTGGTCTTTCGTAAGCCTAAAGATAAATGAAAGGATCGTCTATGAAGATCGTTGCGCCTGTTAATGCTCCTAAACCTGCCGGCCCGTATAATCACGCGGTCATTTCCGGTAATCTTGTTTTCTGCGCGGGGCAGATCCCGCTGGACCCGGCTAACGGTAATGTTGTTCCCGGTGGTATCGAAGAGCAGACGACCCGGGTCTTTGAGAATATCAAGCTGGTCCTGGCGGATGCCGGCAGTTCGCTTGCCAAGGTGATCAAGGTGACGGTTTATTTGAAAGACCTTAATGATTTTGCGGGGATGAATAAAGTGTACAGCTCGTATATTCCGGCCAACTTTCCGGCCCGTTCCACGTTGCAGGTCGCGCGGATCCCTAAGGATGTGCTCGTTGAGATCGAAGTTATTGCTGAGTTGGCGTAGTATTGACAGGAGGATAATATGGTGTTAGCGTTCGGTCTTTTGGTCATCGGTGTTCTTTCCCGTTTCTTGCCTCATGCGGCGAATTTTTCGCCGGTCGCGGCGATCGCCTTGTTTGGCGGCGTTTACTTGCGTCGTTCGCAGGCGTTGTGGCTGCCGTTGGCGCTAATGGCTGTTTCCGATCTGTTCCTGGGGCTTCATGCCACGATCCCGTTTACCTGGGGGAGCATGTTCCTGGTTTCCCTGATCGGTTTATGGGTGAAGACGAACGCCACGCCGTTACGGATGATGTCCGGTGCTTTGGCGTCCGCGTTCTTGTTTTTTGTGGTGACGAATTTCGGCGCCTGGCTGACACTTTACCCGAGGACCATGGAGGGATTCGTCCAGTGTTATACGTTGGCGATACCGTTCTTCCGGATGTCACTGGTCAGCACGCTTTTTTATAGTGTTCTTCTTTTCGGAGCTTATGATCTTTTCGCCCGCCGATTCAAGGGGACGAAGCTCGAAACTGTTCTTTTAAGGAAGTAATTCTTTTCGTATTTTGTCAGGGGAACCGTGTGTGAATCACGGGCAGTTGCGCTACTGTAACGCGGGCCGTTGTTGCGGCCCTCGAAGCCAGAATGCCTGAAAGGTACTTAAAGCATCGATGCTGCGCACAACAGCAGACGAGGCGCATATATTTTATGATGCCCTTTGTTTGTAAGGACGCGCTAAGCGCTTCTTATGGACAAAGGGTTGTTTTTTTATCAGGGAGACGGAGATGAAAAAGGGATTGATGTATTTGGGGGTGTGCCTGCTTGTAGCCAGTTCTGCGGACGTGTATGCCAATGATGTTGAAGATCTCGGTCGTGTCGTGGTGACGCCGTATCGATACGGCGAAGACCTTGACAAAGTGGCGGGCAGTGTGACGGTCATCACGCGGGAAGATATCGCGCGTTCGAACGCGACACGGGTCATTGACGTGCTTAGGGTTGTACCCGGGTTGACCGTTAAAGATTATTATAGCAACGGCACGCAGGCCGGGGTGGATATGGGCGGGTTCGGGGAGCAGGGTTTGCTCAATGTCCTGGCCCTGGTGGACGGCCGCAGGATCAATGATGTTGATCTCAACGGTGTCGATTGGAGCCAAGTCCCGTTGGACCAGGTGGAACGTATTGAAGTGATCCGGGGTGGAGCGTCAGGCGTCCTGTATGGCGACAATGCTTCCAGCGGGGTTATTAATATCATCACGAAACGCGGTGCCGGCAAATCGCATGTGGACATCAAGACCTCTTATGGCAGCTATGCCTATAACGCTCAGAAAGTAACGGTGTCGGGAGGAACGGGCAAGGCGTCGTATTTATTCAGCGGCGGGCATGATGCGACCAATGGGTATCGGAAGAATGCTTTTAGCAAGGCGGCGGACCTTTCTTCAAAAATTTCTTATGATCTGACAGATGTGGTCACCTTGCGCGTGGATGCGGGATCTCATACGGGGTTGTACGGGATGCCGGGAGCTCTCTGGCAAAACCATATTGACGCTAACGACCGGCGCTATTCCCGCTACGGCGACGATAAGGCCAAGACCCGTGATTTCTTCTTTCTTACCGGAGGGGATATCACGTTCCTGGGTAACGGCAAGCTCTCGCTTGATATCAGCTGGCGCCACAAGAATACGGACGCATTTTTTTTGAGCTCGGGGAACCCGACCCGCAGGAATGTGGCCGATACGTATGGCTTTACGCCGAAATACACTCTGGATTCGACGGTCCTGGGGCATTGTAATAAATTTATTTCGGGCATTGACCTGTACCGCACGCTTTTCCGGTCGCGTGAATACGATAAGTCTGATGATAATACGTTGCAGGATTACACCAATGTTAACAAGGTGTCGGTGGCGGGTTACGCGCAGGATGAATTCTCGATCACCGATCCTCTGGTATTGGTGGGAGGCTATCGTTATGAGGCGGCTCGTTATACATTCGGGTACCACGATAACAACACGACGTCGTTTGGCCATCCCTATGTCGATCAAGATTCTAAATTGATCACCAAGGCGAGAGCGATCGATTCAGGGTTGGTCTATCACTATGGTGAAGGCTCCAGTGTTTTTAGCAATATTGGGACCAGCTTTCGTTTTCCGGAAGTTGATGAGTTCACGTTTCAGGACGCCAGCTATCAGCAGCAGCTGGATACTTCTTTAAGGCCGCAGACCTCCGTGAACGGCCAGGTTGGTGTGAGGCATCAATTCACGGAAGGTCTTAAAGCCGAGGCATCCGTATTCCGGATGAATCTTCATGACGAGCTTTATTACAATGCCAACGGCGGCCCGGCCAATGCCGGCAAAAATGAAAATTACGACCGCACCGTTCATCAGGGAGTTGAGACTTCTGGCGAGATACGGTTGACGCGATGGCTTTCGGCGACCGGAAATTATTCGTATACGCGGGCGTCTTTTAACGGCGGCGTGTATGACAAGAATGATATTCCACTCGTGGCAAGGCATAATGCCAGCGTCGGGTTAAGGTCGGCGTTGTCCAAAAGTCTTTCCCTGGACCTGGTCGATTCTTATGTCGGGCGACGGTATGTGCTTAATGATCAGGCCAACACGCAGGGCAGGGTTAACGGGTATTTGGTCCTGGATTCGGGATTGACCTGGAGTGCCGGACAGACGACAGCCAGGCTTGGTGTTAAGAACTTATTGGACAAGAAGTATTCAGAAATGGCTGGTTACGCTTTTAACATGTCTACTTTGGCGTCGGATCGTTTCTATTATCCCAGCGCCGGCCGGAGTTTTATGTTAACGATCGACCATCGTTTTTAAAGCCATTTGATCGCGGCCGGTTTTTTCGGCGGCGGCGGCGGGAAAAAACCTTCTTTGGGATACCCCATTAGAAGAGGGCCGTAGGCTTTTTCAGTGTTGTTAAGCCCCAGCATTTCTCTGGCAGGTTCTTCTTCCAGGGCTTTCAGGCCGAAGTAGACCCAACAGCTGCCCAGGCCGAGAGCGCGCGCGGCCAGCATCATATTTTCGCAAACCATGGGGCAGTCGTTATCCTGGGTCACGGTGCCGACCCCGATAACAAAGATCACCACAGGGGCGTCATAGTAGACGGGGTCTTTCACGATGGCGTCAACTTTGGCGCGCCTGTCCTTAACGGACTGATCGGCCTCGGCCAGCCAGGATTTATATTTGGGCAGGGTGATGGCGGAGAGTTTTCTCCTGTTGTCCGCGGACTCGACGACAGCGAATCTCCAGCCTTGTGAATTCATGCCGGAAGGCGCCGCGTTACCCGCGTCAAGGACCTGTTGCAGGATGTCACGCGGAACTGGTTTTTGATAAAAGAACCTGACGGAGCGGCGTTCATGGATATTTTTGATAATTTCATTCATAAAGAGGGCCTCCGGGATTTGCGTGACATTGAGATCATTATAGCAGAGGAGGCTTTATAAAAGCGGCGCCAGCCATTTTATTGCCTGTTCGGCTGTCCAGCCTTTGCGCAAAGCGTAGTCGTTCAACTGGTCCTGTCCTATCATCCCGATATTAAAATATTGCGCGTCAGGGTGGGCGAAATAGTGCCCGCAGACCGCGGCCGTCGGCATCATCATGAAACTGTCCGTGAGCTCAATACCGGCGCCGGCGGTTGCGTCGAGCAGTCGAAAGAGTTCTGATTTTTCCGTATGGTCAGGCGCGGAGGGGTAGCCCTGGGCGGGGCGGATGCCCTGGTATTTCTCCGCGATCATGTCTTCGGGGGTCATTTTTTCGTTGGGTGCGTAGCCCCAGTGTACTGTTCGAACCTGCTCATGAAGGTATTCGGCAAAAGCTTCGGCCAGGCGGTCGGCCAGGACTTTGACCATCAGGATCTTGTAATCATCTCCTTTGAAATGCGCCTCGGCTTTTTCGATGCCGGCACCTCCCGTGGCCGCGAATGCACCGATATGATCAATGAGACCGCTGGATTTCGGGGCGATAAAATCGGCCAGGCAGAAATAAGGCTGGCCGGCGGCATTCTTCATGATCTGCTGGCGCAGGAAGGGGAAGCGGGCGGCAAGGGTTTTCCTTGTAGCGTCCGTGTAGACCTCAATATCGTCTCCGACGCTATTTGCCGGGAAAAGGCCGATGACACCGTGGCATTGGAGCAGTTTTTGGGCCTGCATCTCGTCAAGCATCGCTTGGCCGTCGTTAAAAAGCTTGCGGGCTTCCTGGCCGTTTTCCGGGTTTTGGAATATCTGGGGATACCGGCCTTTTAAACCCCAGGCCAGGAAGAAGAAGGACCAGTCGATATAGGGCCGTAAAAGGCGTATGTCCACATCACGGAAGGCGGTGATGCCCGGGCGCGATGGCGGGGCCATTTTGGCTTGTGTCCAATCCGGCCGGAAACCTTCCCGGCGAGCCTGCTCGAGGCTGACCAGCTGGCGCCGGTTTTTGTCATTGGCAAAATCGGCGCGGCGTTTTTCCTGTTTGGCCGTGTTTTCCGCGATGTAGGCTTCTTTAAGTTTGGGGTCCAGAAGACTCCGGCAGACGCCGACCGCGCGTGAAGCGTCTTTGACGTAGATGACCGGCCCGCTGTAGGCGGGGGCGATCTTGACCGCGGTATGGTTTTCTGAAGTCGTGGCGCCGCCGATCAAAAGAGGGATCGTAAAGCCCCGTTTCTGCATTTGGTCGGCCACCTGGACCATTTCATCGAGTGAGGGCGTGATGAGGCCGGAAAGGCCGATGATGTCCGCTTTATGTTCGATCGCGGCCGCGAGGATCTTGTCGCAGGGGGTCATAACGCCGGTGTCGATGATCTCGAAATTGTTGCACGCCAGGACCACGCCCACGATATTTTTGCCGATATCATGCACGTCGCCTTTGACGGTTGCCATGATGATTCGGCCGGCGCTTTGGGAACTGCCGGCTTTGTCTTTCTCGATCATGGGCTGCAGGAAAGCGACGGCTTTCTTCATAACGCGCGCGCTTTTGACCACTTGGGGCAGGAACATTTTCCCTTCGCCGAACAGGTCGCCCACGTGGTTCATGCCGTCCATGAGCGGGCCTTCGATGATCGACAGGGGCCGGGGGTATTGGCTGAGCGCTTCCGTCAGATCGGCATCGATAAAGTCGGTAACGCCTTTCACCAGCGCATGCGCCAGCCGTTCTGCCAGCGGTGCGGCGCGCCATTGCTGATCCTCAACGGCCTTTTTATCTTTCGATTTGTAGTTCTCGGCGAATGCCACCAATCGTTCGGTGGCGTCCAGGCGGCGGTTTGAAATAACGTCTTCGACTCTTTCCAACAAGTCTTTGGGGATCTCATCGTAAACACCGACCATACCCGCATTGACGATGCCCATGTCCATGCCGGCCTTAATAGCGTGGTAGAGAAAGACCGTGTGCATCGCTTCCCGGATGGGGTCATTGCCGCGGAAGGAGAACGAGACATTGCTGACCCCGCCCGATATTCGGCAGTGGGGGAGGGTTCTTTTGATCTCCCTGACGGCATTGATGAAATCCAGGGCGTAATTGTTATGGGTTTCGATGCCGGTGGCTACCGCAAAGATATTCGGGTCGAAAATAATGTCTTCAGGCGGGAAGCCGGCTTTTTCGGTCAGAAGCTGATAGGCCCGTTGGCAGATCGCGATCTTGCGTTCTTTGGTGTCAGCCTGGCCGTCTTCATCGAAGGCCATGACCACGGCCGCTGCGCCGTATTTTTTTATCAGTAGGGCCCGGGTGATAAAAGCCTCTTCGCCTTCTTTAAGAGAGATCGAGTTGACGATGGCTTTTCCCTGAACACATTTCAATCCGGCTTCAATGACGTCCCATTTGGAGGAATCGATCATCACCGGTACACGGGAGATATCGGGTTCGGAAGCAATGAGGTTCAGGAACTTGACCATCGCCGCTTTAGAGTCGAGCATGGCTTCGTCCATGTTGATATCAATGGCCTGGGCGCCGCTTTCTACCTGCTGGCGGGCGACCGCCAGGGCTTCTTCGTAATTCTTTTCGATAATGAGGCGGGCGAATTTCTTGGATCCGGTGACATTGGTACGTTCGCCGATATTCAGGAAAACGGAGCCGGTCTTTAAGGTCAACGGTTCAAGCCCGCTGTACGATGAGCAGGGTTGTTGGGTCGGGATTTGACGGGGCGGCAGGTTTTTTACGACTTCACTGATCGCCTTGATATGGTCTGGCGTTGATCCACAGCAACCGCCGACAATGTTTACCAGCCCGCTTTGGGCGAATTCTCCTACCAGGGCGGCCATTTGCTCCGGTGTTTGATCGTACTGGCCGAACTGGTTGGGCAGCCCCGCGTTCGGGTAAGCGCTGATGTAGCAATCCGCCAGGCGGGAAAGTTCGGCGATATGCGGGCGCATGTCCTTGGCGCCCAGGGCGCAGTTAAAGCCGAAGGCCAGGGGCCGGGCGTGTTTTAGTGATATCCAGAAGGCTTCGGCCGTTTGGCCCGACAGGGTGCGTCCTGAGGCGTCCGTGATGGTCCCTGAAATGACCAGGGGAAGAGGCTTGGTCGAGGTTTCGTTATGCGTGAGCGCGGCAAAGACCGCGGCCTTGGCGTTAAGGGTGTCGAAAATGGTCTCGATCAAGAGCAGGTCCGCGCCGCCCTCGGCCAGCGCCTTGATCTGCTCGCTGTAAGCGGCAACCAGTTGGTCGAAACTGATCGCGCGGAAAGAAGGGTCGTTGACATCCGGCGAAATGGAGGCTGTGCGGTTCGTCGGGCCGATAGCACCGGCGACGAAGCGGGGCTTGTCCGGGTTCATCCGGGTATATTTATCGGTTGCGGCGCGTGCCAGGCGTACGGAGCAGAGGTTAAGCTCGTGCACCAGGCTTTCCATATGGTAGTCCGCCATGCTGATGGCGTTCGCGTTAAAGGTGTTAGTTTCGATAATGTCCGCGCCGGCAGCGAGGTATTGTTCGTGGATGCCCAAGATGACATCAGGCCGGGAGATCGACAGCAGGTCGTTGTTGCCCTTGAGGTCAGAGGCCCAGTCTTTAAGGCGGCCTTCTGCGCCGCCGCGGTAATCGGCTTCGGTCAAATGATGGCGCTGGACCATAGTGCCCATGGCACCGTCGAGGATCAGGATCCTTCTGGCTAGCGCCGCGGCGATAAGGGAAGTGTTTGTCATTTTATTCATAGCCTAAACAATAAAGTAAAGTTCCGGCAAAGTCAATAGTAGTGGCGGCGGATATTACCAGTTGTTGCCTTGACAAGGGGGAGTATCAGAAGGTATCTTGATAGGGTCGGTATCACGTTCAGGGGCCTTTTTTGAGGGAAAAATCTTATGTCCTATCCAGCCGATTTTAATAATCTACGCCGTGATTCACGCGTCAATACCGAGCTTCCTGCCCGCATCAGTATCGGGTCGCAGTTGACGCTTAACGGGCACCTGAAGGACCTTTCTTTAAAAAGCGCGTTCATCCGGATCAAGAACAGTGTTTATATGCAGCTTAATGACGAGGTCGGTTTCGCGATCCAGATAGCTCCGGGTAAGACCGAAGAGGTTATTGAGGGCGCGGCCCGCATTTCCCGTATTGCCGTCGGGGAAGGTTTGGCGATCTATTTCACCAAAATGGAAGAGACTTCGTTAAAACGCCTGAAGGATCTTCTTAAAGAGACCGGGATCTATTAACTATTGCCAAGGGGTTGACCATGGATCAGGTGAAATTCTTTCTTGATGAAAAAGACATGCCCAAGCAGTGGTATAACATCGCGGCCGACCTGCCGACGCCGATGCTGCCGCCGCTGACGCCCGACGGCCAGGTGGTCAGGCCGGAAATGCTCGAGGCGGTCTTTCCCAAGAATTTGATCGAGCAGGAAATGTCCAGCAAACGCTGGATCGATATACCTGAAGAAGTCCGGCAAATATTTTTCCGTTGGCGTCCCTCGCCGTTGCGCCGCGCGGTCTATCTTGAAAAATTCCTAAAGACACCCGCCCGGATCTACTACAAAGACGAAAGCGTTTCGCCGGCTGGAAGCCACAAGACCAATAGCTCGATCCCGCAAGCCTGGTATAACAAGCAGTTCGGTATTAAGCGTTTAACGACGGAAACGGGCGCCGGCCAGTGGGGTACGGCGTTATCGTTTGCCTGTCATATCATCGGGCTTGAATGTAAAGTTTTCATGGTGCGGGTTAGTTTCGACCAGAAGCCGATGCGCAAGACCATGATGGGGCTTTGGGGGGCGCAATGTGTTGCCAGCCCGTCGAACGAGACTAATGCGGGCCGGATGATCCTTTCTCAAATGCCAGAGACGCCTGGCAGCCTGGGGATCGCGATCAGTGAGGCGGTGGAAGCCGCGGTGACCGATAAGACCGGCCGTACCCGTTATGCCCTGGGGAGTGTGCTCAACCATGTCCTGCTGCATCAGACCATCATCGGCCTCGAGGCCAAGAAACAGTTGAAGAAAGCGGGGATCAAAAAGCCGGATATCGTGATCGGTTGCGCGGGCGGCGGCAGCAATTTCGCGGGGATCGCTTTTCCGTTCACGCTCGACAAGATCAATGGGGCGAAGATCGAGATCATTCCGGTGGAATCAGCCGGTTGCCCTAAAATGACCAAAGGCAAATTCGCGTATGATCATGGTGATGTCGCGGGGATGACGCCTCTTTTGCCGATGCATACGCTGGGCAGCCAGTTCATTCCGCCAGCGATCCATGCCGGTGGTTTGCGTTATCATGGCATGGCGCCGCTGGTGAGCCAGGCGATCGTGGAGGGGTTGATGAAGCCTCACGCGGTCGATCAACTTAGCAGTTATGAAGCGGCCATTATCTGGGCGAGAACGGAAGGGTTTGTGATCGCGCCGGAAACGTCGAATGCCGTGGCTTGTGTTATCGAAGAAGCAAAGAAAGCCAAGCGGGAGGGGAAAGAGAAGGTCATTCTTTTCAATCTTAGCGGGCACGGGTTGCTCGACCTGGCCGGGTACGACAAGTATCTTTCAGGAAAGCTGGAGAGCTCGGCGGTCCCTCATGATGAGATCGCGGCGTCCCTGGCTAAAGTTCAGAAAACCTATGCCGCGGCGTCACGCAAGACCGGGAAGTGGGTGTAAGGATTTAGCTTACGCGGCGACGAATGGTATGAGAACTACAATATTGGGGAAAAATGTTAAAGGGGGATTTATGAAAAAGCTATTTACGTTAATGGCCGCGGCATTGGTGTCCGCTGGTTTTGGTTTTAATGCCTGGTCGGCGGATATGCCGGCGATGGCCGCGATGGCGCCTGTGTATACGGTGGATAGCGCCCATTCTACGATCGGTTTTGCCGTCAAGCATATGATGGTGGCCAAGGTTAACGGCGTTTTTGGTGATTTTCAGGGCGATATCAAGTTTGATGCCAACGACCTTGCCGGTTCGAAGTTTGATTTCGTCATCAAGGCGGCTAGCATCAATACCCGCAATGACGCGCGCGATACACATTTGAAGAGCGCGGATTTCTTTGATGCCGAGAAATATCCGACGATTTCGTTTAAGACCAAGAAAATTCAGCAATCGGTAGCCGGTTCCTATGATGTAACGGGAGACCTTACCATTAAAGCCGTAACTAAAGAGATCGTCATTCCAGTGACAGTGGAAGGGCCTGTTTTCAATCCGATGGCCAAAGTTGACGGTATCGGTATTGATGCTAATTTTAAGGTTAATCGTCAGGATTACGGGGTCAGCTGGAATAAGGCCCTTGATAACGGTGGCGTAGTTGTGGCTGATGATGTTGCGGTCAGTGTTAATATTGAAGCGCATCAGGCTAAATAGAATTTCCATTTATAAATCAATCCCCTGAGCTGTCAGTTGTATCCGATGGCTCAGGGGATTTTGTTTTTCACCATCCGGGAAAGCGTTTCCCGCATTTTCCAGTATGGGCATAGTCTCCATCTTGTTTCTATAGTATACTTAAGGCGGACTTCAGATGAGGCCCCTTCAGGAGGGGGATATATGTTGCGAGTAATGATGGCCTCCAGGTTTTTATTCATTTTAGCCGCATTTCTGGCCGGTCCTTTGCCGGCGATGGCGGGCACGACAGTAAATGTACAGCCTTATTGCCAGACAACGGCGGGAACACTGACCCGAGATTGTACCAGCACCCCCGTTACAGCGGACACGGGCATAACCTCTCTGGAGAATGCCCAGTACAGCCTCGCTACCCGGAATATTTACTTGGACCCCTCGACTACGTATCGGAGGATCTCGATCATTTCTTTCGACAAGACGGTGACTGGCGGTAAACCAGCGATCAATGGCATCTTGGTACCTGGGTCAATATCAAGCGATACAACCCTGGAATTAACCTTGCCAAGCGGGGCCTGTACAGCATTGACCAAAACGATCACGACGGGTTTTCTGGATCGTTATATTCCGATGCGTACCCTGGCGGAATGGAATTCTTTTGTCAGCAGCGGAAATGTTCAAGACTTTAGAGTAGGCCCTTGCGGCTCGGTGGCTTCATCTTGCCTGGGTTCTGTTCCGGCTAATGCGGCTGCCTGTTCAGGGAATCCGGCGCCGCTTAATAGCACGACCAGTTATACCGCAGCCGATACGTGTGACGGGACAACGGCTTGCCAGGCGAAGTGTAATGCCGGCTATCATGTGAGCGGGGGCGTTTGCGTGGTTACGCCGCCGGCTTCCTGTAATCCTTTGAGCGCGACGATCACCGTCGGCGATGGCGGGGCTAATCCGTACCAGATCTGTAATTGTCAGCAACTGCAGTCCATTCCCGCAAATTCTACGGCCAATTATCAACTGGCGTCGAATGTTGTTTCAAGTATTGATTGCTCCATTTACGGTACCGGGGCCGGCTTTACGCCCCTTTCGAATTTTGGCGGTATCTTTGACGGCAATGGTAAAGCAATAAATAACGTTTATATTTATACTCCGGGCAAAAGTGATGTTGGTTTGTTCAGTATCCTGTTGGGGCAGATCAAGGATCTTGGCCTCGAGAGTATCAATGTTACCGGTTCAGACTCGGTTGGTGGCTTGGTGGGGTTGGTGAGCGGCGGGAGCGTGACGCGTTCCTATGTGACAGGTCAGGTTAGTGGCCATTACGATGTCGGCGGATTGGTTGGAGGAATTACGGGTAATATAACAAATTCATACGCAACAGCCAAGGTTTCGGGAGCTAAAAATATCGGCGGTTTGGTGGGAACGATGCAGAATTCTAGGGTGACGAATTCATATGCTACAGGGAAAGTGAGTTGCAGTAACAACATAGCGGGCGGTTTGGTGGGCTTGATGAACGGCACCTTGGCTGTCGTGTCGAAGTGTTACGCGACCGGGCAAGTGACCGGTAGTGCGTCGGTGAGCGGCGGCCTGGTCGGTGAACTTAACGGTGACAGTAGGGTGTCGGTGACGGATTCTTTTGCCACCGGCCAGGCGTTCAGCGCGGGGCTGGTGGGGGCACTGTACGGGACTAGTTCCGTCACTAATTCATATTGGGATGTGACGAAAAGCGGACAGGCCGCTGCCGGGTGCAGCGCGACGGCTTTTAGCGATAGCAATGACGCCTTCAATGCGACGAAAGCCCCGTTATCTTCCTGGGACTTTACGTCTTCCGGCGACTGGCAGGCGGTCAGTTGTAATTATCCTAACTTGCGCAATGTCAATGTTAGCGGCACCCAGAACGCGGATAATGGGGTCACGTGTATCGTGCCGAAGGTCTGTTCCAATTTACCAGCTAATGCCACCGCTTGCGGCAATAACCCGACACCGCCAAGCACCTCAAAGAATTATACCCTGGTCAGCAATTGTTCCGTAGCGGCCGATTGCCAGGCGACATGCAGTTCCGGCTCTCTGAGCGGCGGCGTGTGCGTGGCAGCCTGCCCGGCTATTCCTGGCAGCGGCACCAGTATTGCTCCGTATACGATAACGACTTGCGCTCAATTACAGTGCATTCCGGCGAATGTGGCGTCCACTGTTTATTACCAATTGGGCGCTAATGTCGATTGTTCCGCGACAAGTTCGTGGAACAGCGGGCAGGGGTTTGCGCCGATCGTTAATTTTGGTGGTAAGTTTGATGGCAAAAATTATGCGATCGATAAACTGTATATCAATCGATCATCAGCAGGCGCCACAACTCTTTCCGTTGGTCTTTTTGGTACGATGGCGGCAGCATCCAAAGTTTCTAATCTTGGTCTGACGAATGTTAATATCAGCGCTTCCCACAACACCGGCAATGTTTTTGTTGGCGCTTTAGCTGCCAGCTCCGGATCGGTGACCAACAGTTATGTGACCGGAACAGTGACTAGTAACGGAGGAACTGGCGGCTTGGTCGGCGTTCAGGGTGGGCCCATAACATCTTCTTATTCGAGCGCTATTGTAACGGCAACAACCGGAGCGACAAACAGCACTTTAGCCGGAGGCCTGGTCGCGGTGGCAAGTCCGGCTTTAATATCAAAATCGTATGCTACGGGTAAAGTGACCGGAGGATACTATGTCGGTGGTCTGGCGGGAATGGCTGGAGGGGGCGGGTTAAGTATTATAGACTCCTATGCCACGGGAAAAGTAACCGCGACGGGTGCTGCCGGAATTGCCGGTGGGCTGGTCGGAGCGCTACAAGCGGATGTAAAGAATTCTTATGCTACGGGGGCCGTTAGCGGCAGTGTACCAGGCGGGCTGATCGGAGATGTTCAGTTTGGCATGAACAGCACCATAACCAACTGTTTTGCGACGGGGTCGGTCGGTGTCAATGGCGGCGGGCTTTTTGGATCTTTCGAAATGGGCAGTAATGTGTCCAATAGTCACTGGGATAAAATAAGCACAGGAAAGATATCTGCTTGGGGAAGCCAGTCCTGTGGCGGCGGTGGGCCTAGTTGCAGCGTAGCGACCACAACAGCTTTTAGCGCCAGCGTGGACGCGTATGACAAGACCAAAGCACCGCTGTCGTCATGGAATTTTACGCCGACGACAGGCAACTGGCAGTCGTTCAATTGCAATTATCCCACATTGCAGAATGTTGGCGGCGCCCAGAATTCTATTGATGGCGTTGGGCAATATGGCTGCACGTGTACCGTGGATTCATTCTGCCCCGATTTTGGCGGCGGCGGGTGCTGCCATAACAATGTTTGTTTAATGGCTCCTGGGCCCTGTGCGTAGAAGGATCTACGCGCTATCCTGTAGTCTCCGCAATTCCCCTAGGGTATACCGGTTATTTTACTGATGCAAAATTCCGCCTTTTTTGCTAGGATATCCCCACTGGAGTATGTGCCTATGTTCAGAAAGTCGGCTTTTATCTTGGCTTTTACCGCTTTTTCCTGTTTTTCCGGGTGCGCCATGCTTGAGCCGGTTGAAGAAAAAACACCGGTGTTCAAGTCGTCGACAGAGCTTTATAATAAAGCCTTGGATTATTATCAGAAGGGCCGTTACGCGCAGGCCAGGGAATTATTCGGGCAGTATGTAGCGCAGTATCCCGACAGTGAATTGTTCAAAGTAGCCCTTTATTATTCGGGGCATTGTTATCAGAAGCTTGGGGATAAGAAGGAAGCCCTTGTGATCTATAACCGGGTCGTCGCGATGTATGGTGACGAGGACTTCTGGGGTGAGCAGGCCTTTAAGCGCATCAAGCAAATTAAAGGGGAGCAATGAGCAATAAAAAAGAGCCCGAGATCAAGCAGGGTCCGGTATCCGACCCTTCTTCCTGGGTCGATAAGCACGGGGACTACCTTTACCGTTACGCGCTGATGCGTGTGCGCAACCGCGAGGCCGCCGAGAACCTGGTGCAGGAGACTTTTCTGGCCGCGCTGACCGCCCGCAAGGGGTTCACCGGGCGTTCCACTGAGCGTACCTGGATGGTGGGGATCCTTAAGCACAAGGTTATTGACACGTATCGTAAATCGTTTCGCGAGAAATCTATTTCCGAGATCCAGACTGATGAAGAACAGACCGTTGACAGTTTTTACGACGCGGTGGGCAATCCCGGAAAGTACCCGAAGGATTGGCTCCCCGATCCGGAGAAATTGCTGAGTTCCAAAGAGTTCTGGGAAGTCCTCAAGGGCTGCATGGCTAAACTTCCGGAGCGTACGGCGGCGGCTTTTTCGATGAGAGAGCTTGACGACCTGGATACGGCCGAGATCTGTAAGGAGTTGAGTATCAGCCCGACGAATTTGTGGGTTATTCTGCACCGCGCGCGTTTACAGCTGCGCGAATGCCTGGAAAGGAACTGGTTCGAAAAGAAAGAAGATAATGTCTAATTGGGAAGAAGAAACAAAAATTCCGCTTATTACCTCCTGTAAACAGGCGGCCCGCCTTGTCTCCATCGCGATCGAACGCCGGTTGACCGTCCGTGAGACCCTCACCATGAACATTCACTTGTGGATGTGTAAGACGTGTACCCGTTACCGCAACCAGATCCGGCTTCTTAGGCAAGCCTTCACGCGCCATGAAGAGGCCCTGGGGAACACACCTGCGTCCGAGTGCGATTGCCTTAATGCCCAGTCCAAACAACGGATCAAAGACGCGCTCGCCAAGAGCCGTTAGGCGATGGCTTCCCTAAAAAGTTCCAATATCACACTCAACACGGCGCCGGAAGGTGGCCGGATCAGTTCGCTTTTTGTTTTTGGCCATGAATTGCTCTGGCAAGGGGATGGCGAGCCGCTTCCTACCGTGAAAGACAAATCAAGGTTCTATCTTTCCGGAGGGGACCGGACCTGGGTTTCGCCGGAAAATGAGTGGGTTGGAAAAACGCCTCCCTTGGATCTTGACAGCGGACTATACAGCGAGCAGGAAATTGACGGTGGTATTATTTTGAAGAGTCCTTGTTGCCGGGAGACTGGCTTACAGGTGATCCGTACGATCAGCCTGACACCCGATGATCGTGTTCATTTGAAAGAGGAGATCGTGAATGTTTCCAATAAGCCAACGCGGCGCGGCGTATGGAATGTCAGTCGGGTGAGGCGGCCGTTCACGGTTTTTTGTCCGGGATCATCCCAACAATGGCGTTCCTATCATGAGAAAGACCCCACGTTACCGGTGCCGTCGTTAAAGCCGATCCCGCTTGGGGGCGCGGCCGGTATCCCGTGTATCCATCGGGCGTGTTATAAGTTCGGTGGTGTTCCGGATTCAGGAAGCTGCGCTGTGATCACGGAGCATGTTGTTTGGGAGCGCCACTTTGATATTTACCCGCGGGAAGCGTACGCGCATGGCGCGGCTGTAGAAGTATTCAATTCCCTGCTTCATGATTACGGCGAGGTTGAAGTCCATTCGCCGCTGCATGTCCTTTTACCTGGAGAACGCGCAGCGTTGGCGCAAATTTGGGAATTCCGGCGAAAAGTATAAATTTTCCTTTTATTGACATTATTGTTTATAAAAGCTATAAAACTAGGAAACAAAGAAGGCCGCCAGGGGAGATGGTCGATGCGGCAAAGCCAGTAAAACCGGAGATATTATGGCGCGTATTTTGATCTGTGATGATGACCCGACGATTCAGAAGATCGTCAGTGAGTTCCTTCGGCGAGATGGTCATGAGGTAACGATCGCCAAGGACGGGCTTGATGCGCTGGTTATCCTCAAAAAGGATAAGCCCGACTTGCTGGTGGTTGATGTGATGATGCCGGAGATCAACGGCTACGATGTTTGCCATAGCATCAAGTTCGATGCGCGCCTCAAAGACCTGCCGGTCGTCATTCTTACGTCGCGTGATCAAGAGCTTGATCCCCGCCTCGGAGCCCTGATGGGAATAGAGTACATGCATAAATCCTGTTCTCCCAAAGAGTTGACCGAGAGGATCAACCGGGTTCTCGCCGCCAGGTCCAAGAAGTAATGGAGTTGTGTCATACTGGAGGATCCTTTGATGCGCCGTCTTTTTGTTCTTACCGCTGCTCTGCTTTTAACATGTCCGCTTTCCTCCAGTTTCGCCGCGCCTAAAGAGCCTTCCGAAACAGCCCTTTTTAAAAAGTATAACGCTGATGTCGACAAGTACGCGTTCACCAAGAATTTCATCCTTAGCCTCAGCTATTACCGTCGCGTGGCCGACCGCCTGAGCGCGGAAGGGGATATCAAGGCCAAGAACGGGGCCAATGTTAAATTGATCCAGGCGTATATCGAGGACCGGACACTGGATAATACGGAACTGCGCATTGCCAGGAATTATCTGACCCGTTTTGTTAAATCGCCGAACGGGCTCATCGAGAAGGTTTCGCGCCAGGCCATTTTGGCTTACGACGCGGTTTTGACATTAAGCATGCGTGAGCGGGATCAGTGGCAAGCCTTGTACCGTTTTAAGACAACGGGCCAGCCGGCAAATTTCAATGAGCCGCAGTTGATCTCCCGGCAGCTTAATATTTTTTCCGAAAAAAAAGAGGCGGAGAAATCCCTGTTGTCGGCCAGCATGCTGCTCCGGATCGTTCTCTTGAGTGCTGATCGCTGTGAGAATGATACCTGTAAGCTGCTGGTGCTGACCGATCAGGAGCGCCGCAAGCTGACCGGTTTTCTGGATGACTTTGCCCGTGACATCCCGGATTGGGGCATTAAAGCCGGCCAGTCACCGGTTGAAGGCTGTGTTGCGGCGATCCGGGAAGTGTTGGAAGACAAGCTTTATACCAGTCGAGACAAGTGAACGCCCGCCGATCATTTTATTCCCCCGAAGTCGTGGTTTGTGAAGCGTCAGCCGGTTCCGGCAAGACCTATGCTTTGGCCGAGCGCTATGTGCGTCTGATCCTTTATTTATCGAAGAGTTCGCTTCGGCCTCCGGTTTATTCCATCCTTGCCATTACGTTCACTAATAAAGCCGCTTTTGAGATGAAAGAGCGGATCATCCGTTTTCTTAAAGAGCTGTCGTTGGGCGTGATGGATAAGGCAGAAGAGGCCAGGATGGTCGACGGGCTTGGGATGGATGTGCCGCAGGTGCGCGCTGTCGCCATGCGGGTCATTGCCGAGATCCTGCGGGGATACAATTATTTTCAGGTTCAGACCATTGACCGTTTTATCAATACCTTGCTGGTCAGTTCGGCGTTCCAGATCGGGCTGACATCGGCATTCCGGATCAAGGATGACGCGCGGGAATATCTGGAGCTGGCGGTCGATGAATTGATCGAGGAAGCTAAGACCGATGCAGGGGTTAAAGGGGCGTTTGATGATCTTTTGACCAGCTTGCTTCTGGTGGAGGCTCGTTCTCCGTGGATGCCGAAAGATGTGGTGGTCGATACCGTCCGGGAGCTGTTTAAGGAGTTTAACACCTACGCCAGGCCATTTATCCGTGGACAGCTGACACCGGATGATATCTGGCGCGCCAAGATCAACGTGGTCAATGATGTGAGGGCCTTTGTTGAACAGATGCCGCCCGGCATTCATAAGACCGTTGAAAAGTCCCTGAGGAGCTTTGTTGCCGATGATCGCCGGGCGTTCCAGTTTAGACCGGGGTTGTCATCGTATTTTGCCAAGGACGCGCAGGAGATCCCCAAGTTCGCCTTAACGGGCTGGCACCTCGAGCAGTGGGAGAAGATCCGCGCCGGTTTTAATTCTGCCGCGGAACTGGAAGTCCGCCATTTATATGATCCTTACATTGAAGTTTTTGAGAAGGTCCGCGAGCGGTTGGCTCAGGCCTGCTTGAAGGAGGATGTTCTTTTTCTATCGGAGCTTAATGCCAAGGCTCGCCTGATCCATGAGCGGGGGATCGCGCCGGAGGAGCTTTATTATCGTTTGTCGACCCGATTTGAACATTATCTTTTTGATGAATTTCAGGATACCAGCCTTCTGCAATGGGAGAATCTCAAGGCTTTGCCGGAAGACGCGATCGCGAAGGGCGGTTCACTTTTTTACGTGGGCGACAAGAAACAGGCGATCTTTTCTTTCCGCGGGGGTGACACGGCTCTTTTTGACAATATCCGCCGGCAATTTTCGGCCGAAGGGTATCATCTTGACCCTCAGACGCTGTCTCAGAGCCGGCGCAGCCACCGGTCGCTGGTCGAGTTCAATAACGCGGTCTTTTCGATAGAAAATCTTAAGCGCTTGATGCTGCAGGCGCCCGCCCGCCCCGGAGACCACGCGGAGTTGGAACGGGTTTATGGTGGCGCGGCGCAGGAACCCGTTAAACTTGACCCTTCGGGGTATGTGCGGGTGGAGTTCTTGTCGGGAAAGTTGCAGGAGGAGTCCCGCGAGGATTCTCTTGTGCGCACGGTTGCGCTTTTACGGGAACTCCATCAGAGGTTTGCCTGGAAAGATATCGGGGTTTTGGTACGCAAGAACAGTGACGTTTCGCTGATGACCCGGGCTTTGCTTGAAGCCGGTATTCCGGCGGCTTCCGAGCGTACGCTTAATATCAAGGAGCACCCGCATGTGATCGAGGTGGCCGCGCTGCTGCATTTTCTGGATGCTCCGGTCGACAATGAAGCCTTTGCGGCCGTTGTTTTGGGGGAGCTTTTCCTGAAAGCGTCCGCGATCCCTTTGGCGGGTGTTCAAGACCTGATCGTGGGATGGCGCGAAGGTAAAAGAGAGCCATATCTTTACAAGGAATTCCAGAAAGCTTTTCCGGATGCCTGGGAACGATTGCTGAGCGTGTTCTTCCGGCAGGTGGGGTTGTATCCGGTGTATGAGCTGACGGTCAGTATTTTCCGTTCCTGGGAGGTTCTTAAGAGTTACCCTCAAAGCCAGGCCTTCCTGATGCATTTGCTGGAGTTGGTGCGCGCGAAAGAGCTCGACTATCCGTCCCTGGGCGAGTTTTTGCGCTTTTATGATAATGGCGAGGGGGAGGCATTCTTTGTGCCGGCGGCGGGAGCTGACGCGGTTCGGGTGGCGACCATTCATAAATCCAAGGGACTGGAATATCGCGTGGTCATTCTACCGTTCTTTACTCTGGGGCTAGATCGCGGCGGCGCCGCCGGAGTGACCGCGCCGAAGTACGTGCTGCGTAATATTGAGGATGGACTGGCTCTCTATCATTTTAATGAGATGCACACGAATTATTCCCGGTTGGCCGAGGAAGAATCGGTGCAGGAGAAAATGCTGGCTTTTTTTAATGAGCTCAACAACGCTTATGTGGCGCTGACCCGCGCGGTCTGCGAAATGTATGTGTTCATTCCCGCTAAAAGTGGCAGTTCAAAGAATCTCGCAGTCGATCTGATCCCGCAAGAAATGCTCTCTGTCGGCACCCCTTCAATAAATTATCCTCAGGGCAAGGCCGGGGATGCGGTGTCTCCGGTTGATGTGGCCCCTCCTGATTGCCGGGACTGGTTGCGGTTCCTGAAAGACGAGTTCATCGATCCCGCGCATGCGCCGGAGCGCGCCTTGGGCATTGAATTGCATGACGCTCTGCAGGGAAAAATGCCCGTAACACCCCGGGTGCAGGCGTTAGTGAGCGCCTTCCTGGCAGCACCCGCGGTAGCTTCCTTGTTCAAGGCGGGAGACGTCCAGGTTTATACTGAATATGAACTGGTTGACCGTTATGGGCGAACAAAGCGGGTCGACCGGTTACTGGTCGGCAAAGACCTGGTCACGGTGATCGATTTTAAGACAAGTCGTTCCGACGCGGTGGAAGCAGGGCGAGTTCAGGTCAGGGAGTATATCGGGCTCTTGCGGGACATTTTCCCGGGCCGAAAGTTCAGGGGTGTTTTGGCCTTCATCATGGAGAAGGACATCGAAGATGTCGCGGATATTCACGGTTGATTTTACCAAGAACTTTATCGATGAGCTGGCTGCTTATCTGCATCGCGCGTATAGCGCGCAGGGGCGGCCGCTTGACCGCGTGGGGATCGTTTTCGGCGGACGGCGCCCGGCGCATTTTCTTAAGCGTGCCCTGGCGAGAAAAACCGGTAAAGCGTTTGTGCCGCCGACTTTTTTTACGATCGACGAACTGATGGATCGCATTGCCAATACGACCGGTATCTTAAAGCCGCTTACGGCGGTGGAAGAGCGGTATGAGCTTTATGGTCTGGCCAAAGAGTTAACGCCAGAGTTGCTCGAGGGGCGGGAGTCTTTCGCGCAATTCCTGCCCTGGGCGGGAGAGATCCTGGATTTTATCGGTGAACTGGACCTTGAGGACGTCAGCGCCTCCGCGCTTAAGAATATAGAGGCCAGCGCGCGCATCGGGTTCTCGGTGCCGGAGAATATCAATCGCCTTTTGGAGCGGGTCCTTACCTTGCGGGGGGCTTTTCATCAGAGGCTCTTGGATGCTGGAAGAACCCGCCGGAGTTTACAATATCTGAGAGCCAAAGAGAATGTCGGTGGTGCTGCCTTTAAGGAATTTGACGAGTTCGTTTTCGCGAATTTCTTTTATTTTCACCGTACGGAAGAGGCGGTGGCCAAGCACCTTTACGCCAAGGAGAATGCCACGCTGGTTTTTCAGGGCGATCAGCGTAAGTGGCCGGTGCTCGAGCGCATTGCCCGGCGGTTCGGTTGTGATCTCCTGGAAGGGGAGGCGCCCACGCCCACGCGCTTTCATCTGGACGCCTATTCGGCGTTCGATGCTCATGCGGAAAGTGCCATGGCCCGGGATATTCTTGGCCGGATCAACGACCTTTCATCGACCGTGGTTATCTTGCCTGACGGCGGGGCTTTGATGCCGCTCTTGTCGTCGCTACCTGATGAGATGGAGGATTTTAATGTTTCAATGGGTTATCCGCTCCGGCGGGGCAGCCTTTATGTTTTGTTGGAGAGCGTCTTTAGGGCCTGCTCTTCTATTCGCCAGGGGGCGTACTACACCCGTGATTACCTGGCGGTCCTTCAACATCCGTTATTGAAGAACTTGAACCTTGCGGATCCTGGAGATTCGAAAGGTTCAGTGACGCGTGTCCTTATTCATAAGATCGAAGAAGTCCTTAAAGGCCGGATCGCGGGCAGCGTGTCCGGCAAACTTTTTATCACGCTCGATGAAGTTGCGTCCGATCCTGTTATTTATCAGGAGGCGGTGAAGGCCCTGGCCGCGATGGGGGTTGCCGTTACAGGCGAAACATTGAGATCGGCGTTGGAGGGGATCCATCGCATTTTCTTTGCCCAGTGGGCCGATGTGAGATCACCGGCCGCGTTCGCGCAGGCCTTGGCTGTCTTTCTGCAGGCCATGAGGTCGTCGAGCGAAATGGAGTCATATCCACTAAATTTGAATATCGCCGCGCGGATCGATGAGATCATGGAAAGTTTCGCGCGGGCTTCGTTCACTAATGAGACGTTCTCGATCGATGAGCTCATTCGCGTCTTTGAAGATATCGCCGGCCGGGATAAGGTAAGTTTTTCCGGTACGCCGCTCAAAGGCCTTCAGGTCCTTGGGCTCTTTGAAACGCGGTCACTCAATTTTAAGAATGTGATCGTGATGGACACGAATGAAGGCGTTCTGCCGAAGGTGGAAGCGCGCTCATCGTTGATCCCTCGCGAGGTCATGAGCCAGTTGGGGATCGACCGCCTGGAACTGGAAGAGGAGATCCAGCGCTATCAGTTCATGCGGGTGATCTCATCGGCTGAGAATGTTCATATCATTTACCAGCAGAACAAGGAAAAAGAGCCTAGCCGTTTTCTGGAGGAACTGATCTGGGAGCAACAGGTGAGGGAAGGCGCTCTGAGGGCTTTTCCCACCATACGGGCGGCGTTCCAGGCGGGTGTCAGCGCCGTCAAACGTTCGGCGCCTAAAACCCCGAAGATCATGGCGTTCTTGAAAAACTTTACGTTCTCGGCAAGCAGTGTGAATTCATATTTGAAGAATCCTTACGAGTTTTATCAGCGTTACGTTCTTGGCTTGCGGGAACAGGAAGACCTGCTTGATGAGCCGGACGCGGCGATCATTGGGAATTTTCTTCATGGTTTTCTTGAGGAAGCCTACCGGCCGTTCGAAGGCAAGGCGCTTTCGATCGATGCCGATTTTGAAACGCATTTCTGGGGGCTGTTCGAACGGCATTTTAAGGCCGACTTTACCCAGCGGATGCGTTCGGATGATTTTCTGGTGCGCAGTGTGATGGAGCATAAACTTAAGGCATTTCTGGCTTATGAGAAGGAGCGCATGGCTGGTGTAGTGCAACTGGTGGCCGTGGAGCGGGATTATCCTGGGGAGCTTGAGCTTCCGTCCGGTAAATATCTATTCAAGACGCGCGTGGACCGAGTGGAGGCGTTGATCGGCGGCGGGCTATCGGTGCTTGATTACAAAACGGGATCATCGGATAAGCTCCCTCAGCGCCCGCTGGTCCTGTCGGATGCTCCGGATCGCGAGGAGATTTACAATAAAGTTCATTCGTTTCAGTTACCGCTCTATATGCATTTTATCGCCAAGGCAAATCCGGGGTGTGTGGTAAACGCCGGGCTTTATCTGTTGCGCAGTTCAGAGATCAAGTATTTCTTTACGGAGAAGTTTGCGCCGGTGCCCCTGGAAAATATCATTGAGCCATACTGGCGTGCTTTGGATATGATCATGGCCGAGATCATGGATCCTGAGATCCCGTTTGAAGATAATGATCTTTCGGGGTATGATGCGTAGAATAGGTTTATCTAATATGCCAAAGACGATCCTGATCGTAGATGATGAAGAAATGGTGGTCGACATGACCCGGCGTAAGCTGGTGCATGAGGGCTATCTGGCTATTGGTGTTAGCGACGGCCATGAGGGTTTGAAAGTCCTGCGGGAGGGGCCGGTCGATCTTATTATCCTTGATATCGAAATGCCGAACATGAACGGGTATGCTTTTTTGACTGAATCAAGAAAAATAGCCGGTGCCGAGAAAGTCCCTGTCATCATGCTGACAGCTTACGAATCAATGGAGCCGACATTCCGCCGCTTGGGAGTGGCGGATTATTTGACCAAGCCGCTGCGTTTCGGGGATTTGATCTCCAAGATCCAGGGTGTGCTGGAGTACTCTGATGCTCAAAAGTAACCTGGATGCCGTTGGGCAGAAGATCGCGGATATTTGTTATCGATGCGGACGGAACCCCCAGGCGGTCATTCTGGTCGGGGTCACCAAGTATTCTGATGCCGCTACGGTCAATGAAGCGGTGGCTTCAGGCCTAAAGGACATTGCCGAAAATCGCATTCAGGCGGCCAAAGAGAAGTTCGCGTTGATCACAGGCACTGGCGTGAGCAAGCATCTTATCGGACATTTACAGTCGAATAAGGCCAAAGAAGCGGTGGCTCTTTTCGACCTGATCCAGTCGGTCGATAGTGTCGCGCTGGTCGATGAGATCAACAAGCGCGCCGCAACTATCGGCAAGGTCCAAGACATCCTTTTACAGGTCGATATTGCTAAAGAAGAACAGAAATTCGGTTTGCCGCAGGAAGAGGCGGGGGCTTTTTTAAATCATGTCAGCCAGCTGAACAATGTCCGTTTGCTCGGCTTAATGACCATGGCGCCACTGACCGAAGATAAAGAGGTTATTCGTTCGGTTTTTCGTCGCTGTCATGAATTATTTAAAACGATCGCGCAGGATTGGGCCTGCAGCGAGCGCGTTCAAATGAAGCATCTTTCGATGGGGATGAGCGGTGACTTTGATATCGCCATTGAAGAGGGCGCAACCATGGTCCGTATAGGGAGCTTGATATTCAAATGAAGATCGCATTCATTGGTGCCGGTAACATGGGTGAGGCCATTTTGGCCGGGCTTTACAAAAAGCATGCTTGTGTGGTTTGTGAAGCCCGCGTGGAACGCCGGGTGTATTTAAAAAAGAAGTACCGTTGTTCATTCGGGGATACGCCGGCTTTGGCAGCGGCGAAGGCAGACGTCGTCCTGCTGGCGGTCAAGCCCCAGGATTTGCCCGCGGCTTTGGCTGATATCAAGCCGGCCGTTAAGAGGCAGCTTTTCGTTTCGATAGCGGCGGGCATTACGTCGTCTTTTATCGAGAAAGCCCTCGGCACGAAAGTCCGCGTGGTCCGTTCCATGCCCAACCTTCCGGCTATGATCGGGGAAGGCGTAACGGCGGTATCGGCGGGAAAACATGCATCGCCCAAAGACCTTAAAACAGCCAGAGACATTCTTGGGGCGGTTGGCCCGGTTATTGTGGTCCCTGAGAAGATGATCAATGCTGTGACGGCGGTGTCCGGCAGCGGCCCGGCTTATGTTTTTCTCTTTGTTGAGTGTATGCTTGGCGCCGCGCGCAAACTGGGTTTCAGCGAGACGGAAGCCAAAACGCTTGTTTATCAGACGTTGCTGGGCAGTGCGCATATGCTGGCCAAGAGTGATGATAGCGCCGAGACGTTGCGCTTGAAGGTCACATCCAAGGGCGGCACAACGCAGGCGGCGACGGATGTGTTCATGGATAAAAATATTTCCGGGATGTTCCTGGCGGCGCTTGAGGCCGCTCGCGCCCGGGCAGTGGAATTGGCAAAATAGGAGAGCGTTTTATGGCGACAGTCGGCGTTATCGGTGGCAGCGGTCTGTATCAGATCGAAGGGATCGAAAAGGTTAAGGAAGTGGCGCTTAAGACGCCGTTTGGCGCCCCTTCGGATAAGTTCATCACTGGCGTTCTTGACGGTACCAAGGTGGTTTTCCTGCCGCGACATGGCCGGGGGCACCGTATTTCTCCGACCGAGATCAACTATCATGCCAACATTTGGGGCATGAAGAAGTTGGGTGTGGATGCCATCCTCTCAGTTTCGGCAGTAGGAAGTTTGAAGCTCAAGTATAAGCCCATGGACTTTGTTCTACCCGACCAGTTCATTGACCGTACAGCGTTGCGTCGCCATATGACCTTTTTCACCGGTGGGATCGTGGGGCATGTGGCTTTTGCGCATCCTATTTCCGCGGAGCTTTCCACTGAACTTTATCGCGCCTGCAAGGAGCTGAAGCTTACCGTTAATAAGGGCGGGACCTATGTCAACATGGAAGGCCCTCAGTTCTCGACGAAGGCCGAGTCGGAACTTTACCGCAGTTGGGGTTGTGACATTATCGGTATGACGAACCTTTCTGAGGCCAAACTGGCGCGCGAGGCGGAGATCTCTTATGCCACGCTGGCCGCGGTGACGGATTATGACTGCTGGTATGACGGCCACGATAGCGTCACGGTCGACATGATCATCGCCTATCTGACCCGTAATGTCGGCAATGCCAAAAAGATCCTTAAGCTTGCTATTCCCCGTGTTGGCAGGATGACGTCCTTTTCGGCCCAGGGGGCGCTGAAAAACGCCATCATGACCGATCCCAAGCTGATCCCGGCCAAGAAGAAAAAAGACCTCGAAATAATTATTGGCAAATATGTAAATTGATGTAAAGTATTCCCCCTATGGACTACCAGAAAACCCTTAATTTACCCAAAACCGACTTTTCCATGAAGGCCGGCCTGGCCCAGCGTGAGCCGGGAGTTCTGGCTGCTTGGGAAAAGAACGGCCTTTATCAAAGTGTTCGTGCGAAATCCGAGGGTAAACCGTCGTTTATTCTGCATGACGGCCCGCCGTATGCTAACGGGAATATTCATATCGGCCACGCGCTTAACAAGATCCTTAAGGATTTCATCGTCAAGTTCAAGACCATGCAGGGTTTTGACAGCCTTTACATTCCCGGTTGGGACTGCCATGGCTTGCCGATCGAACATGCGCTTCTTAAGGAGTTGAAAGCGCGTAAGTCCGACGTCGATTGTATTTCTTTCCGCAAGAAGGCCCATGATTATGCCATGAAATATGTCGGCCTTCAGCGCGAACAGTTCAAGCGCCTGGGGATCATGGGTGAGTGGGATAAGCCGTATCTTACCCTGGCGCCCGCTTATGAGTTCTGGATCCTCAAGTGCCTCTCCGACCTGACCCGCAAAGGCTACGTTTACCGCAGCCTTAAGCCGGTTAACTGGTGTTTCGATTGCGAAACGGCGCTGGCCGAGGCGGAAGTTGAGCATGAAGATCATTCCTCACCGACCGTTTATGTCCGTTTTCCGGTCAATAATCCGCAGATCCTTGACCTGCCGAAAGATAAAAAGGTTTCTTTGCTGGTCTGGACGACGACACCCTGGACCCTTTTGGCCAATGTAGCGGTCGCGGTAAGCCCGACATTCGACTATGTCCTCGCCGAAATGGGCGATGAGATCCTGATCGTTGAGAAGACTCTTTCCGCCAAGGTGCTCGATAAGGAGCCAGGCAAAAAACCCTGGCAAGCGGTTGCTCAGGTGCGGGGGACGGAACTGACCAAGCTTTTTTATACGCATCCTTTCGGCAAGAAAGAGAATTGCCGGGTGGTGGCGGTTGATTATGTGACCAAAGAAGACGGGACGGGGCTGGTTCATACGGCTCCCGGACATGGTCAGGAAGATTATCAGACGGGTGTGGCCTATCAGCTTGAAGTGTTGATGCCGGTAAGCAGCCGGGGAGTTTTTACCGCTGCCGGGGCTCCGTTCGAGGGTAAGCATGTTTTTAAAGCTAATCCCGAGATCATTGCGGACCTTCAGGCACGAGGGCTTTTATTTTATACCGAGAAAATACAACATTCTTATCCGCATTGCTGGCGTTGCAAGAATCCGATCATTTTCCGCGCTACGTTCCAGTGGTTCCTTAAGATCGATAACAATGGCCTTCGCGGTAAGCTGAAGGAAGCGGTCGAGAAAAGCGTCCAGTGGTTCCCTCCGGCTGGCGAGGAGCGTATTAAGGCGATGGTCTCTTCCCGTCCCGACTGGTGTTTATCCCGGCAGCGTTATTGGGGTGTGCCGATCCCCGCGTTCAAGCTTAAGGGCAAGGACGAACAGTTCCTTTTTCCCGAGGTTATTGACCATGTGGCCGCGCTTGTTAAGGAGCATGGCAGTGATATCTGGTTCGAAAAAAGCGTGGCCGAGCTTTGGCCGCCGGATTTCACCGTGGCGGGGCTCAAGGTCGAAGACCTGGAAAAAGCCAACGATATTCTCGATGTTTGGTTCGACAGTGGCGTCAGCCATCAGGCTGTTTTTCATGAAATGCTTAGGAGGCCGCTGCCGGCCGACCTGTACCTTGAAGGTTCCGACCAGCATCGCGGTTGGTTCCAGTCGTCCCTTATTCCGTCCATGGCGATCGATGGCCGTCCGCCGTACAAACAGGTGCTCACGCATGGTTTTGTGGTGGACGGAGAAGGCCGCAAGATGTCTAAGTCAACGGGTAATGTGATCGCGCCCGATGATATTATCAAGAATAACGGCGCTGATATCCTGCGCTTGTGGGTGGCTTCATCGAGCTATAACGATGATATTCGCCTGTCCAAAGAGATCATGGACCGGTTGGTCGATGCGTACCGCAAGATCCGCAATACCTCGCGCTATCTCTTGAGCAACCTGGATGGCTTTAATCCGGATACTGACCTTGTTCCTGCCAAGGATCTACTGGCGGTGGATCGTTGGGCGCTCAGCCGTTTGGCGGGCCTAATTGAAAGTGTTACCAAGTCGTACGAGACCTATGAATTCTCGACGGTTTATAAGGAGATATATTCGTTTTGTAACGAGGATCTGTCGGGCTTTTATCTTGACATCCTAAAAGACAGACTATATACTTCCAGCGCTCGTTCGTTAAAAAGGCGTTCGGCGCAGACCGTTCTCTATCATATTGTTGACGCGCTCGCCCGGATGCTAGCGCCGGTCCTTAGTTTTACGGCCGATGAGATCTATAGTTTTATGCCCAAGACCGCGGCCAATAAGGATGTTCCTTCGGTCCATTTACTGGATTGGCCGAGGGCGGACCGCACCTGGCGGGATCATGCGGCTGAAGAGCGTTTCACCCGGTTCCTGGAATTCCGGCCGCTTATTCTTAAGAAGCTTGAAGAAAAACGAGCGGAAGGCGGCATCGGCGCATCCCTTGAGGCGAAGGTCATTATAGGGAGCCCTTCGGACCGGGATGTTGCGTATCTCAATTCTTTGGCGGCTGAACTGCCTTCTTTGTTGATCGTTTCTGAGGTTGAGGTCGGAAAAATATCCGGTGCGGAAAAAACGTCAGGCCCGGCCGATATTACGATTGCAAAAGCCGGGGGCGTTAAATGCCCGCGCTGCTGGAATTACAAGAATGACATTGGGAAAGACACGGATCACCCTGAGGTCTGCGGACGTTGCGCCCGGGCGGTCAAGGATTTAGATATTTCAGATACATTATAATTGTAACAACAGGGGATCATTCACATGCCAGACAAATTGGACGCCAAGAAACTCGAATTCTTTAAGAAATTGCTTCTGTCGATCAAATCTCAGGTCAATGGCGATATCCGCAGTATGGCGAACGAGAGTGAAGGCGATCAGAGCGACAAAGGTGATCTTTCCGGCCACGCGATGCATATGGCCGATGTCGCGACCGATATGTACGATCGTGAATTCAATCTGTCCCTGGCTTCCAATGACCGCGAGATCCTGCAGAAAGTCGACGCGGCGCTTTCCCGTATCGATAAAGGAAACTACGGTTTTTGCCTGGAAAGCGGCAAAAGGATCCCGGAGCAGCGCCTGAAGGCGATTCCGTATGCCGAGTACTGCCTTGAGGTCCAGGAAGCGATGGACCGCAAGAGCGGGAAATGAAGCGTTCTTATTCGGACATTATCATCTGCCTGGCCACCGTGGCGCTGGTTGTTTCTCTTGACCGCCTGACCAAGCTCTGTTTTTCGACCATCCTTCATCCGGGAGAGTCGATCCCCGTCATCCGCAATGTTTTTCATTTTTCGCTGGTTCATAATACCGGCATTGCTTTCGGCCTGTTCAAGGATAACAGTTTTGTTTTTTTTGTGATCCCGGTTATCGCGATCGGCCTTTTGGTCTATAATATCTATTATTACCATAAGGTCGGGGAGTTGGATCGTTTGTATATCTCGGCTTTTTCGTTGATCCTGGGTGGAGCTATCGGGAACCTTATCGACCGGATGATGTTGGGGTATGTGGTGGATTTCCTGGATTTTCGTGTGTGGCCGGTGTTTAACGCGGCCGATAGCGCGATTACGGTCGGAGCTTTTATTATTTTGATCAAGTGTTTCCCTTTAGCCAGGGAAAAAGGCCAGGCGCGGCCCAAGGTTTTTTTGAAGGATTGATATGTTCCCAGTGATCTGCCATATCGG
Organism: Candidatus Omnitrophota bacterium; assembly: GCA_037131245.1. Taxonomy (GTDB): domain Bacteria; phylum Omnitrophota; class Gorgyraeia; order Zapsychrales; family Fredricksoniimonadaceae. The sequence continues at coordinate 108,148 of JBAXRK010000006.1, forward strand.
CCCGATACCGGTTTACTCCTACGGCCTGATGCTTGCCCTGGCGGTGGCTGTTTCCTCTCAGTTACTGGCGCGCGATGCCCGGAAGATCGGGATCCTGCCGGATGTTATTTATGACCTGGTTTTCTGGGTGGTCGTTTGTGGCATTCTTGGCGCCAGAGTGTTTTATGTTTTTCTTAATCTGAATGTTTTTGTTAAGGCTCCCCTCGAAATAGTGATGCTCTGGAAAGGCGGTTTAGCCTGGCAGGGCAGTTTTGCGGGGGGGCTCCTGGCCGGGATCCTTTTTATTCGTCGTTATAAGCTGCCTCTTTGGCCTTTGCTTGACGTGGCGGCACCTTACATTGCCTTAGGGCAGGCGATCGGGCGTATTGGCTGTTTGCTAAACGGCTGCTGTTATGGCCGGCCGGCGTCATGGGGGCTGTATTTTCCCGTTTGGGAAGAGAGGCTCATTCCTACCCAGATCTTTATGTCGCTCGGCCAGCTGCTGATCTTTCTGGCGCTGCGTTGGTGGGCCCCTCGGTTGAAAACGCCGGGCCGGGTTTTTGTGATGTATCTTGTTTTGAGCTCTGTTGAACGTTTTGTTATCGAGTTCTTCCGGGCCGACCATGACCTTTATCTGGGATTGAGTATTTTTCAGTATGTTTGTATTATTCTGTTCGCGGCCGGGCTGGCCGTGAACGCCACCTTAAAAACGCGCCGTTGAGGGCCACATGCCGCCACATGTTCTAAAAGTTACCGAAGCCGATCATGATGTGCGCGTGGATGTTTTTGTCACCCGGGCCTTGCCGGATGTCGTTCCGTCACGGATGTTCGTCAAGCGCTTGCTTGATGAGGGCCGGCTCACGGTTAATGGCAAAGAGGCCAGGCCGTCGCTTAAGGTCATGTCCGGCGATAGTGTTTCGGTAGATGTGCGTGTTGAGGACTATCCTGACGAGCGCATTAAGCCGGAGAATGTCGCGCTTGATATTGTATATGAAGATGCCGCCATGATCGCGCTTAACAAGCCGGCTGGCATCGCGGTACATCCGGCGGCCGGCCATTACGGTGGGACGCTGGTTAATGCACTGGTCCATCATTTTAGTGAATTGTCGGACGTCAACGGCGCCAAACGTCCGGGGATCGTTCACCGGCTTGATAAGGAAACCTCCGGCATTCTTCTGGTGGCCAAGACGAACATGGCGCATGCCCGTTTGGCCAAGCAATTTGAAAGCCACACGATCGAAAAGAAATATGTGGCACTGGTGGAGGGCGTGGTTCAGTTCGATGAAGGGGTCATTGAGGCGCCCATCGGGGATCATCCCAAATATCATGACCTGCGTTGTATTGCCAAAGAAGGTGAAGGCCGGGAGGCGACCACGTATTACAACGTGGTCCGGCGCCATAAGGATCGAACAGCCGTGGCTTTGTTCCCTACGACGGGCCGGACGCATCAGTTGCGGCTGCATATGCGCCACTTACGCCATGCGATCATGGGGGACGAGAAGTATGGCAATAAGGGGAATTTTTCGCGATTGGCGCTGCATGCCCAGTCGATCTTTTTTACGCATCCGTTGACCAAGGAACCGATGGAAATATCGGTCCCTCTGCCTGCCGAGTTCGGGCCATATTTCTTATAACTCTGCTTTACTTTGCGGTATTGTTTTTTATAATAGGGATATCATCAAAAAATAGTATCGAGGATTGTTATGTCTTCCATCAAGAGCGGCCGCACGATCTTTATTTTTCTGGGCTTGATCATTGTCATTTTGATCAGCGGGGTAGCGATCTCACTTTTCCTCTTACAGAAAGAGACCCAGACGCGTAAGGAGACGGAAGTTTCTCTCGATGAGGCGCGCACGAGGGGTGCCAAGATCGAGGCGGCTCTAAAAGAAGCGGAAAAACAGATCGATGTTCTTAAGGGCAAGAACAAGGATGCTGACGACAAGATCAATGGCTTGATGGAAGAGATCGACCTTGAGGCGGCGCTGCGTGACGAGATCAAGGCCGAGAACAAGAAACTTAAAGACCTGGTTGAGTCGGAAGCCAAGACCAAAGTAGAGCTGCGCCAGAAGTTCTCAGCGGAACTGGAGTCCGCCCAGACGAAGATGAAGGACCTGGAGGCCAAGGTGGCCAGCGGTGCCCAGGAGGCTGAATCGCTTAAAAAAGCGGCGGATGATCTGCAGAAAAAGAATGCCGACCTTGAGGCAAAGGTTAAAGACGCCGAGAAGGCCGCGGCCGAGCAACCGCGCAGCGAGATCATTCCCGCGCCGGGCCAACCCGGCAGTGAGAAGGTTGATCTTGACCGTATCGTGATCGCCCCTGGTTCCGCCAAGCAGGGGCGCGTTCTTAATGTCGACAGTGAAACGGAATTCTTAATTTTCGACCTCGGGGCCAAGGCCGGTATCAAACAGGGCGATGTCATGTCGATCTATCGGGGTAAAGGTTATCTTGGTGATGTGAAAGTTTCCCGTGTCCAGGACGATATGGCGGCGGCCGATTTTATTCCGCCGTTCTCCAGCCGCAAGGTTCGTAAGAACGACCAGGTCGTTCCCAAACGCTGATATGCTCCTGAGAGTCCCGCTCGTCAAAGCCCTTCGCGGGTCTGTTATTCTTCCGGCTTCAAAATCCTACTCTATTCGGGCTTTTTTCGTTGCCGCTTGCGGCGGCGTTTCGCGTGTTATCGGGCCTTCCGATTGTGATGATGCTATCGTGGCCGGCAAGGTGGCCGAGGCTTTTGGCGCCCGGGTCGTGCCGGTTAGCGGCGGTTACCGGATAGTGGCGTTGACGGACGTTGACCGTCGCGCGGCGCTTAAGATCGATGTCCGTGAGTCGGGCACGTCGTTGCGTTTTGTGCTGCCTTTGCTTTCGTTCTTTTGTTCATCGGCGCAGGTTACGGGACGCGGAACGTTGTTGGGCCGTCCCAACCATCATTTATGTTTGGCTCTTCGTGATCGCGGGCTTAAAGTTCAAGGTGCGGGTGCGCAGGAGTCGGTTCCGGTTATTTTCTCCGGTGGTGAATTGCCGGGCGGCCGCATTGTCATTGACGGGTCGGTCAGTTCGCAGTTCATTTCCGCGTTAATGATCGCGGCGCCGTTCTGCCGGCAGGATACCCGGTTGGTGATGTCGGGTCAGTTGGTTTCGCGGGACTATGTGCTTATGACCCGGCAGATCCTGGCGCGCGCCGGTATTCGGGTTATTGAGAAAAGCCCCAGAGAATTTTTGATCCCCGGTAAGCAGAAGTATAAGGGGTTAAAATCGTTCCATGTCCCTTCCGACTGGGGCTTGGCGGCTTTCTTTATGGTTGCGGCGGCCCTGGTGCCGTCGGCGATCACCCTAAAAGGTTGTTTTGATGATACCTTGGTCCAGTCTGACGGGGCAATTCTGGGTTTTTTATCACGGATGGGCTTGAAATATTCCAGGAGTCCCCGGGCGCTTAAGATCAAAGGGGCTCAGGAGCTCAAGGGTGGCGTTTTTTCGCTTAAGGACTGTCCTGATCTTGTTCCGATCATGGCTGTGGCGGCCATGTTTGCTAAAGGTCCGACCCGTTTGAAAGATATCGGCCATGCGAGGGTTAAGGAATCTGACCGCATCAGTGATCTGCGTCATGAATTGCTTAAGGTTGGTGCTGATATTAGAGAGAAGCATGATGAAATGGTCATTGTACCCCAGGCTTCTTACAGGAGCGGGGTTACCCTTGATCCTCACCATGATCATCGTTTGGCCATGGCCTTTGCGGTGTTGGGCCTCAGAATAGGGGTAAAGATCTCCGATATAGAGTGCACGAAAAAGTCCTATCCCGGATTTGTCAAAGCCCTTTCCGCCGTTACGCTTAAGTTGTAATTCCCGAACCACTTACAATTTGACTTGAACTCCCTTTTCGTATAAGATGCTTTCCATTCTTAAACTACTTATCCAGGGGAAAATATGATCCAGAAGCTCATCAAGATCTTGCAGGATATCAAGGAGTACTTCCTCAGTTATTTTTCTACGGACCTCGGCATCGACTTAGGGACAGCGACCACGCTGGTTTATGTTAAAGGCCAGGGTGTTGTTTTGTGCGAGCCTTCCGTTGTGGCTATTGAAAAAGGGACCAATCGCGTGGTAGCGGTCGGAGATGAGGCCAAAAAGATGTTAGGCCGTACACCGGGCAGCATTGTGGCGATCCGCCCCATGAAGGACGGTGTTATTTCCGACTTTGAAGTCACCGAAGCGATGCTCAAGTATTTCATCAAGAAGGTCCATCCCCGCAAGTTTTTTATTCATCCGTCGGTCGTTATTGCGATCCCTTCGGGGATCACGGAAGTCGAACGGCGCGCGGTTATTGATTCGGCGATCCATGCCGGGGCGCGTGATGTGTTCCTGATCGAGGAACCGAAAGCCGCGGCGATCGGCGTGGGCCTGCCGGTCCATGAACCGGGTGGGAACATGATCATTGATATCGGTGGCGGTACGACGGAATTCGCGGTTATTTCATTGGGCGGCATTGTTTATGCCAAGTCTATCCGTGTTGCGGGTGACGAGATGGATACCGCTGTTATGGAGTATTTACGCAAGACCTATAATTTGATGATCGGTGAACGCACGGCGGAAGAGATCAAGATCCGTATCGGTTCCGGTTACCCTCTCGAAGAAGAGCTTACGATGGATGTTCGCGGGCGCGATCTGATCGCCGGCCTGCCCAAGACCATTTCGATCACCTCCGTTGAGATCCGCGAAGCCCTGGCCGATACCGTCCAGGCGATCGTGGACGCGGCCAAATCCACCCTGGAACATACGCCACCGGAACTCGCGGCCGATCTGATCGATCGCGGTATCGTGATGGCTGGCGGCGGCTCATTGCTGCGCGGTGTTGACAAGCGTATTGCCGAGGAGACCGGACTTCCGGTCCATGTGGCGGAAGATCCTAACACCGCTGTTGTTCGTGGCACGGGTGAGACGGTCAATATGCCGGCCAGGCTCCGCAAGCGTCTGATGGCGCAGGCAAAACTCGATTTTTGAGCTAAGGCTTCATGCTGCGACAACTTCCGAAACAGCTCATCTACGCCCTTCTTTTCATTATTCCTTTTTGGCTGCTGTTCTTCAATTCTCCTTTCTTTCACGGTGTAAAAATGGGGCTGATGTCCTTTGCCACGTCGTCGGTAGCGGTGGTGCGTTGGCCGGTCGATGAAGCGGGGCGTGTTCTTTCCTATCGCAAGACCTACAATGATTATCAGAAATTAAAGCGTGAGGTGGGCGGCGTCAAGGCCCGCTTGGTGGCACTTGAGGAGAATGGCGCGGCGAACAAGCGTTATGTGCGCCTGCTGGACTTGAGGAATAAGCTGAATTATTCAACCGAAACGGCCCTGGTGGTGGCGCGCGACCCGGCGAACTGGAATTCGTCTCTTATGGTTAATAAAGGTAAAAGTGACGGCTTGCGCCCGGGCATGGCGGTTATTGACGCCAGCGGCGTGGTGGGGAAGGTGGCCGAGGTGGCGGGGGATGTTTCCAAGGTCATTTTGCTTAACGATTCCGGCTTTAGCGTGGCGGTGGTCAATCAGCGTTCACGTGAGAGTAGCTTGTTGTCCGGATCTCTTTCCGGGGATTGCCGTCTGCATTATCTGCCACAGGATGCCGATATTCGGGTGGGCGATGAGATCGTGACGTCCGCCCTAAGTTCCGTATTCCCTGAGGGATTACGGGTCGGAACGGTCAGCGAGGTCTATCCCGGCGATCAGGGCACGCCGCCGCGAGCGATCGTTGAGCCGGCGGTTGAACCGAGCAAGCTCGAAGAAGTTCTTATCATCAAGTGATCTTATGAAGCAGATCCTGCTGATCCCCCTCATTTGTTATCTGGCTCTTTTGATGGAGTTTACTTTGTTCAATTTGTTCGGCCGCTGGGGAGATCCGCATTTACTGCTTTTGGTGGTGATCTTTTTTAATCTATACTCCGGTATCCGTTTCAGCCTCTGGTCGGCGTTGTGGGCGGGCGTGCTCAAGGATTGTTTTAGTACCATGCCCTTCGGCACGAATATTTTTGCTTATGTTGTGTGCGCGTTCGTTTCACTGGCGGTGCGTCGTTATTGTTATGAGCGCGGGTCTAATGTGTCGCGGGTATGGATGGTTTTTTGCGTGGTAACAGCTTACACGGTGGTTATGGGGTTGACCCATAAAATGGCCTTCGACGATGTTCAGTGGCTTGATGTTTGGGGGAGCTTGTGGCTGCCCGAAATGCTGATCACGGGGGCTGTCGCGATCTTTGTCTTCGACCGCCTTAGGGACAGCGCCCGGCTTCTTAAATTCTGATCATGCGCCTGCAAATCATCCGCCATTGTATTCTGGTGTCTTTTGTCCTGATCCTGATGAACTTGTTTTATCTTCAGGTGATACGGGGCGGGTATTTTTCTCATTTGAGTTTAACAAATTCGATCCGCGTGATCCCTTTCGAAGGGGCGCGGGGCCAGATCCTTGATCGGAATGGCAATGTATTGGCCGATAGCGTTAAGGCCTACCACGCAGTGGTCATTCCCCAGGATATCCGTAATAAAAAATCCCTTTTCGCGTTCATGGCGGATGTCCTGGGCGTTGATGTGTCGGTTATTGAAAAGCGCTACCTGAAGAACAAGCTGACGCCGTTCACGCCGGTAACGCTCTCTGATGACCTTAAGCGTTCTCAGGCCATCATGATCGAGGAGAATGCGTTCCGGTTCCCGGGCTTGATGGTGCTGGAGAAATTCGCCCGGCGGTATCCCTATGGTGAAAGCGCGGCCCATCTGGTGGGTTATGTGGGCAAAGTAGACCCGTTCAAGCTGGGGCGGGGGCCGGAGTATGGTTTTAGCGCGGAAGATATCGTAGGGTATTCCGGCGCGGAAGAATACTATAATGATCTTTTGCGCGGGGAGCCTGGTGGACGGCAGATCGAGGTGAATAGCCGCGGCCAGCAGACGCAGTTGTTGAGCGTCCGTGAGCCAACCGACGGTCGCAGCATTATGCTTACAGTGGATACAGACATGCAGCGTGCGGCACTGACGGCGCTCAACGGGCGGCGCGGAGCCGTGGTGGTGATGGATCCTTCGAACGGCGAGATCCTGGCTCTGGTCAGTTCTCCGTCTTTCGATCCAAATGCTTTCGTTGATCGTGAGAATCGTGAGAGGGTGGGCGATTATCTTCAGGATACGTTCTCGCCTTTGCTCAATCGCACGGTTTCCGGGTCTTTCCCGCCGGGTTCTGTATTCAAGATCCCGGTGTCGATGGGTGGGCTTGAAGAGCATCGGATACAACCGTCGACAACGTACGATTGCCCCGGTTATTTTCAGATGGGCGACCGTACCTACCGTTTCCCTCATGCCTGGGGCACCCAGGACCTGACAGCGGCGCTGGCTCATTCGGCTAATGAATACTTTTTTCACATTGGCTTATTGCTTGGGCCCGATGCCATGGGCAAGTACGCCCGGGCTTTTGGGCTTGGGAGCAAAACAGGCATCGATCTTCCCTTTGAGTCTAAAGGTGGTTTGCCGGGATTGAGTGTCGGCCGCTGGTACAAAGGCGACACGCTCAATATGTCGATCGGGCAGGGATATGTTCTGGCGACGCCGGTCCAGTTGGCGCGCTTGATCGCGACGGTTGAGAATAGGGGGCTGATGCCGCAGCCGCATATTTTACTGTCGGGCCCGGATGGTTCGCCAAAGATTTCGCTGTCGCATGTGTCATTCCGTAAGGATGTTTGGGACGCGGTCCGTGCCGGATTGGACGAGGTTGTTTCGCTTGATACCGGGACCGCGCACGCGCTTGCGGCTATTCCCGGAGCTGTTACGTATGGTAAAACCGGAACGGCGCAGGCCAGTGGCGGGAAAGATGATCACGCCTGGTTTGCCGGTGTCACCCGGACCGATAAGGCGGTTATTGCCTATTGTGTTTTCCTTGAACATGGCGGGTCAAGCGCTAATGCCGTGGCATTGACCCATGAATTCCTCACCTCGTTGCGCGAGCAGAATAAGATCTAAAAAAACCTGTATAAATAGTTTAATATTTCATTGAAGACCCCAACCTATTTGGTAGGATGAGCTTGTATATCCCAACAAATAGTGTTTGGACCTTTTTCAATGGCCCTGTCCGCGATTTATAAGATTTACGGAAAAACGCCTTCGGCGTTCGTGAAGTATTGCCTTCCCGTCCTTGTTACTCTTCTTTTTCTTCCCTTCAATGCTCATGCCGCGAATATTCAAGCGGTTCTTGATTCTAAAACAGGATCCAGTTCTTTTTCTGTACAGAATAGTGATTCGATCGATGTCGCCAGGATCGATTCGTTGGGCACGGCCCTGTTTACGGGAAACACGACGGTTGACGGCAGGACGACAGTGAATAACGGCCTGATCGTTTCAGCGGACGTGACGTTCAATAACGGTATGGGGGTGTCGGGACATTCTACTCTGGCGACCGCCGAGGTGACCGGAGGTCTTACGGCGGGTAATTTGACGTCGGGGGCGACGACGATCACGGGGAATATGGCCATCACAAATGCCTCCAGTCTCGGGATCGGCACGATCACGCCGGGGGCTAGCCTGGACATCCGAAATGGCGGGGTCAGGATATGGGATGGAGTAACGAGCTCTAGTAATATTCCTGATCATGTGACAGGGGTTAATGATCTTTATGTTCAGGGCAAGATCGAAGTTGATGGCGATGTTTACCTGGGGGATGCGTCGACCGACAATTTAGTGGTTAACGGCCAGTTACAGCTCAAAGGGGATACCGTTTATACCGGCGGAGTCACGATCGATGTGCCGAGTACGACGGCTTTGCATGTAAAAAATGGCGGGACGGATGAATTTATCGTCGATACGCAAAACCGTCTTGTTCACTCTTATAACAATGCGCAGGTCGACGGGTCTTCATTGGTTTCAGGAAAAATGACGGTAAGCCACGGGTTGACCGTGCAGTCGGACACAACCTTGGATGGTAATGCTTTGGTGTCGCGGTTGATGACAGTAAGCAATGGCCTGACCGTCACCAGTGATACGACGTTAAATGGGCGGATGACAGTAGCTGGCGATGCGAGTGTTGGCCTGCCTAGGGGTGCTTACCCATCACTTAATCCTGATCTCTTTATTCAGGGCAATGTAGAGACTGATGGGACACTGTACAGTGATTCATTGATGCTTTCTTCGGGTAACACGGTCAATCAGATCGTTAACGGGAATATTGGGTCGTCAACGCAGTGGCAGCTGCCAACGGCGTTAGCCGTTAAGGATTATGTTGATGCGACGGCGGCCGGGTGGACAAAGGTGGGGTCGAATATTGTCATGATCGACACCAGTAATTATCTTGGTGTTGGAACGACGATCCCCCGGGCGAAAATGGAAGTGACCGGTGGAATGACGGTAACAGGTGATGTGACGGTGGCGGGTTTAATGATGTTGAGTAACGGTTTGACAGTGACGTCGGACGTGACGGTCAACGGCAGTGCGTTGGTGGAGGGGCGTCAGACGATCAATCACGGTTTGGTGGTGGCGTCCGATACGACGATCAACGGGAACATGTTGATCACCAGCGGCAATAGCCTGGGGATCGGGACCATGACGCCGGAGACCAGCCTGGATATCCGTAATACGAATGTGCGCATATGGGATGGTGCTTTTGACGCAACGGGCAATACGAATGCCAACGGTTTGACGTATGCGAACGGCCCGAATGATCTTTATGTCAAAGGTAAACTGGAAGTTGATGGCGATGTTTACCTGGGGGATCATGCGACAGCCGATAACCTGACGATCACGGGGAAGTTGGATTTAACGGGCCAGACGAATTATAACAGCCCGCTGTCGGTTACGACGGTGGCGCCGGATGCGTTCTTGGTAAGGCGGGCGAACGGGGATAATACGTTTAATGTCGATACGCAGGGGCGGTTGGCAACTATGACGGGGAGCATGACGGTGACGTCTGACTCGACCGTGGCAGGGTTGATGACGGTGAGCAATGGTCTGACGGTGACTTCGGATACGACGGTCAACGGGAGTTCGCTGGTGTCGGGAAGGATGACGGTTAGCAGCGGACTGACCGTTACGTCTGACACGACGGTTGTTGGCAGTTCACATGTGACGGGCTTGATGAC
>JBAXRK010000007.1:0-116507 GCA_037131245.1 Candidatus Omnitrophota bacterium
TCAGGGGACCGGCCTGGGGCTTAGCGTCAGCTATGAGATCGTCAAGAACCATCACGGCGAGATCACTGCCTCATCCGAGCCGGGTAAAGGGACGGTCATGACGGTCAGGCTGCCTTTGACCGGAGAGGCGTCCGCTGCCATGGGCAGTGCCTGAGTTTTTTTCTTGACAAATGATACCTGTAAGGTATCATTAACGCATGAACCTGCTGACCCGCAACACTGATTATGCTGTCCGGGCATTGATCTATATGGCCGAAAAGTCCCCGCGACGCGTGTCGGCGACCGATCTGGAGCGTGACCTGGCTCTGCCCAGGCCGTTCATGCGTAAGACCATGCAAACCTTGCAGAAAGCGGGCTACCTCTCATCGATCAAAGGCAAGAACGGCGGGTTCGTTCTGGCCCTCTCGACGTCGAAAATTCGCCTGGCGGACCTGATCGCCCTGTTCCAGGGAGCGGTCTCAATGGGGGAATGCCTTTTTAAAAAGAAGATCTGCGAATGCGCGCGTACCTGCCCCTTACGTCATGAGATCAAACAGATCGAAACGATGGCGATAGCTCATTTGCGCGGTGTTACGGTCGCGTCATTGATGAAGGGTTAATTTTTTTATTTATTAATGATACCAAACAAGTGTCATTATAGGAGGCGGTCATGAAAAGAAGCATCATCAAGATCAATGAGGCAAAGTGCAATGGCTGCGGCTTGTGTGTTCCTTCCTGTCATGAAGGGGCTATCCGGGTCGTTGATGGCAAGGCCAGGTTGGCGGCTGATTCTCTCTGCGACGGGTTGGGTGCTTGCCTGGGGGAGTGCCCTCAAGGAGCGATTACGATCGAGGAGCGCGAAGCAGGGTCTTACAATGAGATCGAGGCCTTGGAGAACATCATGAAGGAAGGCCCGGCAGCGATTGCCGGGCATTTAAAGCACCTGGCTGACCATGCTCAGTTCGACTATTTAAGGGAAGCCGAGGCCTATTTAGAAAGAATGGAGGAAAACGTGCAAAAGAAAGATCAGTCAAAACCATCAGCGTGCGGCTGTCCGGGGAGCATGACGCAGGATTTTCGCGGTAAGCCGGTGGTAACCGGTGCCAAAGAGGAGCCTAGTGTGGGGTCGTTGGCGTCAGAACTTCAGCAATGGCCGCTGCAACTTCGCCTGCTTAATCCGCGAGCGCCTTTCTTCCAGGACGCGGACCTGGTGGTAAGCGCCGATTGCGTACCGTTCAGTTTTCCGGATTTTCACCGGAAATTCCTGAAGGGCAAGGTGCTGGCGGTATTCTGCCCGAAGTTGGACGAGGATCAGGAGCAGTATGTTGAGAAATTGGCTGAGATATTCAAGCACAATAATATTCGCTCGGTCACGATGTTGCGGATGGAAGTGCCCTGTTGCGGCGGGACGGTCAGTATTGTCGAAGATGCCGTGCGCCTTTCGGGCAAGGGCATTGTTCTGAAGGAATTCACGATCTCCCTGAGGGGCGAGATCATTTAAAAGCGGTCTCAGAGGTCTCAAAGATCTTTGAGGTCTCGGAAAACAAATGTAAAGGAGTCGTATGAGCATGTTCTGTTATCAATGCCAGGAAACGGCCAATAATGTTGGCTGTAAAGTGAAGGGTGTTTGTGGTAAGACCGACGAGGTAGCGCAACTTCAGGACCTGCTGATCTTCGCGGTCAAAGGGATCGCGGTCGTCGCTGATAAAGCGCGGCAGAAAGGGATAGCGTTCGACAACAAGACGGGGCAATTCATGACCGGTGCTATTTTTGCTACCATCACCAATGCCAATTTTGATGATAAAGCGATCATCGCGTTGATCCGCGAGGCGATCAAAGTTCGTGACGCGCTCAAGTGCCAGGTCAAGGGAGCGGGGCAGGGCTGTGGTTGTCAGGGGGCAGAGAAGCCGGAATGTGTTACCTGGACAGCCGGGACGGATGAACAGATCCGCGCGAAGGCAGCGACAGTGGGTGTTCTAACGACGGAAAATGAAGATGTCCGTTCGCTTAGGGAATTGATCATGTACGGGACCAAGGGTGTGGCGGCTTACGCCAATCACGCCGCGGACCTGGGCCAGGAAGATCCGGCTATTTACGCTGCTATCGTCGACGCTCTTGTTGCTACCGTTACCGATCTTAGTGTTGATGAGTTGGTGGCGATGGTCATGAAGATCGGCGGGAACGCGGTGGCCACGCTCGCGTTGCTGGATAAGGCGAATACCGGGCGTTTCGGGAACCCGGAGATCACTAAAGTGAATCTGGGTGTCCGCAAGAATCCCGGTATTCTGGTGTCGGGGCATGAACTGCGCGACCTGGAAGACCTGCTTGAGCAGACCAGGGGCACGGGTGTCGATGTGTACACCCATAGTGAAATGCTGCCGGCTCATTACTATCCGAAGTTCAAGACGTATGATAATTTCGTTGGCAATTACGGCGGGTCCTGGTGGCATCAGGGGTCGGATTTCGAGAATTTCAATGGTCCTATCCTGATGACGACCAATTGCATTATTCCGGTCAAGGGCACTTACTTGAGCCGCCTGTTCACGACCGGCGCGGCCGGATACCCGGGCGCCCTTCATATCGGCGAGCGCCCTGCGGGCGGAAGGAAAGACTTTGGCGCCCTGATCAAGTTGGCTAAAACCTGCCCAGCGCCCAAAGAGATCGAGACCGGCGAGATCGTCGGAGGTTTCGCGCATAACCAGGTGATGGCGGTAGCTGATAAAGTAGTGGCCGCGGTCAAGAGCGGGGCGATCAAGCGTTTTGTGGTGATGGCCGGTTGCGATGGGCGTAATAAGGACCGTCAGTATTTCACGGATGTGGCCGAGGCTCTTCCGAAGGACGCGGTCATCCTGACGGCTGGTTGCGCCAAGTACCGCTATAACAAGCTGAAGCTTGGCGATATCGGCGGGATACCTCGCGTGCTGGATGCCGGGCAGTGCAATGACAGCTATTCTTTGGCGGTCATCGCTCTTAAGCTCAAGGAGGCGTTCGGGCTGGATGATATCAATAAGCTACCGATCTCTTATGATATCGCGTGGTATGAGCAGAAGGCGGTCGCGGTATTACTGGCGTTGCTTTTCCTGGGTGTCAAGAATATCCGGCTCGGACCGACCCTGCCGGCGTTCCTTTCGCCGAATGTGGCCAAAGTTCTGGTCGAAAAATTCAACATTAAGCCGACCGCGACAGCCGATGTTGATGTGCCGGCGATGATGGCGGGAGCTTAAGCGTTCGCATCATAGCGCGTGAATGATGCATGGGGCATATTCCTGGGTCACGATACATGAAACAGGAGTATGCCCCTATTTTCTCTATTTTTGTCATTTTCTCGCCAGCCACCTTGAAATGTGCTAAATTATAACCATGAAGCTTGATAATATTCTTAATGAATCGCGTGAGTGGCGGCGGATCGATGTTGATCTTGCGGCGAAGGGTAAAATGACGACCGGTAAAAGTTTTGAGAGCCGGGTGGTCAATATTAATCCCGACGGTGTGTGTTTTGTCGTGCCCCAGGGCGTGGCCGCGGGGCAGGAAGTCCGATTGGTCATGGAACTCCCGGCGATCGGTAAAATGGAAGCACGGGTCAAGATTTCGTGGGCGGGGTACCTGGAGCAGTACAAGCATGTTCGTGCCGGTGGAAAGTTTGAAGACCTGCCGGAGAAGGAAAAAGAGAAATTCCTGCGGTATTATCATTTGAAGGTTATGTCGTCAATGGGAGGATGACCAGTGGCGGATCTTAAACGTATTCTTATTGTTGATGATGATCATGAAATGGCCAATGCGTTGCGCCGGGTACTGGCCAATCAGAAGAAATATACTATTGATATCGCCTATGACGGCTTGTCCGCCGAGTCAAAATTCGCCGAGTTTAAACCGGACCTGATCTTGCTGGACCTGCGGATGCCGGGGATGGACGGTTATGAGGTGTGCCAGCGCCTGCGGAAGGATCCCGCGGCTAATAATGTTAAGATCATTATTGTTTCAGGGGCGCTTGATATGGATTACGTCGATCGGTTCATGAAAGCCGGTGCCAATGATTATCTCACCAAGCCATTCCGCAATGAATTCCTCGCGCTCAAGGTCGGGCGCCTTCTTGAACCCAGTTGATCTTTTCTGATGTGCCCGGCTTATGCCATGGAATAAACCTATCATCCGCATGAAGTTGGGCCTGACAACCGATTGCAACCTGGATTGTGGCTACTGTTTTGTCCGTTGTGAACCTCAGTCAATGACATGGGCGGTGGCCCGGCGGTCGGTCGACCTGTTATTGGCGTCCCCTTCAAAAGACAAGGTCCTGTCGTGTTATGGCGGGGAGCCTCTGTTGCAATTTTCCCTGTTAACGAAGATCGTGCTTTACGCCCGGGAAAGAGCCGGAGAATTGGAAAAGCGCCTGCGGATCGTGGTGTGTTCGAACGGGCATTTATTGACGGACGCGCATCTTGATTTTTTCCGTCGTCATGATGTCCGCCTTCATATCAGCCTTTTTGCCGACGCGCGAGCCCATCGCCGTTATCGGGGCCCGGGTTTCGGGGATGTCCGGGCCGCGCTGCAACGCTCGGTTGAATTTTTAGAGGAGGGCATGGCGGGTGCATGCTTGTGCGTGACGCCAGCGACAGTTGGCTCCCTGACCGATGATATCGCGCGAGTGGCCGCCACGACCGGTTGCCGGCTGGTGAATATTGAGGTGATCTCTCACGATCAGCCCTGGGTGGAGAAGGACGTCAGGGTGTTTGACCGGCAGTTCCGTCAGCTGCTTTCCGTGATCGGCCGCGGCATTGTCAGCGGCCAGCCGATATGGCTGAATGCTTTTTGCTGGAGGGCAGGCTTTGGCGCCGGCGCGTCTTTAGGCGGATGCCCCTTTGGACGGTATCTGGAAATTTCTCCAGATGGCAAGATGGCGTTTTCGCCTTTTAATTTGTACGCACCCGAGCCTTTAGCCCTTGGTTCCGTCAAAGATCCTGCGCCTACGTGGTGGCGGCATTGTTCTTTTAATACCGCTTCTTCGACGTGCCGGGATTGCCTGGGTAAGCATTTCTTTACCGGGGACGCTGATGACCACGTTTCGGATCTGTTCAGGAATATGAGTGCCATGATCGGTGATCAGGTGGTTGAGTTCAAGGAGAAGTCACGCCGGGACGCGCGCTTCGCCCGCTATATCAAGGATGCCCGCCATTATGCCAGTTGAGAGTTTTTGTTTCTTCTTTGGGATCATTATCCTGGGCGTAGGGACAGCGCTTGAGGATGCCCGATCGCATCGTATTTCGAATGCCTGGATCGCGGGCGCATTGGGGTATACGGCGATCGTTGAAGTGTTTCTATCGCTTCAAGGGAAGCAGATACCTTCCTTTCTGGTTTTGCCTTCGTTGGTCAATATCCTGGTCAGTGCCGCCGCTGCAGTATTTTTCTGGCAAAAGAAATGGTGGGGAGGCGGTGACGCGAAACTGTTCGTTTGTTACGCCGCGCTGATCCCGCTGGCACGTTATCCCGTCGTTTATCTTAATTATTATTTCGCTTCTTTCTTTCTTCTTCTGGTCATTTTTATACCGGCTTCTTTATGGGTTTTCTTTTGCGCGCAGCGCGACCAGTGGCTCAGTCCGCAGAGCATTCTGCCAGCGCCACATTTGAAGGGGCGGCAGTGGGAATTTGTCCGGTTGGCATCAGGTTATGTAGGGATCTTTTTTATGTCGGGATTATTGCCGGTCATTTTTTCGGGGCTATTCCCGTCTATTAAGGCCTGGCCGCTCCTGGTGTGGGTGGGCAGCTTGCTGGCCTACAAGCCGATCTTTCGCCTGTTGCAACGTCAACTCTGGGCGGTATGGGTGCTGTGGGCTTTGTCGCTTTATATGGTATTCTTGATACCGCGGGCTCATCAGGGGATCATTCTGCCGGCCTTGTTGCGCGGTGTCCTGTTTTCGGCGGCATTATTGGTGGTCCGGCTGTATTTTTTCAGAGTTATCGACGTTTACATTGACCGGACAAAGAAGGAATACATGGCTTTCGCGGGCTGGATGTTTGCCGGGGCTCTGGTCGTCTGGTTTTCACGGGATGTCCTTTCATTAAAGGTGTTATTCCTGGGGCATTGAGAGGGTTCATGATGGTTGATGTCGCTGGCCTGGGTGGTTTGACCGGGAAAGGAAAAGCCGTTGCCATTAACGTGATGGCTGCGTTAGGAGCGGTGAAGCTGCCCGGGCGGGTCAATGAATTTGTAACCCATCGCCGGGGGCATCTTAAGATCCTGGATCTGTTCTTTTATGATCAAATGGATCAAGCGGCCGCGAGCCGCTGGCGCCGCGCGCGCGCGCGGCAGGTCAAAACGCTGAGTAAAACCCTGGCGCTGGAAGGATTCGATACCCGCCTGCTGGGTCGGCTGCTTCGTTGTGCGCCGGTATCGTTTCCGGTTCAGGCGGCTGTCGAGATCCTGGACGGACGTCTTATAAAATTTAAACTTTATTTTAGCAATGTCCTTAACGAAACACCGGCGATGCTGGCCGTTATCCGTAGGGTGGTTCGCATTCTGGAGAAGCCGATGCCGCGCCTTGATGTATGGTCAGAGGCGGATGGGATCGATTGTATCGGGGTTGATCTTCTTCCTGGCGGGGGTGTTGAGTGGAAGCTTTATCCATTATTCGTCGGGGCAACATCGCTGGCGGCATTTGAGCCTATTGCGCGGGAGACGTTCAAGCGTTACGGGGTTTCAGACTCGGGGTTAACGCGCTTTTTAGCGTTGGCGCGGCGTTATCCTGCCCAGGCTTTTGGATTCCTTTATCGGATCGAGGGTGATGGGGTGAGCGGGGTCAAGTGTTGGTATCGATTGGCCACTCCGGTCAAAGATCGCCAGACGGGGCTGAAATTAAGTTATTTGACTTGTGGTAATGGTGTCATTGAGCGTTATCTTCGCGAGTGGGAGCCTTTATGTTAAAAACCATTAAGGCTTCAGTTGAAATGCTGGCCGGGAAAAAGGTGGCCTTTCTTTTTCTTGCGCCTTTTGAGGGCTGTTTTGGATTTTGTGATTATTGCCTGACGCCATTATTGCGGCCCGAACTGATCAAGGGCCGGATCGTTTCCCGGGGAGGTCTGCCGGCCCTGGCTCATGAATTAAGGTCTTTTTCTGCGGGACTAAAAAGGCAGAAGGTGGTTATTCAATTCGGGCAGTTCCAGGACCCTTTCGCGCTGGAGAAATGGCAGAGGACTAAAACCGGCAAAGGGATCATCGCGCCGCTGATCGCGCTCTTCCGCGCCTTGCCGAACATGACATTGACCATTTTGTCAAAGTTTCCCGACCCTGACGTTCTGGCCGGTGTTGAACCGGCGCAGAATGTTATCTTGGCCTCAACACTTAATACCGAGCATGTTCGGGTCCGCTATGAACGCGGGACCCCTTCGTCTGCCCAACGCCTGAAAGCTCTCGCGACGCTTAAAAAGCAGGGGTGGAAGGTGGCGGTCCGGGTCGATCCCGTGATATTCTATCCCGGTTGGGCGGCTGAGTATGGCCGGCTTTTTAAACAGGCGCGCGCCTTGGGCCCGGAGGCGGTGGTTTTTGGTGTCCTACGGCACACGCCTGATATCTTCCGACGGTCGTCTACGGCTTTGCGCCGTAAGCTGGAGGAAGATGGTTTGTCCGACATGGGAAGCGGAGAAGAGCGCGTTGCCGAAGTTCACTCTTTGATGCGCCGGTCGCTGGGGACAGCGCTCATGCGGCGTTCTTTACCAATATCATTTAGGGCTGTTCGTCAACCTCTGCCGCTTTTATGGACCCGCGGGATCGCGGCTAATCCTTTGACGGCGGGTTTGGAGAAGCAGCTTCAGCAAATGGGAATATATGAGCGTTAAGGCATCCAACGTTTATTTAAAAAGTTTTTCATGTAATACGGGAAGTGTTTTTCTCGCCCGGCTAGAGCAGCGCTTAAACGCCTTTAAGGGTTTGACGCTTAGCGTCCCGTCGCGTACTTTTTTTGGCAATGACCTGCCTGATCATTTTGCTGACATCCAGGCGGCGGCGCAATGCCGGGTGTGTATCATTGACGGTTGCGCGGTGATGGAATATATCCATCGGGACGTTCTTGATTATATTGCTCGCTTAAGGGATATGGCGCCGGAAGTGGTCCTGGTCCTGACCGGTTGCGCGGCCAGTTACGCCGTTAAACGGCAGGCTGTTCCCGATGGCATTGCCTGCGCGTCTGATAATATTGATGATATTTGCGCGTTTATTGGTACGCAACTTGGTTTAAGCGCCAGCCCCTCTGTCGATCGGGCGGCGGTCGATGAACTGATCGCCGACCCGCGCAGTGGCGGTGTCCTGGTACGCTGGGGGTGCAACAATCAGTGCGCGTATTGCGTCGTTCCCAAAGTCAGGGAAGCCGGCCGGCGGCAGATGGATGTGCCGGCGGAGCGTATTGTTGAAGCCCTTAAGGGGATGTCCTCTCAGGGCATTGATCCGGCGATGCTCAGCGGCGTGTGTATCAGTTCCTGGCGCGGCCAGATCAAGGGACGCAAAGGAACCTTTGATGATCTGCTGGATCTGATCTTGAAAGAAACACCGGTGCGCATTGCCCGGCTTTCTTTGCAGCCGAAAGATATCACGCCCAGGACGCTGGAGCTGATCCAAAGTGAGCGGATCCTGCGCCCCTGGATGATCGCGGTCCAGCATTTTTCCGACCGGATTTTAAAAGCGATGCGCCGGCAGTACGATTCTTACAAGGTGGGGGAGATCTTTGATTTCTTCAAGGCGTCGGGATTGCAGGGGGGCGTGATCACCGATCTTATTGTTGGTTTTCCGGGTGAGACGGCCGAAGACCTGGAGTCCCTGGATGTTTTTTTGCGGCGTTATGCGAAGGTTTTGGCCCGGGTGAAAGTGAGTGCTTACAGCGACCGTGGCCTTACCCTGTCTTCTAAAATGACAGGCCAGATCTCCGAGGAAGAGAAGAAAGAGCGCTCCCGTCTGGTGGCCGGTTTTTGCGCCAGGCACGGCGTGCCTTGCGAGGAGCTGACGCTATGAGGTACCGTGTTCATTACGAGTTCAACCGCGCGTGTGGCCAGGCCTGCGCGTATTGTTATAACCGTTTTGATCGTCGTCCCGCCGCTGACAGCAAGATGGATGCCCGCCTGGAAGAATATATCATGAAACTTCCCGGTGTAGAAGGTGTTGATGTTTACCTGACCGGGGGCGAACCTTTGCTCGAGTGGCCGCGTTTGAAAAATTTGTTGCTGCGGTTGAAGGGGTTGCGGAATAAGCAGAACCGCCTGTTCCTTTTTTCAAGCTTGCGGGGGGCTGGAACACCATTTTTCAGGTTCACGCGCGAGCAGGATGTGGTTCTGTTGATCAATGCTGATAGCGCCGACTTGGAACAGGCCTGCCGAAGGGGCTTACGGGATATTCCATCTTCTCGCCGTATCCTGACCCATGTCCTTGGCCGCGGCCGGGGGTCTTTGGTCGATCGCTTTAAGGCCTGGCGACGGTTGGGTTTTCGCGATGTGCGGATCAAATTGCCGTATGCGCCGGACGGGCTGGACCGTTTGCTTAATAAGCCGGAGCAGGCGCGTCTTTTTTCGCTGATCGATGAAGCCCAAGCGGCCTGCCTGAGCCGGATCAGCCGGGGGGCTCTGACCGCCGAGAGTTCGGCATTATTATCGCTATTCGCGCAGGACATAGTGTTATTGTCTAAAGGCTCGGTGCCCTGTCCGCCCTGCCGCGCCGGGATCAATTATTTTATGGCCGGGGACGGGAATGTTTTCCCTTGTTTGAAGCTTTCGACGCCGAAAGTGGTGGCCAAAGGGGGAAGAGGCCATCCCTGCGCGACGGGGAAGCTGGAAAAGAAGTTAAAGGTGCGTTTACGGTCCGGAGCGAAACAATTATTATCCGCGATCGACAAGGCGGGCCTTTCTCTTGGGATCATTGAGAAGATCGCAGCAGCATCACCATTTTGTTGACGGTTTTGGGAGCGAAAACATGAGCAAGACAACGGTCATTGTCACGGGTGGATCAAGGGGCCTGGGCCTGGAATTGGTCCGGGTTTTGTTGCGTGAGGGGTATCAGGTCGCGACGTGTTCGCGGACTTTGTCTCCGGAGCTCCAGGCCCTGCGCGCGCGGCATTCCGGCTTGCTATGGCAAAAGGTTGATGTGTCGGATGAGAAGCAGGTTAGGGTTCTTTACGCGCGGGTTAAAGCCCGTTTTAAGAACATTGACGTTCTGATTAACAATGCCGCGATCCCCGGCCCTCTTGGCTTCTTTAAGGACGTTGCTTTGAAGGATTGGGAGCAGGCTTTGCGTGTGAACCTGTTGGGAGCGGTCTATCATACCCATGCGGCTTTGCCTTTAATGGGCAAGAAGCCGGGTGGGCTTATTTTGAATGTTTCGGCGCCTGTCGCTGGTGATTTGGTCGGTTGCAGTGCTTACGCGGTCGCTAAAACAGCCTTGAATTATTTTTCCGATATTCTTGCGGCAGAATTGAAGAAAAGCCCTATTGAGGTCAGGACGGTGTTTCCGGGCACGATGGACACCGGGTTTGTTAAAGCCGCGCTGCGAGGCGCGGGAAAGAAGATCCCTTTTTCGGTGGAGCTGGCACGTCAGAAGCGGCTTGGGGCTTTGCCGGGAGCTGAAGCGGCGGCGGAGAAGATCGTCAGGATGATCGTCGAATGGAGCGCGCGCCATGGCCGGAAATAAAGAAGTGAAGCCGGTCAGAAGAATGCTGCTGGGGTTGACCGACCGCTGCAATATGCGCTGTTCTTATTGTTATGTGCCCTTAGGCCGGCGCGATATGACCCGGGCCGAGGTGCGTCGGCATTTGACCTGGTTCATTGACGCGCCTGGTGACCGGGAGAAACTGGTTTACCTTTACGGCGGCGAACCGTTCCTGGTCCCGGAGCTGATGGTTGATGCGGTTGGCTATGGGCAAAAGATCGCGGTCAAACGGGGGAAGAAACTATCTTTCATCGTTGTGACCAATGGAACGCTGGCCAGCCGGCTGGAGCTGTCGTTCTTTCTTGAGCATCAGATGAAGGTCATGGTCTCGTTCTCCGGTCGCGGCCGGGCCCATGATCGGGTAAGGCCGCTTCGCGGAGGTAAGGGAACATATGCCACGGCTCTTGCCACCTTGGAGAAATTTGTTGCCTTATTGCCGAATGATCGTCTTTGGTTAAGCGCGACGGTCACGCCATCGGGCGTGCGAACGCTGGACGCTGATCTGCGTTATTTTGAAAAGCTGGGTGTAAAGAATTTTCATGTGGAACCGGTCATTCATCCGGACTATCTCTGGGATAAGCAGGCGGCTGTTTTGAAAGGAGCGGTGGAAGATTTTTTGAGCCGTTTAACGGCGCAGGCCGCGTCAAAAGACAAGAGTCTTTTTAATACGCTTTTGTGCCGGCAGCTGGAGATGCTTGAGGGGTTGTATCTGCCGCAGGACTATGTGCGTTACAATGATACTCGCTTTTATCCCGGCCGCCGGAGAATGTATGATCATTTTGAATTGGATCAGGGGCAACGGCCCGTTTATCCGGTGTGGGACATACTTCGGCAGGTGACCCTGTCGGCGGCGACCGATATTGTTAGACGGACAAGGTGCGCGCAATACGTGGAACGCGCTTTGGAAAGGGCCATTTAGGGGAGGCGCTCATGGCGGCAAAAAAGAAAGTGATCTTAAATTGGAGCGGGGGGAAAGATTGTACGCATGCTTTGCATGTCCTTCAGCAGTCGGGTCGGTATGATGTGGTCGGGCTTCTTGAAATAGCGGGCACTCACCGGAATTTACAGCACGGGATCCCGCACGCTTTGATCCAGGCGCAGGCGGATAGCCTTGGCTTGCCGTTATTTCGGCATATTGTTACCTGGGACACCAAATCCCTGGCCTTGACCAGGAACGCTTATCGGGACCTGGTGATCCGGGACCCCGGATTTCACGCGAAACTGCAGGCTTTCAAGAAACTAGGCGTTGCATATCTGGCCGGTGGGGACATTGATCCCGACAGTTTTCAGCTCAGGGTGAAGGTCCTGGCGCAATTCGACTCGCTTAAGGCTTTGTGCCCTCTGATCTGCCCGGGCCTGGACCATCGTCTTTCTGGTGAGGAACGCCGGCAGAGGATGCGGGCTCATTCTTTGGAGCTTGCCCACCGGTTCATCAAAGCCGGTTTTAAGGCTTTGGTCGTTAAAGTTAACCTTAATACGGAGCGAGGCGACCAAGGCCGGGCGGCCTCTCTGAAGCTTCTTGGCCGCGATTACAACGGGGCTTTTTTGTCTTCCCTGGACAGTTCCATGGATCCCTGCGGCGAGTTTTATGAATTCCACACTTTTGTTTACGATGGGCCGGGCTTCCGGAAGAAAGTGGATTTTACGAAAGGCCCGGTGCGTTATGTCAGTGAGATGGATTACGGGATGCAAGCTATGCTGGATCTAAGCCCGAAGGGCCTGCCGAAAGGATAAAGGAGTATTTGTTTTCCTTTTTGACATAGTATATACTTTCATTAAAGAGGTTAAAGAAGCTATTTTCTTAAGACCAATCTTTACTCCGTGAGGGACAAGGCTTATGCGATTTCTTTTCTGCCTGATCGTGCTCTTGTTTGCTGGTGCCGCTTCCGTTAATGCGGCCGAATCCGCCGCTTGTCCGGTGGGGAGTTCCTGTTCGGATAATTTACCGACCGCGATCGCGGCGGCTTTCAGCTCGATCAACTGGGATACCTTTACGATCCCTTCTCCGACCTGCCTGGCGGATTGTAGTTGTACGCCAGTCACTGATACGATGCAGTTGGTATGCCTGAGGGTTAGGGATATGAGGGTTGATGCGATCTATAATTCGATTGCTACCTCGATCGCTGCTGACCCGACGATCTATGGGACAGTTGCCGCCACCGCGAGCAGTAACATAACGGCGGCTTTCTCCGGTTTGACTACTCAGGATCAGGCGAAGGCTGCAACGTTGACGCCTAATTTGGTGACCTGGTGGAATTTTAAGATGTGCCGCAATCAATCGGTTTGTTATGTCTCTGGGGCGCCGGTCGCGGATGGAACCAAACTTCCGGCATCGGTCAATACCCTTGCGGCGTGCAATAATTATAACGGTACCGGTTTGTGTGTTAATGCGATGGTTAAACCGAGTTTGACCGCTTCCTGCACCGGGACGCCGACTTTGCTCAATACCAAAGCGAGTCCTGCTAAGGATGCATGCGTTATTTTAAGCTCCTCAGCTTTTGATCTGACAGCCTTCAATGACTACTATACACTGACCTGCCCGGCGGATAATACGTGCCAGAATGTTCCTCCGACCGATCCGAGCTATGCCACCAAATTTATTTCGCAGGATACAGTAGCCGGTCTGTTGGCTTTGGCGGAAGGCAATCGCTATGGTGCCGCTAAATATTGCGAGGATTATGTCCGCGATTATGTGCATGCTCAGGTGCCGGCCGATATATGGACCCCAGCCCGGTATCAATTGATATGGAATTGTAAAATAGCTTTCGGCCCAGCGGGAACGCGGGATCAGTTGAAAGCGGATATCACCAAATGGGAAGAGAAGGTGTGTGATATGACCTGCGATTCGACGACGGCTCATCCTTATACGATCGTTGATACGAGTGTGAAGGATTTTTGTACGGGGACACCGGATACGTATCCCTGGCCTTTGCTGATCGATTACAGTTTGCTGTGAGGATAGGTGGCGTTTCATGGTGATCTCGTTACAGAAAGAAGTTTATCCTCCTGAAGCGGTGCTTCAGGCGTGTTATCAGTTCCTTGAGAAAGCGTATTTCTTTATTGATCTTGACGCGTCGGGGCAGGTGATCAGGGTCCATATTTCCCGGAAAACCGGGCCGCTTAACAAGGCGTTCAAAAATGTTTTTCTGGAAGAGTTGCTGCATTCTTCGCTGCGGTTCCAGCTGGCCCGTCGTAATCGCAAACTGCGAGAGTTCATCGTTGGCAGTGCTTTGTTTTCCCGTGATGCCGCGGCCGGAAAGAAACATGTCAAATAATAAGCCGGGAACCTGGCGTTTGCTATTTGATAAAAGGGTCTACCCGCTGCGCGCGGTGAAGGCGGCGGCTGATGACTTTTCGCATTTGGGGCGCTTTGCTGTCCGTCCGGTTCAAGGAATGATCGAAGTGAGCGCTCAGGTGCCAGCGGACGCTTCGCCATCATTGCGTGCGGAGTTCGCGAATTACGCGCTGGGGGCCGTATGCCAGGGCCGTTGAAAGGGTTGGAACCCTACGCTTATTTTCGTTTCAGGAAGTTGGGGCGCTCGGTATTGCTGACCAATGAAACGGGTGAGTTCCAGCATGTGACCCCGGCCCAGTTTGCCGCCATGTCCGCCGGTAAGCTTAAAGCCCTGTTCCCGGACACGTACCAGGCGCTGCGGGACAAGAATTTTGTCAGGTCTGTTCTTTCAAAGCAAAAAGTAGCCGAACGTTACGCCGGAAAATATTTTGTCGGCGAGGGGTCCAGCCTGCATATTGTGGTCTTAACGCTGCGCTGCGACCAGGCCTGTGTGTATTGCCATGCCAGCGCGCAGTGCGGCGGTGGCCATGGGCTTGATATGCCGCTTGAGCTGGGCCGCCGGGTGGTTGAGAAGATCTTTGAGTCACCATCGCCGACGCTCAGCATTGAGTTCCAGGGCGGCGAGCCGTTGTTGAATTTTGGGGTCCTCAAGGATATTGTCCTGCGGGCCAGTCGTAAAGCCGCCAGCGGCCAAAGGCCGGTTTCTTTTTCGGTGGTTTCCAATCTGGCGCCGTTGACGGATGAGATGTATCGGTTCTTTCTCAAGCATCATGTTCAGGTCTGTACATCTCTTGACGGGCCGAAGTGGCTTCATGACCTTCAGCGGCCGCGGGCTGACGGGCGCTCGTCGCACGGGATCGTGACGCGCGGTTTAAAACGGCTCGCGACTCGCAAGGATGGGCGTAATGCGTCGTCTCTGCTGACGGTCACCCGCCGCAGTTTGCCCTACTACCGGGAGATCGTTGACGAGTATGTGAAGCAGGGCATGACGGTCATTCATTTGCGGCCGCTCAATCCTTTGGGCGCGGCGAAGAAAAAGACCGGGTCGATCGGGTATTCAGCGGAAGCATTTGTTAAGTTCTACCGGCAGGCTCTGGATCATATTTTGTCGCTCAATCGTCAGGGGCGTTTTTTATCTGAGCGCACGGCAGTGATCTATCTGACCAAGATCCTGACCAGCACGGACCCGCGATACCTGGACTTGCGGTCGCCCTGCGGGGCGGGGATCGGGCAGGTCGTGTACAATCATGATGGTGATGTGTACACATGTGATGAGGGGCGGATGCTAGGCACGGCGGGCGATCCGGCGTTTCGGATAGGGCCGCTCGCGTCGTTCTCCTTTAAAACGCTGGGCGATAGCCCGGTGGTCAAGGCGTGTTGTACCGCGTCGTGCCTTGAGGTCGTGCCGGGTTGTTCCGAGTGCGCGTACAAGCCTTATTGCGGTGTGTGCCCGGTGCTTAACCACGCGATCGGCGGAAATGTGTTCCGGTCAGCGTCTTTTGTTTGCGAGATAAAAAAAGGGATCCTCGATCATTTGTTCGCAAGGCTCGAGGACCCGCGGGACAGGAAAATATTTTATCGATGGATCAATGCGCCAAGCGAGGAGGCCAAAGATGGCAAGCAAGAAAAAGGTTAAAAAAGCGGGCGTGATCCCAAGGATATCTAAAGGGGTCAAGGATTTCATGATGGATGAGGAAGGCAAGATCAAAAAGAAGGACATCGCCAAGCTGGGTGTGTCGATGGCCGCGCTGGGCATGATGGTGCATTCGGACGCGGCGGCCGACGTGACCTGCCCCTATATCACCTCGGATTCGCATTCCAATGCCCTGGTCCTGCCGGTAGCACCCAAGACCTGCTATGAGCACGCGAACACGCATACGAATCATTGTAATCATTCGAGCCATAGTGTGGGTGGTTGGTGCTAAAAGCCGCTCAGAAAGAGCTGCAGATCTTTTTGACCGATCGCTGTCAGTTGTCTTGCCGGTACTGCTATCTTGACCGCCGTGCAAAAAAAGACCTGTCCTGGCCCCTGGTCAAGAAAGCAGTCACGGATTTTTTGGATGGGGCGTCAGCCCCCCGGGTTGTTTCATTCTATGGCGGCGAACCGCTGCTTTCGTTCCCTCTTTTCAAACGCACTGTTGAGTTCATCCGTCGCGATCATTCGCCGGCGGATGTTTTTCTTTATCTGGCGACGAACGGGATCCGGGTTGACCGGAAGGTTGCGGCTTTCTGCGCGGCGCAGGCGGTCACGGTTTTGCTGAGTTTCGACGGCCGCCGTGACCGGCATGATGGCCAGCGTTGCGGTGCTGTGGAGAGCAGTTACGATGCCGCCCGGTCGGCGCTCAAGCATTTGCAAAAAGCGCGTGTTCCGGTGATCGCGAATATGGTGATCCGGCCGCAGGATGCCTCGTCCTGGGTAGATGATCTTAAGCATGTGGTCGGTTGTGGTTTCACGCAGGTCCAGTTGCTCCCGGATGCGGCGGCCATCTGGTCAACGGTTGAGATCAACCGTTTCGCCCGGTCGCAGCGGGATTTTGTTAGGATGAACATCGATCATTTCACCCGGAAAGGGGCGAGTGTTTTTACGGTCGAGCAGGTGCGCCGTTTGATCTCATTACGCGATAACCGGGGGGCATGCGGTTGCAATAAACGCATCTTGTCTGCCGATGGAAAATATTATGCCTGTGATAAGGCGCTGGCTTGTTCTTCTGATGGCCGTCAGCCGTATGCGACCGGAGATGCCCTGGCAGGGTTTGACGCGGATGGCCGCCGGAAGATCATCGGCCGGCTTGATCGCCGGGTAAAAGCCGCAGAACGCGGCAGGCGTTGTGCGGCTTGCCGCTGGCGTGAGGTATGTTTTTGTCCTTTGGGCCTTCCCGTGTTGAGCGGGGTAGATCCGGACCTTGGTCAGCGCTGGAATTCTTTTTGCCGCATCTCGGACCTGCTGCTGACCTCCTGCCGGCAGATCGTCCTGAAATTAAAGGATGAGCCGCGCTTTTGCCGGGCGTACCAACTTAGGCCGGACGCGCCGGCCTGAATGTTTTGAGGGACAATGGCTATTACCGGAAAACTATTAGTGATCGATCTCGACGGCCGTTGTAACTGCCGTTGTGTTTTTTGCCTTAAAGAGGACGCTATCCTGACCGCGCCGCGCCGTACCTTGGCCGGGACGCTGACGCAGATCCGCCAGGGCATTACCGCCGGCATCGACAGTGTGGATTTTTTCGGTGGTGAACCGACCATGTATCCTTTCCTCAAGAAAGCAGTTGTCTTCACGCAGCGGAAGGGATTAAAGGCTTTTCTGGCTACGAACGCGATCGCCTTTTCTTCAAAGGCCTACACGACAGCATTTTTTAAAGGTCTCAAGCCTTTAGCCGTACGGACCACGCTGCATAGCCATCACGCTGACGTGCATGAGCGGATCACCCGGACGCCCGGCAGTTGGGCCCGGACCATCAAGGGGATAGGCCATTTGCTGGCGGCCAATGAGCAGGTCACGGTGAACATTGTGATCAATCGCTGGAATTATCGCGAGCTGGTCGCGTGGACCCGGTTCCTGTACGGGCTCGGGGTGCGTTCCGTGAAATATTCGGCCCTGCAGCACACCGGCGGTGCTTTGGCTTGCGAGGAATTGTGGGTGGGAGATAAACAATACGCGGCCCCGTTACTGAAGGCGTTGCGCGCAGCATCGAAATTAGGCTTTTATTTTATTGAACTCGAAATGATCCCCGGGCCTGTCGTAGACAAAGCCCGGGGAATGAAGATCAATTGCCACAGCCGAAGACCCTGAAATAGAGGTCCTTGTAGTTACAGGCAAACTTCGCAGGCATCGGGATCTTGTCGGTCATTGGCAGGATCTTGTAGCAGTAAGCGATCTGCCCTTTGCGGTCCGTTATTTTGTGTTCGTCATCCATGCAATCATAGAACGGTTTGTCGAGTTGCCTGATCGGCGGAACATTGTCTGAGGTGGCTTGGTAACAGATGGTCCCGTCCTTGGAAAAACATATCCCGATATAGCCGCACACATCAGTGGTCGGATTGGGCGGGCAGATCGCCGGGTCTTCCTGTGAATCGCAAAGTTTATCACCTTGCACGACAGTCCAGGTAGAGGTCCAGTTCTTGTTGGTAGTATCCGGCCACCAACCGTACCAGCACGCATTCTGTGTGCAGCTTTCATTTTCATGCAGCCCGTTAGCGCCCTCAACGTTGGGTGAATACCCTCCGGGACAGGTCCGTTCGCAATAACGATCGGGTGAGCATTGCCCGGTGGCCCCGTAATTTTTCAAATAGACGTAGTGATTACGATAGGCGTTAATTTTTTCTTGAATGCCTGTTTCGACATATTTGGTCAGGACCCGGTATGGATTGTGATTCGCTTGCATTGCTATGACCCGGTGCGCCTGAAGCAGGTCCATGTTCGCCGGAGTGGGCGGGAGGGTTGCCATATTCGGCGGATTATCACCCGCATTGGCCGCGCTCTGGCGGTAAATAACTTCTTTCACCAATTGCCAGCGCTGCGGTATGGAAAGACTATCGTCGTTCTCCAGGCTCATGGCATTTTCGTTAACGTTATGGGTATCGTCTTCCAAGGTCGTTGAATTAGAGATAATGGTACAAGGCTTTGAGTGCGGGTAAGGATATTGCCAGCAGGAAGGCAGGCAGTTCTGTTCGGTTTCACCGCCGAAGCCGTCATGCTTACAGCCGTAAATGGTGTCGGGTGTTGACGGGTGAAGGGCATTGGCGCATTGTTTCGAGTAAATCCGTTCCCCGATCGCGCAGTCTTTGGTGTCATAAGTCCCCAGGCCGGCTTGAGTCTGGGTGCATGTTCCGATCGGATTAGCGAACTCGCCATTAAAGCGCGCGTCGACCGCGGACCGGACAGGGTTGCATAGGTTTGCGGCCGAGGGCGCGATCCCGGTGGCCGCCAGGATCTTGGTGCCGCAGCCGACCGGTTTAGCTTCGGTGCAACAGGTTTCATCAGGGATCCAGGCTTCTTCCTGGGCGCATTTCAACGGGGTGCATGTGCGGTAATAGTAGCGCATGGTCGGCTTGTTCTTATCCGCGCCGCAATCGCCTTTGGTCCAGGTATTGATGATCGCCTTCTTCCAGTCGTTATAGTGGGTGGTTTGGTCGGGAAGCGTGACCGGATTGGCCGAACATTTGCAGCTTTTGGGTGTCAGGGACGGGTCGAGCGTGCTATCTTGTTCGATCTTTTCAGAGGTGGCATCCTTGACGCTTTCTTCGGTCAGCTTGAAATAACCCTGAACCCCTTTGAGGAGCATGGGGCCGCCGATCGCAATACCGGCCAGGATGATCGTGGCAAGCAGGATATATTCAAGAGCGGATTGGCCTTTTTTCATCAAGCGCATAAGGACCTCTAAGGGGTTTATCAAATGGTCGCTTTAAGTATAAAAGACAAAGACCCAATTAGCAAGATTTTGATTATAAATCAACGGGGTAATTCTGCTTGACGAAAAAAAAGTCGTAGGATATACTATCGCACCTTAGTGATTTTTCAGTGCTTTTTTCGGCCCGTTCACGCCTTTTATTAGTGAACGTGACGGCGCGGGGTTTATGGGAAAAAATTTAAAGACTATTGTTCTGGCGGCAGGCAAGGGCACGCGCTTCAAGTCTGCTACGCCGAAGGTTTTGCATTGCCTTGCCGGTAAGCCCGCCTTGCATTATGTGCTGGATGTGGCGGAAGCGGTTGGTTCTTTGACAACGTATGTGGTGGTTGGCCATCAGGCCGAGCTGGTCGCGCAAGCGGTAGGCGGTCGGGCGGCGATCGTTGAACAGCGGCAGCAGTTGGGCACCGGTCATGCGGTCAAAATGTGCGCGCCTCATTTTAAGAGCGCTGACGGCACGGTCCTGGTGATGTGCGGTGATACGCCGCTGCTTGATAAAGCTATTGTGCGCCGTCTGGCGCAGAAACATGAAAAGACCGGCGCGGCGGTCACGGTATTGACCTGCCTCTTGGCCGAGCCTTCGGGGTATGGCCGTATCATTCGTGACGCGCGGGGCAGGTTTGCGGCGATCCGCGAGCATAAGGACGCTTCGGCCCAAGAGCTTGCGATCCGTGAGATCAATACGGGCGTTTACTGTTTCAAGGCTAAAGAACTGTTCGGCGCGATCGGTGAGATCCGGCCGAACTCCAAGAAGAAGGAATATTATCTTACCGATATTATTGAGTTGTTCCTGGGGCGCGGCCTGGGTGTTGAAACCCTGGTCACGGATGACTGGACCGCCAATCTTGGGCTTAATACCCGTGCCGACCTGGCTTTATCCGAGGCGATCCTTCGGAAAAAGATCCTGGGCCGGTTGATGCTTGGCGGGGTTACGGTTGTTGATCCTGCGACCACGTACGTAGAAAATGATGTTGTGATCGGGCAGGATACTGTTATTTATCCTTGCACTTATATTCATCATGACGTCCGGGTCGGACGCGGTTGTTCCCTCGGCCCTTTTGCCCGGTTACGTCCGGGTACCAGGTTGGGGAATGGCGTTTCAGTGGGGAATTTTACGGAAGTTTCCCGCTCGGTCCTGGGTGATGATGTGAACATGAAGCATTTTAGTTTTCTGGGGGACACGTCGGTCGGGCGCGGCGCGAATATCGGCTGCGGGACGGTCACCGCGAATTACGATGGAAAAACCAAGAACAAGACTTCGATCGGTCCCGGCGCGTTCATCGGCTGTGACACGGTCCTGGTCGCTCCGGTCAAGATCGGTAAAGGGTCCAAGGTCGGTGCCGGCAGCGTGGTAACGGCGGGGCGTGATGTTCCCGCTGGTAAACTGGCGGTCGGGATGCCGGCCAGGGTCATTAAAAAGGTATAGGATTATGAGCGAGATCTGCGTCCTTTCGGGCAATGCGAATAAAGAGCTGGCAGAGAAAATCTGCAAGTGCCTGGATATTCCTCTGGCGGAAGTGGTTTGTACCCGTTTTAGTGAGGGAGAGATCCGTGTTCAGATCGTTGAGAATGTGCGCGGCAAGGACCTGTTCATTATCCAGCCGACCTGCACGCCGACGAACGATAATTTGATGGAGTTATTGATCCTGATCGATGCTGCCAAGCGCGCGTCGGCCAAGCGCATTACGGCTGTTATCCCGTTCTATGGATACGCGCGCCAGGACCGCAAGGATCAGCCGCGGGTTCCGATCACAGCTAAGCTGGTGGCGAATCTGATCACGGCAGCTGGTGTTGACCGGGTTCTGGCGATGGATCTTCATGCCAGCCAGATCCAGGGGTTCTTTGATATCCCGGTAGATCATCTGTACGCTATTAATACGCTGTGCGAATATTTTGAAGCGATGAACATGAAGAACCTGGTGGTCGTTTCTCCCGATGTCGGCGGCATTCGCATGGCGCGCGCGTATGCCAAACGCCTGGGGGCGGGATTGGCCATCATCGACAAGCGCCGCATGAGCCCTGAAGAGACCGAAGTGATGAATATTCTTGGTAAGGTTAAGGGCAAAACCGCGGTGCTGGTGGACGATATCGTGGCGACGGGTGGATCGCTCACTGAGGCTATTACGGCGCTTAGTGAGGTTGGCGTCGAGAAAGTTTATGCCGCGGTCAGCCATGGCGTCCTTTCGGGGCCGGCGGTGGAGCGGATGGCGGAGTGCAAGGCGCTTGAAGAGCTGGTGGTGACGGATAGTATCCCGCTCAGCGCGAAGGCAAAAAAAGTTTCCAAGATCAAGCAGCTGACGGTCGCGCCGCTTTTGGCGGAAGCGATCAAGCGAATTCATAACGAACAGTCGATCAGCTGCCTGTTCGAAGTTAATCGGTAGTTTTTACAAAAGGCGGATGTAGATTATGGAACAGATCAAGTTGGAGTTGCAGGTCA
Source organism: Candidatus Omnitrophota bacterium (assembly GCA_037131245.1). Taxonomy (GTDB): domain Bacteria; phylum Omnitrophota; class Gorgyraeia; order Zapsychrales; family Fredricksoniimonadaceae. Next base: position 21,792 of record JBAXRK010000007.1, read on the forward strand.
GAGGCGAAGAAGGTTCCGGTGAAGTTAAGGTCCTGCGTAAAGCGGGTTTTATTCCGGCGGTGGTCTATGGCGGGGCGGAGAAGCCCCTTTCGGTGAAATTGATGCGTAAGGATTTCGACCGGATCATGCGCGAACATCATGGTGAAAGTATCCTTTTCCAGGTCGAGATCATCGACGGCGGGAAAAAGGCCGGGAATTGCATCGCTCTCGCCAAAGAGACGTACTACAATCCGGTGAGTGATGTGGTCGATCATATTGATTTTCAGCGGATCTCGATGGACAAGGAGATCGCGTTCCGGGTGGCGATCCTGGTCAAGGGTGAAGCGATCGGGCTCAAGAAGCCGGGCGCCACGCTTGAGCACGGGTTGCGTGAATTGGAAGTGATCTGTTTGCCGAAGGATATCCCGCATCATATTGAGGTTGATGTGACGGATCTTGATACGCATCACGCGATCCACGTTAGTGACCTGAAGCTTGGGTCCGGCGTGCGCACCAAGATGGATCCGGGCGCGGTCGTGGTGGCGGTGGTATTCTCGAGTCGTGAAGAAGCTCCTGCGGCAGCGGATGCGGCAGCGGCAGCGGCGCCGACACTTGAGGTTATTAAAGAGAAGCCCAAGGATGCTGCGGCAGAAGCGGCGCCTGGCGCGAAGCCGGCGGCTGGCGCGGCCAAGCCAGCGGCTCCTAAGAAATAAGGGAGTGTTGTTTTGGGGCTATCGACGTTGCTGGTCGGCCTGGGGAATCCCGGCCGGCAGTATGAAATGACACGGCATAATATTGGGTTCATGGTCGTGATGGAAGTGGCCCGTTCTGCCGGGGTCGAGTGGAAAAAGAGCCGCCAGGCTTCGGCGCTGGTGGCGGAGTTGGGGACGGTTGGGCTGGTTTTACCCCTGACATTTATGAATTGTTCGGGGCAAGCAGTTCGCGATATCGCTCAGTTCAATAAAGTTGGTCCTGCTGATATTCTGGCGGTGGTAGATGATATCAGGCTTGATTTTGGGGTGATGCGCCTGAAGCTGGACGGCTCAGATGGCGGGCATAATGGCCTGAAGTCCATCGCGGCTGAAATGGGGACTTTCGCCTATCCCCGCTTGCGCCTGGGGGTTGGAGCGCCACCTCCGGGAGTTGATCAGGCGAATTACGTTCTTTCAGAGTTCAGTGCCCGGGATAAAAAAGATCTTGGGCTTTTTGTGGCGGATGCGGCCGATTGCTGCCGTCTTTGGATGAAGGGCGAGATGTCCCGGGCAATGACGCAATACAATCAAGTAAAAAAGGAAAAAGCACAATGAACAAGTATGAATTGGTTTTTATCGTGGATTCCCGTCTTTCCGACGCGGAGAAAAGCGATGTGAGCAAGCAGGTGACCGACCTTGTGGCCAAGATGGAAGGGAAGATCATCAACTCCAGCGTTTGGGTCGAGCGTCAGCGGATGGCGTTCCCGATCAATAAAGCGGCGGAAGGGACCTATTACTTGTTCAATATCGAAATGAAGGGCGCTGAAGTGGCCCGTTTACGCCGTGAACTGTTGATCAATGAGCGGGTGATGCGCTTTTTGATCATTCGTCCGGAAGAGCAGAAGGTCAAGGCGTAAGACGGCTGCGCGGAGGATCCTGGGATGGGAAGTTTGAACAAAGTCCTGTTGATGGGCAATCTTACCAAGGATCCTGAATTACGGTACACGCCCAAGGGGACGGCGGTGGCTAATATTCGCGTCGCGGCCAGTCGGAAGTTCAGGGACCGGTCGGGCGAATGGAGAGAAGAAACCTGTTTTGTTAATGTGGTCGCCTGGGATAAGCAGGCGGAATATAGTACCGGGCATCTGAAGAAAGGGTGCAAGGTCTTTATAGAGGGCATCCTGCAGTCGCGCTCGTGGGATTCACCCGATGGTCAAAAGCGCAGCGTCGTTGAGGTCCGCGCGGAACTTATACAGGATCTGAGCGTTGAAGGCGCCCAGAAGGCGGCAGATGAAGCCGCTCCGGCGGCGGAAAATATTGTTTGGGAAGAATAAAGTAAAAGTTTTTGAAAAATTTTAAAAGGAGGCACCGTTGGAAAAGAGACCGATGAAGCGTTCAAACAGCAGGGATGACAAAGGCGGCAGAGAGCATGGCGGCGGTAAGGATGCTAAAGGTAAAGGTAAGGACGCGCGTCCTCGCCGGGTCCTGCGGACACCCCGCATTCAGATCGACCTGCCGGAAGTCATCGATTATAAGGATATTGTGCTCCTTAAGAAATTTCTCACGGATCGCGGTAAGTTGATGCCGCGCCGTTTCACCGGCGTTTCGGCCAGAAATCAGCGCCTGGTGGCAGTAGCGATCAAACGGGCAAGGTTCTTAGGGTTACTCTCAAGCGGATCAGCGAAAAGGAAGTAAACGATGGAAGTCATTCTCTGCCATGATATGGCCAATTTAGGTAAAACCGGTGATGTGGTGAAGGTCAAGGACGGCTATGCCCGTAACTTTCTGTTCCCCCGCAACCAGGCACTCGCCGCGACCAAGGCGAACCTCAAGCGGATCGAGGCGCAGAAAGCCAAGCAGGCCGCGATCGACCTGAAGATCAAGAACGAGGCGCTTACGCTGGCCGAGAAGATCGGCAAGGTTTCCGTGACGTTGACCGTTGAGGTCAATGACCAGGAAAAGCTTTACGGCGCTGTTGCCGAGACCGACATCCTGCGCGCGCTCGAGCAGGAAGGGTTTAAGTACGAACGCAAGGATCTTGTGATCGAGAAGGCCGTGGAAGAGCTCGGCATTTTCGAGATCGGGGTTAAACTTCATCCGGAAGTCACGGCTAAGTTCCGGTTATGGGTAACGAAGAAATAAAACTTCCGCCGCAGAACCTTGAGGCCGAAAAGGCTGTTCTGGGCGCGATGCTTATTGATGAAGATGCTATCGGGGCGGTGATCGAACGCCTCGATAGCTCTTTTTTTTATAGCGCGGCGCATCAGCGGATCTTTGACGGCATTAAGGGCCTTTACGCGGACCGCCGCAATGTTGACATTATTACCCTTTCCGACCGGCTTAAATCGGAGGGGGCGCTTGAGGTTGTGGGCGGCGCTACCTACCTGACCGAACTGGCCGATTCCGTCCCGACCGCCGCCAATGTCCTGCATTACGCGGATATCGTTAAGGAAAAAGGCGTCCGCCGCAAGCTGATCCGCAATGCCACCGAGATCGTCACTCAGAGTTTTAGTACGGAAAAAGGCGTTGAGGAGTTGGTTGACGAGGCCGAGCGCCTGATCTTCGAGATAGCTTCTTCCAATGAAAAACAGCAGGCGTCTTCCGTTCGCGATATTGTCAAGGACGCGATGGCCAAGATCGACCTGTTATACCGGCGCAAAGAAACGGTGACCGGCGTGCCGACAGGCTTTTACGAGCTTGATAAAATGACGTCCGGTTTGCAGCCGTCGGACCTGGTGATCATCGCGGCGCGGCCTTCGATGGGTAAAAGTGCCCTGGCCAGCGCTATTGCCGAGAATGCGTCGATCATTAAGGGGCTGCCGGTAGCTTTTTTCAGCCTGGAGATGTCCAAAGAACAGCTGGTGATGCGCATGCTCTGTGGGCAGGCGAGGGTGGATGCATCCAAGGTACGGACCGGCATGTTATCACCATCGGACTGGCCGCTGCTGACGGGGGCTTCGTCCAAGCTGTCCAAGATCAAATATTTTATTGACGACACGCCCGCCATTTCGCCGTTGGAGCTCCGGGCGAAAGCCAGGCGGCTCAAATCCCAGCATGATATTAAAATGATCGTGATCGATTATATGCAGCTGATGCGGGGCAATTCGAAGTTTGAGAACCGCCAGCAGGAGATCTCGGAGATCTCCCGGTCGCTTAAGGCCCTGGCCCGCGAGCTTTCCGTGCCGGTCATCGCGCTCAGCCAGCTGAACCGGGCCGTCGAAGGGCGTACCGACCGTAAACCGCAGCTTTCCGACCTGCGGGAATCCGGCGCGATCGAGCAGGACGCCGACGTGGTCATTCTTTTGACGCGTGATGAGATGTACGAGGCTAAGCCCGAGAATATTGGTTTGGCCGATATCATCATTGCCAAGCAGCGCAATGGCCCGACGGGGTCTTTCAAGGTGAGGTTTTCCAGGGAGTATGTTCGTTTTGAGAATTTGGACCTGGCCCACGCGGAATAAAATGGCTTAACTCTTTACAGCCCGTTATAAGGAAAGTATAATCACCCCTATGAAAAAAACCATCCTACTCCCTTTCATTGTTACAGGCTTTGTTCTTTCCATCGGGTCTTTGGCTATGGCCGAGGATATGTCCGGCAACACGGTCGCTAAAGAGGCGGATGTTGCCGCCACGCTTGACGCGGTCGAGATGAACGCGCCGGTGGCTGTACCCGCGGCTGAGCCCGCTCCGGCCGCGCCACCCTCTGAGGATGCGATGGCCGGCAAGCAGGTGGCAGCCATTGATATTCAGGGTAATAAGAGCATCGGGGTCGCCACGATCCTGGCCAAGATCAAGACGCGCGTTGGCCAGGAATACCGCCAGAACGTTATTTCGGATGACCTCAAGCGTTTGTACAATACCGGCTACTTTTCTGATGTCCGGGTCGATCGCAAGGAAGAGGCGGCGGGCCTGAAAGTGATCATTATCCTGGAAGAGAAGCCGATCGTTGATGAGATCACTTTTTCGAAGATCAAGTATTTTAACAAGAAGGTGATCCTCTCCAAGATCAAGATACAGAGCGGCAAGTTCCTGGACAAGAAGTCCCTTAATGACGACATTAATACTATTGAAGAGATGTACGCCAAGAAAGGCCTGACGCAGGTCAAGGTTGATGTCGAGCAGTTCGTGGATGCGGCGACCAATAAAGCGTCACTGCATTTTATTATCCGTGAAGGCTACCGGGTCAAGATCAGGAAGATCAAGGTCCTTGGTAACCTGGCCTATAACGACGACAAAGTCATCAAGGCGATGAAGTCCCGTTCGGCCTGGTTGTTCAATTCCGGTTTTCTTAAGGAAGATGTTCTGACTGAAGATATGGACCGCATCGCCGCTTTTTACGAGAAGAACGGCTATATTGATGCCAAAGCCACCTATACGGTCGAGCAGTTACAGCATGGCCTGGTGAATGTGGATGTGACCGTTGAAGAGGGCAAGCGGTATTATGTCGGGGATATCCAGTTCAAGGGTAATGTGGTTTTGACTGAGCCGGAAGTGGCCGGTGCCATGAAGGATATTAAGAGGGGAAAGATCTTCTCCAAGGCGAAATTGGCCGATGATGTGGCCAATATCAAGTCGCTGTATTTTGACCGTGGCTATATCTTTGCCAAAGTTGAGGAGTCAACCTCCCTGAACCCCGGGGACGGGAAAGTAGACCTTAAGCTCGACATCGTTGAGGGCGGGGTGGCTTACATTAACAAGATCAAGATCCAGGGGAATACGCAGACGCGGGATATTGTTATCCGCCGTGAACTGCGGATGTATCCGGGCGATCAGTTTGACGGCGTCAAACTGCGCCGCAGCAAAGAGCGCCTGAATAACCTGGGGTATTTTGAAGACGTCGGCTTTGACATCGAGGATACGGAAACGCCCGACCAGAAAGACCTGGTGGTCGATGTCAAGGAAGCCAAAACGGGCAGTTTCAGTTTTGGCGGCGGGTACAGCACCGTCGACCAGCTGATCGGTTTCGTCGAACTTGACCAGAAGAACTTCGATTTTTCGAACTGGCCGAGCTTTACCGGCGGTGGTCAGCGGGTGACGGCCCGGGCTGAAGTGGGCTCAAGCCGCAATAATATCCTGCTCTCCTTTACGGAGCCCTGGATGTTCGATTATCCTGTTTCCGGTGGATTCGATCTTTACCGTTCGCAGTATAACCGTTCGAGCAGCACGGGTTATGCTTACGACCAGACGCGCATCGGCGGCAAGTTGCGCGCGGGCAAAGAGTTGTCCGAATATGTTTCTACGGCCGGGTATTACCGTCTGGAAAGCGTCGATATCAGCAACATGGAAGATAATGTGTCGGCTGACCTTAAAGACGAACAGGGCAAGAGCAATCTGAGCGTGTTCGGCGCTTCGGTTTCCAATGATCATCGCGACAGCACCATTTCGCCTACCAAGGGCTGGTTGGTTTCTGCCGCGGGCGACCTGGCAGGCGGGCCGGTCGGCGGGACCAAGGACTTCTATCGCCTGGAGACGAATGGTTCCTACTATATCCCCTTGCGTTTTAACTCGGTGGTGGAGTTCTCCGGCCGGTTGGGGATGGTGACGTCCTATGGTAAATCCAGCAAGGTGCCGATATTCGAGCGTTATTTCGCGGGTGGCGCCCGCACGATCCGCGGGTACAGCGAGCGCGCTGTTGGCCCCATTGACCCGGGTAATAGCGACCCGATCGGCGGCGAGGGCATCATGTTGGGCAGCGTTGAGTACACGATCCCGCTTATTGACGTGATCAAGTTCGCCACGTTCTTTGATTCCGGGACGGTGTCGGCGAAGTACGGCGACGTGCTTTCTGAAAAGCTTTACTCCGGGACCGGTATCGGTTTCCGTGTTAAAACGCCCATTGGCCCGATGAACCTTGATTACGGTATTCCCTTGAATACCGAACCGGGGCAATCTTCGCGTTCAAGCGGGAAGTTCTATTTCAGCGTTAGTAGAGGATTTTGATTTCTCAAGGATTCTTGAGAAATCATCCCTGAGCTGCCTGATGGCCATTAGGCCATCGGGGCGAAGGGATTTCCTTACAAAAAGAAACGATAAAAAACGGGAGGGTTTTATGAAGTTCATCAAGATGTTGGCTTTAGCTGTTGTGTTCGTGTTCGTGGCATCCACCTTCGCTCGCGCCGAGGAATTGAAGTTCGCTTACGTTGATCTGGCAAAATTGTTCGATCAGTACGATCGCACCAAGGAATACGATAAGGTGCTCGAAGGGGAGAACAACAAGTTCCAGGAAGAGCGCAACAAAAAGATCGAGAAGATCCGTGATATGCAGGGCAAAGCGGCGATGCTCAAGGATGACGCCAAGGCGAAGAACGACAAGGATATCGAAGCGCTCAAGAACGAGATCCTGGAGTTCGACCGCACCAAACGGACCGACCTCACCAAGGCTCGCGACGAGAAAGTACGCGAGATCCTGCTGGAGATCGAAAAGACCGTCAGCGAATACGCCAAGGCGCAGAACATTACGTTCGTCCTTAATGACCGGGTCCTGATCTACGGGAAAGATACGCTTAACATTACCGACCCGATCCTCAAGACGCTCAATGACAACTACGCCAAGCCGGCGAAAAAGTAAGCCATGCGCCAAACCCTGAACGAGATCGCTCAGCTGGTTGGCGGCAGGCTTGTTGGTGACGGGGGGATGGTCATTACCGGGGTCTCCGGCATCAAGGAGGCTGTGCCTGGCGACCTGACTTTCCTGGCTAATCTGAAATACCTGCCTTTAGCTTCGTCCACTCAAGCTTCAGCGATCATTGTTGGCCGCGATGTGCTTATCAGCGGGAAAGCGGTCATTCAGGCCGATAATCCTTCGATGGCCTTCGCCAGGGTCGTTGGCATGATCAAAGAGAATTTAACGCCGCGGATCTCGGGTATCCACCCGACCGCGGTCGTTGCCTCCGATGCTGTTTTGGGGGAGGGCGTTGGTATCGGACCGCACGTGGTGATCGAAAGCGGCGTCCGTATTGGCAAGAACAGCCTTATTTGCGCGGGTGTTTTCGTCGGTCAAAAGTCCTTGCTGGGGGATAATGTCCTTATTTATCCGAATGTGACCATCCGCGAGGATGTGTCCATTGGTAACCGGGTCATTATCCACAGCGGTACGGTCATTGGTTCCGACGGTTTTGGTTATCTTCAGGTGGGGGACCGTCACGAGAAGATCCCTCAGATGGGGACGGTGGTCGTTGAGGATGATGTTGAGATCGGCGCCTGTGTGACGGTCGATCGCGCGCGGTTCGATAAAACACTGATCGGCCGCGGCACCAAGATCGATAATCTGGTGCAGATCGCGCATAATGTCCGCATTGGTGAGAATTGCCTGATCATTGCCTTGGCCGGGATCGCGGGGAGTGCCACCATAGGCAATAACGCGATCATTGCCGGTCAGGTGGGTGTGGCCGGGCATGTGACCGTTGGTGAACGGGCGGTGGTCGCCGCGCAGTCGGGGATCACCAAAGATGTCGAGCCGCAAGCGAAGATGTTCGGCACACCCGCCGAAGAATATTCCAAGGCGACTCGCGTGATGGCGCATGTTAAACGCCTGCCGCGTTACGCCGATGAGCTTAAGGAGCTTAGGCAGAGAATTCAGCAATTGGAAGAAAGATCAGGGAAGGGCGCGTAATGTTGTTGAAACAGAGGACCATTGCTCAAGAGGTTAAGGTGTCCGGGGCCGGTTTGCATACCGGCCATGTGGTCAATGTGGTCTTCAGGCCCGCCCAAGCTGATGAAGGGATCATTTTTAAGCGCTCTGACCTGCCGGGTAGCCCCGCGGTCAGGCTGGGAAGCATGTCGGTCATCATCGGCGGTGTTTCCGGGCGTTATTCCGCGGTCAAGATCGGCGAAGGCCAGATCTATACCATCGAGCATATGATGAGCGCGCTCGCCGGCCTTGGGATCGATAATATTATTATCGACATGGATGGCGATGAGGCTCCCGGCCTTGATGGCAGCGCGATCGAATATATTAAAGCGTTCAAATCCGCCGGGGTCGTCGACCTGGAGGCGGATAAAAAATATTTTGAGATCAAGGAACCGATCTGCGTTTCCAAGGACGGCGCGTCGGTCATGATCGTTCCGGCCGATGATTTCAAGGTGTCTTACGCGTTGGAATATGCTCATCCGATGCTTCGTGCCTCGGTCACGTTCGCGTTAACGCCGGAAAATTTTGAGAAAGAGATCGGCCTATGCCGCACCTTCTGCCTTAAGGATGAAGCGGATGCCTTGAAGGCCAAGGGTTTCGGCCAGGGGGCCACTTACGATAATACGCTGGTCTTCGGGCCTGAGGGTGTTGTGAAGAACGCCCTGCGTTTTCCCGACGAGCCGGCCCGGCATAAATTGATGGATTGCATCGGCGACCTGTACTTGCTGGGGGTGCCGTTAAAGGGGCATGTTTTTGCTTTTAAGAGCGGGCATAATCTGAACCGCGACCTGCTTAAGAAGATCGCCGAGCAGAAGGATAAATTCGAAGCGAAACGCGAGCAGTTCAAGCTTGAGGTCAAGGAAGGCGCGACGGGGCTCGACGTGCGGGGGATCATGAATATCATCCCGCATCGCTATCCTTTCCTGCTGGTCGACCGTATTACCGAGATCGAGCCGGGCAAGCGGGCGGTCGCGATCAAGAATGTCACCATGAACGAAGCGTTCTTTCAGGGGCATTTCCCGGCCCGTCCGGTCATGCCGGGGGTCCTGATGGTGGAGGCGATGGCGCAGGTGGTTGGCGTCACGATGCTCAGCAATCCGGAACTCCGCGGCAAACTGGCCTTTTTTATGTCGGTGGATAAAGTTAAATTCCGCAAGGTCATTGAACCGGGCGATCAGGTAGTGATGGAAATTGAAGTGACCAAAGCGCGTTCCCGCATCGCGCAGGCTGCCGGCGTTTGCAAGGTGGATGGCCAGGTGGTCTGCGAAGCGGAAATGGGTTTTGCTTTCGGGGAATGAGGGAATAATGCCTAATACGATCCACGCTACAGCTATTATCGGCCCGGATGTCAAGCTGGGGGAGAATATTATTATCGGGCCTTATGCCGTTATTGAGGGCGAGGTTTCCCTTGGTGATGGCACCGAGGTCGGGGCGCACGCGGTCGTTTCGGGTTGGACCAAGGTCGGCAAAGGGAACCGCATTTTTCCTCATGCCGCCGTCGGGTTCGATCCGCAGGACAAGAAATACAAGAGGGGCGACAAAACGTTTCTCGAGGTGTCCGATAACAATATTTTTCGTGAGTTCTGCACGATCCATCGGGGAACGATCGAAGGCAACGGGGTAACGCGCATCGGCAGCAATAACCTGTTCATGGCGTATTCCCATGTGGCGCATGATTGCGTGGTGGGCAATGGTTGCGTGCTGGCGAATTCGGGCACGCTGGCCGGGCATGTGACGGTGGAAGATTTTGTGATCGTTGGCGGCCTTTCAGCCGTTCATCAGTTCTGCCGGGTGGGGAAGAATGCCATGATCGGCGGTTGTTCGCGGGTGGTGCAGGATGTCCCCCCGTATTCGTTGTGCGTCGGCGGGCCGGCCCTGGTTTATAATTTGAACGCGATCGGGTTGCGCCGCGCGGGTGTTACGTCGGATTCGATGAAACAACTTAAAGAAGCTTTCCGTATCATGTTCCATTCCGGCCTGGCCAAGAATTCGGCGGTGGAGCAGATCGAACGTGATGTTCAGCTGACGGAACATGTTAAGCATCTGCTGGATTTTGCCAAGGCCTCCGAGCGCGGGCTGTGCGGCTCGGTCAAAGAACCTTCCAACGCGGAGTGATGCCCGTGCCTGCCTCGGGTTTACCTTCAGTCATAGGCCTTATCGCCGGTAGCGGCCGTTTCCCGATCCTTTTCGCGGAAGCAGCACGGCGCCAGGGCATCAAGGTGATCGTGGCGGCGTCAAAAGGCGATGCGTCTTTCCTTATCCGTTTTGCCGCCGATGAAGTTCGCTGGTTTTCCTCCGGCCAGTTCAAGGATATGTTCTCTTTCTTCCGTCAGCGCGGGATCAAGTCGGTCTTGATGGCTGGCCAGATCGATCCGGATACTCTTTTCAATCAGAATTTTAAGGCCGATGATGAGTACAGGGCGGTGTTTGCCGCGCTCGCCGACCGGCGTTGTGATACCATTTTTGGCGCGGTGGCCGACCGTTTAAAAGCCGAGGGTATGGAGATCCTTGATTCTACCTTGCTGCTCAAAGAGTTCCTGGCGCCCCGGGGGACGCTTACACGGCGCGCGCCGACCGAGATCGAGTTGGCTGATATTACGTTCGGGTTGGGGATCGCCAAGCAGATCGGCGGCATCGATATTGGCCAGACGGTCGTGGTTAAAGGCAAAGCAATTTGCGCGGTCGAGTCCATGGAGGGCACGGACCGTTGTATTTTACGGGGAGGAGCGATCGCTCGCGGCGGGGCGGTGGTGGTGAAAGCCTCGAAGCCGAATCAGGACAGCCGTTTTGACGTGCCGGTGATCGGGCCGCGCACTATTGCCACGATGGCGAAGGTCCATGCCGGGTTACTGGCGATCGAGGCCGGGAAAACCCTGATCATCGACCGGGATAAGACCGTGGCGCTCGCCGATCGTCAGGGTATTTCGATCGTTTCGGCATAAAAGAAATTGTTGTTGCGTATTTTCACGCCCGTCACTATAATGCGGGCTTCCAAGTAGAAATTTGTGCGGGGAATGTCCCCGGACTATAGTCTCTTGGGGAAATAAAGGGGTCATATGGGTAAGGTTAAGCCGGAAAATGAATGGAAGTTCAAGTGTGCTAATACCGGAAAAGCGATCAAGCGCAAGAAGCGTTATTATCGTAACGGGAAATATTACGTGACCAAGCAGGCCTGGGCGGCTCAAATGAAGAAGGAAGCCGAAGACAAGGCCAAGAAAGCCGCGGAAGCCGCACCGGCCGCAGCGTAAACGTTAGAGCTTGTTTTTCTGATCCCGGTATTGTTGAAAAACATTACCGGGATAATTTTTGCATTTCGCATGGTTCGTTTGCTATACTTTAGCGGGGTTGTTAGGTTGGTAACCGAAAGGACAAGATGAACAAGGGCTCCAGGCTGGTCGTTGTGCTGTTGCTGTTGTTGAGTGTGGCTTGTCCGGCGCAGGCGTCGTTGATGCGCGCGGATATGAGCCTTGTCCGTGGTAAAGTGATCAGTTACAATCCCAAGACCAGGGCGCTGGTGGTGGACGGTAACCGCGGGGAGGGCAAGGTGAGCTTCGACCTTTCCGCCGCGCAGGTGACGGTGGCGACCAATCCCGGTGAAGAAGTTGTTGTGATCTACAAGGTGGACGGAAAGAAGGCCACGCTGGTGAAGCCGCCACCGAAGCGATAGTAAGACATTTGTGTTAATAAAAAAGCCTCGTGTTTGTTCACGAGGCTTTTTTTGTTTTGCGTGATCCCGCCGGTTTTCTCTTGAATTTTTATTGGGTAAATGGAGCTGCCCTGAAATTCCAGGTTAACCGGAATTTCAGGGCAGCATTGTTTTTCTCTGAGAAAAGATTTTGAGGAAAAACAATGCTGGAGGTGGGACTCGAACCCACACACCCGTTAAGATATCGGTTTTTGAGACCGACGCGTATACCGTTCCGCCACTCCAGCAATATCACAAAATAAGCAGGACTACTTTATAGCAGAATTCTTTTGCGCCGTAAAGAGTGTTCTTAGCAATAAATCAGCGTTTTAATTTTTCCACCGATTTTGCCCCAAATCGTGTTATTTAGACTAAATCCCCTTCATCTTCATGGCTTTACGATAATTAGCCATCTTTAGGCAAGAAAACGCTTTCCCTTATAACGCCTCGTTGCCCCCGTTTCCCCCTATTAATATTGTAAACTTATCTAGTAGTGTCCTTGGCAAGGGAAGGGTTATGAACAATTTTGGCGTATATAAAAATTTGATCCTGCGCAGGGTTGTGGCGTCTTTAGTGCTGTTGGCATTTTTGCTGACCAGCGTGATCGCGCCCGGCCACTATGCTTATGCCCAGGCGGCTTTTCAACTTCCCGCGGCGGGCACGCGGATCGATTTTAGCCCGTCTTTTACGCCGCCGGTCCTCAAGGGTATTAAGGTTTATCCGGAGAATCCTTTTCGTTTCGATTTTATCCTTGATAAGGGGAACTCCCCGGACGTTGGCGACGCAATAAAAGATGAATCGCTCCGGCTGGTTAAATATTTTATGGCGTCGCTCACCGTGCCCGAGAAAGACCTTTGGGTCAACTTGTCGCCCTATGAAAAGGACCGCATTGTGCCGGAGGCTTTCGGCCAGACGGAAATGGGGCGCGATATCCTGGCGCAGGATTACATTCTTAAACAGATCACCGCGTCGGCCATTTACCCGGAAGGGGATACCGGCAAGAAATTCTGGGCCAGGGTGTATCAGCTTGCGTCGGAGAAGTATGGCACCACGGATATCCCGCTCGACACCTTCAATAAGGTTTGGATCGTTCCGCAGAAAGCCGTGGTTTATGAGAACGCGGCAAGCGGTACAGCTTATATCGTTGAGAGCAAGTTAAAGGTCATGCTGGAGAGCGATTATCTGGCGCTGGAGAAGAATGCCGGCCTTGCCGCGGCGCCTCAGGTTGATCCAAGGGTAAATGAGAGCCAGGAATTGGCCAAGAATGTTATTCGCGATATTGTCCTGCCTTTGTTGGAGCGGGAAGTTAACGAGGGTGGTAACTTTATCAGGCTAAGGCAAGTGTTCCAGTCGCTTATTTTGGCGGCCTGGTATAAAAAGAAGATCAAGGACAGCCTTCTGTCGCAGGTTTACTCGGATAAGAACAAGATAAGTGGTGTGAGTATAGACGACCCAAAGGAAGCCGAGAAAATCTGGGCGCAGTATGTGGAGGCGTTCAAGAAGGGCGTTTACAACTACATCAAGGAAGAGAAAGATCCGCTGACGGATGAATTGATCCCGAGAAAGTATTTCTCCGGCGGAGTGATCTTAACGTTGGATCCAGATGGCGCTCAATCGGTTCTTGAGATCAAGGAAGGTGCGGCGAACAGGCCTGGGGGCTCATTAAATAATGCGTCGCAAAATGTTCTGTCAGTTTTTTTTAAACCATTCTTTAGACCCAATAGTTCCCCAAAGAGTGTTCAGGCGGAAATGCAGCCAGTAGCGGCTCCGGTTGTCGAGCCTGTTCTTTCAGATGAAGACAGGTCATTGTTGAAAGATCAAGAAATCTTTAGGCAACTATATGACGGGAAGATCGGTTCGATAGCGGACATGTGGCGTGAAGTTGAGTACAGGATCCAGGAACACCCTGCTTTTCGTGCAATGTTCATAGGGAATGAACTGACTGATCAGGCGCGCTCTTTTTTCCTGGATGTCCTGGCAGACCCGAGCTTGGAGTATCGCGATATCGCGTTTGATAAGCTAGGTAAGACCGTTATTTTTAATCGCAAGGATATCAGTTCAACCCATCGCGAGGCGGTGCTGGAGTATACACTGCGCATGGCCGGGACACTTTCAATTGATGAATTGCGGAAAGCGCTTCCGGATGTTTTGTCCGGCATGAGATTGGCCTTTTCGGCCGGAAAACAGCTTGATTCTTACCTTGCGGTTTTAATAAAGATGGGCCCGGAGGCCGCGGATGCCGCCAAGGAGTTGACTTTGATTCTTGACGGGGGGATCTCTTCGCCAGGCCCGATCTATAAGGCCCTGGCTCACATTGGCTCGACAGAAGCTGTTGATAAGATCGAGGAGGGATTGAAGGACGCCCGCCCTGAAAGAGTGAAGGGAGCGGTTGAGGCTCTTAGGGATGTTCGTTTAAATTCTCCGGGAGAAGTGTTACCAAAGACTTTGGTTGATTTGTTTAGAAAGCATGTCAGGGAGAGTTCCGAGTTGTTGTTGCTCACAACACAGGCCGTGAGAATGGTCAATCATCTTTTTACCATAGAAGAAGCTAAATTGATGGATTTGTTGGGGAGTAGAGAAAATATTGAAAAATTCTACGCCCTACCCTCGGAGTTCCAGGCTGCCGTGAGGCAACAGACTGAGGTTTCTTTGGCGCAGGGGTTGTTGCAGTTTATTGTCGAGGTACGAAAGAATCCGTACAAATCAACGACTATTGACCTGATCAGATCAATGTGGGTCCTCCCACCAGGGTTGATAGCCGGCTTGTTTATTGATCTTCTTTCAAATTCCCCAAGAGAACCACTGCGCAAGATCAAAGACGATGCCCGTGGAAAGTTGCTGGAAGAATTTATCTCGCGTGTCATGAACAAGGATGCCGAGGGATTCAAAACATTGCTCTGGGACCGTTTAAAAGATGACCAAAAGGATATGATCAGGGAGTATATCAAGTCCTTTGCGCACATTCGTTTAAATATTCATCAACTTGAGTTAATGTTCCCGGAAACGATAGGGCAATTAAGCAGTCCCGCCGTTGATTACATTGATACGAAGGAGCTTGTGAATAAGAGTGAAGTTGAGGAACTCAAGGAGCGATTTAAAGATGCGCAGATAGAGGTCCATGAACCAAATAATAGAAATCAGGATGAAGTGGAGACAGCGATCATGGGTATTGCGAGCGACATTACCAGGCCCATGTTTAAGTCTTCAGAAGAACTTATAGAATTCAAGAAGAGCCTGCAGGCTGATTTTTTGACATCTCACAGTCATGCCCGGGTTATTTTACTAAGAGATAGTCCTTCAGGAAAAGTAATTGCTTATGCTATTTACAAAATGGACGCCGGAGATGAAGGTATATTTGCTGGTTATTTAAGCCATCTTGCTGCAGATAAACAATACATAGGTGCCGGCGGAATCCTGCTTGCGTATGCCGTTAAGAATATGCGAGATATGGGTCTGTTAAGTGCGGTTTACAAGCCGGTCAATAGTGCGGTGGTGGTTGGGTTTTATGATCGATGGGTTCAAAAGAGGCAGGAATCCTCGGAAAGTAAGGTTATGGTAAAAGGCTTTAGTAATGAAAAGGGCGATGGCAATTATAGTCTTAATTTTCCTGAGTATGGTGATTATGAAAAACGCTGGGACAATGCTCCAGACATGAGGGAGTCGGAGAAAAGTTCAACCGCGCCCGTGACTGAAAAAGGCGCAAATGTGGCTACGACTGAAGATAATGCTGCAGCGGCAAACGGCGGTATCGACTTAGCGCCGGATATGATGGACCTTCAGGTGAAGAATGGTTCTGGCGCGATCAAATTCAATTTCGATCCCGCGATGATCGAGCAAATGCAGAACGCCCCCGGATTTACTCCCGAGATCCTCGACATGCACCCGTTGAATAGCGTGCAGACCTTCTTAGGTTTGTCTGAATAGACTGCCTTCCAGTTGTGGTCATCAAATAATAATTGATAAATAATCAACGCGTTGATAAAGTATTCCACCCCCTGTTAGTTCGTAGTTAATCCATGTTTAGTCTCTTTTCGGCTAAGGTTGACTAATATACCAAATATGGTATATTTACAAGGGGATACGCAATGAGGTTGCTTGTTTTTGTAGGTGCTTCTCGGGAAGATCTTAAGCAGTTTCCAGAGGAGGTGCGTCAGGATGTCGGGTTTGCGTTATATCAAGCTCAATGTGGCGGTAAGACATATGCCGCAAGATCTTTAAAAGGGTTTGGCTGTTCTGGTGTCCTAGAGATCAGGGAAGACCACGATGGCGATACATACAGGGCCGTTTATACGGTGAAATTTGGGGAAGTAATTTATGTGTTACATTGTTTTCAAAAGAAGTCAAAGAGCGGGATTCGGACACCGCTTCAAGATATTGAGTTGATCAAGCGGCGTTTGAGAGCCGCAGAGGAAGATCATAAAGCGAACTATAAGTGAGGCGGTCATGAGGATAAAAGAGAAGATCCATAGAAGCAGTGGTAATGTTTTTGCGGATATTGGCTTGTATCATCCCGAGAGGGTCATGGCGCGAGCCCAGGTCATGTTACGGATCACTGAGATCATCAGGGAGCGCGGTTTGACGCAGAAAGCAACTGCTGAACTGTTAGGGATCCCTCAGTCTAAGGTGTCTTGCCTGATGAATGGTAAACTTAGCATGTTTTCTTTAGATCATCTTTTTGCGTTATTAAATATTTTGGGCCGGGAGGTTGAGATCGTTATTCGTCCGGGAAGGGCACCCGACCGAGTGGCAGCTACACATGTGTCGATGGCCGCGGCTTGTTCTTGAGCTAACTTGCCCCGAAAAGGCCCTGGCCCCCGAAGGGGGATTGTTTTCAACGAGGTCTGAAATCCGGGGACGGATTTCAGACCACCATCTATCTTCTCTTATAAAAAAGAAAAACTTTCACTCCCTTACGGGTAATGAAAGTTTTTCTTGGAGAAGATAGATGGTGGAGCTGAGGGGGATCGAACCCCTGACCTCCTGAATGCCATTCAGGCGCTCTCCCAGCTGAGCTACAGCCCCATAAAATCGAAGGGGAATATAACATCCGCAGTATCCTTTGTCAAAGGCAAAAAATGTATTACAAGGGGTTCATTTTGCCTTGTCCAAGGCGGAGCAACCTCCGCCAAGACAAGGAAAGAGTAGAAAGAGCGCATTGTAAACCAAGATACTTATTCCGGTTGACAATGTCTTATCCCGCGAATTAAAATGCCTTCCATGCGTTCCAGGATCCTTCAACAGTTAAGAAAGACCGACGGGTTCATCTCCGGGGAAGATTTGAGCCGCGAGCTTGGCGTAAGCCGTGCCGCCGTCTGGAAGTGTATCGAGGACCTTCGGTCGGACGGGTACAAGATCGAAGCCCTGCCGCATCATGGCTATAAACTTACGGCTTCAACGGATAAATTGATCGCCGTGGAAGTGCAGCACGGGTTGGGAACACGGAAATTCGGCTGTGACGTTCGGTATTTTGATGAGATGCCCTCAACGATGGATGAAGGTTTTCAGCTGGGGATGAACGGCGCGCCCGAAGGCACGCTGGTGGTCGCTGAAACGCAAACCAAAGGCCGCGGGCGGCTTGGCCGCGCGTGGTCATCGCCGAAAGGCAAGGGCTTGTATTGTTCTTTGCTCCTTCGTCCCGCGCTTTCAACTGCTGAAGCGGCGCGACTAACACTGGTCTCGGCCGTGGCTTTGAGTGAAGCGGTTGAAACGGTCACGGGCCTCAGGCCTCTGATCAAGTGGCCGAACGATCTTTTGCTAAGCGGCAAGAAACTTGCCGGAATATTGACGGAGTTACGCGCCGAGGTCGATCGGGTGGATTTCGCGGTTGTCGGGATAGGGCTTAACGTTAACAGCGCTGTGAAAGAGCTTCCGCCGGAGGGGACGTCGCTGAGTGAGGTGAAGGGCGAGCTTTGTGACCGGGCTGAAATATTAAGAGCTTTTCTGCGTTGTTTTGAAAAGAGATACTTACAGTTGAAAAAGAGCGGCTTCGGGTCCGCGCTCGAGGAATGGCGCCGGCGGTCGGCGACTATCGGACGCCGGGTGCGTTTTGAAGAACGTGGCCGCCAACGCGAAGGCCTGGCGACAGGCCTTGATGAGGACGGTGGCCTTCTGGTACGGCTCGATACCGGTGAGATCATTAAACGGATGGCCGGGGATGTTATTCTGGAGGTTAAGGGGTGAGCCTCATGGACCGGGTGCTTCAGGCAGAGTTGACGGATCTCGACCGGCAGGGGCTGCGCCGTTCGTTGCGCGAGGTGTCTTCAGTTCAGTCAAGGGAGATCATCCTCGATGGGCTGAAGGTTTTGAATTTTTGTTCCAATGATTATCTGGGGCTTGCCAGTGATCATCGTTTAGTGGCCGCGGCGGCTTTAGTGGCGGAACAACGCGGGTTTGGGGCGGGAGCTTCCCGTCTGGTTTGTGGTCACTCTGATGAGCATGCCGCTCTTGAGCGGGAGATCGCTGCCCTAAAGGGTACCGAAGCGGCTATATTGTTTTCCTCCGGGTATATGGCGAATGTCGGGATCATTCCGGCCCTGGTGGGGCGGGAGGACGCGGTTTTCTCCGATCGGCTTAATCATGCCTCGATCGTTGACGGGATGGTGCAAAGCCGCGCGCAGATCAAGCGGTACCCGCATAACGATATGGCCGCGCTTGAGGCCATGTTGTCGGAGGCAGGGAAATTCCGCCGGAAACTGATCGTCACTGATACGGTCTTTAGTATGGACGGTGATATCGCGCCGCTGAAGGAACTCACGGTGTTGGCCAAACGGCATCAGGCCTGGTTGATGGTCGATGAAGCGCATGCTTTCGGGCTTTTCGGCGCGTCGGGTTCCGGGATGGCCGAAGAGGCGGGAGTTGCCGCGGATGTTGATATCCAGATGGGGACCCTTTCGAAAGCGGCCGGTTCTTTTGGCGCTTACGCGGCCGGGTCACGCGTGCTGGTCGATCATCTGTTGAATTCAGCGCGAAGCGTGGTTTTTACGACGGCACTTCCGCCGTCGGTCGCGGCGGCCAGCCGGGCGGCGCTTGGGATCATCAGGAGCGAGCCGGGGCGCCGGCAGCACGTATTAGCTTCGGCGGCCTTCTTGCGCCGGGAACTGCGCGCGCTGGGCCTTAATGTTCCCGAGGGAGTTACGCCGATCATCCCGGTGATCCTGGGAGAAGCCGGGCCCGCGATCGCTTGGTCTAAAGCTTTGTTGGAAAAAGGAATCTTTGTTTCCGCGATCCGCCCGCCGACGGTCCCGGCCGGGACGGCGCGGTTACGGGTCACGGTAACGGCGGCACATACGGACGCGGATCTAGAGCGCTGCTTAAACGTTTTTAAAGAGGTGATGTCGCATGAGTGAACCGGTTGTTTTTATCCACGGATTCGGCGGTTCGGGTGGTATCTGGCAGTGGCAGCAAGATTATTTTGCCGCCAGCCGAAAGGTCATTCTGGTAGACCTTCCCGGTCATGGCTCCTGTCCATGGAAGAATGAAGGGCTTGATGAGATGGCGCGCCTCGTCGCGGCGCAGTGCCGCGAGGCAGGGGCGTCATCGGTGGATATTGTGGCCAGTTCTTTCGGAGGCCTGGTTGCGATCAAGCTGGCTGAAGGTTATCCTGGCCTTGTCCGGCGCATTGTTTTTGCCGGTGCTTTACCCCGGTTTACGGGCACTGACAATTTTCCGGCCGGCCTGGTGCCGGCCAAGATCCGCAAGTTGGCCGCCCAGCTGCAAGGGGATACGGCCGTGGTGCTTGATATGTTCGTCCGGTCGTTATTCACCCGTAAGGAAAAAGAACGGCCCCGTTATTTTCAGATCAAAGAACTGCGCGCTCAGTCGCCGCTGCCGACTCTTGAAGGGTTGCTGGGGATCCTGGACCTCCTTGAGACGGAAGACCTGCGGGAGCAATTCAAGCAATTGGCTCAGCCTTGCTTGTTCATTACCGGGGATAGCGACCCGATCTGTCCGATGGCGGTGGCCGGCCCCTTGAACGCCTTGTTGCCGTCTATGCGCGTGGAGCTCCTTAAGGATGTGTCGCATTTTCCTTTTTTAAGCATTCCCGAAGTATTCAACCGGCGGGTGGAGAGATTCTTTCAATGACCTCTTGCTCGGACACGTCCAAATGTTTCTCTGATGCCGCGGCATTATACGATACCCGGGCTCATATTCAACGCGCGCTGGCGGTCGAGTTGGCGGAGCGGGTACGGGTTCGTCCCGGTTCGATCGTGGCTGATATCGGCACGGGGACCGGGCGCTTGATCGAAGAATTACAGCGGAAGTATCCTGACGCCCGGTATGTAGGCGTGGATTCTTCGGAGGGGATGCTGGCCAGGGGCCAGGGCGCGCGCGTCAGGGCCGATCACGCGCGCCTTCCGTTTCGGCCAGGGGCTATCGACCTGATCGTTTCGTCGTCATGTTATCACTGGTCGCCTGAGTTGCGCACGGCCTTCGCTGCGGCGGTAACCGCGCTTCGAGCGGGCGGCCGTTTTGAGGTGGTCCTTTTTGGCCATGATACCTTAAAGGAGCTTTTTGAGTCCTTAGGTGCGGTTTCTCCGGTGTTGATGGAGAGGCTCGGGCGGATGCCCCGGCTTCCAACGCTGGAAGATGTGTGTTCAGCCCTGGCGCTTTCGGGATTCCAATCGTTCGATTTTGAACGCGAAGTTCGCCGGGAAGCGTTCGCGACGCTGAAAGAGGTTTTGCGCTGGTCGCGCGAGACGGGGACCAATGGCCTCGGCCGCGGCATGTTCATCGGTAAAGATGTTCTTTCCCGGGCCGAAGAATATTATCAGTCAACATTTAAAGGACAGGTCTCTTTTGACGTGATCTGGGTCCAGGCGCAAACATGAGCCGCGTTATTTTTGTTACAGGGACGGATACCGGTGTCGGCAAGACGATGGCGACCTATGCCATAGGACTTCTCCTGAAGGCCAGAGGACTGTCGGTGGGCGTGATGAAGCCGGTTCAAACCGGCAGCGATGTTCCGGGTGACGCTCAGTTCCTGAAGAAGGGCTTGGGCCTGACGGATGATATCCGTGAGATCAATCTTTATTCCGCTCCGGAGCCGATCGCGCCCCATTTGGCGTTCAAGCGCGCGGGGATCGTGTTCAACAAGCATAAGGTCCTGTCAGTGGCGGCCAGGCTGGCAGCGAAATACGACATTCTGCTGATCGAGGGCGCCGGGGGGTTGCTGGCTCCGATCAGCCATGATTATTTGATGGCGGATATGGCGGCGGATATCGGGGCGGAGGTATTGATCGTATCGCGCCTTGGACTCGGGACGATCAACCATACGCTGCTGACAGTTCGGGAGGCAGAGCGCCGGGCACTTTGTGTTACCGGGATCCTTTTTTCGGAAGCGAGCGGAAAGCGTCGAGGGGTGTCGGAGCTGACGAATCCGGGATCCCTCAAAGCATTGAGCGGTGTGCCTATTCTGGGTGAGGTTCCGTTCCTAAAGAAACATGACCCCAAGAGCGTCCTGACGCTTTGCCGTCGAAAGATCAACATGGCCTTGCTGATCAAAGACCGGCCGTCCTTGACCAAAGAGCTGGTAGATAAAGACAAGGCGTTTGTCTGGCACCCGTTTACCCAGATGCGCGATTGGCAGTCGGATATCCCTGGCGCTCCGCTGGTGATCGATCGCGCGGCGGGTTCGTATTTATACGATTCGGATGGGAAGAAGTATTTAGACGGTGTTTCCAGCCTTTGGGTGACGGTGCATGGCCACGGGCGGCCGGAGATCACGAAAGCGATCGCCTGTCAGGCGGCGAAACTGGATCATTCCACCATGCTGGGCCTGGCCAATACACCGGCGGTCGAGCTGGCCGAGAGGCTTGTTGGCATAGCACCGACGGGACTGGAGAAGGTTTTTTATTCTGATAACGGCTCGACCTCGGTCGAGATCGCGGTCAAGATGGCCTATCAGTATTGGCAGAATACGGGCGTTCCCAAGAAATCCATGATCTGCCACCTGGAGAATTCGTATCACGGCGACACGTTGGGGAGTGTCAGCGTCGGAGGCATCGATCTTTTTCATAAGGTTTACCGTAAGCTGGTTTTCAAGGCGCATCAGGTGCCTTTTCCGGACTGCTACCGGGATACCCGGGCCTTTGAGGCGGTTGAGGCGTTTGAGGGCTTTCTTAAAAAAGAACATTCAAAAGTGGCCGCGCTGGTGCTTGAGCCTATTGTTCAGGGTGCGGCCGGGATGTTCATGTGGCCGGCGGGCGTGTTGAAATGCTTTGAAGTCCTTTGCCGGAAATATGACGTGCTGTTGATCTGTGATGAAGTGGCCACGGGTTTTGGCCGGACGGGCCGGATGTTCGCTTGTGAGCATGAAGATGTCCATCCGGATCTTTTGTGCGTGGCCAAGGGGCTTTCCGCTGGGGTATTGCCGCTTGCGGCGACACTGACGACCGGCCGTATTTTCGACGGGTTCAAATTCCCGTATAAGGACATGAAAGCTTTCTTTCACGGCCATACGTATACCGGTAACCCTATCGCCTGCGCGGCGGCACTGGCGAATCTGGAATTGTTCAGGAAGGATCGAACGCTTGATCATGTTCGTATCACGGCCGGGCTTTTAGCGCGCGGTCTTGAACGTTTTCGGGATATGGTTGAAGTGGGGGATATACGCCAGCGAGGTTTGATGGTGGGCATTGAGCTGGTCAAAGACAGGGCCACGAAAGCCCCATTTGATTGGAAGGAACGCGTGGGGGTGCGTGTTTGCCAGAAGGCCCGGGACTATGGCGTGATCATCCGTCCTTTGGGGAACGTGATCGTGCTGATGCCGCCCTTGTCGATCTCCTCCGGGGAGATCGACATTCTTCTGGGTGCTGTGGAGCGTTCGATCAAGGATATTCTGGCAGATAGGAATAAACCATATTGCGGTTGTTGATCAGGGAGAAGCTGGCGCATGAAGGCGGTAGGCGGAAAAATATTGGTGGCTATGTCCGGCGGGGTGGATTCATCCGTTGCCGCGGGCCTGCTTCTTGAGCAGGGCTATGAGGTTGAGGGCGTGACCATGTGCTTTGAACTCCCCGCTTCGGACGCGGCCCGGCGGCCGAGTTGCTGCGGCCTGGCATCTATTGAGGATGCCCGTCGTGTCGCTAAAGCGCTGGGGATCCGGCATCATGTGCTTAATTACGGCGATGCTTTGCACGCGACGGTGATCGATGATTTTGTGGCTGAATACCTGAAGGGGCGTACGCCCAACCCTTGTGTGCGTTGTAATCAGTATTTAAAGTTTGTCCGGCTTTTCAATGATTCCGTCGGCCTGGGCGCTGATCGGTTGGCGACGGGCCATTATGCCCGGATCGAGCATGACCCTCAATGGGGCTGGTGCCTTAAGAAGGGCCTCGATGAACGGAAAGACCAATCGTATTTTTTATATGGCATCCCGAGAGAGATCTTGCCGCGGGTGATGTTCCCGCTGGGAGGCCTGACCAAAGCGGCGGTGCGCGATGCCGCCAGGAGAATGGCCTTACCAACGGCAGAAAAGCGGGAGAGCCAGGACATTTGTTTTATCCCGGACGGCGATTACCGCCGCTTTCTTGGTGCCAGGGCGCCAGCGCTATCTGTTCCCGGCGATATGCTTGACCATACCGGCAAGAAGGTCGGGACCCACCAGGGTGTTGCGCATTATACGGTCGGCCAGCGCGAGGGGTTGGGGATCGCCCTTGGCTTTCCGGTGTATGTTTACCAGATCGATGTTCCGTCTAACATCATTCGGGTAGGGCCCCGGGAGTGCCTTCTGGCGCAGGGGCTTAAGGCCAGCGGGCTTAACCTGGTGAGCATGAATTTTTCAAAAGAAAGCATCGAAGCCGGCGTAAAGATAAGGTATAATCACACCGATATTGACGCTGTCGTGGAAATTCTAGACTCTAAGCGGATCGCGGTCCGCTTCCAGCACCCGCAGCCCTCGGTTACGCCGGGGCAATCGGTTGTTTTTTATAGGGGCGATGTGCTTTTAGGCGGGGCGCTTATTGACAGTGAGTTAAAAAATTTTCCGGATGGAAATTTTTAAGGAGAATAAAATGAAAAAGAGCCTGGGATTGTTGATGGTGAGCATGCTGGTGGCCGGTATGGCGATGGCCGCGGAGGTACAGGTGAATGACGGTCTTTCCCGAACGTATTACAAGTCGGGGGCTGTCATGAAAGAGGCAAATTACCGGAATCGCCAGCTTGATGGTGAGGTGACTGAATATTACGAGAGCGGCGCGCGCAAAGCGGTGACGATGTATGCCGCCGGACAGCGCGCGGGGGAGAGTAAAACGTATTATGAGTCCGGCATTGTGAAGACGGAAGGGTCTTACCGGGCCAATAATCTGACAGGAATTTTCCGGCAGTACGATAATGCGGGCCGGCTGCAGAAGGATGATACTTATACGGATGGTATTCTTAACGGGGAGAGCAAGTCATATTATCCGAGCGGGATCATGCGCCGTCAGGCTTATTACGAGAACGCGGTGTTGACCGGCGGCGCGGTGGAGTATTATGAAGACGGAAAAATGAAACTTCAGCAATCATACAAGGCGGGGGTTCTGGTTAGTTCAACATCTTTTGAAGCTTCAGCGGATCTGGCGTCCAAGCCGGCCGCTGCGCCGAAAGGTAGCGAAGCGGCTCCGGTCACAAAAAAGACGGTAGTGGCAAAACCTATTCCTCCGGCCATCAAGCCGGCTAACGCCGACAAGCCGGCTGTCGCCGACAAGCCGGTAGGGACAGATAAGGCTGTTGACGCGAAGAATTAAGATCGTTAACCATAGCGAGAGAGCGGGATTTTATTATGGGCATTTCACTGGGCACTGAATATTTAAAGGGTTTTGTCAATGAAGCGGAGATCGCGGCTTTCGGGCCGGCGGTAGCAAAAGCGCATCAGGATCTGCATCAAAAGACTGGCGCCGGGAATGAATTTCTCGGTTGGGTTAATTTACCTTCACAGGTTCCAGATGCCCTGATCGAAGAATTGGCCGTTTTAGCTAAAGAAGTGCAGGGCCATTCGGAGGCGATCATTTCGATCGGCATCGGCGGGTCGTATTTGGGCATCCGTTCAACGCTTGAGTTCCTGGGGGGAGACCAGAAAGTCCCTGTTTATTATGCCGGCCACAACATGTCGTCGGTCGATATGAGCCGTATTGTTGCGTTGATCGAGAAAAAGAAAGTCACGGTCGTGGTGATCTCAAAATCAGGGACGACGACGGAACCGGCCCTGGCTTTTCGTATTGTGGACGCCGCGATGAAGCGCAAGTACGGGCCCGCTGAATTAAAAAAGCGCGTGATCTGCGTGACAGATGCCCGCAAAGGGGCCCTTCGGAAGATCGCCGATAAAGAAGGCTACCGTTCTTATATTATTCCCGATGATGTTGGCGGGAGGTTCTCCATCCTTACGCCGGTCGGCCTGGTCCCGCTGGCGCTGGCAGGCGTCGACATCCGGGCTTTTGTCGATGGATTTAAGGCTGCCGAGATAGAATATGCCGAGCCAGACCTGAACCGGAACCTTTGCTATCGTTACGCGGCGATCCGCCAGGTGCTTTACAAAAAAGGCAAATGTATTGAAATGATGGCATCTTTTTATCCTAACGTGCAATATGTAACGGAATGGTGGAAGCAGCTCTATGGCGAGAGCGAGGGCAAGGGCGGTAAGGGGATATTCCCGGCCTCAACGATCCTGTCGACCGATCTGCATTCAATGGGCCAGTTGATGCAGGACGGGATGCGCAATATTTTTGAGACTTTTGTGATGATCACCGCTGTTGACGCGCAGGTCATCGTCCCGATGTTACCGGAGGATACGGACCAGTTCAATTGTGTGGCGGGTAAAGAACTCGACTGGGTCAATAAGCAGGCGTACCGGGCTACGGCGGATGCTCATTTTGAGGGCGGTGTGCCGAATTTGTGCCTGACGCTTGATAAGGCTGACGCGCGGCATATTGGCCAGTTGTATTATTTTTTCGAGAAGGGTGTCGGTATTTCCGGGTATTTGTTGGGCGTCAATCCGTTCGATCAGCCCGGTGTTGAGGCGTACAAGAAAAAGATGTTCGCGTTGCTGGGCAAAGCCTGACGAACGCTTATTTTAGGGTTAGCCCCGTTTTCTTTATGAATTCCTCTTTGAAGCGGGGGTCAAAAGCCACTCCTTTGTCGACCGCGTTCTTGAACGCGGCGATGGCCTTGTCCGTTTGCCCCAATTCGTAATAAGTCACCACCACATTACGCAGGATCACTTCAACACCCGGTGAAAGCCGGTCGGCCGCCAGGAAGTCTTCCAGGGCTTCGCCGGCCCGGTTGAGTCTCCGGCGGATATTGCCGCGGTTATTGTAAGCCACGCTGAGTTGAGGGCTGGCTTTGATGGTCAGGGAATAGAACATGTCGGCTTTGTCGAGTTCACCGAGTTGCGCAAATGCAACGCCGGTATTAAAAAGGGCTTCGGGCATGGCGGGCGTTATTTTCAGAGCGGCATAAAATTCACCCAGTGCTTTTTTCGGGTCTTTCATGGCTGAATAGGCGTTGCCGCGCCCCAGCAAATATTCCGGGGCATGCCCCGGGTCATTTTGTAATCCTGATGTAAAAATGGCCAGGGCTTCTTCGTAGCGGCCTTTTTCCGTCAGCAGATTGCCCATATTGTTGTAAGCATCGCGTAATTTGGGATCAAGGTCAAGGGCGCTGCGGTAATCGGCCAGGGCTTTTTCGGTCTCTTTCAGCTTGGCGTACGCGTCGGCCCGATTTTTGTAGGCCATGGGCGCAAACTGGCTCACCGTGATGGCCATATTGTAATCATTAATGGCTTTTTCGTATTCGCCGAACTGGCGGTACAAGTTACCGCGGTTATTGTAAGGGTCGTCATATTTCGGATTAGCGGCAATGGAGCGGTTGAAATCGTCCATGGCAGCCTTGAAGTCGCCCTTCATGTAATAAACGACCGCCCGGCTGTTGAGGGCTTTGTAGCCATAGGGCATGACAGCGATCGCTTTGTTGTAGAAGGGGAGAGACTTATCGTAATGGCCCTGTAGCTGGTAAACATTGCCGAGGTTAAGGTTAGCCCGGTATTTGTTCGGTGATTTTTTGACAACGTCTTCCCAGAGGGTCTGTTCCGTTCGCCACACCATATTGCGTTTGATCGTGGCGATCCCAAGGACCAGGGTGAGGATGATCATGATCATCGGGGCGAATCTTTTTAAGAAAGGGTGCTCCCATATCAGGTAAGCAGCGGTGATGAACAGGCCGATCGAGATCAGGTAGAATTTGTGTTCAAAGATCACATGGACGCGCGGATAGAATTCCGGCAGGTAGGTGACGAAGAACCAGATGATCCCCAGTGAAACGACGAA
This sequence comes from Candidatus Omnitrophota bacterium, assembly GCA_037131245.1. Taxonomy (GTDB): domain Bacteria; phylum Omnitrophota; class Gorgyraeia; order Zapsychrales; family Fredricksoniimonadaceae. Next base: position 49,077 of record JBAXRK010000007.1, read on the forward strand.
ATTTCTTTTGAACATTTTCCAGGCGAGGCCGGCCAGCCCCAGCAGGCACAGGAGGCTGATGAGCGTGGCGGGAGGTGTCAGCAGGCCGGTTGACATCGGAAAATCATAGTCCAGGGTCTGGTTGACGGGCAGGATAAAAAGGCGCAGCATGACACCCATGACCCTCAGCTGTGTCAGGAAAAAGGTTTTGAACGTCAGGATATCCCCTTCGTGAGATGAGGACGGCAGATGCGAAGCCAGGATGCCGGCGAAGTTGAAGTGGAACAGGGCCGGGATGATCAGGCCGAGGCTGCTCAGGGCCAGAAGCATGATGATCAGGGCCGTTCTTTGTTGCCGTGGTGTGTTCTTTTGTACCGGGACATTGGCAGCCGGGGTGGCGATACACAGCCGGTCAATGATCAGGGCCAGGATCGGTAGCGTGATGACGATCTCTTTGGAAAGCATCCCCATGACGGTGGCAATGACGGCCAACAGATAAAATGCCAGGCCGGGCCAGAGGCGCTGGGTTAGACGGGCTTTGAGGTAGAAGGCCAGGGCGCCGATGTAGAACATGGTGGCCATGGAGGCAAAACGTTGGGTGATATAGCTAATGGCTTGCGTGTTGGCCGGATGGCACAGGAAGAGCAGGGCGGCGCAAAAAGCGATGTTTTCTTTGGAATCGACGGTAACGCGCGAATAGAATCGCGGCGTTGACAGCAGGAGGCGGGTGAGTTGCCAGACGCCCAGCGTGGTCAGGATGTGGATGATAGTGTTGAAAACATGGTAGCCGAAGACATCGAGGCGGTTGAGGTGATAATTAAGCGCCATGGAGAAAAAGACCACGTGCCGGGCGTGTTCGCCGAGGATGCTTTTACCGATCAGCGCCAGGTTGGTGATGTCCCGGATGGTCGGGTTCTTGACGATGAAAGGGATGTCGTCTAAATGGAATTCGCCGTGCAGTGTATTGGCATATAAAAGGAAACCAAGTCCGGAAAAAATGAGAAGCTTGACCCAGAAGTTCAGTTTTGGCATAGCAATAAGGGTATAGCGAGGCCCGGTTTGAATCAAGTAAAATATTAGCCTCGTTTTTATGCGGACATATTCTTTGCTGATTATTTTTTATGATATAGTGTGTCCATGAAGAACTGGTCCGTTTTAATTCTGTTAGCGGCGGCCTGCGGTCTGGTGTCATGCTCAAAACTGCAGTATATTGACCAGGCTTTTGCGGTGAAAGCTTATTCGGATGAGCAGGATGCCATGGCCCGGGATGTTGCGCGCCGGGACGCGCAGTTTGAGCAACTGCTGGAGATGGTCCGTCGTGGCGAAGCCACGGGTGCGGTAAAGACGGCAGCGCAGCTGGAGGGCCGGTGGGGGCCTCCGGTCCTCAAACGCGATGCCCCGGGGAAGGGGTGGGCGACGTGGCTGTACCGTTATCAGCTTAAGCGGCAGGGGGCCAAGGTATATGTCCTTATCCGGCCCGATGGGAGTATTGATGGGTTCCATCTTGAAGAGTAAAATTTCCGGCGTTAAGTCAAAAGAAAGAGAGAGGAACATGATATGGTGAAGAAGATCCTGGTTGTTGACGATGATCCGGTGGAAATAGCTCTTCTGGAAGGCCGTCTGACCAAGGCGGGTTATGATGTTGACCTGGCGTTCAACGGTGAGCAGGGGCTTAAGTTCGCCAGGGCGATCGCGCCTGCCTTGATCATCCTTGACGTTGAAATGCCGGAAATGAACGGGTATACGTTCCTTCACGAGCTCAGGAAGATCGAGGGCTTCATGGAAACACCGGTCATTGTCCTGACTGCGCATGAAGAAAATCAAAAGATCTTCGCCCGCAAGGGGGTTTCCCATTATCTGATCAAGCCGGTTAATTTTGAGGTGCTGTTCCAGTTAATGGACAAGGTCATCGGGCCCGGGCCGGCTAAAAACTGATATGCCTTTGGTCGATATCCTGCTCTTTATTTTTCTTGGGATCCTGGGAGCGGCGGTCATTACGTTGATCGTGCAGAACACTCGTTTGAGTGAATTGATCCGTTCCCAGCGGGATGACGCGCGCGCCCGTGATACCAGCGCGCTGGCGGGAGAGGAAGCCCGCCGGGTCTCGCTTGAGGGGGCGGTGCGCTCGCTGGAAGACAAACTACGCGCGTACGACGCGCTCTTGCGCGAGTGGGAAAAAGACCGCGCCCAGAAGTTCGGGCAGTTGTCGAGCGAGCTCCAGGGAGCGAATCAGGCTACCATACGCTTACAGCAGACGACCCAGGCCCTGGCGAGCACGCTGAGCAATAATAAGCTGCGCGGCCAGTGGGGGGAGCGGATGGCCGAGGATATTATCCGTTATGCCGGCCTGTTGGAAAATATCAATTACCGCAAGCAGGTCGCTTTGGGTTCCAGCGGGACCCGGCCGGATTTTGTTTTCCTTTTGCCGGAAGAGCGCGTGGTGAACATGGATGTGAAATTCCCGTTGAATAATTATCTGGCTATGGTCAATGCTTCGACCCAACCTGAGCGGGAGGCATCCGAAAAAGAGTTTTTCAAGAATGTCCGCGCCCGTATTAAGGAGCTCCGCGGCCGCGAGTATATCAATCCGGCGGAGAACACCCTCGATTTTGTCCTGCTGTTCATTCCTAACGAGCAGGTGTTCGGGTTCATGCAGGAAAAAGCGCCGGAGATCATGGACGAGGCGCTCAGGGATAAGGTGGTCCTTTGCTCGCCGTTCACGCTTTTTGCGGTCCTGAGCGTTATCCGCCAGGCGCATGAACATTTCCGTTTTGAAAAGGATATTAAAAAGATCCTCGGGCATATTGACCTGTTTGCCAAACATTTTGAGACCTTCAAAGGGCGCTTTATCGAGTTCGGCGAGCTCATTGTCAAGCTCCAGGATAAATACGCTGACCTGCGGGATACCAGTTTCAAGCAGATCGAGACAAAGCTCAGGCATATTGAGGAACATAAAAGCGGCTCAGCGGTAACGGATGATAAGCCGGAGGCAAGTTGATGGCTGTTGTGCGTTATGAGCGGTATTTGGGTGATGTGGTGGCTTTTTCTGCCGACGCGGTGTTGGACCTCCTTCCGGGGGGGTGCGCGGTTATTTTTCCCAAGCAGGTCCATGGGGATGTTATTTGGGACGTGACGGCCAAAGACAATGCTTTAAGCGGTGTTCATGAGGCTGACGCGATCGTGACGGCCGAGACGGGCCTCGCGGTCGCGGTGCGCACGGCGGATTGCTTGCCGCTTTTATTATTCTCGCCGGGAAAGAAGGTGGTTGCGGCCGTCCATGCCGGTTGGAAAAGTACCCGCCTGGATATCGTGGCCAAGACGGTCGGTTTGCTGAAGAAGAAATATGGGGCCGATCCGGCGGGAATCAAGGTCGCGATCGGTCCGTGTATCCGCCCCCGGAGTTATCAGGTAGGGGCGGAGTTCAAGGCGTTCTTTCCTAAGGAAGTTGCCGAGCTGGACGGGCGCCTGTGTTTTGATATCGCGGCGGCCAATCGCCGTCAGTTGCTTGGCCAAGGGATCCTACCGGAAAATATATTTGATAGTGGCTATGACACTTACGCGGATAAACAGTGGCATTCTTTTCGCCGGGATGGCGATGCTTCCGGCCGGAGTGTTCACGCGATCATGATGCGGGGGTGACCATGGGGCATATAGTTGTGCTGGTGACCGCCAAGGACCAGAGCGAGGCTGAAAAGATCGCACGCGCCCTGCTGGAGAAAAAGCTGGCGGCGTGTTGTAATATTATCGGGGGGATCCGTTCCTTGTACTGGTGGCAGGGGAAGATCGCGGATGGCCACGAGGTCCTTTTGCTGGTCAAGAGCCGCGCGGATCTTTTTGAAGAAATAAAAGGGACGGTCATCGCCTGTCACAGCTATACCGTCCCTGAGATCATCGCCCTGCCGGTTTCGGATGGCAGCGCGCCGTATCTGGCCTGGCTTGACGCAAGCCTTAGATCTTGATCTTATCGATGTAACTCTCCAGCTTTGCCTTTTCCTTGATCCCCTTGATCACGCGGTTCATGGCGGACACTTTTTGCTCTTCGTAGATCGAAGCGGCAAAATCCTTCTTAACGTCAGCGAATTTCTTTTCATCCACGGGCTGTAATGCTTCAAAGTGCAGGATCACCGGCCCGCGGGAGGTCGTGACCACGTCGCTGAGTGGTTTGGCGCTGCTCAGGGTGAAAGCCGCGGCGGAAAAGTCCTCCGACAGGCCGATCTCCGGGACATATTCCCCCAGAGCGAAGAAGGGGGTGGTTTTCCTGGTCAGGTTGAGTTCGGTAAGAGCGGTCTCAAAGGCCACATTGGCGGCTGTTTTGGCCAGGAGGTCTTTCTGGATCCCGGCGGCTTTGTTTTTTGCCAGGGCCAGGGATCTTTCGCTAAGGATCTTTTCCTTGATCGCGTTCACGGCCTTATCAAACGGCGGGATGGAGGCGGGCTTTTTTTCGCTCACCTTGATCACCTGAGAGCCGCTGTCCGTTTTGACCGGTTTGAGGATCTCGCCCGCTTTCGCTTCAAAAGCTTTCTGCAGGGTTTCCAGCGGCCAGTTGAGGCCCATATCAGCTTGTTCCATGTTGAAAAAACCGGTTTCCTTGACCTGAGCTCCGGCGGCAAGGGCGGATTTATTGAAATCATCGGAGGATTTGACCGTCTCGTAGAAGGCAAGGGCTTTGGTGGCGTTCGTGAACGTGGCGTAGCTGAGGTTCACCGACTCCGGCTCAAGGAAATCCTGCCGGTGGGCGTCAAAATACTGCTGGAGCTCCGGGTTGTCGATCTTGACCTCGCTGACAAAGCTCTTGGGATCGATGAGCGTATAGCTGACCTGGATCTTCTGGTTACGCCGTTCGTACTCTTTGCGCACGGCCTCATCGGAAATACTTAGCCCCTCGGTATCTTCACGGAAGAGTTTTGCGATCTTGATCTGGTCGCGGATGCCTTCTTCGAAAGCGCGGGGCTCGCGCTGGAACGAATATTTGATGATGTTCTCATAGGAAGGGCGGTCGAATTCGCCGTCGCGCTGAAAGAAGGGGACTTCGGCGATATAGGCGATCACTTCCGGGTCGGAGGCCTTGATCCCGCGGCGGTCGGCTTCTTTAACGAGCAGCAGGCGTGTCCAGGCTTCATTATCGAGGTCCATCATGGCGCTGACCTTGCGGAAATTATCGCCGTACATCATCATGGCCTGGGCGCGGGCGTCGAGGTATTTTTCGCGGAACTCCTTAATGCTGACTTTTTTCCCGAAAGCTTTACCGGCAGAATCGGTCAGGGATATCTTGGACCCGTAACGCGACATGCCGAACCCGAACCCGAAAGAGATAATGATGATCCCCGAGATGACCCAGAGGACTTTCTTGGCAACACCTTTGTGGCGCATGATCTTGAGCATGGTGAATTCTCCTTATTTTTAAAGAAGTCGATTATATCTACGCCCTACCCGGCTGGCAAGTTATTTCAGGATCCTTCGCTGAAATATTATTCTTCTTTACTTATTTGAAACCTCTAATATATAATGAGCGCCATTTTGCTGTGAGAATGGAGTCCTAAACACTACGGAGAAAAGATCAATGAAGGTTTTAAAGCTGGGTTTACCGAAAGGCAGTTTGCAGGACGCGACCGTCGCCCTTTTTGAAAAGGCGGGGTTCAAGGTCGTGGTATCGAGCCGTTCCTATTTTCCTCATATTGATGACGTGGAGATCAAACCGGTGCTGCTGCGCGCGCAGGAAATGTCCCGTTACGTCGAGGATGGCACGCTTGATTGTGGTATTACCGGGGCGGATTGGATCCTGGAGAATGGTTCAAAGATCGATGTTATTACCGAGCTGCAGTATTCGAAAGCCACGTCGAACAAGGTGCGCTGGGTACTGGCCGTGCCGGAAGACTGCCCGATCAAGTCGGTGAAAGACCTGGGGGGAAAAAAGATCGCGACGGAGGTCGTCGGTATTACGAAGAAATACCTGGCCAAGCATAAGGTCAAGGCGCATGTCGAATTCAGTTGGGGCGCGACGGAGGCTAAGGTAACGTCGGGGTTGGTGGATGCTATCGTTGAGCTCACCGAGACCGGCAGCAGCCTGCGGGCGAACAAATTGCGTATCGTGGAAACGTTATGCGAATCTTCCACCCAGTTCATTGCCAACAAGACGGCGGTGAAGGATGCCTGGAAGGTCAAGAAGATGGAGCAGATCGTTATGCTTCTTAAAGGGGCGTTGGCGGCGAACAATATGGTCGGGCTGAAGCTCAATATTGAAGAAAAGAACCTGAAAGCCGTGCTGGAAACACTGCCCGCGCTGAAGAATCCGACCGTGGCTCCGTTGGCCCGGGAGGGTTGGGTGGCGCTGGAGACGATCATTGACGAGAGTGTCGTGCGGAATATTATCCCCGCGCTGAAGGAAAGCGGCGCGCAGGGGATTATTGAATATTCGATCAACAAGCTGATTTATTAATAACCAGGAGGGGTCATTTTATGCCGTGCGGGAGAAAAAGAAAGCTTCGCAAGATCAAGACACACAAGCGTAAGAAACTGCGCAAGGCTCTGCGTCACCTCAAGAAGCGCGAGACTCGCTAAAGGATAGAAGTTATGCGGCAAAAGCCCGGCTTCATTGCTTTGTTCGCCGCTGGGTTTATTCTTCTGTCGGCTTTCCCAGGGCAGGCGGCACCACCACCCGTAGCGACCGATCGGCCGCCTACGGCGCGGGGTGTCGCCTGCTACATTATGGGCTATAATGCCGAATTAATGGGCGTCATGGATGAGGCCGCGGATTATTATGAGCGCGCCGTCAGGGAAGATGGCTCTTCCAAGGCCGCTCGGCTGCGCCTCGCGGCTGCCTTGGCCCAGCTGGAACGTTACGCTGAGGCCCAGCGTGAGGTGCTGGCGGCTGAGGCGATCGACCCGGCAGATCTGACGAGTCATTATTTGGCCGCCTTGCTCTATTCACAGCAGAAGTTAGAGGATAAAGCTTCGGTCGAGTATGAGCTGATTTTTAAAACTTTGGCTGAGCGAAACCCTTCCAGTGGGGAATTCCCGCGCTACCTGGGCCAGCTTTATTATTCCAGAGGCCTGGATGAAAAAGCGATGGAGCAGTTCGCCGCCGCCCTTAAGCTCGAGCCCAAAAATACAGCGTTACTTTACATCCTCGGCACGTATTATCTTAATGGTTCCCGTCGTGCGGAAGGCTTGGGGTTGGTAAAACAGTGTCTGTCCCTGGAGCCGTCTAACGCCGATTGCCTCAATTCTCTTGCGTACGCGTACGCTGAGGATAATATTAATCTGGATGAGGCGCTGGCCCATGTTAACGCGGCGCTGAAAGCGGAACCTGACAATGCTGCTTATCTGGACACGCGTGGCTGGCTCTATTATCGTCAGGGCCAGTATCCGCAGGCGTTGAAGGAATTAATGCGGGCTGACAGCCTGCTTAAGGATCCGGAGATCCTCGGGCATATCGCTGAAGTTTATCTTAAGCTGGGATCTCCCGAGGAAGCCAGGAAATATCAGCAGTTACAACAAGAGCAAGTTCTTAATGCCAAAAGCAACAAGGCCCGGTAAGTCTTTTACACTGCTATCTCCGGCGAAATTAAATCTTGCTTTGCAGGTCGTTGGGCGAGAGCCTGATGGGTTTCATTTGTTGAACACGCTCTTTGAACGCATTGATCTGTCGGATCGTATGGTTTTTCTACCTGCTGACAAAGGCATCCAGCTTTCCTGCGATCATCCCGGTGTTCCGTTGGACGGGAGGAATCTGGTCGTCAAAGCGGCTTTGGCCTTGCGTGAGGAAACGGGCGTTTCGCGGGGTGCCAGGATCAGGATCATCAAAAAGATCCCGGTGGCGGCTGGTCTGGCGGGGGGGTCGAGCAATGCGGCGACCGCGCTGCTGGGGCTTAACAGGTTGTGGGATCTGAAGCTGCCACGGGAGACATTGCTCCGGTTGGCGCGGAAGATCGGCAGCGATGTGGCGTTCTTTTTACATGATACGCCTTTTGCGCGGGGGACAGGCAGGGGGGATCGTATCCGGCCGCTTGAGATCGCGCCGCGCTACTGGCATGTTCTGATCACGGCCAAACAGCCGCTCCTGACCAAGGATGTTTATGAGGCCTACGCCAGCCGCTTTCTTGCCTTGAATGAGGCTGGTTTGACAATAAAATCGGCGGATGTTACCATGTTGATCCGTTCCCTTAAGAATAATGATGTTCCGTCGGTAAAGAGGCTGCTTTTCAATGATCTTCAAGGCCCTATTGGGGTCCTTCGTCCCGCTTTGTTAAAGCTTAAGACGCGGGTAGAGCGCTTGGCCGGAACTGGGGTTTGTTTCTCTGGCAGCGGGCCGTCCATATTTGCTTTAACCGCAACGCGAGCGGAAAGCGAAAAGATCGCGGCGGTTTTTCGCCGGCAGTATAAGCAGGTCTTTGTGGTGAGAACGGCATAAATTAAAGAAAGAAGGAAACTTCTTTTGCCCTGTGGTGTAATGGTAGCACACCGCCCTTTGGAGGCGAGAGCCATGGTTCGAACCCATGCGGGGCAGGATTTTTTGAGGGTTATCTGAATTACATTTGATTAATAACAAGGAGTTCCCGTGGAAATCGACGAGATCAAGCAGTTCCGTATCCAGAAATTGAACACGCTCCGTGAAAAGGGCCTCAACCCTTATGGCGGGCGGGTGCAGGGCCTAGAGCCGGTTGCTGATGTGCTTAAAGGTTTCGCCGAGGAAAAGCCGGCTTTTACCGCGGGGCGCGTCATGTCGAAGCGCGATCAGGGTAAGGTTTGCTTTTGCGACCTGATGGATCAGACCGGCCGCTTGCAGCTGTTTTTTAAAGAAGCCGTTCTGGCGGATCAATGGGATGTCTTTAAATTGCTCGATATCGGCGACATTATCAGTGCCGAAGGCAAACTGTTCATTACCCGCACCGGCCAGCAGAGCTTGCGTGTCGAAAAGTTCGCGGTGCTGTCAAAGTCCCTGATGTGCTTGCCGGAAAAGTGGCATGGACTGAAGGATGTTGATATCCGTTACCGCCAGCGGTATGTCGATATGATCGCGAATCCCGAGGTGAGGGACGTGTTCATCAAGCGCAGCAAGATCGTTTCGTACATTCGCAACTTTCTGGATACCCGCCGCTTTCTTGAGGTCGAGACGCCCATGCTCCAGACGCAGGCTGGCGGGGCCCGCGGCCGCCCGTTCCAGTCAAAACATAATGCGTACAACATGGATGTTTTCCTGCGCATTGCGCCTGAATTGTATCTAAAGCGTTTGCTGGTCGGCGGGCTTGACCGGGTATACGAGATCAACCGTAATTTCCGTAATGAAGGCGTTTCAACCCGGCATAACCCCGAGTTCACGATGCTTGAGTTGTACCAGGCTTATGGCGATATGCAGGATATGATGGATATTACCGAGACGCTCATCAGTTCGCTGGCCAAGGATATTACCGGTGACTATAAGGTGAAGTTCGGTGAGCATACCATTGATTTTACGACGCCCTGGAAGCGTGTGTCGTTCGCCGGGTTGATCAAGGACAAGTTCGATATCGACCCCACCGATTCCGCCGAGACGATGCTGGCCAAGGTCAAGGTCAAGCGCCCCGGCAATTACAAGATGGACAAGCTGACCAAGTCGAATATCATGAAGATCGTCGAGGAAGTGCTTGATGAGGATGCCACGATGGATCCGGTGTTCTTTACTGATTATTTCACGTTTCTGTGCCCGTTGGCCAAGACCGATCCGGCGAACCCCGCGCTTTCCAAGCGCTTTGAGTTCTTCATCGCCGGGATGGAAGTGGGCAATGCTTATTCGGAGCTCAATGACCCTCAGGAACAGCGTTTGCGGTTGGAGGAAGACCTGCAGGACGATACCGAGACCGGTTTGCGCAATATCGACGAAGATTTTGTACGGGCCCTGGAATACGGTATGCCACCGGCAGGCGGTTTGGGTATCGGCATCGACCGTTTGGTGATGCTGCTGACCAATTCCCCCAGCATCCGGGACGTGATCCTTTTCCCCTTAATGAAACCTCAGGAATAAATGAATTACGTTCCCTGGCTTAGCCTGCGTTACCTGGTGGCGAAAAAGGATAAATTCCTGGCGTTGATCAACTGGGTGTCGATCTTAGGGATTGCTATCGGGGTAGCCGCGCTTATTGTTGTTATCGGGGTCATGACCGGTTTCGACCGTGACCTGCGCGACAAGATCGTCGGGACTAACGCGCATATCGTCATTGAACGCGAAAGCGGCGTGAAGGGATTTGAGGCCTTACGTGATAAGGTGGCAGGCATCAAGGGCGTGGCGGGCGCGTCGCCCTATGTTTTGGGAAATGTTTTTCTGGAAAGCGGCAACAGGGCATCGGGCCTGGTGTTGCGCGGTATCGATCCGAAGAATGAGGGCGCGGTCACCAAGATCGATAAGTACTTGCAAAAAGGTTTCAAGGTCAAGGACCTGAAGCTGGAGCAGGTGATCATCGGTAAAGAAATGGCGCGGTATTACGGTCTTAAAGCGGGTGATGAGGTCTCCCTGCTTTCACCTGTTTCAGGGGTTGCGGGGGATGGTTGGCGGTTTAAGTTCAAGGTGGCCGCTGTTTTTAATTCCGGCATGTACGATTATGATCGTAATTTGATCCTGGTGGATTACAAAAGCGCCCAGGATGTTTTTAACCTCCCGCCGGAGGTGGTTTCCGGCATTGGAGTAAAACTTAATGATATCGATCAGGCCGCGCAGGTCAAGGAAGCTATTCGCGCGCAGGTCGGGTTCGCTTACGAGGTGCGCACCTGGATCGAGCAGAACGCTAATTTTTTTGAGGCGCTTAATCTTGAGAAGTTCGCGATGTTCGTTATCCTCACGTTGATCGTCCTGGTCGCGTCCTTCAATATTATCAGCACGCTGATCGTGACCGTTACAGCCAAGACCAAGGATATCGGGATCTTACGTTCCATCGGGGTTCCTGCTGCAGCGATCAGGCAGATCTTTACACTTTACGGCGTGGCCCTGGGTTTTATTGGCACTTTTCTTGGGCTTGCCGGCGGCCTGGGTATCGCTTATGTGCTGCGGGAGACCGAGCTGATCAAATTGCCGCAAACGGTCTACTATATTGACCATCTTCCGGTGCTTATCCAGGCCAATGATGTGCTCTTGATAACCGGCAGCGCGATGCTGATCAGTTTTCTGGCGACGATCTATCCGTCGGCGAAAGCCGCGGCCCTTGAGCCGGTGGAAGCGTTGAGGTACCAGTAGGCCATGTTAATAGTGGAAAATATATCCAGGTCGTATTCGGACACCCTTAAGCGCGTGGATGTGCTTAAAGCCGTCAGCCTTTCGGTGAGTGCCGGTGAAAGCGTGGCGGTGGTCGGGCCTTCAGGCGCCGGCAAATCAACACTCTTGCATATTATCGGCGGATTAGACCGGCCCGATCAGGGACGGGTGATGCTCAGTGGGCGTGATCTGTACCGTCTTTCCGATGCCGAGCGTTCTGCTGCGCGCAACACGACGATCGGTTTTGTTTTTCAGTTCTATCATCTGTTGCCGGATCTGACGGCTCTTGAGAATGTGATGCTGCCGTTGATGGTCAGTGATAAAACCGGAGCGCAGGCACGCGTTAGCGCGCAGAAAGCGGCGAAACGTTTGCAGGAAGTCGGGCTGGCGGATCGGATGGACCATAAACCCAATCAACTTTCCGGCGGAGAGCAGCAGCGGGTGGCGGTGGCCCGCGCGCTGATCACTGACCCGGCATTGCTGCTGTGTGATGAACCAACCGGCAACCTGGATTCGGCCTCCGGACGCGCGGTCATTGACCTGTTGTTTTCCCTGCAAACCAGCGAGAAACGAACCTTGATCATGGTAACCCATGATGAAAACCTGGCTGGCCGCGCCGCGCGTACCGTTCGTATCAAAGATGGCGTCCTGCTCGCGTAGCCCCGCGCGTTCGAGTAAATCCTCTCTAAATCCCATAGCAATAAATACTTATTTAAGTATAATAATACAAACTTAAGGGAGACGTGTTTATGAAAATTTATTTGAACGGAAAACTGGTGGAAAAGGAAGACGCCCGCGTGTCGGTGTTCGATCACGGGCTTCTCTACGGGGACGGGGCTTTTGAAGGGATCCGCGCTTATAGCGGCGTGGTCTTCAAGCTGGGGGAGCATATTGACCGGCTTTACGAGACCTGCCACACCATGATGATCAATGTGGGAATGACTAAAAAGCAGATGATCGAGGCCGTGGTGAAAACCCTGCGGGCCAATAACCTGCGCGACGGGTATATCCGCCTGGTGATCACGCGCGGCGATGGCGATCTGGGCCTGGACCCGCGTAAATGCAAGGGCAGCCCGAATATCATTATTATCGCCGACAAGATTACGCTTTATCCGGATGAGATGTATAAGAACGGGCTGACCATTGTGACCGTCCCGACCGTGCGCAATCATCCGGAGGCGATCAATCCGCAGCTGAAGTCGCTCAATTATCTTAACAATATCATGGCCAAGATCGAGGCGAACAACGCTGGAGTGCCAGAAGCGATCATGCTTGATGGCAGCGGCTATGTGGCGGAATGTACCGGTGATAATATTTTTATGATCAAGGGGTCCGCGATCAAGACGCCGATGCAGGGGCGTTTGCGCGGGATCACCCGTGACGCGGTCATGGCCCTGGCGGAAAAGAGACTGAAGCTCGATGTGCAGGAAACGTTGATCACCCGGCATGAGTTTTATAATGCCGATGAAGTGTTCCTCACCGGAACAGCGGCAGAGCTTATCCCGGTGGTGAAGATCGACGGCCGGCTGATCGGCAGTGGAAAACCCGGCCCGCTTACTTTGAAGTTGCTTAAGCTTTTTCATGACGTGACACGCAAAGATGGAGTGACGTTCTGATGAAATGCGATAAATGCCCGAAAAAAGCGACAGTGCACTTGACTGAGATCGTTGATGGTAAGGCCGCTGAAATGCATTTGTGCGAAGATTGCGCGCGCGACCAGAGCCAGCATATGGAGCAGCAGTTCGGCCTGGCCGATCTGCTGGCAGGGCTGACGGATTTCGGCAAGCATGTGCCCGAGGTGCCGAAAGAGTCCCTTTTATGCCCGGCCTGCGGTTTGTCTTACGAGGATTTCCGTAAATTCGGCCGTTTCGGTTGTGCGAAATGTTATGTGGCTTTCACGGAACATTTGAAAACATTGCTCAAGAAGATCCACGGGTCGAATATCCATTTGGGCAAGAAGCTGGCCGGAGTGGTGCCGGAGGCGGCGCCATCCAAGATCAAGGTCGTTACTGTCGAGCCACAGGTGCCAGCACCGGCCTTAAGCGCGGCCCCGCTTCCGCCCGGAGTGGAAACGGCCGACAGTTTGCGTATCAAGATGCATCAGGCGATCGAGAAGGAAGATTTCGAGTTGGCAGCTTCTTTGCGCGACAAGATCCGGGAACTGGAGCAGAAAGGTTAAATGGAACTTAACGACCTTATTCATCATACCGGCGAATGGCTCAGGGGGACCGGCCCGCATGCCCATATCGTCCTTTCATCACGGATCCGCCTGGCGCGCAACCTTAAGGGAGTCCTTTTCACCAACCGGGCGCAGCGCAAGGATTTCGACGCTGTCTTGTCTTCGGTCGAGACGGCCGTTAAAGAGATCTCTTTGTTCAATGAGTCCCGGTTTTTCCGGTTGAGCGAGCTTGATAATGTGGATAGGCAATTCCTGGTGGAGCGGCACTTGATGAGCCACGATCACGCGTCGAACCCGCAGGGCAAGGCGGTGGTCGTTTCCAAGGAAGAGGCGCTCTCCGTCATGGTCAATGAAGAGGATCATTTGCGGATCCAAGTCATGCAGTCCGGCCATAATCTCGACGGGACGTGGGAGATCATCAACAATATCGATAACGCGCTTAGCGAGAAGATCGATTATGCCTATCTTCCCGAATGGGGCTATTTGACGGCTTGTCCGACGAACACCGGTACGGCGATGCGCGGTTCGGTCATGCTCCATTTACCGGCGCTGGTCATGACGCGCCAGATCAATAAGGTGCTGATGGCCATTTCCAAACTGAGTTTTGCTTCCCGCGGATTTTACGGTGAGGGGACGCAGGCGATCGGGAATTTCTATCAGATTTCCAATCAGGTTTCTCTAGGGCATAGTGAACTGGATATTATTTCGAATATCAACGGCTTGATTCGCCAGATCGTGGATCAGGAGGAGCAAGCCCGCCAGGCGCTGCTGGTGCAGAACCGCCTGATGCTGGAGGATAAGATCTGCCGCGCCTGGGGGATCCTTAAGCACGCGCGGATCGTTTCCAGCCAGGAGACGATCGAACTTATGTCGATGGTGCGCCTTGGGCTGGATATGGGGATCCTGCAGGAGATCGATAGCAAGGCGATGAACGATCTTTTTATCATGATCCAGCCGGCGCATTTGCAGAAGCTGGAAGGCCGCAAGCTTAATTCCGCCGAGCGGGACATCCGCCGGGCTTTGTTGATTAGGGAGAAGGTTCGTAAGACTTAAGGTATCCTATCGAAAGGGAATCAATATGTTTAACAGGTTCACGGAACGCGCGCGTAAGGTCATCGTTTTTGCTAAAGAAGAGGCGAAGCGCTTCAATCATGATTATATCGGGACGGAACACCTGCTTCTCGGGCTTATTCGTGAAGGGGAAGGGGTGGCTTCCGCTGTCCTGCAGAAGCTCGGGCTTGATCTGGAGTCGATCCGTATTGAGGTCGAAAAACTGGTTCAGCCGGGGCCGCAGACCCAGGTCGTGGGGGATATTCCCTTTACGCCCCGTTCCAAGAAAGCGCTTGAGCTGGCCGCGGAAGAAGCTCGCGCTTTGGGCCATAATTACATAGGCACCGAACATTTATTGCTGGGGTTGGTCAAGGAGGGCGAAGGGATGGCCTATCGCGTCCTTTTAAACCTCGGGCTTGACCTCGGGAAATTGCGTAATGAAGTGATGGAGCTTCTGGGGTCCGGTATCCCGGGTTATAACCAGCAGCAACAGCAGCAACAGCAGCCCCAGGACCCGCAGAAGAGTGGCAGTAAAACGCCGGCGATCGACGCTTACGGGCGAAACCTGAACAAATTCGCCAAGGATGGCAAGCTTGATCCGGTCATCGGTCGCAAGAACGAGATCGAACGTGTTATTCAGGTGCTTTCCCGCCGGACGAAGAATAATCCAGTCTTGTTGGGAGAAGCTGGCATCGGTAAGACCGCGATCGTGGAGGGCCTGGCCCAGCAGATCGTGGCTGGCGAAGTGCCCGAGATCCTGCGGGACAAGACCATCGTGGTATTGGACTTGGCCATGATGGTGGCTGGCACAAAATACCGCGGTCAGTTCGAGGAGCGTATCAAGGCGGTCATGGAAGAGCTTAAGCGTAATGGCAAGCTGGTCCTATTTATCGACGAGATCCATACTCTGGTCGGGGCCGGCGCCGCGGAAGGGGCTATTGACGCGGCTAATATCCTTAAGCCCGCGCTCGCCCGCGGCGAGATCCAGTGCATCGGGGCGACGACACTCGATGAGTACCGCAAGAATATCGAGAAGGACGCGGCCCTCGAGCGGCGGTTCCAGACGATCCAGGTCAACCCACCGACGGTGGAGCAGACCATCCTGATCCTTAAGGGCTTGCGCGATAAATACGAAGCGCATCACCGGGTCAAGTATTCCGATGAGTCGCTTGAAGCCGCGGCAAAACTTTCCGACCGGTATATTTCCGGACGGTTTCTGCCGGATAAAGCGGTTGATATCATTGACGAAGCGGGCGCTAGCGCCCGGCTGAAGGCGATGGTCACGCCCGATGACATTAAGGAGATGGAAGCCGGGATCGAGGACTTGCGTAAAGAAAAAGAGTCTTTTATCAAGCGGCAGGATTTTGAGAAGGCTGCCCAGTTGCGTGATCAGGAACGGGATGTGCGCGAGAAGCTTGAGAAACGCCGTAGCGAATGGATGACCAGCCGCGACAGCGCGTCGCTGGTGATTGGTTATGAAGAAATGGCCCGCGTCGTTTCCCAGTGGACCGGGGTCCCGCTTATCCGCTTGGAGGAAAAAGAGACGGAGCGGTTACTCAAGATGGAAGAGCATATGGCGAAAGTGGTGATCGGCCAGAGCGAACCGATCTCGGCGATCGCGCGCGCGGTCAGGCGTTCGCGCGCCGGCATCAAGAACCCGCGGCGCCCGATCGGGTCGTTTATTTTTCTGGGCCCGACCGGTGTCGGCAAAACCCTGCTGGCTCGCGCTCTTTCCGAGTTCATGTTCGGCGACGAGAATGCCTTGATCCAGATCGACATGTCCGAGTACATGGATAAATATAATGTATCGCGCCTGGTGGGTGCGCCGCCGGGTTACGTGGGTTACGAAGAGGGCGGCCAGCTGACGGAAAAAGTCCGCCGCCGGCCTTATTCGGTGATCCTGCTTGATGAGATCGAGAAAGCGCATGCTGACGTGTTCAATATCCTGCTTCAGGTGCTGGAAGACGGGCGTTTGACCGATAGCCTCGGTCGGGTGGTGGACTTTCGTAATACGGTGATCCTGATGACGTCCAATATTGGCGTCGACATGCTGCGCAAGACCGGGGCGCTGGGTTTTGCGCCGCGAACAGAGACCGAGACCTATGATCAGCTCAAGGATAAGCTGCTGGGCGAGGTCAAAAGGGTTTTTAAGCCTGAGTTCCTTAACCGTATTGACGATATCATTGTGTTCAAGTCATTGACCAAGGAAGACCTTTACCGGATCATCGACCTTGAGATCAACGCGGTCCGGCTACGTCTTAAAGAAAAGAACATTGCCGTAGAGTTTACTCAGGAGGCGATCGACTTTTTGATCGAGAAAGGCTTTGACCCTGTTTATGGCGCCCGCCCGCTCAAGCGGACGATCCAGCGGTATGTGGAGGATCCGATGTCTGAGATGATCATCTCTGGCGGCTTTAAAGCCGATGGCAAAGTGACCGTCCGTCCGGACAATGACAGGCTTGTGTTCGATCAATGATGCGACGGGCAGGATGTTGCTTAGCGGTGTTGTTAAGTGTCATGGTCGGGGCAGTGGTTTGTCCCGGACCGGTCATGGCCCAAGCGTCGCTGACCAGCATTCCTTTCACCGGTTTCATTGATCTGGGGGAGTCCCGGGCCGAACTGCGATTCGGCCGTTCGCAAGGGGCCAGGGCGTTCACGATCGATGCCCTGATGACCGGCCGTGGCAGGTACCATGTGAAGATGGATATTTCTCATGTGCCCCTGCCCAATCTGGACATCGCCGCTGTTGTTGAAGGAGATGTCAGGGTGACCGGGAATGAGCCCCGTGCCCAGGAATTTTCCGGAGAATTTAAAAGTTCGTATCTGTTAATGAATTACGCGCCTTTTCGCGATCTGAGCATTAAGTTCATGGTGCGGGACCGCAAGTTCATTGTTGATTCTTTGTGGGCGGGTGGGGTTTCCGCCAGCGGGAACATCGAGCTGACGGGCCAGCACCGCATGGATCTTGCCCTGGACGTGGTTTCGGCGGATATCGAGGAGATATCAGCGATCGTTCGGGTGCTTAACGGCATTAGTACCTCTGATCCGCTGACGTTCACCGGGGTCATGAAGGGCGCGTTCCATATGAGCGGTAAATTACCCCGGCCGTTCGTGCAGGGGCGTTTGTCGGCTTATAACGGCCGGGTGAAGAATTTTTATTTCGATACGATCAGCCTGGATTTCGACGGACAGTATCCGCTGATCAATATTAAGGAGGCGCTGATCACGCAGGCCGAAGGCTTGAGTTTTCGCTTGGCCGGAGGGCTTGATGTCAGCGATTGGGCGGGGCTTCCCGCTCAGGTCCGGTTGCTCAAGAAGTTCCCGATGGTTACTTCCGATGATAATCGGCGGGAATGGGTCTTCAAGCGGGTCCAGTCGTCAGACGCGACGCGTACGGAAATGAAGTATTTTTTCACCAAGAATGACCGCGGCGATACAGAAGCGGTCTTGGGTATCCAGAAAAGCATCGGGTTCTAATTATGCTGCAGAATGTCCTTACAGCGGCTGGTACGACGATCGGTGTTGCGGTCTTTGATCTTATCCGTTACATCGGCAGGCTCAACATCCTTTTTGGGCAAACAGTGGTGAGCATCCTGACCACGCCGCTTAACGCCTACCGGTTTTTGTCCCAGGCCAAGCGGGTGGGCCCGGGGAGCTTCTTTATTTCATCGCTGGTGGCTTTCTTTGTCGGCATGATCATCGCCTTGCAAATGGCGTACATGATGGTCCGTCTTTCCGCCGAGATATATATTCCCAACGTGATCGCGGTTTCGCTCACGCGGGAACTGGGCCCGGTCCTGACCGCTTTGATCGTGGCTGGCCGTATCGGCGCGGGGATCACCGCTGAGATCGGGGCCATGACGGTGACAGAACAGGTGGACGCGCTACGGGCTTTTGCCGTTGACCCGGTCCGCTACCTGGTCGTGCCGCGTTTCCTGGCGCTGGTGCTGATGCTGCCGATCCTGACCCTATTCGCGGTGCTGGTTGGCATTACCGGCGGGTTTCTGATCTGTTCGCTTAAGCTTTCGATCAACGCGCACACCTATTGGAGCATGGTCGCCGATTCGCTGGCGATCAAGGACGCCCTGACCGGCCTTCTTAAACCATTATTTTTCGGGATGATCATTGCGATCGTCGGTTGTTTTGAAGGCCTTAATGTCAGGGGCGGCGCCGACGGTGTTGGCAAGGCCACGACCGTTTCCGTGGTGAGGTCGTTCATTTTTATCATCATGTTTGATTGTTTTTTCACGTTCATCTTTTATTTTTTATTTAACTCATGATCGAGATACGCGACCTTTATAAAACGTTCGACCGCAAGCAGGTCCTTAATGGCCTGAACCTGTCCGTGCGCGCGGGCGAGACGAAAGTTATCATCGGGCGCTCCGGCGCGGGTAAAAGCGTGCTTCTTAAGTGTATCGTGGGGATCGTACAGGCAGATAACGGTTCGATCAAGGTTGGCGGGGAAGAATTAATGGGCCTCGGCCAGCGGGATTACAATCGTGTCCGCAGCAATATCGGCCTGGTATTTCAGGGCGGGGCGCTTTTTGATTCACTTAATGTCGGCGAAAATGTAAGTTTTTTCCTGGATGAGCACACCTTGCTGACCGCGGCGCAGAAGAAGGAGCGGATGATGCACGCCCTCTCGCTCGTTGGGTTGACGGGGATCGAGGAATTGATGCCGTCGTCACTGTCGGGGGGGATGCGCAAGCGCGTGTCGCTCGCGCGGATCCTGTGCATGGAGCCGAAGATCATCCTCTACGATGAGCCGACCAGTGAGGTCGACCCGATAACGGCTGACGCGATCAACAATATTATTATTGATATGCGCGACAAGCTTAAGGTCACCTCCATTGTTGTGACCCATGACATGAGCGCGGCCTTTAAGGTGGGCGATTCGGTGGCCATGTTCTATCACGGGCAGGTCATCGCGGATGGTTCGCCGGATGTGATCAGGAATTCCCGGCATCCGGTGGTCAGGCAGTTCATCAGCGGTGACGCGGTGGGCCCCATTACTGAGGATGAGAGCATGAAATTCGGGCACGTTAAATAAGAGGTCATTATGCCTAAGGAAAGCAGCTTGGAATTGAAGGTCGGGGCGTTCGTGGTGCTGGCGCTCATTTGTCTGATGGGGTTTGTTTTTGCGGTCAGCGATTTCTCTTTCTTCGAAAAGGGCGATGATTATGCCGCGGTCTTTTCGTACGCCAATGGGCTCAAGAAAGGCGCGCCTGTCCGCCTGGCGGGCGTGGATGCCGGCCATGTGAAGGATCTGGTTATATTTTATGATGCGGAGCAATTGCGTACGAAGGTTCGCGTGGGCTTATGGGTCATGCGCGGGATGAATGTGCCCGAGGATTCCCGGGTCCTGATCAATCAGCTTGGGTTGTTGGGTGAAAAATATGTCGAGATCATCCCTGGGTCGGCGGCCAAGTTCCTGCCGGTTGGCGCCCGCATGACGGGAGAGGATCCGGTCGCGATGGAATCGATCATGGCGATGGTGGGCAGTATTTCTTCCAAATTGGATATGACCCTGGCGAATGTTAATCAGCGCATTCTGACTGAGGCGAACACTAAGGCATTATCTGAGTCACTTCAGAACCTGGCGGCGATCACGACTTCGTTGCGCAAAGGTGAAGGCAGCCTCGGCAAGTTGTTCTCTGATGAGAGTGTCTACCAGAACCTTTCGTTGACGCTGGCGAATGTCGCGGCGCTGACGGATAAATTGAACAAGGGCGAGGGCACGGTGGGGATGTTCCTCCATGATCCGCGGGTCTATCAGAATTTAGAGGAGTTATCCGCCGACTTGAAGGCGAACCCGTGGAAACTTTTCTTCCGGCCCAAAGGGAAATAGGCGGCGTACTTCTTGATGAAAAATAAAGCCGGCACTAAAACAGTTTTCATCTGCCAGAGCTGCGGCCAGGAGTCTTCCCGCTGGCTGGGAAAATGCCCGGGGTGCAATGGCTGGAATTCGTTCGTGGAAGAGACCGCGGCGCTTAAGCCGGCGAAAGAGACCCAGCGGGGTTTATTGACTAGCATGGACGCGCCGGTCCTGCTTGGCGATATTTCCTCTGTCCATGAGAAGCGGTATGTGACCGGTATCAAGGAATTCGACCGCGTGCTCGGCGGCGGGATGGTGGTAGGTTCGGTCACGTTGATCGGTGGCGACCCGGGGATCGGAAAATCCACCATTGCCTTGCAGGCGGCTTGCCGTTTCAGTGAGGAAGGCTTGAAAGTCCTCTATGTTAGCGGCGAGGAGTCGATCGCGCAGACCAAGATGCGTGCCGATCGTATTGTGCGTAAGGCCAACGCCAATTTGTTCATTGTCAATCAGATCGACCTTAATATCATTATTGAGTTCATCAATAAAGTTCAGCCGGCGGTCGTGATCATCGATTCGATCCAGGTGGTCTACGAGCCGAACATGGGTTCTTCACCGGGCAGCGTGGGGCAAGTGCGCGAATGCGCGGCGTTGCTGACGCAACTGGCGAAGTCCCGCGGCGTCGCGATGATGATCATCGGCCATGTTACCAAAGACGGGGCGATCGCGGGGCCGAGGGTGCTTGAGCATATTGTTGATACCGTCCTTTATTTCGAAGGCGAGCGCTACTCCGCTTATCGGGTGCTGCGCACCACCAAGAACCGTTTTGGTTCCACCAATGAGCTGGGCGTTTTTGAAATGACTTCGGCGGGCCTGATGGAGGTAGAGAATCCCTCCGAGATCTTTCTTTCCGAGCGGGCGAAAGCTTCGTCAGGATCGGTGGTCGTTCCTATCCTGGAGGGGACACGCCCTTTCCTGGTGGAAGTGCAGGGTTTGGTCAGCCGTTCGGCGTTCGGCATGGTTCGCCACCGCGCGCAGGGGTTTGACGCGAACCGGTTGTCATTGCTTACCGCGGTCCTGGAGAAAAGGGTGGGGTTGCGGTTGGAGGATCAGGATATCTTTTTGAATATTGTCGGCGGGGTAAGAGTGGAAGATCCGGCAGGCGACCTGGGGGTGGCCCTGGCGGTGGCGTCGTCGTTCCTGGATAAGCCGCTGCCGTCTGACATCGCGGTGCTGGGGGAAGTTGGCCTGTCGGCGGAGGTGCGCAGCGTGGCGCATATTGTGCCCCGCCTGATCGAAGCGGAGAAATTGGGGTTCAAGAAGTGCTTCATTCCAAAGAATAACCTGAAAGCGCAGAGCGGGCTGAAGCTCAAGACGCTCCAGGTTGTTCCGGTGGCGGGGGTGCGTGAGGCGCTCGATCTTATTAGAGGCTAACGGAGACGGAATATGACCTTGTTATTCATTCGTATTTTTTTTACGGTGCTCAGCGGTATTGTCGGTTATCTGATCGGCAGTTTTTACAATCAGGAAGTTTTTGGTACCGCGTGCGGCCTGGCTGGGGCAGGGGTCTGGGTTGGCGTGGAGGCGATGACAAAGCAGGTTTCCGTGCGGGGGCTTTCCAGCGTGGTTTTCGGGCTGGTGTTCGGTGTGATCATGGCCAAGCTAGTCTCGGATATCCTGGCGCTGGTGCCGTTCAGCGAAACATTCCATGCGGCGTTGCGGGTGGTGCTCACCTTGATCTTCTCGTATCTCGGCGCTGTGATCGCGCTGCGCGGCAAGGATGAGTTCAATTTGATCATTCCGTATGTTCGTTTTAAGCGCACGGATGTGAAGGATAGCGTTATTTTGCTCGATACCAGCGCGATCATTGACGGCCGCGTTGCCGATATTTTTCGCAGCCATTTTCTGACCGGCCGGCTGGTGGTGCCGCGCTTTGTTCTCCATGAATTACAGCGGCTGGCGGATTCCGAGGACGATCTTAAACGTCAGCGCGGTCGCCGCGGGATGGAGATCTTGCGGGCCATGCAGAAAGACCCTTTGACCGATGTTCATATTCATGAGGATGACCTGCCGGGCGACCGGGAGGTTGATCTAAAGCTGATCAAGCTGGCCAAGATCCTGGAAGCGCGGGTTTGCACGACCGATTTTAATCTTAGCCGCATCGCCGCCATTCAGGGAACGGAAATGCTTAACATCAATGATCTGGTCAATTCGGTAAAGCCGGTCGTTTTTACCGGCGAGCAGATGGACGTCCTGATCATTAAAGAAGGTAAAGAGGAAGGCCAGGGGATCGGCTATCTTGAGGACGGCACGATGGTGGTGGTAACTGACGGCCGGCGTCATACCGGGCATAAAGTGAAAGTGGTGGTTACCTCTGTCCTTCAGACCCAGGCCGGGCGCATGGTTTTTTCGAAAATGGAGCATTGATGAAAGTCCAGGCGATCATTGCCGCCGGCGGGACCGGCCAGAGGATGGGAGGGCCGTTGCCCAAGCCGCTTCTTTTGCTGGAAGGTGTTCCGTTGGTGTTGCGCACGCTGAGGGTTTTCGACGCGCATCCTCCGATCGACAGCATCATTCTGGTCGTGCATGCCGAGCATCTTGCTGATTATCGCCGGGTGGTCATGGAAGGCGGTTTGCGCAAAGAGGTCGCTATTGTTCCGGGCGGTGCTACGCGGACGGGATCGGTGCGCATGGCGCTCAGGCAACTGGATAAAGATACGGATATCGTGATCGTTCATGACGCGGTACGGCCTTTTGTAACGGCGCGGATGCTCGATGAAGGCATTGAGCTGGCCTTAAAAGAAAAAGCGGCGGTGGCGGGGGTTCCGGTCAAGCCGACGCTCAAGGTGGTTAATCCAGCGACCGGGCTCGTGATGGAAACCCTCGACCGTTCACTGGTCTGGGAGATCCAGACGCCGCAGGTATTTGACCGCCAATTGCTGGAACGGGCGTATCAGGGCGATGTGGACGCTACCGACGATGCCGGATTAGTTGAGCAGGCCGGGCACGTGGTGAAGGTTTATAGGGGGGATTATAGCAATATTAAAATAACCACGCCGGGCGATATGGATATTGCCGCGGTTTTCTTGAAGGGGAAGTCGTAATGGGTAAAGAGGTTGTTTATTTTTCGGGAGTTGGCTACGATGTTCACCCCTTGGTTGACGGGCGCAAGCTGGTGCTGGGAGGTGTGACACTGCCTTATAAGCGTGGGCTAAAAGGCCATTCGGATGCCGACGTGCTCCTGCATGCTATAGCCGACGCCCTGTTGGGCGCGGCCGGGCTGGGGGATATCGGTGAACATTTCCCGGATTCCGATAAGAGATATAAAGGCATTTCAAGCCTGCTTTTGTTAAAGCATGTGGGTAGCCTGCTTGGCAAAGACAGCTTTAAGGTCGTGAATGTTGATTGCGTTTTGTTGGCCGAAGAGCCGAAGATCAGCCCCTATAAGGGCAAGATGAAAATGAATATCGCCCGGGCGCTTGAAGTGAAGGCCTGTCAGGTGAACGTGAAGGCCACGACCAATGAAGGTCTCGGATTCGTCGGGCGCAAAGAAGGCATGGCCGCGTACGCGACGGCTATGTTACGAAGAGGGTAATTAAGGAGGGTGTATGGTTTTTATTTTATACAGCCTGGTGGTCTTCTGGCTGGTCACGCTGGTTTTTTTCAATAAAGAGGTTAAAGCGATCCAGGATCGTGACCCGGCGGCGCGTTCGGCGATCGAAGTGGTCCTTTTATACTCGGGCCTGCATGCGGTGGTTTTTCATCGCATCGCGCATCCGCTGTGGAAGATGAATATCCCTATTCTGCCACGGGCGATCTCCCAGTTGGCGCGGTTCCTGACCGGCATCGAGATCCATCCCGGCGCGGTGATCGGGGAAGCTCTTCTGATCGATCACGGGACGGGCGTGGTGATCGGTGAGACGGCGGTGGTCGGCAATAATGTGACGTTATACCAGGGGGTAACGCTCGGCGGAACAGGTAAAGAGACTGGCAAGCGCCATCCGACCCTGGGCAACAATATCGTGGTCGGTGCCGGGGCCAAGATCCTGGGAAATATTACGATCGGCGATAATTCGTATGTGGGCGCCAACTCGGTTGTTCTGCGCAGTGTGCCGCCGAATGCCACGGTCGTGGGTGTTCCGGGGTACGTGACCAAGCAGGATGGCGAGAAGCTCGAGAATAAACTGGCACATGAAGCGATCCTGGACCCGGTCCATCAGGACATTGACGATATCGTCCGGCGACTTGATCAATTGGAGCATAAGAGCTGAGTATGCAACTGTATAATTCTCTGACCCGCGCGCGCGAGCCGCTTCCGCCGCTCCCGGCGACGATCAATATGTATTCCTGCGGCGTGACGGTCTATGATAAATGCCATATCGGGCATGCCCGATCGCTCTATACCTTCGATACGCTGGTGAAATACATGCGCTATCGTGGTTATGACGTTCGTTTCGTCCGCAATATTACTGACGTTGACGATAAGATCATTGCCAAGGCCGCGCAGACAGGCCGGACCTTCGACGAGGTGGTCAAAGAGAATATAGCGCTTTATTACAAGGACATGGCGGACCTGGGCTTGAAGCCGGCGGATGTCGAGCCGCGCGCGACCGAGAATATTCAGCTGATGATCGCGCATATCCAGGGCTTGATCGCTAAAGGGCATGCTTATTCTATCGAAGGCGATGTGTATTTCAGGGTACGGTCATTCCCGTCGTATGGCAGGCTTTCGGGCCAGAGTGTTGATAGCATGCAAGAGGCGGTCCGTATCGATAAGGATGAGAAAAAGGACGATCCGCTGGACTTTGCCCTTTGGAAGAAAGCCAAGCCCGGCGAACCGGCCTGGCCGTCGCCATGGGGAGAGGGCCGGCCGGGATGGCATATCGAGTGCTCGTGCATGAGCATTAAGCACCTTGGCACGGAAACGCTTGATATCCACGCCGGCGGGCGCGATCTTATTTTCCCTCATCATGAGAACGAGATCGCTCAGGCTGAGGCTTTGACGGGGAAGACCTTCGCCAGGATGTGGATCCATCACGGGCTGCTCACCATCAATTCCCAGAAAATGGCCAAGTCGTTGGGCAATTTTATTACGGTCCAGGATGCCCTCAAGAAATATTCGGTGAGCGCGTTCAAGCTGTTCTTTCTTTCCACTCATTATGCCAGTTCCATTGATTATACCGACGACAAATTGGCCGAGATGGAAAAAGGGATCGCCAAGTTCAAGGCCCTGATCGTCCGTGCTTCTCAAGTGCCGCCGGCGAAGTTGGCCGTGCGCCTGGAAGACGTGGAATTCTTGGTCGATGCCAAGGAAAAGATCATGGCCGCGATGGATGAGGATTTTAACACCGCACTAGCGGTCGGTTATGTGTTCGAGCTCATGACGGCCGCGAACCGCTTTATGGATGCCGGGCGGCAGGATGATTATTTTGAGGGCAGTGTTCACGCGACGGCCGCGTTCCTGACGGAGTTCCTGGGTGACGTTCTTGGCCTTGATCTTGTCGAGAGGGCCGCCGGAGCATCGGGCGAAGAGCAGGCGCTGCTCGATGAGCGCTCGGCCGCCCGCCAGGCGAAGAACTGGAAGCGTTCGGATGAACTGCGCGATATCCTAAAAGCGCGGGGCATCCTGGTGGAGGACGGGAAGTCTGGCCAGGCATGGCGCCGGGTGTAGGCGCAAACAGAAAGGTCATTATGGATCAAACCACATTTTCGTCCAAATCACGCCTGGCGTGCCTGTTGCTTTGTTTTTTTCTGGGGTTGCTTGGCGCGCACCGTTTTTACGTTGGCAAGAAAGGCACGGCTGTTCTGATGCTCCTGACCATCGGGGGCCTGGGTGTCTGGTATGTTGTTGACCTGATCTTTATAGTGTGCGGGATATTCCGCGACGGACAGGGCCGGCGGGTCATGGAATGGTTTGAGAACGGGCATTGAGATGAGGCGTTATGCTTAAAGGCATGTTCATTACATTTGAGGGTTCGGAGGGTTGCGGGAAAAGCACGCAGTCCCGGATGCTGCTGGAGTCCTTACAGTCTGAGGGCCGAAAAGTTAAGCTGATCCGTGAACCAGGCGGGGTTGCCATCAGTGAGAAGGTGCGCGCTATTTTGCTTGATAAGGCCAATAGCGTGATGAATAAAGAGTGCGAGACTCTTTTGTATATGGCGGCCCGGGCGCAGCTGGTCGAGGAAGTGATCGTTCCCGAATTGAGCGCCGGGACGGTCCTTTTATGCGACCGCTTCCTGGATTCCACCATCGCTTATCAGGGTTACGGTTGCGGTGTTCCGGCGGAAACGATCCGTTCCATCGGCCTTTTTGCTACCAAGGGGATACAGCCGGACCTGACATTCTTTCTGGACCTCGATGTTGAGGAAGGTTTGCGACGACGGGGTGTGGAGCGCGATCGGATCGAATTGCGGCCTTTGGCCTACCATCGCATGGTCCGTTCGGGTTACCTGGAAATGGCCCGGCAGGAGCCGTCACGGATCATGGTGGTGGATGGTTCTCTGTCTAAAGAAGTTATCTTCGCGCAGATCCGCGCGCGTGTCGGGGAAATGGCAAGATAATGTTTTTTACTCCTGAATCGGTCAATGTTGAGGCGCTGGAACGGATCCTGAAGCTTAATGCGTCAGGCCGGCTGGCGCATGCCTATCTTTTTAATGTCGCGCCGGGCCCGGGCAACGGCGCGCGGGAGACGGCACTTGCGGTCGCTCAGGGTGTTAATTGCCTGGCGCCGACCGGATATAAGCCCGGGTGCGCCTGCGTGTCCTGTCATAAGATCATTGATGGAAATCACCCGGACATTTTTGTTTTAGAGAAGCCGGAGAATAAGACGGGGATCGTGATCGCTCAGATGTTCCCCAAGCCGGAGACAGAGCCTTTTCGACCGCAGCATCCGCCATTGATCACTTGGTTGGGTGTTCGGGCGCTTGAGGCCCGAACCAGGGTGGTCATTATTCTCGATGCGGATTCTTTTACTCCGGCGGCGGCGAACGCTTTTCTTAAGACCCTTGAGGAACCCCGCCCGGGGACGCTGTTCATCCTGACCAGCGCGGCTCCCGGAGCCTTGCTGCCGACGGTTGTGTCGCGTTGTCATGAGGTGCGTTTTGCGCCGGCGCTTAAGTCCGCTCTTGTCGGTAAGCCGAAAAGCGGGTATGATGCTGCCGCCCGGGACAATACCATGATCGATGAGTTCATCCTTGGCGTTTCATCGGAAGCACTGGTGAAAAAATGGAGCGAGGACCGGGATAAAGCGCGGGAGTTGCTGGGCGTCGTGCTGACTTTTTACCGGGATGTGTTTTGCGCGCAGCAGGGCGCCGCGGAGGACTCGCTGCACCACCCGGGCCGGCTGAGTGAGATCCGGCGCATGTCCGTGACACTAACGCCAGGCCGGATCCAGGAGGTTATTGCCTGCGCGGTCAAGACGGTGGAAGTGGTCAATAGCAATGGGAACGCGAAATTAGCGCTTCTTTTATTGAAAGAAACTATCAGATAGGACCCTATGGCCAGGTTATTTCATGTTCAAGTCGGGGAGTATCGTCCGGCAGCGGTTTTCGATTGTAACGGCTTGGAGCTCAAGCGCGGAGAAATAGTGATCGTCGACCTTGACCGTTCGTCCGAGATGGGAAGGGTGGTCGCTGAGGCTATTCCTCCGGCCGGGGGTGGCCGTCCGCCCTCTGCCCAGGGCAAGGTGCTTCGCAAGGTCACCGAAGGCGACCGGCGTCAGATCGACAATAACCGCAATAAAGCCAAGGACGCGCTCAACGTCTGCATCAGTAAGGTCAATGAGCTTAAGCTCGACATGAAGATGCTCAACGCCGAGTATTCTTTTGACGCCACGAAGGTCATTTTATATTTTACGGCGGAAGGGCGCGTCGATTTCCGCAATCTGGTCAAGGAACTGGCCAAGGTGTTCCGCCTGCGGATCGAATTGAAACAGATCGGCGTGCGTGACCGCGCGAAAATGGTTAAGGGGTACGGTGTTTGCGGGCAGGAACTTTGCTGTGCCAATTTCATCAAGGATTTCAGCCAGCTTTCCATCAAGATGGCCAAGGAGCAGGCCTTGCCGCTTAACCCCTCTAAGATCTCTGGCGTGTGCGGGCGCATCAAGTGCTGCATGGCTTATGAATTCAATGTTTACAAGGAGCTTAATCGCGGCCTGCCCAAGATGGGCGCCAAGATCCAGGTCGCCGAAGGGCGCGGGCGGGTCATCAACCTTGATATATTAAAACGCCTGGTCTATGTGGATACAGGCGATGGCAAGATCGTCAAGATCAGCATGCCGCTGGAAACACCCAATGACAAAAAGTAAGTTTTACGTTTCAACCCCTATTTATTACGTGAATGACGCGCCCCATATCGGCCATGCGTATACGACGATCCTGGCGGATGTCCTGTCGCGCTTCCACCGGGCTTTGGGTGACGATACGTTTTTCCTGACGGGCCTCGATGAGCATGGCCAGAAAGTCCAGCAGGCGGCGGAGAATCGCGGGATGGCGCCTCAGGCCCATTGCGACGACCTGGCGCCGCGGTTCATGGACCTTTGGAAGAAACTGGGTATCTCCAATGATGATTTTATCCGCACCACCCAGGAGCGGCATAAGGCGATCGTCCAGGCTATCCTGCAGAAAGTTTATGACAGCGGGGATATTTATCAGAAGGAATACGAGGGGTTGTATTCCGTCGCGGAAGAGCGGTTCATTACCGAGAAGGAAGCCGAGAGCGGGCAGTTCCGCGAGGTGAAGACCCTTAAGGAAAAGAATTATTTCTTCAAGATGAGCAAGTATCAGGACCGGCTCATTAAACACATTGAGGACAACCCCGGTTTTCTTCGTCCTGAGCATCGCAAGAATGAGATGCTGGGTTTCCTGCGCCAACCCTTGACCGACCTGTGCATCTCTCGCCCGAAGGCGCGCCTGTCCTGGGGCATCGAGATCCCGTTCGATCGCGAGTATGTGACCTATGTCTGGTTCGACGCGCTGATCAATTATATTTCCGCAATCGGCTACGGTTCGGACGAGGCTAAGTTCAAGCGCTGGTGGCCGGGGGTGCATTTGATCGGGAAAGATATTTTAACCACCCATTCTATTTATTGGACGACGATGCTGATGTCGATCGATCTGCCGCTGCCTGAAGTCATCTTTGCGCATGGCTGGTGGCTGATGGGCGACAGTAAGATGTCCAAATCGCTGGGGAATGTGGTGCGCCCGCTGGACCTTATTGAACAGCATGGGGTGGACGCGGTCCGTTATTATCTGATGGCGGAGATGAATCTGGGCGCGGATGCGAACTTTACGCCGGAAAATTTCATCAAGCGCTATAACAGCGACCTGGCGAATGATTTCGGCAATTTGCTTAATCGCGTCAGCGGCTTGATCGGCAAGAATCACAGCGGGGTCATTCCCGAGGCGGGCACGGCGACGCCTGCTGATGAAGAGGTCGCCGCGGCGGGCCGGGCTTTGGGGCCGAAGGTGGAAGCGCTGATCCGTGATTATAAAGTGGATGAAGCTCTTAATGAAGTGATGAACCTGATCCGTCAGGTCAATAAGTATATGGAAGCCCAGGCTCCCTGGAAATTGGCCAAGACCGATCTTCCTGCCGCTGGGCGCGTGCTTTATACCGCGACAGAAGCCCTGCGGTTGTCCGCGGTCCTTCTTAAGCCGGTCATGCCGGAAAAGACCGCCACGGTCCTTTCGATCCTCGGCGTTCCTGATAGCGGCTTAACCTGGGGCGAGCTTAAAAGCGGCGTTGTTTTACCGTCATTCCCGGCCTTGTTCCCGCGCATCGAGGTGGAAAAGAAGGCTTAAGCGGTTCGTGACAAGGTTCAAGGTTTCTCAACCCTCGCCTGGATCTTTTTAGCGGGGGTTTGCTGTTTGGAGAAAACGGATGAAATCTGTATTGTTAGGTGCGTGGTTTTTTCTCATGGGTGTTTTTTGCGCTGCGGCTTACGCGGTTCCGGTTGTCGACCAGGCCAGGGGCAAGGAAATAGCGCGCCTTGAGGACCAGCGCCGGCAGGCGCAGAAAGCTCTTGAAACACCGTGTCATTTTGATGTGACGCGCACGGAGCTGCCTTCAACCGATCCGTATTCGACTTTTCGGCCGCATATGGCGGTGGTCTCTTTTGAAGGGCATGAGGTTTTTCGCGTGACCGAAGGGGATGGTTTCGGGGTTGTCTTAAAGAACGGCCGGACGCCGCGTTATGAGCCGCCGGTTTATGACCTTGATTGCCGGGTGGCGGGGGACCGTCGGTATCTTTTTTGGCAGGGTAGCGGGGAGGTTTGCGTTTTTCTGAAGAAATGCGAGAACCGATATTTTGCGGTGAGCCAGGACCGCGGCCTTACCTGGTCTGGTTTGGAAAGCCCTAAGGAGACTTTTCGCAACTTCTCCTTTCTTGGTAAAGGGAATGAGGCGATCCCGGTCGGCGAGCTGTCTACCGGCGGGAATGTCTTGTTTGATGTTTACATGCACCCGTTGGCGCAAAAGTTGGGCGTTTCCCCTCTTTATTACTATCAGGGGAAGGTTTATCTGGTCGAGCAACAGGGCACCTCAGGCCATTCGCAGCTTTCTGTTTCCGGAGATGGTGGCCGTCAGTGGCGTAGTGTTCCGCTTCCGGGGTTCATTAATGCCGCTATGTTCTTTGAACATCAAGGCGGATTATACGCGGCCTACGCGTCTTTCTGCTCGGCGTTCTTAAAGCCGTGCGGGGAACTCAGGGTCGCAAAAGTTTCCGCGGAAAGCGGGTTCAATGATATTTCGCCGGTGCTCAAGGATTCTGCCGGTGGTATTGAGGCTGTTTTTGGCGGAGACAAACCAGTGATCGTTTGGAGCGATCTGCGGTTCTATCGAGGGCCGCACTGGGGCATCCCCTGGTCGGATTCGCCGACATTCACGGTCAAGCGGTCTATTTTTGCCGGGCATTGGGATATGGAAAAGCGCGTATTGGATGAAGGATTGATCAAACAGGGTGACACTTATGGCTATTGATACGATCAAATGGGTCAATGGGGCGGTGCGCATCATCGACCAGACGAAGTTGCCGGGCAAACTGCTCTATATCAATTGCCGGGACGTTAAAACGCTGTGGCAGGCGATCAGGGAGCTTAAAGTGCGCGGGGCTCCGGCGTTGGGGATCGCCGCGGCTTATGGTGTTTTGCTGGGGGTCCGGCATTTCAAGGGGGAGAGCACGCCGCAGTTCGCACGGCATGTTTGCGATCTCTGCGATTATATCGGCCGGTCGCGTCCGACGGCAGTCAATCTTTTTAACGCGCTAACCCAGATGCGCCTGCTGGTCCTTTACAATCCTGATAAACCGGTGGCGATATTAAAGGCGGTCCTGGAAGCCGAGGCGCATGCTATTTACGAAGAGGATCGGTCGGTGTGCCGTACCATGGGAAGGCATGGAGCGGCGTTGATCAAAAGCGGGATGACATGCATGACCGTTTGCAATGCCGGCGCGCTGGCCACCGCGGATTATGGTACCGCGCTGGGTGTGTTTTACGCCGCTAAAGAAGCGGGCAAGTCATTTAGTGTCTACTCTCTTGAAACACGCCCTTTGTTGCAGGGGTCGCGCCTGACGGCCTGGGAGTTGATGAGGAATAAAGTTGATGTCACGACCATCTGCGATAATATGGCCGCTTCGGTCATGAGGAACCAGAAGGTGGATGTTATTTTTACGGGAGCGGATCGTATTGCCGCCAACGGGGACGCGGCCAATAAGATCGGGACCTATATGCTGGCGGTCCTGGCAAAGCATCATGGGATCCCTTTCTACATTGTTGCCCCCCGGTCGACGTTCGACCTGAAGATCAAAAGCGGCAAGCAGATCCCTATCGAGGAACGCTCACCGGAGGAAGTGACTCATTTTGGGCTGCGGCCGACGGCCCCCAAGGGCGTTAAGGTGTTCAATCCGGCTTTTGATGTTACCCCCCATGAATTAATAACGGGGATTGTGACCGAGTACGGGGTGATCCGCGGGCCTTACGCGCGGAACATCGCGAAGATCCTGGGGAAGGAAAATGAATGAGCTTTAAGACGTACTTGCGGTCAGTATGGCTGGCGGTTTTCTTCCTGTCGGGGGGAGGCGTTGTTGTTTTGGCGAGCTCTCCGGCTGTAATGCCGGGAGACGCGAATGACCGGGTTTGTCAGGCCGATGAGGACTGCCGCTTTCCGCAGGCTAATTGCGGCGGTGATGCGCCATGCTCCAAGGTCATCCCGTTTTGTAACGCGGGAAAATGTGATCTGACCGAGCGTCGTTTTATCGACGTTGATCTCGCGGACCGTTCTTGCCGCGCCTATGCTGATTGTGTGATCGTTCGATCCGCCTGTGGCGGGTGTAGCTGCGGAACGGCCGTTAATAAGTCATTCCAGTTGAAGTATGACGATCTGTATCAGCAGACTTGTGACGGGATCATCGCGGCCCATTGCGAGATGGATTGTCCGGTATCGGCGGAGTGCGTTGAAGGGGCCTGCGTTCTTGGCCCTGCTCAGGGAGGCCGCTAATGGGAGGCAGCGAGTTCCGCTTCATTAACAGTCTGATGAAGTTTCAGAACCTGTCGCCCCGCGTGGTCAAGGGCATCGGCGATGACGCGGCCGTGCTTGCCCTGGATGCCAGGCGCTATCAGCTCTTTACGACGGACATGTGCGTGGAAGGCGTCCATTTTATTAAAGATGCGCCGGCGCGCGCGGTGGGTTGGAAAGCGATGGCCGTGAACGTCAGCGATATTGCGGCCATGGGGGGGCTTCCGACCGTCGCGGTCGTTTCGATCGGTATTCCTAAGGGATTAGCACTGTCTTATGTGAAGAATCTTTATGCCGGTACGCACGCCTGCGCGAAAGCGTTCAATGTGAGTATTGTCGGCGGAGATACGGTAAGGGCTGATAAGCTGGTCATCAATGTCGCGTTATTGGGCGAGGTTGAGAAAAAATATCTGGTGACTCGTGACGGGGTCAAGGCCGGCGATCGGATCTTTGTTACCGGCCCGCTTGGCAAGTCGCTCTGCTCGGGCAGGCATTTGGATTTTACACCGTGCGTTAAGCAGGCGCGTTTTCTGGTAGAGCATTTTAAGCCCTCAGCCATGATGGACATTTCTGACGGCCTGGCCGGGGACCTGCGGCATATTCTGGCGGCCAGCGGGGTTGGCGCGGTGCTCGATGAGGAAAAGATCCCGCGCGCTGCCGGCGCGACACTGACCCAGGCTTTGTCGGATGGCGAGGATTTCGAGCTACTTTTTACGCTCTCTTCCGGTAAGGCGCGAAAACTGCTAGAATACAGCCGTCGCCGTAACAGCTTGCGGTTCGTGGAAGTGGGCAAGGTGACTGCCGCGCCGGGTAAATTTCTGATGAAAGACGTCCAGGGCCGGCTTCGTCCTGTCGCGCAAAAAGGTTTTACGCATTTTTAATGAAAAAAATCACGCTTAAGTCGAAAAGTTATGAAGAAACCCTTGCCCAGGGGGCGAAGTTCGGCCGGACGCTTAAGGCTGGGGATATTGTCCTCTTGTTCGGCGACCTGGGGGCGGGAAAGACCGCGTTCGTCAAAGGGATGGCCAGGGGATTAAAGCTCGATTCCCTTAAGGTCCATAGCCCGACGTTCACCCTGATGAATATTTACGAAGGCAAAGTGCCTTTGTATCATTTCGATCTTTACCGCATTAAAGCCGATGACCTTTTCGGGATGGGCTATGAAGAATTCTTTTACGGGAAAGGGGTCGCGGCGGTAGAATGGTCAGAGCGCCTTGAAGGATTGAAGCCGGAGCGTTTCTGGAAGGTCGAGCTTAAGCACGCCGGAGAAGACCGCCGGAAGATCGTTATATCGCGGCAAGAGGCAACATAGCATGAAGATCCTGGCTGTTGATACATCCACCCGCCATTTATCCATTGCCATTACCGACGGCGATCATCTGGTCGCGGCCCGTAATGTGCCGCCTAAAAGAGACCTTTCCCTGAGCATTTCTTTTGATATTGAACGGGCGCTCAAGAAGGCCGGCCTGGTCCTTCATGATATCGACGGATTTGTGATCGGGCTCGGGCCCGGATCGTTCACCGGGTTACGGGTGGGCCTCTCGATGATGAAAGCGTTCATCATGGTGACAGAAAAGCCCCTCGTGGGTGTTTCCAGCCTGGATGCTATCGCCCTTAATGTTCACGCCGACAAAACAGTGAACGTTTGTGTGATCAATGATGCCCGCCGGGGCCTTTTGTATTCCTGTGTTTACGCGAAACACGGCCATGAGTTGGTGCGTCAGTGTGATTATATGCTGCAGCCCGTTGATCAGGTGCTCAAGCAGGTCAAAGGCGAGACGTTCTTTATTGGGGACGGCATTACGCACGCGCGCGACCGGATCATGGATGCCGCCAAGTTGCCCGGGGCCGGATTCACCGCGCATTTTGAGACGGACAAGCATTGGCTGCCGAAAGCCAAGGAACTGGCGCGCCTGGGTTTCCATCGCCTATTGAATGGCGAGCGTGATAATATTGTGACCCTGGCACCGTTGTATTTATATCCGGAGGATTGTCAGGTCAGTCATCCGGTAAAAAAAGGCCGTTGATGTGAGAAAAAAGATATCACTGCCATCAGGCGCTTGGGCCGAGATCGATATAAAGGCCATGGCGCATAATTTTCGCGAAGCGAAACGACTGTCCCGCGCCCAGCTGGAACCGGTGCTGAACCGTCAGGTCGATATTCTTTCGGTGGTCAAGGCCGATTCCTATGGGCATGGCATGCTGGCGGCGGTCAAGGCCATTGAAAAAGAGGGTGGCCTGTTTTTCGCGGTTTCCAATATTGATGAAGCCAAAGAACTTCGGGCCGGTGGTTGCCGTCAGCGCATTTTGTTGTTTGAAGCGGCATTTCCTGAAATTGCCCCTGAAATGGTCACGCTTGACCTGACGCCGGCCTTATGTTCGCTGGAGATGGCGCGGGCGTTCAACCGGGAGGCCGGGAAAGCAAAAAAGCTGATGCCGGTGCATGTCAAGGTTGATACCGGGATGAGCCGCCTGGGGGTCTGGTACCAGGACTTGCTGCCGTTCGTCCGGCAATTGCTAAAATTCGATCATCTTTACATCGAAGGGTTCCTGACGCATTTCCCCGTGGCCGATTCCGACCGAAAATTCACTGAACTGCAGAGCGATGTTTTTGCCGGCACGGTCGCCGACCTCATCAAGGAGAGCGTTCCATTTAAATATCTGCATGCCGCCAACAGCATGGGGTTGGCCGGGTACAAGAACCGTTATTTTAATCTTGTCCGTCCCGGGGTCATGCTTTACGGCCTTTATCCTGATGAACGGCTGCGAGCTAAGGTAGATCTTAAGCCGGTGATGACGGTGAAGGCCAGGGTGCTGATGGTCAAGGCGATCCACCGCGGCCGTGGCATTAGTTACGGGCATACGGTGCGCGCGGCCAGGACAACGCCGGTAGCGGTGCTGGCGGTTGGGTACAGCGACGGTTATTTCCGATCTCTTTCCAATAAAGCGGACGTCCTCCTTAACGGCAAGCGCTGCCGGATCCTCGGTCGGGTCACGATGGACCAGGTCATCGTGGATATTTCCCGCGCCGGGCGAGTTAAGGCCGGAGACGTGGCGGTCTTGATCGGCCGTCAGAGGGATGGGGTTATTACGGCTGAAGAGGTGGCCAGCCGGGCAGGGACGATCAATTATGAGGTGACGTGTAACCTGGGGAACCGTTTAACGAGGGTATATCGATGAGCTCGCGGTCTATTCTGTTTTTTATTGGCGCGGTGGTTTTGGTTTTCATTATTTTTCTGCGTGACCCGCTGATCAAAGTGGCGCTGGTGGTGGCGGCCAGGCAGATGGCCGGCGTTGAGGTAACGATCGACGACCTGGCTTTAAGCCTGACGCGGCAGTCGGCTCATATCAGGGGCTTTAAAGCGTATGATCCGCCGGGTTTCCCGCGAGCGGTGATGATCGATGTTCCGGAATTGATGGTCGACCTTGATGTCGGGGCGCTTTTCAAAGGCG
The DNA here is from genome assembly GCA_037131245.1 of Candidatus Omnitrophota bacterium. Classification (GTDB taxonomy): domain Bacteria; phylum Omnitrophota; class Gorgyraeia; order Zapsychrales; family Fredricksoniimonadaceae. Next base: position 85,284 of record JBAXRK010000007.1, read on the forward strand.
TCATCCATCTGAAGTATGTCCGCTTGCGCATGAAAGAGCTTTCCGTGGTGAAAAATGAGGAGGGCGAGACGAATATTAATGCGTTGCGCTTCGCCTCTCCCGTTCAACCTTCCGCGGAGGAGAACAAAAGCTCATCAGCCGGAAATGGCGGCCAAGTCAATCAGCCGGGACCAGCGAAGGCCGTGGGAAAGAAACCCGCTGAGCCCGTGATCAGGATGGATCTTGTCTCGCTTAATTTGGGGCGGGTGGTGATCCGGGAAATGCGAGCCGATAAGGAACCACGGGTTCGTGTGATCGAACTCAATGTGCAGGACAAGGAATTTAAGAATATCCGCAGTGCCTCCGAGCTGGCCGCCCTGGTCATGACCGAAGCCCTGGTCACAACACCGCTCAAGCACGGTTTCATGAAGATCAAAGGCCTTTCCGCTTCGTTGGTGGGAGGGATCCTGGAAGGCGTTTTAAAATAATTTTCTGACCGAATAGTATCCCGCACCGATAAAACAGGCCGGCGCGAACCACGCCGCCAGGATGGGCGGAAGGACCCCACCTTTGCCCAGCGCCAGGCCGACCGCATTGACCACGTAAAAAAGAAAGCCGATCACCAGCGCGATACCGACGGAGGCGAAGGTCAGGCCTTTGCGCCGTCCGGTGGCGAGCGCGAAGGGAAGCCCGGCGAAAATAATAACGATACAGGCGAAGGGATAGGCGATCTTCTGGTGCAGGTCCACTTTCAGCCCGTTGAGCGCTACCACGGCGCCGCTGCCTTTGAAGCGCTTGATGTATTCTTTCAGTTCGCGGATGTTCATGGATGAGATGCTGTTGCGCTGCTTGAGCAGGTCGGCGGGGCTTTCACGCAGGTCGAGCTGCTTTTCCTTGTAGAATTGAATGTCACCCGTTGAGGCCTGGTCTTCGGGGTTATATTTCGAGACCTGGCAGTTGGTGAATTTCCAAGTGCTGCCGGTCCACTCGCCTTTCTCCGCCACCATCTTTTCTGTCATCCGCTGCAGCGAATCCTGCCCGATGATCGTAATGCCTTCGATCGTTTTTGTCGCGGGGCGGTACTGGTCAATAAAGTAAAGCCGGTTATTGAGCCCGTAGAAGAACAGCAGCTTGATGGGTTTGTCGAGTTCTTTACGCTGGTTAGCATCGAGCTCGATCTTTTCCTCGCGGATCTCCTGGGACATGGAGAGTGACTGTGGCACGAACTTCTCGTTGACCAGAAAGACGAGCGCCGCCATGATCAGCCCGAAGATCAGGGCCGGGCGGGTGATCTTCCAGAAATCCAGGCCGCTGGCGCGCAGCGCGATGATCTCGTTGTTGTTATTGAGGGTGCTGTAGGTAAAAAGAGTAGCCAGCAGGCAGGCGATCGGCGAGGTTTGCACGAAAATGATGGGGAAGAACGAGAAGTAGTAACCCGTGATGATCTGGGAGGGCACCTTGTTGGCAATAAAATCATCCAGGTGCGTGGCCAGGTCGATGAGGATGTAAAGGAAGCAGAAGATCAGGATCGTGGAGATGAAGATCTGGACGATCGACCGGGCGATGTAATTGTCTAGGATACGCATAATTTATAGTTAAGGATGATCACGGTTATGCCGCCAATGAGATTCGGCAGCCACATGATGAGGTCCGGCGCGGCCATGCCTTGTGACGCCAGGGCCTGGCAGCCGATGGATAAAAGGTAGAAGGGCGCGGCAAAAATGACCGCCAGGAGCAGGTTGGCCGATTTCTGGCGGCGGTGGGTGATGACCGCGACCGGAAAGCCCAGCAGGATGAAGATCAGCGGCGCGAACGCCCAGCTGATCTTGCGGTGGTATTCGGCGATGAGCGGCCGGGGGTCGATACCGATCTTCTTGTAACTATCGATCTCGGCTTCAAGTTCTTTGAGCGTCATGCCCTTGGGTTTCTTTTCGACCTTGCCGTTCTTGCCTGACATGTCGAGGGTCATGAACGACTGCTTGAAGTTCAGTTTGTAATAATTGTTCGGGTTGCGCAAGTCGGGTTCGTCGGACGTGCCGTTGATGAGCTTGAGCAGGATCTTGGGCTCGCCGGGGACCGGTGTAAATTCGCCTTCCTGGGCGATGATGGTGCGCGTCGGCTTGCCTTCCTGGGGCTGATAGATGCGGATATTGTAAAGGTGATTGCGCTCGATCTTGTAGATGAAGATCACGTAGCCTTCGAAGGCGTCAATGAATGTTCCGGCTTCCAGGATGGCCGTCGGGTTCTTGGCGCCGGTTTCCTGCAGGAGTTCCCGTTGGGCGTGATAGGCGCGCGGGATCACGCGGTCGTTAAGCAGCAACAGGGTCAGCGAGAAAAGGATCCCGACCGCGACCAAGGGCGCGAGCAGGCGTTGCAAGGGGATGCCGCTGGCCCGGATGGCGATGATCTCGTTGTCCGATGAAAAACGCCCGAAGGTCAGGATGACGGAGGCCAGCGCGGCGATCGGCAGCGTGTAGCCCAGCAGAACGGGGATATTGTAAAGGAGTACCAGGATGACCGAGGAGAGGCTGACGCCCTTGTTAATGACCTTATTGGCCAGCTGGGGCAGATAGCCGAGCAGGAAAACAAACGTCAGCACCCCGATCGCGATGGCGAAAGGGACGACGCATTCTTTAAGGATGTAGTTTCGCAGGATCCGCATGATTTTCAGGCTGCCGACAGGGCTAGCAATTCGACTTTAGCCGCGCCGGCTGTTTTTAGTTCGCTGGCCGCGGCGCTGGCAGTAGCTCCGGTCGTTAAAAGGTCATCGACGAGAAATATATGTTTTCCTTTGATGGCTGAAGAATTTTCTATTTTAAAAGCGCCCTGTATGTTTGTCCAGCGTTCTTTTCGGCTCAGATCGCTTTGCCGGGGGAGGAAGCGGCGTTTTGTCAGGATGCCGGTAGCCAGGGGGATGCCGGTCAAGGTGGAAAGCCCGTGGGCGAGCAGGTCCGATTGATTATAGCCGCGTTCCCTCAGGCGCACCGGATGGATGGGCATAGGGATCAGCATATCCGCGCCGAGGCCCGGGGAATATCGATCGAGAAAAGTGGCGCCGATATGCGTGAAGGTTTTTCTCAGGGACGTTTTGTTGTGGAACTTGAACGCGCGGATCAGGCCGGTCATCGGCGGCTCATAGCGGGTGAATACCCAGGCCCCGTCGAAATCCGGCGGTTGCAGGACGCAGTCGGGGCAAAGCCCCTGCTCACTGTATGTTCGCAAGCCGCGGCCGCAACCCAGGCAGAAAGGCGGCCGGGTGTAGGGGATCAGGTTGAGGCATGCGCGGCAGAGCGGCTGTTGTTCGGTTATCGGGTCGAAGGCGCCGCACGCCGCGCAGTTGAGGGGAAAGATCAGGTCGACGCATCCGGAAAGGATCTGGTTGAGCATAGAGGAAGGCTAACAAATGTTTGATTTTTTGTCAAAATATCATTTGTAGCCCGTTAAACAAAAAAAACATTTCTCCGCTATGCCTTGTTGAAAAGACAATTATACTGATTTAAAAGGGGGCGAAGGGTGGCGATGCGAAAAGGCGGTGTCTGTTTTGTTTCATTGTTGTTAGCTGGTAGCCTGGCGGGATATTTTTCCGGTATGCTTCCGGCACAGGCCATGCAGCGCGACGACATTATTTCGCTTGCCCTCGATACCCGGGAATCTGGCGTCGTTGTGGAAAATGCTGTTATGCCGCCGGAGGACATGGTTGTCCGGTTAACGCAGTGTGTCCGCCATGCGTTTAGCGTGGCGTACGAATTTTACGGATACAATTACCAGGAATTCGTTGCCGGCGCGAAGTTCATGAATAACAAAGGCGCGTACAGCGGCCTGGATGTTGAATACGCGTATCATCCGGAGATGCCCAAAGGCTTTGCCGGCGACCTGGTCGACGGGCTGCTTTTCCAGGGGCGGTTCGCGGTCGGGCAGGTCGATTATACCGGCAGCGGGAATTTCAGCGGCATTGACGATCACATGTATGAACTCAGGGCTTTGCTGACGAAGACCCACTCTTTTGCTTATGATGTGAGCGTTACGCCTTTTTTGGGTATCGGGTACCGTTATTTGAATGACGGGCTCGAACAATACACGCCCGGCGGGTACAATCGCGAATCAAGGTATCTTTATGTTCCGCTTGGTGTCGGCCTGGCTAAAAAGTTCGGTGACGGCTGGTCGCTGGCAATGAATCTCGAATATGACCACCTGATCGATGGCGAGCAGCAGAGCCATTTGGAAGATGTCGACCCGACTGTCGACACGGCGATCAACAAGCAGCGGACCGGTTACGGCGTGCGCGCTTCCTTCAAGGTTGCCAAGGACCTGACACATCGCTTAAGCGTCTTTGTGGAGCCGTTTTTCAGGTTCTGGAGCATTGAAAAGTCGGATATCAAATTGTCCGGATACGAGCCGAAGAACACGACTCGGGAAGTCGGCCTTAAGGTAGGCGTGGGATTTTAAGGGGGGAACGATGAAAACAGAACGTTGGATGGCGGCCATGGTGTTGGCCGGGGTCTTACTGCTGGCGCCGCCGGTGCTGGCGCTTACGTCTTTTCCGTCGGAAGACATTGTGGTCCTGGATGCCAAGGGCATCGCGGCGCTTACCGACGAAAAGCTGGTGGACAGTTACATTGATATTTTGGCCGAGATCGAGGCCTCGCGGGCGTTCCATACGACCAGCGGTTTTACGCTTAAGGAATACAACAAATTTAAAGACCTTATTAAATACAGGATGGGCCTGCAGTTCGAGATCAATCGCCGCAAGATCGAGATCCCGCCCGCCATTAACTGATCCGGAGTGAGTATGCTAAGCATGTCGGTTGCTGATTGTAAGAAAAGATTATTCGAGGTCATTAAAACGCAGGCGTTCTTTAAGGGCGATTTTACTTTGTCGTCGGGGAAAAAGAGCAATTATTACCTCGACGCGCGCCTGGTGACCCTTTCCGCGGAAGGCGCTTTCCTTTGCGGGAAGCTGATGCGCGACGCGGTAAAAAAGCACGCGCCCACGGCCATCGGTGGCCCCACGCTTGGCGCGGATCCGATGGTGGGCGCGATCGGCGCGGTGAGTTTCCTGGAGAGGGAGCCGGTTAAAACATTTATTATTCGCAAAGAAGCCAAGGGCCATGGCAAAGGGCGGATGGTGGAAGGCCCGGAGTTAACGGCGGCCGACCGCATCGTGGTCATTGATGATGTGGCGACCACGGGGAAAGCTTTTATCCATTCGATCGACGCGCTGGCCCAGGACGGGCTTAAGCCCGTGGCCTGCGTGTGCATCATCGACCGTCGGGATGGCGCCAAAGAGGCGGTAGCCGCCCGCGGCGTGGAGTTGATCTCACTTTTTACTGCGGATGAATTCCTGACAAGCTGATGAAAAAGATCATTCTGGCCTCAGCGTCGCCCCAGCGCAAAAAGCTGATGCGGCTTCTTAAAATTCCTTTCACGGTGCGCAAGTCTTCCGCCCGGGAGAAGGACACGATCTCGACCACGGTCTCCGACCTGGTCAAAGACAATGCCCTGCTCAAGGCCATTGATATCGCCGAACAGGTTAAGGAACCATCCATTGTGATCGGCGCTGATACCGTGGTCTACGCGCGTTCCCGCCTGGTCATCAAGCCCAAAGACCTCAAGGAAGCCAAAAAGAACCTGAAATTGCTGATGGCCGAACCCCATTGGGTTTATACAGGGCTGGCGGTGATCGACACGCAGGATAAGACGGTGCTGGTCGATCATGACAAGACCAAGGTGTTCATGAACAAATTGACGGACGAGGAGATCGACCGTTATCATCAGCTGGTCTCGCCGCTGGATAAGGCCGGTGGTTTTGATATTGAAGGCCGCGGCGGGGTGTTCATCCCCAAGATCGAAGGCTGTTATTTTAATGTGGTCGGCCTGCCGGTGGCCAAGCTCGCGCAGATGCTCAAGAAATTCGGGGTGCATGTCTTGATGCTGGTGATGATGGTGTCGTTCTACGGTTGTAGCGGGCTGTCGAGCAATTTTAATACCGCGACCGGCGAGCAGGAAACAACGATGTATTCTGCGGAGCGTGAGCAGGAGATCGGCGCTTCCGCGGCACGCGAGCTGGAAAAGCAGTACAAGCTGGTCGATGAGCCCGAGCTTAACGAGCGCGTGGAGCGTATCCTCAGCCGGGTCGCGGCGGTATGTGACCGCCAGGAGCTGGTCTATGTGGTCAAAGTGGTGGAAGAAAAGAAACCCGTCGATGAGCCTATGGTCAACGCGCTCTCGCTGCCCGGGGGATATGTTTATGTTTTTAAGGGGCTTATGAATTATATCAAGAATGATGATCAGTTGGCCGCGGTCATTGCCCATGAAGTGGCCCATGTGACCGCGCGTCACAGCATCAAACGCCTGCAGCTGTCTTATGGCAGCCTGGTGGCGGTGCTGGCGGCATTACAGGTGAACGGCAACCTGGCGGGTGGCGTCAATATGGCGACGCTTTCGATGTTCTTTGATTACTCGCAGCAGGATGAATTGCAGGCCGATGCCCTGGGCGTCAAATACATGAAAGCGGCGGGGTACGACCCCGAGGGCATGCTGCGGATGCTGGAAGCTTTGCAGGAATACGACCGTAAACAGCCCGCGCGGGCGAAATCGTTCGGCCGCACGCATCCTTATGTGCATCAGCGCCTGGCAGCTGCCGGGCGCGTGATCAATAATGACCTGTCTTTTCGTGATTATATCCGCAGCACCGGAGAAGAATTGAACGGCAAATGAGAACCATCATCCTGACAGTTCTATTGCTGTGGTCCGGCCGGGTTTTTGCCGCTGATGAACTACGCGAGGTGTGTTCCGGGGAGAAATGTTTTCATTCGGAAGTCGTGACGACGCCGGAGGGGCGTGCCCGGGGCTTGATGGGGCGCGGTAGCCTGGCCGACGATGAAGCCATGCTTTTTGTGTTCGACAGCCCGGGCGATTATCCTTTCTGGATGAAGAACATGAATTTTGCCATCGATATGATCTGGCTCGATGACAATAAGCGCGTCGTCCACCTGGAAACGGCTGTTCCTGCCTGTAAGAAAGACCCTTGCCCGGTCTATGATCCGAAGGAGCCGGCCCGTTATGTTATCGAGCTTAACGCGGGGGTGGCTCAAGAAGCGGGCATCCAGCCGGGCGATCTGTTCAGCTGGGATTAACGCTTTGGCTTGACCATGTGCGTGCAGTGCCCGAACAAGCCTTCCGCTGTTTCCATGATCGTTTCCGACAATGTGGGGTGAGGATGGATGGTTAGCGCCAGGTCATCGGCGACCGCGGCCATTTCAATGGCCAGCGTGCCTTCCGCGATCATATCGCCCGCGCTGATCCCCGCGATCCCAACACCCAGGATGCGTTTCGTTTCCGTATCGGCGATGAGCTTGGTGAGCCCGTCCGTGCGTTCCAGGGTGAGCGCCCGGCCCGAAGCGGCCCAGGGGAATTTGAAGACGGTAATGTTAAGCCCTTTTTCCTTGGCTTCGATCTCGGTAACCCCCGTCCAGGCCAGTTCCGGGTCGGTAAAGACTACGGCCGGGATGGCTTTGGGTTCATAGGCGGTCTTTTTACCGGCGGCGCTTTCGGCCGCCACTTTGGCTTCAGCTGTGGCTTTGTGGGCCAGCATCGGTTGTCCGGCGATATCGCCGATGGCGTAAATATTGGCGTCCGCGCTGCGGCGTTCGATATCAACTTCAATGAACCCTTTAGCGTTCACGACTGCTTTGGTCTTCTCGAGGCCGATCCCGTCGGTATTCGGCCGGCGACCGATCGAGGTCAGGACCTGGGCGTAGGTTTCTGTAAAGCTCTGGCCTTTGGTATCCTGGAACGTGACGTTGATGCCGTCTGGCGTTTCCTCGGCTTTCAGCACTTTTGTTTCAACCATGATCTTCGCGAAATTCTTCTTCAGCCGGCGGATCACGATATCCGCCAGGTCGCGGTCGGCCCCGTTAAGCAGTTGAGGGAGCGCTTCCACGACAGAAACTTTTGCGCCCAGCGCGGCGTAGGCGGTGCCGAGCTCCATGCCGATATAACCGCCGCCGATAATAAGCAGCGTGGCCGGAACATAAGGCAGGTTGAGCGCGCCGGTGGAATCCCAGACTTTGGGCGACTTGGGTAAAAAGGGCAGTTCGATCGGCCGTGAACCGGTGGCCAAAATGGCTTTCTCAAAAGTCAGGCTGTCCGTTGAGCCGTCGGCTTTCTTGATTTCAAGTGAGCTTGAGCTGAGGAATTTTGCTTCACCCTGGATATAGGTGATCTTGCGCTGACGGGTGAGCTGGCCGAGCCCGCCGGTAAGCTTTGAAACGACGCTTTCTTTCCAGGCCCGCAGTTTTTCGATATCGACCGAAGGTTTGCCGAAATCGATGCCGATATTTTTGGCTTCTTCGGTTTCGGTCAGGACCTTGGCAGCATGCAGTAAGGCTTTCGACGGGATACAACCGCGGTACAGGCAGACGCCGCCGGGATTCAGGTCACGATCGATGAGGGTGACGGAAAGGCCCAGGTCAGCCGCGTGAAAAGCTGCCGCGTAACCGCCGGGACCGGCGCCGATGACCACAAGTTGGCTCGATATAGGCATATTAAAGTTCCAGCATTAAGGGTTGTTCGATCGCGTCCACAATGAATTTGATGAAGCGGGCACCGTCCGCGCCGTCGACAAGCCGATGGTCGTAGGAGAGGCTGAGCGGCAGCATCAGCCGGGGCGCGCAAAGCGAGCCGTTGTTATAACAGGGTTCCAGCTGGGCGCGGGATATCCCTAGTATCGCTGATTCGGGGGCGTTCACGATGGGCGTGAAATGACCGCTTGTAATGCCGCCGAGATTGGTGACGGTAAAGGTACCGCCTTGCATTTCTTCCATGGTTAGTTTGCGGGCGCGGGCTTTTTCAGCCAGGGCCTGCATTTCAGCGGCGATCGCTAAAATGCTTTTCTGGTCGGCATTTTTGATGACCGGCACCAGCAGCCCGTTGGGCGTATCCACCGCGATCCCGATATTGTAATAGGTTTTGAAAATGACCTCCTGTGCGGCCATGTCCACCGAAGCATTGAGTTTGGGAAATTGCTTAAGGGCCGCGGCGATGACTTTGATCAGAAACGGGGTGATCGTGAGCTTGAGTTCCGGCGTTGAGCGTTTCTGGCGGAGTTTGTCGACTTCCGTTATATCCGCTTTAGCGAATTGGGTGATATGCGGGATGGTCGCCCAGCAGTAAGCCATATGCGCGGCGGTTTTCTTGCGGATCGCCGACATCTTTTCGCGGGAGGTGTCGCCCCATTTGCTGAAATCCGGCAGCGGGGGATGTTCAACGCCGCCGGGACCAGCAGATACCACCCGGGTGGTCATGCGGTCTTTGGCGTAGGCTTTAATGTCCTCAATGGAAACCCGTTTGTACCGGCCGGAAGCGGGCACATCCCCGATATTGATGCCCAGCTCACGCGCGAACCGTCGCACCGAGGGCGCGGCAGCCACATCGACCGAAGCGGCGGTAGCCGACGGCAGGGCTGAGCGCAGGATATTGGTCAGTTCCGGCAGGTTCTCTTTGGTGGCTACTAAGGGCGCGGCCACGGCCGGAGCGTTTGGAACCGCGGCGGCGGCTGGAGCCGGCGCGTCCCCGCTGAACAGAAAAGCTAATTGTCCGGGCTTGATCTCATCACCAACCTTGATCAGGACTTCGGCCACGGTGCCATTGTTAGGCGAGGGGACTTCCAGCACGGCTTTCTCTGTTTCGAGTTCCAGCAGGGTCTGGCCTTTGAATACCGCGTCGCCGGGTTTGACAGCGATCCGGGTAACGGTGCCGGATTTGATGTTCTCGCTCAGTTGCGGGATAAGGATATCGGTCATGCGTTCATTCCTTAAGAGATGGCCGGGTTTATTTTATCAGGGTCGATCTTCAGCTTTGTCTGCGCCTGTTTTAGGTTCTCGGCGGTGACCTTTTTGTCGCGGAACAGCAGCACCAGGGCGGCCCATACAATGTGTTTGGCGTCGACCTCAAAGAAATCACGCAGGGCTTCGCGGGTCTCGCTGCGGCCGAAGCCATCGGTGCCAAGCGTGACCATGGGCGCTTTGACCCAGGGCCGTACCGAGTCCGGCAGGGCTTTCATGTAATCACTGGCGGCCACCACCACGCCCGGTGTTTGTTCGAACAGGGAGGTGATATAGGGCTTTTGCTGCTCTGCCAGCGGTTTGAGCAGGTTCTGCCGTTCAATATTTAAGGCTTCCCGGCGCAGTTCATTGTAGCTGGTAACGCTAAAAACATTGGCCGCGACATGGTACTCTTCTTCAAGGATCGTTTTGGCGGCCAGTACCTGGTTCATGATGGCGCCACTACCGAGCAGATTGACCGATAGGGCGGATTCTTTGGCAGACTTAGCAAAGAGATAAGCGCCTTTAATGATCCCGTCGCGGGCATTTTCCGGCATCGCGGGCTGGGCATAATTCTCGTTACCGATGCTCAGGTAATAGAAGCAGGATTCCTGGTCCTTGTACATGGCCTTAAGGCCTTGCTCGATGATCACCGCTGTTTCAAAAGCGAACGCGGGATCGTAGGTGCGTATCGTCGGGACGGTGGAAAGGAGGATATGGCTGTGCCCATCCTGATGCTGCAGGCCCTCACCGTTAAGCGTGGTGCGGCCCGAGGTGGCGCCTACCAGAAAACCCCGGCAGCGTAAGTCGGCGGCGGCCCAAATGAGGTCGCCGATGCGTTGCGGCCCGAACATAGAGTAATAGGTATAGAACGGGATGGTCGGGATATTGTGCGTGGAGTAAGCGGTCCCGGCGGCAATGAAGGAGGAAATGGAGCCGGCTTCATTGATGCCTTCTTCGAGGATCTGCCCGTTCTTGCTTTCCTTGTAATACAGCAGGCTTTCGGAATCAACGGGCTCGTAAAGCTGGCCGGTGCTGGCGTAAATGCCGAACTGGCGGAAGAAGGCTTCCATCCCGAAGGTGCGCGCTTCATCGGGGATGATAGGCACGATATATTTCCCGATCGTCGGGTTCTGAAGCAATTTGGAAAGGATGCGCACATAGGCCATGGTGGTCGAGACTTCGCGGCCATCGGTGCCTTTATAGAATTCTTCGAACAGGTCGTTGCCCGGAACATCCAGCGGGATCGATTTTTCCCGGCGGGACGGCGCCGCGCCGCCGAGCTTCTGGCGGCATTCTTTAAGGTATTTGACCTCCGGTGAATCATCCGGGGGGCGATAGAACGGCGCGTCCTCGATGGTTTCGTCCGAGATCGGAATATTAAAGCGGGTGCGGAATTCTTTAAGCTCTTCAAGATTGAGCTTTTTCTGCTGATGGGTGATGTTCTTGCCTTCACCGCTTTCGCCCATACCGTAACCTTTGATGGTTTTGGCGAGCACGACGGTGGGGGCGTCTTTGAATTCGGTAGCGGCTTTAAAAGCGGCATAAACTTTTTCCGGGTCATGGCCGCCGCGGCGCATCATTTCGATCTGCTGGTCGGTCAAATGCGCGACCATCGCCGCGATGCGCGGGTCTTTGCCGAAGAAATGTTCCCGGATGTATTTACCGGATTCGACCACATACTTTTGATATTCGCCATCGACGATCTCGCCCATACGCCTGGCGAGCAACCCTTGCGTGTCTTTTTCCAGCAGGGGATCCCAGTCGGAGCCCCAGACGACCTTGATCACGTTCCAGCCGGCGCCGCGGAAAGCGGCTTCCAACTCCTGGATGATCTTGCCGTTGCCGCGCACCGGGCCGTCGAGCCGTTGGAGGTTGCAGTTAACCACAAAGATCAGATTGTCGAGTTTCTCGCGGGAGGCAAGCGTGAGCGCTCCCAGTGATTCGGGCTCATCGGTTTCGCCGTCGCCCAGAAAAGCCCATACTTTATGGTCGCTGGGTGTTTTAAGCCCGCGATTTTCAAGATACTTGGTAAAGCGGGCCTGATAGATCGCCATGATGGGGCCCAACCCCATGGAAACGGTCGGAAATTCCCAGAAAGAAGGCATCAGCCACGGATGGGGATAGGAGGATAATCCGCCGCCGTCAGCGAGTTCACGCCGGAAGTTCTCCAGCTGGTCTTGGGACAGGCGCCCTTCCAGAAAAGCGCGCGAATAAACGCCGGGGGAGGAATGCCCCTGGATATAAACCATATCGCCGCAACCGTCCTTCTGTTTGCCGCGGATAAAATGATTGAAGGCCACTTCGTAAAGCGTGGCTGCCGAGGCGAAAGAAGAAATATGGCCGCCTACGCCGGAATTATGCTTGTTGGCGCGGATGACCATGGCCATAGCGTTCCAGCGGATAATACTTTTGATGCGCCGCTCAATGAGCCGGTCGCCGGGGAAAGCGGGCTGTTTCTTGACTGAAATGGTATTGACGTAAGGGGTATTGTAGGTGAAAGGCGCCACGATGCCGCTTTCTTGGGCGCGTATCTGGAGTTGCTGAAGGATATATTGAACCTTCGCCGGTGGTTCATGCTTTAAAATGTAGTCCAGAGAGTCAAGCCAGTCGCTGAGTTCTTCCTGGTTCACGGGGACGGCGGGTAATTCTTCATCGGGCATAATGATCTCCATGTTGCGTCATTCGGCAATTTTAGCGCTCAGTTTGTCGCATGAATAAGAATTATATTACATAATATTGAAAGGTGGATAAAGTTTCTATCAACAGCAAAATAAAAATTAACTATGGTCGTGGGGGGGGGAGGTCTATAATAGGAACAAGGGTTTAAAATTCATGGAGACTATTTATGCCTAAACGTATTTTGGTCATTGATGATGATGCGATCAATCAGAAGCTGATAAAGAATCTTCTGAAAGATCAGCTTTGCGAGATCACGGCCGTCGATGACGGTGTTAAAGGGATCAAGGCATACCTTGACTCGATCGGCAAAAAGCCTTTTCAGCTGATCCTGTTGGATATCGTGATGCCGGACATGAGCGGCCTGGAAGTCCTTAAGAATATCCGTGAAGAGGAGAATACCCGCGGTATTAAGTACGGTTATGGCAGTTCTATTCCGATCATTATGCTGACCGCGAGCAAAGAAAGCTGGATGGACGCGTTCGATGGCGGTTGCGATGATTATTTATTGAAGCCTTTCAAGCCCGAGCAGTTGTTAAAAAAGGTGAAGGAAAAGCTGCATGCCTGACGTTGAAGAAGATAAGGTCAAAAGTGTTCATCTGATCAATATTCCGACCAAGGTCACCGGTATTGAGGACGTGAATGCCGGCGCCCGGGCGCTCAAGCGCTTGCACGCCAGGCCCAAACACCATCATCATATTGTTAGAAAAGAGCCGGTCGCCGAGCCGGTCGTTCAAAAACGCCATATTACCGAGAAGCGTTCCAAGGAAGACGATCCGACTGATTTTCTAGGGATCATTGCTTACGGGATCGGGCGCACCATTAGTTTTATTTCAAATATCATTAAATGACAACAGGGGGCTTTGGTTGATGGACCGGGAAATAAAAAGCCTTGATATCGGGACGATGCACCTCATCAGCGCGTCGATCTCAAAGGATCATAAGGTCCGTTTTAAAAAATTACGTAATGCTTTTCTTCGGGTCCAGGTGGAAGCCTCGATGACCCAGTTCCTCAAGAATGAAGAGATGCAGTACGCCGAGATCGGTCGGGACCTTTACGCCTTGGGTGAGTCGGCGTTCAAAACGGCGGGCATTACGGCTAAGCCCATCAGCCGCCCCATGCAGGACGGGGTGCTCAACCCGAAAGAAAAACGGGCCGAGGTTATTTTAAAGATCCTGATCGAGGCCCTCGTCGGAAAAGCGGAAGGGCCTGGCGCGATCTGCTATTATTCCGTTCCGGCGGAACCGTTTCAGCGCGAAAGCCGGCTGGTTTATCATTCAGAGATCATTCATGCGATCCTCGAAGGGCTGGGTTACCGGGCGACAGCGGTCAATGAAGGGCTGGCGGTCGTTTATAGTGGCTTGAGTGAGCAGCGTTTTACCGGGATCGGCATATCGTGCGGTTGCGGTCTTCTCAACGTGTGTTTAAGCCATAAGGGGCAGATCATTGATGCGTTTTCGATCGATCGCGCCGGCGACTGGATCGACGATAACGCGGCCAAAGCGATCGGCGAGTTGCCGCATCAGATCCGGTCTGTTAAAGAGGGCGGGGTCAATTTGCTGGCGCCCCAGGGGCGTGTCGAGAACGCGGTGGCGATCTATTATAAAGACCTCATCGCGCACGCGGTGGAGTGCCTCAAGGCGCGTTTGGCAGCCAGCGGGAAATTGGCTGTTTTCAAAGATCCCGTTAGCATGGTGTGCGCCGGCGGGACCGCGTTGCCGTCGGGTTTTATTTCTTTGTTAAGGACGGCGGTTAGAAAAGCCCGGCTTCCCCTTAAGATCGATCAGGTGGGGCTGGCGAAAGATCCTTTATACGCGATCGCCCGGGGTTGCCTTATCGGGGCGGTCAATAACAGCGGGATCAGTTTAGGCAACTCAAGTTCAAAAACCAGGAGAGCAGCATGCCGACCAAAAAAGCCGGTAAAAAGCGCGCGGTCAAAAAGAGCGCCCTCAAGAAAAGCGCCTCTAAAAAGAAAAAAGCCGCACCGGTAAAAAAGCCGAAGCCTTTTAAGCCGGCTAAGGTCTTTGCCAACCCGGTGACACCTCCGGCGAAGAAGCTGGTGGTGGAGCTTGATATCCCTAATAAGTTCTCGGGCGTCGGGTTGGACGTAGGCACCTCGAACCTGGTGGCCTCCCGGGTAACGGAAAAGGGTGATGAGATCGAACTCAGCCGCAATGCCTTCCTTTACGTCAGGGAAGACGATGTGACCAAAGAGCTCCTGACGCGCATGAATATCCCCCAGCATAAGGTGAACGGGAAAACCTGCGTGCTCGGGCGCAATGCCTTTGATTTTTCCAATTATTTCGATCGCCGCACCCAGCGTTCCATGAATATCGGTGTGATCAACCCGCTGGAGCGCGAAGCGATCCATGTGATCAATATGATCGTCCAGAAAATGCTGTGGAAGCCCCGGGTCCCGAACGAGATCTGCAGCTTCTCCCTGCCGGCTGAGCCGGTGGACAGCATGATCGATATTACGTACCACAAGAACGTTATTGAAACGATGCTCAGTTGTTTCGGGTATGAGCCTATTGCGATCAATGAGGCTTTCGCGGTGATCCTCTCGGAACTAAAAGACCAGAAGTTCACCGGGGTCGGCATTTCCTGCGGCGGCGGCATGGTCAATGTATGTATCGCCTATACGTCGATCGTGATCGCTGAGTTCTCGATCGCCCGCGGAGGGGACTGGATCGACCAGCACGCGGCGAATGCCATTGATATTTCGGTCAACAAGATCCTGATCGCCAAGGAAAAAGGGATGAGCATTTTGGCGCCCCAGACCCGGGAAGAGGAGTCGATCGCGATCTATTACAAGCAGTATATTCGGTATTTCCTTGAGCAGATCGCGAAAGTGCTGCATATGCCTGATAAGGGCGCGCGGTTTGAGGAGCCGGTCGATATGGTTTTTGCCGGCGGTTCGTCTTTGGTGGGCGGTTTTATTGATGTTGTCCGTAAGGAGCTTAAGAGTGTGGACCTGGGGATCAAGATCAATGAAGCCCGGATGGCCTCCCAGCCTTTTTACAGCGTATCCAAAGGGTGTTTGCTCAATGCCCAAATGGCTTCAAAGTGAGAAAAACATGATCAAGAATATCCTGGTAGCTGATGATGAACGCGGCACTGCCGTTCTTCTGGCCAAGTCCCTGGAGAAAGAGGGCTATAGGGTGCAGATCGCCGAGAACGGGGTGCGGGCACTCGGTATCATCTTATCCGAGAAGATCGACCTTTTGATCACGGATGTGGTCATGCCGGAAATGGATGGCGTTGATCTTTACATGGAACTCAAGAACCGGCCGTCAACGTCCAGTTTGCCGGTGATCATCGTGACCGATAAAGAGGTGTTCCAGGACTCTTTTTCTTCCCTTGGGGTGGAGATGTATTCCCCCAAGCCTTTCAACATGGAAGACTTAAAGGAGAAGATCCGCAAGATCGAGGCTTATACGATGGCCAAGCAGGTATTCCACAAGGTGGTGGTCATTGGGCCCGATGAGGATGTGCTGGGGAAGATGCGCCGCGAGCTGGAAAAGGTCAATAGCATCGTGGTTCCGGTCAGCAAGGTCATCGAGATCGGCCTGCGCTGTTTCCTGACCAATCCGCAGCTGATCCTGATCGATATTTATACCCCTGATTACGCGACGACCAAGGAAGTTATCCGTTCTCTACGGGCGTATGATTTCTTTAAGAACACAAAGATCGTGGTCTACTCCAATCATCCGGCCGATGAAGTGCTCGAAGGCCCCCTGTTGCGTAGTTTGGAAAAAGTGGTCCAGGATTGCCTGAAAGCCGGTGCCGATACCTATATCGGCCGCTTTGACCAGGCCACTTTTCTTGGTCATCTCAAGGATTTCGGGATCGAGTAATTTGCCTGTAAGTTTCCGTATTATCCCCCCGACAAAAATCGTTAAATTACTTAATATCAGTTATTTAGTGCCTCTATAAAATAAATTGGCAAATTGTGGAGATATCGGGTATACTTACAAAATAAAATATTGGAAATCTCTACAAAAGATGTAAAAAATGGATAAATCAGTTTTAGAAAAAGAAGAGCCATCTTCTCCTTATGACGCGGCGGCTTTTGCCAAAACGGTTGGCGTCAGGATAGGGGAGGCGCTTATCGGCGAGGGTTTGCTCACTTCCGAGCAGATCGATCTGGCGATCAATCAGCAGAAGAAGGTCAAGGAACGCCTCGGCGACATTATTATCAAGATGGGGTTGGTCAGCCATGAACAGATGGCGCCGTTCATTGCCCGCTATTTTCACCTTCCTTATATAGACCTCAAAGCCATTTACAAGCAGATCGACCCCCGGGCTGTTACGTTGATCCCGGAAGAGTTGGCCCGGCGTTTTACTCTTTTGCCCATCGATTTTACCGGTGAAACCTTGACCGTCGCTATGTATGACCCGCTTGACGTGGTGGCGGAAGATACTATTCGTATCAAAACGGGCCTCAAGATCAAGCGTACGGTGGCGCTGGAGAAAGATATTGTTGCGGCGATCGAGTATTGTTACCTTCAGTCGCCGCAGCTTCAGGAGCATGTGGATGATTTTGAGGGGCAGACCGCACCTCAGTGGCAGGAGGAGGGCGTCGATAAGCTTCGGTTGGATGCTAATGATCCGCCAGTCGTCAAATATGTGCATCATCTCGTCGTACAGGCCTTCAATAATGATGCCAGCGATATTCATATTCAGCCCAAACAGTCGCGCGTTGAACTGCGTTTGCGCGTGGACTCGATCCTTTCCGATTTTCCAGCGCCGCCCAAGAATATGTACGCGGCTATTGTGACGCGCATCAAGATCTTATCCGGGCTCGATATTGCCGAGCGGCGCTTGCCGCAGGATGGCCGTTTTAAGATGCTTATCGGCGCGCAGGAGATCGATGTGCGCGTGTCCTGTTTTCCGACGATCTATGGTGAAAGCATCGTCATGCGGTTGCTTAATACGTCGAGCCCGCTCAGCGGCCTGGACAACCTTGGTTTTTCTCCGGAAGACCTGCTGAAATATCGCAAGATCATCCGCCGTCCCTACGGCATCATCCTGGTGACCGGCCCGACCGGCAGCGGTAAAACTACAACGCTTTATACGACCCTTAACGAGATCCATTCGCCGGAAAAGAATACCGTGACCCTTGAGGACCCGGTGGAATATCGCCTTGAATTTATGCAACAGACCCAGGTGAACCCGGTCATCGGGCTGGATTTCGCCCGGGGTTTGCGTTCGATCCTGCGCCAGGACCCCGACGTCATCATGGTCGGTGAGATCCGCGATAAGGAAACCGCCGAGATCGCGATCCACGCGGCGCTGACAGGCCATTTGGTTTTTGCCACACTGCATACGAATGACGCCGCCGGTGCCGCGGTGCGCTTGATCAACATGGGCGTTGAGCCGTTTTTGCTTTCATCTTCTTTAGTGGGTGTGCTGGCCCAGCGCCTGGTGCGCAAGATCTGTACCGAATGCCGTGAACCGCAGGTGGTGGGCCGCGAGGTCCTTGAGCGCCTTGGCATTATGGAAGAGCAGATGACGCTTTATCACGGTAAGGGTTGTCCCAAGTGCATGAACAGAGGCTATAAAGGCCGTTTAGCGATCTATGAGACGTTGACGATCAATGATGATATCCGCAATCTTATCAATGCCCGCGCGTCGAGCGAGGTTATTTCCCGTAAAGCGCAAGAAGGCGGGATGCGCACCCTTTCCGAGAGCGGGATCGAGAAAATGAAAGCGGGCATTACGACCGTTGATGATGTTCTTCGTGTCACCAGGGAATTTCAGGAGTAATCAGGTATGGCCATGGCAAATCAGGCGGGGAGTGCGAAAGCGGCGGGTTTTTTCGACGCTTTGTTTGAAAACCGGACGGTGAGCAATGTGGAGAAGGTTGTTTTCACCCGTCAGCTGGGGGCGATCCTGGGCGCCGGTGTTCTGTTAACTGAAGCGATCGAAACGATCGCGACTGACCTGGAAAATCAGTATTTCGCGGGTGTTTTGCGCGCTGTTCTTTTTCATATTCGTTCCGGTGAAACCTTGTCGGTGGCCCTTTCCCGCCATCCATCTGTTTTTTCATCTTATTATGTGGCGGTGGTCCGTTCGGGGGAAGAGATCGGGAACCTGAGCACAACAACAGCGAATCTGGCGACGTTCATGGAAGATTATGAAAAAATGCGCCAGAAACTCTTGGGGGCTATACGCTACCCGATCTTTTTGTTGAGTTTTGTGGTCGCGATCGTTTCCGGCATTGTGCTTTTTCTGATCCCGAAGTTCAAGGCCATCTTTGAGGGGGCCGGGGTAAAGTTGCCAGCGCTGACGCAGGTTATTGTTAGTATCAGCGAGTTCTTTTTATCGCATATCGTTTTTGTTTTGGTGTGCGCGGCTGTTTTGGTTGTAGCGTTCCTGCAGGTTTTGAAGATCTTCAAGGTCAGGTTCATGGTCGATTATTATTTGTTGCAGGTGCCTGTAGTGGGGAAGGTGCTTCGTAAAGCCATGATGGCCCGTTTTTGCCGCACCTGTTCCATGCTTCTAACGGGAGGGGTGGGTATCCTTGGGACGCTGTCGCTGTCTTCAGAGGTGGTGGTGAATTTGTTCCTTAAGCAGATCATTAATGATGTTCGTCATAATGTTTCGGTAGGGGCTTCCTTGAGCGAAGCGATGCGCGCGCATCAGGACTTCCCGCGGATCCTGATCAAGATGGTCACGGTCGGTGAAAAAGCCGGTATGCTGGGTGAGATGTTCAAGCGTATGGCGGATTATTACGACCAGGAAGTGGATGTTTTCTTGAGCAATTTGAATTCTTTGCTTGAGCCGGTTTTTATTATTCTGATCGGTGGGGTGGTGGCGGTGGTGGCGGTAGCCTTGTACCTGCCGATATTCTCGTTGTCCGGCGCAGTCCGATAACATAAAAAGGAAAACAGGCCTTGAGGCCAAGTGTATAAAACAAAAAAGGAGAGACGAATGAAAAGGTTAAATCAAAAAGGTTTTTCCATGATCGAATTGCTGGTGGTCCTCTTGATCATCGGTATTTTGGCTGCGGTCGCTGCGCCGATGTTCTTGGCCAGCTCTGATAAGGCCAAAGCATCCGAGGCGGTTGCGGCGATCGGTTCCATCCGTTCGGCGGAGCGTATTTACGCGATGCAGCATGGTGGTAGCACGTTCCTGGACGGCGAGATCTATGGCGCCGGTAGTATTGGTACCCAGTTGGGGGTTGATCTTAGCAACGCGAAGTATCTTTCTCCGGAGTCTTACAAAGTTGTTTTAGCCACGACCGAGTCGACGTTTCCGGTAAACGGCGCTACAGCCGTTGTTACGCCGAATACCACGGTTGGTTTTGTTGTTACGGCTGACGGTAGCAAAAGTGTTCAAACAGCATCAGCTAGCGATGGCAAGGCACGTAATGCGAGTGAAGCCAGCAATATCAGGGCCAAAATGGACAACAGCGGCGTGATCGTTTATTCCACTGACGGTGGGAATAACTGGCTGCAGTGGTAATATTCTTTGTTGTTTGTTTGTGAGGTGTAGCGATCAGGGACGCTCAAGCGTGGGGTCCCTGATCGTTGCCTTAATGAGGAGATTCGGATGAAAAGATTAAATGTGAGCGGTTTTTCAATGATCGAGTTGCTGGTGGTCTTGTTGATCATCGGTATTCTGGCCGCGGTGGCCGCGCCGATGTACCTGTCCAATACGAGCAAAGCCAGGGTTTCCGAAGCGGTGGCCGGTGCCGGCGCGATCCGTTCAGGGGAGCGCACGTACATGTCCCAGAACGGTAGTTTGTCGCCGTTGACCATTACCACGTCCGCTGACGCGAGCTTATATTTTGGTACGGCTAGCGGTAACAGAAGCAGCGACCTTGGGGTGCAGATCCATGGCAATAAATATTTCTCACCCGAATCGTATCGCGTAGGTTCTTCGTCGAAGGGGACTTTTGCCTGGTCCGGGACTGTTGTGGGTACCACCGAAATCGCTCCGCAGGATTTTTTGATCACGGTGACGGGGGCGAACAGCTCGGCATTAAGCGGTAGTAATCTGGATGGTGCGTCGAGCAATGCTGATGTCTCCGGTTACATTATTCAGATGGATAATTCGGGCCGGGTCATATGGACCGAGGGGACTTCTTCACCCGCGGTATGGGCGAAATATTAACTCTATGTTCAGAGTTAGAGCTAAAAGAGCTGGTCTTCAGGGGTTCTCTATTATTGAGGCGATGATCGCGATCGTGGTCCTCGGCATTGTTATGGCGGGGGGGCTCGGGTTCTTTTATTATTCAAATTCGCTGTATTCCCGCGGTGTCCATAATCAGATGGCAACCTGGATCGCGGATTCAAAGCTGGAAGAGCTAAAAAAAGCCGGTTGCACAGCGGCAACACAGGATACCGGGACGACAGTTGGGTTGATCGGTGACCAGACCGATACGACTAACGCGGCTCATTTGACAGGAACGCGCACGGTCACCTGGCCGGCGACGGCGACACAGGGCGTTTGCGGAGCGACGACCACAAAACCGGCATGCACGTCCCCGACTTTGGTTGGGGTATGCGTATCCTGGACGGAGCCTGGTACGGCGATCAGCAGTCAGGTTACACTAGAAACATATATTGGTTCGTGATGAAAATAGTCCGGGCTGGCAAAAGAGGCTTCACCCTCGCTGAACTGATGGTGGGGATTGTTGTCGGGTTGATCGTGATTTTGATGGCGGCGGCTTTGGGTTCTATTGCTACCGGATCCTATAGGAATTTACGGTCACGGGCGGATGTTTATAATGATACGCAGTTTGCTTTGCAGATGATCCGTGAGAACGTGCGGCAATCATCCGCGAGTCCGACTGTGGCGAGCAACAGTTTGACGTTGGTGACGGATCAATGTAGCAATGTTCACTTTTATATTCCGTCAGGATCGAGCACCCTGGTTTACGACAGCACCTGCGGCGGAACAACCAAAACGGCGGTTACTTTGATATCTAATGTTACGGTATTTACGCCGGACATTAGTGCCTTGCCGTTAGTGCGCGTGACCCTGAGCGGATCGAAGAATGGCGTGGCCTTCAACTATTTGATGAGCGCGTCGAGGAGGAGGACCCCATGATGAATTCCCGTGGTTCGGCATTGGCGGTCGCGCTTAGCACCATGTTCCTTTTTGGTGTTCTGGGTGTAGGTGCTATTAATTATTCTACGATGCAGCGGCAAGTGTCTGTTAGCGGCCAGAAGGCGACGCAGGCTTTCTGGCTGGCGGATGCTGGGCTGCAACAATCAGCCGCAACGGCTTGCGGCGCTTTAACGGATACAAGTATCGGCACGGGGACGTACAGGGTTGATAAATCCGGGACTCTTTTGACGTCAACGGGAACGGTCGGATCGGGGAGCAGTGCGGTGTCGCGTAAGATCCAGGCGAATTGTACTCCTGGGGCGTCGAATCCATTTTCAGCGCCGATAACGTTTAAGACCGATCTATTTAGTGATACCGGTGTGAAAGTTTACAGTGACTTTAGCAGTTCGGGTGCTTCGCAGATCTCAGTTGCCAATATCACGTCGACGTCAACTTTAACGCCGGTCACGATCCCGCCGTTTTCCTGGTCTTCGGTTCAGTGTTCTGGGGGAATTGCCACCGGCACCCTTAATCTTGCGGATCCATTCATCTATGGTACAGGTGGTAGTTACAAATGCAGTGACATGCAGCTGGCTGTCCCTTCTGCTGGGACATGGCATATTTCCGGAAATCAGTTTTTATGGCTGACAAAGGTGACAGGGACCCGTGAAGATATTCTGCCTAGTTCTTCACCCAAGATCCAGATCGACGCGGCACCTTATGTTTTCGAAGTGCCTTCTCCGGGGATAGCGCTAGCGACAGCGCCAAAGGTCGGCGATGTGTACAAGAACAATAACGTTAACTATACTCTTTTGTACGTTCCTCCGTTGGTTTCGGGGAAACTAGTTGGGCAGATCGTTGCGGCGGGGGATGTGGCACCTTTGGTTTCCGGGTCGTTGACGAAGTCCGGGAGTACGTCGATCGTTTTTACACGCAGTTACAACATTATTTTCCACGTGACAGGGGCCCCAGGGACTCTGGCGTCAAGTTACACGATCAATGGGGTGACGTACACTGTCCGGGCGTCCAGCCTTAACGTTTCCGGAGTTGGTGAGGTATATGCTGTTGGTATGGACGCACCACCGGCATCGGGCATCATTTCCGGTTCATTCAAGTATGATTATTTCAGCAGCTACAATATTGTTTTTGAAGTTTCTGGTCTTACGGTGACGCCAGCGGTTAATGCGACGTACACGAATAATGGCATAACTTATACGGTCAGATCTACATCAGTTTCAGGTGGCAAAGGTCAAATTTATGCGACAGGCACGGGCAGTGGTGTGGTAACCACCACTTCCGGCACCGCAGGAATCTTGACGAAGGTTGGCGCGGTTGTTGGGGATACGACGGTGTCGTTCACTTCGTTCAGCGCCAAATTTCCCAGTTTGACGATTTTTGCTGACGGGCGTATAACGCTGGGCGGCAATGCGCATAATGGGAATGTGCCCAGCGGTGTTGTTCTTTCAAATGGCATTCAAAAGGAGCCGCGCAGTTTCATTATTTACAGCAGGTACGCCTCGTACGCTTTTGAAGCCGCCGCTATTTCCCCGATACCATTGCTTGAGGTTAAGTACAACATTCTTGGGACTACGGACAATAGTATTTATTACACGGCGCAAGGAGCTACGCCTACGACTGCGACCGGAAGGAAGCAATTGTATGCGATTGGGAATGTGGAGCCGGCAGCGGCATCGGGTAGCCTCGTCAAGGTGAAGACGACGGACACGGGGGCTTCTCCTGTGGCTTATACTGCTGTTCACAATTATAATACTGTCTTTGAGGTGGCTGGAATTACAACAAGGCCCGATATTGGGGCGTCTTACACCAATGGCGGTACGACCTACACGATAGTTGACCGGTCGTTGTCGTTGGTATCTTCAAGATATGTGGGGCAGTTATTTGTGACAGGCAACGATGTTCCATCCGGGAACAGTGGGACATTGACAAAGGTGGGCACTACGTACCTGGGGGATAATTCGATCTCATTTACGTCGAACTTTGATTCAGGCAATGGCGTTGAGATTGACAATGACCAGTCTCCGGATTTTTATGGTTTGATCTACGCGCCCGGCACGGTGATCTTAATGAACCAGACCGAGGAGATTTTCGGGGCCATTGTTGGTAATGTGGTGGGTCTTAATTCCGGTGCTATTGTACATTACGATCCGACATTGACGACCAATCCTGTCGTGTTGCCGGGGACGACCGGCGGCAACGGCAGCAGCGGCAGTTTGACGAATTGGCAGGAAGTTCAATAAGAGCAGAAAAATACTTCAGGTACAGGTTGATGGAAAACAAAATCATACAATTCGAGGTTTCATCGCTTGAGGAATTGCGCGTGGCATTAGCCTTAGGCAAGGTGAACGGGGCGCGTTTTGCGGCGGTGCGGGTGTTTGGTCCGAAAGTATTTACCCGTCATTTTGACCAGGCCAAAGTCCCGATGCCGGAGCTTATCGCGTCCTTAAAGAATGATGCGGCTCAGGCCTTGTCGATCTCTCCCGCAGAAGTAGAAGTAGCCGTTGAACTGTTAAGCTCGGAAGGTGACTCATTACGGGGTGTGCTCACCGCGATCCCTCAGGTATTGCTTGAAGAGTTCATTGATATTCTTGACGAAAATAAGATCCTGCCGGTATCTGTGGTTTCCCTGGCCTCGGCGGTGGCGGAGGAGCATCTAAAGGGTTCCTCGGTGATCTATAAGGATTGTTGCCTGGTGAATTTTTTAAAACCTCATGGTGTGAGCGTGGTCATGTTCCTGGGGGGAGAGCCGGTGTTCTTCCGTGAAATGTTCGACACGGCGGATAATGAGATCGTCGCTCGGATTACTGATACCATCCGTTATTGTTGCGGTCGTAGCGTCAGCAAGCAGATCGAAGAGATCGTTTTTACCGGGAATGTGGCCGGTAAAGAAGACGTGATCAAACGCATCCAGGCTTCAGCGGCGCCTTTGAAAGTTGCTGAGAAGACTGCGGCTGACGGTCCGGCGATCAGGCTTACCGCGCCGAATTTGCTGGGCAAGTACGCGTTCGATCTTAAGGAGAGGGCGGCGTTCTCCCGTTGCCTGACGTGGGGCCTAGTGTTGGCGGTCGGTGTTGCTCTGTTGGGCGCCGTAGCACTGGTTAACGTTTATCAGCAGGTCGCGCGGGCTCAGGCGGCAGAAAAACTATATGCACAATAAAATACTACATTCGATCACCAAGGATAGGGACCTGCGCTGGAAATTCGTCACGCTTTTGATCGCTTTGATCTTGTGTGTCGTTTTCTGGGGTTTCGCGCACTCCGAACAGGTCGCCCTCAAAGTTTCATTGGACCGTCAGGCCGCTTTGGCTTTACAAAAACCAAAGCCCAAGCCGGCACCGGCCGCAGCGGTGCTGTACAATGATCATTTGATGGGAACCATTATCAATCCTGACGGGTCAGTGGCGATCATTGATACCAAAATGTATAAGGTCGGCGATGAGGTCGGCAATAGGAAAGTGACGGAAATCCTTGAGCGGGACGTCACGCTGTGCGAAAAGGCTTTACCGGACAAGTGCGAACACCTGACTTTAGAGAAATGATCGGCATCATTCTATAAAAAGGAGAAAGACGTTATGAGATGGAATCTTAAAACCATGGGCTTGGCCGTTGTACTCGGGTTGGTAATGGCCGCGGGAGCTTCGGCAGCGACGGTTCAGAACCTAACGTTCAAGGACACGGATATCAGGATCGTCCTTCAGGCTATTGCTCAGTTGGCGACTGCGGAGACGCCTGGCATCAATATTGTGCCATCGCCTGAGGTGAAAGGGGATGTCTCCATTGACCTGCAACAGGTTGACTGGCAGACCGCGTTTGATGTCATCCTTAAGTCGTATAATTTAACGGCCCGTCGCGACAAAAACATCATTATGGTTGCGCCGCTGACGGCGGAGGATATCGCCGCGCAGAAAACACGGCAGGTCAGGGTGTTCCATCTCAAATTTATCGACGCGAATGATGCCATGAAAGCCATGAAGCCTGTCATGTCCGAGACGGGTAAAGTTTCAGTGCTCGAAACGACAGGACAGGGTGGATGGTCTTTTGGTACTGAGGCGGGCAAGAAGTCGGAATCCACGACTAATAAATTGATCCGTACCAAAGTGCTGGTGGTATCGGATTCACCCGACCGCCTGGAAGAAATGGCCACGCTCATCAAAGGGTTGGACATCATGCCCAAGCAGATCATGATCAAGACCCGGATCATGGAAGTAAACCATAATGACCTTAAGGATATCGGCCTGCAGTGGGGGACCGGTGCCACGGGGGTTACGGATACGAGCCTCCAAACTGTCAAGGTTAATGGTGGGGATCAGCTGGCGGCGCATAGTTTGTCGCCAACACCGTCTTCTTTTGTTACGCCGACCACCGGCCTGTCATCAGCGACGGGTGGATTGCAGCTGGTGTTCAAACAGCTTGACCGGACGAATTTCGAGGTGCTTCTGCATGCTCTTGACGAGAAGGTGAAGGCCAATACGCTTTCCGCGCCGGTGGTGATGACGCTTAATAACCAGGAAGCCACCATCCTTATTGGTACGCAGTTTCCGATCATCAAGACGGATGTGAGCACGGATACGGGCACGATCCTCGGCGGTTCTCTGCAGGAATACAAGGACATCGGTATCCAGCTGAATGTTGTCCCGCAGATCTGGGGCGAGAATGACGGCTATATCAATATGATCATCCATCCGGCGGTTTCAACGTCGAATACGACGTCGAAGATCGTTAACGCGACGGGGACAACGCTGGTTGAATACCCGATCATCGATACCCGCGAGGCGGAGACGCAGTTGGTGGTTAAAGATGGCGGCACCGTGATGCTGGGCGGCCTGATGAAGGACGTTAAAACCCATCATGTTATAGGGATCCCCATTTTGTCGAGCATCCCGCTTCTTGGGAACCTTTTTAAGCGGACGGTGACGGCTGATGAGAAGGTTGACCTGATCATCTTTATTACGGCCCAGATCATTAACCCCGGCGACGAGATCCCTGCCGGCGTGATGGATACTGCCGGGGTTCAGGCTCAGTTCGAGAAGAAATAAGGAGTACTGTGTACCGAAAGTTCTACGGTTTTACCAGGACGCCTTTTAGTACGACCAGTGAGCCGCATTTTTTCTTTGACAGTGCGTCGCATCGGGAGGCTTGTGCTGCCATTAAATACGGTATCGCCCAGCGCAAGGGAATCATTCTGGTCACCGGTGAAGTCGGGACCGGGAAGACGACCCTGTGCAAGAAGGTCATTGAAGAGCTCGATAAGAGCGTGAAGGTTTCGCTGGTCTTAAATCCATATTTCAGCGACAGCCAGCTTCTTCAGGCGATCGTTGAGGATTTTGGCATTCATACCGCGAAAAAAAGCCGGCTGGACTTGATCAAGGCGCTTAATAAGTTTCTGATCGAGCTGCACGGTAACGGTGGTAATGCTGTGTTAATGATCGATGAGGCGCAGCATCTTGGGGCTCGTCAGCTTGAGCAGGTGAGGTTGCTGTCGAATTTGGAAACGTCGGACGAGAAGTTATTACAGCTGGTGCTGGTTGGCCAGCCGGAGTTGACCGAACAACTTAGCCAGTACAAGCTACGCCAGATCCGGCAGCGTATTTTTATCAAGTGCCGGATCGCGCCGCTGGCCGAGAATGAGGTTGAGGAATATTTGACCATCCGTCTCAAGAATGCCGGCAAGGACGATTTTGATATCAAGAAAGAGTGCTACAAGATCATTTATGATTTTTCTGGAGGGGTGCCGCGTTTGATCAATATGCTGTGCGATCGGGCTTTATTAATGGGGTATGTGCGGGGTCAGGCCCGCTGGGATGAGAGTATTCTAAAGGACTCAATAAAGGAAATCTTATGAGCACGATGTATGAAGCGTTAAAGAAAGCGGAAGCGGAGCGTAAGGGGACTGTTGGGTCTCCGGCTAAACCGTCGGGTTCGGATGAGCAGATGAAGAATATGGTCGTTATTCTGGCGCTTGTGTTTGTGGCTGTGGTGGGTTGGAATATTTATCGCTACCAATCGGCGGCCAGTGCCAAGAAGGCGGCGAGTGCCAAGGCGGCCGAGACAAGACGGGCCGAGGAAGCGATGGCCAGGGCGCAGGCAGTGACAACACCCGCGGCAGCGCCCGCGGTTGCGTCGAATGTGAAGCATCCGGAAGGAACATATGGCGTTGACGGCATCATTGCGGCCGGGGCGGCGTCCATGGCGGTCATTAATGGCAAAGTGCTTTCTGTCGGCGGCAAGATCGGCCCCTTGACGGTGCAGGCGATATCGGCGAAGTCGGTGGATGTTCTTGATTCACGCGACAACGCGGTGCACGCGATGAAGGTAGAGTAAATAGGGGACATCGTTCGTTAAAGGTGACGGAAACTTTTTATTTTAAGATCAAAAAACCCTCAGTCCACAAGACTGGGGGTTTTTTATCGGCATTCTATCGGCAATAATGCTAATAACAATTCTCTTGAAAATGTCATTAACAAATGTTATCCTTAAATCATGAAACCACCTTTTGATATTACCCCCAAGATCCTGAATTTGACAGCGCAGATCAGCACCATGATCGGCCGGCTGGAGGGGAGTCGTTTGAAGATCCCCCTGGTTGATCTCAGGCGCAAGATCGATGCTTCATCTATTCATTCCAGTTGTGTTATTGAAGGCAATACGCTGACCCTTGATCAGGCAACGGATGTCATTAACGGCAAGCGGGTTGTTGGTCCTAAGAAGGATATTCTGGAAATCAAGAACGCCCATGAACTTTATGAGACGATCCAGGCTTTTGATCCTTTGCGGCAAAAAGACCTGTTGCGAGCGCACGGGGTTTTGATGAAAGGGCTCGGGGTTACGGCCGGGGCCTTTCGCCAGACAGCGGTCGTGGTCGCCAGCCAGGGTAAAGTGATCCATACGGCGCCATCCTACAAGCAGGTTCCGGGTTTGGTATCCGGGCTGTTTGATTTTGTTCGCGAGGCGCAAGAGCTCCCTCCCTTGATAACGTCGAGTATTTTTCATTATGAATTTGAATTTATTCATCCTTTTGAGGATGGTAACGGACGTATGGGACGCTTTTGGCAGACGCTGATGTTAAGGCAGGCTCGTGCCTGTTTTAATCTTATCCCTATTGAAACCGCGATCCGGGACCATCAACAGGAATACTATGAGGCGATCGAACGGTCGAGTAAAGCGGGTCGATCAACGGATTTTATTGAGTTTATGCTTGAGGCAATTTTTGAGGCGATCCTCGCTCTGGAGCCGTTGGTTTCCGGGAAGGCCAAACCCACGGACCGGATCGCGTTTATGATAAAGCATTGTCCAAAAGAATTTTCCCGTCAGGAATATATCAGGATCGTGGGGGGGATTGCTCCGCATACGGCCTCCAGAGACCTTAAATACGCCGTTAAACAAGGATTGATCGAAATGACCGGGGCGCGGGCTCGGGCTGTGTATCGAAAATGTGTGCCTAAGAAATAAGGTTGCTCCGGTCCGGACGGAGCTTTTACTGTAGCCCCGGTTCGTCGGAGACGAACCGGGGCATTGTTTTCTTCTCTAGAAAGCGAAAAACTTCCTCCCTTACGGGTAAGAAGTTTTTCGCGCTGAGGTAGAAAACAATGCGGAAGGAGGGACTTGAACCCTCACAGCTTGCGCTATAGGCTTCTGAGACCTACGTGTATGCCATTTCACCACTTCCGCAGAAATAATGTGCCATAGTATAATTGCTTTGATTTTTTATGTCAATGGGATGATTTATAGTAGAATAAAGTCATAAACCTTTAAGGGGATCGGCTATGAATCTAAAATATTTAACGGTTGTTGCGCTCACTGTTCTCCTGGTTGGCTGCGGGTCGAACATTAAACCCAAAGAACTGGTGGTGTTTTCTGTCGACGGATACAGCGTGACCCTGTCTGAATTCAATGACGGGTTCGACAAGTCCGACTACGCTGAACGCGAAGACATCGAGAAAGCCCGTGCCGAATACGCGCAGCATCTCATCGATCAGAAACTGATCCTGCTCGATGCCCAGAAGAAGGGGATCGATAAAGACCAGGAATTTTTAAAGTCGATCGAGCGGCTCTGGGAGCAGTCCCTGACCTCCGTGGCCCTTGGCCGGAAACTCCACGACATTGATGCCGGGCTCACGCTGAGCGAGCCCGAGCTTCGCCAGTTCTACGAGAACATGGTTAAGAGCGGCATTACGACCAAGTCTTATGAAGATGTGTATCCGCAGATCAAGGCCCAGGCGCAGAAGCAGATGCAGTCACGCTTGCTCGACGAGTGGCTTAAGTCGCTGCGTTCGGGGGCTACGATCGATATTAATAAAAATCTTCTTAAGGTTAAACAATAAGGAGCCGTTCCTATGGAACCCTCGTCAGTTTCCAAACGCAGCAATTATTACATCAGCCGGGAATTCCAGACCCGTTTCATCGTCCGGTTCTGTTTCCTGGTGGCGCTGGGGTCTTTTGCTACGATGGCGCTTTTGTACACCTTTGCGGCCAATTCCACTACGGTATCGATCGTTGGGTCCCGGATCAAGGTGATGACCACCGCCGATTTCCTTTTTCCGTTCCTGGCGCAGACAGTGATCATTGTGACCGTTCTGGTAGGGGGCGCTTCCGCGGCGGTCACGCTGTTCATGTCGCACAAGATCGCCGGCCCTTTGTACAGGTTCAAGGAGACGCTTAAAGAATTGGTAGGCGGGAATTTCACCAATCAGGTCAAGCTGCGCAAGGGCGATGAGCTTCTGGCGTTCAGCGACGAGTTCAATGAGATGATCACGGTCATCCGCGATAAAGTGCGCCTGGCCGAACAACGTCTGTCAGCTGTCCAGAAAGATATCAACGCTATCGGCGAGAACAATGTTGAAGAAAGCAAGCGCCGCCAGTTCAACGACCTTAAACAGAAAGTCGTCGAGCTGGAGCGTACCTTCCGCTTCTTTCGGACGTGATGCGGGGCCTCAATGTCTGAAACGATCGCCACGAATAAAAAAGCCTTCCATAATTATTTCCTGACTGATAAATGGGAATGCGGCGTCGAGCTAAAAGGCGGGGAAGTGAAATCCGTCCGGGCTGGTGAGGTGAATTTTAAGGATGCTTATGTCCGGGTAGAGGAAGGTGAGGTGTGGCTGTTCAACCTGCACATCGCGCCATATGCCCAGGCGAGCTATTTGAATGAGGATCCTGACCGCAAGCGCAAGCTCCTGATGAACAAGAAGGAGATCAAACGGCTGTTTGGTATCTTGACCCAGAAGCAGCTTAATTGTGTCCCTACGAGGATCTATATTACTGCCCGCGGCCTGGTGAAGGTCGAGATCGCGCTGGCCCAGGGTAAAAAGCTGTATGACAAGCGCGCTGATATTAAGGACCGCGATACCAAGCGCGAAATGGCCCGCGCCACCCGCAGTTTCCGCTAAGACACTTCCCGTCGGAATTATTGGTTTGATTTTTCTTCCAGTTGCGTTATACTTTAGCCGTTCGACGTTCTTTGAGACATATCTGGGGGTGATTGGCCTCGACTTGAGTGAGCCGGGGTCAGGTTGCATGCCGAGGATGATGGTTGGCCTCGTTAAACTTCCATTACAAATTGAATGCTAACGATACGTTAACGTTCGACCAGGTTGCCGCGGCCTTCGCCTCAAGCGAAGCTCCGGCTGGCGCCGAAGCAGTCTTAGTCTAATAAAATAGACTAAG
>JBAXRK010000008.1:0-103625 GCA_037131245.1 Candidatus Omnitrophota bacterium
AGGACGAATGGTTCTCAGCCATTAAACACCGGTTCAAATCCGGTTGGGGCTACCACTTCAGATTCACGGGACACTTTGCCATCTAACTGCTTGAAAATAGAAGCGGTTACGGTGGTTCCAAGTGTCCCGTCTTTGTTATAGGTCACTTTAGCGGGAAAGATGAGGGTTTGCAACCGTTGCTTGGAGTCTAAATCCGCCGACAGCCAAAGGTCGGCAAAGTGCGTAAGGAAGTATTTGCAGTAGTTCAAACAAGCCTCCATGTCGTTGATTTCAATTTTCGCCTCGTTCAGCTCAACCTGCTTGACCAGAAGCTTGTTCTCGATTTCCTCTGATTGTCGCTTATAGACCTCTTCGCTGAAAACGCCTTTCATTGCCAACTTCTCGGCAGCCTTCCGTTCCTCTTCAAGCTCACGGAGCTGTTTCTCAAGGAGAGCGTGAGTCTTCACCTGTTCCGATTGGAGACTTTTCCAAACATCAATAACCGTTTCCTCAAAAAGCTTCAAAGTTTCTTCGGTCGGCTCAAATAACTTCAGGTATTCGTAAAACTTGCTTTCCAATTCTTCTTTCTTGATGTTCATGGAGCAGCCGGGACAACCCTTTTTCCAGCAATGATAATATGGGTGTTTCTTCCCGCCTTTTTGCCTTGTCGAGCCTCCTGCGGTCATTTTTGCCCCGCAATACGGACAAAGTATCAATCCACGAAGAGGAAAAAGAGGATTATTACGGCTTTTAGGTGTAACTGTTGGTCGTTTTCCATCAAGGATGGCTTGAACTTTGAAAAAGATTTCTTTAGATACAAGTGGTTGATGGATACCATCAATTATTTTTGATAACCACTCATGCTTTATCATTCCAACGAATAAATAATTCCTTAACAGCTCATTCAGACGATTAGCATTGAATTTTGCATAACCCTTTTTTCGCAATGCTCTAACAACATCCGTTTGTTTATATAATCCGGTTGCCATCATGTCAAAAGCCTCAATGATAGCTGGAGCATAATCAGTTGAAACAAGAAGGGGCTTATCTTGAGCATCACGGGTCTGTTTATACCCCAAAGGAGCAGGGAATGTCCAGCGACCCTGCTCAAGTGCTTCTGTCATACCTCGAATTGTGCGTTCACTTTTAACATCATTTTCATACTGAGAAAAAGAGCCGATAATATTCCGCATCAAACGACCGACAGAATTATCCTCGTTGTTCTCTGTAACTGATAAGACACGAATGCCCAAAGAACTAAATTGCTTTACCAGTTCGGTTTGGTCGGAAAGGTTGCGAGCGAGACGGTCATATTTCCAAACAATAATGGTAGAAAGGTTATTTTTGTTTTCAACAGCATATCGAATCAACTTTTGTAATTGCGTCCGGTCTTGTGTTTTAGCACTTTCTCCCCTTTCAGTAAAAATGCGGTCAACTTCATACCCATTATCAAGAGCAAACTTACGACAGTCCTTCTCCTGACCTTCAAGGCTGTAACCCTTTTCGGCTTGTTCTTTCGTCGAAACACGATTATAAATTAACGCCTTAAGGCTGCTTGTCATATCCCTGTTCAATCTTTTCTTTCTTCTTTGCCAAATACTCATTGACGAGCACGGTGGCGATTTGATTAAGCTCTGTCCTGATTCTCTCCGCTTCTTCGTCCGTAAACTTTTCGGATGGAAGATACTTTTTACATTCCGCAAACGACAGCATAGACAAGCCCCTTAGGTTTAAGGTGCCCCTGTCGTCCGACTTGTCTGGCTGTCCAGCCTTTGGGCTTGATTAACACTAGAATCACGGTATTCATCAGCCCTCTCAGCGGAGAAACTGACAAATAGTCGTGTTAGTTGAAGTATAATTTGCTTGCGGGAGGATGTCAACAATTTGTTGACAAGTAGTCGTGTTTTCTATATCCTCTGCTTATGGGAAATTTTGGAACACTTGTCCGACAACGAAGAAAAAGCCTGCATCTAAAGGTCAAAGACCTTGCCTCACAAGCACAGGTCCATCCAACATACATTACTTACATCGAGAAGCACGACAGGCTCCCGTCTCTTGAGGTGGTCGATAAACTTGAAAGGCTCTTAGGCATTGAACTGAAACAAGCCTACACTGCGGAAAAGCATCCCACCGTATACTCTTTTTCTTATACCTCCCTTCATGTCAGCCTAAAAGACAGACTTTCTTTTCTGCCTGAGGGCAAAGAACCACAGGAATTGCTTAAATCAGGACTAGCGGCTTTTCTGTCTGCCCCGAAAAAAGAGCAGAATGCCCATGACACTGCGTTTCGTCTTCTGGGAAAGCTGTCTCCCGAGCCAACAAAAGATGCTGCCCTTGTCAAAACCTTTACTCAAAAGATAACCGCCCTCAAGAATGCTCACTCCAAATTTCAATACACGCAGGCTGGAATTATCAAGGACCTTATCAAATCTCTTCCCGTAGAAATGAAAAACCCGCATCAGCATACACCTGATACGGGTCTTAAAGACTGAATCATCAAATCCAATTACGGGTTTTTCGGCAGGACCTTTCCTCCTTGGTTCACATATTCAACCCATTTTTTGGCAGTAGCATCGTAAATCTTGAACTGAAGCCCATCCTCATTCAATTCAGCCAGCTCATCCTGCCCTTGGAAACCATCAACAATGCTTTTCTCCCAAATCACGGTGCCATTACCATCAAAATATGTAAACATAGCATCCTTAGGCTTACATTCATCATACTCACCAACCATATCATTCTTGGTATGTTGACATTTAAGCGAATAAGACGACAGGAGCAAGAAGCTTCCATCTTTGGACATCCACAATCGAAAGTAGTCTCCGGCTCCGATATTTTTCTCCCACAAAAGCTGTGCCTGTGGAACGCTATACATCGTAATCTTTGGTTTCTCACCTTGTTTCTGGTTCTCCCCGAAAGCATACCGCTGACCATCTGCCGAAAGAGTCGGGTTTCGTAGCCATTTCATCTGTGTGCCAAGTTTGCCATTTAACATGCTGATGCTGCACAATCCAACCTCTTTAATTAAATCCCCGGTCCCTTTATAAAACGATAGGCTTTTATACCCGCCTTCATCCG
This sequence comes from Candidatus Omnitrophota bacterium, assembly GCA_037131245.1. Lineage (GTDB taxonomy): Bacteria > Omnitrophota > Gorgyraeia > Zapsychrales > Fredricksoniimonadaceae. Next base: position 3,058 of record JBAXRK010000008.1, read on the forward strand.
CCCACCCCCAATTAGCAAGCACAATATATTGACCATCATTGGAAACATGAACAGCCCCCGGCGTTGATGTCAAATTTTTCTCCCACAGCTGTTTACCATCCGCCGAAAATATCATCTTGGCTGGACCGTCAGTAATGGTGCGTTCTATAACTCCGACTTCATACTTCTTATTGCCAGAATAATACTTTGTCACTTCACCCGGTTTTGGAAGTTCACGGTCTGCCATTGCCGGAGAAGCTAAAACAATCACGGCAAACAAACAGTAAAACCATCTGAATAAATTTATCATTTTTACCTCCACTTTTTTCAAAGTATAGCACACAGGCTTATCGGTCCTTTGTCTTTTTAAGCTTTATATACCACGAAACATCTGCCTAGGCGGTGCTATACCTCCCGTTGCTTCAATGATATCCATCCTGTGCGTGTTCCGGGCAAACTCAAACGCCCGTAAAAGCTGCCCGGAAAGGAATCCTATGGTTGTTGCCATCTTTTGGTCAACCTCCCCGCTCCGCAACTCACCAATGGTCTGAATCAAAAGAGTGACCACATCCTGCGGAACCTTTATTCCAACCGGGGTCAATGGCTCAGTAACCCTCTTTGCTTTCGTTTGACCGCCCTTCACAACGGCTTCCAATTTCGCCTCACGGCTTTCCGGGTCGTGGCTGAAGCACAGAGCCTTTCCCGTAAGGGCAAAAGCACCGCATTGTTTACCGTCTTCATGAAAATGACTGCATTTGAGAGGTTCTGACATGGTTTCCTGCCTCGTTTGTTGATAGGTAAGCTAACTTGTGTGGGGATGGGCAACATTCCTCAAGAACCCCGCCCTTGTAAGAAGATTCTGTATAAAAAAGTTGCCATTTTTAACAGCGGTGTAAAATTCCTTGCCGGATACCTCATACCTCTGTTCCAATCTCACGGGGGAGTATCTTTACCAAACGGTTTTTCTGCGTATCCGGCGGTATTGGCAGGAACTCACGCATACTGAAGATGCGTTCGATGTCTTCCAGCACTTGTTTCCAAGTAAATCGGCCGGGGGCTACCAGTACCTTCAACCCTCTGTCGCTCAACAGCCACAGGGGGTTTTACTTTTGATATCTTTGGCTGCTCGATTATCTTGACTGGCATGTCCCTAAGAGTACAATAATCCCCGTGGCTAACCTTCACTCTCGAAAACAATGGCGTAATGGCTTTACCCTGATCGAGATCGTTGTCACTATCATCATTATTGGCGCCTTAGCCGCGCTGTCGATCCCCAATCTTGCAAGATTTCGTGAGTCTTCCATTACTACTGAAGCGATCCAGGCCCAGAGCGTGATCCAGAATGAGCTGGAATATCTGGTCATCAAGAACGGCAATCTCTGTACCGGCAGCGGTCTTTACCTTCCAGGAGAGCCCTACCATAGCCTGATCTACAACATGCTCGACACCCTCCCCAAAAATAAATTCTTTATTGTCGGAACAGAATGTGAAGACAACAATACGGGAAAATGTGTGGTTTGCTACAATTCCACCCTATGGATCGGCCAGGCCCGAGATGTCAGAGTGGCCTACACCGGAACCGACCCTTGCAAAACCCTCAACAATCCCAAATACCTCATGAGTGGCTGCGGCGGCCAACCAGGATATGTTGACCGGAGCGGCATCATGATGTGCCGTACCGGCTCGGGCTATTATGAGTTTCAAGGCTTGGGAACCTATTTCGGGCTCCGTAATCATTAACCGCCGGTTGACACTCCCCGCATCCGCCATTACAATAAATACTAATTATGCCCACAAATATCGCCATCGGATTCTCGTCGGCTAACGATCCCGTGACCGCCTTCAAGGAAGCGGCGATCATGGCCAAGACCCAGAGCGGCTTGCCGCGCCACGACCTGACGCTGATCGCTGTTACGCCGACTTATACCGCTGCCGACGCCCACACCCTGACAGCGCTGGAAAACCTGCGCAAGATCCTCAATCCCGAGCGCCTCATCGGCTTGACCGCTCCCGCCCTGATCCGGATGGAGGGTATCGAGAACAAAGGTGTCCTGGTGCTCACGATCTCTTCCGATGAGATCCATATGGGCATCGCGGCCCAGCATTCCATTTCCCTGCTGCCGCTGCAAGACACCGGATTAAAACTAGCCCGTGAACTGGCGTCCCGCATGTCCACCAGCGAACGTCACGGCGCGCTGATCTTTTGCGATCCGCTGGCCCTCAACCACACCCAAATCGTCCGCGGGCTTCAGGAAGGCCTCGGCCGCGCCTTCAATGTGGCGGGTGTGATCAGCCCCGGCACTATGTTCCTGCAGGACCATTTGCTGTCGGACGCGCTCGGCGGGCTGATCTTCGGCGGAAAAACACCGTTCACCTGCGCCATCCGCCACGGCTGGCAACCCCTGGGCAAACCGCGAATCGTCACCGACAGCGAAAGCAACCTGATCCGCACGATCGACGACAAACCCGCTATTTCTATCTACCGGGAATATTTTCCCGAAGACATGGCCGGCCTTCCCGCCGGACAACTGGGCGATATTGGCCTGTTATATCCGCTGGGCCTGAGCACCATGCACCCCAAGGAATACCTGATCAAGAACCCGTCCGCTATCCTGCCGGACGGCAGCCTGGTCTGCCAGGGTGAAATTACGCGCGGCACCCAGGTGCACCTGATGATCGGTGACAAAGATTCCTGCCGCCGGGCCGCGCACGACGCCGCGGTCGAGATCCGCGACAAGCTCCACGGCCGCAATCCCAAACTCGCTTTTATTTTCGCCTCCCTGGCCCGCCGCAAGCTGTTCGGCCGCTCGGCCGGCCAGGAGCTAAACCAGATAAAAGAGATCTTAGGTTTAGCGTGTCCGGTCTTTGGAATGTATACTTATGGGGAGTTCGGCGCAGCCACCTCCACTGACTTACAAACACATAATGCCAGCATCCTGATCGCAGGGCTGGGCTGACAACACGCTATGCACGATATTGCTTATCCCGCCACCGGATTTGACCTGACCCCGATCCTCGCGATCGTGTGCCTCGTCCTTCTTACCGGGCTTGGTATCGTCCTGTACATGCTGATCGGCAAAAGCGAAGAACTGCGCGAATTCAAGGCTACTTACGACAAGATCATGGGGTCCTTCAACGAGCTCGATGAACAGGCCAAGCTGATCGTCAAGACCGACCTGGAGCTCAACAAAGCCCAGGAAGAACTCGACCGGCGCCTCAACGGGCTTAACACCCTGCAGAACCTGGCGCGCAACATGCGCACGTCACTCGACGAGAACGAAGCTTTCCAACGCATCAATCCCGAACTGATCGCCGACCTCGGCTTTTCCCGGATGCTGGCGGTCTCCTCCAATGACGACGCCACCTTCGCCTCCCGCGCCACGATCGACCTCGATCCGAAGAAAATAGAAATTGCCCTCGGCAAACTGAGCGCCAACGCCGACCTGGTCAATGCATTGCGCAACGGCATGGTATTCTCATCGCTTAGTTCCTCCCAGAAAACCCGCGCCTTCATCGTGAGCCTCTTTGAAACGGAGCACTTCATCCTGGCGCCGCTCCTGACCCAGAAAGGCCTCACCGGCTTTCTGTTCACCGGTAACCGCTACAATGCTTCGGCCATCACGGAAGGCGACGAAGAATTGATCGGCATCCTCGCCAGCCAACTGGCGCAGACCATCGAGAACACCCATCTGTTCGAGCAAGTCTACCGGTCTTCCCAGATGCTGGAAACAAAGGTCAGCGAACGCACGAAAGAACTGTCGCACGCCCTTAAAGACCTTGAGGAGATCTCCAAGAAAAAAACCGAGTTCATCTCGGCGGTTTCCCACGAGTTGCGCACACCGCTAACGTCCATCAAGGGATACGCCTCGCTTTTGATCACGGGAAAGATCGGCGCGATCCCCGACTCCGTCAAGGAGCGGCTGATGAAGATCAACACCCACTCCGACAACCTCGTCAAACTGATCAACGACCTGCTCGACATCGCGCGTATCGAATCCGGCCGCGTGGAAATGAAAACCGCCCCGCAACCGATCAAGCCGATGCTTAACAATATCAACGACCTGCTGACGCCACAGCTCTCGGCGAAAACACTGACCCTGCATGTGCAGGTACAAGCCGACGCGCCCGACATCGAATTCGACGCCAGCCAGATCGAGCGCGTGTTCATCAACCTCATCAGCAACGCCATCAAGTTCACGCCGCCCCACGGGACCATCACCATCAATGTCATCCCCCAATGGGACAAGAAAAACCTGCTTTGCGAAGTGGCGGACACCGGTATCGGCATCCGCAAAGACGACGTGGCCCGGGTCTTTGATGAATTCTACCGGGTGGATAACGAGATCAATATGAACGTCAAGGGCACCGGGCTGGGCCTCGCGCTCGCCCGCAACATTGTAGAAGCCCACGGCGGAAAAATATGGGTCACCAGCGAACTGGGCACCGGGACCATGTTCCATTTTACGCTGCCGTTCAAGCATACAGCCAAAGAAGGCCCCCGAGCGGGCTGATCAACCAAAGGAAATCATGAAACGCCAGAACATTCTTATTGTCGATGATAACCCGGACATCCTCGATGTCCTTGACCTGACGCTCTCGGACACCTTTGACGTGACCAAAGCCAATAACGGGGCCGAAGGCCTGGAAAAAGCCCGTTCGGGGAATTACGACCTGATCATCACCGACTACATGATGCCGGTCATGACCGGGCCCGAATTCTGCCGGGAACTGCGCAAGGACATTTTGCTGTCGCACGTGCCGATCATCATGCTCACGGGAAAAAGTGACATCAAGGACCTGGTCACCGGGATCAACTCTGGTGCTGATGATTACCTGGTAAAACCTTTCGAACCGGAAAGCCTTCTGGCGAAGATCAATATGATCATCAAGCGCACGGTGCGCAACCTCGATGCCAACCCGCTGACGCATTTACCGGGGAACGCCTCGATCATGGAGGAATTGCAGAACCTCATTAACTCGGGAAAACCGTTCGCGGTGGGTTACTGCGATCTGGACAAATTCAAGATCTACAACGATAAATACGGCTTTGAAAAAGGTGATGATGTCATCAAGGCGACAGCCCGTACCATCATCCAGGCCGGCCAGGAAGTCGGCGGCACGCGCGTCTTCATTGGTCACATCGGCGGCGACGATTTCGTTTTTGCCTGCCCCGACGATATCGCCGACCAGGTGAGCCGGCGGATCATCGAACTGTTCAACCAGACCGCCCCGAGCTTTTACAGCGAAGAAGACCGCCAGGCGGGGTTTATCGTAGGGAAAGACCGCCAGGGCAATGAAACAAAGGCGGGGCTTATGACCATATCATTGGGGATCGTATCGAACGTTAACCAGAAGATCTCACATGTGGCCCAGATCGGCGAGATCGGCGCGGACCTGAAAAAGTTTGCTAAAGCCCAGGAGTGCAGCAACTTCGTGCGCGACCAGCGCAAAGCTTAATAAAGCCGCCTCCTATTACTGGCAGGTCCAGTTCGCACCGGTACTCTTACATGTTCCTTCCCACGCCTTGCACCCGCAATACTGATTACACAGTTGTCCCTTAAGCGGTAATTTATCCGCCGCGGGACAGCAATAGCCGGTCGTACAAAGCAATCCGGACGCCACATTGCAACCGCAGGATGACTGGCAAGCGGCGCCGATCGTTGAAGGCCTGTCAAGAGCAGCACACGTCGCACAGGTATTGCTCACGGTGCATTTCTTGCCCGATGCACAGGCGCAATCGGCCACGCACGTACCGCACTTCTCGGAACCATTGCAGACACCGTCACCGCATACAGCACAGGCCGTACCGTTACAGCCATACAAGCAAGGCTGTGTATCATAGGTGCACTTGTTGGCTGTGCAAACTCCGTTAAAGTACTGATTTCCACCTGTACACTTATCCGGGCAAGCACCATGCGAGCAGGCTACCGAAGCGCAGGCTGTACCACCGCAACCGGATAAGCACGTTTCCGTACTGTAAACGCATTTACCCGTCAAATTGTCGCAGGCGCCGCCAAAAGAATGAACGCCCGTACTGCACTTATCCGGGCAGCTCACCCCCTGGCACTTGACCGATGTGGTACTACACGCATTGCCCGCGGCATTGCAGCCCCACTGGCAGGTTGATGTAGCATAATTGCACGCTCCGTTACTACAAGAACCGGACGAAGAAAGCTGACTGCCGGTACATTTATCCGGGCAGGTTATCGTCAGGCACGGATCAGAAGCGCAAATATTGCCCAGGCAGCCCCACTGGCAATTCTCGGTCGTGTAGAAACACGTATTGACCTCGCAAACAGGATTATACGAGTGTACGCCTTCAATGCATTTTTCCTGGCAAACCACACCCGACGGGCAAGGATTGGCAGCACAGGCCGTACCGGCGACATTACATCCAAACATGCATGGCTCTGGCACATAAGAACAGGCCCCGCTGGCGATATCACACACCCCCTTGGAAAGAATGGACCCAAAACAAATATCCGGGCAAGCACCATTAACGCACAAAGCCGCCGTACATCCACTGCCCGCTTCACAAGGAGCACCGCAATCATCACTATCCACATAACAGATCCGGCTCGAGCACCCGGTACCCACCTGACAGGAATCCGGCACGCAGACTCCATTGGACACATGATATCCCGTCCCGCAGGTAACCGAAGGGCAAAGCACATCGCAATCCTGGGAAACAGATTCAGTTAATAGTGTCGTCGTATACGTCCCGTCACAATTCATCCCGCCGTTCGAAGGAGGAGGATTATCGCAAGTCCGTGTAGCCACCTGGGTACCAGGTCCGCAAGTCGCCCCCACTTTGGTCACGGTACAAACACCGAAATCCGACCAATCGCCCCAGGCGCCATGAATCGGGTTTAATCCACCGGACGGGGCGGGAGACCCGCAAAAATAACCGGTCGTGGGATCACCGGCATATCCGGGATACGACCCTGAAGGCATCGGCACGCAACCCGCCGGATAACCTGCAGCCGTTCCGGTCGATCCCGGACAAGGATTGACCGGATTGCCGCTGGTGCCAGGGCAGAAAATCTTGCTCCCATCAGGATTCTTACAACCGGAATCGCCGCAATTAGCATGCCAAGGGTGTGCCGTGTTGCTGCAGCCATTATGATGAAACTCAGGGCACGATGGAGTACAACAAGCCTGTGTTTTGGTATCGTTACCGCCGTCCAAAGCAGAACAATTATTGCCAAGACCTGATGGAGGCGGGTTATCGCAAGAGCGCGTGCTCGTCTGAGTCCCGGACGAACAGGCGCTCCAGGGTGACCAGGCGGTCCAGCCGCCATCCTGCGAACAAACCTGTTGATTGCATAATACATTTCTTGTTTCGTTTAATCCGGTTGTATTATCGATCCGCTTACATTCCTTACCGCCAAACATAGGCGTCGGATTGGTACATTCCCGGTAATCGATCCTGGTGCCGCCACCGCAAGAAACCGAACAAACACCCTGTGTCCACGGCGACCAGCCACCGTCAGCCGAACAATGCCCGTTCGTACACGTGCTGCCCGCCGGGCACTGAATGCCGCACCCGCCGCAATTGGCTGTGGTCGTCAAGGCTGTGCATACGTTATTACAATTCTTTTCTCCGGCATTCGCGCATGTCGTGCATTTTTGGGTGGCTGTATCAAAATATTCAAAATCATAACAACCGCAACCCTGGCCCATGATGTAATGCAGGTTCTTGGACGTATCGCACATGCCGCCGGCTGCCGTACCCGTACATCCGTTAGACGAGACCGCCCCGCCATCGCCATCATCCACGCATTCCGCCCCGCCAAAAGACGGGCGCGGGCACGCGCATTCCCTGACCTTGAAACCATTGATACAAGAGGAAAATTTACACCAACCCCCGGGAACGCCCGTTGGATTCTCCATCACCACGGCACCGGTATTATCATAATAACCGCCAAGGATCGCGCGCGTGCCATCCTTGTAATAACCCTTGGACGTATTAACGGTTTGTTCAATGACACCCTGTGGACGGAAGGAAGCCAGCGCCAGGACGGCCACCAGCCCTAATAGAAGAATATACTCAAGAAGAACTTGCCCGCGTTTGAACATAATGGCTCGAAGCTCCATTAACAGTGGTCTTTGCAAATAAAATATAACATATAAAGAAGAAATTTGCTAAACGGAATGGCTTTTTAAGCCGTCAGCCGCGGCCCTGGGATCCGGGCTGGAAAAAAAGTAACTGCCGGTAATAAAGATATTTGCACCCGCAGCGGCGGCCAAAGGCGCGGTCTGGGCATTGATCCCGCCGTCAATTCCGATATCACCGTTGAAGCGGGCCCGGACGTAACGGATCTTGTCGAGCGCGGCGGGCATGAACTTCTGCCCCGAAAAGCCGGGGTTGACCGACATCACCAGGACGCTGCCGACCTCAGAGATAACACCATCAAGAACCTCGATCGGCGTGCCCGGGTTCACCACAGCACAAGCTTCCCGGCCATGGGCTTTAATGCGCGCCATATCACGCTTAAATGCCGCCACATCAAGCACGTCGATCTCTTTGGGATACTGGCCGTACCCGCGGCAGGCCGCGCGGCGCTCACCGTAACACTCCACATGAAGGCCAATGACATCCGCACCGGCATCAATGAACGCGTCAATGTAATCCCAGGGGTGCTCGATCATCAGGTGCGCCTCGATCGACATCTTCGTGGCCTGGCGAGCGGCCGCTGTTACCACGGGACCGATCGTGATGTTCGGCACAAAATGGCCGTCCATGACGTCCACATGAAGGCGTTCCACCCCGCACGCTTCACAAAGTTTGAGGGAGTCCGCGACACGGGCAAAATCGGCGGAAAGAAGACTGGCACTGACTTCAAATTTTTTCATGGGTGGTATTTTAGCAGAAAATATTGATTAATGTGCATATACTCTGCACTCTTACGAAGCAATCGCCTGTTTTAATGAAAGAGTTCGTACAAACTTCTCGGCTTTATGCAGCAGCTTTTTATCTTCTGTCACTAAAGGAATACCCATGACAACAGCGGCCTGCAGATATGACGCATCGTAAAATGAGACCTCGGCCGCGCAAGCAACACCAAGAACAGCTTTAGCGTCAGCCTTAACCTTCTTCATGGCCTGCAAAACATCATGAAATAATGCCATCGCCTCTAAGGATTCCTGAATACTGATCACGCGCCCCAACGACGCCCTCTTCCACAAGACATTCCCGATCTCATACTCCGCCAAAGGCGATGTCGCCTGGGCCACCACAAAAGACATCGCCCCCTGCTCTACCGCATTAAAGATGGAACTGGCATCGAGCAACATCACCGGTCACGGTCCTCTCGGATAGAAGCCACAACGGACCGCGCAGAGACCTTTTTGAGAATATGCTTAACGCGGTCATACCGCTCTTCTAAAGAAGAGGTCGCCTCCAGAAGTTTTCTGGCTGAAGGATAACGCGTTGCCCGTTGACGGATCAACTCAACTAATATATCACGCAAAGGACGCCGTTCTTCAATGCCGACATACTTTAATGCCTGCATTTCATTATCTTCCAAACGAAGCGTGTATGCTTTCATAACTTTTCCTCTCAGAAAGAGCATGTCATAAAGATATCAAGATGTCAAGATGTCTAAGTAACGTGCTCCGGAAAAGACGGAGCTTTAACAAGCACCTGAAAGGCAGGAGCCTTTCCATGGTCAGTTAAAGACGGAGCTTTAACTGACCACCATTTTCTTTTCCCAATAATGACAAAAACCGTCTCCATTTCTGGATGACGGTTTTTGTCTTAGGGAAAGAAAATGGTGCGCGGGGAGGGACTTGAACCCTCATACCTTGCGGCATACGCCCCTCAAACGTACGTGTCTACCATTTCACCACCCGCGCGTGTGATAAAATTTTGTATATTCTTGCTTCGGGTGGTGGAATCCTTCCTTTTCTAATAAAACCAAGGAAGGAACGATAGCACCACCCTAAGATCTGACAAACTGTTAAATCAAAAAAACATTCAACGCCCACTGCGGTTGTTCTGCTGAGGACTATCGATATTCCGGAGTCGACGTTAGGAGGACGAGCGGCCACGGTTCGCTCTAGCTCACAATGCAGCGAGAGCGAGTCCGACGCCCGAGCGACAGCCGACCTCGGAGGGGTCGGCGGAGCGTTCGACGAAGGAATATCGATAGGACTTAAGAAAGAACAGCCTCTTAAAAACTCACAATGAGGCAGAATATTAACATACTTGACGAACGTGTCAAGTTTTACAACAATAACGCCGCCGGATTGACTGGATCCGGCATGCCCTCGCCATCCTCGCTCCGCTCGCTTATATGGCGAGGGCAGCCGCCACAAAATCACGGAAGAGCGGATGCGCCTTATCCGGCTTCGACTGAAACTCGGGATGAAACTGGCAACCCACGAACCAGCGATGGCCTTTAACCTCAACCATCTCCACCAGCTTGCGCTCCACGTTCGTGCCTGAAATGACCAGCCCTTTTTCTTCCATCAGCTCGCGATACTCATTATTGAACTCATAACGATGACGATGACGCTCGGAAATATCGTCCTTTTTGTAAGCCGCATGCGACCTGGTCTCTTTTTCCAAATGGCACGGGTAAGCGCCCAAACGCATCGTGGCGCCCAGATTCACGACCTGATGCTGTTCGGCCAACAGCGAAATAACGGGATCCTTCGTGTGCTTGTCGAACTCGGTCGAATTCGCGGTCTTGAGGCCGCAGACACTGCGAGCGAACTCAACGGTCGCCAGTTGCATCCCCAGGCAAATACCAAAATACGGGATATTTTTCTCGCGGGCGTACTTCACCGCGCGGATCTTGCCTTCAATGCCCCGCGACCCGAAACCGCCAGGCACCAGAATGCCGTGAACTCCTTTGAAAAACTTATCGATCTTGCCTTTCTTCTCCAGCTGCTCGGAGTCGATCTTGACAATATTCACTTTCGCGTCACAAGCGATGCCGCCATGGCCGAGCGCTTCGTAGATCGATTTATACGCGTCGGGCAACTGAATATACTTGCCCACCACCGCGATATTCACCTCGCGCCGCGGATGACGCACGCGCTTGACCACAAAATCTTCCCAGGCCTTAAGGTCACGGTCGGGCGCCTTGATATTGAGCTTCTTGAGGATCAGCGTATCAAGATGCTCCTTCTTAAAGGCCGAAGGACATTCGTAAATGCTTTTCACGTCGGCGGCCTCGATAACACCTTCAACGTCAACATTGCAGAACAAGGCGATCTTTTCCCGCTGCTCCATGGAGATCGGCCGCTCGGTCCGGCAAAGCAGGATATCAGGCTGGATACCGATCTCGCGCAGCGTCCCCACGGAATGTTGGGTAGGCTTGGTCTTCTGCTCCCCGGCCGACTTGATATACGGCAACAAAGTCACATGGATATTGATCGCGTAATGCTCTCCCATCTCCCAGCGGAGCTGCCGGATGGCCTCCAGGAACGGCAAACTTTCGATATCGCCGACCGTACCGCCGATCTCAACAATGACCACGTCGACATCGTGCTCTTTACCCACCTTCTTGAGGCCATGCTTGATCTCATCGGTAATGTGCGGGATGATCTGCACCGTCTTGCCCAAATAGTCGCCGCGGCGCTCCTTGGTAATGACCGAATAGTAAACTTTACCGGCAGTAATATTATTGTCTTTTGAAAAACGGCCGTTAGTAAAACGCTCGTAATGGCCCAGGTCCAGGTCGGTCTCGGCGCCGTCGTCGGTCACATAAACCTCACCGTGCTGGTAAGGGTTCATGGTGCCGGGGTCGACGTTAAGATAAGGGTCGCACTTCATGATAGTGACCGTGAGGCCCCGCGTTTCGAGCAACTTGCCGATGGAAGCGGACGCGATGCCCTTACCCAGGCTGGACACCACACCGCCGGTCACAAAAATATACTTGCTCATCTGGAGGCCCCTTCCAAAAGGTATTTGCTTTTATTGTTTGGCACCGGGATCGGATACTTGCCCGTAAAACAGGCATCGCAGAACGCTTTCTGGTCTTTCATCACCGAAAGCATGCCTTCAATGCTCAGATACGAAAGGGTGTCGACTTCAATGAAATCCGCCACTTCCTGCACCGTCTTACCGTAGGCAACAAGTTCTTCTTCCGACGGAAAATCGATACCGTAAAAACACGGATGGACGATCGGCGGGCAGGTAATGCGCAGGTGGATCTCCTTGGCGCCGGCTTTGCGCACTTCGCGCACGCGGCTGCGGGAGGTCGTGCCGCGCACGATGGAATCCTCGACCAGGATCACGCTCTTGCCCTTGATAACCTCGGCGATAGGATTAAGTTTCACGCGCACCCGGAAATCACGCAGGAACTGCGTGGGCTGGATGAACGTGCGGCCAATGTAATGATTTCGCACCATCCCGATCTCGTAGGGCAAGCCCGTTTCCTGGGCATAGCCCAGCGCCGCGTAAACACCGGAGTCGGGAATGGGCATAACAAAGTCAGCGTCCTTGACCGGCGCCTCTTTGGCCAGCTGGGCGCCCAGGCGCTTGCGGACCAAATACACATTATCATCGAAAATATGGCTGTCGGGACGGGCAAAATAAATATTCTCAAAAACACATTGGGCCTTCTTGACCTTCTCGCGGCCAGGAAGATAAACAGACTCAATCTTGCTGCCCTTGATGATCACGATCTCGCCCGGCTCGATCTCCCGCACGAATTCGGCCTTGGTGAGGTCCAGCGCGCAGCTTTCGCTGGCCAGGATATACCCATCTCCCAGTTTGCCGAGCACCAGCGGCCGATTGCCATAAGGGTCGCGCGCGCCGACGAGCGTATCCTGCACCATGAATACCGCCGCGTAGGAGCCCTGCAGCTGCGAAAGCACATTAATGAACCAGTGCTTATAATCCGTATTGGGCGTTTTAGCCAGCAAATGAATAATGACTTCCGAATCCATCGAGGTTTGAAAGATCGACCCCTCGTCTTCCAGCTTACGGTAAAGCTCCTCGGTATTCGTTAAATTCCCGTTGTGCGCCACCGCCACCCCGCGGCTGCGGTGCGTGACAAGGAAGGGCTGACAGTTCTTTTTATTGGAAGATCCCGTTGTGGAATACCGGGTATGGGCGATGGCCACGTTGCCCTTGAGGGATTCCAGCGCCGCTTCATTAAAGACATCAAAGACCAGCCCGCGGTCCTTGATGATATGCATATCTTTGCCGTCGTAGGTGGCAATGCCGGCCGCTTCTTCGCCGCGATGCTGCAGCGCGTACAAACCAAGATAAGCCAACTTGGAAGCTTCAGGATGATGGGAAATACCGATAATGCCGCACATAGGTTGGTTTTCCCCCTTAGTTACTTCTGGCGTAATAGCTTTGCAGCGACTCGACCGTAAACCCTTCCTTCAGGCTCGCCTCGATCCCATGGATCGCCGCCGCCGCCCCCTGAATGGTCGTGATACAGGGGATATTATGCAAAATAGCCGCCGCCCGGATCTTGCGCATATCGAACTGACTTTTCTTTCCGGAAGGCGTATTGATGACCAGATTGATCTCGTCTTTAAGGATGAGCGTCAATATATTGTTATGGCCCTCGCCCGTCTTGTCGACGAGAGTGACCGCGACGCCGCTGCTGCGTAAAACCTTCGCCGTGCCCTTGGTCGCGTACATCTTGAAGCCCAGGTCATGCAGGCGCCGCGCCATGAACGCCACCGAACGCTTGTCGGTCTCATTCACGCTGATGAACACGCCGCCTTTTTTCGGCAGGCCGGAATTAGCCGCCATCTGGCTTTTGGCGTAGGCCGCGCCGAAGGTCGGGGCGAGCCCCATGACCTCGCCGGTAGATTTCATTTCCGGGCCCAGGATAATATCAACGCCTGAAAAACGGGAGAACGGCAGCACGCATTCCTTGACCGCCACCAGGCCCAACCGCTCGATATCCGGCAACTTGAAATCGGACAACTTTTCGCCGGCCATGATGCGGGCGGCCATCTTGGCCAGCGGCAAGCCGATGGCTTTTGAAACGAAGGGTACCGTGCGCGACGCGCGCGGATTGACCTCAAGGATGAAAACCTTCTCCCCCTTGATGGCGTACTGGATATTAAGCAGGCCGACGACCTTGAGCGCGAGGGCAATGCGGCGGGTATTCTCCTTGATCTCGGCCAAGATCTCTTCGCTAAGGGTGTGCGGCGGCAGCACGCAGGCCGAATCGCCTGAATGGATGCCCGCGTTCTCAATATGCTCCATAATGCCCGCGACATAAACCTGCTCCCCGTCGCAAACAGCGTCAACATCCACTTCCATGGCGTCTTCGATGAATTTGTCGATGAGGATCGGATGCCCGCGGGAAACATCCCAGATCTCGTCGATGAACGACATCAGGGATTCTTCGTCGTAAACAATGCGCATCGCGCGGCCGCCGAGAACGTAGGAAGGGCGCACCAGCACGGGATAACCCACGCGCAGGGCCGCGGCGATCGTCTCTTCAACGGTCGTGGCGGTAGCGTTATTAGGCTGCGCGATCTCCAGTTCATCCATCAGCGCGGCGAACTTTTCACGGTTCTCGGCCGTATCGATGGAATCAACGGACGTGCCGATGATCGGCGCGCCGGCCTGTTTGAGGCGCCGGGCGAGATTCAGAGGGGTCTGCCCGCCGAACTGCACAATAACGCCATCAGGCTTCTCGACATCCATGATGTTCATCACGTCTTCAAAGGTCAACGGCTCGAAATACAGCCGGTCGGACGTATCGTAATCGGTAGAAACCGTTTCCGGGTTGGAATTGACCATGATGGTCTCGAAACCCCGCTCTTTGAGCGCGAACGCCGCGTGGCAACAACAATAATCAAACTCGATGCCCTGGCCGATGCGGTTAGGGCCTCCGCCGAGGATCATGATCTTCTTGCGGCCGGCACCCTTGGCTTTGGTCAATTTCTCGTTCTGCAGGATGGCCTCATCCTCGGTTTCATAGGTAGAATAAAAATAAGGCGTATAAGCTTCGAACTCAGCCGCGCAGGTATCCACGCCCTTAAATGTCGCCACGATCCCCTTCGACTTACGCAGGGTGCGCACCGCGCTCTCGGAAGAGTCCATGATCTCGGCCAACTGCGGGTCGGAAAAACCCCATTCTTTCGCCTGGCGCAGCGTGCGGTCGGAAAGGGCTTTGGACGCTGAAAACTCGGCCATCATTTCATTCTCGAAATCCAGCAGCTGCTTCATCTGGGCGATGAACCAGATATCGATGCGGGTGATCTCAACCACCTGCTCCACGCTCATCCCCCGCTGCAAGGCATACTTGATATAAAAGATCCGCGACGCATTGGGCTCACGCAGGCGCTTCAAAAGCTTTTCTTCCTCGATATTACGATAATCGAGTTTATTGTCAAAACCGATATGGTGGATCTCCAGGCCCCGCAGGCCCTTCTGCAGCGACTCCTTGAACGTCCGGCCGATGGCCATGGTCTCGCCGACGGATTTCATCTGGATGCCAAGGATGTCCTGGGCTTCAGGAAACTTTTCAAAGGTGAAGCGCGGGATCTTGGTCACGCAATAATCGATGGTCGGCTCAAATGAGGCCGGGGTCTCACGGGTGATATCGTTCTGGATCTCGTCGAGCGAATAACCGACTGCCAGCTTGGCGGCGAACTTGGCGATCGGAAAACCGGTAGCCTTGGACGCCAGGGCGGAAGAGCGCGACACGCGCGGGTTCATTTCAATGACCACCATGCGCCCGGTCTTGGGATGAACGGCAAACTGGATGTTCGACCCGCCGGTCTCAACCCCGATCTCGCGGATAAGCGCGAGCGACTGGTCGCGCATCTGCTGGTATTCACGGTCGGTCAGCGTCTGGGCGGGCGCGACCGTAATGGAATCCCCGGTATGCACGCCCATCGGATCGATATTCTCGATGGAACAAACGATCACCACATTATCTTTATTATCGCGCATGACCTCAAGCTCATACTCCTTCCAACCCTCGATCGATTCCTCGATGAGGATCTCGGAAATGATGCTGCTATCGATACCGCGCTGGGCCTTGACATCAAATTCATCTTTCGCGTAAACAATAGAACCGCCGGTCCCGCCCAGCGTGAAGCTGGAACGGATAATGCAGGGAAAGCCGATCTCTTTAACGACCTCGCGCGCCTCATCGAGCGTATAAGCAAAGGAACTGCGCGGCAGGTCCAGCCCAATGCGCTGACAGGCCTGCTTGAACTGCTTGCGGTCCTCGGCCTTCTTGATGACCTCGTACTTGGCGCCGAGCATTTCCACGTTATATTTCTTGAGGATCCCCTGCTCCCAGAGCTCAACCGCCAGATTCAGTCCCGTCTGGCCTCCCAACGTCGGAAGGATAGCGTCCGGCCGTTCCTTAATAATGATCTTCTCCAGGAACTCGACATTCAGCGGCTCGATATAAGTGTACGGCGCGGTCTCGGGGTCGGTCATGATGGTCGCCGGGTTCGAATTGACCAGCACGATCTCGTAACCCTCTTCCTTGAGCGCTTTACACGCCTGGACGCCGGAATAATCAAATTCACAGGCCTGGCCGATAACGATCGGGCCGGAGCCAATCAGCAATATCTTTTTTATGTCGGTGCGTTTAGGCATTTAGCTTTTATTCTTTTCCATCAGGTCAATGAATTGGCCGAAAAGGTATTTCGCGTCATTCGGGCCCGGCGCCGCCTCAGGGTGATACTGGACGGAAAATAACGGATATTTCTTATGGCGCAACCCTTCAACGGTCTTGTCGTTGAGGTTAACATGGATCGCCTCAACCTCGTCCTTATTAAGGCTGTCGATATCCACGCAGAACCCATGATTTTGAGACGTGATGCTGATGCGGCCGGTCTCCAGGTCTTTCACCGGATGATTACAGCCGTGATGGCCGAACTTAAGTTTATACGTACGGCCGCCAAGGGCAAGCCCGATCATCTGATTGCCCAGGCATATGCCGAAGATCGGCTTTTTACCCAGCAATTCCTTGACCGTGGAAATAACGTTCGTGACCGCCGCCGGATCGCCGGGGCCGTTGGCCAGGAAAATGCCGTCGGGAGAAGCGGAAAGGATCTCGGCCGCGCTGGTCGTCGGCGGGACCACGCTGGTCTCGATGCCAAGCTTGGCCATTTCGCGCAGGATATTAAGCTTGATCCCGCAATCAATGGCCGTAACCCGGTATTTCCTGTCCCCTTCGGCTTTCCACACATACGCCTTGGTACAAGCCACTTCCTTGACCCAGTCGGCGCCTTCCATCGACGGAACCTTGGCCAGCTTGGCCTTGAGGCTTTTGGGGTCGAAATCGTCGGTCGAAATAAGCCCCTTCATGGCGCCTGAAACACGCAAGTGCCGGGTCAGCGCGCGGGTATCCACGCCCTCGATACCGATGATCTTGTTCTCGTCGAGATACTGGATCAGGCTCTTTTTAGCGCGGAAATTCGAATGGGTGCGGCAGAATTCCTTGACCACAAAGCCCTTCACATGGACCTTGGAGGATTCAACGTCTTCGTCGTTCACACCGTAATTGCCAATAAGGGGATAGGTCATCACCACGATCTGGCCGGCATAGGAGGGGTCGGTGAGGACTTCCTGGTAACCGGAAAGCGCGGTATTAAAAACAACTTCACCGGCCGATTCTCCGTGAATATTAAGAGAGCGTCCGGTAAAACACGTGCCGTCTTCGAGGTAAAGGACTGCTGCTTTCATTACAACGATTCTTTATGGAATTAATGACGGGAAAAGCCTTAAAAAGTCTGCCTTACTATAACATTCTTTATATATATGTCAAGGCAGGGGGAATTAATCCAAAGGCCGCCCTTATTTAACTATACCGGTGCTCCGATGACAGCTTACTCACATAGTCTAAGATCAGCTTGATCATGTCCCGCCGGCTGATAACACCAACCAGTTTTCCGTCCTTGATGATCGGCACACGGCGCACATTGCTTTTGATAAAAAACCGGCAGATTTCGGCCGCGTCCGCGTCCGGCGGAAAGCTGATGACATCGCGCGACATGTAGGTCGCCACGGTATCCTTAACGGCAAAGTCCTTCTTCACCAGGATCTCGAGAACGTCTTTCTCAGTCAGGATCCCTTTAAGATGCCCCTCATCGTCCACCACTGGCATGCCACTGATCGCGTGCTCAACGAGCAACTCCATCGCCTCAAAGATCGGCATATCGGGTTTGACGGAAATAACCTGTTTCGAAATAACGCCATCAATGGGAATAATAGCCATAAGATGTTCCTTTCATTTGCCTTGAATACGACGCTTGTTCGCCCAAAAATTGGCATCGCCCAGGATCTGGCGGGCCAGTTCATCCTTGTTATGACCATTATCAAAATCATAATCCACGATCGCCGCGTAACTCAGCAAATTACCGAACGGGGACTTGAGCATATCCGGGTTATTGGTGGTCAGCGCGTCGATCTTACCCACATATTCGCCCGGTGAATGGGCGATCACAATGCCGTTCTTGCGGAAACGGTCGATGAATTCCGAAACCGTCAGGAGCTTGATCTCCCGGTCGATGATCTGCGCCCACGGACGGGCACTTTTATCGAGAGCGCTCCACAACTCCTGCATGCCGATAGTCGTTTCCGCCACTGCCGCGGCCGCGGCGGCTGAAGCCGTTGCCGGATCCGGAACGTCTCCCTGCGCCGTCCTGGCCGCTAAAACTTCCTGGGCGGCCGACTGGCCCAAACGCCGGCGGACATCCTGCTGATAAGCGGCATTAAGCTCCGCGCGCTGCTTCATGACCGTGGCATTCTGCACCGCCGCATGGGCCAACAACTGTTGCTCCGTTGCCTGCTGGGCAACCTGGGCCGCCTGGGCTTGCATCATCGCGTTGCGTTTGGCGGCATATTCGGCGTACTGCTTGATGTCACCGTTAAGTTTCGCCTGGGCCTGGGCCTCCTGATACGCTTTGACTTCCTGCTGCTGCTTATACGCCACCATCGCCGCTACATTATTGGTCATGACCGCCTGCTGATACCGGGCGGCCTGCTGAGCCTGCTGCTGTTGCACAGCGGAAACAACCTGGACCGCCTGCTGCTCTTGCGCCTGCTTTTGGGCCAGCGCCTGTTCCATCGCCTGCTTCTGCGCGGCATATTCCGCCGCCGCCTGCTGAGCCGCCGCCTGCTGGGCCTGACGTTGCGCCATCGCCTGCTGATAAGCCGCCACCTGCTGGGCTTGTTGCTGCTGGGCCATCATCTGGGCTTGTTGCTGCTGCATCATCTGCTGCTGATACTGCGCTGCCGCCTGGGCCTGCATCTGTTTCTGCTGCTGGACCCGGCGCTGCACCGCGGCGGCGGCCTGCGCGTCGGAAGGCAGCAAAAGCATCAATAATAGGGGAAACAACAATAGGGGACAGAGCCGCATGAGAACGATTATAACAAACCCCACGCATAACCAGGCAAAAAGATCACCAAAACGCGTATACCAGGTCTGCCCGCGGACTGGATAAGCTTCGGCCACCAGCCAACCCGGCGACTGACGAGGCAAGGACCGGATGATCCGGCCATTAGGGTCGATCAGGACGCTCCAGCCGGTATTGGCCGCCCGTACCAGTGGCCTTCCAGTCTCCACCGCCCGAAAAACCGCCAACCCGGCATGTTGGCTCAGCGCTTCTGCATGACTGAACCAACCATCGTTAAGCGCGCTGATCAAGACCCCCGCGTCCTGCGCCGCCAGGTCACGGTAAAGCGCAGGATACGCCTCCTCCGAACAGATCGCTACCCCGACGTTAACATTCAGGTTGCCCAGCCGCACCAATCCACGTCGCCGGCCCGCTATAAAGCGGTGGCTGTTGATCCCCGACGCATGCACCAGCCACCGTGAAACCGGGTCTGCCGGTAAGAACTCGCTCCACGGGACCAGATGCCGCTTCAGATAAATATCCTTCCACCGCCCTGACGGATCCAAAAAAAGCAGCGCGTTAAGATCGTGACCGTCTTGCGTCAATAAGGCCGAGCCGAAAATGACCCAGCCCCCCAGCCTTCTGGCAGCCGACTCCATGTTCGCCTTCCAAAAAGGATCGCGCAACACGTCATCAGGAAAAGCAGTCTCGGGCCAGATGACCAGATCCAGGCCCGCCGTACCAGCCTCTACCACCGCCCGCTGGCTAAGGCGTAAATGCGCGGTAATATTTTCGTTGAATTGCGCGGGATCGTCCTTGCCGGTGTGGGAAATATCCGGCTGTATCAAGCCGATGCGGACCGGACGACCGTCCTGGTGCTGGCCGGCCCCCATCGCTACGGCGCCCGCGAGCCATACCAGGACAGGAATCAAAAGGATCCCGAAAAAAACCGGATCGCGAAGAACGCCAACCCCCCGATCCCGGATACGGCGATAACACGCGACGGAAAAGAACATCATCAGCCAACCCACCGCGTACACGCCGCCGAAACGGGCAGACTGGATCATTTCCGGCGCCATGGACTGGGACATCCCCAGCCCCCAGGTAAATCCTCCCAACATCATATTGCGCGCGTACTCACTAAAGACCCAGGCAGCGGGAATATAGAACAAAGCGATCACGCCGGACCGGACTGACCGCGGGCTGAGTACGCCGAAGAACAATCCCTGCATCGCCAAGGCCATCACAAATAAACAAAAACCAACCGGTGACACCGGACAGAGCCACCACAAAAGCGCGCCGTGAACCAGCAAACCCCAGCTAAAACCCGCCAGGATCCGCGCCGGCCACGACCTGCCGTCCATTAAAAACAAAAGGGGGATGGCCATCAGCCACCCCCCTGGAAAAAGATCGTTCATCCCCACGGCCGCGCCCGTTTACTTCTCCCCGGGAACTTGAGGCGCGTCAGGATCAACCACCACCGGGATCGGCGCCAGTGCTTTGGACGCGTCCTTGGCCGCGTTCGCCGTCGCCGCGTCTTCCGATTGCTGCTTGGCCGTCTGAACCAGCGCCGCCAGCAGGATCGCCGAGCGCTTCACGCCATCCTGGTCTCCCTTGGCATTAAAGATCTCAACACTGCGCCGGGCCGCCACGATCGCCGGCAGGGCCTGATCGCCACCGTCATAAGCCACCGCCAGCAGGTAGTAAGCCAACCCGTTCTCGGGGAACTGACGTACCGCCGTCGACAGGACAGAAACGGCCTGCGGATACTGCTTCAGGTGAACGAAAGTCTCGCTCAGCATGAAATACCCTTCAAAATCATCCGGCGCCACCTTGATCGCCCCGGCAAAACTGCCAACCGCGTTCTTGATATCGCCCTGCTTAAGGTAGACCGTTCCCTCGACCACCAGCTTGCGGGCCGCTGACAAACCTTTAGAGACCGCCGCTGTTTCCTTCTTCGCGCAACCCGCCAGCAATAGCCCGGCGATCAAGATCAATGCCATCGACTTTTTCATACCACACCTCGTTTGCTTGTTAAAAGATACTGATGAACACCTTCCGCCGCCGCTCGCCCCTCGTTGATGGCCCAGACGACCAGGGACTGGCCGCGGGTCATATCACCCGCCGTAAAAACACCAGGGACCGACGTCATTTTATTGGCATCGGCTTTCACGTTACCGCGGGGATCAAGCTCAACGCCGATCTTTTCCAGAAGGCCGCCCTTGACCGGGCCCAGGAACCCCAGCGCCAGAAAAACCAGGTCACATTCGATCTCGAACGCTGAATCCGGAACTTCTTTCATTGCCGGACGGCCATTAGCATCCTTGCCCGACCAGTCCAGGCGCACACCGTGCAATTTTTTAAGGTTGCCCTGCTCATCGCCGGAGAACTTTTTGGTCAGGATATTGTAATCGCGCGCGCAACCTTCCTCATGCGACGTTGACGTGCGCATAATGAACGCCCAATGCGGCCAGGGATTATCGCCGGCCCGCGCCACCGGCGGCTTGGGCAAAAGCTCGAACTGCTGGACAGAAGAAGCCCCCAGACGATTGGACGTCCCCACGCAATCGGATCCCGTATCACCGCCGCCAAGAACAACCACTTTTTTCCCCTTCACATCAATAAGGCCTTTCGCGTCAACTTTCGTCCCCATGACCAAACGGGTCTTCTGCGTCAGGTACTGCATGGCAAAATGAACGCCCTTAAGCTCCCGGCCGGGAATCGGGATATCGCGCGGTAATTCAGCCCCGCCGCAAAGGACGACCGCCTCATACTGGCGGCGCAACTCGTTGGGATCAATATCGGCGCCCACATTAACGCCCGTCTTGATCACAACCCCTTCCTGTTCCATCCGCTGGACCCGGCGTGCCACGACGCTTTTTTCCAGCTTGAAGTTCGGGATGCCCAGCGTCAGCAACCCGCCGACCGCTTCATTCTTCTCGTAAACCGTGACCTTGTGGCCTTTTTTATTAAGCTGATCGGCACACGCCAGGCCCGCCGGCCCGCCACCGATGACGGCCACCTTCATGCCCGTCCGTGACAGGGGCGGCTCAGCCTTGATCCAACCTTCCTGATAGCCGCGATCGATGATCGCGAGCTCTATATTCTTGATGGTAACCGCCGGGTTATTGATCGCCAGCGTACAAGAGTTTTCACACGGCGCCGGACAAACACGGCCGGTGAACTCAGGAAAATTATTGGTTTTATGCAACCGGTCCAACGCCTCTTTCCACAGCCCCTTGTTCACCAAGTCGTTCCAGGAGGGAATGATATTCCCGATAGGGCAACCCCACTGGCAAAAAGGAACGCCGCAATCCATACAGCGGCCGCCCTGATCCCTCAAGCTTTTCTCATCGGGAAGCTTGATGAACTCGTTCCAGTGCTTGAGCCTCTCACTGACAGGCTCTTTGGAATACTCTTCGCGCTTGTACTTAAGGAATCCTTTAACTTCGCCCATGATCTTGTGTCCTTTATGCCTTGGCCGCCGCCATGCCGGCAGCCGCCTCTTGAGCTTTCTCTACGGCCCGGCGGAAATCGCTGGGATAAACTTTCACGAACTTCGGCAGGACTGCCTCCCAACGCTCCAGGATGCCCCTGGCAACCGTGCTGCCCGTGTACTGCATATGGCGCTCGATCATCCCCTTAAGCTCAGCCTGATCGGCCGCCGCCGTCACCGGGAACAGCTCGACCATACCCATATTACAGCGGCTGGCGAACTTGCCGTCGCCATCAAACACATAAGCGATCCCGCCGGACATGCCCGCCGCGAAATTACGCCCCGTGCCGCCAAGGATCACCACCCGGCCGCCGGTCATATATTCACACCCGTGATCGCCCACGCCTTCGACGACCGCCTGCCCTCCGGAGTTGCGCACGCAAAAACGCTCACCGGCGATCCCGCGGAAATACGCCTCGCCGCAGATCGCCCCGTAAAGAACAACATTGCCGATTAGAATATTCTCTTCCGCCACCAGCGATGCCTTCCGCGACGGATAGACAATGATGCGCCCGCCGGAAAGCCCTTTGCCCACGTAATCGTTGGCGTCGCCTTCGAGTTGAAACGTTACGCCCCGGGACAGGAACGCGCCGAAACTCTGGCCGCCCGACCCCGTAAAATCAATATGGATCGTCCCCTCGGGCAAGCCCGCCATCCCGTAACGTCGCGCGATGGTCGAACTGAGCATCGTCCCGACGGTGCGGTTGACATTCTTCACCTCGGCCGGGAACCTGACGGGCACTTTGGTCTCGATCGCCGCCTGGCATTTGGCGATCAATTCATTATCCAGCGCTTTTTCCAGGCCATGCTCCTGCTTGAGGCAGTGGTGGATAGGTATCTTTTTTGACACATCCGCCCGGTGCAGGATATTGGAAAGGTCGATGCCTTTTAGTTTCCAGTGGTTGATAACATCCTTGGGCTCCAGCATGTCAACGCGGCCGACCATATCCTCGAATTTCCGGAAACCCAGTTCGGCCATGATCTCGCGGATCTCCTCGGCCAGGAAGGTGAAAAAACTCACCACGTATTCCGGCTTGCCGGCAAAATTAGCGCGCAACAAAGGGTCTTGCGTCGCGATGCCCACGGAACAGGCGTCAAGATGGCACTTGCGCAGCATGATACAGCCCAGCGTGACCAGCGCGATCGTGGAGAAACCGAACTCATCGGCTCCCAGCATCGCGGTAATGATCACGTCTCGTCCGGTCTTCAGCTGCCCGTCGGCCTGCACGCGGATGCGCCCGCGCAAGTCGTTCATCACCAGCACCTGCTGGGTTTCGGCCAGGCCGAGCTCCATCGGCAAGCCGGCATGCTTGATGGACGTTTGCGGTGACGCGCCGGTGCCGCCGTCGTAGCCGGAAATTAACACATGGTCGGACTTGCCCTTGGAAACGCCCGCCGCGATCGTCCCGACACCAACCTCGGATACCAGCTTCACGCTGACATCGGCCTGCGGGTTGGCGTTCTTAAGGTCATGGATAAGCTGCGCCAGGTCCTCGATGGAATAAATATCGTGATGCGGCGGCGGCGAGATCAGCTGCACACCCGGCGTTGTGCCGCGCGTGCCGGCGATCTCTTTCGTCACCTTATGGCCGGGCAGCTGGCCGCCCTCGCCGGGCTTGGCCCCCTGCGCCATCTTGATCTGCATCTGGTCGGAATTGACCAGGTATTCAATATTGACGCCGAAACGCCCCTGCGCCACCTGCTTGATACGGCTGCGGCGCCGGTCGCCGTTGGCATCCGGCTTGAAACGCGCCGGGTCTTCCCCGCCCTCGCCGGTATTGGAAAAACCGCCCAGGCGGTTCATGGCAATAGCCAGCGTTTCATGCGCTTCTTTCGAAATAGACCCGTAACTCATCGCGCCGGTCGCGAACCGTTTAACGATCTCCATCGCCGGCTCAACCTCACTGAGGGGAACCGGATGGCCTTTCTTGAACTGCATAAGGCCGCGGATGTTCGGGATATTACGGTCGGCTTCATTGACCGTCTTGGTGAATTTCTTGAATAGCTGATAATCGTTCGCGCGCACCGCCTGCTGCAAGGTCGCGATGACCTCAGGATTGATCTGGTGGAATTCACCGTCCTTGCGCCAATGGTACCAGCCGCCTTCATCCAACAGCTTCTCCTCGGGGCCGGATTCGGGATACGCCTGGGCATGGCGGCGCAGGGCCTCTTCCGCGACCATCGCGATCTCGATGCCGCCGATGCGTGAGGGCGTGGCCGTAAAATATTTTTCCACCAGCCCTTCGCCCAGACCGACCGCCTCAAAGATCTGCGCGCCGCAATACGACTGAATGGTCGAAATACCCATCTTGGAAATGATCTTGAACAGCCCCTTGCGCGTGGACTTAATGTAATTTTTCTGCGCGTGATACATATCCGGATCCGGCAGCTTGAAATGCCCGGCATTCACTTCATGCTCGATGGTCTCAAAAGCCAAATAGGGATTGATGGCGTTCGCGCCGTAACCGATCAGCACGGCGAAATGATGCATCTCGCGCGCTTCGCCGGTCTCAAGCACAATGGACACTTTTGTGCGCGCGCCTTTGCGGATCAAATGATGATGCAACCCGGCGCAAGCCAGAAGCGATGGGATCGCCACATTCTTCGCGCTCATTTCCCGGTCGGATAGAACCAGGATATTGACCCCGTCCTCCATGGCTTTATCCACGCGGGCGCACAGGTCTTCCATCGCTTTAGGCAACCCGGCAGCGCCTTCCGACTTGCGGAAAATGATCGGCAAGGTCGCGGCCTTAAGGCCCGTCACGTTCACGTGCGCGACCTGCTCAAGCTCTTTATTGGTCAGGATCGGGCGCGCCAAACGCAAGCGGCGAGCATGGTCGGGCGTTTCCGCCAGCACATTGCCTTCCGAGCCAAGATAAACATTCTCGGCCATCACCACTTCTTCGCGGATCGCGTCGACCGGCGGATTAGTGACCTGGGCGAAAAGCTGTTTGAAATAATTGAACAAAAGCTGCGGGCGGTTAGAAAGCACGGCCACCGGATTATCGGCGCCCATGGATCCCGTCGCCTCTTCGCCGTTCTCGACCATGGCTTTAAGGACGATCTTAAGGTCTTCCTGCGTATACCCGAACGCGCGCTGGCGCTCCAACAAGGTCTTCTCGTTGAGCCCGGCCACTTTCTTCGGCTCCGGGAGGTTCTTCAGGTCGACAATATTATCTTTAAGCCACTGGCCATAAGGCTGGCGGCGGGCATAGGTTTCTTTGATCTCTTTATCGTCGATAATACGGCCGGCCACCGTATCGATGAGGAACATTTTCCCGGGCTGCAAGCGCCCCTTTTTCGCCACCCGCTCGGGCTCGATCGGCAGCACGCCGGTTTCGGAGGCCATCACGACCAGGCCGTCCTTGGTGACCGTGTAACGCGACGGACGCAGGCCATTGCGGTCGAGAACCGCGCCGATATAACTGCCGTCGGTGAACGCGATGCACGCCGGGCCGTCCCAGGGTTCCATCAACAAGGAATGATATTCATAAAAAGCGCGTTTTTCGTCGCTGATCGCTTCATCGCCCACCCAGGCCTCGGGCACCATCATCAGGATGGCATGCGGCAGGGAACGCCCGGCCATCACCAAAAGCTCAAGGGCATTATCGAACGACGCCGAATCGCTGCCGAAGGGGCCGATAACGGGAGAGATCTTCTTGACGTCATTACCGAACAAGGCGTGCGCCATCTGCGCTTCGCGCGCGCGCATCCAGTTAAGGTTGCCGCGCAGGGTATTGATCTCGCCGTTATGCGCCACCATGCGGTACGGATGGGCCAGCGACCACGTCGGAAACGTATTCGTGCTGTAACGCGAATGGACCAGCGCGAGCGCCGATACCATATCGGGGTCGGAAAGATCAGCGAAGAACGGCCCGAGCTGTTCGGCCATGAACTGCCCCTTGTAAACCAGGGTCTTGGCCGAGAGGCTGCACATATAAAAAAAGCTGCGGTCATGGACAGTGGAAGTATGGACCTTGGTCCAGGTACGCTTACGGATAATATACAATTTGCGCTCGAACTCTTCCGGGCTGGTATTCCCGCCCCGGGCAATAAACAGCTGGCGCATTTCCGGCTGTACCGAATGCGCGACACGGCCCACGTGACGATTATCATGCGGAATGGCACGCCAACCGAGGAAATGCTGGCCTTCTTCGGAAATGATCTGCTCCACCCACTCCTCAATGATATTGCGCGACTGAGGCTCCACCGGCAGGAACACATTCCCGCAAGCGTAATCGCCAAACACCGGAAGCTCAAACCCTTCCGCCTTGGCCACTTTCCGCATGAACGCGTCTGGCATCTGCAGCAGGATACCCGCGCCATCCCCGGTGAGCGGATCACAGCCGCACGCGCCGCGATGCGCCAGGTTCTCCAGGATCTTAATGCCCTGAGCGACAATATCGTGGGATTTGCGGCCTTTGATATCGGCGACAAAACCGACACCGCAGGCATCATGTTCGAATTGCGGGTCGTAAAGGCCCTGCTTGGAAGGATAACCGCCAGCATTCATGGGAGAAACTCCAAAAAATTAAGGATTCACGTACGTATAAATAAATATTATAAGCGGTAAAGGGGTGTATTTTAAGTCCAGAGCTATCGAAAATCAACAGTTTTTTCTACGAGCCCGGCTTGCGGTAATTGGGGTCGGCATAGACGGTCAGGTCCTGCGATTCAGCCGCTTTAACGAAAGGGCGCCCGTTATAAATAGCGTCGTGAGGCTTGTTCTTGGCCTGTGAATCAAGGACCACACAAGGATGAAAGTCGCCAGCCGGATACGGAAACGCAGCCGTGGGGCCCGTGACCCCCACATGTTCAACGCGAAAGCCATCTCCCAGCAGAGCGCGCCAGATGTAATCCCAATCATCGCCGCCCAGCTTCAAGCCCACCTCGCGGCAATCCGACTTTTTAAGCAGCGCCACCACCCGGTCGGCCACCGGATACTCCCAGGCGTGCTTGCTAAAATAATTTTGTTCCCGGGAAAAACGGAACATGCTTTTTTCCGAAAAGATCCGCCGGGTATTATTAAGCAAAAGCGGATGAAGGGCCGCCATAAAAAGAATGACCACGATACCCGCCAGGAACTTTCGGGGAACAAACCGCTCCGCCGCAAAGGCCGCCAGCGGTATCGCCATGATGAATACCGGCAGGTGAAACCGGCTGATCCACGGTTGCCAACGGACCAGCACACAAAAAGCCAAAGCCTGAAACACCAGGGCTGTCCCATAAAACCAGACAGAGAGGCTCTTCCCGCGGATGAACCAGAACGCAACACTGGCGATGATCAGCAACAGCGCGTGAAGGGGGTTGGGCATATAATCTTCGTCCAGATAATACATCAGGCGGTACGGCGTGCCGGACGTCGTCTGCGGATCAACAATATCGATCCCCGTCCCCTGATGCCACCGGATCACCGCGCCTTCGATCGCCTGGTTCCAACTCTGCCAAGGTGTTGCCAGTTGGGTGGAAAGCCCCCGCAGCGCATTCGACGCTGTTTCCAGCGGGCCAACCCGCCCCATGGTCACGGTTCCCCCGCTGTTGATCGCGGCAAAAGGATCCCGGTCGATCTGTGTCAACCGAAGGAAGAACGGCGCGCCCACAACAACGATCATCACCACCGCCAAAAGCGGCCAACCGAGCCTCCGACGGATGTCGATCCCCGGCATGATAAGCCAAACCACAAGAAATGCCCCGGCATACAATGCTCCCAGCCCTTTGGTCAAGACCGCGAGGCCAAGCGCGGCCGCCGACAAAAAAGCCCAACGGCGGGCCGGGCACGCCCGATACTTCAACAGGAAACAACCAGCCACGATCACCTGGAACGCGGACACATGATCATTCTGCGTACTGGAGCCCTCCAGGATCCCCATGGGGAGCGTCAAAACCAGCAAAGCCGCGACGAGCTGGCCGAAACGCGATACGCCAAGGTAGGACGCCGCCAGCGATACGCCGATCGCCGAACCCACCATCGCCGACCATTGCACCATATTGGCCAAGCGGTCACCTGAGCTAAGCACCTGCAACTGAAGGATCACATACTCGGCAAAAGGCGAATACACCAGCTGCCGGATGCTGTTCGTGGGATAGTTCATCACGCCGTGATCCTGCCGCCAGTACCCAACCCGCGACAGATGATAGGTCATGGAATCCCAGGTATTCGGGGGCGCGTAGAGCGCGATAAATCCAACGCCAATAACAATGAACGCCGCCATGCCCAGCAAGACTTTTTCGATCAGGGTAAGCGAGAAGGCCGGACCGCGCCACGCCAAAGCCCCAGGGGAACGCGCCAGCAGAAAAGCCATGATGCTCAGGGCCAGCAACCAGAATAAAAGCAGGGAAATAAAATGAAGTTGCGTGACCGCCGTCAGGCCTTCGGTCGAAAGCACGATCAGCAAACCACTGGCGACATGAGCCGCCAGGAAACCTTCGCGTACCTCCAGGCCCCTGAGGACCAGCCAGCGCCAGAATAACATGATGAAAATAAAAGGGAGAAAAGCGAAAAAGATCATAGCCGGACGAACCGATAGTGAATGATCGCCCCGTACATTTCCAGGGCCTTGTTCCAATCGATCTTTTTTCCCTGCGCGATCGTCCGGGCCTGATACGCGATCGGTACTTCCACGATCCGCAAGCCCCGGCGCACCACCTTGGCCGATATTTCCGTCTCCAAGGCAAAATGATGCGACTCGATCTTCATATCTTTCAGATCGGCCGTGCGAAAAAGTTTAAAGCAGGTATTGATATCCGTCAGGCGAGCGCCGAACAAAAGATTAAAGGTGATATTGGAAAAAACGTTCGCCAGGCGGTTGACCGGCGCCATCGCCTCGATGCTGCCCGTGAACCGCGACCCGTACACCACATCCGCCCGGCCATCAAGCAAAGGCCGCAACAGCACCGGATACTGGGACGGATGATATTCCAGGTCGGCATCCTGGATAAGCACCAGGTTGCCCGTCACCTCGGCCAGGCCCCGGCGGATCGCGCCCGCCTTGCCCTGATTCGCCTGATGGATGACGCGCACGAAGCGGTCGCCATCAAAACGGCCCAGCGCGCCGGCCGTGCCGTCCGTTGAACCGTCATTGACCACAACGACCTCAAGGGCCAGTCCGTCAGGGAGCTGAACCGCCTTGACCGTATTGATCAACTCCACCACCGTCCGGACTTCATTGTAGGCCGGGATGATCACCGAAAGTTTCACTGGGTCGCCTCATACCGGTTGGTCAGCGGAAGGCGCCAATCTTTGCCAAAAGCCCGCTTGGATATCTTCACGCCCGGAGGAGCCTGGCGTCGCTTATATTCACTCTTATCGACCAGCGCCACCACTCTGCGGGCAATGGCCTTGTTGCGGCAGGCCCGGCCCATTTCGCCAAGCGACGCGTGCTGTTCCACATACAAGCCCAGCAAGCCATCAAGGAGCGGATAAGGCGGCAGGGAATCCTGGTCTTTCTGGCCGGGCTTCAACTCCGCCGAAGGCGCGCGGGCAATGATCGAGCGCGGAATGACCTCGCGGCCGTCCCGGGCATTAATAAACTCGGAAAGCTCATACACCTTGGTCTTAAAAATATCCTTGATCACCGCGTACCCGCCCGACATATCACCGTAAAGGGTGCAGTACCCCGTCGCCATCTCGCTTTTGTTCCCTGTTGTCAAGACCAGCCAGCCGAACTTGTTGGAAAATGACATCAACAGGTTGCCCCGGATGCGGGCCTGCAGGTTTTCCTCGGCTAGCCCGGAAGGCGTGCCCTTAAAATAAGGAGCGAGCGTTCTCATAAAAGCGCCGAGCACCGGCTCGATCGGGATCTCATGAAAAGCCACGCCAAGGTTCCTGGCCAGGCGCCGGGCATCCTGGCGCGTCGCTTTGGCGTTAAACCGGGTCGGCATGGAAATGCACACCACATTCTCTTTGCCGACCGCGTCGACCGCGATCGCCGCGACCAACGCGGAATCAATGCCGCCGGACAAGCCGATCAGCACCTTTTTAAACCCGTTCTTACAAATATAATCACGCGTTCCCAACAGGACAGCCTGGTACATTTCCGCGACCGGTGTTAGCGGCTCCGGCAAGGCTGGAGCCGCATTGGCGGGAAGATCGACCAGCACCAGGTCCTCGCGGAACTGCGCGCCGGCCGCAAGCAAACGCCCGCGTTCATCAACCGCCAGGCTGGCACCGTCGAAAACAAGCTCATCCTGGCCGCCCACCACATTAACATACGCGATCACCGCGCCGGTCTCGCGCGCGCGGCGGGCCAGCAACCGGGCCCGTTCGGCCCGTTTACCGGTCTCATAAGGAGAACTGGAAATATTCACAATGATGGATGCGCCCGCCTTCGCTTGCGCTTTAAAGACGCCGCCGTCCACCCAAATATCCTCGCAGATGTTGACCGCCACTTTCCGGCCTTTGAGCGTCAAGAGCTTAAAGCCGCGTCCGGGCAAGAAATACCTCTTCTCGTCAAAAACACTGTAATTAGGGAGCGCGTGCTTGCGGTAAACATCCCGCACTTTCCCGCCGGATATGACCGCAGCCGCATTATAAAGCTCTCCCTTGGGGCCACGGTCCACGAAGCCCACCACCGCCGTAATGCCACGCACCCGGCGGGCGATCGCCGCCAGGCTTTTTAAATTCCCATTGATGAAATGATCCTTGAACAGCAGGTCCTCCGGCGGATAACCGGTGGTGGTCAGCTCCGGAAAAGCCACCAGGTCCGCCCCCAGCTCCCGGGCACGGCTGCACGCGTCAAAGATCTTATGGGCATTGCCCTGCAGGTCGCCAACCGTCGTGTTGATCTGGGCCAGCGCGATACGGATCCTCATTTTTGTCTCATCACCTTCAGAAAGTTTTCGCACAACCTGTTGCCGTTACGATGGAATTCTACTTTCACGGCAGCATACCGCGCCAGCATGGCTTCGCGCTCGAGGCGCTTTCTCTCAGAAAAATCTGCCGACCAATCGCGGATGCTGATATCCGTTATCTCGGAATGGAACTGCAACCCATACGCCTTCGCCCCGTAGCGAAAAGCCTGGACGGGGCAGGCCTCTGACGAAGCCAGGAGCACCGCGCCATCGGGGGGGGCGCACATATCGCCGTGCCATTGATAAACCTCAAGCGGATCCGGCAAGCCGGCGAAGAGTGGATCCTTCTTTCCCTCCGCGGTGAGGTCAACCGTGAACCAGCCGATCTCTTTCCGCGGTGAGCGAACAACTTTCCCACCGGAGGCTTTGGCCAATAACTGGGCGCCCAGGCAGATCCCCAGGACCGGGACCCCTTCGGCCAGAACTTTTTTCAGGAACACATCTTCATCTTTTAAGAACGGATACTGATCTTCTTCGTACACATTCATCGGCCCGCCGAGCGGAACAACCGCGTCGATCCCCCGCGGATCGTCCGGCAAGGCATCGCCAGCGTGCAAATTCAGGACCTTAAGCTGAAAGCCTTTATCGATAAAAAAGCTGCCCAGCGTCTCGGGCCCTTCGATCTCGATATGCTTAATGAACAGAATCATAGCATAATGCCTTTCTAGATAAAGAGAATATTGTCTTGGCCCTGTGCTTTTGGTGGAGGCATATCATCGTCTGCTCAGACAGCACGTCCATCCCTTTCTAATAGGGATTGAAGGATGGCCGTGAACTCGCATCCGACGATATGCCTCCACCTTTAACGCAAAGGGCCCAAGCACTTTATGTACTTGAGCCCTATGGTTTTCTTAACACATTGATCTTACGAGACCTCTGAGACTGCTCTTACACAGGCCTCTGAGACCTTTAATATAAAAACAGCATCTCAGCGTACGTCGGGAGCGGCCAGAGATCAGCCGGCACCAACGCTTCAAGATCGTCAGCCGCCGCGCGGGTCTGGATCATGGCCGCTTTCATCTTGTCGGTACAATGGCATTCAATGGACGCTTCCAGCGCCTTGATGCCCGCGGCAAGTTCATCCGCCAGCTTACTGACCTGGTCTAAGACGTCCTTCGCGGCAACAGCCTTGGAACCGGCCTCATCGACCGCTTTCACCGTCGACGCCAGCACCGCCTGATACTCGACCACGGCCGGGAAGATCTGGGTGGCCGCGATGGTCCGGGCGCATTCAGCCTCGTAGGACAGGACGCTCTTGTAGTTATGCATGTAGATCTCATAACGGGACAGGAGCTCTTTTCTCGACAGAACGGAATACTTCTCGAAGAGCTTAACGGTCTTTTCATCTTCCAGGATCTTAAGCGCTTCAGGCGTGGTCTTAAAGTTCGGCAAGCCGCGTTTGGCCGCTTCTTTATGCCACTCTTCAGTATAATTATCACCGTTGAACAGCACGCGCTTATGCTTTTTGATGATCGCCTGCAGGACCGCCTGAAGCGACTTGTTGAAGTTCTTCTTCTCCTTAACATCCGCTTCGAGCTGGGTGCACATCTCATCGATGGCCGCGGCCACGATGGTATTGAGCGCCACGTTCGCACCCGACGGGCTCATGTTGGAGCCAAGCGCGCGGAACTCGAACTTGTTGCCGGTGAACGCGAACGGGGAGGTGCG
This sequence comes from Candidatus Omnitrophota bacterium, assembly GCA_037131245.1. Lineage (GTDB taxonomy): Bacteria > Omnitrophota > Gorgyraeia > Zapsychrales > Fredricksoniimonadaceae. The sequence goes on from JBAXRK010000008.1 coordinate 36,344, forward strand.
ATTACGATCGGTGGCATCTCTCGGAAGGGTCGGGATCACGTCCACGCCGATCTGGATCACGCCGCCGCTCTTGGCCGTCTTGGCCTCGCCGCTTTCAAGCTGCTCGATGATATCCGTCAGCTGGTCGCCCAGGAACACGGAGATGATCGCCGGAGGAGCTTCATTAGCGCCCAGGCGGTGGTCATTGCCGGGAGTCGCGACCGTCGCGCGCAGGAGCGCCGCGTTCTCGTCGACCGCCTTGATGATCGCGCACAGCGTGAACAGGAACTTCGCGTTCTCATGCGGATTGGAACCCGGATGCAACCAGTTCTTGCCGTCCGTACCGACGACCGACCAGTTATTATGCTTACCGCTGCCGTTGACGCCGGCGAACGGCTTCTCATGGAGCAGGCAAACCAGGCCATGCTTATCGGCGATCTGCTTCATCACATCCATGCACATCATGTTATGGTCGACAGCGAGGTTGAGGCGCTCGTAAATAGGCGCGATCTCGAACTGCGCGGGCGCCACTTCATTATGGCGGGTCTTGGAGGGCATGCCCAGCTTCCAGAGGGTCTGGTCGAGCTCTTCCATGAACGCCAGGATACGCGGGCGGATAGCGCCGAAATAATGATCTTCCATCTGCTGATGGCGGGCCGGCTTGCTCCCGAAGAGCGTACGGCCGGTCTGCACCAGGTCGAGGCGCTGTTCGTAGAACGACTTGTCGATCAGGAAATATTCCTGCTCGGGTCCGAGAGTGGCATACGCCTTGGTGACGGCCTTGACGCCGAAGAGCTTGCCAGCGCGATCCATCTGCTTGGCCAGTGCCGCGATCGAGCGGAGCAAAGGCGCCTTCTTGTCGAGCGCTTCACCATGATAACCGCAGAAAATAGTCGGAATACAAAGGGTCGCACCCTCCGCGCCTTCTTTAATGAAAGCGGGGCTGGTAGGATCCCAGGCCGTATAACCACGCGCTTCGAACGTGGCGCGCAAACCACCCGAAGGGAACGAAGACGCATCCGGCTCACCCTGGATCAACTCTTTAGCGGAAAATTCCATCTTGACGCCGCCCTGGCCATCGGGAGAAATGAAGGAATCGTGCTTCTCGGCCGTGGTGCCGGTGAGCGGCTGGAACCAATGGCAGAAATGAGTAGCACCCTTGGACACAGCCCAATCCTTCATGGCACCAGCAACTTCCGTCGCAATGGCCGGATCCAGCGCGCCGCCATCATTCATCGTTTTCTTGATGGATTCAAAAGCTTTCTTGGACAAGACCTTCTGCATAACATTAAGACCGAAAACATTCTCGCCATACATGGCTTCAACCGCGCTGACCACTTTCTTGCTCTTTGCTGCCATAAAAACCTCCTGTTTGTTAAAAGAAAAAGCCCTCAACCGAAAAGATCATTTTCGAAAGAGGACTTCAATGCCCTGCTTCAGTCATTGTGAAAGCCAAAAAGCTTTCGAATATTGAAAAAGTATATACGCTGAAAAAAAACTTGTCAACTTAAAAAAACTGCCGGAAAAAACCTGAAAATCAGGCCGCTTTCTGGAAATCCACCATCAGCAGGATCGACTCCGCGATGTCTTTCATCGACTTGCAGGAATCCATGCTCTTGCGGTGGATCATCTTGTACGCCGCTTCTTCCGAAAGGCCATTCATCTTCATCAAGGCTCCCTTGGCACGCTCCACCAGCTTGCGGGTCTCGAGCGCTTCCTTGGCCTTAAGGGCTTCTTCCATCCAACGGGTGTTCTCCACCGCCGCGGCCGCCTGGTTGGCCACTAGCTGCAGGACGCCGATCTCATCCGACGTGAACGTGTGCGGCTCTTTAGTGTAAACATTGATGACGCCGATCGCCTTTTCCTTGGCGATCATCGGCACGGCCACCATGGTGCTCAAACCTTCCTTCACCGCCAGGTCGCGGTAAAAATACCGCTTTTCCTTGCGGACATCCTCCACGATCAACGGGCGCAGGGTCTTGATGACTTCTCCCGTCAAACTGGCGTCAACTTTCAAATTCGGCTTCTTCTTGTAATCATCGCTCAGGCTTTGCGTGGCCTTAATGACCAGCTCGGTGCCCTTGGCATCAAGCAGCATGACGGAACAGATCTTGGAATTAAGCATCTCGGCGGTCACGATCACGATCAGGCTAAGGATCTCATCGAGATATTTTTCAGAGGTGATCGACTGGCTGACCTTCACCAAACTGTCGAACTGCAGCGCTTTCTGCTTGATCTCCCCGAACAAACGGGCATGTTCGACCACGCCACCCAACTGGCGGGCGGCCATATTCATCAGATTAACAACGCTGACAGGAAATTCGTATGGCTTCTTGTGCTGAAGATTGATAACGCCGATGGCCTTTCCCTTATAAACGATAGGCAGAGCCAGAAAAGCCTCATAACGATCTTCAGGCAACACATCGAACGCTTTAAAACGCGGATCAGCGTAGGCCTTCGCCGGAATCGCCAGCGGCTTAACGTTCTTCGCTACCCAACCGGTCAAACCCTCACCGACCTTAAGCGTCACCTGCCCCAATTCCTTCTTATGCGGGGTTTTGGACGCGCACATCACCAGGTTCTTGTGGGAGGCATCAAAAAGATAAACAAAGGCCGAATCCGCGGGCGTGATGGCGAGCGCCACCTTGATGATCTCACTAAGCACGCCATCGAGCTCAAGCTCGGAAGTTGTGATCTCAACGATCTGGCGTAAAATGGTCAGTTCATCTTTTGAAGAAAGCTGGGCTTTGACTTTGGGCATCGACGACTCCGTATAATGTCTATTGGAATTTAAGAGAGTATATCATATCGCGGGCTTGGCCGCAGGAAGATATTTCAGCAGGGCTTTAATGGTGCGCAGGCCGATCTGCCCGTCCGCATCCAGCCCCTGAGAAGCCTGGAAGGCTTTAATGGCCTGGCGGCTGTTACGACCAAGCTGGCCATCGATCTTTCCAACGCCGAAACCGGCTTTCGAGAGGGCTTTCTGAACCGCGTGGCCGCTCAAGACACCTTTCTTGAACAACGGGCTTGTCAGATACCCCTGCATCGCGGCCCAAGTGGCTTTATCCACGAACCGCGTGACCTTAAGGCCTTCATCAGCCTGAAAACGCGCTACCGCCTCGCGGGTGGACGCGCCAAACTTGCCGTCGGGATGGCCGATATTATAGCCAAAACCTTTAAGGATCTTCTGAACTTCTTCCACTCTGGCGTTAAAGACATTGAACTCAAAAGCACCCAAAATGGCCCGCTCTTCCCCACCCGGTTTATGCAAGACGGCGTAAATGCGGTCGCAGCCAGTGGCCGGCAGGAGCAAAACGAATAACAAAAGAAGTTTGGCAAATCGCATATCACTTTATAATAAGTCCATTGAACGCTCTGTCAATGCGATATTCTGCCATGCTCGATAAAATTGAATCACTGATCAAGAAGTCTTCCACCGCGATCCTGCTACTCACGCTCCTGGGCGTGATCGTTTACGCCAACTGCCTGCCCAACGAAATGTTCTGGGATGACGATGACTTCATCCTCAAGAACTTGTTCCTGACCGACTGGAAATACTGGCCGCATTTTTTCACTGATAACCTGATCGCCGGCAATCACCTGGTCTGCAATTACTGGCGGCCGCTGTTGCAGATCGTTTTCGCGATCGAATGGCACCTGTGGGCCGACTGGGCACCGGGCTGGCACGCGGTCAGCGTCTTTTTTCACATCCTGGCCGGAGCCGCGCTGTTCAAATGCCTCGACCTGCTTTTTACCAACCGCGCGCTGGCGTTCTTGTGCGCGGCGATGTTCATTGTCCATCCGGCCCAGACCGAAGCGGTGGTATATCCCAACAGCCTGGGCGACGCACTCGCCGCGGGCCTGATGTTCTGGGGCACTTACGCCTATGCCCGCCATCACAAGACCGGCGCGCGCGGCTGGTGGTGGATCGCGCTTCTAATGTATCCCCTGGCCCTGATGTCCAAAGAGACCGGCATTCTTCTTCTGGGCTACCTGGCCCTGGCCGAATTCTTCGTCCTCCAACAAGAAGGCGCCTTCTTCATCAAATGCTGGCGCACGCTCAGGAACTTATGGCCCTTCATCATCACGGCTGCCGGATACTTGCTCCTGCGCGCGACGGTGCTTAATTTCGCCAACTCGTTCAATTTTTATAAAGAGCCAACGGCGTTCACCTCTCATTTCGGGCTGAGGCTGACATCATTCTTTCAAACCCTCGCGGCTTACACCGGTTTACTTTTTATCCCCTATGATCTGCGCGTTGAACGGGTCATTCAGCCGCCGGCCAAATTGTTCACACCCGACGAGCTCTTTGGCGCCGCTATTTTCCTGATACTGGTCTATCTGATCATCCGCTGCTGGACAAAGCGGCCACTCATCTCCTTCGGGATCCTGTGGTTTTTCGTAAGCATCCTGCCGACATCAAACCTGATCGTGGTCATCAATGCCATCCTGTACGAACACTTTCTTTATACCGCGCTGATCGGCGTTTTTTGGGCCCTATTCTGGACGGGGCTAACCTGGGCGCAAACAGCCGAGAGAAAGCGGTTCTTCTGGGGGATAGCGCTGACCGTGATCGCGCTCTTTGCCGGGCGCAGCCTATGGCGCACGTTCGACTGGCGCACCGCGATCGGGTTCTACGAAAAACTTATCGTGACCGCGCCGGACAGTTACCGCGTGATCAATAATCTGGGCATGGAATACGCCGAAAAAGGCCGCCTTGTCGAAGCCGAGGCGACGTATAAGAAAGCCGTCACGCTCGACCCCACGAACGCCGTGGCGTATCACAATTTAGGGAATTTGTGCCAGGCGTCAGGAAGAAGGAAGGACGCCATCGCCTATTTTGAACAAGCCATCGCCCGGCAGAAGAATTTCATCTTTTCCTACAAGCCGCTGGCCAAGCTATACCTCGACAGCAACGATTACCCCAATGCCCGCCGCGTGCTGGAGCAATTCTACGCCTACACGGACGAACGGGAGATGGTGCTCAAGACCCTCGTCGCCATTGCCCAAAGGCAAAGTGACAATGCCGCAGTCCAGCGTTACTCACAAATTTTATCAAAGCTGCACCTCTAATAGCGAATATCTCTTTTGCGGAATTTCCGAAATTATGCTATTCTTTGCATTAACAGGAGGCTTTATGACCATTGCCATGACAAACAAGAACCAGGTGACCATCCCTAAAAAACTCGTTACGCTGATGGGTCTTAAAGAGGGCGCTTTATTCAATATTGAAATAAAAGGGTCCCGGTTGGAACTTATTCCCCTGGAGGTCACCGAAAAGTTCTTTACCGATGAAGAATATGCCGGGCTGGAGCGTCTTTATCAGAAAGAAAAACATTCTGCTAAAAAGTTATCCCTAAAGAACATTGAGGCGCTCTAATGCCCTGGGAGCTGGCCTTTCTGCCTTCATTGGCACGAAGCTTAAAACATGCCGACCCAAACCAGAAGGAAACCGTACTCCTTCTACGAAATCGGCGTTGAAGGAAAGACCCGCATCATTTTACGCCGGGAAGAAAGAACATTTACTGCCATTCTTGCCGGTAACCACGACCAGATACGCTGTTTTCTCGCCAAATAAAAAGGGCGGCCGAATGGCCGCCCTTGAAAGCACTTACACAGTTGTTACGCTCAGCCCGTTGCTCCTGCCATCGCGGGCGCCTGAACCCTTGGCCCCAGGAACGCCGGCACATCCGTGACTGGCGTGATGCTGCGGATGATCGGCACCAGGCCGTTAAAATCCCCGCGCTGGAGCATGGCCGGGTCAATATTGAACTTGATGCCCGGGCCGTTGGAATCGATGTTCAGATCGGCATTGCTCATGTCGAAGTCGATACCACCCTGCTGTAGGCGATTACTAACAGGACTAGCCACTTGATTAACCACTTGTTCACTATTATCAATATGACCTGCTTTCATCGTTCCCTGCTCATCAAAAGTAATCGCTACATCCTCCAATACGATCCTTCCCGTAGCAGGCAACCCTAGTTCTTTTCTTGATTCAGGACTATTAAGATCCTGAGGCTTACCGGAAAGATTATTGATCCGGATGCTGCCAATTAAAACAGCGTCCTTCAAGATAACAGCATCCGATGCGTCGCCTTTCTTTAAAACAATCTGCAAAGCCTTAAGATCTTTAGCACTGCCATTCTTACCCAATGCCACATCTTCTAACGTCGTCAAATTCTTATAGTATGGCGCATCATCAAATTCATCTTTTTTAGGAATCACAAACTCTAATAACGGTGGATGGAACTTGGCACCATAAACATGCTTTAAGGTCCAATCATTCAGATCAAGGTCAAACGCATCTGTCATAAACTGAAACCAATAATCTCCTGCCGACTTGCCTGGAGTAAAGAACTCCATCCTGTCCTCAACCCCGATATTGACGATCTTAACCAATCGACCCGACTTTGTGTGTTTCTTTAAAATTTCTTTTGCTGCCGGTGTATTTTCGAAATAATTCTGTAAATTCAGTAAGGCGGTTCCAAACGGCCCTTCCAACTGAAAGAAATCTTTACTTCCTTGCGGTTTCTTGGAATCGATCAAGTCCGGAGCAAAGATCTTGTACATATTCTCCCGTTTCTCCTCAAGCGTGGCCCCTTGGATAACATTCTGAAAAACGTCTCTTAGGATCTCCTCCAGCTTGGACTTATATAACGCCGCAATATTCGTATTAAAACTTTGCGTACCTTCACCGCCAATCCCGCCCTTTCGGCCAGCATTCACAAAGGCTGAACGCTGATCGTTGATCTTAGCTGAGGCCAACTCCAACATCTTGACATTGATCTTTCCCTCTGGCGTTATCTCAATGCCAAACTTACCGCCCTTGGTGTCAATATCCGTAGCTGTTGTTGAAAGCATGACAATAGGTATTTCTTCTTCAACCATCCATTGCATAATAGTGTCATTAACTAAGCTATTAACAGCATCTCCATTTTGAAACGTTACAAACTCATTGCCTTCTGATTTTTTTGAAGAGTCAATCATCTCTCCCAAAAACGTTGTCGCCCATTCACCATGACTAACAGAGCTCAATCGCTCATAAGTTGGCTTTAATGTATCCACAGTCAATGAAGGATAGAACTGTGCCATCCTCATGTTAATATCAATGCCTTCATCCGCAAATATTTCACGGTACGTTCTTACCCGTGGGCGGTCATCTATAATATCCTGAAGGCATTCCTTTTCCAAAAATGCCTCATAAAACGGCTTCGATTCAACGTTCACCAAAGGTTCAAAAACAATACGACCACCCCCCAAAAAACCCATCTTCTTACGATATAAAAGATTCAATGCCTTGATCTCGGCAATCGTCAAAAACCGGTCTTTACCTTTGATCTTCAACTTCATTACTTTTTCTATCTCACCTGACGACACAAGCATACCTATGTCTGTGCCTTTAGCCCCAATGCTTAATACAATATTCCTGATCTTCTTGAATTGTTCAGCGGTATACTTCTTACCCGAAGAAGGCCGTTCAACAAACCATTTATCAGAAATTTTATCCTGAAGAGATTTGCCATCAACCGAAAAGCTAAATTCTGGCCTAACAAAACCATTCTCATCCAAATACCCATTCGAGTACAAAACCTCCCTTATGTCCTTATAGTCAAACCCCTCGCTTTCAAACCAGGGCTTTTTGATCTCCAAACTATGATTCCTAAGAACATACGTCTGACGCTCGATTGCTGAACCTAAGCCGGCGTCACCAGATGCGACAATGGCCGTATATTGATGTTTCCTGGTATAATTGCTAACAATTCTTTTGATGTCCGAATATTCATTTCGCCCCAAAAGAGCTTCTTTCTCGGCAGGCTTCAATAACGCATCCAAAATATAATTGCTTTCTCCATCCTGTCTAGCTGAAGCAACCAGAGTTTTAATTAACTCGTCATCGCCAATTTGCTCTTTATTTTGTGCTCTTCGAAGAGCAGCTTCCAAAAATTTATCTTTGCCATTCCGATTCAAAGAAATTTTTAGCCTCCGAACTTTCTCCCAATTGGCTTTATCTTTAATCTTGTCAAGAAAAGCTCTAAAATGACCCATCCAGGCAACCACGCCCCAACCACTAACCGGTCCATATTTACCTAGAATTCCATCCTCTCCTTTACCAGACTTTAAAGCTTCTTCCGCAAAGGTTATGGCTTTGGCTACCTGTTCCGGCGTTTCAAACAGTTGCGAAGCATTAGCCGCCGCCTGCGCGGCGCTGACATTGCCAAGGTCGACGCGCGCGCCAACAAGGCGATCCTGAGACACCACCGGAACCGCACTCGCCGGCATGCGCTCGGCATTGTTCACATCCTTCGCTGAATCCCCTAGCACACCACCCGAGAAATACTTCCGCGGGATGACCTCATTGCTCTGCGCGTCGAGGTCTTCCTTAATATAGTTGTAAACGCCCTTCTTGAAGGCCTCCACATAACGCTGATAGACCTGCTCTTTTTCGGTCTTATCCGCCAGCGCGTTCCCGGCCACCTTGTTCTTGTCGGCGAACGACGCATTAAGAATGCTGTCCTTGACCTTCACCTTATACCAGGCGGCCAGAAGCAGCGAATCGAACACCTGACGCAGCTGGGCAAAATTCTTGCCTTCATTGACCTCTTTGGTGATCGCCGGGAGCACCACCTCGCGCAGCACGCGGGAGGAAATATCATTAAGCGTTTTAGACGCTTCATCCGTGATCTCGGGCGCGTCCGACTTATTATTAGCCACCGCCAGGTAATCCTGCTCGGTCAGCACTTTGAGCGTATGCTTGACGATATAAACGCCGTTACCGGTCTCGTACAGCGCGATCTTATCCGGCATGATCCATACTTTATTGAACGACTCCATCGGCACATCCGACGTGCCCAGCTTGGCCTGCGCCTCGGCATACACCTTGGCCCAGAATTCCTTCCCCAGATCTGTCTCGGGATACACCATGGTCGCGGTGAGCTGCTTGAGCACATAATCCTGTGCCAGCATGTCGCGGCCCATTTCGGTGCTGCCCAGGGCATCCGGAATAATGCGGTTCTTTTCATAGGGCGAAAGGTTCACCCAGGTCTCTTTTTCGGGAACGGTCAGCGCGGTAAGAAAATACTTAATGAGGCGATCGCTTTCATCGGAAAGCGCCTGGCCTTCCAAGCCGCTCTCACCTTTATCGACTATAAAATCGAACGCGAAAGGGTTCGCCAGGTCCACCTTGACGCCTTTAAGGGCGGCCGGGGTGAACGGCGCGCTTGCCTGAACCATGGTGCCGGGCACGGGCAAAGCGGCCAGCGCCTGCGCGAGCGCGGGCGTGGGCATCACGGAATTGACGAAGAAAAGCATCGCCAACGCTGCCGTGAACTGCCTTACAATGAACGATTTTTTGTCGAAATGAAGCATAAACATCCCCTTTTTGAATGTTATAAATATCACCCAGTCATCAAATATCGTTGTCCGACCTCCACCATGACTACAGACACGAACCCCTTGCTATACAAAGGATAAACTATATAAAGGCACTTTTCAAGGCAACGGGAAAATTTTCTCCAAACCCGCTACCGGTGTTATGCCCAGGAAAACAGGTGTAAAACCCTTAAATTCGCTGCTGCCGATGGCGCTGCGCAGGGCTTCGTCATCGAATTTGATGGCCGAACTTCCGGCCTGAGCGACAAGATTAATACTGCTGATGTCGATACCACCGACCTCTTGGCTATAATCAACAATAGCACGGGCGAAGACCGCCGCTTGTTCCGGCAGGCCCTTAAGCACATCCTCACGGGTCATTTTCATGTTCTCGACATTTTTCCGCAAAATCGCAACCAATGCGTCTTTCTCTTTGCCATTAAGGGAATTGAACAGCCCAAGCGCCTCGCCCCATTTGGCCTCCGGGATAATGCCATAACCTTCCTTAACGACCCAGTCGCCTTTCTGGCCATTGACAATGATCCGGAAATACTCCCCGACAATATCCTGCACCGCCGTATCATTAGGCGTATACCCGGTCGTAAAGCTGATCCCCTGGATCTGGCCGCTGGCCATTTCGCTCGCAAAAACGCTTTCAAAATTACCTTTCGTCCTGAGCTGCTGAAGGGGCTTTTGAATGTAAAGAAGCTTTAGCGGCTCGGTCCTGTTACCGCCGAGCAAGCCTCTCTTCTTAAGCTCTTCTTTCGCCAAAGAGAAATTCTGCACCGTATACGCGGCTTTTTTCTCCAGGATCATCACATCATCGCTTTGAAGGTCCGGCACCAGTTTCTGCCAATCTGGATTCTTCTCGGCCATCTGAATAAGGATCGAACGGATCATTTCGGCTTCACTCGCCATCGTGACATTGAACCCGTTAGCCAACGCCGTTTTCTGAATATCCAGCGTCAGCCGGCCTGTGCCGCCCGAGATCAAAATATGCTTTCCGATGCCGCGCGCTTTAAGCTCAAGGACCTTCCGGTAAACGTTAAGATCGTCATTACCGGGGATCATCAGGACATCAATATTCTGGCCCGGCAGCTGGTCTTCAGAAACGTCGTTGTGCAGAAGAACTGAAAACTGTTGGCTCAAGCTAGCATCATTCAGCGACATGGAACTATCGCTTTTCGCTGTGTCGATCGTTTTGATAGCCTCCAAGGTTTTAGCCTTAAGCTCAGGCTTGGCGGCATCGGCCATGATCGGCCCCAACAGATCGGGCGTATACGTTTTAACCCTGGACTGTTCGCTAAGCGCCTCCCAGGTGGTTTCTTCAATGTCCCAAACTTCACCCAAGCCGGACTTGATCGCTTTCATTTCCTTGATGAAAACATCTTTTAAAAGATCCAGGACCTTAACCAGCTCTTTCTTGCGCTCTCCACCGGCCTTGTAAATAGCCATGATCTCGGCCGGAACATCAGAAGCTGCCGCGGGCGTTTTATAAAAACGAACGATCATCGCCTTAAGGTCAGCATCTAATTTATTATCAGCCTTCAATGCGGCAATCGCTTTAGCCCGGGCCATGGTCAGTTTAGCCAGCTCTTTCTCGATCTTCTTCCACTCCGAAGCTGATCCTTGATAAACAGAAAGGGACCGAACTTCTTTATTGTTTGAACCCGGCTCGTCGTAAACATCAAAAGACACAAACGACAGTTTCCCGAACAACTTCGATTTCTGCTGTAAATTCAGCTCCTGATCCAATTCCTCGGTAACACCGGTAATATGCTTCATTCCCGTCACCAGATGGCCACCATAGATCGACCGGAAGAATCCGAATGTATTCCAGGGGGCGCGCACCTGAACAAGGACCTTTTTCCCGGGCGTCAGAACAAAAGCATTGGCTGTCTGATGAAAATACCCTAATTGTTCAGCGATATTGCGGTCAATGGTCCCATTAACCTTGATCACGCTGATAATGCCTTGCCCCTCTTCACGGGTTCTGGCTTTCTTCAACATTTCGATCGCCCGTGCGTTCATCTTTAGAATGTCGACCGACTCGCCCTTTAACTTCATCTCACCAGCACGGATCTTTTCCATGACAACATCAATAGCATTCACACGCTCCGCTGAAATAATAACCCCGCCATTGACCTGGGTTTCGATCGACTCGATCCCGTCCCGCACGATCTTCAGGGTGGACTCAAGATTCTTTCTAGCCAGGACTTTCTCCTCCGCCGAAGCCTTCGCGTCATTGATAATGGCCGAATAGGCCCCGATCGACGCCTTTAATTCTTCTGAAAGCATCGACGCGTCGGCTTTCCTGCTACCCGTTACAGCCGCTACTTTCGCGCGGATCATTTCATTCGCGTTCTCTTTTAACGCTTCCACCGCCTTAACACCGCGCGGATCTCCGATCTGAAGCAAGGCATCGATCATCGCGGAAAGAACGAATGGGTCTTCCTCGGTCTCCAGCGCTTTTAAAACAATCCCAAGCGCCTGCTCTCCACCGATATTCCCCAATGCCACGACCGCCGCGGCCACTGTCTGGAAATCAGGATCATGTAATCCCTTATTTGACTTGAGCACATCAATGACACGAGGATCTGTCTTATCTTTGCGTCCCGCGTTGATCATCCCCAATCCCCAGACCGCGGTACGTTTGGCCCAATAGGTCGGCGCGTTCGAAACAGCATCCAGAAGGGCGGCTTCAGCGTCTACTCCGCCGCGCATGGCCAGGACCGTGATCGCCCAACGGCTAACGGCCGCATTCTGATTCATGATATGCGGCGCAACAAGAGCATTCACATCATCGCGGTCCGTTATGGTCAAATAGCGCGTCCTCCATAGATCATAGTTTCCCCTCTCACCGCTCGTATTGGCCACGATCTCGTCAACGAACTCATTAACAAAATCATGCGGTTCCTCAGCCAGCTTGGCCGCGATCATCGTTTCACCGGCGAATTCACCATCGACAGCGGCCAGCTCTCCTTCAAAACGCGCTCCAGCCATCTGCATGGCCCACACCGCAGCGCCATGAACATCTTCGGGCTCACCCTTACGCTCCGCCAAAGACCTGAGCGCCTCAATAGGCGCCAGCTTCGGCCAGGCCCCCAAACCCATCGCTGAATGATGACGAACATCGTCACTGTCACTCCCAAGCCCGTCGACCAATGCCGGAACGACCCGCGCGTCATGGATATCACGAAGCGCCATCAGGACATTATTCTTCACATCCGCATCCTGATCATCCACCATAGAAAGCAAGGTGGATACCAGCCCTTTGTCTTTCATGACAATAGCCGCAATAGCGGCCCGGTTGCGGATCACCTTATCTTCGCTTTTTAAAAGCTGCGCAACGCGCGCCACCAGCGGCTCAACCCGCAAAGGATCCGTCTGGCGGATCTCACGGAACGCAAGGCCCATCTGTTCCCTCATTTCAAGCGGAAGGCCCGACACCAGCACCGTGAACATGCCTTCCAAAACCGGATCATTTCCGGTCATCGAAGCGTCCGATGACTTGATCTTATTCCAAAGGTCCGTGTTTTTAGGAGTTAACAGCAGGTCGAGAGAATCAGGTGCGAAATAAAAATCCTTGGTCTCTTTAACCCCATTAAATTCAACCGGCAACTGCAAATACCGATTAGTTTTATCCTTATACGGCGATTCCTTATGATCAGGATTAACCAGCGCTTTATCCAGCTGATCATCGTTAACCGTCACAACCCCGACAACTTCCCCGCCGCCGCTGCGGAACGCCCGAAGGATATTAAGAACATCTTCCCCCAAGCCAACCGCGCTAAGCGCGGCCTTTGTTTCCTCCTCTTCAAAAGATTTAGCCAGCTGATAGAATTTCACCGTTGCAAAACCCTTCATCCAGGGCTTACCGGCAACCTTCTTCATCTTGTCCACCGGAACTTCAACAAGGATCCCGCCAGTGACCAAACGATCGAAAGCACCGGGGATATTATCAAAGAACCTGGCCTCAATAAGCCCGCTCTGAACACGGAAGAACGCGTTCTTGTACTCCTCCCTGGTAACAGACTCCGGCTTAACACCGACAGCCGCTTCGATCACGCTCATTCTGGCTTTCACCTTCTCAAACTCTGCCGCGGTCAACCGATACTTGAACCAGGAACGGCGTTCCACATTATTGTCCCCGTCAGCACGGCGATCATAATCTTCGGTATCAACAAAGACAGGGTCATGGTCAAGGCTGGGTAACCCCAATTCCTGCTCCAATTCCTCTTTAGCCGCCGACAAGTGATCTTCACCAACGCCCACATGGCCACCGAATACCGCCAAATGATCGTCATAATTGTCCTTATTGCGGATCTGCAAGACTTCTTCTTCCTTCCCATCAGCGTTAACCACAACCACCATGGTGTTCGCCGTTTCATGAGGAAGGCCGAAAGCTTCCGCGATATTACGGTCGATACGCCCGACCACTTCCGCGCTCCGCCCGACACTGTTGAGAATATGAACTTCTTCCCCTTTGAACGTTTTAATGGCCTTACCGGAAACGCTGATCGCTCCGGTCGTTGGATCGATCTGGCTCAGGCGCTGAGCCACCAAAGCATCGATTTTCTTCAAAAATTCATCATATCTGAGCTGAATATCAAGAGCGTCCCCTCCAGGGATCCCGTAATCTTCAAGGGCGTTGGAATAATTAAACGTTCCTTTTCGCATCTCGGCCAATATACGCAATTCTGTGTCACTAAAATTACGCCAAATCTCGATGTCTTTCGTCACCTGCTCGAGCTGCGCTTTAACCCTTTCTAAATTAAATGGCCGCTTGGAAACAAAACCCGTCGTTTCGTTGATATACCCGGGCGTGCCTTCTTGATCCCTCAATAACTTAAGATCGCTTTCCGAAAATTTTGGAGCCTGGGCCTTATCTTCCTTCTTGATAACGTTAGCATCGGAAATAAACGTCGTGCTTTCATCCCTTTGATAATCAAGAGACGCAACATAGGACGATTTACCATCGTTGGTGGATTCCACCTTCACGGTCCACGGCACACCCAGCGCTTCAAATGCGGCCGCCTGCTTCACGCATTTATCGATCAATGCTTCTCTTGTAGTACCGGTATATTCTAAACCTTTGGCGCCTTCCCATACCGAGCCCGCAGGAGCCCCCTGCTCTATTGGACCAGGAAGAAACTGTTCAACAACGGACCTAACGCGGGCCTCATCAGCTTTATCCGGCGCCGCCGCGAAATCCATCGTCACCACCCGGCCGGTGCTCGCCACTTCCGTCGCTGCCGCGTTATCAAGCCTCGCGGGCATGATATCCAGCACGCCGCCTGAGAAATATTTCTTAGGGGTCACGGTGCCCGTCGCGTCCGCCTCTTCCCGGATCACATTCACCACGCCTTTTTTGAACGCCTCAATATAACGCTGATAGATCTGCTCTTTCACCGTCTTGTCTGAAAGGTCCACGCCGGCCACCATCTTGTGGTCCACGTAAGCCTGCGCCATCAGCGTATCCTTGATAGCCTCGCGATACCACTTGGCCAGAATGCCCGCGTAATAGATCTGGCGGATGGTGGCGAAATTCGCGCCTTCATTGACTTCTTTCTCGAGCGCCGGAACGATCACCTGGCGCAACACTTCCTTGGCCAATTCGATCGTCGGGGAGGTTTCCTGAGATGTTGCCGTGCCATTATTCTGCATGGCCTGGTAATCGGCATCCAGCATCACCTTGAACGTAGCTTTCGTTACATACACCGCATTGCCCTGCTGATAAACACGGGCCTCGGCCGGCATGATCCATACCTTATTAAATGTATCCACCGGAATATCCGTGGAACCAAATTTCGCCTGGGCTTGGGCATAAACCCTGGTCCAAAATTCCTGACCGATACCCTGCTGCGGGTCCATCGATGACGCTGTCAGCTGTTTGAGCGTATAATCCTGCGCCAACATATCGCGGCCAAGATCGGTGTTCCCGAGTTCATCCGTGATCATGCGCTGATGTTCATAAGGGGAAAGGTTGACCCAAAGATCTTTTTCCGGAAGGGTGACCGCCGCCAGAAAATAGCGCATCATCCGCTCGCCTTCCTTCTTTAAGTGGTCGGCAGAATCTTTATCGTTCCCGGAATCAACAATGAAACGGAATTTAAGGGGCTCATTGGGAGAGATCATGAGCCCTTTAATGAGCACCGGCTCGAACCGGGCTGATGTGGCCACCATGGCCCCCGGCTGAGGTAAAAGCGAAAGGGCAAAGCCTTGCGCATGAACGCTGGCCGGGCTAAAACCGATCAAAACGCACAGAACAATACATAATGCTTTTTTCATACTTGAGTCCCTTTTCTGTTTTAATTGCGGAAAAATCCGGTCCAACCCACCAAACAAAGGCAACAATATAGTAAAGAAATGTAGATTTAGCAACAAAAAGTAATACGTTGATTATTAAAGTATATACGATGTTTTCCAGATTTCAAGGTTGACCGCCTAAAGCCGGGCCATTGACAAACGCCCGCAGGTCCGCGACCGGTTTAATTTCAAGCAGGACCGGCTGATAACCCAGAATATCGCCAGCAGCCGGAACGCCCTGTAAATTGAACCTGGGCTGATCGGTCGAAGCCACGTCTTCCTTAATGGCCAGCCCGGCCGGATTGAAATCGATACCACCCTGCTTAACCTGCTCAGAATGATCGAGCGAAACGATCTCATCATCGATCTTCACATTCTCCAGTTTCGCGGCCTTCTTCAATGCTTTCACCAAACGGGCGCGGTCACCGGGGTCTACCTGATTGAAATAAACATTCGTGAACGATGCCCCTTCAAAAGAGCCTTCCTTCAAGTCCAACAGGTTTGGCAGAGAGAACATGACGCCGCTGATCTCGGCACCCCTGAAATTATTATCACCGAACGCCAGCATTTCCCAACCAACATGGCTCAGGGTCCCAACCGCTCCGCCTTTATTGATACGGTCGAACTCCAGCGCTTCCGCCGGGGATACCTGCTTAAGGACCTTTAGATCAATGATCTTAAGGTCCACAACCTGTCCCCGCTCATCAAGCAGAACCATGATATTGCTGTCATCTAGATGGCCATGATAAAACAATGTCTGTTCATTAGGATGCAACGCTTTCCCCAGCCAGCGATCTCCCTGTAAAAAGATCTTTTCGTCCCGTCGATTGGCAACATTGTGCCTGACCGCTTCAAAAGACTGATACTTCATGGTGCTTAGGTCCATTTCATAGATCGCGTGCGTCCGGGGATCGTAAGCGAACGGCACGACCGACGCCGGCTTATCCTGTGCCAGGTGAAGAAGCGCGTCTTCATTATCGGTCATGGTATATTTCCTGATCACCCGCGATCCGTCCGGGCCTTCCAATATGGCGCGATCCGCGCCCGCGTTCGACGGCATCACCCCCACCTGTTTCCAGGAGGCGATCGTTCCATCATTGACCGCTTGCGTTAAACCATCAGCGCTTTTCCATATTTGATCAGAAGGCTGCCGTTCCAGGGCCACCGATCCTGATCGGGCCCGCTTCCACTTTGCCCAGGCCCGCGCCATTTCCTGAGGCGGTAGCTTTTCCATCTTGTACTCGGCAGGGTTTTGCCTGTTATTAAGCATGGCGTCAAAATCAACGTAAACCATCTCAAACTTTTTTCCGTTAACGGCCAAAGACAGCGGGAGCTTCTCATTGCTGACCAAAGCATGATCCATCGCCAACAGGAACTTGTGCACCATTTGAAACCGGTCCAACCCCAGGTGCTTTCTTAGATCAAGCATGGTTTCCACCAGCGGAACCTGCGGGTCGATAAAATACTCAATACTCGTCCAAACCTGCAGGCCATTGTTCACATCCATCAGCGTTGGTTCAAAGCCGTCCGCGCGGCCCATCATTTTTTCATTAAGCCCGTTCTGGAAAGCCCGCAGCAAGACGCCGTTCGACGTCCGGCCCGCACGCGTCAGGATCTCTTTAAGCAGAACATCGACGGTCTTAACCTCAGGCTTCTGCCCGGCCACAGTAACTTTTCTCATGGCTTGGCGCAACTCAAAATCGGCGACCTCGCGCTTGGCGTTTTTGATCGCGGCCTGCAAGGATTCGAGGTCGTTCCATCCTTTGTCTCCATTGATAATGCTGCTCATTGCCTGGACGATCTTATCAACGATCGGTTCAAGCTCATAAACAGCGATCAGTAGATCGGCTTTCTCAAGGAGCTTATCGGGCACAACCTTCTCTGTCGCCTGCGAAGCGTTCATTGAGACACCCGGCACAATGCGCTCGAACATCGCTTCAATGCGCGCCAAAGCGTCTTCCCCCCAATGGGCTTTAAGCATCCTGAAACGATCCAGCATTTGTCTGGCGATCGTGGTGCCATCGGAATCAGGCTCTCTCACATACCCTTCAGGATCAACAACCCAGGTCTGGTTCTTCCTGCCTAACGCCGTGTTCCCGTTCATTAAGTTGGCGGGGAAAGGATCTTTCAGAACGAATCTTTCATTGACGATCTCCCGAAAGAAATCCTCCAATGAAACCCAATCCTGCTCTCCGGCGCCCTCATGCAATATCTTCTCCCAGTCCCGCCCGTAGATCTTCTCTACCTGGATGTACGGATGGCTTCCCTTCGCATACCCGGAAAAGCCATTCATTTTCGGGACCCGCGACCCCTTATTCGTAAAAGCCTCCTCCATCCGATTTTTTTCCCTTTCCACCGCGGCTAACTCCTTAATGCCCAGGAGAAACTTGCTTTTCATATCCGCTTCCAACTTGAAAATCATCTGCGAAACCCTGAAAAGATTATTGGGGTCCATCGGATCGCTATATATGCCGGCTGAATTTCCCTGCCCGACCAATTCAGATTCGGTATCCAGGATGATCAACTTTTTCGGCATTAAAACCTGTGGCTGATTGCGAGCCAGCTGCACCGGAGCTGGCTCGGCTGATTTAACAGCATCCTTCGGGAACAAGAGCGGATGGATAAAGAATTCCCCCGGACGCTCATCGGAAGGCACGATCGTAACGGCCTCAGACGATGCGATCTTTTCCAACAGCACCAGGTCGTTCCTAAGCCGCTCCTCGAAATGAGCCAGAAACTCCCTCGTTTTAGCGTCATCGCCCACCCCGGCCATCGCCAGGAACTGGCTGCCGTTAACGATCTCCCAATTATGCGCCAAAGCCGCCCGTTCCCCATTGCTATATTCTGGACGGTCATTGGGCACCACGTATCCATGCCACTTTAAGGCACCCGCGGTGATCGTATGCTGCAACGCCAACCTGAAGAACTCCTGCTGCTCCTTGCTGGCCGCCTCCCGGGTTTCGGGCTTGATCCGTTCGATCCTGGCTTTTTCTGTAATAAACCACCCTTTGATCGTCTCCACAAATGGTGCCGCATTACCTTGCATCTCTTGAATTTCTTCTGCGTTCAAAGTTCCCTTCGCATTCAGCCATTTCTCAACCTTGTCATACTCCGCTCTAAGGACCTTTAGCAATTCCGCGACCAGCGCACCTTCTTTCTTCATTTCCAGCGGAACAAGATACTCATTCTCTTTAAGCTCTCGCGGCGCGGCCTTCTCTTCGCCGGCACTAGGGAACGCCTCAACCAGGCGCTTTGTCACCGCATCGAACAAGCGATGGACCTGGCTCATTTTCTCCGCTGAAAGTCCGGTGTCGAACCAGAAATTAAGATAGGTAGCCCATATGTTCATCAGCTCAACAGGCGCCAGACCGGGATGATATTCAACCGCCTCGGTATCCACCATCCGGGCCCCTTTACCTGGCTCGTAAACAAAATTCTTTAAATGATGATCGCCGACAAAAACCCCGGCCTTGACCATTCGCACCATCAGGTCGGCCATGGCCTTGATGGCCTCCTCAGGGATACCCTGATCCTGCTGTGCCATCTGGAAATAATTCAGCCCGTTCAGGGCCTCAACCACCAGGAAGCGCGCCGAACCGACCACAATATCATCAGCCACCACGTTCGGCGTGATCTCCAAAGGCCCCAAGATATCATGATTCCGGCGCGTTTGATCAAGGTCTTCCGGTACGTCCGTATCAGTCCTGGCTGACCGCATAACCCAGGACCTACCTTCAACGTTATCCGTGATTTTGTAAACCAAACTGCGCCGATTCTCAGGGTCTAAAGCCTCCACGCTAAAACGCGCGCTATTTTCCTGGCGCACAGACAATGCCTGGCCGGAAAACTCCAGCGCCCCGGCAAAAGCCATAGCATGATCGCGTCCCGGCCTGACCGCATCGATCTTAAATGAAATTTCCGTGACCGAACGGGATGGAACCTCCCCTGTTACCTCTGAAGGATTAACGCTCGAAAAAAGCGCCCCGCCGGAGAAATACTTGCGGGGGATCAATTCACCGGAGAATTCGTCCTGTTCTTCCCGCACCAGATTGACCGTACCCTTTTTGAACGAAGCCACATACTGCTCCCAAATATGCTGGGCCGCGGCTTTCTCGCCATGGTCCACACCGGCCACTTTATTGCCATCCACGTAAGTGCTAAGGCCCGCGCCGTCCTTGATGATCTTGCGCTTGAGCCAGGTGGCCAGAATAAGCGCGCTGTAAACCTGCCGCACCGCGGCGAAATTCTTGCCTTCATTAACCTCTTTCTCAAGCGCGGGCAGAATAACCTCGCGCATCACATCAGTCGAAAGCGTGTCTTTCCCTGCCGCCGATGTACCGGCCGCCTGCGCTTCTTTAAGCGCCACATAATCCACATCCAGCATTAATTTCATGCGGCTGCGCACGATGACCGCGGTGCCGTTCTTCACCACAATATCGGCCGCGTCCGGCATGATCCATACCTTATTAAAGGTGTCGACCGGAACATCCGTTGAGCCATAAAGCTCCTGGGCTTTGGCATAGACCTTCGACCAGAAAGCCTTGCCCAACGCCGTATCGGGCGCGAGCAAGGACGAGCTAAGTTGTTTAAGGGTGTAATCCTGCGCGAGAAGGTCGCGCCCCATTTCGGTAAGGCCAAAAAACTCCGGGATAACCCGCCCCTTTTCATAAGGGGACAGGTTTACCCAGAGGTCGGTTGCGGGGGTCGTCAGGGTGGCAAGGAAGTACTTAACGAGTTTGGTGGATTCGTCTTTTAGGGAGGGTCCTGACAACCCCGTATCTCCCGGATCGACAATGAAGTCGAACCTGAAAGGATCTTGAGGATAAAAACGCACTCCCGTCATGAGGCACGGCGCGAACGGCTGACTTAAGCCGACCGCTTCACCAGGCGGCGGCAGGACAACAGCCTGCGCACACACCGGCCCCACATTAAATATTATAAAAAAGAACAATAAAGGCCATGCTGTAAGCGTTACACCCACCCTACGCATACATGCTCCCCCAAAGACACTCTTTCATCCACCAACTGCTATGAGCCTCCACAGGCTCACGAACACCCTGTCCTCGCCACTTGAAAGGATAGCTGATGAAAAGGCGAAAAACACGTGTTTGGGGAAAAGGCAAGAAAACGTTATCTTGTGGGGGGTTAAATATTAAAGAAAATGACGCGTCGCTCGTCGGAAGAAGCGTACAGTTTGACCGCTTCGGCCAGGGGAAGGGCCTTGATAATAATGGTCTTTTTTTTCAAGAATTTCAACGCTTTGGCGGCCAGGGAGGTCTTTTTGCCTTTACCGCAGGCAATAATAAATAACTCAGGCCCTTTACGGCAAATAATCTCCAAGTCGCTCTCGGTCAAATAAGAAGGCGTAAGGTCCCCTGGTTCCTTAACCTTCCCGTCCGCGCGGATAAAGAACGAGGATTGCATCAGTTTGCCTTTAACGCTCACCTTCTTTGAAGGGGTCAGCCGAAGCAAGGGATAATAGGGCGCGTCTTTAAGGTCTTTGGGATCGCATTCCTGGCGCACCGCGGCCACGCCGCCTAGCATCGCGGCGTCATCGCCCAATTTAGCCTGCAGCACTTTAGGCGTATTTAATTTCGAAAAGAAAGGATCGCTCTTCAGCGCCTTGGCAATGACCGGCAGAATATGATCGCCGCAGGACTCCACCACCCCGCCGCCAAGAATGAAGGCCTCGGGATTAAAAATATGATTAAGCGATACACAGGCACTGCCAAGGGCATCCGCGGCTTTTTTCATCACGCGCGTCACCAGCGGGTCTTTCGCCAGCAGGGCTTTCTTCAAAGCGCCGCTCTTGATCTGCTTAAGCTCCTTACCGGCAATATCCGTGATCAGCGACTTCTCGCCTTTTTTAACCGCCGCGCGGATATCCCGTTCGATCGCCCAGCGCCCGGCCACTGCCTCAAGGCACCCTTTATTGCCACAGGTGCACGATGGACCATTGGGATCAACGCTCACATGCCCCAGCTCAGCCGCCGCGCCCTGAGCGCCATCCATCATACGGCCACCCACAATAACCCCGCCGCCCACGCCCGTTCCCGGAAATATGCCCACGACATCATCGGC
Source organism: Candidatus Omnitrophota bacterium (assembly GCA_037131245.1). Classification (GTDB taxonomy): domain Bacteria; phylum Omnitrophota; class Gorgyraeia; order Zapsychrales; family Fredricksoniimonadaceae. The sequence goes on from JBAXRK010000008.1 coordinate 58,085, forward strand.
CTTATGCGCCGCACCCAGCCAGCGTTCGCCCATCACGCCGAAATTCACGTCATTGCCCACCGCCACGCGCGTGCCGTATTTGCCAACCAGGATCTTTTTAAGGTCCACGCCCCCTAACTCGATATTCGGCGTCACAACCACTTTGCCGCTGGCGTTAACGACGCCAGGCACGGCCACCCCGATACCCAGGACATTTTTCAGCTCGACTCCTTCCTCTTTGAGAAGGTCTTTGACCACTTGATGAACGGCCGAAAGGATAGCGCGGGCATTGGCTTTGGCCGGCGTGGAAAGCTTAATCGTGCGCGCGATCTCGCCCGAAGGGCTGACCAACCCGCCGTAGATCTTGGTGCCGCCAATATCGATGCCTATGAAGTACTTTTTTAACATAAGATCAAGTTTACACCAGCTCCCGTCGAATGTCGATAATGTTTTCAGGTACTGATAAAAAATTCATCGATCAGGTCCCCATCAATATCATAAACCCGCACCCGGCAGGCATTCTTTTCCATCGACAAAAGACAGAAATGAAAAGCCCGTTTGAATTTCACCAGCGCCGGATCTTCACGGTATTGATGGTCCAAATGTGACCCGCCGCCGCCGGTAACGATCTGCGTAAAGCCCCCGGACGCGAAACGCTGATAACTGTGGTCATGGCCGGAAAAAGCCAGCTTGAGCCCGAACTTGTTAAAAAGCGGCAGCAAATAAGGCCGCTGCCCTTTTTCATCGGCCTGATGGCGCCCGACATCGAACAGAGGATGATGAAAGATCGCGACCGGGAACAATCCCTGACGGCGGGCCTCTTTCAGGTCGTCTTCCAACCAACGATATTGTAGCGACCCCGGCTTCAGAGCGACATTACTGTCCAGGACGATAAAATGAATACCTTCCCGGTTGACCGAATACCAGTGCCGGCCTTTAACGACCGGAAAATTCTTGAAATATAAATGTGACGAACGCTCATGGTTCCCTAACGCCGGATAATATTCCGTCGAAGACAAAAGCGGGGCATTGATAGCGTTGAAATCTTTCCAGAGCTCCGGGTCAAGGCCGTTATCCACCAGGTCGCCCACCCGGAAAACCGCGGCTGGCTTCGCGGCCGCCACCGCCGCGACAACCTTGCGCTGTGCGGCCGGATCATGCTGGCTGTCCCCGAAGATCGCCACCGGCGCGGCCAGCGCGACCGCCTGGGTAAGGACGCCAAGGAACAAGGACAGGACGATCCGCGTCCAGGACCGGCCAATGAAGCGCATCGTCAATCCCTTCATGTTGCTACCTTAAAAGCGACCGTCAGTCCGAAGATCCGCTCCAGCAGGTCAGCTTTGACCCGGGCTACCGCGATCTCCTCGGAAATATCCCTGCCGCGCCGGGGCGTGACGGTAAAAGTGAGCCTTTTCTCGCCCAGCGAAACTTTTACCTGGGTTACCAGGGAACGATGCGTGCGGTCCAGTCCGTCGGCAATACGCAAGCAAGCGGTTAGGGCGCCCACCGTCTCCTGCTCGTAAGACGTCAACTGGTCATAATAGCGATGCTCAACATCCGGCAGGCTGCCGCGATGATAACGGGCAATAAGCGCCACCAGCACCCGCTCGCGGGCATCCAGCGGCAGGGAGCGGTCCTTAAGGATCAGGTCACGGGACGTCTTATGATGGCCTTCCTTGCCGTAGACAAAACCTATATCATGCAGGACCGCCGCCACGCGCAGATAAACCGACTCGCGCCAACCGAGCTTATGCAACGATTTAAGTTCATCAAAAAGCTGCCCGGCCAGGCGCATCACCTGAAGCGAATGGGCTTCATGCGGGGTTTTATGGCAAAGCGCCATCGCCGCCTGAAGGCATTGTTCCGTGGCGTCGCTTTTCAAACCGACGATCTCCTCCAGGCTGCGCGCTTCCTCGAAAGAACGGGTCAACCGGTCCGGAAAACCACGGTCGCGCATCGCGACGGTCAACTCGTCCAGGGAGTACGGAACACGGATATGTTCAACATCCATTTTTCCGGAAAGGCCGAAGCTCACAATGGCGTAGGAGGCGCGCAGGTCATTATCGAAAGACCGGCCCACGCCGCCGGGATTGATGAACCTGACGCCACCGGCCACGCGGTCAAAAAACTCATGGGTATGCCCGCATAAAACAAGCCTGACACCATCTTTCGTCAGCAGGGAGGCGATATCCAGCAACTTGGCCACCGGCGTGCGCGGGGTCAAACAATCGCTCATGCCCTGCGGGCTGCCGTGGGTCATCAACACCCGGACACCTTCGACCAAGACCGGCTCGGTCCGGGGGATCCGCGCGATGAACGCCAGGCTCTCAGGTGAAAGGGCCTGATGGGTCCACTCAAATGAAAAAACCTTGTCGGGGTCCTTGCCCGCCGCGCGCATTTTTGCGGCGTGGGTGCCGTCGGCGCATTTAATATCGTGATTACCCAGGACATGACGCAAACACGCCTGGCGTAACAGGTCGATGCATTCGTTGGGAAAGGGCGCGTAGCCGATCATATCGCCGAGGTTCCAGCACTCATCAACCGAGCGGCTGCGCGCGTCGGCGATCACGGCCTTGAGGGCCGGCAAGTTGGCGTGCACATCAGCAAAAAGGGCGATCCGTTTCTTCATGGGCGGTCGAGGGTAAAATAGCTGAGGCGCGCCCAGGTCTTCTGTTTTTTGAGGCGCGACCAGACAAAAAGGAATTCCTGGTAAGCGGTCGCGCGGCGGCGGGTGCACTCCTCATGCAGAAAATTAACGGCGCGGCGAAAGTGGACGTCGCGGCTGGACGAATCCTTGAAGATCCTGATCAGGCCCAGCCACACGTCAAAATTATGCATGTCCCCCAGGGCCCGCTGCACCTTCATGGCGGCAAAAATGAACGGCTTGACCTTGTTACCGTACAAGCACTCAAAATTCTCCAGGGTGTACCTTAAATTCTTCGCCGCGATGCGCATCTCATGAAGTTCCTTGATACAGGACTCCTTGCGGACATACGGCTCAAGGCTGAACATCTTCTGCAAGCGCTCGAGCACATTGTTCTTGGCCCACTCGTCGAGAACAACACCGGTCTCCTCCAGGGAAGGCTTCAGCCGCCGGAGGGATTTGAATACTTGCTCCTGATGCAAACGGGAAAGGTCCTTAAGGATGCGCGGTTGTATCTCGGCACGGTCCTCGCGCAACTCATCAATGAGCTCAAAAAGGCCCTCGCGATACTTAAGGCCTGAAGGCCCGGCGGCCAGTTCGGTCAAAAAAGAGATCTTGGTATCAATGTCGCGCGCCTGGCCAAGCGAACGCAGGAGACTCTTGATATTCATGAAGGCCGTCTGGTATTCCCGCGTGCCGATGGTCTCCTTGAAATCCGCCAGCGTGCTCTTGAGCCGCCGCAGGTCCACCCGCATCCTATGCAGGTGCTCAATGTCCTGCCCCGCCCGCACCCCTTTAACCTCGGCTTCAACAGCGGCAATATGCTTTTCCACCAACTTGCTGAATAAGGAATGTTCGTTCATGACGCCTGGCCATAATGTTTAATAAAGAAATCCTGGGCATTGACCTTGTCTTCGGTCGCTTTGCGGAACGAATACGTGCGTTGCGGTAACAGCAGGCGCGCGCGCTGATTGTCTTTCCAGGTCTGGTCGAGCACGAAACGCAAATGGTCCTTAAGTTCCTGGCGATGGATCTCGAAAAGAAGTTCAATACGCCGGTCGAGGTTGCGATGCATCCAGTCGGCAGAGGAAAGGAACACCCGGAACTCGGAATTGTTGTTGAACAGAAAAATACGGCTATGTTCCAGGAACCGCCCCACCACGCTTTTGACCGTGATATTCTCGCTTAAGCCCGGAACGCCGGGCACCAGCACGCAAATGCCGCGCACGATCAAATGGACCTTCACCCCTTCGCGCGAGGCCTCGTAAAGCTTGTCGATCATGCGGGTGTCTTCGAGTGAATTGACTTTGGCGAACACAAAGCCATTGCCATAGACCCGCTGGAATTCGATCTCCTTGTCGATGAGCTCAAAGAAATACTCGCGCAGGTCGTTCGGCGAAGAAATGACCCGCTTCCAGCGCGCCGGCTGGGAATAACCGGAGATCACGTTAAATACGTCGGAAATATCCCGCGCGAAATCGTCGTTGGCGGTGAAATACCCGATATCAGTATAGACCCGCGCGGTCTTCTCGTTGTAATTGCCGGTCGACAGGTGCACATAACGCCGCGTGCGATTCTCCTCGCGCCGCACGATGAGCGCGATCTTGGAGTGGATCTTCATCCCCGCGATGCCGTAAATAACGTAACACCCGGCTTCCTCGAGCTGGCGCGCCCAGCCGATATTACGCTCCTCATCGAAGCGGGCCTTGATCTCTACGAGCACCGTCACTTGCTTTTTATTTTTGGCCGCCACCTTCAGCGCGGCCACGATCTCGCTGTCTTCGCTGGCGCGGTAAAGGGTCATCTTGATCGCCAGCACGTCGGGATCGATCGACGCCGCCTTGATCAGGTCGACTGTTGGCTGGAACGACTGATACGGCATATGAAGAATGAAATCCTCTTCCTTGATCCTATCAAAAATATTATCGTAGGCGATCTTGGCCGGTACATACGTTGGAAAGAAAAGCGCCGCCACCCCCGCCTGCCCCACCAGCTGGAACAGGAACGTCAGGTCCATTTCGCCGTCAATACGAGTAACGTCATCCTTAAGGAAACCAGCCGCCTCAGTGATCGCGTCCAGGAGCGCTTCCGGGCAAGCTTGCTCGAGGGCCAGCTGCACCACCTTCGCGCGCGGGCGCTTCTTGATCTCTTCCTCGATCGACTCCAGCAGGTTCGGTGAAAATTCCTCGTCCACCGATAATTCGCTGTCACGGATCAAGCGGAAAAGCGAAGCGCCGGTTATGTCGTACCCGCGAAAAAAGCTCTTAAGATTGTCGCGGATGATCTCGTCGATCAGGATGAATTCCAGCCCGTTCTTCGATGAAGGGAGCTTCAGCACGCGCGGGATGCTCTGGGGGACCGGGATGACTGCCAGGCGGGCTTCACCCTTATACAGCAGGTGGACCGCGAACGCCAAGGTTTTGGAAGCCAGCACCGGGAAGGGATGCCCCTGGTCGATGGCCATGGGCGTGATGATCGGGTACAGGGTCGCATCGAAGAACCGTTTAACGAATTTCTGCTGATCAGCGGTAAGCTCCCCGGCGTGTCGGATGAAAATGTTCTCCGCCGCCAAACCGGGCTTAAGCCCCGACTCGTAGACCGTATAAAGTTTTGCCACCAGCTTCAGAATCGTTTCGCGGACCTCACGGTACACATCCTGCGGATAATACCCGTAAATATCCTCACGGTTATACTGGGCATCGATCAGCCGCTTGAGGCCGGCCACCCGCACCATGATGAACTCGTCAAGATTATTGGCAAAGATCGCCAGGAAACGGGCCCGCTCGAGCAGCGGATTCTCAACCTCGGCCGCCTCTTCAAGGACACGCTCATTGAACGCCAACCAACTCAGGTCACGATGGATGAACCTATCTTTTTCGTTGAACTTTTCGTCGCTCATAAATCAGTAACTCTCGTTGATCACCAACCGGATCTGGCTCCCGGTGATGCGTTCAAATAGCTCTTTTTTCTCAAGAAAATCGTTCTTCTCCAGAAGAAAGTTATCCTTGGAATCAACCTCCAGCGTTATGTCATCGCTGGTACCGTTAATGACCTTAAGCTCCTGCACTTTCTGCCGATGCGCGTGGTCCAGCGAATTGGCGATGCGCAGCAGCGCCGACAGCTTCTGCACCGCGATCTGACGGTCATCAGAAAGGCTGTTATAAACCAGATGCGATTTCTGCGGGTCGCCGCGGCGATGATAGCGCGCCACGCAGGCGATGGTCTTGATCTCCTCATCGGTCAGGCGGAACAGGTTGAGCGAGCTGATGATATATTCCGAATGCTTGTGATGCGCGCGATTGGAAATGAATTTCCCGATATCATGCAGGTAAGCCGCCAGGCTTAAGTACAGCAGGTCGCGCTCCTCGAGCCCGAGTTGCGGCGCCAGACCGTCAAAAAGAACTTGCGCCAGGTGCGCCACATGCTTGGCATGATCGATGTTGACGTTATACTGTTCGCAGATCGAATGCGCTACCGACAGGAGCTGATTGGTCTTGTTGTAGCGTTTCGACAATTCAAGGCCCAGGATCTTGTTGGCCAGCACCGCCTCCGCCAGCGACGTCTCGAGAATGTACACCTGCGGGATACCGGTCAGCGTAAAAAACATCTTGAGGATGATCATGTAGGGCAAAAGCGCGTCGGTATTCTCCAGGGGCAGGTCGTATTCGCTAGCGATCTCCTCGTTGGTCTTGGTCGCCAGGAGCTCGATGACCTTGTCCACCTCACCCACCGAGACCTGATAAAAATTGGCAGACACTTTTTTGCTCGGCAAAATGGCCTTAAGCAACTCCTGGTTCTCGTCGATCAGGAAAATGTCGTCCACATTAAGCCGCGGCAGGCGCGTTTTTAAATATTGGAACTCGTTCTCAATGTATTCCTCAACGGCCTCGGCCAGCTCTTCCTTGCTGCCATCGATCTTGCCCGTCAACTGCTTGAACCTCAGGCCACCGAGCGCGAGGCCCGTATTCATCAGGGTAAAACCTTTCTTAAGGACCGAGATATCCAGGCTACCGGCGCCCATTTCCGCGATCAGGAGGTTCTTGTTATGGACGGGATAAGTACCCTTGAGCTTATGGGAAATATACGCGTCGATATAATAAACGATATCGCCCACGTTGAGGACATCGATCTCGAGGCCGGTCTTGCGCCGGATCGTATCAACGAAAATATTCCGATTATCCGCCTCGCGCACCGCGGTCGTGCCAATAACGAACAACTGGCTGACATTGTATTCAGCCAGGATCTTTTTATATTTCTCGAGTGTGTTAATGGTGAGATTGATCAGTTCCTGCGTGATGCTGCCCTTAAGGAACGTGGCCCGCCCGATGGGCACGACGTTCTTCAGGGACTCAATGATCATGATGTCGCCGCTCGACGGCTCACCGATGAGCAGCTTGATGGAATTCGACCCGATATCGATAACGCCGGAAGCCATGACCGTCCCCTTTAAGCCCGCACCTTGAGCATATCACCCAGCACATCAAAATGTTTCACCCAGGCCGCCGCCGCGATATCCGACAAGCCCGTACCCAGCACCTGGGCCCGCTTGACCCGGGCGGTCCCCTGCGCGATCGCATAGTAACTGTTCTGCGCTTTCCAGAAATCCATATCCAGCTGCAATGTCTGCAGCACCCGGACCAGGTCAATAATGCTTTCCAGCAGCGCCGCGTCCTCCGGATCCCTCTGAAAACGCAACATGAGTTCATTGACTTTGTTCCCGCCGGCATATTCCAGCTGGTCCTTGTTGCGGCTAAGCGGCCAACGCCGCACCTCCTGCACCATGCGCCGCAATTTATCCAGCGGCACATCCGCCAGCGCCAGCAAGCGGGTGATATCCCGGTTGAGCACGAACTCCACCACGCCGGATAATGTTTTCGGCAGCGGCATATGGTTCTCATTGATCATGCGGATCAGGGAATAATGGTCCTCATAAATGCGCCGGAAAGAGGACTCCACCTCGCGCATCGTGGATTCAAAAATATGGTCCAGGATAGCCTGCTGTTCCTGTTTGAAAAGATGCCACAATGAATAGTTCTTCGCCCCGAAATAGCGGTTGATCACGTGAATGGAGCGCGGAATATCCCCGTCGGAGAAGATCTGGGCCACTTCCTGGCGCATTTTATTGAACTGCGCTTCGTCCCGGTAATAATCCACGCCGGTAATGAAGTTATGGTCCCCCAGGTGCAGGACCACAAAATGAACATCGAACGCGGTCAGGGTAATGCGGGAGATGATCTCGCAATGGCCGGCCACCAGGCTGAGCTTACCGACGACCTGCTTGTCATAGACCTTGCGGATGACCTTAAAGCAGTACATCTCGGCCTGCGGCGGGTAATCCTGGTAAAGCGAGCTCATGGCGTAATGGGCGCCGACGCGCAGGATATCCACGATCGATGGCTCAACATAGATCTTGTAGATCCGCGCCCCGTTATTGGCTTCCGGCATATTGCTCTTTGCCCGGCCGAGGATCTCGATAAAGCCAAGCTCCAGGTCCTCATCGGTCACCCGGCGGATCAGCTGAATGACCCGGGCCGCGTACTTGATGATCTGGACCGTCTCAATACCGGAAATATCGTCGAAGAACCAGCCGCAGCTGGTGAACATCAACAGCGCGTTACGCTGGATCTCCAGGCAGCGAAGGATGCGGTTCTTTTCCTTCGGCTCCAGGCCGGGGCGCAAATGCTCAGTGAAAAACCGATCAATGTTTGACGGCGAACGGTCCAGGATAACCTCAATGAAAGCGTTACGGACTTTCCAGGGGTCGGCGGCATACCCTGATAATTCACGCTCAAAAACGCCCGTGGCACGATCGCGCAGCCAGTTAAGGGCCTCCCGCAACGGCGCGCGCCACTGCTGGTGCCAGCCCGGCTTTCCGCCGGAATTGCAACCGCAATCCGCCTTCCAGCGCTCCACGCCATGCATGCAGCTCCACGAGGTGTTCTCGATGATCTCGGCTTCATATTCCGGCGGGTTGCGTTCCAGGTATTCACCGTAAACCGTGATACCGGCCAGCTTGTTCTTTTCCACATAATGCAAGGCGTACGCCAAAGCCATATCGCCGAACTTATGATGATGCCCGTAAGATTCTCCGTCGGTCGCGATATGCACCATCTGCGGCCGGTTCGTCAGGTCGAGCGCGCCCAGGATGCGGTTGGCCAGCGCCTCCCCGTTATTAAGCAAGCCTTCAAAAGACACCGCCCGGGAGATCGGGCCATCATAAAAAAAGAGCGCGATCGAGCGGCCTGACGGCAAGCGGCAAAGGTAAGGCCGGCGCAGGTCAATGGCCTTTGTATCGCCCTCGGACCACTCGCGGTCCTCCGAGATCTTTTTGGCGCGCTTGGCCTGGTGCGGCGCCAGCACCGTGAACTTGATGCCCTGCTCGGCCATCAGGTCCAGGCTTTCCAGGTCCACCGCTGTTTCGGCCAGCCACATCCCCTCGGGCATCCGCTTGAAACGGGCCTCGAAATCCCTGATGCCCCAAATAATCTGGGTCTTTTTATCGGCGGCGTTCGCCAGCGGCATGATCAGGTGGTTGTACACCTGAGCCATCGCCGACCCGTGCCCGGAAAAACGCGCGCGGCTCTGGCGATCGGCCTCCAGGACCGAACGATAAGCGTCGGGATCCTTCTTCTCCATCCAGGAAAGCAGGGAAGGCCCCATATTAAAACTGATCTTGGAATAGGTATTAACGATCTCGGTGATATAGCCGGCCTGGTCCAGGATACGGGAGGCGCCATTGCGGGCATAGCATTCGGCCGAGATGCGCTCGTTCCAGTCATGATAAGGAAGGGCGGATTCCTGCAGTTCAACTTCCTCCAGCCACGGGTTTTCACGCGGCGGCTGGTAAAAATGTCCGTGAATGCAGATAAATTTATTCATCGCGGTCAAAGGCCCTCAACACTCAAGTCACGCGGGTACTCCACGACATAAGAGAGGGTGACTTCCTTTTTTTCCTTCGGTTGCAAGGTCAGCGTCCATAAATAAACCCCGCCGCGGTCCTGATATTTCTCTGTTTCGGGCTTAAGGCTCGGCTGCACCGCCACCACTTTGATCTTGTCGTCCTGCGCGACCGGAACCTGGTCGAACAGCTTAAGCGTCACCGCGCGCGGCTTATAATTCTCCACAGTGATCTTGTAGACATAGGTGATCTTGCGGTTCGGTGAAGGAATATTCGCGATCAGGGTGTCGTCGCTCTTTTCGGAAACAAGCTCGCGCTTGACCGTCAGCCCTTCGTCTATCCCCAGATAAAGGTCAAAAGCCTCACCCGGCGCCACGGTTTTTGAGATGTCGGAATTTCCCACATACGTTCCATCAAGGAAAATATTGACCCGCCCGGCCAATAGCTGCGTATCGGGTGCGTTCGTGACCCGGGACTTCAGGTAAGCGTAATTTGATAACTTGGGTGTGGTCGTGTATTCAAAAGCCGTTTCCAGCGTCTGCACGGTCAGGGGCACGCGGACCTCGCTGCCGTCAGACTTGATCGTGACCGGACGGGCCGCTTTGTAAACCAACGACACGCCGGAACTTTCCGCCTGCGCGTACGAAAACTCGGCGTCTTTCTTTTTATCAGCCAACGCGGGAGCAGCCATATCCGACATGCTCTCGGCCATCATCGCTTTTTGATTCATCCCGCCGCCCAGGGCACCGAACACCCCGCCAGAGCGCGCATTACTGTAATGGTGCACAACCAAGGGCCGCAAATACCACGGCGAAAGTTCAGGCATCCGCCCGCCGACCGCCGGTTTGGCTGTGGACAAGGTGAGCGCAACATCCGTCCAGTCCTCACCCGTCGTCTGACGGACAACCGCGAAAGCGCTCAAGGCCGCTTTGCCTTTCTCAAATTCCACGCGGGCGTCATAGAGAGGATACCAACCGACCTGCGGCACGGTATACGACAGTTCGATCGTGAGATCTCCGGCTTTCTCGCACTCAAGGTCGACCGCCAGCAAGCGCTCTTCGCGCCCGCCCATCGAGGAACGAACCTGAGCCAACTCATTGGCCAATACCTGCCGCTCATTATTCTTGTCGCGTAATTTAATCATCAGCGCCTGGGCGCCGTCTTCATGGGCCTTAAGGCCGTCATCAAGGAACGCCATGGTAGCTTTAAGTTCCTCCGCCGACGGAACTTTCGTCACCAGGTCTTTGGGCAGCTGATTGCCGTTAAAAAGGCGCACGGAGTCCAGAAAGGCTTTTTTCTGGTCGAGGACATTGCCCTCGCCTTTCATGGCCGCCAGCGCGTCATCGATAGCCTGGATCTTCGCTTCAAGTTCGCGAACGCGGTCATCGGAAGCCTCCTTGAGGTATTCCGTTTTAAGGCCCGCGCCCAGGATCTTTACCGAGGCCGACCCCTTGCCGGAAACCGACAGGGAATTTTCATCGAAAGACGGCACCACGCCGGTAAACCGCACGGTCTGCAGCCCTTCCTTCAGGCTGACCTTGGCCACGCGCGTGACGCGGGCCGATGACGGATACACCACCGCCTGGCTGATCGCTGAAACGGTATCAACCTTGTCTGCCGACGCAAAACCCGCGAAAAAGACCACTGCTGCCAGGACTATCAAGCCGCGTTTTTTCATTGTCTACCTCATTCTTTTAAAATACACCACGCTGAGCGCCGGCAGGGTCACATTGATCGAATGCTCCCGGCCGTGAGCGCCCCAGCGCTCCGCCCAGGTCCCGCCATAATTACCCTTATTGCCGCCCCAGTAAATATCCGAATCCGAATTAAGGATCTCTTTCCAATACCCTTCGCGCGGCACCCCCACGCGATAGTTCTCGCGCATGACCGGAGTAAAGTTACAACACACCAAAATGGTATCGTCCGGGTCATACCCCTTGCGCAGGAAAAACAGCGTGCCGCCTTCCCAATCCCCGCAATCGATCCATTCGAACCCCGTATAATTAAAATCATCCTGGTACAAGGCCGGCTCGCGGCGATACGTCGCGTTAAGGTCCTGCATCCAGCGTGACACGCCCTGATGGCGGTCCAGCAAATGCCAGTCCAGGCTCGTCTGATAATTCCACTCGTCCCATTGGCCGATCTCGCCGCCCATAAAATGCAGCTTCTTCCCCGGCTGGCTGTACATATAACCGAACAACAAGCGCAGGTTGGCGAACTTCTGCCAGTCATCGCCGGGCATTTTATTAAGCAGCGCCCCCTTGCCGTGCACGACCTCATCGTGCGACAGCGACATCATGAAATTCTCGGTGAACGCGTACAAAAGGCCAAAGGTCAGCTGATTATGATGGTACTTGCGGTAAACGGGGTCCTTGGAAAAATAGACCAGCGTGTCGTGCATCCAGCCCATGTTCCATTTAAGGCCGAAACCCAGGCCACCGTCGAAGACCGGCTTGGAGACTTTGGTCCAAGCGGTGGACTCTTCCGCGGTCATCTGAATATCCGGATGCGCCGCGTACACCGCTTCATTCATGCGCTTGATAAAATCGATCGCCTCGAGGTTCTCCCGCCCGCCGAAACAGTTCGGGATCCACTCGCCTTCCTTGCGCGAATAGTCCAGGTACAGCATTGAGGCCACCCCGTCGACACGTAACCCGTCGGCGTGATAGTGCTTGAGCCAGAACAAAGCGCTGGAGATAAGGTAATTGCGCACCTCGACCCGCCCGTAATTAAAGATGGAGCTCTTCCAGTCCGGGTGGAACCCTTTGCGCATGTCCTCATGCTCATAGAGCGATGTGCCGTCAAACTGATACAGCCCGTGGCCGTCATTGGGAAAATGCGACGGGACCCAGTCAATGAAAACACCAATGTCGTTCTGGTGCATTTTATCGATCAGGAACATCAGGTCCTGCGGATCGCCGAAGAATGATGCCGGCGCGAAAAAGCCGATGGTCTGATAACCCCACGACCCCTGGAACGGATGGGCCAGCACCGGCATGAACTCCACGTGCGTGTAGCCCATCTTCTTCACGTAAGCCACCAACTTGTCGGCCAACTCAACGTAGGTCAGGGAGCGGTTGCCCTCTTCCGGCACGCGCATCCAGGAGCCCAAATGGACTTCATAGACGGCGATCGGCTGGTTCAAGGCATTGTTCACCTTGCGTTTCTGCATCCACTCTTTATCTTTCCACTGATAGGCCAGGTCCCACACGATGCTCGCCGATTTCGGCGGCACTTCAGAATGGAACCCCATGGGATCGGATTTCTCCAGTTCCCAGCCCTGCCGGGTACGGATATAATATTTATAATGCTGCCCGTGGCCGATGTTCGCCACAAAACATTCCCAAACGCCGGACCCGTCGCCGCGGCATATCATCGGCGTCGCCTGCCGGTTCCAGCCATTGAAATCCCCGATAACCGACACCACTTCCGCGTTCGGCGCCCAGACCGCGAACCACACGCCTTTCTTCCCGTCGCGCGTCACAAGGTGCGCGCCCAGTTTATCGTAAAGGTTAAAGTGATTCCCTTCGCGGATCAAATGCACGTCAAAATCGGAAAGATAGCAGGTTTCCGGCTTTTGAGCCGGGCCGGATGTTGTTGCAGCAATAGGCATGACGGTTCTCCCGTAAGACAGTTATGTCCTCTATATGAACACGAAACGCTGCCGAACGGCAGGTCCTTCGTGATAAAAGATTACAGGCCCAACTCTTTTTTAACCAGCTCTTCAGCCTTGTACCAGTCCTTGAGCGAATCACCCGCCGAGCAACCGCGCTTGATATAAAGCTCATAGGCCTTTTCCCTGGTCAGGTTAAAAAGCTGGTCATCGCTGACCGCTTTCTTCACGACCGCGGCTTTAACCTCGACAGGTTTGCTCATTTCCCTTACCGCTGAAACAGCGGAAACGGCCTTCGCGGCCGGAGTTGATTTTTTTACTGCCATAAAACCCTCTTTCTTTTTTCGGTTAACTTATACTTTCCAGATATCCCGGGCATATTCCCGGATGGTCCGGTCGCTGGAAAACGGGCCGGATTTAGCCACATTGATAATAGACTTTTTCGTCCACTCATCCTGATCCTGATACAAGGCTGAAACCTCGCCCTGCGCTTTACAGTAAGCCTCAAAATCGGCGCAAAGCATGTAATAATCGCCGTGGTAAATAGTGTCTATTAACGGCGCGAACAACCCCTTCTGCCCCTTCGAGAACAAATCGCCCTCGAGAGCGCGGAACACGTCACGCAGCGCGGGGGAATGCTTGATGAACTCGCGCGGGTCATAACCGCCCTTGCGCAACACCTGCACTTCATGGGCCTGAAGGCCGAAGATGAAAATATCTTTCCCCCCCAGGCTCTGGGACATCTCGATATTCGCCCCGTCATAAGTGCCGATGGTCAGCGCCCCGTTAAGCATGAACTTCATGTTACCGGTCCCCGACGCCTCCATGCCGGCGGTCGAGATCTGCTCGGAAAGGTCCGCCGCGGGAATGATCTTCTCCGCGAGTGAAACACGGTAATTCTCCAGGAAGACCAGGCGCAATTTACCGCGCACGGCCTTATCCTGTTCAATGACCTCCGCCACGTTATTGATGAACCGGATGATCAGCTTGGCCAGAAAATATCCCGGAGCGGCCTTGCCGCCGATAATAAAAGTCCGCGGCTGCAGGAAGTCGAACGGCGCGGCCTGGACCTTAAGATACTGCGAAATAATATAAAGCGTAAAAAGGAACTGGCGTTTGTACTCATGGATACGCTTGACCTGAACGTCAAAAAGCGAATTCGGGTCGACGGGAACATCGTTCGTGCGGGCAATGATCTCGGCCAGCGCGTTCTTGTTGGCCTGCTTGATGGCGCGCCACCGGCGGCGGAACTCCTTGTCTTCCTTATGCGCCTCCAGCCCCCTGAGCAGATCGAGGTCGGTCACCCATTTGTCGCCGATCGTTTCCGTGATCAAGTCGGCCAGCCGGGGATTGGCTTTCAGCAGCCAGCGGCGCGGCGTAATGCCGTTGGTCTTGTTGTTGAACCGCTCCGGGTACATCTCAAAGAAATCCTTGAACAGCGCGCTCTCCAGCAACTGCGAATGCAGGGCCGATACCCCGTTGATCGAGAAACTGCCGACGATCGCCAGATACGCCATCCGGGCTTTCTTGGGCGAGCCCTCCTCAATGATCGACATCCTGCGCAGGCGCTCGGAATCGCCGGGGAATTTCCGGGCCACGTCATCGAGGAAACGGCGGTTGATCTCGTAAATGATATCCAGGTGCCGCGGCAGGACCAGCCCCAGCAGGTCCACCGTCCAGCATTCGAGGGCTTCCGGCATCAGGGTATGATTCGTGTAAGCAAAAGTCTTTTCGGTCACTTTCCAGGCCTCTTCCCAGGTGAGGCTTTCCTGGTCCATGAGGACCCGCAACAGCTCGACCACCGCCAGCGTCGGATGGGTATCATTAAGCTGGATACACACCTTCTCATGCAGGAGGCGGATATCGTTCTTGTCCCCTTTATGCCGGCGGATAATATCGGCGATAGAGGCGGCCGTAAAGAAATATTCCTGCTTGAGCCGCAGCTCCTTGCCCTGGCTCACATTGTCATTGGGATAAAGGACCTTGGAAATGCTTTCCGACTGGATCTTTTTCTGGACCGCTTTTTCGTAATCGCCGTGATTAAAAAGATCGAATTCAAATTCGTCCGTCGCGCGGGCCGACCATAAGCGCAGGGTATTGACCACGTCATTCTTGTAACCGGGGATCGGCGTATCGTAAGGCACCGCCATGACCGCTTCAGCCTCAACCCACGGGGAGGTGAATTGCGCGCTTTTGTCAACGCGCCCGTAAAGCTGGACCTTTACCGTGTATTCGGGGCGCGGGATCTCCCAGGGATTACCGTTGCGCATCCACTCGTCGGGAATTTCGATCTGCTGGCCATCACGGATCTTTTGATTGAAAATACCATAATCATAACGAATGCCGTAGCCGCAGCCGGCAATACCCAGCGTCGCCATCGAGTCCAGAAAACAGGCCGCCAGCCGCCCCAACCCGCCATTGCCCAAGCCGGCATCCATTTCCTGGGCGCGCACATCATCGAGATTTATATCCAGCTCACGCAGGGCCGCTTCAATATCCTTTTCCTTGCCAAGATTGAACATGTAATTGCCCAGCAGGCGGCCGATCAAAAATTCCATGGAAAGATAATAAACACGGCGGGTATTGTCTTCGTGGTAACGGCTCTGGGTCCTCATCCAGCGCTCCACGATGCGATGGCGGATGGTGAGGGCTAAAGCATGAAAATTATCCAAAGACGTTGCGGTCCTTTGGTTCTTGGCCAGGTAATGCGCGCGGATATCCTGCAGGGAGGCCTTAATATCCTCTTTACTCATGTCCATCTTGACATCGTACTTGTCAGCAGGTCGCGGCATACGGTCCCTCTGGTGTTTTTGTCAATAAACCATTGTAGAAAAAGAACTTACATCTTTTTATCGTTCAATTATACGCAGTCTGCCGCCGGCGTCAAGCGGAAAAACCGGCACCACCAGGACTGGGTGCTCACATACCCGAATCCAAAAGCAAAGAGCATCATGATAAAAGCATTGCCTTTGCAATGATGATGAAAAGCGTACATCGCGCTCAGGCAAAAATAAATGGTCAACAGCATCTCGAACCCGATAAAAGCCGCCGCTTTCAGTGAAAAAGCTTCCTTGCGAACCACGGCCTTGGTTCGAACGCCGGTCTTCGGGGTCCGCACGAACACGGCCTGATTCCCGCCAAGGCCCTTAAAGGCCGCCACCGATAAATGCGCCGATAGCCCCATCGGCACCACCACCGCCGCGCACACTTCCGGCAGATGCTTCCAAGCGCCGCGCCCGTAACGGACAAACTGGCCAAAAGAATGATAAAGGAACGCCACCGAACTTAAAGACAGAAAAACACAAAGGTCCCAGACTGTTTGCTGGCCGGTAGCAAACAAGCGCCAGAAAATGGACGGCAGAACGAACATCGCGGCAAAAAGGCCGAGCGGGTAAACAATATTATTTGTCAGATGAAGAAAACATTCCAGCTTGACCTTAAGCGGCAGATGGCTGCCCAACACCGGCAGTAAAAGCTTGCGCGCCACCTGCACCGTACCGCGCGTCCAGCGTTCCTGCTGTTTCTTGAACGTCGGCATATCGGCCGGCAGTTCCGCGTCGGCCAGGACCCGGTCGACATAAACAAATTTCCAGCCTTTCATCTGGGCGCGATAACTCAGGTCGAGGTCTTCCGCCAGCGTGTCCCCTTGCCAGCCGCCGGCATCAGCGATCGTATCCCGGCGCCAGAGGCCGCACGTCCCGTTGAAATTAAAAAATCTTCCCGAACACGCGCGCGCGCGCTGATCGACCGCGAAATGGCTGATGGTCAGCACTTCCTGCAAGCGCGTCAAAAGAGACGCCCGGCAATTAAGGTGCGCCCAGGTCGCCTGCACCACGCCAACGTCCGCTTCACAAAAATACGGGATCAGAGTTTTAAGGAACTCCGGGCGTGGCAGAAAATCCGCGTCGAAAACCGCCACGAATTCACCCTTGGCGGTCCGCAAGCCTTCCTGCAAAGCGCCGGCCTTGAACCCGCTGCGGTCCGTCCGGTGAAGATGCGCCACCTGATACCCCCGGCCGCGCGCTTCCTCAGCCAATGCGGCGGCGATAGCCGACGTCTCATCCGTTGAATCATCCAGCAATTGAAATTCGATGCGCTCCTTTGGATAATCCAAAGCCAGGGCCCCGGCAACCAGGCGGGAAACAACCGCCGGTTCATTAAAAAACGGCAATTGGACCGTCACCAGCGGCCATTCATCCGGCCGAACCGCCGCGTTCTCCCGGCGGAAATGCCTGATCCACAAGAAAATTAGCCCGTAACGATGCAGCGCATACACCGTTAATAACATCATGAGCGCCGTATAAACCGGCCAGAATAACCACATAATCAATTCACTTTCTTATCATTCAATGAAAAACGGCACCAGTCGAAGCGGACGTGACCATCCGGGCATAACGGCCCAAATAGCCGGAGGCGGCTTTCAAAGGCAGTAATGTCATCTTTTTCCGGCGGCGTTTGATCTCGGCCCCGCTTAACCGGACGTTTATTTTTTTATTGGGGATATCAATATCGATCACGTCATTATTTTTGATGTAGGCGATCAGGCCGCCCGCGGCCGCCTCGGGTGAAATGTGCCCGATACAGGGCCCGCGCGTGCCGCCGGAAAACCTACCGTCGGTAATAAGCGCCACGTGCTTATGCAGCCCCAGCCCCACGATCGCGGCGGTCGGCGAAAGCATTTCCCGCATCCCAGGCCCGCCGGCCGGGCCTTCATAACGAATGACCACCACCATCCCTTTTTTAACCTTGCCCCCCAGGATCGCGGCCATAGCCTCTTCTTCCGAATTATAAACCACGGCCCTGCCGCTGAACTTGAGCATCTCGGGTTCCACCGCCGCCTGCTTGACGATAGCCCCTTCGACGGCAATATTCCCGTAAAGCACCGCGATCCCGCCCTGCTTATGCTCCGGCGCGTCCGCGGGGCGGATCACCTCATGATCGATCAATTTCACTGAGCGCATGATCCCGGCCGTTGACAGGCCCGAAACTGTCGGCAGGTCATGCATATTGTTGGCCAGCATCCGCATGACCGCCGGAATACCGCCCGCGAAATGAAGGTCTTCCATATACCACTTGCCAGCGGGGTTCATGCTGCACAAATGCGGCGTGACGCGGCTAAGGCGATCAAAATGTTGCAGGGTCAGCGGCACCCCGGCTTCATGCGCGATCGCCATCAAATGTAAAACCGTATTCGACGAACCGCCCAGCGCCATATCCACGCGCACCGCGTTCTCAAGGGCTTTAACAGTAACAATATCCCGTGGGCGAATATTCTTACGGACCAGGTCCACCACCCGTTGGCCACTCTCGTAGGCGATGCGCTGTTTACGCGTCAGGACCGCCATCGTGGTCGCGCACATCGGCAGCGACAGCCCCATGGCTTCCGCCAGGCAAGCCATGGTGTTCGCCGTATACATGCCCTGGCAGGAACCACACGTCGGGCAGGCTTCCGTTTCCAGGATCTGGCGCTCGCCTTCCGCCATGGCGCCGGCCTTGACCTTACCGACCGCTTCAAAAGTATCCGTAATAAGATTAAGCCGGCGCTTCTCGTGACGGCCGGTAAGCATCGGCCCGGCGGTCACCACGATCGACGGTACATTGACCCGCAGCGACCCCATGATCATACCGGGCGTGATCTTGTCGCAATTCGTCAGCAGGATCAATCCGTCAAAAGCGTTCGCCTGCGCGACACATTCGATAATATCGGCGATCAACTCACGCGAGGGCAGCGAATTCTGCATGCCCCGGTGGCCCATCGCGATCCCGTCGCAAATACCGGGCACGCCGAAAATAAAAGGCGTACCGCCCGCGTTCTCAATACCGCGCTCAATAGAGCGCTCCAGCACGCGCATCTGGGTATGCCCGGGAATAATATCGGTGAACGAAGACGCGATGCCGATGAACGGCCGGTCTAAATGAGAGCGATGCAGCCCCGTGGCATAAAGCAGCGCCCGGTTCGGCATGCGCTCGAGTCCTTTTTTGATCAGGTCGGATTTCATATCACCCTTTACTTTTATCCAGATAAAACTGCTGCCCGACAGATAAACCCAACCGGTCGATGGTGCCCGCGTTCATTTCGACGGCAATAACGGCTTTCCAGAAAACCGGGCTCAAGCCGAACGGCTTGATGGCGCGCACCAGCCCCACCACCTGCCAGGACGCATCGACAAAGATCACGTCGATCGGAAATTTCATGAAGAACATGTGGATGGAATTACACTGCGTGATCACCAGGGCCTCGCCATCCTTCAGCCCTGTACGGCCCAATAATCCTTTCATCCGGGTAAACGTGGTATCGGCCAGAACGGCCTGGTGGGCAACAACTTCCTGGGTGGAGAGGTTCGCGATGATCACCGCTTACTGCGCCGGTACAACGCGGCTGGCATCGAAAATATCCGCGCTGATGCCAAGGCCCCGTTTGGCGAAATCTTCAAAACAGATCGGCACATAGCCGGTCGGCGAGTACTCACCGATCAAGCGGCCATCCGCGTCCGTACTCTGGTGCTTAAAAACAAAAACATCTTTCATTTCCGGCAGGCCATCGACCACATTCCCGGTCAGTTCCGTGATCCCGGTGATCTTCCTGGTGCCGTCAGAAAAACGGGCCACATGCACGACGACATCGATAGCCGACGCCACCATTTCGTAAACCGCGCGCAGGGGGAGTTCGATGCCGCTAAGCAGAAAGAGCGAATTCAAACGGATGATCGCGTCGCGCGTGGAATTGGCATGCACGGTGGTCATCGAACCGTCGTGGCCGGTGTTCATGGCCTGCAGCATGTCGATAACTTCCGGGCCGCGGCACTCACCGATAATAATACGGTCAGGCCTCATTCGCATCGTGTTAACAAAAAGGTCCCGTATCGTGATCGCGCCCTTGCCTTCCACGTTGGACGAACGCGACTCCAGGCGCGCCCAGTGGCTTTTATTAAGCTTCAATTCGGCCGCGTCCTCGATCGTGATAATGCGCTCCGTATCGGGGATATATTCAGAAATAATGTTGAGCAACGTGGTTTTACCCGAGCCTGTTCCGCCGGAAACCAGAATATTTTTACGGGTAATGACCGCCGCGTTGATGAAATCAGCCATCGGCTGGGAAATGCTGTGGAAGCGGTGGATCAGGTCCTCAACGGTATAACGCTCCTGAGCAAATTTGCGGATGGTGATCATCGGGCCGCGCAAGGACAAGGGCGGAATGATCGCGTTGATACGCGAACCGTCGGGAAGGCGCGCGTCGACCATCGGCACTGATTCGTCAATACGGCGCCCCAGCGGCGCAATGATGCGGTCGATGATCAGGCGCACCTGCTGGTCCGACATGAACCGGCGGTTGGTGTGAATGATCTTGCCGCCTTTTTCAATAAAGATCTCGTCCTTATTATTGACCATGATGTCGGTAACATCCGGATCCGCCAGGAATTCCTCCAGCGGGCCCAGGCCGAGGGCTTCATTAACGATCTCCTGCACCAGCTTGGAGCGCTCCTGATGAGAAGAAAGGACCGAGCCGCTTTCTTCAGCGATAATATCCGTAATAATACGCTGCGCTTCTTTTTTAATGACCGCCGACTGCTCCGGATCGGCCAACTGTTCCGGCGTGGCTTTAAGGTTCATCCGGTCGATCAGCTTGGTGTGCACGCGCTTCTTGAGCTGGCCCAGCATGTCGTCTTCTTTTTTCGTCGCCATTTTCATCTGGTTAACATTGCCAGCCTGGACAATGCCGAACTTCTCCCAGAAATTATCGCCTTTTTTCTCGTCAGTCGACCCGCGGACCTTGAAGACTTCGGAGGTCTGGGTATAAATACCCGGCTGTTCAAGCTGCTGGGCCATTTCAATAAATGCCAGGGAAACCTTGGCGCGCGGGCTGTCTGTCACACAAGGCACACCGCGATTAAGCGCCACGCCGACAACTTTTCCATCAGAAGGGATGCGGGCGATAATGTCCAGGCCGAGGGCGGCTTTTACTTCCTGCCAGGCCACGCCACCGGTACTCTCCGACCGGTTAAGGACCATCTTGACCATCTTAAGGGGGAAATGCTGGCTCTGCAGGACTTCGATGCCCCATTTAACCTGGTAAACCGCCAGAATGTCCGGGGTCGCGATGAGCAAGATCAAATTGGAAACGTCCAGGACGGAAAGCAGCACGTCGGAGAAAGACTTGCCCACGTCCACAATAACATAATCGTACTGATCCGTGATCTTACGAAAGAATTTCTTGGTGCCATCAGCGGTGATCTGGCCTGCCTGGCGGACGCTGGAAACCGCGGGGATAAAATCAATACCGGAAGAATGCCGGGCCACGAAATTCTTGACAACCGACGCGTCCGGCGACCGCTCAAGTTCGGGCAAAGCGTCAACGACCGATTGCTTAGGCGCCAAATTAAGCATACGGGCCATATCCTGGCCCGATTGAAAGTCGAAGTCGACGAGCAGCACCTTGTGCCCGGCCATCACCAGCGCGGTCGCGGTGTTCACACAGGTAAAGGTCTTGCCAACGCCGCCCTTATTGCTAAAAACTGTAATTATACGGGCATTCATGCTCTTTTATCTATCATAGTTACTTGCGTTTGGCAACATTTTTAAGGAACTGGTCCAGGCTGTAAACAATAGGAAGGGTTACGGTTATCTCATCTTGCGTGAGCATGGCCGGAAAAGGGCTGTAGGGAGCCAGGACCTTGGCCGTATTGACCGCGTCCTGATCGAAAACATCATACCCGGAACTTTCTTTAACGAACACGTCCCGCAAGCTGCCATCCTTGCGAATGACCAGCGCGAGCTTCACCGTTCCCTGCCAGCGATTCTCCTTGGCTTCATAGGGATAAGCAATTGATGAGGAAACCCGCTGCTGCACAGCTTCGGCATAAGGCTTAAGGCCGGCCGCGATGGTAACCGGAACCCCGGCCGCGTTCTTGGTGATCACCGGCAGATTGGCGTCCCGCCGGGCCGAATCGATCACGATGCGCTCATCAGGCGTCACGGACATAAGGGCTTGGCTTCTAACGACCGGCACCACGACGGGCGCTACCGGCGCCTCGGCCACACCAACATCTTTTCTTACCTTAATAATAGTCGGCGTAATGGAAATGACCACTTCTGTTTCATCCTCCGGTTGAGCGGAGCTACGGAAAAGCACCCCGATCAAAGGGATTTTGCTGACAAACGGCACCCTGTTGGTACTGTTGCTGTCATGTTTCTTGATCATGCCAGCCAGGACAATGGTCTGCTTGTCTTCCAGGAAAAGCGAGGTCTGCGCCGTGCGCGTGGTGAACGCTACGTCGCCGCTGGTAAGGTCCTTGGTGGCATTATCGATATCACTGATCTCAACATTCAACAAAAGGTCAACTTTGCCTTCCTTGATCGTGGGGGTCGCGCCCATACTGATCCCGTACGACTTGAACGTCGTGCTCGTGGTCTGTGAGCCGCCGGCACTGGCCGTTGCCGTGGTCGTCTTGATAGGAACCTCGCCGCCCACCAGGAACGTGGCTTCCTTGCCGTTACGCACCACCAGCCGAGGTTTGGAAAGCACATGCGCCTTGCCTTCAGACACCAGCGCGTTGACTTTCGCGACCAAAGCCGGCGTCCGC
Organism: Candidatus Omnitrophota bacterium; assembly: GCA_037131245.1. Taxonomy (GTDB): domain Bacteria; phylum Omnitrophota; class Gorgyraeia; order Zapsychrales; family Fredricksoniimonadaceae. The sequence continues at coordinate 80,800 of JBAXRK010000008.1, forward strand.
GCAAAGCCACCGATCTTAAAAAGATCTTTAGCTTTGTAGGTTGTCGGCGGGGTTTGCTCGGTATATGAAAAAGCATTCGTCCAATCAACGCCCAGCGTTTTGGTCAACGTAGACGACAGCTCGGTGATCTGCATATCGAGCTGGATCATATCCTCGATCTCTTCCTTCTTAACAAGGTTGAGAACGCTACCCTGAAAGCCGTCCGCCACCGAATTAAGGATGGCCAGCTTGTCCTCCGGAATATACCCGGTCAGCATGACCTTGCCCTCCAGGTCATTAACTTCGATCTTGACGCCGGTCACACCGGAATTTGCCAGGATCTTCTCAATACGCGCCTTGATCAAGCCCAGATCATCACTGAGGACCCTGACCATAAAAGACCTCTTGCCGCTATCATCCCACAGGAAGACCACGGTTTGCCCGGCCAGTTGGCCAACCACCGTCACCTGGTCCGGTTTGGCATCCGTAATGTCCGCGACATTCGGGTCCGTTACCGACACCCGTTGCAACCCTTTGGTCGCAATGGGATAAACGTCCCCCTTAAGGATCGTGATATCCTCAAACCCGCCGGACTCCGCGTTGACGCGGGGAACAGGCAAAACCATCAAACAGGCCGCCAGGAACAGGCACAGGCATTTCTTCATAGATTTCACCATGGTAGGGACGTTCATCGACTAAAGTTCCTTTCCGCCGCGGAAGATCTGAATGTAGGGTTTGGTCTCCTGGACATTCTCGGTCTCAACCTTGATCTCGGGTTTCTCGGAAAGGTCTGCCGCCTTGTTGAGCGCGCTGACATCCGACCCGTTGAGCGGCTTGATATCCGCGCCGCTGTTCTCCAAAACATACTCACCCAGCGTTGACCAGTTAGCCGTCGGAATCATGTTGCGCCCTTTTTCCGTCGGCGTGCGCAGGGTCAATTCCAACGAGCCGTTCTGTTCCGCAAAAGCCAGCAGGCCCGCTTCCTGGGGCTCGACCGCAAAGGTCACCTTGAGGGCCTTCTGCTGTTGCTGGTTCTCGTAGGAGCCCGGCTCATCGATATTCGTATTGATCGCCAGGACCTGAAGGTCCTGAAAGATCATGGCCGTCACATTTTCCTTGGGATCAAGCTTCCGTCCCGTCGGCAGGTTCAAATGCGCGATGATGTCCACAAAATCACCCGGATTGATCAGGCCGCCCACTGCCACCAGCGACTGGATCTCAACCGTGATGGCCCGTTTTCCCGCCGGTGTCCGTAAGGCCAGCGACGCTTTCTTTTTCGGTGCCGCCGCCGCTTCCGCCCCGCCTTGTGGCTTCTGTGCCGCGGCCGCGGCCGCGCGGGCCGCTTCCTCCGCCGCCCGCTTGGAATTGGCCTGGACCTCCGCGATCCGCTGGTTCAAGAGCGCGATATCCTGCTGATACTGTTGCTTGGTCTGCTCCTGTGCCTTTTCGAACTGATACGACAATTTCTGCTGCCCTTCATTGATCTGGGCATTGATAAAATTGCCGACCAGAACGGACGCAATGACCCCGCAGGCAATAGCCGCGATAATGATCACCAGCTGTCTCTTGTCCATATTTGGAAGGGCCATATTTACTCTCCGGTTTTAGCGTTCAACAGGTCGGTATTAACACTGACCTTGACCTTCTTGGCAACGTCGGCCATTTTATCCAGCACCGCTTTCTGCTGCTTCTGCGACGTCAGTCCCTTAATAAGGTCGGCTTTCACCGTCTCGTAAGCCACCTTGTCGCCGCCGCGAACATCATCAACTTTAACGATATAAAACCCTTCCGGCCCCTGGAACACGGCCGAAACGCCGCCCTTGGACAGCGCTTCCACCGCCTTGCCCTGCGCTTCAAAAGAAGGCTTGGCCAGGAAACCCAGGTCTCCGCCCGCTGCCGCCGATTTCCCCTTGGACTTGTCCTTGGCGGCCTGCGCGAAATCCCCGCCCTGCAGGACCGCGACCAGCACATCCTTGGCCTCTGCTTCTGTCGGCAGGACGATCTCGCTGATCTTCTTCTCGATGGGGTTAACAAAAACATCAGGGTTCTTATCGAAGTAATCTTTCGCTTCGGCTTCCGTAGCGACGATGTCCTTAGTAAGGTTGGCCACCAGCTGCTGGACCAGGATATTATTCTCAAAATCATTCATCGCCGCGATAACTTCTTTCGATTCATTGATCTTCTGTTCACGCGCTTCGTGGACCATCAGCTGCTGGCGGATCAGCTCATCAATGAGCATATTGCGCGACTCCGCTTTCTTCTCATCGAAAGTCGGCACGACCTGCTTGATATTCTTCACCCGTTCGTTGAAATCCACCACGCTCAAGGTCCAATCCCCGACCTTGGCCAGGACATCGGCGGACAGCTTCTCGGCGGCATCGGCTTTGGGCGCTTCAGCCACCGGCGCAGCGGGAGCCAGCGCGGCCGGGGCAGGGGCTGTCACTGTCACAGGAGTACTGGCCGGTTTGGGCGCGGCGGTTTTCTTGGCTTTCGGTGAAAGGCTGTCACACCCGACCAGGCAGGTGACGGCGATAAGTGACAGAAAAATGAATGCTTTACTCGATGACCCGACCATTTTTTCTCCTCCGGATTGTTTAATTCGTTAAGATCTTCAACCGCTAATAAGCCCCTTGACCTGATCGCGCTCCTCCACCAATTCCTTGAGGGTGAGAGCGATCTTCTCTTTGGCAAAAGGATCCAGCGTCAGGCCCTGCACCACCTGCCAGTCTTTTCCGTCGCAACGCAGCGGAAAACCAAACACCAGCCCGGCGGGTATATCATAACTTCCATCCGAGGCCACGGCCGCCGAAAAGAACTCCCCCTCGCGGGTCGGCGTCGTTAAAGCCCGGACCGTATCAATGATCGCATTGGCCGCAGACGCCGCGGACGACAAGCCGCGCGCCTTGATGATCTCGGCCCCGCGTTTCTGCACCGTTTCAATGAAGGGCCCCTTGAGCCAACCCTCATCGGATATGACGCCGACAGCCGGCAACCCGTTGATCCGGGCATTGCCAAAATCGGGAAATTGCGTAGCCGAATGATTGCCCCAAATGCCGACACGGCTGACCGCGTCGTACCCGGCGCCCGCCTTAAGCGCCAGCTGCGCTTTCGCGCGATTCTGGTCAAGCATGGTCATGGCAAAGAAATGACGGGGATCAAGGCCGGCCGCGCATTCCTTGGCGATAAAAGCATTCGTGTTGCAGGGGTTGCCGACCACCAGGACCCGGCAGTCCTTTTTGGCGGAACGCGCCAGGGCCTTGCCCTGAGCCACGAAAACGCCGGCATTGATCTTCAACAGGTCGCCGCGCTCCATCCCGGCCTTACGCGGCACGCTGCCGACCAGAAGGGCCCAATCGATACCGGCGAACGCCTGTACGGGATCCGTCGATAAAGTAACTTTTTTCAACAAAGGAAAAGCGCAATCTTCCAGCTCCATGGCCACGCCCTTAAGCGCGCCCATCGCCGGCTCAAGCTCAAGAAGGCTAAGCTCCACCGGCGTGTCCTTGCCGAACATTTCACCTGACGCGATACGGAACAAAAGAGCGTAGCCGATCTGGCCCGCCGCACCTGTGACTGCCACTTTCACCATAAATTTGATCTCCTTCCTCTATTCTAGTATTTTTAGAATAATATTGAAAGATTAATTGATATTTTTGTACCCGGGGAACATCCGGCGAAAACGGGCGGGTGCCGCGGGGTCAAGCCGGGCATAAAGGATCTCTTCTCGATCATTGGAAGCCCGCGCGAGAATGCGCCCCCAGGGGTCAATAATGAGGCTCTGCCCCCAGCTCGGCGTGCCGTCAGCGCCGCAACCAACCTGGGCCGGCGCGAGCACATAACTGAACGTTTCAACCGCGCGCGCGCGGACCAAGAGCTCCCAGTGCGCTTTTCCCGTTGTGCGGGCAAAAGAAGCAGGAATAGTGAACAGGTTCACACCCCGCCGGGCATATTGCTCGTAAAGGCCAGGGAAGCGCACATCAAAACACAAAGTCATACCCAGCGTAAATCCCCTGACCTTGGTGGGCGCGGCCGTTCTTCCGGGAAGGAAAACATCGGCCTCGCGCGTTTCTTTCGCGCCCAGCCGGATATGGAATAAATTATTCTTACGATAAACGGCTTGCACCTTCCCGTCGGGACCGATAAGCACTGACGTGTTGAACGCCCGGCCATTCACGCGGGACTGTTCATAGATGGAGCCCAGCAAGATATGCGCTTTCCCGTCTCTGGCGGTCGCGGCGAATTTTTTTACCGTCGGCCCGTTAACAGGTTCAAAAACCATGTTCCGGTCTTTTTCCGTCTTGAGCGGGCCACGGTAATAAAAATATTCCGGCAGGCAAACCAAGGCGGCTTTTTTCGCCAAAGCCCGCACGGTCAGTTCAATCGCCTTTGAAAGGTTCTTCTCTTTATCAGGGCCGCTGGCCATCTGAATAACAGCAACTTGCAACATGCAGGCCCCCTTTTTAATTTATCTTGACGGAGCGGGACTAAAAAATATAATAGTGTCACTTTCCTGCCATTTTCGACCCCATCGTCTAGTCTGGTCAGGACGCGAGCTTTTCAAGCTTGCAACGCGGGTTCAAATCCCGCTGGGGTCGCCATATAATACAAAACCCAGACTTGTTCTGGGTTTTTGTATTATATGAAGACTTCCATCGATGAACCCGCGTAACTAAATGCCCTAAGAGGGTTCTAATGGCTGCTTCTATATAATCCTACCAGAAATGCAGCCATTCCACGACCCGAATTTACACGCCGATAAGTGAAATCCCGCTGGGGTCGCTATTTTAATAAAAAACCCAAACACCCGTTTGGGTTTTTTATTACCTTATTAAACTGACCTTGATCTCATTCTTAAGAACACTAAAATCATTATCCATTGTGACACATTCAGCTTTATTGATCTTCGCCAGCGCTGCCGCCATGGCATCACAATATCCCAACTTGTATTTGATCTTCAGATCACCGGCAACCGATACCAGTTCCCGGTCAACGTCTACAATGCGAACGGGCAATGACTGCAAAGCTTCCATTGCTTTCTGAAAACCGGCTTCCCCGCATTTTTGAAGCAATATGTACCGTACCTCGCCCCAATTTACAGCCGTGATCAATAATACACATTTCTCTCCGGCGGATTCCAGGAACAATTGCCGGACCAACTCATAACCCGGTTTCTTTTCAAAAAACAACAATACAGCCGAAGCGTCTAGGACTTTGACCATTTTTTATTTTCTCTCTCTTTCTCACGCTTGCGCTCTTTTAAGAGATCCTCCGTAGCATTCGTCCCTTCTAATATACCGGCGAACTGATCAAAATAATGCTGATCCACCTGTTCGATCACGATCTTGTTGCCCTGTTCCTGGACCACAAACCTCATTCCTGATTTAATGTTCAAATGCTTGCGGATCCTCGAGGGGATTACGATCTGCCCTTTGGACGTGATAGTTGTCGTAGTCATAAATATTCCTTTCTACAGAAAGTATGTCATATAAGATTTTGTAAGTCAATGTAATATAAGTAAGTAAACACCTTCCAAAAAAAGGGGCCGTAAATCCCGGCCCCCTTGAAAAATATATTGTGCTCTTGTTATTTTCCCGGCTATTTAGCTTAACAAGAATCACAAGTGAACTTACCATTTGTAACGCCTAAACCAGTTGAAAAAACAGTCGGAGCTTGTTCAGGATTGGTCGGACACACCCACCCGCTATCCGGATTGAAACAATCTGTGGATAAATTACGTCCCGGACCAACAGAAAAGATCACATAATATTTTCCTGAAACAAAATAGGTATACTCCTGATCTGGATTAAACTGATCGTGCGGAATAGATGAAACAATCTTTGGATTTGCTGCTACTAAATCATCCAAGGTATTGGGAGGGGTTCCATTAGTAAATACCATATACGATTCAACGGCTGCTTGAAGAGTCCTTAAATCCGACTTGACCTGAATTTCCCTCGCCGCGTCCTGCATACCCTTAAACCGCGGCACGGCAATAGCGATCAGAATCGCAATGACCGAAATAACTACCAGGATCTCAAGGATCGTAAAGGCTTTTTTGTTCATAGGAGAATATTACCCCCCCCGCGAACATTCAAGATTTTTGTTAGGAAAATAATTCCAAGGAAGGCTGTCGCTATTCCGAAGACGACGTAAGGCGGGTGAGCGGCCATGGCTCGCCCTCGCTGACACTGCAGCGAGAGCGAACCCGCCGCCCGAGCGAAGTCCGGCCACGGCGGGCCGGACGAGCGTTCGTCGAAGGAATAGCGACAGCCTTCTGGAAGAATTATTCTTCCGCGGCGCCTTCGTCCTCTTCCTTCGCGATCACGTTAGCAACCGAAGAAAGAGTATCGCCGCCTTCGAGCGAAACCAACCTGACACCCATGGCGCTGCGCCCGGTCAAACGCACATCCTTCGGCGTGCAGCGGATGATCGCGCCCTGCTTGGTCACGGCCATGATCTCATCGTCCTCATGAACGGTAAGAACACCGATGACCACGCCATTTTTATCGGCGCACTTGAAGTTAATGATCCCCTTGCCGCCGCGCGACTGAATGCGGTAATCCTCGAAGTTCGAACGCTTGGCGTAACCGAGCGACGAACACGTCAGCAACGTATTGCCGGTCTTGCCGACATCCGGCGGGAACACGATCATGCTGACCACGATATCATCCTTGGCCAGGTTGATCCCGCGCACGCCCATCGCCGAGCGGCCGGTATCGCGGATCTGGTCGTCAAGAAAGCGCAGGGACTGCCCTTCTTTAGTCGCTAACAGAACATTTTGTTTGCCTTCGATCAGGGAAACACCGATCAGGTCATCGCCTTTTTCCAGCGTGATCCCGATGATGCCGCCTTTGCGCGGATTGCTATACGCCGACAAGCGGGTCTTTTTAATGGTCCCCTTGGCGGTAGCCATGATGAGCGACTGCTCATCCTTGAATTCCTTGACCGCCACAATGGCGCGAATGCTCTCGTCATTGGCGAAAGAAAGCAGGTTCACGATCGCTTTACCTTTTGCCTGGCGCGACGCCACCGGAATCTCGTAGACCTTCAGCCAGCGGACCATCCCCTTGTTGGAGAAGATCAGCAGGTAGTCCTTCGAGGAGGCCACAAAAAGGCGTTCCACGAAATCCTCTTCCTTGGTGGTCATGCCCATCACGCCCTTGCCGCCGCGCTTCTGCTTGCGGTAAGCGTGCACCGGCGTGCGCTTGATGTAGCCGGTATTGGTAATGGTGATCGCCATGTCTTCATCGGCGATCAGGTCTTCCATCTCGATATCTTCGGCCTTACCGGCGATCTCGGTGCGGCGCTCATCACCGTGCTTGGCCCGCAGGTCAGCCAGTTCTTTCTTGATGATCGCGTCCACCTTTTTCGGATCGGCCAAAATGGCGCGGTATTCATCAATGGCCTTAAGCAGCCCCTCATACTCTTCCTCGATCTTGTCGCGCTCAAGGCCGGTCAGCTTCTGCAGCTGCATTTCCAGGATGGCCTGGGCCTGAATTTCCGTCAGGCCGAACTTCTTGATCAAGGCCGTCTTGGCTTCAGGCGTCGACGGAGATTTGCGGATGACCGCGATGATCTCTTCGATATTCTTAAGCGCAATGCGCAACCCTTCCAGGATATGCGCGCGGCGCAAGGCTTTATCAAGGTCGAACTGCGTGCGGCGCCTGACCACGATACGGCGATGCTCGATATAATGCGCCATCAACTGCTTGAGGTTAAGCACGCGCGGATTATTGTTCACCAGCGCGAGATTGATGATACCGAAGGTGGTTTCCAGCTGGGTATGCTTGAATAAATAATTAAGGACGATCTGCGCTTCGACATCCCGGCGCAATTCAATGACCACGCGGATGCCGTCCTTGTCGGACTCATCGCGGATATCGGTGATGCCGTCCACACTCTTGTTCTGCACCAGGTCGGCGATGTTCGCCACCAGGTTGGCCTTGTTGACCTGATACGGCAACTCGGTGATAATAATGAAATCCTTGCCATTCTTCTGGGCTTCGATCGCCGCCCGCGCGCGCAGGGTGATCTTGCCGCGGCCGGTGGTATAAGCATCTTTAATGCCTTCTCGCCCGCAAATAATACCAGAAGTCGGAAAGTCAGGGCCTTTAACGAATTTGGTAAGGTCTTTTATTTCGCAATCGGGGTTTTCGATTAGAAAAACGATCCCGTCCACGATCTCATTCAAGTTATGCGGCGCCATATTGGTGGCCATACCGACCGCGATACCGCTCGAACCATTGACCAGCAGGTTCGGCAGGATCGCCGGCATAATGACCGGCTCTTCGAGCGTGGAATCGAAATTCGGGGAATACTCGACCGTCCCTTTATCGATATCCGCCAGCATGGCGTCGGAAACACCCGCCATCCGGGCTTCGGTATAACGCATCGCCGCGGCAGAATCGCCGTCAATAGAACCGAAGTTTCCCTGGCCGTCGACCAAAGGATAACGCAGGGAAAATTCCTGGACCATGCGCACCATGGCTTCATACACCGCGGAGTCGCCGTGCGGATGGTATTTACCTAACACTTCACCGACGATACGCGCGCTTTTCTTATAGGGCTTGCTGTGCTCAAGGTGCAGCTCTTTCATCGCGTACAAAATACGGCGATGAACGGGTTTGAGCCCGTCACGCACATCCGGAAGCGCCCGCCCGACAATAACGCTCATCGAATACGCCAGATACGAGCGCTTCATTTCCTCTTCGATCGGGACCCCGATGATCCGTTCCTTTTTCGTGAAATCCTTCATTTTAATTCTTCCTTATTATATGTCTAAGTCCCTAACGGAATGCGCATTGCTCTCAATGAATTCACGGCGGGGCGCCACTTCATCCCCCATCAGCATGGTGAAAGTTTTGTCCGCCTCGACCGCGTCTTCCAGCGCGACCTGCAGCAGCGTCCGGCGCTCGGGATCCATGGTGGTGTCCCACAGCTGCTGCGGGTTCATTTCCCCGAGACCTTTGTAGCGCTGGATATGCATACCCTTCTGGGCGTGCTCTTTAACAAACTCCAAGACCTGCCGCAACGAGAAGAACTCACGCGTGTCTTTTTCGTTCTCAATGCTGAACAGCGGCTTGAGGGTCTTCACCTTGCGCTTGTCCTTATCATTAGAAATGACCGTTTCCGCGCTGACCTCTTCATCTTTTTCAAAGCCGCTTACCGACAGGTCGAGCTTGTCGAGTCTTTCTCCGGCGACCTGAAGATCCTCGGACTCAAAGAGCTCCAGGAATTCGGTCTCTACATCATTCTTGGTGATCTCGGCGAGCTCCTTGTCATCGTACACGAACAGGTCGCTCTTTCCCTGATGCACGATATAACGCGGGAACAGCTTGCGCTTGGCGTCATACTTGCTGATATATTCTTTGAAATCCACGCCTTTGCGGGCGAATTTCTCCGTCAGCTTCTCGATATCGACCAGGGCTTCAATGATCTCTTTTAGCTGCGCGGCGGAATATTGTTTCTTCCCGTCGATCTTGGTCAGCTTGATACCTTCGGTCCCCAGCTCCAGGATGAGCTCGTTCATTTCTTTCTCGGTCTGGATATACTCTTCACGCTTCCCGCGCGAGATCTTGTACAGCGGCGGCTGGGCGATATAAATAAAACCGCCCTCGATAAGCTGGCGGAACTGGCGGTACAAAAGCGTCAAGAGCAGCGTGCGGATGTGCGAACCGTCAACGTCCGCGTCGCACATGATGACCAGTTTATGGTAGCGCAATTTGGCCGGATTATATTCTTCGCCGATGCCGGTCCCCAGCGCGGTAATGATCGTGCGGATCTCGTCATTGGAAAGGATCTTGTCCAGGCGGGCTTTTTCAATATTTAAAATTTTTCCCTTGAGCGGCAGAATGGCCTGGAACGTACGGTCGCGGCCCTGCTTGGCGGAACCGCCGGCGGAGTCACCCTCAACAAGATAAAGCTCACATAAAGCCGGATCGCGCTCAGAACAATCAGCCAGCTTACCGGGCAAACCGCCGCTTTCCAGCGCGCCTTTGCGGCGAGTCAACTCACGGGCCTTGCGCGCCGCTTCACGCGCGCGCGCGGCCAGCATGACCTTATCGATGATCTTGTTGCCGATCGACGGGTTCTCTTCAAAGAACGCAGTCAGCGACTCAAGTGTAACGGAGGCGACCAGCCCTTCCACCTCGGAATTGCCCAGTTTGGTCTTGGTCTGCCCCTCAAACTGCGGGAACGGGATCTTGGTGGAAATGACCGCGGTCAAACCTTCGCGCGTGTCTTCACCGGTAATGCTCTCGCCTTCCTTGAGCGCTTTCTTGTTCTTGCCGTAATTATTGATCGCCCGCGTCAAGGCCGAACGGAAGCCGCTTAAGTGCGTGCCACCCTCGATGGTATTGATATTGTTGGCGTAGGTAAAAACGTTCTCGTTATAGCCGTCGGTATACTGCAAGGCCACTTCAACTTCGATATTCTCCTTGTTGGCCGTAAAGTAAACGACCTTGCTGTGCATCGGCTCTTTGTTCTTATTTAGATCCTCGACGAATGAAACGATACCGCCCTTGAAAAAGAAAACCGCTTCCTTTTCCTTGCCGGCGCGGACATCGGTCAGCTTGATGTTAAGGCCCTTATTAAGGAAAGCCAGCTCGCGCAGGCGCTTGGCCAGGATATCGTAAGCGAACACCGTGGACTGGGTGAAGATCTTCGGGTCGGGCATGAAGGTGACCTTGGTGCCCGTCTTCTTGGTCTTGCCGATCACGGCCAGTTTAGTTACCGGAACGCCGCGCTCGTAGCGCTGATGATGGATCTTCTCGCCGCGCTTAACCTCGACCTCCAGCCAGCTGGAAAGCGCGTTGACGCAACTGACGCCCACACCGTGCAAACCGCCGGAAACCTTATAGGAATCTTTATCGAACTTGCCGCCGGAATGCAGGACCGTAAGGACAACTTCCACGGCCGGGCGCTTTTCCTTCTCATGCATATCAACCGGTATCCCGCGGCCGTCATCGATGACCGAGCATGACCCATTCTCGTTAATAACGACCTCAATGGTCTCGCAATGGCCGGCCAGCGCTTCATCGACAGAATTGTCCACAACTTCATAGACCAGGTGATGCAGCCCGCGCACACCGGTGTCTCCGATGTACATCGCCGGGCGCAAGCGCACCGCTTCGAGCCCTTCGAGCACTTGAATATTTGACGCGTCGTATTTTGTATCCTTGCTCATTTTCCGCTTCCTATCCTGAAAGAAAGATTCACGATATCTTGACGCTGATCCTTCAATTTCTTTAATAATCCCGGTTTGCGCAGCCGCATCTTAAAAAGCCGGGCCGGATTGTCTACCGTAATAAAAACGCACCCATCCTTGAACCCCGCGATCACCGCGTGGGCGGCCTCTTCCCCGGCCGCGTCCTGCCACAACTTCTCCAGGCTGATCTGGTCTTGAATATCCCGGCGGGAAATACGCTTGATCACTTCTGGCAGGATCTCATTGACCAGAAATATCTCTTTTTTCGTTTCCGCTTTCAAATGTCTATAGTCTCATAGGTAAAGCCAAATACAAATAATTTTCTTTACGAATAACACAAGGCTTATCCGTACCCAAAAATTCAATATCGATCGTTTCATCGATCGTGTTTTTAAGGACCTCGATCATATACTGGGGATTAAAACCGATCACCATTTCCGTGCCGCTATGCGTGATCTTTATTTCTTCCCGGGATTCCCCGACATCCGGCGTAGTTTTTGAAACGATCAGTTTATCCTGGAAAACCTCAAATTTGATCGCCTGAAAATCAGGCGTGGCCAGCAAATTTGCCCGGCGGATAGCCGCCAGGAATTCCAGGGTATTTAAATTGATCTTGGGCGCGGTCATTTTGGGGATAACCTGAAGATAATTCGGAAAATCCCCTTCAATGATACGCGTCGCGATCATCACGCCATTGATCTCAAACATCACCTGATTCGCCCCGCCCACAAAGATCAATTCACCTTCATCTTTTAAATTACGGTTGATCTCATTAACGGCTTTGATCGGCAGGATAACAGAAATATCCTTGGTGATCGGTTGAATGAGAGGCTTTTCGATCTTAGCCAGGCGACGCCCGTCGGTCGCTACCAAACGTAAAATATCCTTTTGAACCTCCATTAAAACACCATTTAATACATAACGTGATTCTTCATGTGAAACGGCAAACGACGTTAATCGGAACATTTCCTTCAAATCGGCCTGTTTAACACGAATGATCTCTTTATCTTTGAATTCAGGGAATTTAGGGAATTCTTCTTTCGGTAAACCTAATAATTTAAAACGGCAATTTTGCCCTTCGATCTCGATCTGGTTATTTTTACGGGCGTGAATGATCACATCTCCCGATGGTAATTCCCGGATCACTTCAGCGAATCTTTTGGCCGGGATCGTGATCGCCCCATCGGTAATAATATTGACCGGTATTTCACAAGAAATACCAATATCAAGGTCCGTAGTATATAACCGTAACGTATCTTTTTTTGTTTCCAAAAGCATATTGGATAAAATTGGCAACGTGGCTTTTGGGGATACCACATTCAAAACGATTTGAATGCCGGCTAAAAGGTCATCTTTGGAAAGTTTAACTTGCATACGTTAACACTCCTGGTTTACTTCTATTTTTATATAAAAAAACAGTCATAGTAATAGTAGGGCTGTGGATAATTCTAATAAAAACCAAAACAATAGTAAACAATGTACTTATGAACAATCAGCCTGTGATTTGAACAGGGATAAACCTGGTACTACGTGTTAAGTATACGGGATAACTTTTCAATACTATATTTAATTTCTGAAGAATTGTTAATATCTTCTTCAATTTTTTTACAGGAATGAATAACTGTTGTGTGATCTTTGCTGAACGCATTGCCTATTTCGGGCAGTGAATGCTTGGTTAGTTTTCGCGTCAGGTACATGGCGATCTGCCGGGGTAAAGAAAAGTTCTGGGTGCGTTTTTTGGATTTCAGGTCATTGACCGTTATTTTATACTCTTCCGCTACCACCTGCTGGACCATTTCAATGCTGATGATCTTGACCGTTTCTTCGATCATGTCTTTAAGGACTATTTTGGCAAGATCAAGTGAAATAGGCTTTTCTTCTAATAAGGAGCTGGCTACCACCCGGATCATAGCGCCTTCCAGCTGGCGGATATTGGTCTTGATCTGTTCGGCGATGAAATAAATGATATCATCGGGGACTTTAACTTTTTCCAGTTCGGTCTTTTTTCGCAGGATGGCCACCCGTGTTTCCAGGTCGGGCGGTTGAATATCGGTGGTGAGCCCCCAGCAGAAACGTGTGACCAGGCGGTCCTCGATGCCGGAAAGCTCTTTAGGAGGCCGGTCGGATGAAATAATGATCTGTTTATGGCTGTTATGCAGGTCGTTGAAGGTATGGAAAAATTCTTCCTGCATCGCCGTGCTTTTGGAGATGAACTGAATATCGTCGATAAGAAGCACGTCGACCTGCCGGAACTTTTTGCGGAAAGCGCCTGTTGAGCGGTTACCGATAGCGCCGATGAGTTCATTGGCGAATTGTTCGGACGAAACATAGGCGCAGGTCATATCGGTATTTTCCGTGATATAGCTGGCTACCGATTGCATCAGGTGGGTCTTCCCCAGCCCTGACTGTCCGTAAATAAAAAGGGGATTATAAGCTTTGGCCGGGTCATTAGCTACCGCCCGGCTGGCCGCGTAGGCCATGCGGTTGGAATTGCCCACAACGAAATTATTGAATGTAAAGCGCGGCTGGAGGTTCAGGTGTTTGGCTTTTTTCGAGACAGCGTGATCCTTGGACGGCAACGTTGTTGCGCCGGAAGGTCTTCCCTGGCCAAGAATGTCTTTTTTGATCTGGACGTCTACGGTGATGGAGCGTCCGGTAAGCGCGTTGAGGGTTTCGTTAATGATCTTGAGGTAGTGCTGGATCACCCAATCTTTGAAGAACTCGTCGGGCGTGATGATGTATAAATGATCCTGCCCCTGTTCCGCGATATTAAGATGGACGAACCAGGTTGTATAGGCGTGTTCGCCGATCTTCTCTTTAATAGGGTTCTGGGCACTTTGCCAGGCTTGAAGCAGGCTCGTCATATTTTCCGTCGGGGTGTGGAATACTGTAGGATCATAAACAGTTCAAAACAAACAACTTATATTCTAACTCAATACTTTTTAACAAGTTATCCACAGGGCCTGGTGATTTGAACTAAACAGTCTTTTTGATGCCCGTCCTGTGAAGTGTTCGCCATTATAACAAAGCGATTTTTGATTGCAATAATTAATTTTTCAGCCCACCCTATCACTTTTCTTGACTTAAAATAAACCTATGTTATAATTTCGAACTATGAAAAAGACATTAAAGACCCCAACAAAGATCAAAGGTAAAAAGATCCACGGATTTCGCAAACGTATGTCGACCGCCGACGGGCGTAAGGTCCTTCAGAGTCGCCGGGCCAAAGGCCGTAAGCGTTTGACGAAGTAAGCATGACCCGGATCCTGAAGCGGCTTATCTTTGTTTATCAAGGCTTAAGCCGTTTTTTTCTACCTAAAGCCTGCCGTTTTCATCCTTCGTGCTCTAATTATGCGATCGAGGCCCTCGACAAGCATGGGGCTGTTAAGGGGCTTTGGATGGCTCTGTGCCGTATAGGCCGTTGTTCTCCGTTAACCAAGGGCGGGTATGATCCCGTAAGGTAGTTTTTTATGGAAAAAAGACTTTTTTTAGCTGTTGGCCTCTCCTTACTTGTCGTTTTCGTTTTTCAATCCTATTTTGCTCCTAAACAGCCTGTTGTGGCTGTCTCCCAGCATAATGCGGCAGCTGTTACCGGTTCGCCATCAGACACCCCACTAGACTCAAAGCAATCTTTGGATCCAATGGAAGTGACCTCAAAATTGGCCTTTAAGCCTGAGTTTTACCAGGTAGAGGCCGGAAAGTTCAATTTTGACGTTACTAATAGTGGCGGATCGATAACGGGCGTTTATTTGAACGATTATAAATATGCCTTCCCTATTAAAGGACTTTCGGAACTTAAGGTTTTTTCTAGTAAAGCCTTTTCCTATGTTCGTAACAACAGCTCGTCATTTTCGATGTTGTACAAAGACGAATTATTCGATGTCGAAAAGAAAGTATCTGTCGATAACTACAAAATTACTACAACCTACATCATCAAGAATAATTTAAAAGTATTTCAGGCTATTGATCTTACGACAAAGCCTTTCGATATTGATTTGTCCAGACTGGACAATGACACATTAAAATCAGAATGGACATTGTTTGAATATTCATTCAAATTAAAAAATAAAATCGAAAGAAAAGAACAGGTCAATAATTTTAGTGAAAAATGGAATAAAGAAGAATCCAAGGTTTTTGACTGGATTGCCTTTAGAGACCGTTATTTTGCTACGATCGTTGAACCAAAAGACTCTTTTAATGGCTACATTACAAAGCACGTAGGGGACAAGCAGCTTGATTTTTACGCTACTGTTCCTAATAAGACGATCGAGGCGGGAAAAACTCTTGAGTACACACTCACTGTTTTCTGCGGCCCGCAGAAGCTTGATATATTGAAGCAGGCCAATCCCGGGTTCGAAAAGGTCATGGTATTCAGCAGCTGGGGCTGGCTTGACCTGATCGCGAAAGGTATTTACTGGGTTTTGGGCGCAGTACATAAGATATTGCCAATATGGGGTTTATGTATCATTGTTGTCAGCTTGCTTGTTTATGGGGCGATGTATCCCTTGACACTTAAGAGCATGATGTCGATGAAAAAGATGCAGGCGCTTCAGCCTAAAATGACTCAGCTTAAGGAGAAGTATAAGGACAAGCCTGAGCAGCTTAATAAAGAGATCGTGGAGCTTTACCGGGTTAATAATGTCAATCCGGTCAGCGGATGTCTTCCCATGCTGCTTCAAATGCCGATCTTTGTCGGTTTGTACCAGGTGCTGTGGCGTTCTATTTATTTCAGGGGAGAGTCCTTTCTCTGGATCAAAGATCTTTCCATGCCTGATCATTTGATCAAATTTTCCGCTCCAGTCATGTTTGTGGGACAGTATTTAAATATTCTTCCTTTAATGATGGTTGGCATTATGGCTGTTCAGCAGGCGATCACGATCAAAAACGCGGCCGGGGGAGATCCCGAGCAGGTTCAACAGCAGAAGATGATGGCGGTCATGATGCCAGTCATTTTGGGCATCATGTTTTACAATTTTGCTAGCGGATTAAACCTTTATTTTGTTGTTTTTTATTCTTTGTCGGCTCTTAGTCAGTGGCATATTACGCGCGATTCTAAAGTGGTGGTTTAAGATGACACCGCCCGTTAAGAGTCAGGAGTTCGATGGCAGTACCGTCGATGAAGCTATAAAAAAGGCGATCACGGCCCTGAATGTTTCACGTGAAAACCTGAATATCAAGATCGTTTGTGAAGAGCAAAAAGGCCTTTTCGGGATGCAGGGGGCCAAGCTCGCCAAGATCAAAGTATCGAAAAAATAAAAAAAGCCATAAGGTTGCCTGTAATTATGGTATAGTAGAAATGTTCCACGTGGAACATCATCTTATTCAAGATCAGGGATAGTCGATCTTAATGCCAAAAACGATCGCGATATGTAATCAGAAGGGCGGAACGGGGAAGACGACGACGTCGGTAAACCTTTCTGCTGCTTTGGCTGACCTTGGAAAAAAGGTTCTTCTGGTCGATATGGATCCGCAGGGAAATGCTACCAGCGGTGTCGGTATCAATAAGAACGAGATCAATCATTCCGCTTACGAAGTTCTGCTTCATAAAATCACCGCTAAACAAGCTATCGTTAAAACAGAGATTGCCGGCCTTGATCTTATTCCTTGTAATATTCACTTGACCGGTGCGGAGATCGAGCTTGTTGGTGTTCTCTCCAGAGAGAACCGCCTTAAAAAGGCGCTGGCCGAAGTAAAGCCTGATTATGATTTTCTGATCATGGATTCTCCGCCGTCTTTAGGACTTCTGACGCTCAACTCGTTGGTGGCGGCTGATTCGATCCTCATTCCCATTCAGTGTGAATTTTATGCTTTGGAGGGGGTATCGCAGTTGCTCAATACGATCACCTTGATCCGTGACGGTCTTAACGCGACATTAGCCATTGAAGGCGTTTTGATGACAATGGCGGATTACCGAACCAATCTGACGGTTGAGGTTATTAACGAGATCAAGAATTATTTTAAGGAAAAAGTTTATGCGACGGTCATACCGCGTAATATTCGATTAAGCGAGGCGCCCAGTCACGGAAAGCCGATCAATCGTTACGATAGCGCATCGATCGGGGCGAAAAAATACGCTGAACTGGCGGCCGAGCTGTTGAAGAATAATAGTTCACAAGTTGTTTAATTTCAATAACTTAGGAATTCTAAATGGCTTTAGGAAAAGGTCTTTCCGCGCTGATCCCGGATAAAGTTAAATCAATCGACGTGCCGGTTTCCCAGGTGGGCGAATCTCATTCGGTAGCGGCACAGGTGGCCCCGGTTGAGCTGGAGGTTAAGCTGATCGCGGATAACCGTTTTCAGCCGCGTCAGGTCTATGATGAAGCGCGCCTTGAAGAGCTGGCGGCGTCAATTAAAGAAAAAGGCTTACTGCAGCCTATTGTGGTGCGTAAAGCGGCGGGTGGCTATGAAGTCGTGGCCGGTGAGCGCCGCCTGCGGGCCGCGCGCAAGCTGGGGCTCGTGAAGATCCCGGTGGTCATCCGTGACGTCAGCGATAAAGAAGCCATGGTGCTGGCGCTTGTCGAGAACGTGCAGCGCGAGGACCTTAATCCTGTCGAGCGGGCTGAAACCTATCGCCGGTTGATCGACGAGTTCGGCTATACCCAGGAAGAGGTGGCTCGTTCCATCGGTAAAGACCGGGTGACGGTAGCCAATTTGCTGCGTTTGCTGAAGCTTCCTAAAGAAATTTTGCAGGGCCTGTTTGACGGCCAGATCAGCGAGGGCCATGCCCGCGCTATCCTTTCCGTTGAAAATGATAATGCCAAAATGCTTCTGTTCCTGGAAGCCGTAAAAAAAGGTTTTTCGGTGCGCGAGGTCGAAGAGCGGGCAAAGGCGTCCGCGTCACCGGCGAGAAAAGGCGCGAAAAAGGCCGCGACAAAGCCCCGCGACCCCGAAGTGCAGAAGCTCGAGGAAGAGCTGCGCCTTACACTGGGCACCAAAGTGGAAGTCATCAACAGCCGCAATAACAAGGGGAAAGTCGTTATTGAATACTATTCTCTCGACGATCTTGACCGCATCCTGGGAGTTATCAGACAATGACCGAGAATATTTTAGTGATCATCAAGCCCGACGGCATGCTTAAAGGGCACGCCGGGCACGTTTTATCGCGTTTTGAAGAGACCGACCTGATGCTCGTCGGCGGCCGGGTGGTGAAAGTTACCCGCGAGCTTGCCGAGAAGCATTACGCGCATTTGAAGGACAAGCCCTTCTTTGTTGAACTGATCCGTTTCCTGACGGGCGAGCTGCATCAGAACCATGATATGGTTTTGGCGCTGGTGTTCAGCGGGGAAGACGCGGTCAAGATCGGCCGCCATATCGCCGGGGCCACGAACCCGGAGCTCGCCGAGCCGCACTCTATCCGCGGCAGCCTGGGGCGGGTCACCACCAAGGGTGTTTTCGAGAATGTGATCCATGTGTCGTCCGATCCTGGCGAGGGCGAGCGGGAGATCAAGCTGTGGTTCACGCCCGACGAAGTGGCGCGGGATATTTTCGCGGTGAAGACCGTTAACGGAAGGAAAGAGTGGCTATGATCACAGGCATGACCGGTTTTGGCTCGGCGCAGTTCAATGTGGGAAAATTAAAAGGCCTTATCGAGGTTAAAAGCGTCAATCATCGCTACCTGGATATCGCGTTCTATTTACCGACGGGTTTTGGCATGGTGGAGAACAAGGTGCGCGATATGCTCGCCAAGATGATCACCCGCGGCCGGGTGACGGTGTCCATCCGCATCACCGACAAGCCCAGCCAGGAAGTCTCGTTCAACGAGGACATGATCGAGGAATACCTCGGGCACGCTAAAAGCATCGAGAAGAAATATAAACTGATCAATAACCTCACGCTGGCCGACCTCATCCGCATGCCTGGTGTCGTCGACGTTAAGGAAGTTTTTGTGGAGGCCGCCGACATGTGGCCGTCCATTGAAAAAGGGATGGTTGCCTCGCTCAAAAGCCTGAAGGCCATGCGCGAGCGCGAAGGCAAGAGTTTGGTGCGCGACATTACCGATAAATTAAAGAAAATGTCGGCCCGCCTGCGCGGCATCGAGAAGCGTTCGAAAGAGATCCTCAAGGCCAAGCAGAAAGCGGTGAAGCCCGAGGAGTTCGCGTCCTTCCAGAAGAGCATCGATGTTAACGAGGAGATCGCGCGTTTCAATCATTATATTGAAGAGATGCACAATTTGCTCAAGCTCAATGTCCCCGTCGGAAAGAAGCTTGATTTCATCGCCCAGGAAATGCAGCGCGAGACCAATACGCTGGGCTCCAAACTGCAGGACGACCTGGTGTCGAATTCGGTGATCGCGCTCAAGAGCAAGATCGAGAAGATCCGCGAGCAGGGCAATAATATCGAATAACCGGTTGTTCGCCGTATGCCGTCGAAAGAAAAGCAGCCTCGGATCATTATTCTGTCCGGACCCTCCGGAGCGGGGAAAACCACCCTGCACGACCGCCTGCTTGCGTCGCCCCGTTTTGCCGGGCGCATCATCCGCTCGATCTCGGCGACGACCCGCCTGCCGCGCGGCACGGAAAAGCCCGGCGTCGATTATATCTTCCTGACGGAGAAGCAGTTTCAGCAGAAGATCAGCAAGGGCGCTTTTTTGGAGTGGGCCCGGGTGTTTGACCGCTATTACGGGACGCCGGTGAAGAATGTGCAGGAAACGCTGAAGAAGGGCCTCAGCGTCCTTTTGTGCATTGATGTCCAGGGCGGCCGCCAGGTCAAGGAGCGGGTGCCGGCAGCGGTATCGGTCTTCATTAAATCGCCGACATTGACGGAATTGCGCCGCCGGCTGGAGATGCGCCGGACGGATTCGAACGAGAGCATTGCGCTGCGGCTCAAGACAGCCCGGCTGGAGCTCAAGCAGGCGCGGCATTACGACCATGTCGTGGTTAATGACGACCTGGCCCGGGCCGGGCGCGAGCTCGAAGAGCTGGTGGCCTCATATATAGGATAATTGACAACGCGTCGGCAGTATGATATACAAGAGCACAAAATATATCAATTAAGGGGTGTTAAAAATGATCTATCAGCCAGTTGAAAAGCTATTGCCCAGGTCGGGGAACAGTTCATACATGCTCATCGCGATGGCGTTCAAGCGCGCGCAGGAGCTGTCCAACGGTTCGCCGAAACTTGTTGAGGCGCCAGCGATCGAAAAAGCCACGACGACTGCATTTCGCGAGATCATCGCGGGTAAAGTGATGCTTCAGTCGGTTGCGGATGCCGAAGCCCTTGAGGCGAAGGAAGCCGCGGCCCACGAGAAAAAATCCAAGAAGAAATAATGTCCAGGCACCAGGTCGTTTTAGGAGTTACCGGGAGCATTGCGGCTTATAAGGCCTGCGATCTCGTGCGTCGCCTGCAGGACAAGAGCTGCGACGTGACGGTGATCATGACCGACAGCGCGGAGAAGTTCGTGACCCCGATGACGTTCGAGGCGCTTTCCCGCCGTCCGGTGCACCGCGACATGTTCGCGCGGGATGTCGACTGGGACATGGCGCATATTTCATTGGCAAAATTGGCCGACGTGCTGGTGATCGCGCCGGCGACGGCGAATATGATCGGCAAGATCGCGGGCGGGCTGGCCAGCGATCTTCTTTCTTGTACGGCCATGACCACCAAAGCGCCGGTACTTATCGCCCCCGCGATGAATACCGACATGCTGGCCAACAGGATCGTGCAGGAGAATATCGCCAGGCTGAAGAAGAACGGCGTGAAATTTGTCGAGCCCAAAAGCGGGAAACTGGCCTGCGGCGATATCGGCCGCGGCGCGCTGGCGGATGTGGATGATATTGTTAAAGCGGTTTGCGCTCTTTTGGTGCGGTAGCCAAGTGGTTAGGCCGAGGTCTGCAAAACCTCTCACACCGGTTCAATTCCGGTCCGCACCTCCATTTTCTTTTCTAATAGCGCCAAATTTTCATCCCGTATGGGAGAAAATTTGGCGCAATATTAGAAAAAAGAAAATGGACTCCGAAAATGCTCCGCCATTTTCGGAGTACGTTAGTTCATGTGAATCATTGCGGGCGAGTGGTGGAATGGTATACACGAAGGACTTAAAATCCTTTGGCTGAAAGGCCTTGAGGGTTCAATTCCCTCCTCGCCCATTGGTTTCTTCCACCGCTCATAAAACTTTCATAGCCGAATGGCATAAAGTTTTATGATGATGAGGAAAGAAACCAATGCCCTGAAAGACGTCCCCGGCTTTCAGGGCACGGAAGAGGAGCGAGGAAAGAATTTACTTGTTGGATTTATCGTCTGAAGATATACTCTTTGCGATTTGTTCGGTGCTTAGTTCTTTTATTTTTTCATTCGTCCTGAGATCCCGGCTCGCTGTAGGCTCGCCAGGTGATCTCAGGACGAAAATTTGAGAATGATTTTTTTAGAGGAAGCTCCGAAGCTTCCGGCTCGCAGTAGGCTCGCCAGGTAGGCTTCGGAGCAAAATTTCAAGAATTCTTGAAATTTTGGACCCGTAGCTCAGTTTGGTTAGAGCGCTTCCTTGACATGGAAGAGGTCACAAGTTCGAGTCTTGTCGGGTCCACCATTTACTTTCCTCAAGAAAAAAACCTCCATCCCGTAAGGGAGGAGGTTTTTTTCATTTTATTAGGGAAAGTAAATGGTGTTCTGGTAATGCTCCGTCATTACCAGAACACCATACATGGGTTTGTCCGAGCCAGAGGATGTTAAAGGCTCCATTCTTTCCTGGGCGACTGAGTCGAGTTCAAAACGAGGCTCCGTCCGAGCCAGGGTATGTTAAAGACTCCTGTCTTCCCAGACCACGTTAGGGTGTGGTTAATTAACGCTCCTTCTGACAGGCGATAAAATCCCTCAATTTAATTGAATTGACCCCGATTTTGTGGCAATCTGAATAAAATAATTATAATAAATAGACGTGTATTAATGCTGTAATAGTCTTTTACTGTCTACACGCTGTCATTAATACGGGTTTTTCCTGGCTGTGCAGGTGTGTCGGGGTGATTATGGTTGGTTTGGATCAAAAAAAAGAAGTGTCTCCCGAAGAAAAACTGCTTAGCCTGATCAGCCAGAAGCCGGCGTCGGGCGGTGACGTCAGGAGCGCAGGAACGGCGACTGTCGGCGGGCGGGAGATCCGCCAGCTTTTAAAAAGGCTCATTGCCGTCCTGGTTGTTTTTTGCGCGGGATTGGCTTGCTTTGTTGTCTGGACGATCTTTTTCAAGGCTCCGGAGCGTTCTCTGCCTGAGGGCATGGAGACCCAGGAAACAAAAGCGGATGCTGATAAGGCCGTGGTTTTGCCGGCGTCTCCGTTTGGAAGTTTTGAGGATGTGATCAGGAAGCGGGATTATTTTTCCGCGCCCGAGGTGAAAAAACCGGTCACCGCCGCAATGCCGGCGGTTGAAGTCATGCCCAGGGTTTCAACCGCCGAGATAACGGCGAAGTATAAAGTTGTCGGGATCGTGATGGATAAAGATCCCCAGGCAGTGATCGAGGATGTGAAAAACAACTCGACGTTGTTTCTTTCGCGCGGGGATGCGCTGGGTGAAGGGCGCATTGAGAGCATCAGGTCCGGAAAAGTGGTGGTGGCTTTCGGCAACCAGAAGGTCGATCTGGTGCCGTGAATTGAACAAGGAGTGTAGAGCGTCAGCATCGATTGGACACATTGGGGAAAAATTGAGTTTGCAGATTT
>JBAXRK010000009.1:0-95229 GCA_037131245.1 Candidatus Omnitrophota bacterium
GCTTTCGGGCGGGGGAAGTGAAACGCGGCAATCTCTGCATGGAGCAAGGCCAAATAGAGGACATCTCCCGATAAGGGGGAACGAGGCGACCCGCTTCGCGTCTTTGGGTAGGCCGCAAGAGTCCCCCGGGCAACCGGGGGAGTGAGTCAGATGGCCGTCCCTTCAGCAATGGAGGAACAGAACTCGGCTTAGATGGCTTAATACTTTAATGTTTAGCTTTTACTAATGAACTAACGGAGGCAGTACAATGTCAGGTCACTCAAAATGGGCAAAAATTAAACATAAAAAAGCGATCACGGACTCGAAGCGCGGGGCCATGTTCACCAAGGTGGCGCGTGAGATCACGACGGCCGCGAAAGAAGGTGGTGGCGATCCGGGTACGAATCCGCGCTTGCGTATGGCGATGACCCGCGCGCGCGGTATCGGCATGCCCAATTCGAATGTTGATAGCGCGATCAAGAAGGGTGTGGGCGGCGGTGAAGGGGTCCTGTTTGAATCCTTCACGTTCGATGCTTACGCTCCCGGTGGCGTGGCGCTGTTCATTGAGGGCCTGACCGATAATAAGAACCGGACCACGGCTGAAGTCCGTACGGCACTTACTCGTAAGAATGGTGCTTTAGCAACGCCAGGTTCGGTCGCGTTCCTTTTTAACAAAAAAGGGCTTATTGCGATCGAGACCAAAGCTATTGAAGAGGGTGCTTTGATGGACCTGGTCCTGGAAGCCGGCGCTGAAGATATGAAGACCGAAGGCGATGTTTATGAAGTGACGACTGAGCCGATTGCCTTTGAAGGCGTCCGTAGCGCTCTCGAGAAAAAAGGCATCGTCATGAAGTCGGCCGAGGTTACCATGATCCCGACGATGTTAAAAGAGGTCAAGGGCGCCGAAGCCAGGAACGTCCTGGCGCTGGTCGAAGTCCTCGAGGAGAACGAAGACGTCCAGAACGTGTACGCCAATTTCGACATCTCTGACGAAGAGATGGCCGCGCTGGGCGAATAAGAATGAGAGTGCTGGGCGTGGACCCGGGGCTTAAAGCCACGGGGTACGGTATGGTTGATGTTCCAGCCAGCCGCAGCGGCGGCAAGGCGAAAGCCGTTGATGTGGGGACCATCACGCCGAATCCGAAAGATATCCTGGCGCAGAAGCTCTTTAAGATCCATCAGTACCTGACCGAGATCGTTAAAACGGGCAAACCCGATGTGTTGGTGCTGGAGAAGGTATTTACGCATCACGCGCATCCGGCCACGGCCGCTATTATGGGGCATACCCGCGGCGTGATCTGCCTGATCTGCGCCGAGCAGAATATCGAGTTGGTTGAACTTAGTGTCAAGCGCGTGCGCAAAGCGGTGGTAGGTAACGGGAATGCTACCAAGTTGCAAACACAGCGCGTGGTGGCAGGTTTTCTTAATATTGATCCCGCACGCCTTACGCTGGACGCTTCCGACGCGCTGGCGCTGGCCATGGGGTACGCGTCAATGAGCCGGGTTCTGACATGATCGCTCGCATCAAAGGTAAAGTCGCAGAGCTTAAAGATCTCGCCGTTGTCGTGGATGCCGGCGGGATTTTTTATGAAATCATTATTCCCGCCTCGGTGGCGCAGCGCTTGAACGCTCAGAAGGCCGCGGACGGGACAGTCACCCTGGTGACCCATCATTATTATCAAATGACCCCCTCCAGCGCGACGCCGATCCTGGTCGGTTTCCTTAACGACCTGGAGAAAGATTTTTTTCTGCAGTTCATCTCGGTGTCGGGCATCGGCCCCCGGGCGGCGGTGAAGGCACTGGACCGTTCGATCAGCGAGATCGCGGCGGCGATCGATAAAGGGGATATTGCGTACCTGAAAACATTGCCGGGCATTGGCCAGCAGAAAGCCCGTGATATTATCGCGAAGTTGCAGGGCAAGGTCAGCCGTTTCGGCCTTATTCCGGATGCCGGGGTCAGGAAAGATGTCTCAGCGGCGCCGGCGTTCAAGGATGAGGCGGTCGAGGTCCTGATGCAGTTACAGTACAAAAAAGCCGAAGCTGAAGCCATGATCGCCAAAGCGCTGGAGCGCAATAGCGCGATCGCTTCGACCGAGGAATTGTTGAACACGATCTATTCACAGAAAGCAGCTTTGTAATGGACGGTATCCAGTTAGACCATCTCAAAGGCGCGGTAGAAGCGCTCCTGTTCGTGAGCGAGAAGCCGGTGACTCTTGATCAGCTTAAAGACGCTATTGCCGGTTCGCAGGGCGCCGACCTGAAAGAAGCGGTCAAGGCATTGCAGGCCGACTACGTTAACGCGAGTAAAGGCATTGTGATCACGGAGATCGCTAATGGCTACCAGATGCTTTCGAGCCAGGCGTATGCCGGGTATATCCGTGAATTTTATAAAACACGTCATAAGGAAAAATTATCGCGCCCGGCGCTTGAAACGCTGGCGATCATTGCTTATAAGCAGCCGGTATCGCGGACGGATGTCGAGATGATCCGCGGGGTCAATTCCGACGGTGTCGTTATGCATTTGCTCAACAAGGGCCTTATTAAGATCGCGGGCCGCAAGGAAGTCCCTGGCCGGCCGTATGTTTACGGCACGACCACGCTGTTCCTGGAATATTTCGGGTTGCGTTCGTTGGAAGATCTGCCGAAACTTGAAGAGTTTCCGGCATTGATGGCGAGAGAGAATGAAGCCTTGTCAACGCCAGTGCCGCAGGAGCCCGTCATCGAGGTGGCGCCTGAAACGGAAGCGGCGCCGGACCTGACGGGCGAGTCAAGCGGCCAATCGAGGGTGATGGGAGAGAACGGGGAGGAAGGCCATGGACCTGACGCATCTGCGCAGTAAGATCGACAGCATTGACGATCACATTGTTCGGCTCCTTAATGACCGGGCGCAGGTATCCCTTGAGGTCGGCAAGGCCAAGCTTAAAAGCAAAAAAGGCATCTACGCGCCTGACCGCGAGCGGCAGGTGCTCGACCGTATCAAGTCTCTTAACAAGGGGCCTATGCCCAACGGTGCTTTTGAAGCGGTATACCGTGAGGTCATGTCGGCGTCGATCGCGCTCGAGAAACCGCTGTCGATCGCTTATCTTGGCGCGGAGGGGTCTAACTCCTATGCCGCCGCTATTCATAAATTTGGTTCGCAGGTGAATTATGTCGGGCGGGCAAGCATTGCTGAGGTTTTTGGGTCGGTCGAGAACGGCGAGTCCGATTACGGCATTGTGCCGATCGAGAATTCGGTGGAAGGGTCGGTCACGCCCACGGCGGATCGATTGACGGAATCCGACCTTCAGGTTTGTGCCCAGGTAACGATCAAGATCGCCCATAACCTCTTGGCGAACGGGCCGCTCGATAAGATCAAAAAAGTTTATTCCAACCCTCAGGTGCTGTCGCAGTGCCGCAACTGGCTTCTGGCCAATATGCCGCCGGAGCGGGTCAAGCAGATCAGTGTGGCGGCGACCACCGATGCGGCCAAGGTAGCGGCAGTCGAAAAGAACGCGGCCGCGCTGGCGTCGCAGGAATGCGCGCGTATTTACGGGCTTAAGGTCCTTAAGGCTAACATTCAGGATGTGGCGCATAATGCCACCCGTTTCTATATTATCGGCCGGCAATCGGCCAGCCCGACAGGCCGCGACCGGACGTCGATCGTGTTCTCGATCAAGGATAAGGCGGGCGTTCTTTATAAGATGCTTGAGCCGTTCGCGAAGAACAATATTAATCTGACGCGGATCGAGTCCCGCCCGATCAAGAAGAAGGCCTGGGATTATTATTTCTTTGTCGATCTCGAAGGGCACAAGGACGATGTCCGGGTGCAGAAAGCTCTCGCGAAGCTTGACGGCATGTGTAAATTTTTGAAGGTGCTGGGTTCATACCCCGCTTGAGCCTATGTTAAGCAAAGCGAACAAGAATATTTTAAAAGTGAAGCCGTATGTACCAGGCAAACCTATTGAAGAGGTGAAGCGGGAATTCGGCCTGAAGAGTGTCATTAAGCTGGCCTCGAATGAGAATCCTTATCCGCCGTCGCCGAAGGTGTTGAAAGCGATCAACGCGGCAGCTAAAACGGTGAATCGTTATCCGGACGGCAGCTGTTTCGAGCTGCGCCAGGAGTTGGCGCGCCGGTTGAAGCTGGCGCCTGAGCAATTTGTTTTCGGGTGCGGTTCGGACGAGGTCATCGTGATGGCCATCCGCGCTTTTGTCGAGCCCGGCGATGAAGTGGTGATCGCGAAGCCTTCATTCCTGGTTTATTCCATTGCCTCTTCCGCGGCGGGAGCCCAGCTGGTCCAGGTTCCGCTTAACGGCTTGCGTTACGACTTGCCGGCTATGAAAGCGGCGGTGACGTCACGCACCAAGATCGTGTTCATCGGCAGTCCAGACAATCCATCGGGTCTCTATCCAACAAAGACAGAACTGAGGTCGTTCCTTGAGGGGTTCCCCAAGGATGTCCTGGTCTTTGTTGATGAAGCGTATTTTGAATATATCGACCAGAAAGATTATCCCGATACGCTCGCGCTTTTGAAAAGCCACCAGAATGTTATCGTTGCCCGGACTTTCTCCAAGATCTACGGTTTAGCGGGACTCCGCATCGGGTATGGCATGGCTTGCGCGGAGTTGGCCAGTTTGCTTGATAGGGCCCGGGAGCCTTTTAATGTCACCTCGATCGCCCAGGCGGCGGCGCTGGCGGCGCTTAAGGATGGCGTGTATTACAAAAAGATCATTAAAGAGCAGACGTCGGAACGCGAGCGGCTTTGCGCGGCGTTCACGAAGATGGGTGTGGCCTTCAGCAAGGGTTGTACGAGTTTTATCCAGCTGCGCGTTATGAAAGACAGCCGCGACGTGGTCCTGGGCTTGATGAAAAAAGGCGTCATCGTGCGCGACATGAGTGTCTGGGGTTTACAGAACTATATCCGGGTCTCTATTGGAACGCCGGCGGAGAATAACCGCTTCTTAAAGGCGCTAAAAGAGGTTTTATGATCATTGTCCTTCAGCCGAACGCGACGGAAGAGAATATCCGCCATATTTTGGAAAAGACTGAAGCGATGGGCTTGCGCGCGAATGTGTCGCGCGGAGCGGAACGCACCGTCATTGGACTGATCGGCCCTGAGGATAAGCTGCAGGTGGTGCCGCTGGAGGTATTTCCCGGCGTCGAGCGGGTCATGCCAGTGCTGGCGCCTTACAAGCTGGTGTCACGGGAGTTCAAAGGAACTCCCTCTGAGGTCAAGATCGGTAGCCCGGCGACGGGCGTTGCGGTGGCTGGTGGTAAAAAGCTTATTGTGATGGCCGGGCCTTGCGCGATCGAAGGCTACGATATGCTTTTGTCTATTGCCAAAAAGATCAAGGCATCAGGCGCGAATATGTTGCGTGGCGGGGCGTTCAAACCACGCACCTCACCTTATGATTTTCAGGGCATGGGGGAAGAAGGGCTTAAGATCCTTCAGGCTGTCGGGAAAGAAGCCGGGTTGGCCACGGTGACCGAAGTGATAGATCCGCGCGACGTGGACCTGGTGGCCCGTTACGCGGATATGTTCCAGATCGGCGCGCGGAACATGCAGAATTTTTCTTTGCTTAAAGAAGTGGGCAAGGCCCGCAAGCCAGTTCTGCTCAAGCGTGGGATCAGCTCGACGATCAAGGAGTGGCTGATGTCCGCGGAATATATTCTGGCCCAGGGGAATTATGATGTGGTGTTGTGTGAGCGCGGTATCCGGACGTTCGAGACCGAGACGCGCAATACGCTTGATATTAACGCGATACCGGTGGTGAAGCAGAAATCGCATCTGCCGGTCATCGTCGATCCCAGCCATGGGACGGGAAAATCGTCGCTGGTGGGAAGTGTTGCCAAGGCTGGTGTGGCCGCGGGGGCTGATGGCGTGCTGATCGAAGTGCACGAGTCTCCGGAAGAAGCCTGGTCGGACGGCGTGCAGTGTTTGACCGCCCCCCAGTTCACGAATTTAATGAAGGAACTTGGGCGCGTGGCTCAAGCTGTTGAAAGGGAGATCTGATGGTGTTTAGACGACATATGTTCCGTAAAGCGGTTATTCTGGGTACCGGCTTGATCGGTGGTTCCATTGGGCTCGCGCTCAAGAAAGAGGGCCTGGCAGAGAAGGTGGTGGGGATGTCGCGGCATGAAGCGTCGCTTAAAACGGCGCTGACCATGGGGGCGATCGATATTGCCGAGACCGATCTGCAGAAAGCGATCGGGGGAGCAGACCTGGTGATCCTGGCCGCTCCGGTGAATATCATTTTGGATAATATCGCGGATATTGCCCGTCATTTGCGCCGAGACTGTATCGTGACTGATGTCGGCAGCACCAAAGGCTTGGTCGTCGATACGGCCGAGAAACTTTTTCCGGCGCATGTTCTTTTTGTGGGGTCGCATCCGATGGCGGGTTCCGAGAAGAGCGGGGTGGCTAATGCCAGCGTCGACTTGTTCAAAGGCGCGGCGGTCATTATGACCCCGACCGGCAAGACGAACAAGGTCGCGAAAGATAAGATCAAGCTTTTGTGGGCCAAGTTAGGCGCGGACGTCCGGGTGATGGATCCGGTCAAGCATGATGAGGTGATGGCCTTTGTGAGCCATCTGCCGCATCTGGCGGCGTTTGCCTTAATGCGCGCGATCCCTGATGATTACCTGACTTACGGCGGAGCGGGACTAAAAGATACCACGCGCATCGCGGCATCTTCGTCGAAGATGTGGGGGGATATCTGCCTGTCGAATTACCGTAATGTGCTTAAAGGTATCGATGAAATGGCTAAATCGCTGGCGGATTTGCGCAAGGCGATCCTCGAACACGACGAAGAGTCTTTGTCTGAGTATCTCAACCAGGCCAAGGGCCGGCGTGAAAGTTTAGATAAAAAGTAAGGAGTTTGATGGTCATTACGATCGACGGTCCCGCGGGCGCGGGGAAGAGCACAGTAGCAAAATTGCTGGCCAAAAAGTTGGGGTATGCTTTTATGGATACCGGGGCAATGTACCGCGCGCTGACGGTGAAAGCGCTGCGCCTTGCGGTCAAGCTGGAAGATCCCGACGCGCTGGTGGCGCTCGCGAAGCAAACGCATATCGACCTTCTTAACGAGCCCGGTAAACCTCTCAAGGTTTTGCTCGATGGCAAGGATGTGTCGGAAGCTATCCGTTCGACCGAGGTGACCAATAACACGTTTTATATTGCCCGCACGCCCGGCGTTCGCCACGTGATGGTGGAATGGCAGCAGAAAATGGGCCTGCGCCAGTCGATGGTCGGGGATGGCCGCGATTTGGGGACGGTGGTTTTCCCTACGGCGGAGTTTAAGTTCTTTTTGGATGCTGATTTTAAGGTGCGCTGCCGCCGCCGTATCGATGAGATGCGCGCCAAGGGCCAGCCGGTCGATGAAGAGGCTTTGGCCAAGGACCTGGCTGAACGCGACCATCAGGATATTTCGCGTAAAGTGGGCCCGCTAAAGCAGGCACAGGACGCGATCCTTGTTGATTCAACCAAAATGTCAATTGATGAGGCGGTTGATTTTATGTACCGCCGTATCGTTCAGAAATAGGATCATGGACCAGAATTTAATACGTAACTTTTCGATCATCGCGCATATTGACCACGGTAAATCCACGCTGGCCGACCGGCTGATGCTTTTCTGCGGCGCTATTGACGAGCGCAGTTTCAAGAATCAGTTGCTCGATGACATGGACCTCGAGCGCGAGCGTGGTATTACCATCAAGGCTTCCGCGGTGCGCCTGACCTATAAGGCCAAAGATGGCAAAGACTATCTTTTTAACCTCATTGACACGCCCGGCCATGTGGATTTCACGTACGAAGTTGAGAAATCCCTCAAGGCCTGCGAAGGCGCGCTCCTGATCGTTGACGCCACCCAGGGTGTCGAATCCCAGACGGTCGCTAATTACTATCTCGCCATCAATAATAATCTTGAGATCCTGCCGGTCATCAACAAGATCGATGTTGCTTCGATCGACCTTGATGAGTCGGTGCGTAAATTCAGTGAAACCTTGAAATTCAAGGAAGCGGATATTCAGAAGGTGTCGGCCAAGGAAGGCCTGAATATCGACAAGCTTTTTGAGAAGATCGTGGCATTCATCCCTTCGCCTTACGGGGACGAGACCAAACCGCTCAAGGCCTTGATGTTCGACATGAAGTATGATGTGTATAAGGGTATTATTGTTTTCGTGCGCGTTATTGACGGCAAGATCGCGGTTGGCGATAAGGTCCGCATGATGAACATGCAGAAAGAATATACCGTTGATGGTGTTGGCGTTTATTCGCCGTTCGACGTTAAGGTCAAGGAGCTTGGTTGCGGCGAGGTTGGTTATATCACCTGCAATATCCGCGACCCCAAAGAAGTTCGGGTGGGAGACACGGTAACAAGCGCGCTGCATCCTTGCGATGCGCCGCTCGAAGGTTACAGGGTGCTTAAGCCGCTGGTCTTTTGCGGGGTGTATCCGGTGACCGCCGACCAGTATATGGACCTTAGGGAGGCGATCGACAAGTTGCGCCTCAGCGACCCGAGTTTTACGTACGAGCCGGAGACGTCCCAGTCTTTCGGGCATGGTTTCCGTTGTGGTTTTCTTGGATTGCTGCATATGGAAGTGGTGCAGGAACGCCTGGAGCGCGAATATAATTTGAGCCTGGTGCTCACCACGCCGAATGTCGGCTACCGTTACGAGTCGCGTGAAGGCGCGATGGTCGATATTGAGAATCCGTCGGAACTTCCGAACATGAGCACGGTGAAGAGCATCGAAGAGCCCTACCTGAAGGTGTCGGTGCTGACGCCGGTCGTGTCGATGGATTCGGTCATGGAATTGGCCAAACGTAAGCGCGGGGTTTTTGTGAAGAGCGAATATGTTTCGGACCGTATGCGCGTGATCTACGAGATCCCGCTGTCGGAAGTTATCGTTGATTTTAATGATATGATCAAATCGGCGACGCGCGGTTACGGCTCGATCGATTATGAGTTTTGCGGGTACCGTCCGGCGCCGATCGCCAAACTTGATATCCTGATCAACGATGAGGAATGTGACGCGTTCTCCTGCCTGGTGCATAAGGACCATGCCTACGATAAAGGGTCCAAGCTGTGTGACAAGCTTAAGGAGCTTATTCCCGCGCAATTGTTTGATATCCGCATCCAGGCTTCCTGTGACGGGCGCATTATCGCGTCCTCCCGGATCAAGTCGATGGGGAAGAACGTGACGGCCAAGTGTTACGGCGGCGATATCAGCCGCAAGCGCAAGCTATGGGAGAAGCAGAAGGAAGGCAAGAAGAAGATGAGGTCGGTCGGTCAGGTGGAAGTGCCGCAGGCGGCATTTTTGGCGGCGCTTAAAATATAAGGATATTTATGGCACAAGGTGACGGTCAGGATAAAAAGCAGGACTGGAAAGCGGTAGCGTGGGAATGGGCGGAATCGATCGTGGTCGCTTTTGTATTGGCCATGATCATCCGGTCGTTCATTGTTGAGCCGTTCAAGATCCCGTCGGGATCCATGCGCATGACCCTCATCGAGGGCGACCGGCTTTTTGTCCCGAAGTTTGAATTCGGCCCGTTGGTGCCTTTTACGAAATATCGTATTCCGGGCTATGCCAAGCCCAAGCGCGGGGATGTGATCGTTTTTAAGTATCCGGTCACCCGCGACAAGGATTTTATCAAGCGCCTTATTGCTGTCGGCGGTGAGACGGTTGAGATCCTTGATGGCAAAGTGCTGATCAATGGCCGGGTCATCAAGGACGGGCCGATCGCGAACATTCATTATTACAATATGGGCCAGTACGGCGCTGAAGGCAAAGTGACCACGGTCCCCGCGGGAAATTATTTTGTGATGGGGGATAATAGCGCGGCCAGCCATGACAGCCGTTTCTGGGGTTTTGTGCCCGAGGAGCTGGTGGTCGGCCGGGCCGAGTGCATTTTCTGGCCGCCTAACAGGATCCGCTGGATCAAGTAACGCTATGCCGCAAGCTCTTATTTTTATGTTCTGCGTTGTGTTTTTGTTTAGCGGCTGCGCGACGGCGCCTCGGCCTGCCTCGACGGTGAAGCAGCCTGAAAGCGTCAGCCAGCAGATCGAAGCGGCGCGCAAGGTCGTTAAGGGGATGGTGGCAGCCTCCAGCGACGCGGCGCCGGTTATCAAATATTCCCCGACCACCGGCAAGCATTACAGCGGCAACCTTGAGTTCGATCCCGAGACTGGCGAGAAACTCGAAGTCCTTCCGGAGAATTGATGGGCTTGACCCTGGCAAACAAGATCACGATCGGGCGTATCCTTCTTATCCCGGTCTTTATCGCGGTGGCTTTATCCTATTCGCCGGGGCAGGAATATTATCGCTGGTGGGCGCTGGGGATCTATCTTCTGGCTGAAGTGACGGATGTGGTTGATGGTTATATTGCCCGGCGTTTTTACCAGAAGACGAAAGCCGGTTCGATCCTCGATCCCTTGGCCGACAAGTTTTTTCTCATCAGCGCTTTGATCGTCCTGTATGTGCTGGGCGAAAGGTTTACCTGGGCGGTGCGTTTTCCTTTATGGTTGGTGGTGGCTTTTGTGGCGCGCGATATTATTTTGATCCTGGGTGGCTTGTTGATCGAACTTAAACGTTGCCCGATGGAGATCAAACCGAATATCTGGGGCCGGGCCAATGCGTTCCTTCAGGCGGTGTGTGTGGTCACGGTCTTTGTTCAGTTGAATGTGGCTCATGTGATCTGGTGGCTGGCGGTCGTGGTGGCGGCGGTTTCCGGGGTTATCTATATGAAGGAAGGGATCAGGGTGCTCAATGATGATCATTCTTAGTTTTCTGCTTGTGGCGGTGATGAGCTATTTGCTGGGATCGATCCCGACCGCGTTCATTTTCGGCAAGGTCATGAAGGGCATTGATATCCGTGAGCACGGCTCGGGCAATATGGGCGCCACTAATGCGTTCCGTGTCCTCGGTAAGGGGCCTGGCACCGCCGTACTTTTGTTAGATATGCTAAAAGGACTGATCCCTGTTGTCTTCCTGGCGGGCTGGTTAACGCCGGGGGTTGAAGGGCGCATCCTTGCCGCGATCGCTGTTGTCTGCGGGCACAACTGGACGTGCTTCCTGGGGTTTAAAGGTGGCAAGGGTGTGGCGACAAGTGCCGGCGTCCTCATCGGCCTAACCGTAGCGTTGCCTTCTGTCCGTTGGCCGGTCGGGTTATGCTTGCTTAGCTGGGTGGTGTGTTTCCTGGCTACGGCGTATATTTCTGTCGCGTCTATTGCGGCGGCGATCCTGTTGCCTGTTTTTATGATCGTTTTCACCGCGCCTTTCCCGGTTATTCTGCTTAGCATCCTTTTTTGTATCCTGGTGGTGGTGCGTCACCGGCCCAATATCCATCGTCTTTTGATCGGCCAGGAAAACAGGGTTCCGCTGCCATTTCATAAGAAGCCAGAAAGTCCCCGTATCTAGTCCCCGTCGGGAGAAAACATTTTCCCGGTTTTAACCCCGCTACCTTGTTTCCCGTCCTTTTAGGTGCCATACTCCTTGTGTGGAAGGACGGGGACAATGAAAAACGTTATTTATGCTAAAAAGGAACTGAAGGGCAACCGGGGCCGCGTGGTCTCGGTAAGGGAAACCGTGCCCGATAAGGATTGTGATACCACGATCCGCAAAAGCTTCGTGTATTTGACCCGCCGGGTCGACGAGGTGCCTGAGAAGGTGCCTTCACCCGATATCCGTGTGCTCAAAGGTGTGGACACGGAGTGCCAGCGGGAGGCATTCTTGATGCGTGTTAAAGGGACCGTGTATTTCAAGCAGGGGCGGTTCATCCATCAGGTTGACTATCTGCACACGCTGGTGGTCAAGATGCTTTGGAAGACGCATGTGTTGACGTAATTCGGACGTTCAAGCCCCGTTGGGGCTAGGCATAAACAGTTTAATCTGAGGGCGGGGTATAAGGAGACCCCGCCCTTATTCTTTTTTTGGCGATCTCTGGCGTAATTACTGATTTATTTTCAAAAAAACATCGCTGCTTTTCGACTGCGCTCGGCGCACCTTCCCGAAACCATTGACATAGCAACACTTTAGCGCCTGATAACGACGGCCCGGAAAGAAAACGTTTCCTTATATAGTGATTTACCCCCTTGTTTTACCTTAAATAGTAGGGCAAACTTTGTATGGTGGATGGCGTGTGTCTAATATAGAGGTATGGCCGCAAGGAGGCCGAATATGAGAAAAATAACCGCATTTATTGTTTTGTTATCTTTCATCATCAGTTGCGTGATGCCGCCGCAGGGCTTTGCCCAGGCCGTCAGCGCAATGGGCCTGATGGTCCAGCCCGGCGCGTCGGTCACACTCACGCCCTCGTTCACGCCCGCTCACCTTCGCGGCATGGTGATCGACACCAAAGATCCTTTCAAATTTGACTTTATCATCCGTCGCGGTGACGATCAGATGTCGGACGCGCAGAAGCAGGATGAATATCAGCGGCTTATCAAGTATTTCCTGGCCGCGCTCGCGACACCCGATCAGGACCAGTGGGTGAACTTGTCTCCTTTTGAAAAAGACCGTATTTTGCCCGATAACTTCGGTTTGACTGTTATGGGCCGCGACCTTCTGGCGCAGGACTATCTTTTGAAACAGTTGGCATCATCGCTGACCAATCCCGATACTGAGCTGGGAAAGAAGTTTTGGGAGCAGGTGTATAAGGCGGCTTACGAGAAGTTCGGCACGACAGATATCCCGACGGATACGCTTAGCAAAGTGTGGATCATTCCCGACAAAGCGGTTGTTTATGAGCAGGGCAATGCAATGTATGTGACGGAAAGCCGCCTGAAGGTTATGACCGACAGCGATTATTCCGCGATGAAGCAGACGAATCTTGGTGAAGATGCCGCGAAAGATCTGGATATTAAAGCGCAGATCTCCAATCAGGTGATGCGCGAGGTGATCATTCCCGCGATCGAGAAAGAAGTCAATGAGGGCAAGAGCTTTGCCCCCGTGCGTCAGGTATATAGTGGAATGCTCCTTGCGACCTGGTACAAAATGGCGCTCAAGGAATCGATCCTTAATAAAGTGTACGGCGACCGTTCCAAGGTGAAGGGCGTCGACCAGGATCCCAAGACCAATCAGGCGATCTATGAGCAGTATCTGTCCGCCTTTAAAAAAGGCGTGGTGAACATGATCCGCGAGGACGTTGACCAGTTCAGCCAGGAGGTCATCCCGCGGAAGTATTTCTCGGGTGGGTTAAGAGGATTTGATAAAGCTGAAATTACAAGGACTTCTAATAAAACTGCGTTGAAGGCGTTGTTAGCAACGGGTGCGGTAGCTTTGCTTGTTATGGTGCGCGCTCTTATGTCGAATACAGCGGACAACGTGTATGCGACAATAGACGAGAACGGAAATAAAGTTCTTATCACGGAGGCCAGTGAGGTAAAGGATGGGCGAAATTACCTTGCGACGATCGATGAGAATGGAAATAAGGTATTGATTAAGGATGTTGATGCGTTAAAAAGTGGGAAAGAATACTTTGCCACTATTGATGAAAACGGAAATAAGGTTCTTATTCCGGCTGATAGCGTTCTTGTGGGAACTAATAAAGTGGATCATTCGCAGAAGATCGAGTCATTAAAGAAGAGAGGGCTGGTTGCCAAAGAGGCTTTATCGCGGTGGGTATCAGGAGATAAGTCCGGTTCTGCCCGGTTGTGGCGGTTATTTTCGGCCTGGCAGGATGGGTTCTTTGCTCCGGATAACATGTATGGGAACTTGATCTTAGCGGGAGGCCGGTTCTCTGAAAGCTCACCCTATCTTCGTTTGCCTTCAGGTATCAGTACTGTTGCGGCCGTTGCGGGGGACACCAGGGAGGAGTTTGATTGGTTAGTGCGGAATAATTTTCTTCCCGTTGGCTTGATGGCAAACCCGACACATGTGGTTATTTATAATCCCGGTGAAGACAGTGGGGCGTATTACATCGCTGACCCATGGGGTACGGTGCGTGTTGGAGCGTCAGATTTTAAAGATATTGGTAAAGTTTACAAAGCTCTTTATGGGCAGGAAGAAAAAGTCATTTACACAACTCAGTTGATGAGGACTGTATTTATGGAGTCTTTTGTTAGTGTGCCCGGGGTGGATAAGAGAGTCTTGCCGCCGGTTAACGACCGGCTGGTGGACCCTGGCACGACAGAAGCGAGGGTAACCCAGATGGCGGAGGTTATGAGGAGTGCTCTGTTGAACGTCAAAGAGCGCGGGGACAAGGCTAACGTGAAAATGGCAGGGCTTATTCTTGGGCATTTGGTTTCCGATATTCTTGGAGGCCGGTTTGAGGACAGGCTGCTTTGGGGAAATTGGGGGTCGAGTGACCTGAAATATCTTACGGCATTAGTTGAACGGATGGTTACCGATCTTGAACAGGTCGACCAGTACCGGGATCAGTTGAAGTCGTTCTTGAAGGAGGATTCCAGGGATGTGGCGAAGGCTCTTTGGGATGTGATCGAGTTGGCAAATGCGTACAAGCCGTCGGGATGGAAAAGTTTTTCTCCGGGCGCCTTGCGGGCATTGTTGACGAACTTTACATCGGGTACGGGGGCAGACAGGCCTGAAGTTTGGAAGGTGACCGTTGGATGGGATTACGCTCAAAACCCTGACGCGGCGGAGACCCAGCAGCCTGATTCAAAAACAACAATATTGAAGAAAACCTTGGGCATTTGGGGCAGGGGTATTCAGAAAAAATTCAGCGCGCTGGTCTTCGGCCCTGAGAAAAAGACCATCGAGCCGTCGGTAGGCCCTTATGGCAAAGGCCCCGTTTGGCCGGGAAGGGTTTCAGAGGATGATATTCAGCCGCTTGTGCTTGCGGGGTCACTTGGTAATGACACAGCGGCTCTTCGTCGGGCTATGCAGGACTTGGTTGATGAGGGGAAGGATAAGGATCGGGATTTCAGACAGAGATTATTGGAAGACTCCCGGCAGATCTTACAAAGTAAGTGGGCCGGGAGTGGTTTGACTGTTTCTGAAAATGATCTTAAGTCGCTCGGTGGGTATATAACTACTTCGGAAAAAGAACGGGTGCTTAAGGCTATGCAAGATCTAGTTAATGCCGGAAGCGGTAAGGAGCAGGAGTTCAAAATTTACCTTCAAACGGAAACGGAGAGGATCCTGCAGATGAAATGGTGGTCGAGGGCCTACTTTAATGCCGAGTTCAAGTTTTCGTCAAATGCTGTCATTAAATCGATGATCGGCAGCCTGCTGGGTTCAGCCAGATTCGTTCCTACCTCCAATAAGGGGGCGGGGGCACAGATCAAGAAAGATTCAATCTTCGCCGGCTGGGGGGTTGACGAAAAAGGGAATGTTGTTCCTTTGTTGAAGACCATGGCGACGCTACCTGAGCGGGGAGAGCTTAACCTGGAAGGGATGCTTTTTGCTCCGCAGGAGTCGGGGCTTAAGATCCGCAGCACGGTTAAACCGGCAGATGTCGGCGGTATCGACTTCGCCCGATCGAGTCTGAACATGCAGATCAAGCGTGACGGGAGCGGTGTGCCGCTTCCGATCAGTCAGCAGAACCTGGATAATATCAAGATCGATGGTCTGGTGCCGGTGATCCTCAATATTCAGCCGGCCGCGAGCCTGCCGATCTTTAGCGCCAGTTAAGAAGGAAGCCTGTTTCGATATAAAGAGCGCCTGAAGTTCGGGCGCTCTTTCTTTTTTTGATAATTTTCTACACAATAAATTTCGTTTTTGCTAGACTAATCCGCGAATCAGATCGTTGACCATCCTATCGTGTCGTTGAATGCTGAAGCATGTCGTTTTACTGTTATGTTTGGGAAGCTTATTCGGGTGTGCTGTTCTTTCAAAAAACGGTCACAGTCAGCGAGAGGGCTCTAGCCTCGGAAAGATGCCGGGTACAGCTCAGCCCACGCCGGTAAAAAGCTGGCGGGTGGTCGCGCAGCGTCCGCCGGTTTCCATGAAGCCGTATACGACGGGGCTCGTTTTCGGCAAGACCGATTTTCGTGGTTTGCTCAAGGCGGCTTACGCCCGGCTGACCATCATTGACAGTGCCGACCCGTCCAAGGTTTATTATTTTTACGTGGGCAGCCGGGAAAACCAGAACGTCCTGCCGTGGGGCAAGGGCGAGGTGATCGAGCCGGGATATTTCTTCCTTCAGTTGCCGCCGGGTAAATACGCGGTAACTGCTGTGGCGATCCCGGTCGGTTCGACGATCGCTGAAGAATCGCTGGCGCTTGATATGCCGGTATCGCTCGATCGGGCGTATTATTTGGGGACGCTGCGGATCGACGGCATTAAGGAGCGCGCGAAGTTCGGCGGGGTGCCGCTGGTCAGGCCCGGGTTTGAGTTCACTTTGGCTGTCGACGATGAATTCGAAGCGGCCCGCAAGGGTTTTGAACAATTATCGCCCCGGCATGATCTGTCGGTAAGTAAAAATCTTTTTAAAACAAAATAGGTCCATTAACTTAAGGGGGTATCAAGTGAACGCTCGTTTATTACTCGTACTTGTCGGTGCAGTGGCTTTGGCCGGTTGCGCGACGACCCAGGCCAAGGTAGCGCCGATCAATCAGGTTCAGAATCAGGTGGTCGATCTCGAGCAGCGTATGGAAGAGCAGGAAAAAGAGATCGTTGACCTGAAGTATGAGGTCAAGGAATTGTCAGGGAAAACTGAGGACAAGTCGCAAGCGACGGTCGTGGAAACGTCTGATTCGACGCCGACCAAGTCCAAATCCAAGAATTCTTCCGTTTCGGCTAATGACATGGAAGGTTTGATCCGCGTTGCCGTGGCTCCGACCGAGATCCAGAAAGCCCTTAAGGGCGCCGGGCTTTACGAGGGGAAGATCGACGGCAAGATCGGTTCCAAGACCAAGGCGGCGGTCATCGAGTTTCAGCGTAAGCATAACCTGAAGGCGGACGGCGTTATTGGCCAGAAGACTTGGTCCGAGATGAAGCAGTTCTTGGCGGAATAATCGACGCATCGAGGATATCTTTTTTGAGCCCCCTCCGGCCATCGGCTTGAGGGGGTTCAATACTTTATGCTGGTCATCACTTTAAACCCATCCATTGATAGAACCTTGTTCGTTAAGAGCCGGAGGCCCGGCGTTGAGACGCGTGTGCTTGAGTCTCGGGCTGCGCCAGGCGGGAAAGGCGTGAATGTGGCCAGGGCGCTCGCGGGTTTCGGCGTAAAGGCGCGGTCGCTGACGCTTAAAGACATTTTGCCACAGGTTCTTGTTCGGGTTAACACGACGGTCATTGACGGGCGCGGTTATTCGACACGTTTTCTTGAGCCGGGGCCGCGTTTGTCAGCCGGGGAGTGGAAAAAGGTTGAGCGTTATATTTTGGGGCGTCTTAAAGGCATTAAAGTTCTGGCCATTTGCGGCAGTTTACCACCGGGTGCGCCTGAGGGTCTGTATGCCCGACTGATCGCGGCTGCCCGGCGAAAAGGTATTTTGACGGCCCTTGATGCCAGCGGCGTTCCGTTGTTGAAGGGCGTTAAGGCGGAGCCCTGGTGCGTGAAACCTAACCGAGACGAAGCCGAAGCGCTGTTGGGCATAAAGCTTAATTCTACCCGGGCCGTGAGGAAGGTTTTGCAAATGCTTTCGGAATATGGTATGACAAGAGTCCTGTTATCGCTCGATAAGGACGGTTTGGCGGGTTTTGACGGGAAAGAGATGTTCCTGGCACGGGGTCCGGTTCGTTCTGGCCTGACGGTAGGTTGCGGTGACGCCTCGCTGGCTGGTTTTTTGGCCGGGCATGCCAAAGGATTTTCATTTGAGGATTGTTTAAAACAAGCCGCGGCGGCCGGGGCGGCGAATGTCGGCGTTACAACGGCCGGCGTTTTCACCCGGGCAGCGGTGGATACGGCACGGAAAAAGATAAAGATGGAGAGGTTGTGACATGTCAGTGATCGATCAGGAAGAACGCATCAGCAAACTTAAGAAGATGGATAATCCCACGAGCAAAGAGTTGCGTTTGCGCGCCGCCGAGGGGACAAAGAACTTTAAGGCTTCGTGGGTCACATTGGCCCAGGTGCTTCATTCGATCTGGCAGGGAAAACTTTACGAGTACTGGGGCTATGAGAAATTCGATCAGTACGCCGAGCGTGAACTGGGCATCAAGAAAGCGATGGCGCTCAAGCTGGTAAAGACCTATCAGTTCGTGGAACAGCAGGAGCCCGCTTATTTAAAGAGCGAGTATATGGAGGCGCATGAGCCTTCAGCCTTGCCGGAGCTTGATGCGATCAATGTGCTGCGCCTGGCGAAGAATCGCAAGGAGCTGACCAAAGGCGACCTCACGGAACTGCGTAAGCAGGTTTTCGATAAAGGTTGTAATGCCGCCGTTGTGCGGAAGGACTTGACGTCGATGATCAAGGAACGCAAACAGCTTGATCCCGACGAGGAGCGCGAATTGCGCCATAACGCCGCGTTGCGCCGGTTCATTAACGCGATCCGCTCGTTCAAGAAGGACGCGGAGACACTGAAGCTCGTGAAGGCTGATGTACTCAAGAAAGCCGATGAACTTTTTCGGGACCTGGAGTCCCAGTTGGAATAAAAAGAAAGGTTTGCATGCAAGTTGCCAAGCCGTTGATCATCCTTGACCTGGAGACGACAGGTATCTGGATCGAGAAAGACCGCATTATTGAGATCGCGATGATCAAGGTTTTGCCGACGGGTCAGAAAGAGACCTACCACAAGCGCGTTAATCCCCTGATGCCTATCCCTAAGGTGGTGCAGGAACTTACCGGCATCACGGATGAGATGGTGAAAGAGGCGCCGGTCTTTAAAACGATCGCCAAAGAAGTGGCGGCCTTCATCGGTCACGCGGATATCGGCGGGTTCAATGTGGACAAATTCGATGTGCCGCTGCTCGAGCGGGAGTTCATTGACGCGGGGGTGACGTTCACCATGACGGAACGGGTGGTCTATGACGCGCAGAAAGTATTTCATCTTAACAATAAAAGGGATCTGACGGCGGCGTACGCGTTCTATTGCGGCAAACCGCTGGAAGGCGCGCATTCCGCGCTGGCGGATACCGCGGCCACCCTTGAGGTGCTCGAGGCCCAGGTCAAGGCCTATGGCGAGGGGAAGAATAGCGTCGACGTTTTGGCGCAGTTCGTTTACCCGGAACGCAGTGATTTTTATGATAGCGAACGCAAGTTCCGCTGGTGGAATGGCGAGCTTTATATGATGTTCGGTAAATACGCGCGCAAGGAGAGTTTGCGCGAGATCGCCCGCAAGGATCCGGGATATCTGGAGTGGATGCTGGGGAAGGATTTTAACGAGCAGGCCAAAGCCCTGGTTGAGGGTGCCTTAAAGGGGCAGTTCCCGAAATATGAGCCGGCTCATGTTGAAAAGCCTTGAGCGTTGGTATTTAAAGCGTTATAATCTTTTTTAAGGGAAAGTTAACGGTTCAAATTAATGTGGAGGCCATTTATGGCTGAGGGTAAAGGGAGCGAGATCTGGCTTATCGTTTTGCTGGTGGTGGTGGCGGCAGTTTTTGGCGTCATGACCTTCACGAAAGACCGTTCGCATTCGGCCAAGCCGGCGGCGCAGGATGTGCTGGCTGATAAGGCTCAACCCGTCAGTATCAAGCCCCAGCATACTGAAGCCGATCAGGCGGCCGTGTCCGCCATGAAACCGGCGTCTTCCGTCGTGGCAGCTCCTCATATGATGGCTCCCAAAGCGTCCTTCGCCATCCAGGTTTATTCTTTTAAGGACAAAGCGCGCGCTGATGCCGCGCTGGAAAAGCTGAAAGCCAAAGGCAATAAAGCGTACGTCATGGTCAGCGACCTCGGCGCCCGCGGCGTCTGGTACCGTGTTCGTGTCGGTTCTTTTACGTCGGAAGACGAAGCCCGCGCGGCGCTGGAAACGATAACAGTTGATTTTAAAAGTGGCATTATTGTAACGGAGTGATCTTATGAAAAAAGTTTATATAGCCGCCGTGATCGTAGCGGGTATGGCGTTGTCAGGCTGCGCGACGGAAGTGATCCGTAAGGAGCCCAAAGAAGTGGTGGACCTTTCCGGCCGCTGGAATGATACCGACGCGCGGATGACGGCGGAAGAGATGGTCAAGAGCTGCCTGGAAACGGCCTGGTTACCGACATTTAATAAGGAAAAAGGCCGTGATCCGGTGGTGATCGTCGGAACGGTCAGCAATCGCAGTAATGAACATATTGACGCGATGGTTTTTGTCCAGGATCTCGAGCAGGCGCTGGTCAATGCCGGAAAAGTAAAATTTGTCGCCGCGTCTCCCGAGCGTGGGGAAGTACGCGCCGAGCGCGCCGACCAGCAGCAGAATGCCGCGGTTGAAACGCGGGCGGCCATGATCCAGGAAAAAGGCGCCGATTTTATGCTGCAGGGCACCATCAATTCTGTTAAAGACGAAATTAAGGGCGAGTACGCTATCCTTTTCCAGGTTAACCTGGAACTGGTCAATATGACCACGAACGAAAAAGTATGGATCGGCCAGAAAAAGATCAAGAAGCTGGTCAAGCGTCCGCAGTATTCCCTTTGAACCGTTGTTGGCTGATCATCCCTTCGTTGTTGTTCCTCTCCTCCTGCGCGGCCATGAGCGGCCCGAGGTTGCAGCCCGAGATCACCGGGCTTGTGGCCTCCGACCAGGTTAAGCTTGCCGTTGACAAGATCGAAGCTACCGAAGCGGATTACGGGCAGGGAAATTACCTTTTATATTATTTGGATCGCGGCCTGGTTGAGGCCTACGCCGGCCTACACGCGCAGAGCATCCAGAGTTTTGAGAAGGCCAAGCGGCGTTTTGAAGAGCTTTATACCCAGTCGGTTTCAAAAGAAGCGGCCAGCTGGATCGGCAATGATTATGCGCTGCCGTATCGCGGGGCGGATTATGAGTATGTCTTTGTTAATGTTTTTCAGGCGTTGAATTATCTGGCTTCGGGTAATGTGAACGAAGCGTTGGTCGAGGCGCGTGATCTGGA
This sequence comes from Candidatus Omnitrophota bacterium, assembly GCA_037131245.1. GTDB lineage: Bacteria > Omnitrophota > Gorgyraeia > Zapsychrales > Fredricksoniimonadaceae. The sequence goes on from JBAXRK010000009.1 coordinate 20,850, forward strand.
TTCCAAATACCAAGTGGTTGAGAAGCTGGCCGCTGGGGGTGGGAATCGCCGTTTTGAAGATAATGGTTTTGCCCGGATGTTCATGGGGTTTGTTAGCGAGGCGACAGGGCGGCCTGAGGACCGGGATAATGCCCGCATCTTTTACCAACAGGCCGAGGCAGTTTATGCCCGGTATTACGGCGGTGGGTATGAGCCTCAGGTCCTTAAAGAGCGCCTGAATGCCGTGAGCGGGTGGAACAGCGGCGACAACCGGGCGGTAGTTTATGTTCTTCAGCTGGCCGGTTTCGCGCCGGTGAAAGAGCAGTTATTTCTCCCGGTGCCGCTGGAAGATGGCGTTGTGGCGCAGGTGGCTTTTCCCAGGTTCGTGGCGCGGCCTTTTATGGCTCACCGGGGGATGGTCACAGCGGAAAATGCGGCCGGGGGCAGCGTGCGGGCGTCAACAGAGCTTGGGGTTAGTATCGCGGACCTGGCGGTGAAAGACCTGGAGTCGCGCAAGGCATTGGCACTTTCTAAAGCCGTCATCCGGCCCGCCTTGAAGTACATGGTTGAACATAAGCAGCAGGAAAATATTCAGAAGAAGTTCGGCCGGCCTGCCGGGCAGATCTTCGGGCTTATCAGCAGCCTTTATAATATTTATTCGGAGCGGGCGGACCTCAGGAGCTGGCAGTCCTTGCCGTCTGAGATCCGGGTGGCTCGCCTGGCCCTTGATCCGGGGAAATATCATATGCGTTTTGAGCATTTGTCGGAAGACGGCGCCCTAGTGGGAACGGAAGAGCTGGGGGATATCAATTGTCTTTCGGGCCAGACTTATTTTCTGGTTAGCCGTGGACGCCGTTAATTTGAAGAAAATGCTTTTCCCGGCAGGGTCCGTTGGCTATAATCAAAGTTAAATTTGGTTGTTCCTTTTGTAATAAGTGAGGGGACTATGCGGAAGTTAGGGACGATGGTGTTGATCTTAGTTGCTTTGGCTGGTTGCACGGGCACCCAGAAAGGGGCCACCATTGGCGGCCTTGCCGGGGCGGGTTTGGGTGCGATCATCGGGTATCAGAGCGGGCATTTGGCTGAAGGCGCCTTGATCGGCGGCGCGGCCGGTGCGGCCGGCGGAGCCCTGACGGGCGACGCTATAGAAGATAAGAAGGATAAATAGACCAGTGAGCATGAAGATCCTTATTGTTGATGATTCTTTGCTTGACCGTAAACTGCTGTCGAAGACCCTGATCAATTCAGGTGTCAAGAATGAGATCTTGCAGGCGGATAACGGCGAGTCAGCGTTAGGTGTTATCGCCGAGCATCTCGACGAGATCTGCCTGATGTTCTGCGATTATCAGATGCCTAACATGTCCGGGGTCGAGCTCATGGAAGGCCTGGTCAAGGTGCCGGCCACCTCCAAGATCCCGATCGTGATGGTCACGGCCTCCGCCACGGAAGACAGTAAGAAAGCAGCCTACGCGGTCAATCCGAACCTGGCCGGCTACGTGATCAAGCCTTACAAGCCTGATGAAGTCCTGGCGGTCATCAAACCGTATGTCCAATTCTAAGTCCCCATTTGAGTTTGACGGCGAGAACAGGGAGCTTTATGACCTGTCGGTCCTCCTGGTGGCGGCAGTGCGCAAGGTGCTTAGCCAAAAGGGCGATATCCATCTTTCCCAAGAGCCGCGGATCTCCGAGAAAGAAACCATTCAGTTCGCCCACCGGATGCGCGTGGACGGCCTGGAGAAATTCAACGGCCGTACCCTGATCGCGGCGCTCAATTTCTATATTGATAAAGAGCATATGGATCACGACAAAGCCCTTGGCGCCTTGATCGTGTATATCCCGGAGGATTATATCGCGCGTTTGATGTGGCTGCTGGAGTATGGCCGCATTGATGAGGACGATGAGGACGAGGTGCTTGACGCTTGCGGTACGGTGACCAATCTTATCGCGGGGTATTTTATCAAGGAGCTCAGCGGCCACGGTTATGTTCATCTGGAAATGGGGCATTTTACGACGTTTGTCAATTCGCCTCTTAATGGCATTGATTTTCATTCCCAGGAAAAGGTTAAACACGAGATGGAGATCTTCATTCGTGATGAAAAGCGCATGGTGCTGGAGCTCACGATGGGCCACGTGAAGAGGTACTAGGATGCGAAAAAAGATCCTGATCGCCGATGATGACCCGACCTTGACCCGCCTGCTTGGCTCTTATCTGGGTGAGAACGGGTATGACACGGTGGTCGCTCATGACGGGGACGAGGCCTTGCGCAAGCTTGAGCAGGAGCTTCCCGACCTGATCATTCTCGACGTGGTGATGCCCAAGGTAAATGGGTACGCGTTCCTTTTTGCGATGCGGCAGATCGAAGGGGCCCGGACCACGCCGATCATTGTGTTGACCTGCAAACCGGAGCTGGCCGAGATCTTTTTGGCTGAGGGTGTGCAGGAGTATGTGATCAAGCCTTTTCCTCATCAGGAATTACTGCTAAAAGTCCGGAAGTATATTTGATACCGGGGTTAACAAAACGGAGCGTGCTTATGATCATTTCCCGACAGATCCTTTCTCTTGCGTTGGTGGTGCTGGTGATCGCCGGTTTGAGCATTTATAAATTCGGCATTCAGAAAGCGTGGCATCCCGCCAAGATCAATATGTTCCAGCAGGGCCGGGTCAAGGGCGATCCAGCCGCGCCGGTCAAGATCGTGGAGTATACGGATTTTCAATGCCCGGCCTGCGCTGCCGCTAACACAGTGCTTGAGGACTTGTTCAAAAAGCATGAAGGCAAGATATCCCTGGAACATAAGCATTTCCCGTTGCCCCGGCATGCCCATTCCCTGCGGGCGTCGATCTTTGCCGAGTGTGCTGTTGAGCAAGGCAAGTTCTGGCCCATGCATGATGTGCTTTTTAAAAGCCAGAAGAGCTGGGAAGGGATGATCTCGGTGGATGCTTATTTTTCCGAGCTGGCGGTTTCGCTGGGCCTGGATGGGACACGCCTGGCCGCGTGCGTCAATAGTCCTGCTGCCGATGGCAAGGTAACCCGTGACAAGATCGCCGGCCAAACCCTGGAAGTCAACGCCACGCCAACATTCTTTATTAACGGCAAACGCGTGGTAGGCGGGAAATTCATGGCAGAGGAAGTGGAAAAGCTGCTGGCGGTGCCCGGAGGGAAGTGACATGTTCGTTGTGATCAGGCTGCTGCTCGGGGCCCTTTTTATTTTTTCCGGCGGAGAGAAGCTCCTGAAGCCCATGGAGGAATTTCTTTACGTGATCGACGGGTATCAGGCGTTGCCTCAATGGGCGGAGCCGGCAGTCGCGCTGTTGTTCCCGTGGGTTGAGTTCTTTGCCGGGCTCTTTATCCTGTTGGGCTTCTGGCTGAGGCAGGCTTTGGCGGTTCTGCTGCTTTTGTCGGCCGCACTGGCCCTGATCGTCGGACAAGCCATCCTGCGTCATTTGCCGCTGGATAATTGCGGTTGTTTCGGCGAACTTATTCATCTTCCTTTGCACGGCGTGATCTTGATCGACCTGTCGGTCATCGCGTTGTCGGCACTATGCCTGGCTAACAGCACAAAGGCGTCGCGATACTCGCTCGATGCGTTCTATGCCCGGCCTAAAGCTTAAACTTTTCCTGATCTTCCTGGGGTTGTGCGTGATGGGCAGGCCTTCGTTCGCTGATAATGATCTTAAAGAGGCTGGCCTGGCCGGCAGCTGGTATCCAGGGGCCTCAGGTGAGCTTTCCCGAATGGTCGATGGATATTTAAGCGCTGCTCCCGCGCCGGTGTCCGGCAAAACGGCGGGAGTGATCATTTCCCCTCATGCCGGGTATGTTTTTTCAGCGCCGGTTGCGGCGTACGGTTTTAAAGCGGCCACTTCCCGGAACATTGCCACGGTCATTATTCTGGCGCCCAGTCATCATTTTTCTTTTGCCGGTATTTCGGTCTGGCCCCGGGGGGCTTTTGAAACGCCGCTCGGCCGGATCGAGGTTGACGCGGACCTGGCCGGCAAGCTTTTGGCCGCCGATAAGCGTTTTATTTTCCGGCGGGATGTATTTGACGGGGCGCGAGACCAGCCCGAGAATTCGGTGGAAACGCAATTACCGATGATCCAGCGGGTTTTTCCGAAAGCAAAGATCGTTCCTGTTATCGTGGGGTTTCCTCCGGATTTTGATGTTCTGCGCGCTTTGGCTGGCGCGCTGGCCGGTATCGTCGGCTCCCGGGAAGATGTTTTGGTCGATGTCAGCGTGGATCAGTCGCATTTTCATACCGAGGCGCAGGCGCATGAGATCGACGCGCGCGGCCTGAAAGCCATCGAGGCCATGGACGAACAGGCGTTGTGGCAGGGGCATCGTGACGGGTTAATGGAAGTGGATGGGTTCCATGTTGTAACGGCAGCCATGCTTTACGCGAAAGCACAGGGGTATAGCGCCGCGAAAGTGTTGAAGTACGCGACGTCGGCGGACGCCACCGGTGATAAGGGTCGGGTCGTGGGGTATGCGTCGGTCGCCTTCTATAAAGATTCGGGAAGCGTGATGCCGGCGGGACTTAATGATGCCCAGCGGGCTCGTTTGCTGGGTGTGGCCCGTGCTACGCTGGAGTCTTTTGTCCGCACCGGTAAAGCGGCCGATGTTGCTGAAAATGATTCTCGCTTGAGCGCGGAGGAAGGCGCTTTTGTAACGTTGCATGCCCGCGGCCAGTTGCGTGGATGCATCGGGAACATTATTGGACAAGGCCCGCTGTATCTGACGGTGCGGGATATGGCCGTGGCCGCGGCATCGCAAGACCCCCGTTTTTCGGCGGTCAGTGCCGGTGAGCTTAAGGATATTGCTATTGAGATCTCGGTCCTGTCGAAGCCGCGGGTCATTGCGAATACGGATGAGATAGTAATGGGGACGCATGGGGTTATTGTGTCGCGCGGTTTTTCCAACCGCGGGGTTTTCCTTCCGCAGGTGGCTACCGAGACCGGCTGGACCAAAGAGCGCTTCATGGCGGAGCTTTGTTCCCAGAAAGCCGGCCTTCCGCCAAATTGCTGGAAAGAGCCAGGGACAAGGATCGAAATATTCACCGCGGAAGTTTTCGGGGAGAAGTAATAGAAAGAGGACATTGTTATGGGAAAAAAGAATAATAGTAAACCGAAGAAAGAAGATGATGCCAAGAAGCCTTTTTTATCTGATCGCCAGCGCAAGATCTTCGTTATCGTGATCCTGGCGATGTTCCTTCTGGTCCCGATCGTGGATAATTTCCGTTGCAAGGCCGAATGCCTCAAGAAGGTTAAGACGCCGTATCCCGAGATCGCCTGCCAGTATCAATGCCCCTGGCCCTGGGCCAGGATCGGCAAATGAATAACGCTGAAGGCCGCACGATATGGGTTTTCACCGGCCTGATCATTGCGGTGGGCCTGGCCGCGCTTTATAGCGCGACCTACGAAAATGTGCGCGTGACCCGGCAGGTCTTCTACGATCAGCTGATCTGGTCGTTGATAGCGTTGGTTGTTATGTTCGTCCTTAGCCGCGTGAATTATCGTTTTTTTTACGATAGCGCCTATATCATTTATGGCTTGAGCGTGCTTCTTCTTCTGGCGGTTTTGTTCTCCGGCCGGTCGGCGCTGGGGGCAACGCGCTGGTTCAACCTGGGCTTCTTTTCTTTTCAACCTTCCGAGTTGTCAAAACTGGCGGTTGTGGTGATGCTGGCCCGTTATTTTAGTTCCAGCAATGAGCGTTTTTCGTTCAATGTCCGGGGGGCCATGAGCGCTGCCTGCCAGGACTTGCTGTTCCCGTTCATTCTTGTCCTGATCAGTTTCGTGTTGATCTTCAAGCAGCCTGACCTGGGGACGGCTTTACTGGTGATGGGGATCTTTATCATTATGGTTTATGCTTCGGGTGAGGAGATGAAGCCATTTGGTATTTTTTTAGGCGCTTGTACGGCTTTGATCCCGGTGGGTTGGATCTTTTTAATGAAGGACTATCAGCGGGACCGGGTGCTGGTCTTTATGAATCCTAACGCCGATCCGTTGGGTGCCGGGTATACCATTATTCAATCGAGGATCGCGGTCGGTTCCGGGCAAATGTTCGGCAAGGGCTGGCTGGCCGGGACGCAGAACCAGTTGAATTTTCTTCCCGAACGGCACACGGATTTTATTTTTTCCGTTATCGGCGAAGAGTGGGGGTTCCTGGGGGCGATCTTCCTGATCGTTTGTTATTTCATGCTGATCTGGACCGGGCTGCAGATCGCGGAACGGGTGAAGGATCGTTTTGGGCATATGATGGCTGTCGGGATCGTCAGCATCCTGGCTTTGCAGGTTGTTATTAACATCAGCATGACCATCGGTCTAAGCCCGGTGGTCGGGATCACACTGCCGCTGATCAGCTACGGCCGTACCTCGTTCATGATCTTTGCCGTGCTTATCGGGATCATGCTCAATTTAAGTTCGCGTCGTTCCGCTTGAGCTGGCCTTCAAAAACGACGGTTGAATTGACATATAATACTAATTTAAGTAAAGTATGGCGTTGGTAATCAGTTAAATGAGTTTTGGCGGGATTACATGCGCTACGAACGGGCTTCTAATAAGCATCTGGGCGAGTTACTGGTGGAACGCGGGCTGATCGCTCGCGACCATCTTGATAAGGCCCTGGAGTATCAGCAGACCCATCCGGACGTTCTTTTCGGCGAGGCTCTCATCAAGCTGGGCTTCGCGTCCGAGGAGGATATCGCCCAGGCGCTGACCTGCCAGTACGGGTTTCCCTACCTTCCTTTATCCAATTATGAGATCGACGTTGAAGTCGCCAGGTCCGTCCCGGGGAATGTGTGCGAGCAGTTTTGCCTGATCCCTATCGACAAGATCGGTAAAAGTTTGACCCTGGCGATGTCGAACCCCTTGAACATGAAAGCGGTCGACAGTATCGAGCTACTGACCGGCTGCACGGTGCAGGCTTTTGTCAGCACGACTACGGATATTCGCAACGCTATTAAAAGATACTATAGCGGGGATTAATGCCGACATTTAAAGACCGGATCAAGGCCATTCTGCTGCGTGACGGGATCCTGAGTTCGCAGGACCTTGGCCGTGCGGTCGAAGAGCAGGAAAAGACCGGAGGGGAGCTCAGCAAGATCCTGGCGCGGATGGGCCTGATCGATGAGGAGCAGCTGGCTTTTCTTTTAAGCGAAGGCCTGCATCTTCCTGTGATCAATATTGCACGCCTCAAGATCGACCCGTCCGTCGTGAATGTTTTGCCCGTCGATATTCTTAAGAAATACCGCATCCTTCCTGTCTCACGCATCGGCGACAATTTATCCCTGGCCATGGCCGATCCCCTTAACATCTTTGCGATCGATAATGTCAAAGCCCTGACGGGGCTCACGATCACGCCGATCATCGGGCGCCCCAAGGATATCGCGGACGCGATCGAGCAGTATACGGCGCCAAAATCCGATGAGTCTTTTAATCAGATCCTGCGCGACATCAAGGATGCCGAGGAGGTGGAGCTGGTCAATGAGGGGCCGGACAGGCTTGATGCCAAAGAGGTCGAGAATATCACTCAGGAGGCGCCGATCATCCGGCTGGCGAATACCATCGTCCGCCAGGCGGTCGCCGCCAAGGCCTCCGACGTTTTTATTGAACCGCTGGAGAAAAGCCTGCGCATCAGGTACCGCATCGATGGCGTGCTGCGCGAGATCGACCGCATGTCCAAAGCGCTGCATTTCCCGGTCGTGTCCCGGATCAAGGTGGTCTCGAACCTGGATATTTCCGAGCACCGCATGCCGCAGGACGGGCGGTTTAAGTCGTCGCTCGAGGGTGGCAAGGAAGTGGATTTTCGTGTTTCCATTTTGCCGACGGTCTATGGGGAAAAGGTGGTGCTGCGGGTCCTCGACAAGAACCAGGGCCGTGTGGATATTGAGAAACTGGGGATGGAGCCGGGCCCGCTACTTCGCCTGAAGGAGGCCTGTAGCCGCCCTCACGGGATGATCCTGATCTGCGGTCCGACGGGCAGCGGGAAAACGACCACGCTTTATTCTATTTTGCGGCATATCGATTCTCCGGGAAAAAATATCGTGACCGTTGAGGATCCGGTGGAATATCAGATGAAGGGCCTAAATCAGGTGAATATCCGTTATGAGGTCGGCCTGACATTCAGCGCGACACTGCGTTCGATCCTGCGCCAGGATCCGGATGTCATCATGATCGGCGAGATCCGCGATTCGGAAACACTCGATATCGGGATCAAGGCGGCATTGACCGGGCATTTGGTGGTCAGTTCCCTGCATACGACGACGGCGTCCGGTTCGGTGGTCCGCATGGTCAATATGGGCATTGAGCCTTTCCTGATTTGTTCCGCGGTCAATTGCCTGGTGGCGCAACGCTTGTTGCGCCGTATTTGCCCGAGCTGCAAGGAAGCCGTGACCATATCGGAAACCCTTTATAACAAGCTGAATATCGGCCGGATCATTCCAGGTAAAGACCTTCTTTTTTATCGTGGTAAAGGGTGTGTGCAATGCTTGAAGTCCGGCTATTCGGGCCGAGTGGGTATTCACGAGGTGTTGCCGCTATCACCGGCGATCAAGAAGTTAATTCTGGCGCGGGCCGGCGAGATCCAGATCAAATCGGCGGGCCGCGAAGAGGGCATGCGCACGATGCGCGAGGACGCGCTGGCCAAGGCGGCACAGGGATTGACATCACTTGAGGAGGTCGTGCGCGTGACCGCGCAGGACGAGAAATGATCCATGCCTAATGTCCGTGAACGCATCATTAACGCTCTTGTGCAACTGCCCGGGATCGACCGGGGGGCGGTGGACGCCGCGCTTGACTACCAGCGGGAGAAGAATATCTCTTTTGCCGAGGCGGTGGTTGCCAAGGGGCTTATTCCTGAAAAAGACTTTGTTTTGCTGCTTGTCCGGGAGCTCAAGATCCCTTCAGTTGACTTGCGGCGTTTCAAACTTGACCCGCGCCTGAAGGATGAAGTTCCGGAGCGGCTCGCACGGCAGTACAACCTCATCCCGATCGCGACCCTCGGGACGAGCCTGACCGTGGCGCTGGGTGATCCGCTGAATGTTTTTGCCCTTGATGATCTTCGGGATATGACCGGCAAGAAGATCGATGTCGTGATGGCGACCCCTTCCCAGATAAAAGATGCGGTCGACCGTTTTTATGGCGGGGCGGACCAGGGGTCGGTTGCCGAGATCAGCAAGAACATCGATGTCGGCGATTTTGAGATCATTGCTGATACCAAGGAAGAAGACGGCGCGGACGTCGATGGCAGTGAACAGGCACCGGTCATCCGCATGGTTAACCTGGTTTTGAAGGAGGCCTTGCGTCAGCGGGCGTCCGATGTCCATATGGAACCCACGGAAGGCCATATGCGCGTCCGTTACCGCGTGGACGGGGTCCTGGTCGATGTCCTTGAGATCCCCCGGGAGAGCCAGGGCGCGGTGCTGGTGCGTATCAAGATCATGTCACGGATTGATATCACGGTCACGCAGGTGCCGCAGGACGGGCGTTTTAAACTGAGGATGTCAGGCAAGGAAGTGGATTTCCGGGTTTCGATCCTGCCGACCAGCCACGGGGCCAAGGTTGTTATGCGGCTGTTGGATAAGGCTAATCTGTCGGTGGGCCTGGGGCAGCTGGGTTTGTCGGACCATTCGCTCGCGCTGGTCGAGGAAGGTATTCTTAAGCCTTTTGGGATGATCCTGGTCACCGGACCGACCGGAAGCGGGAAGTCGACGACGCTGTATTCGATCATCAACAAACTTAATAGTGTGGACAAGAATATTATCACGGTTGAAGACCCGGTTGAATATCTGGTGGACGGCTTGACCCAGATCGAGGTGCGCGCGGATATAGGTCTTACGTTCGCCGCCGCCTTGCGTTCAATCCTTCGTCAGAGCCCGGATATCGTGATGGTGGGCGAGATCCGCGATAATGAAACGGCGGATATCGCCATTAAAGCGTCATTGACGGGGCAGCTGGTTTTCTCCACGCTGCACACGAATGACGCTGCCGGCGCGTTGACCCGTTTGGTTGATATGGATGTGGAGCCTTTTTTGGTGGCCTCGAGCCTGGTCCTGGTGTGTGCCCAGCGCCTGGCGCGTAAGATCTGCCCGCATTGCAAGTATGAGGTCGAGGTACCGATCGAAGCGCTCAAACGGTTTGAAGGAGCCCTCGATCCCAAGACCCGCTTTTACGCCGGGCGCGGTTGCGATCACTGCCGTCATACGGGCTATCGCGGCCGCTTCGCGGTCACCGAGATCCTGGTGATGGACGATCCGATCCGGGAGATGCTGCTGCAGGGCAAGTCGTCAGACGATATCAAGGATTATGCCCGCCGGCAGAAAACGCTCCGGGTCTTGTGGGATGACGCGGTCGAGCGCCTGGCGCAGGGACAGACGACGATCGAGGAAGTGTTGCGTATTGTTTCAGATGAGTGAAAACGGATTTTTAGCTTCCGCCGCGGGGGATCGCGGTTATAATAAAGACGGGTGAGCGGGAAGTGGGGGGGCTGTTATGACAAAATGCTGTCTGGACCGTAAATTGATCGGGGAGATCCTTGTCGAGCGTGGTTTGATCTCGCAGGTTGATCTTGATAGCGCGCTCAGCCATCAGAAATCCACGCCTGGCAGTTTCTTGGGTGAAATTCTCATTCGCCTGGGGGTGTTGACCGAGATCGACATTGTGACCGCCCTGGTGCTTCAGTGCAATCTGCCCTATATCGCGGTCAGCAAGCATCTGATCGAGCCTGAAGTGGCGCGCCTGATCCCGGCCGTCATGGCCCGCCGGGAAAGAGTGATCCCGCTTGACCGTATCGGGAACGTTCTAAGCATTGTTGTGCCCGGCCCGTTGCGGGAATCCCTGCGCGAGGAACTTGAACGGGTCTCCGGATGCAAGATCGCGATGTTCATCACCACGCCGACCGAGATCGACGGCGCTTTGGACCGGCTTTATCCGGTGAAAAATCCTTAAGGATAATTTTTATGGCGACATTCCGTTATTCCGCGAAAGACTTCGACGCCCATACGTTCACCGGCAAGATCCAGGCGGCCGATCAGGCAGCCGTTATCGACGAGCTGCGCAAGCGCAAGCTGATCATCGTCAGCATTGAGGAAGAGAGGGCATCATCCTTAATGCCGGCTTCTTCCGGCAAAACCGCGCCCATCAAAAGTGAAGATGTTATTCTTTTCTCCCGTCAGATGGCGACAATGGTCGACGCGGGTATCCCGATCCTGCAGACGGTCGACGCGTTGCAGGAACAGATGGTGAATCCTTCTTTTAAGAGGGTCCTCATTACGGTCCGTGACGATATCCGTCTCGGCAGCAGCCTTTCCGCCGCTTTTGCCAAGCATTCCAGGGTTTTCGACGGCCTGTTTATTAATATGATCAGGGTCGGCGAGACCGGCGGTGTTTTGACGACGGTCCTTGACCGCCTTTCATCGTATATGGAGAAGTCCGAGCGCTTGCGCCGCAAGGTCAGCGGGGCGCTGGTTTATCCCATGGTCATTGTGTCGATGGCGATGATCGTTACCATCGTTCTGCTGGTCAAGGTCGTGCCGACCTTCTCCTCGATCTATGCTTCGTTCGGCCGCAAGCTGCCGGCGATGACGCAGATCCTTCTTGATGTGAGCAATGGCTTGAAGGATAATTTTTTGGCGATCATCCTGATCGGCGGGGCCATGGTGGGCGCGGTGATGGCTTATCAGCGCACCGAAAAAGGCGCGTATCAGATCGACGGGCTTAAATTGAAGTTGCCGGTTTTTGGTGACCTGCTTAAGAAAGTATCCGTGAGCCGCTTTTGCCGGACCCTCGCGGTGCTTATTCAGAGCGGGGTCCCTATTCTGGAAGGGCTTGATATTGTGCGCAAGACCATCGGTAACCGGGTCCTTGAAAAGGTCATTGCCGAGGTCATCGACAGCGTGCGGGAGGGCGAAAGCATTTCGGAACCGCTTACCCGGAGCAAAGTTTTTCCGACCATGGTCACCAAGATGATCTCGGTTGGTGAACAGTCGGGGCAGCTGGACAAGATGCTGGTTAAAGTTGCCGATTTCTTTGATGACCAGGTTGACGCGGCGGTGGAAACGCTAACCAGCCTTATTGAGCCGTTCATTATCGGTTTTCTGGGGATCGTGATCGGGTTCATCGTGATCGCGCTTTTCATGCCGATCATCAGCATTACGACAATGATCAACTAAACGGAGATCTTGATGGTGCGTTCATGGCAGTGGTTGATGGTGGCGGTCCTTCTGTTGGCCGGGGTAGCGCGGCCCCTGTTTGCCGATTCTCTGGCAGAAGTGTCCAGTGCCCAGGATAAGCTGGACTATACGCTTAATACACTTAAAGAAAGCGTGGCCCGGCTTAGCGACGAAAATAAAAAGCTTTCGGCCGGCAATGAGCAACTTAAGTTGAAATTGGCGCCGATGAATGATCGGCTCAATCAGGAACAGTCCAGGGAAGCTAAGCTGGTTGCCCAGCGTGACGCGCTGGATGCCGATTATCGTAAGAGCCTGGCGGCGCGTGCCGCGTTGCAGGGACTGTTCGACCAAGGAGCTGCCGATCTAGCGGGCTTCAACGCTTCTCGCTTGGCGGCGGAAGATGCGCTGAAGGCCCGGGATGTGGAAAATGCCGCTCTGGCTGCCAGGGCTGAGGCGTTGACACGGGAGTTGGAGGATATCCGTACCGGTCTGGTACCCGGTGAGGATCATACGGCTGAATTGGAAGCGCTGCGCGTGGCCCAGCAGTCGGCCCAGAAAGATCTTGAGATGTTCACCGCTCAGCTTGATCGTTTGCGTGCCGAGTGGAAGGAATTGGCGGTTTTTATTAACGCGGGCCCTGGTCAGGTGGATGTGCTTAAACAGGAACAGTCTACGCTTCAGGCGGATATTGTGCGCCGCACGCAGGAGGTTGAGGATTTACGCCAGAAGGCGGCATCAGCCGTTAAAGAAGCGGATGATGTTTCTGCCAGGTTCTCGGCCGAGGCCCTGGCGTTGACGGAACGGGATGTTCAGTTGCTGGAAGCAAAAGTACTCGCGGCCGAGCAGGAAGCGGCAGAGGCTGAAAAAACGGCACGCAGTGGTAAGGTGTCGCCGGCTCAGGATGCCAAGCTAAAAAAGGATGAGACCCGCTTCAAGGACTTGATGCAGCGCAACAAGGACCTGGTCATGGGCTTGAAGAATTTGCAGCGTTCCATGGTTAGTATGGACAAAAAGAAGTCGGCCCTGGAAAAAGAGCTGGAGCAGAACCGCTCCTATTGATCCTTGGACAAATGGCCTGCGGTATGGTATGCTTTAAGCAGGATGAAACGTAGGAACGGGGAAGGAAAGGAGGCGGTAAGCGTCTTAACTTAACCGGGTGGTGTCGAAGGCGAGAACAGGTGAAACGTCATTATACTTACCTTTCGTAGTTCTCTCCCGATGGGCATCACCGCACAAACAACATCATGGAGGGTTTATGTCTAACAAAAAAGGTTTTACGCTCGTTGAGATCATGATCGTGGTGGCTATTATCGCGTTGCTGGCTGCTATCGCTATTCCGAACCTGTTGAGAGCCAAGATCGCGGCGAACGATGCCCTGGCGAAGGGTACCCTCCGCACGCTGTCGACCGCGTCTGAGACGTTTGCGACCGCGAATAACGGTGTTTATCCCGGAGATCAGGCTTCGTTGACGGCGCCCACTTCTGGTCCGGCGTATGTGAACAAGAATTACTGCGATACTGTTAATGCCGGGTTCTCGGTTACTTGCGCTTTCGGCACTGGATCGTACACGTTCACGGCTACACCCACGGCGGTCGGAACATCGGGTACGACCACGTTCTTAATGAAAACGGGCGGTATCCTGGAATAAGATCAGATTGACATGATCTGTCAAAAAGAAGAGGCCTTGATGGCCTCTTCTTCTTTTATGGGGCGTTATTGGACGATGCCTTGCAGCCGGTACTTGGGGTGGAGCGGATCAGTGTATTGCGGGTATAGCACATCGACGAAGTAGTAGTGCTTTCCCGGGGGGTCATTCTTTTTGATGAGCCAGTTAACCCAGTAATTCCCGGGCTCGTTGGGGCGAATGTAGAATGAAAGGTCTTTTTCCTGCCGATGCTGGGCGATAAAGCCTTCCAGAAGTTTGATAAGTAAGCGGGAAGGGCGCTGATCTTCGGCGATCGTGGTACAAATTCGGGAAATGTTCCAGGATCCCTGGACCGCCAGGCAAAGTAGTGTGATGGAGAGGGCGCCGGCAAGCAGGCGGTGTTTATTGAAAAGCGGCCGTGTGACCAAAAAAAGAAGGGGTGTGAACAGCACCCAGAAATTATAGAAATAATACAGACTGCGATGAAGTCCGGAGCCATCCTCACGAACATTGGCACGTCCGGCCACGATGATAAGAACATAACCGGCCAGCATCGCTGTCAGGAGCAGGGCTTTAGCGGACATTGTTTCTTTCCTGCACTTGAGCATGCTTATGCCGGCAGAGGCTGCCGTGGCTATCAGGGCTGCCGCACCGATCCAGCGCGCGGGATCCGCGTTGGCAAGCGGCCAATCCCAGCGGAAGACGTCCGGCCTGACCATTAGCCGGCTGATAGGGATAATGTCCTGTGGTTGAAGGAAGAAGCCGCCTGCGATGAACCATTTGGCGACTGAGCCGAAATTCATTAATGTCTTGAGTCCCGGCAGGGTGCCGGCGATCCTTGAAGTTTCCGCGTCAAAATGACAGGCTGTTATCAGCCAGTGCCCGATATCCCAGCCGGCATAGATCAGGATCGGTACTAAAAGGATCAGGGACTTTTGTTCTCGTCCGGAGCCTTTAAGGGACAGGAAGGCGTAAAGAAAGAGGCAGGGAATATACCAGATACCGGCTTCGTAGATCAGCACGGCGGCCAGAAGCCAGCCGGCGCAGGTGTTCAGAGAGCGCTGGTCATGACCGGCGGACAGAAGATGCGTTTCTAGTTGGTCCAAGGCCATCAGGATGAATCCGGCAAAGAAAACGTAGGGAGTGATCCCGTGCCAGATAACCGCTTCGGTATTCGCGAACAGGAAAGCGAAAAAGATAGTAAAAAGCCAGGCGGCGGCCTGGGATCCCGCATGGTCGCCGGCCCAGCGCCGGAGTAAACGCCATAGTGCCCAGACAGAAAAAAGATGCGCGCCGAGGGCGGTCAGTTGCCACCAGAAAAAAGCGTAACCGAAGATCATTTTTTGCAGGTAGAGCATCAGGAACAGGAGCGGGCGGAAAAGGAGCACGTCACCCGGAGAAAAGGTTCGGGTGCGGTTATAGAACATGGCGTCGATGAGCGATTGGGAGGAATTGCTTTTTCCGGCATATTCAGCCAGAAAGCTGACCTGGTCGGCACGGGCGATATGATAGAGCGCCGGGCAGTACGCGAGGGCCACCAGGATCAGCAGGATCAGAAAGCCCGCGGCAGGCGCCCAGGGAGGAAGTTGATTTCTTGGCATGGAGCGATTATACCATAAATTAAATATTTATATTTCAAGACGGGGCGACTTTTGCTATTATAAGCCTTACTTATGGCCTCTTTTGTGGATGGATACATAAAACTGATCAAACGCTTTTTCCCCCTGAACCGCCAGAGCAGTTCCATTGGACTCGATGTAGGCCTGGCGGCGGTCAGGTCAGTCGAGATCACCAGTAAGAACGGGGTTTTTGAGCTGGTGCGCTGGGGTATTGAGCCCTTGGCCGCTAATGACGATAAAGCGGCGGCTGTGGCCCTTGGTAAGACGGCGACGGCCCTCGGCCCTCAAGCCGGGTCGCGTCCGGTAGTTGCCTCCGTCGGGGGGAAAGGGACCCTGGTTCGTTATGTGGATATGCCCAGGATGTCAACCTCGGAACTGCGGCGGGCTTTTGAGATAGAATCGGACAAATATTTCCCTTTTCCTAAAGACACTGTCTATACCGATTGCCACATCCTTGATACGACCGACAATAATCGTAAAATGGCGGTGTTGGTCTCCGCTGTAAAGAAAGATCTGGTCGACGGTAGGATGAAGCTGCTTAAGGACGCCGGGATGGACCCTGCGACGGTCACGCTCGCTTCCGTGGCCATGGCCAATGCTTTTGCCGTGTTCCCTCCGGAAGGTGTTGCGCCGGTGGACGGGAAGTCCCGTGAGTTCAAGGCTTCCGCCGTCCTGGATATTGGCGAGACGTGTACGAACTTGATGATCATTTTCGCGGGTTTGCCGCGGTTCAACCGGGATGTTTTTATCGGCACTCAGGAGATTTACAAGCGGGTGTCAAATTTGCTAGGCGTTCCTCCTCAGGAAGTGCCGGCGTTGTTACAGCCGGGGATGACGTTGACTGAGCTGGCGCAGAAAGGCGTGGACGCGGTGATGGCGAACCTGATCGCCGAGATCCGCCTTTCTTTTGAATATTTTGTGACGGAAAAGAATCTGGCTGTTACGCGGATCTTTCTGGCTGGTGAAGGGGCTCAGGTCCCCGGTGTTGAGAAAGCGTTTAAGGACGGGATGGACATTCCGGTGAGTGTTTGGAACCCGCTGGATAAAATGCCCCGGTCGGCCACAGCGGCTTCCGAAGGCTTGAAGGCCGCGGGGCCACGGCTGGTGACGGCGCTGGGTTTGGCGCTAAATGAATATGATCAAAGTTAATTTTATCCCTCAGGAAGCGCGGAAGAACCGCGGGAATATCTGGCAGGACGGGTTTGGGCCGTTGCCGCGTGAGCATATTCTCGGGTTTCTGGTCGCCGGAGCTGCCGTTCTGCTGGTCGCGCATCTGGCGCTTGTCGGATTGACGTTGGCGAAGGCCGCGCAACATACCATGCTTCAGGTCCGTTGGGGATCGATGGGAGCGCAGAAGAAGGCGCTCGACGAGATCACTAATGAAACGAAAGCCCTGCAAGTCAAGATGAACGCGTTGAAGGTCGTTACCTCCGCTCAAGGGGTCGTCTGGGCGCGCCTGCTTAATGAAGTCTCCGACAGTGTGCCTAAAGGCGTGTGGATCCGCGAGCTCCGCTTTGATAAGGGCCTTTTCAGCGTTGAGGGCAGCGCGGTTTCGAAAGTAAGAAATGAGATGATCCTGGTGAATAATTTTGTGGCCGCTTTAAAGGAGCAGCCGGAGATGAAAAAGAATTTTTCCGGCGTGGATGTTGATTCGATCAAGCGCCGCGAAGGCACCGCTCTTTCGATCGCGGACTTTACCGTCAAGGCGAAGAGGAAGTTACCATGAATCCCGCGCTGGAAAAGCTCAAGGGTCTTGAGGCCAGATACTTGTATATGATCCTGTTCGGGATCATGTTCCTGCTGGCTTTGCTTGATTTCGCGGTGGTGATGCGCCTCCAGTTGGGCCTGGCGGCATCGCTTGACAGCCGCATTGAGCAGTTGCGGAAGGACATCACGGATCTCTCCACCAACAAGCAGCGGCAGGCGCAGTTTGCCACGCAGCTGGGCCTGGCCCGCACGGCCCGAAAGAATTTTGAGGCGATGGTCCATCGTAAAGATGATGTGCCGGCCGTGCTTAACAGTATTTCCAACATCGCTAATGAGTACAAGGTCAAGATCGACCAGTTAACACCGCAGCCGGTAAGCCCCACGCCGCTGATCCAGAATGAGGATGGCAAGTATTACGCGATGACCATCAATGTGCGGATCAATTGCGGTTTTCACCAGTTCGGCCGATTTATCAACCGCCTGGAACGTGAACGTCTTTTCTGGCAGCTGGATGATTTTGGTATTATGGCTGATCCCAAGGATATCACGCATCAGGAAGTAAAAATGAACATGAAGATCCTTATCTTGGAGAAATAACGTGTTCTGGCCTTTTCTGTCATTTGTGTGTTTGCTGTTGATCACGGCCCCGGCGATGGCGCAGCGCGCCACCGAAGCCGTGGCTGTGTCTTCGGCAGTGACGGTTGAGCCGGAGTTCGTCTACGACGATCACGCCCAGCGCGATCCTTTTCTGCCGCTGGTGACAGCGGGCGGCGCGGTCGTGACCTACGACACCAGTTTTGCGGTCGCGGAAATGACCCTGGAGGGCATCGTCAGTGATGGTCAGGGCGGGGTGGCGATCATCAATGGTACGGTTATCGAGCAGGGAAAGCCTTTCGGCTTGTATATGGTCCAGAAGATCGAGCGTGACAGGGTCATTCTGGTTAAGGACGGACAGATCTCGGAGCTTCGATTAAAGAAGGAGGAATAAATGGTGAGGATCCTTTGCCTCGCGTGTTTGATCATTTTGCTGGGTGTTGCGGTGATTCAGGTTGCTGGAAGGGCCAATGCCGGGACGACGGTCAATGCGGTCGCGCCGGAGCAGGCGGTGGCCGACCTGTCGGCTGTTACGCCGGCACCCGTTGCGTCGTCTTCAACGACCGACTCCTCGCCATCCGTGTCGGCGGCGCCTGTGACAGGACCGGAGCCGGTCATGGAATTCAATATGACCAAGAGCGGGAACGTTTCGCTGGATTTCCGTGAGGCCGATATTAAGAATGTTCTCAAGGTCTTGTCGTACAAGAGCGGTATCAATATGATCGCCGGGCCGGAAGTGGTGGGGCTGGTCAATATTCAGTTGAAGGATGTGCCGTGGCAAAAGGCGTTGGATGTGATCCTGTCCACGTACGGGTACAGTTACGAGCAGAAGGGCACCATTATCATGGTGACCACGGTCGAGAATCTCAAAAAGCGCCGCGAGGACGCTAAGTTGTTGGCCGACCAGGAGCCGGTAGCGACGGAGACTTTTGTGCTGAATTTCAGCAAGGCCGAAGAGGTCGTCAAGTCGATGGACAAGATGAAGACGGCCCGCGGGAGCATCAATTTCGATGTGCGGACCAACGCGGTCATCGTGACGGATGTTTCGAGCAACCTGGAGTTGATGAAAGAAGTGGTGAAGAAGCTTGATACGGTTACCCCCCAGGTGCTTATTGAGGCCAAGATCATTAAGACCTCCCTGGGCAAGGATGAGACGATGGGCGTCGACTGGTTGAGCCTTTCCCAGGTCAAGGGGACGGTGGCTTTCCCTTCCAGGGCGCATTCTTTCCCCTGGACGACAAATAAGGATGTGTATTTGCCGGCGGAGACGGTGACGACGCCGACACTGACTTACGGGACACTGAGCATCTCCACCCTCAATGTGATCCTCGACGCGTTGAAAAAAAGAAGCAATACCAAGAGTGTGTCGAACCCGCGGCTGGTGACCATGGATAACCAGACGGCGAGGATACAGGTTGGTGACCAGTACCCGGTCCCCCAGTATACGTACAGTGCTGAAGCGAACGCGATGCAGGTGTCGGGTTGGAATTACATCGATACCGGGCTTATTTTCAAGGTGACCCCGCATATCAATAGTGCGTCGCTCATCACCATGGAGATCGAGCCTCAGGTGACGAAGATTGGCGCGCCGGTCGTTGTGCAAACAACGTCCATGCCTATTCTGAGCACGGAGGTCGTTAAAACGACCGTCATGATCAAGGATGGGGAAACACTGGTTATTGCCGGGCTCATTAGCGATGATAAAGACACGACCGATTATCATGTTCCGATCCTTGGGGATATCCCGATCCTCGGCATTCCGTTCCATCATAAAACGGAGACGACCACCAAGACGGAACTGCTGATATTTTTGACCCCGCATATCATCACCCAGGCCGCGCCAGGTGTTATTGACCTGACCAAGCCGGTTGACGCGGTTGTCTCGCCGGAAACGACGGTGGCGCCGGAAGCGCCGGTGGCGGTGAAATCCGACCATGCCGGGAACGCCGGTTTTGTCGTGAAAACCGCTAAGTAAGCGGCCGGGTTGCGGGAAAAAGATTTTTAACCATTTTTTCATTTAGAGGGTATTAGTGTGCCAAAAGACATTTTGATCCACGTTGCCGACGGAGAGCGGCGGGTGGCGGTCATCGACAATAAAAAACTTGATGATTTTTACATCGAGCTAGACCGTTACGAATCTTTCCTGGGGAATATTTACAAAGGCAAGGTCGAGTCGATCCTGCCGTCCATTAACGGCGCCTTTGTTAATGTCGGCCAGGAAAAGAACGGCTTCCTTTATCTTACCGACGCCGATCATTCCAGCCTGGAAGATTTTAATCCCAACAAAAAGAAGGAAGATGCCACGCCTCAGCCCAGCCTGATCGATCGCCTGCTTAATCGTAAGGCGAAGGCGGCGGACGCGGGGAAGTCTCCTGAGGCGACGAAGAAAGAAGAACCGGGCGAAAAGCCTCACGGCGGCCACGGCCGCCACGGTGGCCGCCATGGCGGAGGCAAAGCCGGTACGCCGCTTAAGGTCGGGCAGGAAGTTCTGGTGCAGGTCGAGAAAGACCCTTTCGGTACCAAGGGCCCGCGCCTCACCACACACGTGTCGATCCCTGGCCGGTTCGTTGTTTATATGCCCTACGATAATCACCTGGGTGTTTCCCAGAAGATCGAATCTCCCGAAGAGCGCCATCGTTTGCGCGAGATCATCAAGGAGTGTGATATTAAAGAGGGGGGCTTCATTATCCGCACCGTTTCCATGGGGCAGGATAAGGCGGAGCTTCTTAATGACGCTAAATTTGTTTATGAAAAATGGCAGCAGGTCCTCAAACTTGCCCGTGAGAAGAAATCTCCTTTTCTGGTCTATAAGGAAGGGGATATCATCTGGAAAGTTGTCCGTGATCATTTGCGCGAGGATGTGGCCTCGATCCATATTGATTCCAAGGAGCAGCATGAAAAGTTGCTCAAGTATGTCGAGACACTGGTCGGCCAGAAAGCCCTGAAGAAGATCCATCTTCACCGGGGAGAAACAAATATTTTTGAAGCGCACAAGATAACGAAAGCGCTCGAAGAGATCTACGACACCAAGGTTTATCTTAAAACCGGCGCTTATGTGGTGATCGAGCCCACTGAAGGCGTGACGGTGGTGGATGTTAACAGCGGCCGCTACAAGACCACGGCTTCTCCGGAGGAAGCGGCGTTTAACGTGAATATGGAGGCGGCTCCCGAGATCGCTCGCCAGCTGCGGCTGCGTGACCTTGGCGGTATCATCGTCATTGATTTCATCGATATGATGCGCGAGGAGCACAAGCGCAAAGTCCTTGATGTTCTCAGGGGCGAATTGGCGAAAGACATGTCCAAGACCGAAGTTAACAAGATCTCGAGTTTGGGGTTGGTTGAAATGACCCGCGAAAGGGCTGGCAAAACGCTTGAATCGATCAAATTCGCTCCTTGTCCCTAT
Source organism: Candidatus Omnitrophota bacterium (assembly GCA_037131245.1). Lineage (GTDB taxonomy): Bacteria > Omnitrophota > Gorgyraeia > Zapsychrales > Fredricksoniimonadaceae. The sequence goes on from JBAXRK010000009.1 coordinate 41,956, forward strand.
TGCCAGGGCCGCGGTAAAGTAAAAATTGACTAAAACACGAAAACGCTTATAATAGGCGCACTTTAAAAATTTACCGGAGGTTTTTCATATGTACGCAGTTATTGACGTAGGTTCCTTCCAGTTCAAGGTCGCGGAAGGTGATGTTATTGACGCTCCCAGCATTGATATCGAGCCTGGCCAGAAGCTGGATGTTGATAAGGTGCTTTTGGTGGCTGACGGCGAGAATGTCAAGATCGGCACGCCTTATGTGGCTGGTGCCAAGGTCTCTTTCGAGGTCGTTCGCCATTTGCGCGATGAGAAAGATATCCATTTCTTTTTCCGCAAGCGCAAAGATACGCGCAAGACCATCGGGCACCGTCAGGAACTGACGGCACTCAAGGTCGCGAAGATCACGGCATAACAGTTTTTTTGTTATAGAGCGGGCAGGAGAGTGTGTTTTCCTGCCCGCTTTAATTTTTAAGGGGTCCTGTCCCATGGCGTTCGTTGATTCCGCTCGTATTGTTGTTAAGGCCGGTGACGGTGGCAAAGGCTGCGAAAGCCATTATCGCGACCTGTGGATGCGCTATCCCCGCGCGGACGGCGGCAACGGCGGTGACGGCGGCAGCATTATTTTTGTGGCCGATCCTCATATTCAAACCCTCCTTGATTTCCGTTTTAAGCAGCATTATCAGGGTAAGAAAGGCAATTGCGGCTCCAGCAAAGGCGCTACCGGCCGTTGCGGGGACGATTGTTCCCTGCGTGTCCCAGTGGGGACGGTCTTGTGGGATGATGACACGGGCCTTCTGATCCGTGATTTTAGCACGCCCGGTGAGCAAGTGGTGGTGGTGCCCGGCGGGCGCGGCGGTATCGGCAATATGCATCGCAAGACGGCTGTTCCGCCTGAGACCGGTGGTACCAAAGCGTTACGCCTGGAACTTAAGGTCATCGCGGACGTCGGGCTGGTTGGCTTTCCTAACGCCGGAAAATCGACGTTGATATCGGCTATTTCCAAAGTCCGCTCCAAGGTGGCGAATTATCCTTTTACGACCAAACAGCCTATCCTGGGCATTGTTGAGACGGACGATTGCAGTTTCGTGGCGGCTGATCTTCCGGGTTTGATCGAAGGCGCTCATTTAGGAAAAGGCCTGGGGATCAAGTTCCTCAAGCACGCCGAGCGTACCAAGATCCTGGTGCAGGTGGTGGACATGTCGGGTTGCGAGGATCGGGACCCGTTAGAGGACTATGAGAAGATCATTTCAGAGCTTGAGCAGTACAGTGGTGAGTTGGCGCACAAGCACCGCATTGTGGTGGCTAACAAGATGGATATCCCTGAATCCAAGAAGCAGTTGACGCGCTTTAAAAGGCGCTTCAAAAATGTTAAGATCTTCCCTATATCCGCGCTCGATAAAAAAGGGCTTGAGGCCCTGGTGGATGAGATCATCGTGATCCTCAAAGCCGCGGCGCGTTTCGAGAAGTAGGCTGATATGGAACGGAAATTTCCCAGAAAGATAAAACGGGTGGTCATCAAGGTGGGCTCCAGCCTGCTGGCGACTCATTTGATGAAGCCCCACGAAGATTCGCTCCGATCGCTGGTCCGGCAGATCTGCGGCCTGCGCGACAAGGGGATCGAGGTCGTGCTGGTGAGTTCCGGCGCGGTAGTCCTTGGTCTGGGCGAGATGGGGGAGCGGGTGCGCCCCTCTGACACACCCTCCTTGCAGGCAGCTGCCTCCATCGGCCAGGCTTTGCTGATGCGTCTTTACTGCGATTACTTCAAGGTCGGAAAAAGGACCTGCGCTCAATTGCTTTTGACCTGGGAGGATTTTGCCGATCGCGTGAGGTTCAACAATGCCCGCAATACGCTTAATGTCCTCTTGGAACGCGGGGTGGTGCCGATCATCAATGAGAACGATACGATATCAACCGACGAGATCAAGTTCGGCGATAACGATAAGCTTTCCGCCCTGGTCGCCAGTCTGGTCCATGCCGACCTTCTGATCATGCTGTCGGACGTGGACGGGCTTTATAAGAAAGAGAATGGAAAGCTGACCGAGAAGTTCCAGGAGATCCGCGATATCACCAGCGAGATCGAAGGCGCGGCCGGCGGTGCGAAAGACAAGAATGTTTCCAGAGGCGGGATGATCGCCAAGGTCAACGCGGTCAAGATCGCGTCCTCGGCGGATGTGCCATGCATTATCGCCAACGGCCAGACGGATGATGTGATCCGCCGGATCGTGCTGGATAAAGAGCCTTTGGGCACTTATTTTTTTGAGAAAGAAGAGAAGCTTCTGATGCGCAAGCATTGGATCATTTTTGTCGCGAAGCCTAAAGGGTCTTTGACCGTCGATGAGGGCGCGACGAAAGTTTTGCTTAGGGGTAATGCCAGCCTTCTGTTGCCGGGGGTTGTCCATTGGGAAGGTGTTTTCAAGGCCGGGGACGCGGTTATTGTGCAGAATCATGATGGTGACGAGATCGCCAGGGGCATTGTGAATTATTCCGTCTCAGAGTTGGCGAAGATGGGCGATAAGAAAGCGAAGCGCGAGCTTATTCACGTGGATGATCTTGTGATAACGGTGAAATAATATGGCTCTCAAAGATGACATTCTAAAGCAGGCAAAAGCGGCCAGAAAAGGCGCGCTGGCGCTGGCTCTTTGTTCCTCTAAAGAGAAAGATAAAGCTCTGAAGGCGATGGCCGCAGTTTTGCTCAAGTCGACCGCGACGATCCTGAAGGCGAACGCGCTGGATGTGGCGGAGGGTGTAAAGGCTGGTCTACCCGGTGCCATGGTGGAGCGGCTGAAGCTAAATGACAAGCGCGTCAAGGCGATGGCCGATGGCATTTTGGACATCGCCAAGCTCAAGGACCCTGTCGGCGAGGTCATCAGCTCCCGACGCCGGCCTAATGGCCTGCGCATCGATCAGGTGCGTGTTCCTATCGGTGTGGTCGGGATCATCTATGAATCGCGCCCTAATGTCACGGCGGATTGCGCGGCTTTGTGCATCAAGTCGGGCAATGCGGTCATCCTGCGCGGCGGCAAAGAAGCGATTAATTCCAATCTAGCGATCTATAAAGTTCTTAAGGGTTCCTTGATCGGGACAAAGGTTCCTTCGGACGCTATTCAACTCATCGGCTCGACTGACCGCCAGGCAGTGCTGGAACTGCTCCAGTTTGATAATCTGGTCGATCTTATTGTGCCCCGCGGCGGCGAAGGTCTTATTCGGTTCGTGGCCGAGAATTCTTTGATCCCTGTTGTAAAACATTATAAGGGCGTCTGTCATATTTACGTGAGCGCGAAGGCCGACTTGAAAATGGCTGAAGAGGTTTGTTTTAACGCCAAGGTGCAGCGGCCCGGCGTTTGCAATGCGATGGAGAAAATGCTGGTCGATGAGAAGGTCGCCAAAAAGTTCCTGCCCGCGATGGCCAGCCGATTCCGTGATGCCGGCGTTGAGTTGCGCGGCGATGCGGCATCAATGGCTATCGAGGGCGGCATTAAGAAAGCGGCTTTGAAGGATTGGTCCGAGGAATATCTTGATCTTATCCTAACGGTCAAGGTCGTCCGGGGCGTGGGTGAGGCGATCGATCATATCAATACGTTTGGCTCCCGGCATTCGGACGCGATCATCACGAAAGATAAAAAAGAAGCTGAGACTTTTCTTAAAGGGGTTGATTCGGCCTGTGTTTATGTGAACGCGTCCACCCGCTTTACGGACGGCTACGAGTTCGGGCTGGGCGCCGAGGTGGGGATATCGACGGACAAGATCCATGTCCGCGGGCCCATGGGGCTTGAGGGGCTTACGTCTTATAAATATGAAGTTCACGGGAATGGACAGATCCGCTCATGAAAAAGATCGGCCTTTTCGGCGGAACCTTTGATCCGGTCCACCTGGGCCATTTGTTGATGGCGCGCGCCGCGATGGAGCAGATGGGGCTCGATAAGGTTATTTTTATCCCGTCTTGCGTGCCGCCGCATAAGAAAGCGCCCACTTTATTTACGGCTTCTGACCGCATGAAGATGGTCCGTCTGGCCATCAAGGGCATCGCCGAGTTTGAAGTGTCGGATTTTGAGATCAAGAAAGGCGGCAAGTCGTATTCCGTCGATACGGTCAGGCATTTCCGTGAGCTTTACGCCGCGGACGACAGGATGTTTTTTATTGTCGGCGGCGACGCGATCAAGCAGCTGGATACCTGGAAAGACGTTGATGTTTTAAAAACACTGTGTTCGTTCGTGTCCGTGAACCGCCCGGGTTATCCGCGCGGGGAAGAAAAGCTTAAGTACCACGCGGTCACTATGAACGGCATTGAAATGTCGTCGACCGAGATCCGTAAGCGTATCCTGGCCGAGAAATCGATCCAGTTCCTTGTGCCGGATAAGGTTTTGAACTATATTAAAAAACATCATCTCTATAAAGTTTAACGTCAAGAAAGGCTTTGCTCATGTCACAGGACCCCAAAGAAGTTATCAAGTTCGGTACCGACGGCTGGCGCGCGATCATCGCGGATACTTTTACCTTTGAGAATGTGGCGATCCTTGCGCAGGCGCTGGCTGTCTGGGTGAAGCGCGACGCTCCAAGGATCGGCAATGAGCCGTTGCGTCTGGCGGTGGGGTATGATAATCGCTTCTTGTCGAAAGATTTTGCCGAGACGACCGCGACGGTCCTGGCGGCGAACGGTATCGAGGTGCTTCTCTCGAGCGAGTCGTTGCCGACGCCGGCGCTCAGCCTGGCGACCCGTGAGCATAAATGCGTGGCGGGCGTGGTCATTACGGCGAGCCATAATCCGCCGGAATACAACGGCTTTAAGATCAAGACGGCCCAGGGCGGTGGCGCGGGGAAAAATATTACTGATGTTGTCGAGAAATACATTGGGATCGAAGATGTTCTCTTGGTGGATATCAAGAAGGGCTTTGCTGATGGCAAGGTTCGGGTCATGGATTTTAAGAAAGATTACCTGAAGTTCCTTCGCGGGTATGTGAACTTGGGCAAGATCAAGTCGGCCAAGTTCAAGGTCATTCAGGATGTTATGTATGGTTCTGGCGGACGGTTGCTGGAGTCAGCCCTTAAGGGCACTGCGATCCGCCTCGAGCTGATGCATGCGACGGTCAATCCCGGTTTCGGGGGCACACGTCCCGAGCCGCTGGCGCAGTATCTTGGCGAGCTCATCGCGGTCACTAAAAAAGGCAAATACGACCTTGGGCTGGTCCTGGATGGCGACGCGGACCGCATTGCTCTTGTTCTCGACGGGAAGTTTGTTTCTCCGCAGAAGATCCTGGCGCTTCTGGCGCTTCATTTGTGGAAAAACCGCGGTATCAAGGGCGGGATCGTTAAGACCATTTGCGGTACAGCCATGATCGACAATATGTGTAAAGCCAACGGTATAACGCTTTATGAGACGCCGGTCGGGTTTAAGTATATTTCTGATCTGATGCTGACCAAGGATATTATCGCGGGCGGCGAAGAGGCTGGTGGTATGGGTTTACCGAATTATATCCCCGAGCGCGACGGTATCCTGGCTGGCCTGCTCCTGATCGAGATGATGGTTTACGAGAAAAAGAGCATGGTCAAGATCCTTGCCGAGATGGAAAAGAAATACGGCACTTATTTTTACGAAAAGACCAGCATTCACCTTAAGGGGATGGTTAAAACCCTTGAGCCGGTCAAGCAGCTCCAGACGGTCCTTGGCAAAAAAGTTATCGCGGTCAAGGATTATGACGGCGTTAAGCTTGAGCTGGCGGACGATAGCTGGATCATGGTAAGAGCTTCTGGCACCGAGCCGATCTTGCGCGCTTATGCCGAGTCGAAGAGCCCCAAGCGCACCAAGCAGCTCCTTGATTTCGCCTTGGATCTCGCGAAAACACTTTAAGGGTTTTCCGCATGATCGGTTTCTTTAAGTATGTTTATTACTGGCTGACAACTTACCTCGCGGGGGTTGTCAGCTTTTGTTTTTACCCTTGCCAGGCATTGGGCCGTGAGAATATCCCGAAGACGGGCGGTTGCATTTACGCGTCCAATCACGAGAGCAATATCGACCCGGTCCTTCTGCCGGTGGTTTCTCCTCGTCGGATCCGTTTCCTGGCAAAAGATTCCTTGTTCGCGCATCCCGTTTTCGGGGCTTTGATCCGTTTTGGAGGAGGCATTCCGCTTAAACGTGGCTCGGCCGATCGCGGGGCCTTGACCGAAGTGCTTCAAAGCCTCAAGGATGGCTGGCCGGTGCTGGTTTTTCCGCAAGGGACCCGTGGCGGTGAAAAGGTTCAGGCGGGGGTGGGGTTCCTGGCAGTCAAGTCCGGTGTTCCGGTGGTGCCTATCTACATCGAAGGCACCGATAAAGTGTTGCCCAAAGGCGCCAAACTTCCCAAGCGTACATCCGTTAAAGTTATTTTCGGCAAACCGATCGTTTTTTCTTCCGATGTTGATTCGACCGCCGCGGCACAGCAGGTGATGCAGGCGATCCTGGCACTAAAGCCATGAAAAAGTCTTTCACCAAATACGCAGAGCAGGAAGTGCGGTCGATCCATCGCCTCTCCAAGCGCCTCAATTGCTCCCTGGGGAAGGATCACGCCCGGGTCTTGCTCGACATGATCAAAGAACATGCTGATGAGGTCCGGGAGCTGCATGATCAGGGTGATGCGCATTACCTAGTGGAGGCAGGGGACCTGCTGGTCTTGTGCCTTGAGTTGATCAAGGAAGCTAAAGCCTCCCCCAATGCGGTGCTGCAAAAATGTTATCCGCGCTTCCATAAGAAACTGCTGAGTTTGATGCTGGAAAAATAAGCGGAGATCGCAACTGTAAAGCGCGCAAGTTTGCTTGAGGCAATTGCCTAGTCGTGCTAAACTTACCCTATTCAAATTCCCCGTCGTTATAACTGAAAGGCCGATATGCTAGATTTCAAAATTGATGAACAACTTTGTGTTAAATGCGGGCAGTGCGCGAAGTCTTGCCCGGCGGGAATTATTAATATGGATAGCGGCCGTCCGGCGATCGCTGCTGATAAGGAGGCAGGGTGCTACCGCTGTCAGCATTGCTTTACGGTCTGCCAGCCCGGCGCTGTTTCGATCTTCGGGCTCGACCCGCTCGACAGCCGTCCGCTGGGCAAGGCGCTGATCGATCCTGATAAGTTTGAAACGTTCATTAAAGGCCACCGCACCATCCGCTCCTATCGCGATGAAGATCTTGATATGGCCCTGATCGGCCGCTTGCTGGACGTTGCCGGGAATGCACCGTCGGGCAAGAATGACCGCAAGGTCCGTTTTACCGTTATCGATAAAAAAGAAAAACTGGCGGAGCTTAGGGAGCGGTTGGTGAGCGGTATTCTTGCTCTTGAAAAAGAGAGCCGGTTGCCGAAGGGCATGGAATTTGTCGGCCACCTGGCTCATTTATGGGTCGACAGCAAGGTCGATATCATTTTCCGGGGCGCGCCGCATCTGGTGATTGTTTCTGCCCCTAAAAACGCCATATCGCCGATCCCTGATTGTTTTATCGCGCTTTCTTATTTTGACCTTTTCGCCCATAGTCTTAACGTTGGCACGGTCTGGAGCGGGTTGGCCAAATGGGCGATCGATGATATTCTGCCCGAGACCAAAACGTTTTTGGGCATTCCGCCTGATCATGTTTTCGGCTACGCCATGGTCTTTGGCCGTCCGGCTGTGAAATACGCGCGCACCGCCCAGCGTGGCAGCGCCGATGTCCATTTCGTCAGGTAAAATTCTGATCCGGTGGAGGTGGCATGAAAGAGCTATCAAGCAAGATCTTCAAGATCAAAGACCTCAGCACCATCCTCTCTGAGATCCGCAAGCCGGAGCACAAGCTTAAGCGGGTCCTCAGCGCTTTCGATCTTATTGTTTTTGGTGTTGGCGTTATTATCGGGGCTGGTATTTTTGCCACCATCGGTACGGCTGCCGCTGGTGACGCTTTACGTCCTGGGGCGGGTCCTGCGCTCACGCTTTCCTTCCTTATTACCGCTGTTGTCTGCGGTTTTGCCGCTTTGTGTTACGCTGAACTTGCTTCTTTGGTACCGATCTCGGGGAGCGCGTATACATATGCTTACGCGACGTTTGGGGAACTGGTGGCCTGGATCATCGGCTGGGACTTGATGCTCGAATACGGCGTGGGGAATATTGCTGTTGCGCTTAGTTGGTCGGGATATTTTCAGGGGTTCCTTAAGGGTTTCGGGGTCGACCTGCCCGCCTGGGCGACCATTGATTTTCATTCGGCCATTAAAGGTTTTGAAAAGGCGGCTCAAGCTATCAGCAGCGGCACGCCGGTTGACCAGTTAACGCCTGCTTTACAACATGCCTGGACTGCCATCCACAGCGCCCCGCATATCCTCGGCATTCCGATCGTGTGTAACCTTCCGGCAAGCTTGGTGGTTCTTTTCCTGACCTTCATCCTGGTCATCGGTATTCAGGAAAGCGCGAGGTTTAACTTTATCATTGTGGCGATCAAGCTGGCGGTACTGGCGTTCTTTATTTGTATCGGCGCGCCCCATATTAAGCCGGAAAACTGGGTGCCGTTCGCGCCTAACGGGTTTGCGGGCATCAAGGCCGCGGCCGCGATCGTTTTCTTCGCGTTCATCGGGTTTGATGTCGTTTCTACCGCTGCTGAAGAGACGAAAAATCCACAAAAGGATGTGCCGAAAGGGATCATTGGCTCTCTCGTCGTCTGTACGTTGATCTACATGAGCGTGGCCGCTGTGTTCACCGGACTGGTGCCTTTCGCGCAGCTGCAGTCGGCGGTCTCAACGCAGAAAGCGGAACCTCTGGCGTACGCCATGCGTTATGTGAATCTGGGCTGGGCGGCTGGCATTATTGCTTTCGGTGCGCTGGCGGCGCAGATGGCGGTGCTTCTGGTTTTGCAAATGGGTCAGTCGCGGATCTTTTTCTCAATGGCTCGGGATGGTCTATTGCCTCAAGTTTTTGCTAAAGTGCATCCTAAGTTCAAAACGCCGTTTGTGACCACGATCCTGACGGGCATCATTGTGGCGATCATCGCGGGCCTGACGAATATTGAGGAAATGGTTGATCTGTGCAATATCGGGACATTGTTCGCGTTCACCCTGGTTTGTTTGGGTGTGATCATTCTGCGGGTCAAAGAACCGCACCGCGAACGGGCATTCAAGGTCCCGTTTAGTCCGGTAACACCCTTGATAGGTGCCGCGGCTTGTATTTTTCTGATGAGCGCGCTTCCTGGTATAACATGGATCCGCTTTTGGGTTTGGCTGGCGCTTGGAGCTGGCGTATATTTTCTGTATGGCATCAATAATAGCCGTTTGCACAAGCAATAGGTACCGTGTACCTAAGACGGTTTTTATTTGACTTATTTCCCGCCTTGTATAGGATGGAAGCATTGTGTTCAATTGATAACAGGAGATACTCCATGAGCAAGAATGACTCGAAATTACGGATCGAAACACTGGCACTTCACGGCGGGCAGGAAGCCGACCCAACGACGGGATCGCGCGCTGTTCCTATTTACCAAACCACATCCTATCAGTTCAAAAGCACTGAGCATGCGGCCAATCTTTTCGGCCTTAAGGAGTTCGGCAATATTTATACCCGTTTGATGAACCCGACCACCGATGTCTTCGAAAAGCGCATGGCGTTGCTCGAGGGCGGCGTTGGGGCGCTTGCGGTCGCCAGCGGCCAGTCGGCGATCACCTTTTCTATATTGAACATCGCTCAGGCGGGGGACGAGATCGTTTCCTGCGATAATCTTTACGGCGGTACCTATAACCTTTTTCACTATACGCTGCCGAAAATGGGCATTAAGGTCACTTTTGTGAAATCGAATGACCTGACGGCTTTGGAAAAAGCGATCACGCCGAAGACCAAGGCGGTTTACGGCGAATCCATCGGCAATCCAAAATTGGATGTGGCTGATATTGAAGGCCTTGCGCGAGTCGCCCATAAGCATGGGATCCCGCTGATCATTGATAATACGGTGTCGCCGTTTTTGCTACGACCCATCGAGTGGGGGGCGGATATCGTCGTCTATTCGGCCACCAAGTTCATCGGAGGTCATGGCACGTCGCTTGGCGGGGTCATTATCGATTCCGGCAAGTTCGATTGGACTAATGGCAAGTTCCCGCTCATCAAGGGTGCGGAGCCGAGCTATCATGGGATTGATTTTGTTGAGGCGCTTAAGCCGATGGGGAATATTGCCTATATCATCAAGGCGAGAGTGACGGTTTTGCGCGATATCGGCGCGGCTTTGTCGCCGTTCAATTCGTTCCTGTTCCTGCTGGGGTTGGAGACCCTTCATTTAAGGATGCCCCGTCACGCCGAGAACGCGCTGGTGTTGGCAAAGCATCTGAAGAAGCATCCGAAGGTGACCTGGGTTAATTATCCCGGCTTAGAGGATAATCCTGATTATTCGCGCGCTCAACGGTATTTAAAGCGCGGGGCGGGGGCGATCCTTGGTTTCGGGATCAAAGGCGGAGCGGAAGCCGGCAAGAAGTTCATTGACGGCCTTGAGTTGGTCTCCCATTTGGCGAATGTCGGCGATGCCAAAACCCTGGCCATTCATCCGGCAACGACCACCCATCAACAGCTTTCGGCTGAAGAGCAAGCCGCGACGGGTGTTACGCCTGATTTCATCCGTATATCGGTCGGGATCGAGCATATTGAGGACATTATCGCGGACATCGATCAGTCTTTAGCGAAAGTGTAAGCTTAAATTGAAGTTGTTGAAGGGGACGGTCCCTTGAGACCGTCCCCTTCTTTTTTATTGACACAACAGGTGTTTTGTAGATAATACCCGTCTCTATTGGCCTCTAGGGGCAACCCTAAATCCAAAGGCCGATTCCAGAGGAAAGCAGGTATTTAATTATGTCAGAAGTAAAAAAATCTATCATGGAGGAACTGTACGGCGCTACGCTGAAGACCTTCATTGAAGGCCAGATCGTACAGGGCACTATCGTCGCTAAAAGCAAGGACGAGATCGTCGTTGACATCGGGTTTAAATCCGAGGGTTTTGTCAATATGGAGGAGTTCCGCGATCCTTCCGTTTTGGAGATCGGGCAGAACATTGATGTGCTCATCGAGACTATCGAGGACGATGAGGGCAAGCTGGTCCTGTCGTTCAATAAGGCCGAGCGCCTTAAGGGCTGGCAGAAGATCGCCGATGTTATTAATGAAGGCGACGTGGTCGAAGGCCGCGTGGTCCGTATCGTGAAGGGTGGTTATATCGCGGATGTTTCCGGTGTGGAAGCGTTCCTGCCGATGTCCCTCTCCGCGTTCAAGGGTTTGCCGCCGGACGATATTATGTCGCGTCCGTACCGGTTCCTGGTCGCCAAGATGAACAAGCAGCGCCGCAATCTTATTTTGTCGCGCCGTGAGATCGTCCAGAAAGAGCATGAAGAGAGCCGCAAGCATCTCTGGAGCAAATTGGAAAAAGGCCAGCGCCGTACCGGCTTGGTCAAGGGCATCACGGATTTCGGGGCGTTCATCGACCTCGGGGGCGTGGACGGCCTGTTGCATATTACCGATATGAGCTGGTCGCGCATCAGCCATCCGTCGGAGATTGTTTCGCTCGGGCAGCGCCTGGAGATCATCATCCTTGATTTCGACAAGGAGAACTCCAAGGTTTCGCTCGGCCTCAAGCAGATCTCGGCTAATCCCTGGGAAGCTGTTTACGATAAGTATCCGGCCGGTACCGTGGTCAAGGGTAAGGTTGTCAATATCATGCCTTATGGCGTTTTCGTTGAGATCAGCCGCGGCATCGAAGGTCTTCTGCATTCTTCCGAGATCACCTGGCAGAAGAAGATGGTCAATCCGCAGGAGCTTTTTACTGTCGGACAGCAGGTCGAGGTGCAGATCATTAACGTGGATAAAGATGCCAAGCGCATTTCTCTTTCCATGAAGCAGTTGGAAGATAATCCGTGGCTTAAGGCGGAGCAGTATTTCCCGACCCAGGCCAAGGTCAAGGGCACGGTTCGTGGCTTTGCCGATTACGGCGCTTTCGTGGAGCTCGAGCATGGGCTGGAAGGCATGATCCATGTGTCCGATATGTCCTGGACGCGCAAGATCAACCATCCGCAGGAAGTTTTGCAAAAGGGGCAGGCGATCGAGGTTGTTGTGTTGGCCGTTGATCCCAAGGCGCGCAAGATCACGCTGGGGCTTAAGCAGCTCGTTGCGAATCCCTGGGTTGAGATCGCTAAGAAGTATCCGGTTGATACGGTGATCGACGCGACCGTTATCACCAACTCTAACTTCGGCGTTTTTGTTAAGCTTGACGACGAGGTTGAGGCACTGGTGTATTCTTCCGAGATCGAAAAAGATGAGGCTGCCAAGCTTAAGGCCGGCGATGGCCTTCGGGTGAAGGTCATCAAAGTCGATGTCGATCAGATGAAGATCGGTGTGAGCACTAAGGTCTAATTTTTCTTTGAAAGAAGTTTAAGACTCCCGGTCCGATAAAGGCCGGGAGTCTTTCATCTAATAAATTATGCAAGAAGCTCTGAAGACCCTAACACGTGGCACGGTCGAGGTGATCGATCTCAAGCATCTGGAAAAGAAGCTTGAGAAAAGCCGTTCCAAGGGGGTTCCGCTGGTGGTGAAGGCGGGGTTTGATCCGACGGCGCCCGATATTCACCTGGGCCATGTTGTGTTGCTGCGGAAAATGAAGCAGTTTCAGGATCTGGGGCATAAAGTTGTTTTTTTGATCGGGGATTTTACCGCCCAGGTTGGCGATCCTACCGGTCGTAATGAGTTGCGCAAGAAAATGACCCGCGAAGATGTCGAGCGTAACGCGATTACTTATAAAGAGCAGGTTTTTAAGGTTCTTGATCCGCAGAAGACGGAAGTGGTCTTTAACAGCCATTGGTTCGCGAAGTTCAGCGCCCAGGATCTGATGGAGTTGACCGCCCGTTCCACGGTCGCGCAAATGCTGGCGCGGGCTGATTTTAAAAAGCGTTTTGAGGATGGCCGGGAGATCAGCCTCCTCGAATTCATTTATCCGCTTCTTCAGGGATATGATTCGGTGGTGCTTAAAGCCGATATCGAGCTTGGCGGATCCGACCAGAAGTTTAATCTTCTGATGGGCCGCCAGATCCAGGAAGCCTACGGCGCCGAGCCGCAGGTGGTGATGATGACGCCGCTCCTTGAGGGGTTGGACGGGGTCAACAAGATGTCAAAATCCCTTGGCAACTACGTGGGTATCAATGAGCCGCCGCGCGAGATGTTCGGTAAGCTTATGTCAGTATCCGACGAGTTGATGATGAAATACTTCGAGCTTCTGACGGACGCCGATCTTACGGCGATGCGGCAGATGCATCCGAAGGAGGCGAAGATGGAATTGGCGGGCAATATTGTCGCGCAGTTCCACGGAACCGATGCCGCGAGGGACGCGCGCGAACATTTCAACAGTGTGTTCGCTAAAAAGCAGGTCCCGGACGACATAGCAACCTTAACGCTTGAGCCCGGCATGGATTTGATCGGGGTCCTGGTGAAGACTGGGATCGCCCCATCAAAAAATGAAGCCCGCCGGCTTATCAAGCAGAACGCGGTTACTTTTGAGGGCAGTCCGCTGGCTGATGAATCATGGGCCCTGCAGCGGGGTGTCCTGAAAGTAGGCAAGCGGCGTTTTCTGAAGTTGGTTTAGTCTTCTTCAGGAACGAAAATGGTTGTCCCGTCGGGGGTTAAACCCCGTCCTTCACCTCATTTTATTTCTAAGCGAAAGACCTTGACAATCGCGGGAGCGTTATATATACTCTTGCTTCATTTAAACGCCCTTGTAGCTCAGTTGGTAGAGCACGTCCTTGGTAAGGACGAGGTCACCAGTTCAATCCTGGTCGAGGGCTTAAGTACCCAAAGGGAACTATGAGAGAAGTCATCCATTTACAGTGTACCGAATGCCAGCGTATCAATTACAACGGCACTAAAGACAAAAAGAAAAAACCTGAGCGTATCGAATTGAGCAAGTACTGCCCGTTCGACCGTAAGCATACGCCTCATAAAGAAATGAAGAAGTAACGGAAAAATTTTAGGCCAGTAGCTCTAATTGGTAGAGCGTCGGTCTCCAAAACCGTAGGTTGCTGGTTCGAATCCAGCCTGGCCTGTGGTTACGAACGAAAATGATAGTCAAGGTTAAGACATTCTTAGAGGAAGTGATCGCGGAGTTGAATAAGGTCAACTGGACGCCCAGGAAAGACCTTATTAACTCATCGTTCATTGTGATCATAAGCGCCATCTGTCTGGGCTGCTTCATTACGCTTACCGATCTTATCCTTTCACGCGGGCTTAATTCAATCATCAGGTAATTGATCTTATGGATTGGTACGTTATTCACACGCAAACAGGCGCAGAAGACCGGGTTAGAGCCGGCCTGGAGCGCCGCATGGAGCAAACCGCCCTCAAGAATTATATTGAGGAGATCGTCGTCCCGACCGAGCAGGTTTCCGAAGTCCGCGGCGGCAAGAAGCGCATTACCACCAGAAAGTTCTTTCCCGGCTACCTTATCGTCAAGATGGACATGAATAAGGAAAGCTGGTACCTCATCAAGACTACCCCCGGCGTCACCAGTTTTATCGGACCCGGTCGTAAACCGCAGAAGCTTTCCGATGCTGAGGTTAATAATATCCTCAAGCGTTCCGTTGATACTGAATCCAAACCGTCGCCTAAGGTCGTTTTCGAGCCTAATGAGCCGGTGCGTATCACCCAGGGGCCTTTTGGTAATTTCAACGGGATCGTCGTTGAAACTTTCCCGGACCGCGGGAAGTTGAAGGTCAGCGTTTCCATCTTCGGCCGCTCGACGCTGGTGGAGCTGGAGTATTGGCAAGTAGAAAAAATATAATTCTTTGAACGGATGAAATTATGGCAAAAGAAATAGTCGCGAAAGTAAATTTATATGTTGTCGCCGGACAGGCGAACCCGGCGCCGCCGGTGGGCCCCGCGCTTGGTCAGCACGGCGTGAACATCATGATGTTCTGCAAGTCGTTCAATGAGCAGACCAAGGGGCGTGAAGCGATGCCGCTTCCGGTCATCATCAATGTTTACAAGGATAAGTCGTTCGACTTTATCATCAAGACCCCTCCGAGTTCCGCTCTTCTTAAGAAGGCGGCCAAGTTAGCCAAGGCTTCAGGCACGGCCGGCAAAGAGATCATCGGATCGGTCACCAAAGCACAGGTCGAGGAGATCGCCAAGTTAAAGATGGACGATCTTAATACCGGCGACCTAGAACAGGCGTCCCGTACCGTTAAGGGCACTGCCAGAAGCATGGGAATAGCTATAAAGGATTAACATGGCCACAAAGACTAGTAAGCGTGTCAAAGAAGCGCATAAGAAAGTAGAGATCGGTAAGGCTTATCCTCTCAAGGATGCCGTTGATCTTCTTTCCCAGATGCCCAAGGCCAAGTTCAACGAGACTGTTGAGCTTCATTTTGACCTGGGGATCGATACTAAGGATTCCGACCAGAACGTGCGCGGAACTATCGTTCTTCCGCACGGTACCGGCAAGTCGGTGAGGGTCGCGGTTATTTGCCAAGGCGATAATGTTGCCAAGGCCAAGAACGCCGGGGCGGACCATGTCGGCGGGATGGACCTGATCGAGAAGATCGATAAGGAAGGGTTCCTTGATTTCGACTGTATCGTTGCCACACCGGATATGATGAAGGATCTCAGTAAATTAGGTAAAGTTCTCGGGCCCCGCGGTTTGATGCCTTCGCCGAAGGCAGGGACGGTCACGCCCGACGTTGAACGCGCGTTACGCGAAGTGAAGGCCGGGCGTGTCGAGTTCAAGAATGACAAGCAGGGCGGCGTTCATCTTGGCGTTGGCAAACGTTCATTTACGGCAGATCAGATCGTGGTCAATGCCCAGTTGGTCATCGATACCATCGCCCATGCCAAGCCGGCATCCGTCAAGGGCATTTTTATTAAGAGCGTTTACCTCTCCTCAACAATGGGAGCGGGGGTGAAGGTGGCCATATGATAAAAGTCGGTAAAGTTTACAGAGATAAAATGGTTAAAACGATCACGGACGGGCTCGCGAAGAGCAGCACGTGCGTGGTGGTGAATTTCCAAAAGATTTCGTCGGGCGACCTTTCCCGCCTCAGGAAAACGCTCCGTCAGAAAAAAGCCAAGATGTGCGCGTCCCGCAACTCTCTGGTGAAGGTCGCATTCAAAGGGACGGATTACGCGTCGCTGGCCGAAGGCCTGACCGGGCAGACAGCGGTAATTTTCACCAGTGCTGATCCGGCCGATGTTGCCAAGATCCTTGTTGAGTTCGCCAAGAAGAACGAAACGTTCCTTTTCTGCGGCGGCGTCCTTGACAAGAGCCTCTTGCGCAAGGAAGACATCAAGCGCATTGCCGATCTTCCGTCGAAAGAAGTACTTCTTACCCAATTACTGGGCACACTCCAATCGCCGATGACGCGCTTGGCCAGGGCTTTGAACGGTAAAACCACAGAACTCATTCTGATCTTGAAACAGTTAAGCGAAAAAAGGGGAGGTAATTAAATGTCTGACAATGCAAATCTTACTCCGAAGCTCGAGGAGCTCATCAAGAGCATCGAGACGCTCACAGCGTTGGAGCTTTCCGACCTCGTTAAGGCGTTGGAAAAGAAATTCGGCATCACGGCTGCTGCGCCGATGATGATGGCGGGTCCCGCGGCCGGCGGTGCGGCGGCTCCGGCGGCTGAAGTCCAGACCACCTTTAAGGTCATTCTTAAAGACGCTGGTGCGAGCAAGATCAACGTTATTAAAGAAGTCCGCGCGATCACGAACCTCGGCCTGAAAGAAGCCAAGGACCTCGTCGAAGCTGCTCCTAAGGCCGTCAAGGAAGACGCCACCAAGGAAGAAGCCGAAGAGATCAAGAAGAAGCTGGAAGCGGCCGGCGCCAAGGTCGAGCTGCAGTAATTCGGCAGCTTTTCATTGCGACGATATAACGTGTAAAGCCTTGTTCTTTAACAAGCTGGGGCGGATTTTTCCGCCTCAGCTCGTGTTTTTAAAAGGATTCTTTTAAAAACATCCCGATCTGTAAGTGAGGCCTTATAGGCCGCCTCTCGATCGGGATCTCATGGCAGACATTAATCACCTCTGGACGGATATGGCCAAACAGACGATCAAAATCTTGAGTAAATTCCAGGACAATTTCGAACTCCCGTCGCTCCTGGACCTTCAGGTCAAGTCGTATGAAAGCTTCTTGCAGCGTGATAGCTCTCCCGATAAGCGCGCGGACCAGGGCTTGGAAGAAGTTTTTCGCGAGGTGTTCCCTCTCGAGAGTTACGACGGGCAGATCAAGCTCGAATATATCAGCTATAACTTTGGTAAAGAGAAATATTCCCGCCTGGAATGCCAGCGCCGGGGAATGACGTATTCAGCTCCTCTTAAGGTCAAGCTGCGCCTGATCTCTCCGGTTGATATTAAAGAGCAGGAAGTTTATCTGGGCGATTTTCCGCTCATGACGGACACCGGTACCTTTATTATCAATGGTGATGAACGTGTTGTTGTGTCGCAGATCCAGCGTCCGCCGGGTGTTTCTTTCGAAGAAGAGACCCATCCGACCGGCAAAAGCATTTATTATGGCCGTATGATCCCGTCCCGTGGGGCGTGGTTCGAGATCAAGTTTGATCTTAACGATATCATGTGGGCCCAGGTTGACCGCCGCCGTAATTTTCCGGCAACCCAGATCTTCCGGATCATGGGGCTGGTCAGCCGCGAAGATATCCAGAAGATGTTCGGCGATACCTTCGACAAGCTGGCGCCGACTCTGGAGAAAGACCATACCGAGTCCAAAGAGGATGCCCTCCTGGATTTTTACCGCAAGATGCGCCCGACAGAGCCGGCAACGGTCGATGTCGCCGAGGCGCTCTTTTTCCGGTTGTTCTTTGACCCGAAGCGTTATGACCTTTCCAAGGTCGGGCGGCACATTGCTAATCGCAAGTTGGGTATTAAGGTTCCCCTGGATAATCGTGTGCTTGATATCACGACCGTCGTTGAGACCACAAAATATCTTTTCGGCCTTCGCGAAGGTAAAGGTGTTTGCGATGATATTGACCATTTGGGTAACCGCCGTATCAAGACGGTAGGCGAATTGGTGCAGAATCAAGTTCGCATCGGCCTGTCGCGCCTGGAGCGTTCCATTAAGGAACGCCTGGTCGTTATGAGCAATTTTGAGAACCTGACGGCGCATCACTTGATCAATTCGAGGCTGTTCTCGAATCAGATCCAGGATTTCTTTGCCCGCAGCCAGCTTTCGCAGTTTGCTGACCAGGTCAATCCGATCTCGGAAATGACGCATAAACGCCGTTTGTCGGCGCTTGGTCCCGGCGGTCTTTCCCGGGAGCGCGCTGGCTTCGAGGTTCGCGATGTCCATCCGACCCATTATGGGCGTGTCTGTCCCATTGAAACTCCTGAAGGTCCGAACATCGGTCTGATCTCGTCACTTAGCACCTGCGCGCGGGTCAATGAACTTGGTTTTATTGAGACCCCCTATCGTAAAGTTGAGAATGGCCGTGTTACCAAGAAGGTCGAATACCTGACGGCTGATAAAGACGAAGACAAATATATCGCGCAGGCGAATACGCCTCTTGAGAAGGACGGAACGATCGCGGCAAAAGAGGTTTATTGCCGTTTTAAAACGGACTTCCCGATCGTTTCACCTGACAAGGTTGAGTACATGGACGTATCGCCCAAGCAGCTGGTTTCGGTGGCGACGGCGATGATCCCCTTCCTGGAGCATGACGACGCGAACCGCGCTTTGATGGGCTCGAACATGCAACGTCAGGCTGTTCCGCTGATGATCACCGATGCTCCTTTGGTCGGCACAGGTATGGAAGAGAAGGTGGCGGTTGATTCGGGCGCGGTCGTGGTGGCTAAAGAAGCCGGCACGGTCACGCGGATCGATGCTTCCGAGATCGTTGTCGGTGAGGAAGTTTATACGCTGAAGATCTATCAGCGGTCAAATGCCAATACGTGTGTTCATCAAAAGCCGATCGTCAAGCTTGGCGACAAAGTTGAAAAAGGCCAGGTGTTGGCTGATGGCGTGGCCACCAAGGACGGCGCGGTAGCGCTGGGCCGTAACGTGATGGTCGCGTTCATGCCATGGCGCGGGTATAACTTCGAGGACGCGATCCTGATCAACGAGCGCTGCGTTCGCGAAGACAAATTCACCTCGATCCACATTGAGCGTTTCGAGTGCGAGTGCCGCGAGACCCGCCTTGGTAACGAAGAGATCACGCGCGATATCCCCAATGTCGGGGAAGACGCGCTTAAGGACTTAACTCCTGAAGGGATCGTTCGTATCGGCGCTGATGTGAAGGCCGGCGATATCCTGGTGGGTAAAGTGACCCCGAAGAGTGAAAAAGAGCTTTCTCCCGAAGAGCGGTTGTTGCGCGCGATCTTTGGTGAGAAAGCGGCGGATGTGCGCGATACGTCGCTCACGCTTTCTCCCGGGATCCAGGGCGTTATTGTCAATGTGGAAGTTTTCCAGCGCAATGAGCGCGGGCGTAAAGCCAAGTCGGATAAGGTCAAGGAACAGTCCGAGATTGATAAGATCCGTGAGTACTACAAGCAGGAAATTGAATTCATCAATGATGAAAAGAATAAGAAATTAGCTGATCTTTTGGGCCTTGATGAGAAAAAGGTCGGGCTTCTTTCCGCGGACGACCTTGAAGAGGATAGTGAAGGCCGTGAGGTCCTGGCGTTTTACAAGGACCGTATTGCCGAGCTTGCTGAGGAAGAGGATCGCGAGATCGATCGTGTCCGCAAGGGCGATGAGCTCCCGGCTGGCGTCCTCAAGCGGGTCGTGGTCTATGTCGCGACAAAGCGCAAGCTGTCGGTCGGCGACAAGATGGCTGGCCGCCATGGTAACAAGGGTATTGTTTCGCGCATCATGCCGGAAGAGGATATGCCTTTCCTGGAGGATGGCCGCGCGGTTGATATCGTGTTAAATCCCCTGGGCGTTCCGTCGCGTATGAACGTCGGGCAGTTGCTCGAGACGCATCTGGGTTGGGCCGCTCAGGCCCTGGGCTTCCGTGTCCAGTCGCCGGTGTTCAATGGCGCTACCGAAGAGCAGATCGAAGAGTATCTGAAGGCCGCCAATCTTCCTGTTGACGGGAAATCGGTGGTGCTTGATGGCCATACCGGTATGCCTTTCGACCAGAAAGTCACGGTCGGTTGTATCTATATGCTTAAGCTTAATCACCTCGTGGATGAAAAGATCCACGCGCGTTCCATCGGGCCGTATTCGCTTGTGACCCAGCAGCCGCTGGGTGGTAAGGCGCATTTCGGCGGGCAGCGTTTCGGGGAGATGGAAGTCTGGGCGCTGGAAGCTTATGGCGCCGCTTACACTCTGCAGGAGATGCTCACCGTCAAGTCCGACGATGTCCTTGGCCGCAGCCGTATTTACGAGGCGATCGTCAAGGGGGAACAGGCGCTTCCTCCGGGCATCCCGGAATCCTTCAACGTCTTGGTGAAAGAGTTGCAGGGATTGTGCCTGGATATCAAGCTTGAGAAAACTGAGAATGAAGCTGAGAAGGGTGATAAGGTCAATGAAAATCAATAAAGAAGTCATCACTCATGATCGTGTTTCCATTAAGATCGCTTCCCCGGAAGTCATCAAGTCGTGGTCTACCGGCGCGGTCAAAAAAGCTGAAACGTTGAATTACCGCACCTTGAAGCCCGAGAAGGATGGGCTTTTCTGCGAACGCATTTTCGGGCCTGTTCGCGACTGGGAATGTAATTGCGGCAAGTACAAAGGGATCAAGTTCAAGGGAATTACCTGCGATCGCTGCGGCGTTTTGGTGACCCGTTCCTCAGTTCGCCGTGAACGCATGGGCCATATCGACCTGGCTTGCCCGGTCACGCATATATGGTTTTACAAGGCTGTTCCCAGCCGACTGGCGGCCCTGTTGTCTCTTGGCCTGCGTGATCTCGAGAAGGTCATTTATTACGAAGAGTATGTTGTCATGGATCCCGGCACAACGCCTTTGAAGAAGAAGGAGTTACTGTCCGAGGATAAATATCAGGAAGCTGTTGCCAAATACGGTGCGGCTTTTAAGGCCAAGATCGGTGCCGAAGCGGTGCGCGACCTGCTTCGTGATATCGACATGGATGCGCTGTGCAAAAAGCTGCGCAAGGACCTGGAGAAATCCAATCCTAGCGGTACCAATTTCAAGAAGATCTCCAAGACGTTACAGATCGTCGAAGATTTCAAGGTGTCGGGCAATATGTCCGAGTGGATGGTCCTTGAGATCCTGCCGGTTATTCCGCCGGACCTGCGTCCGCTGGTTCCGCTTGAAGGCGGCCGGTTTGCCACTTCCGACCTTAACGATCTTTATCGCCGCGTCATCAACCGCAATAATCGTTTGCGCAAGTTGATCGACCTGAGCGCTCCCGAGATCATCATCCGCAATGAGAAGCGCATGCTCCAGGAGGCGGTTGACGCCCTACTGGACAATGGCCGTCATGGCCGTCCGGTGCTGGGTTCCGGCAACCGTCCGCTGAAGTCATTGTCTGATATGCTCAAAGGTAAGCAGGGCCGGTTCCGCATGAACCTGCTCGGTAAACGCGTTGATTATTCCGGCCGTTCGGTCATTGTCGTCGGTCCGGAGCTCAAGATCCATCAGTGCGGCTTGCCGAAGAAAATGGCGCTCGAGCTTTTCGAGCCGTTCATTATCCGCAAACTGCGTGAAAAAGGTTTTGTCCATACGATCAAGGGCGCCAAGCGCATGGTCGAGCGTGCCAATGTTGAGGTTTGGGATATTCTCGACGAGGTTATTAAAGACCATCCGATCATGCTCAACCGCGCGCCAACCCTTCACCGCCTTTCGATCCAGGCTTTTCAGCCGGTGCTTATCGAAGGCAAGGCGATCACGCTCCATCCGCTGGTTTGTACGGCATTTAACGCCGACTTTGACGGCGACCAGATGGCTGTGCATGTTCCTTTGTCCAACGAAGCCCAGATCGAGTGCCGGTTGCAACTTCTTTCGGTGAATAACCTTTTTTCGCCGGCAGATGGCCGCCCGATCGTTTCTCCGACCCAGGATATCGTTTTAGGGTTGTATTATTTGACGAAGGAAAAGAACGGGGCTATGGGTGAGGACAAGCTGTTCTCCAACCGCTCGGAAGTCATTGTGGCTTACAATGATGGTCTGCTCGAGATCCATACCCGCATCCGTTTGCGCCTGGATTATCCGGTGTGGGGCGACGAGAAGCCTTCCATGGTCATCAAGACCAGCCATGGCGTGACGACGGGTGAAGTAAAAACAGAAGAAATTAAAACTAGGATTATC
Organism: Candidatus Omnitrophota bacterium; assembly: GCA_037131245.1. Lineage (GTDB taxonomy): Bacteria > Omnitrophota > Gorgyraeia > Zapsychrales > Fredricksoniimonadaceae. The sequence goes on from JBAXRK010000009.1 coordinate 64,148, forward strand.
GAAACGACAGTCGGCCGGGTGCTTCTTAACGAGGTGATCCCCGCCGGTCTCGGTTTTGTTAATGTCCTGCTGGATAAAAAACGCATTGGCGCGGTCATCGCGTCCTGCTACAAGATCCTCGGCCATCATGAAACGGTCCAGCTGCTTGACCGCATGAAAGCGCTGGGTTTCAGGTCAGCAACGGATGCCGGCATCTCGATCGCGATGTCTGATCTGACTGTCCCTAAAGAAAAGGTGACGATCTTGGCCGGCGCCAAACAGGATGCCGATAAGGTCGAAGACCAGTATCACAAGGGTATCATCACGGGGCGCGAACGGTACAACAAGGTCATCGACATCTGGACGCACACAACAGAAGTCGTCTCCGACCTCGTGTTCAAAAAGATGGACCCGTTCAACCCTGTTTTCATTATGGCTGATTCCGGCGCGCGCGGTTCGAAATTACAGATCCGTCAGCTTTCCGGTATGCGCGGCCTGATGGCTAAGCCGTCGGGTGAGATCATCGAGAATCCCATCACCGCTTGTTTCCGCGAAGGGCTGACGGTATTGGAATATTTCATCTCGACGCATGGTGCCCGTAAGGGTTTGGCGGATACGGCGCTTAAAACGGCCGACGCCGGTTACCTGACACGCCGCTTGGTCGACGTGGCCCAGGAAGTCGTGGTTACGGTCGATGATTGCGGCACGCTCAACGGCGTCGCCGTTTCAGCGATCGTTGAAGGCGACGAGGTTGTTGTTTCGCTCAAAGAACGTATTGTCGGGCGCGTCGCGCTTGACAGTATCGTTGATATTGTCACTGACCAGAAAGTTGTTTCGTCCGGCGAGATCATTTCCGAAGAAAATGCCGACATGATCGAACAGCTTGGCATCGAGAAGGTTCGCATCCGCAGCGGTCTTACCTGCGAAGCACAGAAAGGTATTTGCGCCAAATGCTACGGGCGCAACCTGGCAACGCACCGTATGGTCGAGCTTGGCGAGGCGGTCGGTATCATTGCTGCCCAGTCGATCGGTGAGCCTGGTACGCAGCTGACGATGAGAACGTTCCATATCGGCGGTACCGCGAGCCGTTCTGTTGAACAGTCTTTCCTCCGCTCCAAGAACAAGGGTGCGATCAAGTATCATCAGTTGCGCGTTGTTCAAAAGGGCAAGGAGTTCATTGTCCTTAATCGCAACGGTTCGATCTCGATCAATAACGAGTACGGCCGTGAGCATGAACGCTATCAACTTCCTCAGGGCGCGTCGATCTCGATCGCTGATGGATCGAATGTTGAGGCGGGTGTTATTTTCGCCAAGTGGGATCCTTATACCATTCCGATCATCACCGAAGTCAAAGGTGTGATCACGTTCGAGGACCTCAAAGAAGGTATTACGGTCCGCGAAGAGCAGAGCCCGGTCACCGGCGTTACTGAGCGCGTGGTCGTGGAACATAAGCAGGAATATCATCCGCAGATCGTCATTAATGTCGGTGCGGAAGTCGCGGGTATTTACTCGATCCCTGTCGGCGCGCATATCCTGGTTGAAGACAAGCACACGGTCGAGGCGGGTGAACTGATCGCTAAGATCCCGCGGGGTGCCCAGAAGACGCGCGACATTACCGGCGGTCTGCCGCGTGTCGCCGAGCTTTTTGAGGCGCGCCGCCCGAAAGATCCGGCTGTTATCGCCGAGATCGACGGGCTTGTTGAATTCGGCGAGGACCGTCGTGGCCACCGCACGATCATTGTCAAGAGCTCGACGGGCATGTCGAAGGAATATACTATTCCGCACGGCAAGCACCCGACGGTATACAAGGGTGACAAAGTATTCGCCGGCCAATCCTTGACGGAAGGCCCTGTTGTTCCTCAGGATATTTTGCGTGTTCAGGGCGACAAGGAGCTGCAGGAATATTTGCTTAATGAGGTCCAGGAAGTTTATCGTCTTCAGGGCGTCAGGATCAATGATAAACATATTGAGCTTATTATTTCGCAAATGCTCAAGAAAGTCCGTATCGACGAAGCTGGCGATAGCGATTTTCTCGCCGGTGAGCAGGTTGACCGGTTGGTATTTAAAAACACGAATGAAGAATTACTTAAAAAGAAAAAGAAGCCCGCGTCCGCGACACCGCTCCTTTTGGGCATCACAAAAGTGTCTTTGTCGACGGAGAGTTTTATTTCCGCGGCCAGCTTCCAAGAAACAACAAGAGTGTTGACAGAAGCGGCTTCGAGTGGTAAAATCGACACTCTTTCTGGGCTTAAAGAGAACGTTATCGTCGGGCATTTGATCCCGGCGGGGACGGGTTTTCCTAAGTATCAAAAAATAGAAATGGTTAAGTATGCCGACAATCCAGCAGTTGATCCGCAAGGGCAGGCAGCAGAGCCCGAGCAAGAGTAAGTCACCGGCCCTGGACAAATGCCCGCAGAAGCGCGGCGTTTGTCTTCAGGTGAAGACGATGACCCCGAAGAAGCCGAATTCCGCGTTGCGTAAGATTGCGCGTGTCAGGCTGTCTAACAAAGTCGAGGTCACCAGCTACATTCCCGGTGAGGGGCACAATCTTCAGGAGCACTCGATCGTGCTGGTGCGCGGCGGCCGCGTTAAGGATCTTCCTGGTGTCCGGTACCACACGGTCCGCGGCACGCTGGATGCTTCCGGTGTGGCTAAGCGCAATAAGTCCAGATCGAAATATGGAACTAAGAAAGCGAAGTCGTAATTTATGAGAAGAAGACGCGCAGATAAGAGGATCGTCACGCCTGACCCCAAGCACAGCAGTGAGCTGGTTTCCCGCTTTATTAATGTGATCATGGAAGAGGGAAAGAAGGGGGTCGCCGAGCGTGTAGTTTACGGTGCGCTTGATATTATGCAGGAAAAACTTCCTGAAGAGCCTGTTCTCAAGGCCTTCAGCAAAGCGATAGATAATGTCCGTCCTAAAGTTGAATTAAAAGCCCGCCGTGTTGGTGGTGCCACCTATCAGGTTCCTGTCGATGTGTCATCGATTCGCGGCACGTCATTGGCTCTTCGCTGGGTGCGGGATTTTGCCCGTAAGAAAAAGGGCAAGCCGATGCTCAACAAAATTGCTGATGAACTTATCGCGGCCTATAAACAGGAAGGCGCAGCGATCAAGAAGCGCGACGAGACGCATAAAATGGCCGAAGCCAATAAGGCGTTCAGCCACTTCCGTTGGTGAAGCTCCTGATGTTTAAGTGTTGGTGCGGAATCCCGCGCCGCCGATACCCGAGCGGGTAAGGATATGGTGGCGGGATAATAAATTTTTCAGTTAATACTAAGAAGGAATAAGAATAGATGGCCGCAGAGCATTACAGCCTAGATAAAGTTAGAAATATCGGTATTATCGCGCATATTGACGCCGGCAAAACGACCACGACAGAGCGTATCCTTTATTACACTGGTACTATTCATCGAATGGGCACTGTTGATGAAGGCAATACGGTCATGGATTGGATGGAGCAGGAAAAAGAGCGCGGTATCACGATCACCTCTGCGAACATCACCACTTTTTGGAAAAGTTTTAAGATCAATATTATCGACACGCCCGGCCACGTCGATTTCACGGTTGAAGTAGAGCGCTCCTTAAAGGTTCTTGATGGCGCTGTTATCGTGCTTTGTGCGACCAGCGGCGTTCAGTCTCAAACTGAGACCGTTTGGCGTCAGGCCGACCGGTATGCTGTCCCGCGCATCGCTTTTATCAACAAAGTCGATCGTCTTGGGGCTGATTTTGATCGCGTTCTCAAGCAGATCTACGAGCGCCTGGGTGCTAACGCGGCCGCGATCAATTTTCCGGATCATCATGAAGACAAGTTTAAAGGCATCATCGATGTCGTGACGATGAAATACGTCACGTATGAAGATGCCGATGGCATGAAAGTCAATATTTCTGATATCCCCGAAGAGTTCAAGGCGAAAGCTGAAGCGGCGCGCCACCTCCTTTTGGAAAAGGTTGGTGAGGCGGACGACTTCATCATGGAGAAATATATTCACGAACAGCCGGTTACGGTTGAAGAGTTAAAGGCCGGTATCCGTCGCGGCGTTCTGAAGGCCAAGTTCCTGCCGGTCCTTTCAGGCACGGCGCTTAAGAATCGCGGCGTTCAGATGGTCCTTGACGCGGTCACTGATTTTCTTCCTTCGCCGTTGGATGTGCCGCCTGTTAAAGGAAAACACCCCTACAAAGACGAGGTTATTGAGCGTAAGCCGTCGGATAGCGAGCCTTTGTCCGCGCTGACGTTCAAGATCATGTCTGATCCTTATGTTGGAAAATTATTCTTCACACGTATTTATTCCGGTGTCATTACTTCCGGTGAAACATATTTGAATAGCACCCGCGACAAACGTGAGCGTGTTTCCAAAATTGTTGTTATGCACGCTGTCAAGCAGGAGATCGTGGCTAAAGCCGGGGCGGGAGAGATCGTTGCGCTGGTAGGCTTGAAAGAAACGAAAAATGGTGATACACTCTGCAACGAAGAAACGCCTATTGTCCTTGAGAACATGAAAGTTCCTGAGCCTGTTGTGTCAATGTCTCTTGAACCGAAGTCCAAGGCTGACCAGGATAAGTTGGGCATTTCGATCAAGAAATTCTTGGATGAAGACCCCTCGCTCAAGGTCGAGTATGATCAGGAAACTTGTCAGACGATCATTTCCGGTATGGGTGAGTTACACCTTGAGATCATTATTGACCGGATGCGCCGCGAACATGGTATTGAGGCGAATATCGGCCGTCCTCAGGTAGCTTATAAAGAAACGATCACCCGTAAGGCCGAAGATGTCGTCGGTAAGCATATTTCGCAGTCCGGCGGCCGTGGTCAGTATGGGCACGTTGTTATTGATATCGAACCCGGTGAAAAGGGTTGTGGCGTCAAATTTGTTGATGCGATCCGCGGCGGATCCATTCCGCGCGAGTTCATTAAGTCGGTTGAGAACGGGATCAAGTCCCAGGCTTTAAATGGTGTTCTGGCGGCTTACCCGGTAGCTGATATTGTTGTCACCCTCGTTGATGGTTCCTACCACGATGTTGACTCCAGCGATATCGCTTTTCAAATGGCGGCTAAATATGCGCTGAAAGACGCGCTGGTGAAGGCCGGTTCTGTTTTTACCGAGCCGATCATGGCGGTTGAGATAAGCTGTCCCGAAGAGTTCATGGGCTCCGTTATCGGCGACCTTAATACTCGCCGGGCCAAGATCACCGAGCTGGGCAGTATTGGCGTGCTGAAAACGGCGCGCGCGGATGTACCGTTGTCTGAAATGTTCAATTACGCTAACGCACTGCGGTCATTAACGCAGGGCCGGGCGAGTTTTTCGATGGAGCCTTCTTATTATGCGCAGGTTCCTAATATGCTCGCCGAGAAGATCATCGGTTCGCGTCAGGAATTCATTAATAGAAGAAAAACATAAATTCGATAGTGATAGTTAAAGGGAGGAAATAGTATGGCAAAAGAAAAATTCGAAAGAAATAAACCGCATTTGAACATCGGCACGATCGGTCACGTTGACCATGGTAAGACCACGCTTTCTTCCGCGATCACGACAGTGCTGGCGGAAAAAGGTTTAGCTACTGCCCGCGCCTATGATTCTATTGATAACGCCCCTGAAGAGAAGGCCCGCGGCGTAACCATTAATATCGCTCACTTGGAATATCAGACTGATACGCGCCATTACGCGCACATCGATTGCCCTGGTCACGCGGACTTCATTAAGAACATGATCACCGGTGCTGCCCAGATGGACGGCGCGATCCTGGTTGTGTCTGCCGCGGACGGCCCGATGCCCCAGACTCGCGAACATATTCTCCTGGCTCGCCAGGTTAACGTGCCTAAGATTGTTGTCTTCCTTAATAAGTGCGACATGGCTGATCCGGAGCTTCTGGATCTCGTTGAGATGGAAGTGCGCGATCTTTTGACCAAGTATAAGTTCGATGGCGACAACACCCCGGTTATCCGTGGGTCCGCTCTTGACGCGCTCAACAACCCCAAGGATATTGCCGGCAAGGCCAAGTGTGTTATCGATTTGATGGCCGCCGTCGATGCCTGGGTTCCGATGCCTGTTCGTGAGCTTGATAAGCCTTTCCTGATGGCCATCGAAGACGTTTTCTCAATTTCCGGTCGTGGTACTGTAGCGACAGGTCGTATCGATCGCGGGATCGTCAAGGTTGGTCAGGACGCGGATATCGTTGGTCTTCGTCCCGAGATCGGCAAGACGACAGTTACGGGTGTTGAGATGTTCCGTAAGGAGCTCGATCAAGGTCAGGCCGGTGATAACGTCGGGTTATTGCTGCGCGGCGTGGATAAGGACAAGATCGAACGCGGAATGGTTTTAGCCGCTCCGGGTACGATCAAGCCGCACAAGAAGTTCAAGTGCAGTGTTTACATTCTCTCTAAAGAAGAAGGCGGGCGTCATACACCGTTCTTCAAAGGCTACCGTCCTCAGTTCTATTTCCGTACCACGGACGTTACCGGTACGGCCGAGCTTCCGGCGGGTGTTGAAATGTGCATGCCTGGCGATAACGTGGCGCTGACGGTTGAATTGATCGTCCCCGTCGCGATGGAAAAAGAGCTTCGTTTCGCTATCCGCGAGGGTGGCAAGACGGTTGGTGCAGGCGTGGTCAGTGAGATCATTGAATAACCTTTAATAAAGAGTTGTCAGAGGCACATGCAGAAAATAAGGATCAAACTCAAAGCGTATGATCATCGGCTGATCGATCAGTCGACCCAGGAGATCGTTGACACGGCAATCCGGACGGGGGCGAAGGTTCATGGCCCCGTTCCGCTGCCGACGAAGAAGGAACTGTACACCGTCCTTCGTTCGCCAGTGATCGATAAGAAGTCCCGTGAGCAGTTCAGTTTGGCTACCCACAAGCGCCTGATCGACCTGGTCGATCCGACCTCGAAAACGGTTGAGGCCTTGCGGAAGTTGAATCTCCCTGCTGGCGTGGATGTTGAAATCAAACAATAATTAAAGTGGTCGAAGATATGATCAACGGTTTGTTGGGTAAGAAAATAGGAATGACTCAGTTTTTTGATAAAGAAGGCAATGTCATTCCGGTGACGGCCATTGAAGTGGGGCCGTGCTATGTTATCGGCGTCAAGGAAACCCCTAAGAAAGTGGTCCTTGGGTTTGACGAGATCAAAGAAAAAAATTGCAATAAGCCACGGCTTGGTGTTTTCAAGAAAGTTAATGTTCCGGCGCTGCGCACGATCAAGGAGTATAAGTCCTCTGATAATGCCGGCTACCAGTCCGGGCAGAAGCTTTTGGCCGACATTTTCCGTGCTGGTCAGTATGTTAATGTGATCGGTACGTCGATGGGAAAAGGTTTTCAGGGTGGTATGAAGCGCCATAATTGGTCAGGCGGCGGTGCGGGACACGGTTCCATGCATCATCGTCAGATCGGTTCCGTCGGTGCCAATACATATCCCGGCCGTGTTCTTCGTGGAAAGACCATGCCTGGCCATATGGGCGATGCCCGTGTAACGGTTCATAATCTCCGCGTTATGCATGTTGATGTCGCAGAAAATATGATCCTGGTCAAGGGGGCTATCCCTGGATGTAAAAATGGCCTGGTTTCGGTGGAGCATTCATTCAAGAAGGCGTACCGTTCATTCGACGAGAAAAAGGAAGTTGTTATCCATAAGCGCAACCCGATGAAGCAGGCAAAAGCCAGTGTCAAGGGTAAGGCGTAATAGAGCAAAGTGAAGGAAGTAATGCCTAAGTTAACTATATACAATACTGATGGTAAAGAAACTGGATCGATGGATCTTCCCGAAGCATTCGGCGAGAAGGTTAATCAGGACGTGATACACCAGGCGGTGATCATGTACCAGGCCAACGAGCGCCAGGGCAATGCTGACACCAAGATCCGTTCGGAGGTATCTGGTGGTAATAAGAAGCCTTTTCGCCAGAAGGGGACCGGCCGCGCCCGTCAGGGTTCAAGCCGCTCTCCGCTGATGCATCACGGCGGTATTGTTTTCGGCCCGCATCCCCGGAGTTTCAGTTATGTGGTTCCGAAAAAGGTCCGCGTGGCCGCTTTGAGGGAGTCACTGAAGACGAAGATCAATGGTGATTCTCTTTGCTGCATCGATGCGATCGCCATCAAGTCTGGAAAAACCAAGGATTTTGTGGCTGTTTTGAAGAATCTTAAAGTCAGCGGCAAGAAAGTTCTGGCTTTATTCGACGATTGCGCAAAAGAAGTGACGCTGGCATCCCGTAATGTTCCGCGGCTTGCTCTGGTTAAACCCATGGAAGTGAACGCGTTGGATATTCTTAAGAATAATAAAGTCGTGGTCACTAAAGCCGCGATGGAAAAAATCCTGAAGAGATTACAATGATCACGAGCTACGACATTATTAAAGCGCTGTTACGTACGGAAAAAAGCACCGGCCTTGAGAAGGCACGCCAATATGTTTTTAATGTGGCAACGGCTGCGACTAAAATTGATATCAAGAAGGCCGTAGAAGGTATTTACAAGGTTAAAGTCGAATCGGTCAATGTGGTCAATGTTCCGGGCAAGAAAAAACGCGTGCGTCAGCGCATCGGCTACACGTCCGATTGGAAAAAGGCGTTCGTCACTCTTAAAGAAGGCAGCAAGATCGAGGTAGCTTAACAATGGGTATTAAAAGATTTAAACCTACAACGAATGGTGTCAGGCACGCAGCTCTGGTTGATTTTGCCGAGCTTACCAAGCATAAGCCTGAAAAGTCACTCCTGGAGCCTTTAAAAAAGACCGGTGGCCGCAATAACAACGGCCGTATCACATCCCGTCATAAGGGCGGCGGTCATAAGAGAATGTATCGCGTGATCGATTTCAAGCGTACCCGTGTTGATGATCCGGCGATCGTGATCGGTATCGAGTATGATCCCAACAGGACTTGCCGCATCGCGCTCATTGAGTACAAGAGCGACAAGACCCGTAGTTATATTTTGTCACCTCTTGAGTTGAAGACCGGCGACACGGTCGTTAGCAGCAATTCCGAGAATATCGAGATCCATGCGGGGAACGCGCTTCCTTTGGCGAAGATTCCGATGGGTACCGCGGTTCATAATGTCGAATTAAAGCCTGGCAAAGGCGGTAAGATCGTTCGTTCAGCCGGCACGTCAGCTCAGCTTTTGGGTAAGGAAGGTGATTACGCCATCCTGCGCCTGCCTTCGAGCGAAATGCGCAGGGTCCTGATCAACTGTCGCGCCACGATTGGTCAGTTAGGTAATATTGAGCATGGTTCCCAGTCGATCGGTAAAGCCGGCCGTAATCGCTGGAAGGGCATTCGTCCGCAGTCGCGCGGTGTCGTTATGAATCCTGTTGACCATCCTCACGGCGGCGGTGAAGGTAAAACGCCTCAGGGTAATCCGCACCCGGTATCTCCGTGGGGTTGGAAGACCAAGGGCTTCAAGACGCGTTCGAAGCGCAAATATTCAAATCAGTTCATTATCAATAGAAGGACGAAGTAATATGGCACGTTCTATTTCCAAGGGGCCTTTCGTCGATGAATCCCTCAGGCGCAAGTTTGACAAGATGGTGACTTCCGGTCAACGTCAGCCGATCAAGACCTGGTCGCGCCGTTCCACGATCATGCCGGACTTCGTATCGTATACGTTCTCAGTACATAACGGCCAGAAGCATGTGCCGGTCTTTATCACCGAGAACATGGTCGGGTTCAAGCTCGGCGAGTTCGTTCCGACGCGTACATTCAAACAGCATGGTGGCGTCAAAGCCAAGAAGGCCATGCAGAAGAAGTAAAAAAAGGCTAAAAAATGATCGCACAAGCTAAAGGTCGTCATCTCAGGGTTTCTCCCACGAAGGTCAGGCAAGTCCTTGATCTGATCAGGGGGAAGAGTGTTCCGGTTGCCATCGGTATTCTGGAGCATCTCAACAAGCCTGTTAAGGAAAAAGTTGTCAAGGTGCTGCATTCGGCGGTTGCTAATGCCAGGCAGAAGGGTCTTACGGAAGACCAGCTGATCGTCTCCAAGATCGTCGCGGACCAGGGTTCTGTTTGGAAGCGCTTTCGCGCGGCTTCTTTCGGGCGGGCTAGCGAGATCCTCAAGAAGACATCACACATCACTATCGAGTTAGACCTAAAGACCAAGGCTTAAAGACCAAAAAAAGAGGTTATCAGACGTGGGACAAAAAGTTTCTCCTATAGCACTCAGGATCGGTATTAACAAGAACTGGAGCAGCCTCTGGTTCGCGGATCCGAAGGATTACGCGAATAATATCATTGAGGATCAGAAGATCCGCACTTATATTAAAAAGAAGTTCATCCAGGGCGCCGTATCGCTGGTCGAGATCGAGCGTTTGGCAGAGCAGATCAAGATCCGTATTTCCTCAGCCCGTCCCGGTGTTATCATCGGCCGTCGCGGAGCGGACATTGACCGGTTGCGCGCTGATCTCGCCAAGATAACGCCCAAAGAGATCACGGTTGATATTAAAGAGATCAAGAATCCGGCGGTTGACGCTACATTGGTCGCCCAGAGCGTGGCTTTCCAGATGGAAAAACGCGTCGGGTTCCGTCGTGCGATGAAGCGCGCGGTTGAGCAGACCATTCAGGCCGGCGGTAAAGGGATCAAGATCATTGTTTCCGGACGTTTGGATGGCGCCGAGATCGCCCGTCGCGAGAAATATCATGTTGGGAAGATCCCGCTGCAGACATTCCGCGCGGATATCGATTATGGTTTTGCCGAGGCGAATACCACTTTCGGGTGCATCGGCGTCAAGGTTTGGATCTACAAGGGCGATACTATTCGCGACGTGAAGAAAGTTGAAGCGTAGGAATATTAAAGAAGTTTTAGGAGCGGTTTTATGGCGATCATGCCAAAAAGAGTTAAGTATCGCAAGGCGCAGAAGGGTAAATGCCGCGGTGTTTCCACCCGTGGTGACCGGTTGAGTTTCGGTGAGTATGGCCTTAAGTCCCTGGAAAACGGGCAGGTTCGTGCCAATCATATCGAAGCCTGCCGTGTGGCCATGGTGCGTAAACTTCGCGGTGCCGGTAAAGTCTGGATCAATATTTTCCCGCACAAGCCTGTTACCAAGAAGCCGGCTGAAACCCGCATGGGTAAGGGAAAAGGTGAGCTCGATCATTGGGTCGCGGTCATTAAGCGTGGGCGTATTCTTTTCGAGATCAGCGGCGTACCTGAAGATTTCGCCAAGAATCTGCTTCGTTTGATCGCGTTCAAGCTTCCGGTGAGGACTAAATTCGTCAGCAGACAGGTGGCACAGTAAATCCTATGGAACTTAAAGAATTGAAGAACCTTAATATCGGCGAGTTAACAGCGCGCGAGCAGTTCCTGAAGAAGGAGCTTTTTGACATGCGCCAGCTGAGCCGCCTCGGCCAGGTTGAGAAACCGGCCCGTTTCAGTGTGCTTAAAACAGAGATCGCGCAGATCCTCACGATCATTAACGAAAGAAAGAAGAGCAATGGAAAAAAGAATTAACAAACGCAAGACCCTGATCGGGACGGTTCTGAGCGATAAGATGGAAAAAACGCGCGTGGTCCAGGTTTCATCGACACGCCCGCATCCCAAATATGCCAAGCAAGTCAAATTTCACGCCAAGTACAAGGCGCACGACGAGAAGAACGAGTCGAGGTCTGGCGATGTGGTGGAGATGATGGAAACCCGCCGCCTGTCCAAGGACAAGCGCTGGACCATTACCTCGATCGTGAAAAAGAATCAGGATAAAGGAGCGGTGGCGGTATGATCCAGTTAAAAAGCATCCTCCAGGTCGCTGACAATACCGGCGCGCGTAAGGCGTCGGTGATCGGCGTCCTTAACGCTAAAGGGAAAATGATCGGCAGGCTTGGCGATATCGTCAGGGTCAATATTAAAGAGTCGACCCCTGATGCTGCCGTCAAAAAGGGGCAGAAGGCCAAGGGCGTTGTGGTGCGTACAAAAGCCCGTATTCGCCGTGCTGACGGCACGTATGTCCGTTTCGATAATAATGCCGTGGTTCTCATCGACGACGTTGGTAACCCCAGAGGGACCCGCGTGTTCGGTCCCGTGGCCCGCGAGTTGCGGAATATGGAGTATATGAAAATTATTTCTTTAGCCCCCGAGGTTGTCTAATGTTACGCATTAAACGTGATGATAAGGTGGTGGTCATCTCCGGCAAGGATAAAGGTAAGACCGGTAAGGTTATCAAGGTATTCCCTGTCGAGAAGAAAGTCGTTGTCGAGCATATTAACTTGATCAAGAAGGCCGTTAAAAAGAGCGACCAGTATCCCCAGGGCGGGTTCATTGACCTGGAAAAGCCGCTGCACATATCCAAGGTCATGCTTCTCGACCCGAAGACGAATAAGTCCACACGCGCAAAAGTGAATGTCCTTAAGGACGGAACGAAAGTCCGCATCAGCAAAAAGAGCGGCGAAACGATTTAAGAGGGATATAAAGTGAAACCGGCATTACTCGAAAAATATCAGAGTCAGGTCTTTCAGGCGATGAGGGACAAGTACGGCATCAAGAATTTGAACGCGGTTCCGCGCCTGGAAAAAGTGGTCATCAACATGGGCGTAGGGGAAGCCATTACCGATATCAAGATCCTTGATACGGCGGCGGAAGATCTGGCCGCGATCTCTGGCCAGAAGCCGCAGATCCGCCGTTCACGTATGGCGATCTCGAATTTCCGCCTCAAGGAGAACGCTCCGGTCGGATGCAAGGTTACCATCCGCCGTGCCAGGATGTACGAGTTCCTGGATAAGCTGATGAACGTTGTTCTTCCGCGTATTCGTGACTTTAATGGTGTTCCCATGAAGTCGTTCGATAAAGAAGGCAATTATACGTTTGGTCTTAAAGAACATTCGATCTTTCCTGAGATCGACGTGAACAGGCGTGATTTCCGCGCGCAGGGGATGGATATTTCGATCGTGATCAAAGGTGGCAATCCCGAGAAGAACCTGCATATGCTGCGGGCCCTGGGGATGCCTTTTGAGAAAAAAGAGGGTAAATAAGGTTTATGGCGAAAAAAGCATTGATCAATAAGTCTAAGGCCGTACCAAAGTTTTCAACCAGAGCGCATCGTCGCTGCCGCATCTGCGGCCGTCCGAGGGCCTTTATGCGCCGTTTCGGTATTTGCCGTCTTTGTTTCCGTGAGATGGCCTGGAAAGGCGAGATCCCGGGCGTTAAGAAGGCCAGCTGGTAATTTAGGGCGTTCCACATTAATCTTAAGATAGACGAAAAAGAGGTTTTGAACGATGGCAGTCACTGATCCGGTCGCAAACATGTTAACGATCATCCGCAACGCGCTGAAGGTGCGTCATGAAACGGTGGATGTTCCCGCGTCTAAGCTCCTGGAGAAGATCCTTCACATTTTCAAGCAGGATGGGTTTATCGAAGATTATCGCTTGCTGAAGGACAATAAGCAGGGTGTTCTTAAAGTTTATTTGAAATACGAGAATAAGAAGCCCGTGATTACCGGTCTTAAGCGTGTGTCGAGGTCCGGATTGCGTGTTTATGCCGACAATACGGAGATCCCGAGGGTCCTTAGCGGTCTCGGTAAAGCGGTTATCTCGACTTCCAAGGGGATTATCGACGATAAAGAAGCCCGTAAACTCAAAATCGGGGGCGAAGTCCTCTGCTACATTTGGTGAACTATGTCAAGAATCGGTAAGATCCCATTAGCATTGCCCAAAGAAGTCAAGCTTTCCATTACGCCGACAGTGGTTAATATGGAAGGTCCTAAGGGTAAGTTGTCGTTAGCGTTGCCCCTCGGTATTAAGGTTGAGCAGGGTGACAAGGGCGTTGTTGTTTCACGTGTTAATGATACTAAGCAAAACAGGGCGAACCATGGAACGATCCGGTCTTTGCTTAAGAATATGATCATTGGAGTGACCAAGGGCCACACCAAGGACCTTGAGATCCAGGGTATCGGGTTTCGCGCTCAAGTGACGGGACAGAAGCTGGGATTGAGCCTCGGGTTCAGCCATCCGGTCGAGTTTATTGTCCCGGCGGGCATTAAGATCGTTTCTCCCAAGCCGACCGAGATCAAGCTGGAAAGTGCTGACAAGATCCTTCTTGGCCAGATCGCCGCCAAGATCCGTGGCATTAAGCCGCCGGAGCCTTACAAGGGTAAGGGGATCCGTTATGCTGGCGAAATCGTTAAAAGAAAACAGGGTAAATCGACCACGAAGTAATCCTTATGTCAAAAATTACAGAAATTAAAAGAGTTTATCGTCATCGCCGGATCCGCAAGCAAATGGTCGGCACACCGGAGCGTCCGCGTTTGTGCCTCCATCGCAGTTTGAAGAATATTTCGGCGTCGATCATCGATGATACCACCGCCAAGGTCCTCATGGGAATGAGCACGCTGGCTAAGGATCTTCGTACGACGCTTAAAAGCGGTGGGAACATTAAAGCCGCGGCCGTTCTCGGAGAGGCTTTTGGAAAAGAGGCGATTGCCAAGGGGTATCGCAAGGTGGCTTTTGACCGCGGCGGATACATGTATCACGGCCGGGTAAAGGCATTCGCGGATGCAGCTAGAAAAGCAGGATTGGAATTTTAATCGATATGGAAGACAATAATCTTAAAGCAGGTGCTCCTGCCCCGGACAACAATGCTTCGAAGCCCGCTCCCAAGGTCGGGATGCAGTCTGTTGAGAAGGCAGAGAAGAAGCTCGCGTACTCATCGGACATCGTGCCCGGCGGATCCGGCAGTGCTCCCACCGGCGGCGGTCGTGATAGGGATTCCGGCGGACGCGGACGTGGCGGCAAAAAAGGGCAGCGCCCTCCCAGGGAAAAAGAAGAGTCGAGCGGCCTCATCGAGAAGGTCATTCGTATCAGCCGTGTGGCCAAGGTCACCAAGGGTGGGACGAAGCTTTCATTTACCGCGCTGGTTGTCGTTGGCGATGCTAAAGGGCGTGCCGGTTATTCGCTTGGCAAAGCAGCTGAAGTCGCTATTGCGATCAAAAAGGGTATGAATGCGGCGAAGAAATGCATGGTCGAGGTTAATGTTTATGGCACGACGGTTCCGCATGAAGCGCTTGGTTCCTGGTGCGCGACCCGCGTGCTTCTCAAGCCCGCCGCGGATGGTACCGGTGTTATTGCTGCCGGTCCGGTGCGCGCGATTTGTGATGGTGTCGGCATCAAGAATATTCTAACTAAAGTTCACCGGTCGAGCAATCCGCTGAATGTGGTCAAAGCGACATTCGATGGTCTGGCTCAGATGAAGAAAAGACCGGCTAAAGTTACCGTTTAATCATATAAAGGTTCTGATATGCAGCTGCATCAATTAAAAGCTCCCAAAGGTTCAAGAACTAAAAAAGTACGTCTCGGCCGTGGTCCAGCTTCTGGTCTGGGGAAACAATCCGGTAAGGGTGACAAAGGTCAAAGGTCGCGTTCCGGTAATAGTATTATGCTCGGCTCCGAAGGCGGTCAGATGCCTTTGATCCGGCGTTTGCCGAAGGTCGGATTTAACGCCGCTAATCCGGTCGTTTATCAGATCGTCCAGCTTGATTCGTTGAATCGTTTTGATGCTGGTTCAACCGTCAACGTCGAATTATTAAAGAATGCCCAGCTCTTAAGCAGCTCCCGCAAGCCGTATAAGATCCTTTCGCGTGGTGAGATCACAAAAGCGTTAACCGTTCAGGCGAATGCGTTTTCAGCTGACGCGGCAGAAAAGATCCAGAAGGCGGGCGGTAAAGCGGAAGTTGTCGGTAAGCGTCCCGAACCGAAACCAAAAGCCAAGAAAGCCAAGAAATAAGACGTATGTTCGCCCAATTTTTCAAGGCTCTTTCGACTTGTTTTAAGATCGAGGATCTTCGTAAGAAGATTCTTTTTACTCTGGGCATTATTGCGATCTACCGTCTCGGCTGTTTTATCCCGACTCCCGGAATTAACGGGAAATCCCTGGCGGAGTTCTTTGAAAGGCTCGCGGCCACTTCCGGCGGCGGCAATGTTTTTACGATCATGAACATGTTTTCGGGGCGGTCGCTGGAAAAGCTGACTGTTTTTTCGCTCGGGGTCATGCCGTATATTTCCAGTTCGATCATTATGCAGCTTTTAACGGCTGTCATTCCGGCGTTGGAAAAGCTATCCAAGGAAGGCCATGCCGGATATCAGAAGATCAATCAGTTCACCCGTTATGGAACGGTGGGACTGGCGCTTATTCAGTCTTTTTTTATCGCTCTTTGGCTTGAAAGCCCACAGGCGTTCCAGGGTTTGCAGATCGTGGATAATCCCGGTTGGCTTTTCCGTTTGACGACGGTCGTTACCTTGACGACGGGCACCTTGATCATTATGTGGCTAGGTGAACGCATTCAGGACAAGGGAGTAGGAAATGGGATGTCGTTGATCATTACGGCGGGCATCCTTTCCGCGGCGCCGGCAGCTGTTGAGCAGACGTTCAGGTTGCTTTCAGCAAAAGGTGCGGGTGGCGCTCAGATCCAGCCGATGACGATCCTAATGTTGTTGTTCTTTTTTGTCACGGTTGTCGTAACCACGACACTGGTGACCCAGGCGCAGCGGCGGATCCCGGTTCAATATGCGCGTCGTACTGTTGGCAATAAGACGGTGGGTGGACAGAGCACGTTCATCCCGCTTAAAGTGGATACGGCCGGTATTATTGCTATCATTTTCGCCCAGTCGATCCTTTTATTCCCGGCGACGATCGCAAGTTTCATCCCCGCTTCGGGCGTTCACAGTCTCGCGGCGTTCATTGCCCGGGGGCATGTCCTTTATTATGCTTTTTATGCCGGGCTGATCGTTTTCTTTTGTTATTTTTATACCGCGATTGTTTTTAATCCGACCGATGTCGCGGAGAATTTAAAGAAGCATGGTGGATTTGTTTCGGGGATTCGCCCCGGCAAAGATACCGCCGATTATCTGGATTTTGTCCTAACCCGTATTACGCTGGCGGGTGCTGCTTTTATCTGTTGTATCGCGATTATGCCGGATGCGATCATGGCGTCGGCCAAGGTTCCGTATCTGGTAGCATCTTTCTTCGGTGGCACCGGGATCTTGATCACGGTTGGTGTCATGCTTGATACGATGAAGCAGGTTGAATCGCATTTACAGATGTACAATTATGAAGGTTTTATGCAGTCGGGACACTTGAGGGGAAGACGATGATCATTGTGCTTTTAGGCGCTCCTGGCGCCGGTAAGGGGACTCTGGCGGGCGCGATCAAGGATGAGCTTGGCGTCCATCATATTTCGACCGGTGACTTGATCCGGGCCGAGATCAAAGGTGGCACGGCGATCGGTCTTGAGATAAAGCGGTATGTTGAATCCGGCGGACTCGTTCCTGATGAGGTCGTTACGCGGATGATCGAGCTTAAAGTCAAGGCGACGGCGGTTGATAAAAAGGGATATATGTTTGACGGGTTTCCGCGGACCAGCGCGCAGGCCAATGACCTGGATAAGGTTCTCGCCGCGAGTGGTTTGGCGATCGATCTTGCTCTTTACATGGAGGCTTCTGTCGAAGTAGTTCTTCAACGCTTGACGGGGCGTCGTGTTTGCAAGAAATGCGGGGCTCTTTTCCATTTGACGAATATGCCTTCCAAGAAGGCGGGGATTTGTGACGCGTGTGGCGGTGAATTATATCAGCGCGCGGATGATAATCAGGAAACGATCATGAAACGGATGTCTGTTTACAATGAGCAGACCAAACCGATCATTGATTTTTATAAGGGCCAGGGAAAGCTTAAAACTGTCAACGCTGATACCGGAGCCGATGATGTCCGTCAGGCGCTGATGAAGATCCTGAATGGGAAAAAGTCCTGATATCCGTATTAAGACGCCGGAGGAGTTACTGATCCTCCGCGAGGCCGGGCGTGTCCTGGCCGGTATATTTGATGAAATAAAGAGTAAGATCAAAGTCGGCATGACCACTCTCGAGGTTGACGGGATTGCCGATTCGCTCATTCACAAGAATGGTGTTGTATCTGCCTTTAAGGGGTATCGCGGTTTCCCGGCTTGTGCGTGTATCTCGGTCAACGAGGAAGTCATTCACGGTATCCCTGGAAGCCGGGAGCTGAAGGATGGCGATATTGTCGGAGTTGATATCGGCATCATTCACCGGAATTATTATTCCGATATGGCCATGACATTAGGAGCCGGCATTCTTGAGCCTAGCCGGCAGAAGCTTCTGGATGTCACGCGTCAGGCCTTGATGCATGGTATCGCCAAGGCCAGGCCCGGTAACCGGCTCGGTGATATTTCGCATGCGGTGCAGTCGTATGTGGAATCAAAAGGTTTCTCGGTGGTCAGGGATTTTGTCGGGCATGGTATCGGCCGCAAACTTCATGAAGACCCGGAGATCCCTAATTACGGTGCCGCTGGACAGGGGCCGTTATTAAAATCCGGCATGGTGTTCGCGATCGAGCCGATGGTAAATATGGGGCAGGCGCGGACTAAGTTATTAAGCGATGGCTGGACCGCGATCACCGCGGATAAGAAGCCATCAGCACATTTTGAACATTCAGTAGCGATCACAGAATCAGGACCGTTGATCTTGACGGTAAAATAAATGGCCAGAGAAGATCTTATAGAAGTTGAGGGTGTCGTGGAAGAGGCGTTGCCGAACGCGATGTTCCGCGTCGTTCTTGATAATGGGCATAAGGTCCTGGCGCATGTTTCAGGGAAGATGCGTATGCATTTTATCCGCATTCTTCCAGGCGATAAGGTTAAGGTTGAGTTGACGCCTTACGATCTTTCCCGCGGGCGTATCACTTACAGGAATAAGTAATATGAAAGTTAAATCATCGGTTAAAAGGATCTGCAATAAGTGCAAGATCGTCCGTCGTGAACGCGTGGTCCGTGTGATCTGCGAGAACCCCAAACATAAGCAAAGACAAGGATAGGACGTATGGCAAGAATCTTAGGTATCGACCTGCCCAAGGAAAAGCGTATCGAGATCGCGCTGCAGTATGTTTATGGTATCGGCCCGGCTATCGCTGTGAAGATCCTGACGGCGACTGGCATTGATATCAATAAGCGCGCGAAGGACCTTTCCGAGGATGAGATCGCCAAGATCGTGGCGGTCATTCAAAAAAATTATACCGTCGAGGGTGACCTTCGCCGGGAAGTCAACTCGAATATCCGTCAGCATATGGATATGGGGTCCTATCGCGGTCTTAGGCATCGCAAGGGTTTACCGTGTCGCGGTCAGCGTACCCGTACGAATTCGCGCACGCGCAAAGGGCGCAAGCAGACCGTCGGCGGGATGAAGAAAAAGGAAGAAAAATAGAGGATTTGAAGCATGGCAAAAGACAATAAGCAGCAGACCAAGCCGGACCAGGCTCAGAGCAAGACCGCTTCCCGTAAGGCCAAGGCCAAGAAGCGCTCTCTTAAGGGTGTGACAAGCGGCGTGGCGATGATCCGGGCAACGTTCAATAATACGATCATCACCATTACGGACAAGCAGGGCAATACGATCGTTTGGTCGACGCCCGGTGTTTGCGGGTTTACCGGCTCCAAGAAATCGACACCTTTCGCGGCGCAGGTCGCGGCGGGTGAAGCGGCCAAAAGGGCCAAGGATCTTGGGATCGAAACGCTGGAAGTTCTGGTCAAAGGGCCGGGTACTGGTCGTGAGTCCGCGATCCGCGCGCTTGCCGCGGCGGGTTTACAGGTAACATCTATTCGCGATGTTACGCCGATCCCGCATAACGGCTGCCGTCCGCGTAAGAAGAGAAGGGTATAAGGTTTTTTAATAAAAATTTTTTAAGAGGTTCTCATGGCTCGTTATACTGGTCCACGTTGTAGGCTTTCAAGAAGAGAGGGTGTTAACCTCGGGCTTAAGAAGCGTTGGTCGCTCGATAAGCGCGAAGCGCCTCCCGGGCAGCATGGTTTTCGCCGTGGTAAACTTTCGAACTACGGGCTACAGCTGCGTGAAAAACAGAAGGCCAAGCGTATCTATGGCATTCTTGAGAAGCAGTTTAAAAATTACTATCTTAAGGCGACGGCGGCTAAAGGCGTTACCGGTACTGTTCTCTTACAATATTTGGAGACCCGCCTGGACAATGTTGTTTATCGTCTCGGTTTTGCCATTACCCGCGCCCAGGCCCGTCAGATCGTCGGGCACGGCCTGGTCCGTGTGAACGGCCGTAAGGTGAATATCGCGTCCGCCCCGGTTAAGGTAGGGGACGAGATCAGTTTTTCTTCCAAGGATGCTACGGTCAAGTATTTGAAAAAGAATCTTGATTTGAATGACGGTTGGGCTGTTCCGGCCTGGCTGATGGCTGATAATGAAACGTTCAAGGGTAAGGTCATCCGGATCCCGGCACGCGAAGATATTTCCCTGCCGGTGAACGAGCAGCTGATCATCGAGTTGTATTCGAAATAATTTTGTTTTGGCGGCAACACTAATAACAGGAGAAAAGTCATGGGAGTTAAATGGCGTGATTTTCAGATGCCCAAGCGTTTGGAATGTGATGAGGCATCATATACGGATCGTTACGGTAAATTTGTTGCTGAGCCTTTCGAGCGCGGCTATGGCGTGACATTGGGAAATTCTTTACGCCGCGTCCTGCTGTCGTCCATTGAAGGCAGCGCGGTCACCTCGATCCGTATTGACGGGGTGCAGCATGAGTTCTCGACGATCCCTGGCGTGCTGGAGACGGTTTCCGATATTATCCTTAATGTTAAGGAGTTGGTTCTCCGTTCGCACTCTAAAACGCCCAAGTCTGTTTATATTAAGGCGACGAAGAAGGGCGATATCAAGGCTAAGGACATTATTTCCGATGAAACCATCGAGGTCCTTAACCCTGAACATCATCTGTGCACGCTGACCAAGGACATTAATTTTAATGTTGAGCTTGAAGTTTGCCGCGGCCGTGGTTACGTTCCCGCTGAGCAGAACAAGAAAGAAGGCGCTCCGGTTGATTCGATCGCGGTTGACTCCATTTTTACACCGATCGAGAAAGTGAATTTCTTTCCTGAGAATACGCGCGTCGGGCAGCGCACGGATTATGATCGCTTGATCCTCGAGATCTGGACCAATGGGGCCATGAATCCCAAGGAAGCCTTATTGTACGGGGCCAATATCCTACAGCGCCATCTTGACGTCTTTGTCGCCTATGGCCAACTTCCCGAAGAGGAAGAGGAAGAAGAAGAGGTTTCTGCCGAGGAGGAATCGCTTTACGCCAAGCTGCGTTTGCCGATCTCCGAGCTGGAGCTTTCCGTGCGCAGTTCAAACTGCCTTAAGGATGCCAATATCAAGAGCATCTCCGAGTTGGTGCGTAAGACCGAAGAAGAGCTTCTTGAGTTCCGTAATTTCGGTAAGAAGTCGCTCACCGAGATCCAGGACCTGCTTAAGGTCATGGGCTTGAGCCTCGGCATGAAGATCGACACTAAAAAGCTGAGAAAGAAGAGCGAGTGATCCTATGAGACATGGATTGTCAGGAAATAAATTCGGCCGTAACCAGACCTTGCGCGCGGCGACCATCCGCGATCTGTGCCGCGCGGTGATCAAGTGCGAGAGCATTCAGACCACCAGAGCGAAAGCAGTGGAGGCTCGTAAAGCGGTGGACCGTTTGATCACTCTTGGAAAAGATAATACCTTGGCCGCTAAACGCCGGGCTTTTGCTCAGTTGATCGATCATCCGCTGGTTAGTCATTTGTTCAATGTGGTGGCGCCCCGTTTCATTAATCGCCACGGCGGGTATACCAGGATCATCAAGTTCGCGACGAATCGCCAGGGAGATAATGCTCAGATGGTTATCCTTGAGCTCACCGAGCGCGGGGTTGTCGTTCCTCCGTCGGATAACAAGGTCGCCGATGCGGTGATCGTTGATGCCAAGAAGACCGATGCCAAGAAGACCGATGCCAAGCCGGCCAAAGCACCCAAGGCGGAGCCTAAAAAGGCCCCTGCCAAGAAGGAAGCGGTGAAGAAGGCGGCAAAGCCAGCGAAGGCTGAAAAGAAGCCTGCGGCGAAAAAGGCGTGAGCCAAGGATTAGTTTCATGATCAAGATCAATTCCCGCATTGCTCAAGTTGTCGGCTCCACTACCCTCGCCATTACGGCGCGGGCGAAAGAGCTTAAAGAGCAAGGCAAGGATGTTGTCAATTTCGCGGCCGGTGAGCCCGATTTTGACACTCCTGATTATATTAAAGAAGCCGCGGTTAAGGCGATCAATAGTGGCTTTACAAAGTATACGCCTTCCAGCGGTGCGGAAGATTTGCGTGTCGCGATCTGTGCCAAGTTCAAAAGGGACAATGGGCTCGATTACAAGCCTGGTCAGGTCGTGGTCGGTTGCGGCGCCAAGCACTCTATTTTCAATGCGGTCATGGTTTTAGCCGATGTTGGAGATGAAGTTATTATTCCGGCACCGTATTGGGTCAGCTATCCCGAAATGGTCAAAGTGGCCGGCGCGACCCCTGTTTACCTTCAGACCCGCAAAGAGAATGGTTTTAAGATGACCGCCGCGGAATTATCGGCCACGATATCACCGCGCACGAAGATCCTGATCCTCAATTCTCCGTCGAATCCCACCGGGATGGTCTATTCCAGAAAAGAGTTGCAACAGATCGCGGATATTTGCGTTAAGAGCAATGTTTTTGTTATCAGTGATGAGATCTATGAAAAGCTTCTCTATGGCGACGAGCCCTTTGTTTCTATCGCGTCGCTGGGCAAAGATATCTTCGACCGTACGATCACGATCAACGGGGTCTCCAAGGCGTATTCTATGACCGGATGGCGTATCGGTTATGCTGCCGGGCCGGCCGAGATCATGAACCCGATGAAGAATTTGCAGGATCATTCGACCTCCAATCCTTGCTCGATCAGCCAAAAGGCGACGCTCGCCGCGCTTAGTTCTCCGGAAGACTCTATTCTCGCGATGCGCAATGAGTTTAAAACGCGTCGTGACTTAATGATGTCTTTGGTGGACGGCATTCCTCAGATAAGCTATATTGAGCCCGATGGCGCTTTTTATTTATTTTGTGATTTCTCCCGTTTCGGCTCATCCGCAGAGACGGCCAAGAAGAGCCTTAATGATGTGAATGTAGCCGTGATCCCCGGTGACGGGTTCGGAGCGGAAGGTTATATTCGCCTGACGTTCTCGACCTCCCAGGAAAGGATCAAAGAGGGTATTTCTAGGATCAAGTCCTGGATCGCTTCCCAATCCTGAACTCCTGCGGTTTTAACTTTTTGGAGTTGCTCCTATGCCCCGTGAACTTCGCGATCTGCTGCTAACAGCCATTCAACGCAGCGCCTCCGATCTCCATTTGACAGTCCATATGCCGCCGGTGCTTCGTATTGATGGCGATCTTATGCCTTTGGCCGGAGAGCCTTTGCTTGAGGAGGACCTCAAGAGCATGATCTACGGGGTGCTCACGGATTCCCAGAAGATCCAGTTCGAGGAAGAGAAAGAGCTTGATTTTTCTTTGGCCCTGTCGGGAATGGATCGCTTTCGCGTTAACGTGCATCAACAGCGGGGCTGCGTTGAGGCGGCCCTTCGCCGGGTGCCGATCTTTATCCCTACCGTTGAAGATCTTAAGCTTCCGCCGGCTATTCCGGCTCTTGCCAGAAAAGTCAACGGTTTGGTCCTGGTTACCGGACCGACCGGTATGGGCAAATCCACCACGATGGCTTCGATGATCCAGTTGATCAACACCGAGCGCAAGTGCATGATCATGTGCATTGAGGATCCTGTCGAATTTGTCCATACCAATAAAAAATCGGTGGTCAAGCAGCGCGAGGTTTACCGCGATACCCATTCTTTCGCGGAGGCGCTTAAGCGTTGTTTACGTCAGGATCCCGATGTCATTGTGGTCGGCGAGATGCGTGACCTGGAAACGATCTCGACCGCGATCACCGCTGCCGAGACGGGGCATTTGGTGCTGGCGACGTTGCATACGCCGGACGCGCCGCAAACCATTGAGCGTATTATTGACGTTTTTCCGCCTTATCAGCAGCATCAGGTTCGCCAGCAGCTTTCTGCCTGTTTACAGGGCGTTGTTTCGCAGTGCCTTTTGCCGCATGTCAGCGGCAAGGGCCGTGTTCTGGCTACCGAGATCATGATCGCGACGCCGGCTATCCGTAACCTTATCCGTGAACAGGCTGTTGAGCAGCTGCATACGGCGATCCAGACCGGCGCCCAGTTTGGCATGCGCACGATGGATCGCGCGCTTAAAGACCTTTTTGAGTCCGGGCAGATCTCTTTTGAAGAGGCGCTCAATCATGCCAAGAACCCGGAAGAGTTGAAGTTCTTCGTTAAGACCCCGCCCCGTAAATGAATTTCTTTGACCTGGGGACGATCGATCATCAGGCTGCCTTTTTGCGGCAGAAGGCGCTTGTGGTTGATGTCGCCAACGGATCCCCGGACGCCCTTATTTTGTGCGAGCATCCTAAAACGCTGACCTTTGGAAGAAAATTTCATGAGGCTAATCTTTTTGTTCCTGAGGCTGAGTTGGCAGGCCGTGGTTTTTTGCTTGTCAGGGCTGATCGGGGAGGGGATGTCACGCTGCATGCCCCTGGACAGCTTGTTCTTTACCCTATCATCGATCTGAAGAGAGCGTGTTGTGGCCTCAAGGGTTATCTACGGAAATTGGAACAGGTTGCCGTTGATTTATTGGATGATTTTGGTATAGTGGCTAAGGGTGACGACGGGAATCGCGGGGTCTGGATAGGACAAAAGAAGATCGCGTCCATCGGTATCGGCGTTAGCCGCTGGGTTACTTATCATGGCATGGGGCTGAATATTTCGACGGATCTCTCTTTGTTCCGTGTGATCCGTCCTTGTGGCCTGGATGTCGCGATGACGTCTTTGTGTGAAGAATTGAAGCGCCCGGTGTTGATGGATGAGGTTAAGCAAAAGGTAATAGGCCACTTTAAGAGAGTATTTGGATAGTTATGATCGCGATCCTTGTCCCGGACCTGGGTGATGGTATCACTAAAGTTGAAGTGGCTTCATGGCATAAGCGTGAGGGTGAGGCCGTCGTGAAGGACGACGATCTCGTTGAACTGGTGACGGATAAGGCTTCTTTTAATATTCCGGCTCCGGTTAGTGGCATTCTAAGGAAGATTCATTACCCGGCCGGAGGTGAGGCCGTTGTGGGAAGTTTGCTGGGGGAGATCGCTTGAAAACGGTGAAACGCCACATTCTGTTAATGTACATTTCCAAGGTCTCGGGTCATCGCCAGGCGACGATGGCGATATCGAAATCGCTCAAGAAGGTCCTCCCGGAGGCCAATGTTTCCAGCATCAATGGTTTTGGGTACAATTATCCGATCTTGGAGAATGTGGTCAATGCGGCTTATATGGGCATTATCCGCCATAGCCCGCGGGTCTGGGATTATCTTTACGATAATCCTAAGGTCGTTAAGCGTTCGGCGAATTTGCGCAAGTTCTTAAATACGTCTAGCCACAAAAAACTTGAAAAACTTTTTAAGGATTTTCCGGCAGATACGGTGGTTTGCTCCCAGGCTTTTCCCTGTTCGATGGTGGCGGATTATAAGACCAAGCATCAATTGAATATGACGGTCATTGGCGTCCTCACAGATTGGGCGCCGCACTCGTACTGGATCAATGATGGGGTCGACCATTACGTTGTTCCGTCGGAGGATACCCGTGACCGTTTTATTAAGAAGGGTGTTCCTCCGGAGAAGATATTGGTCTTGGGGATCCCGATCCGCAGTAATTTTGTTGAAAAGCTTGATAAAACGGCGGTTCGCCAGAAACTTGGCCTGGAGCTTGATGTGCCCACCGCGCTCATCATGGGGGGCGGGCAGGGGTTGGGCCCGATCAAAGAGGCGGTTAAAGAGTTGATGAAGATGGCGACGCCTTTGCAGCTGATCGTGGTGGCAGGTGCCAACAGAAAATTATTTAAATGGCTGGGCAAGAGTGTGCCGCGTGCGGCTAATAAAGTCCTCTATTATGATTATGCCAACAATATTGATCAATTGATGGAAGCCTCAGACCTGATCGTCAGCAAGCCGGGTGGGATGACAACATCTGAATGCCTGGCCAAGGGTTTGCCGATGGTGATCGTCAGTCCTTTGCCCGGCCAGGAAGCCAGGAATACGGATTTTCTTCTTGAAAAGGGCATCGCCATCCATGTCCATGATGTGCGCGACCTGGCTGATGAGGTCGGGTTGCTGCTCAAGTCGCCCGAAAGGCTTAAGGCTATGTCGCGGTCTGCCCGTGAGAACGGGAAGCCCCACGCGGCAGATGATATTGCCCGATTGGTCAAGGAGGCGCGCCCCGCGCAATAATGTTCCAATATTTTCTCTATAAGCTGGTGATCTTTATCATCCACGCCCTCGGTCGCCGAAGGGCATACGGCTTTGCCCGCTTCTGCTCGGATATGCATTTTTATTCAGCGCCCAAAGACCGGCAGTCGGTCATTAATAATTTGCAATATATCCTTAAGACCAAAGAGAATATCAGTGGAAAGGCCAGGGAGGTCTTCCGGAATTTTGGAACTTATCTGGTCGATTTCTTTTTTATGTATAAAATGGTCGATGACCGTTTTGTGAAAGACCGGGTACGCGTTGATGGTTACGAGCATCTTACGTCCGCACTGGCCAGGGGCAAGGGCGTGGTGATCCTGGCGGCGCATATCGGCAACTGGGAGATGGGCGCGGCGGTGATGAACAAGTTAGGCCATCCGCTAACAGCTATTGCGCTCCCGCATAAGGACCGCAAGGTCAATGAGTTGTTCAATCGCCAGCGGACCAATCATGGCGTGACCGTGGTCCCGACGAATATAGCGGTGCGCGGCTGTATCCTGGCATTACGGCAGAACAAGTGCGTGGCGGTTCTTGGCGATCGTGATTTCGGCTCTTTCGGAGAGCCTCTGCTTTTTCTGGGTCGACCGACCCTGATCCCCAAGGGGGCGGCTTTCTTTGCCCAGCGCACCGGAGCGGCGATCGTGCCATCTTTTTTCGTTCCTGTTGGCGACGATCGGTATATCCTGAGCTTTGAGGAAGCGATCCTGTCGTCTGAAGTCCCGGCCGAGCAACCGCGTGAAGCGGAGCTTCGGCTGATGAAACAGTGTGCCGCGGTCATCGAGCGGAAAGTGCGGGAGAACCCGCTGCAATGGTTAATGTTCAGGGAGTTCGGCATTGAATATGAAGATCTGTCTTCTCATTCCCGCGTTCAACGAGGCGCAGGCCTTAGGTCCGCTCGTTAAGGACGTTCGCGGCCGTGGCTTCGATGCGTTGGTGGTCGATGATGGCTCGTCGGATAATTCGGCTGAGATCGCCCGGGCAGCCGGAGCGACGGTCATTTCGAACATCAAGAATCATGGCAAGGGTTATAGCCTCCAGCGTGGCTTCGATTATATCCTGTCCCGTGACTACGATGCGCTGATCACCGTTGACGGTGATGGCCAGCATGCCCCGGAAGATCTTGGCCAATTTGTCACCTTGTATGCGGAACAAAGACCGGACATTATTTGCGGCAACCGGATGCGCAATCCCAAGGGTATGCCGGGGGTAAGGTTCGTTACCAATAAGATCATGTCGGGCCTTATTTCCTTGGTTTGCCGGCAGAAGATCTATGATACTCAGTGTGGATACCGACTGATCAGCACGAAAGTCCTGCGCAATATTCAGCTTTCATCAACCGCGTTTGAGATCGAGTCTGAAGTGTTGATCAAGGCCAGCAAAAAGGGTTATCGTATCGTGTCGGTACCGATCAAGACTATTTATTCGAATGAGCGTAGCAAGATCAACCCCTTCTTCGATACGATCCGTTTCTTCATTTACATTGTCCGGGAAATGTTCGTCCGCTGATCAATTAATTTTTTCGTAGAAGAATTTTATGGAAGACAGGTTTTTTAGATACGCTGTTATCATCTCGTTGATCCTCCACCTTTGTATCTTCGTAAAACTTTACATGAGCCCTCGACGGACGGAAATTATTCCGAAGTCCGCGGAGATGTCTTACCATTTCGCTCCCAAGATCGAGGAGGCCTCATCCGCGGTGCACGATCAGAGCACAAAAGCCTCATTGCTGGCGTCCGATCCTTTGGTTAAGGTGGGCGGTGAGGCCGGTGCCAAGAAGAATAACGGCCCAATGCCTTTGTTCAAGGATGCATTTGACGTGGCGGCAGATCTTAAGGTTTTTGAGCGTGCGCCAGAGAAGGTCAAGGGGCTCAAAGTTACTAAAGAAGTTTCCATCCCTATTCTCAAGTCCGAGAAGATCGATACGCCCGGCTATGCCATGTATACCAATATCATCCGCGATCGTATCCGGGAGCGGGCGTACGTGAATTTTGTCAAATATGCTGGCGGGGACGTTTACCTGACCTTCGTGGTCAAGAGCGACGGTCAGTTATCCGACGTCCAGGTTCTTCAGAACCGCTCGCAGGCCAGTGAGGCGCTGTGCGCGGCCGGGCTCGACAGTATCCGTGAAGCGGCGCCTTTTCCGGCTTTCCCCAAAGAGCTTAATTACCCCGAGCTCACGTTTAATATACAGATTTCATTTCAGTTACACCAAGAGGAATAGGTTGCGCCCGTTCATTTGGTGGCCGGCTTTGAATTTGACTTTCCCCGGGCGGGATGATAGGCTACGTCAATCATGAGCGTAGACTCGTGAATACTACAAAATATCTAGAGGGAACTAGTGGTTATGGACATTGATAAAAGCGTTGATGAGTCCTGGAAGGATGCGGTGGCTAAAGATAAAGAGGCTGTTGATGGCGGTCACGGTGAAGACTGCGGTTGCGGCCATGAGCACGGCGAAGGCCACGATCATGATCATGAAGAGATCGAGGTTAACTTCTTTAATTACATAGCGTCGATGGGCTATCAGGCGATGATCTTCCTCGGTGAAGTGCCGAATCCGATGACCAACCAGACCGAGGCGAATGTCCGTCAGGCCAAGTTCTTGATCGATACCCTGGCCATGGTCCGCGAAAAGACTAAAAATAATTTGACGCCACAGGAAGATCAGTTCCTGGGCAGTACGCTTTATGAGCTTCAGATGAAGTTTGTTGAAATCTCTAATAAGAGCAAACTGGTATGATTGATAAAACATTGTTAAGTATTCTGGCCTGCCCGGCGTGTCAGGGTGATGTGGACGAAAAAGACGGCAAGATCGTCTGCCTGAACGCGGCGTGCGGTTTGAAGTATCCCATTAAAGAGGGCATCCCGGTGATGCTCGTAGACGAGGCGTCGAAATGAAGAAAATTTTGGTCATCCATGGTCCGAACTTGAATCTATTGGGAAGCCGGGAAACTTCCATTTATGGGACGGCGTCGCTCGAGAGTATTAATGCCCAGTTAAGCGATCAGGCGGCCAAGAGTCAGGTGACGCTCACATTCTTCCAGTCAAACCATGAGGGTGACATTGTCGACATCATCGGTAAGTCGTCCAAGGATGGCTTTTCGGCGATCGTGATCAATCCGGCCGCGTACACGCATACCAGCGTGGCTATCCGTGACGCGATCAGCGCGGTGAATGTCCCGACGGTCGAGGTCCATTTGTCCAATATCTACAAAAGGGAAGAGTTCCGCCATCACTCCCTTATTGCTCCGGCTTGCGTTGGCCAGGTGAGCGGCTTTGGCGTTCAAAGCTATGTTCTCGGCTTGTCTGCGGCTATCAACCTGTGCGCCTAGATAAACTACGCCCTTTCCTCCCCAAATTAGGGGTCGACGCGTTTTTTGTGTCGAACCCGGTCAATATCCGCTACCTTACCGGGCATGTCGCCGAAGACGCCTGGCTTCTGGTGACCGCGAAAAAAGCATACTACATTACCGATTTCCGGTATTTTGAGCTTGTTTCCAAGGTTTTCAAAAATAAGCCGGTCGATATTGTTTTGTTCAAAACCTCGTTATTTGAAACAGCCGTTGATCTGGCGGTCGGGGCTGGAGCCAAGGTGTTATGTTTTGAAGAGAATCATTTGACTTATTATCAGTTTGGTCGTCTTAAGTCATTGTCTGGCAGCAAGATAAAGCTTAAGGGGTTGTCTGGGGCTGTGGAAGCGCTCAGGGTCGTTAAAGATGCCGGTGAGTTGGCGGCGATACGAGAGTCGATCAAAGTTAATCTGAAGGGCTTTGATTTTATTAAGAGATATGTCCGGCCGGGTGTAACCGAAAGGGACCTCCTTTTTAAACTTGAGGATTTTACCAGGGCTCATGGGGTGGGATTTTCTTTCCCACCAATTATCGCCTCCGGACCGAATGCGGCCTATCCGCACGCCAAGGTAACAGAGCGTAAACTCCGTGCGGGAGAGCCGGTTCTGATAGATTTCGGGGTTCTTAAGAACGGCTATAAGTCTGACTTGACACGTATGTTCTTTTTGGGTAAAATGTCGAACCATTTTGAAAAGAACCTTTCACATATTCGCGGAGCTCAGGAAGCGGCTTTTCAAAAAATAAGGCCCGGGGCTAGGTCTAGTGATGTCGATGCGGCGGCCCGGAACTATCTTCAAAGCCATAAACTGGCTGAATTCTTTGGACATTCTCTTGGGCACGGAGTGGGGCTTGATACCCATGAAATGCCTAGATTATCAACTAAAAGTGGAGATGAGTTACTAGAAAATATGGTTATTACTATCGAGCCGGGAGTATACTTTCCTGGCCGATATGGGGTGCGTTTGGAAGAAATGGTGTTAATAACTAAAAATGGATGCGAGGTATTAAGTGGGAATCGGGATCACAGAAGTCTATAGGGGAATGGCCCTCCGGGTTGAGGGAGGTATCTATTCGGTCGTTGAGTTCAATCATGTTAAGCCGTGTAAGGGCAGCTCGTTCGTGCGCCTGAAGTTGCGCGATGTTAAGACAGGCAATGCCCTTGAGCGGACCTACCGTTCCGCCGAAACTCTTGATGATGTCCCGTTGGAAGAACGCAAGATGCAGTATCTTTATAATACGGGTGACGCGTATCATTTTATGTGCCAGAGCACCTTTGAAGAGCATGCGATCCAGGCGAATACGTTGTCTGATATTATCCCGTTCTTGATGGATAATATGGAGGTGATCGGCCTGGTATACCAGGATAAGGTCCTTAAAGTTTCCTTACCGAATTTTATTGTTGCAGAGATAACGGAGACATCTCCGGGGGTAAAGGGTGATTCCGCGAAGTCCGACAATAAACCCGCCAAGATCCAGACCGGGGCGACGATCCAGGTTCCGCTTTTCGTTGATGTGGGTGATTCTGTTAAGATCGATACCAGGGACGGCCAGTACGTTGAAAGGGTGAAAAGATGAATCTTAAAGAATTGAAGGATATGGTTGATCTGAT
>JBAXRK010000010.1:0-91161 GCA_037131245.1 Candidatus Omnitrophota bacterium
GTTGAAAGGGTGAAAAGATGAATCTTAAAGAATTGAAGGATATGGTTGATCTGATGAATGAGAACGGGCTTGCCGAGCTCGAAGTCGAACGCGATGGCATGAAGATCAAGCTGAAGAAGGCGTCCGATAATACAGTGACTGCTCAGCCTGTTAGCTATGCTGTGCCTGCGATCCCGGTTGCTCCGAAAGCTCCGGCCGCTGAGGCCGCAGCGTCAGCCGCTGCCACGGCGGCGGCGGAAGCCAAGGATAATCTTAAGCAGATCAAGTCGCCGATGGTCGGCACTTTTTACCGCGCGCCTTCACCTGAAGCCGCGACATTTATCGAGATCGGTCAGACGGTTGAGGTCGGGCAGGTCGTTTGTATCGTGGAAGCGATGAAGCTGATGAACGAGATCAAGTCCGAAGTTCGCGGCAAAGTGGTAGAGATCTGCGTTGATAACGCCGAGCCGGTGGAATTCGGCCAGATCCTTTTTCGAGTTGCTCCTTAATTCCTTAGACCAGTCCAAGAGACTCAGGGTAAGCTATGCCAATGTTTTCCAAGATCCTTATCGCCAATCGCGGCGAGATCGCTTTAAGAATCATCCGGGCCTGTAAAGAGCTCGGCATTGCCACGGTGGCGGTTTATTCCGAGGCGGATCGGGATTCTCTTCATGTCCGTTTTGCCGATGAAGCGGTCTGTATAGGGAAAGCGCCCAGCACCGAAAGTTATCTGAATATCCCTGCGATCATTTCAGCGGCCGAGATCACCGATGTCGAGGCGATCCACCCGGGCTATGGCTTTCTGTCAGAGAACGCGCATTTTGCCGAGATCTGCGAGTCATGCAAGATCCATTTTATCGGCCCGACCCCTGAGACCATCCGGATGATGGGCGACAAGATCACCGCCAAAGAAACAGCCCGCAAAGCGGGGGTGCCACTCACGCCCGGCGGTAAGGGGATCATTAAGACCAATGAAGAGGCGCTGGCGATCGCCAAACAGATCAAGTATCCCGTCATTATCAAAGCGACGGCTGGTGGCGGTGGTAAAGGCATGCGGGTGTGCCATAACGATGTTACCTTGCTTAGTTCACTTAAGCTGGCCCAGGCTGAGGCTGAGAAGAACTTTAAGAATCCTGATGTTTATATTGAGAAATACATCCAGGATCCGCGTCACGTCGAGTTCCAGATCCTGGCGGATTATCATGGTAATATTATTCATTTGGGAGAACGCGACTGTTCCGTGCAGCGCCGTCACCAGAAATTGATCGAAGAAGCTCCGTCGCCGGCCCTGAGCGATAAGCTCAGAAAGAGAATGGGCGAAGCGGCGGTTAAAGTTTCCAAGGCCGCTAATTACCGCGGCGTGGGCACGGTTGAGTTCCTGCTCGATAAGAGCGAGGAGTTTTTCTTCATGGAAATGAACACCCGCATCCAGGTGGAGCATCCGGTGACCGAAATGATCACCGGGATCGATCTTTTGAAAGAACAGATTCGGATGGCCTGCGGTGAGAAATTAAAGTATAAGCAGGAAGATATCAGGATCCATGGCCACGCGATCGAATGCCGCGTGAACGCGGAAGATCCGGATAATAATTTTATACCTTGCCCCGGGAAGATCGAGCAACTGAACCTGCCCGGCGGTCCTGGTGTGAGGGTTGACACGCATATTTATTCAGGGTATAAAATCAGTCCTTATTACGATTCGATGGTGGCTAAACTCATTGTGCACGGGCGCGATCGCGCTGAGGCCATCAAGATCATGCGCCGGGCGCTTGACGAGTTCTATATTTCGCCGATCAAGACGACCATTCCGTTGCACGTGCAGATCATGAACCATCCGCTCTTCGTCAAGGGGCAGATCTCGACCCATTTTCTTGAGAAGATGGCCAAGAAAGATGATTAAAGGGTGAACTTATGAGACCAGAGAACAAGGTTGATCTCGGCGTCATTGCGGTGCATACCAATGTGATCGCGGATATTTGTTCGGCAGCGGTGGCTGATATCGACGGGGTGACGCTGGCGCATAAGGAGCAGTTGGAAGCGCTGGCCAGTATGGTCGGTATCCGGCTGAACACTTCCGTTGACGTGATCGTTGAGCCCAGTGGCCAGGTGAGCGTGATCGTGAAGGTTCTGGTGCGTTATGGCATGAATTTGCCCGAGACGTCACGCCGCATCCAGGACGCGGTCATGACGGCTGTCGAGAAAATGGCTGATATCAATTTAAGGGATGTGGATGTAAGTATCCGGGGGATCAACAGGGGGGCTGCCTGATGCGTATTATGATCATGATCGCTATTTTCTTTTACGTTATTGTTATCACGATCACTGGTATGGCCGGGTTGGTCCTGCTGGCGCATTGGGTTGATCTGGCTGGCTATCAGCGGGTATTGTCGTATGTTTATACCGATCCCAAAGCCGGGACGATCACGGCCTTTACGGTGGCGGTCATCATGGTCATTAGTTTTGTCCTGGCCCGTATTATTTATGGACGGCAGGAACGGGAAAGCAATTTTACGTTCGATAATCCGCTGGGCCGGGTTACGATCTCGCTGGCCGCCCTCGAGGACTTGATCCGCCGCTTGGCCGCGCGCTCGCCGCAGATCAAGGAGATCCGCCCTGATATCACCTCGTCCAAGAAGGGCCTTAAAGTCGATATCCGCCTGGTTTTGCGCTCGGACGTGAGTATCGCGGAGCTTACCGCGGACCTTCAGGAGTTGATCAAACGCAAGATCCAGGATGTTATGGGGAAAGAGGTCTATGTGCGGGTATTGATCAACGTGATCAAGATCTCAACGGATAATGTAACGCATTTGAAGAAGGGCATCGATGAGGATGAGATCGAACCGCCCCTTCATTTCCATGGATATAGAGCATGAAGAAGATCGGCATCCTGACAGGCGGCGCTGATTGTCCCGGGCTTAACGCGGTCATTCGCGCGGTCGTGTATAAAGGGATGCAGGAAGGCTATGTTATTACCGGGATCAAGAACGGCTGGCAGGGCCTCATCGAGAATGATACGCGCGTGCTTGATACCCGTGCCGTGTCGGGCATTCTAGACCGTGGCGGCACCATCCTTGGCACCAGCCGCAGCGACCCTTTTGAGAATTTGGAGCATGTTG
The DNA here is from genome assembly GCA_037131245.1 of Candidatus Omnitrophota bacterium. GTDB lineage: Bacteria > Omnitrophota > Gorgyraeia > Zapsychrales > Fredricksoniimonadaceae. Next base: position 3,096 of record JBAXRK010000010.1, read on the forward strand.
AGAAGATCGCCGAGAACTATAAGCGTAATGGCATGGATGCCCTCATTGCTGTCGGCGGTGAAGTGACTTTAGGTATCGCCGCGGAGTTGCAGAAAAAAGGCGTCATTAAGGTTGTCGGTATCCCTAAGTCTATTGATAACGCTTTGTCCGGTACGGATTACGCGTTCGGTTTTGATACGGCCGTTCAGGTCGCGACCGAGTTGATCGATCGCTTGCATACGACGGCTGAATCTAATCACCGTATCATGGTCATTGAGGTCATGGGCCAGTTTACCGGCTGGATCGCGGTGGAGGCCGGTATGGCGGGCGGCGCGGATATCATTGTTATCCCTGAGGTCAAAACCGATATCGGCAAGATCTGCGAGGCCATCAAGAATCGCCATCGTCGCGGGAAGTCGTTTAGTATTGTGGTTGTCTCTGAAGGCGCTCAGGTCGAGATGCCGGTCATTTATCAGGAGACCAGCGAGAAGCGGCGTTTTGGCAGCATTGGCGAGCGCATGGCCAAAGCTATTGAAGATATGACTGGCTACGAGACCCGCGTGAGTTTGCTGGGTTATATTCAGCGCGGTGGGGCTCCGACGGCATTTGACCGTATCCTGGCGACGCGCTTTGGCGTGAAGGCGGTTGAGCTGGTGGCCGAGGGAAAATTCGGCAAGATGGTCAGCTACCAGAATAACCACATTAAATATTGTGACATTGATGAAGCGGTCAAACAGCGCAAGAAAGTGGACGCGAATTTGATCCAGATCTCCAAGGTGTTCACGGCCGATCAGCTTTAAGGGGGATGAGATGCTGCAGCGTATTGAGGCGATCCTTAACGATTCCATTGAAGTCAAGAGGGCGGCTATTAAGCATTGCCTTCCTTCCGCCGAGCAGGCCGCGCAGGCGATCACTAAAGCTTTTCAATCTGACAATCGGGTCTTTTTTTGCGGTAACGGCGGATCAGCCGCTGACAGCCAGCATATCGCGGCCGAGTTCATCGGACGTTTTCAGAAAGAGCGCCGGGCCCTTCCGGGGATCGCGCTCACCACAGATTCATCCATTCTTACCTGCCTTACCAATGATTACAGTTACGATATCATCTTTTCCCGTCAGTTGGAGGCGCTTGGCCGCAAGGGCGACGTAATCGTGGGCTTCTCCACCAGCGGCAAGTCGGCGAATGTCATCAAGGCTTTTGAGCGCGCCAAACAGATGGGCATTACGTCTGTCGCGTTTGTGGGCCATGATGGCGGGCCGATGGGAAAGATGGCTGATATCGCGATCATTGTCCCTTCCAAAATCACCGCGCGCATCCAGGAGTCCCATATCACGATCGCTCACGCGATCTGTGAAGTTGTTGAGAATGCCTTTGTTTAAAATGTGTTGGGGTGTGGTAGCCCGAGCATTCAATCGCTTTACCCTAAACACTTTTGCCTGCTTAACGTTGATCTTGAGAAGTTGAAGCAGATACTCGATGAGATGGCCTGATGATGACAATGAAAAAAGTTATTTCAATTTCGGCATTAAAAAACAAGATCGCCCGTTTGCGTAAAGAAGGCAAGGTGATCGCCTTTACCAACGGGTGCTTTGATATTCTGCATTACGGCCATGTCAGTTACCTTGAAGCCGCCAAGAAGAATGATTCCCGTATTTTGATCGTCGGGCTTAACAGTGACGCGTCGGTTCGGTCGCTGGAAAAGGGTGAAGGTCGGCCGATCGTGCCTCAAAAAGAGCGGGCGGCGGTGTTGGCAGGCCTGGCGGCGGTCGATTTTCTTGTTATCTTCAATGAATCAACACCTTACGAGCTTATTAAAAAAATTCGGCCGGATATTCTCCTTAAAGGCGCTGACTGGAAGGGCAAGGTGGTAGCCGGTTCTGACCTAGTTAAGCGCGTGGAATTCGTTAAGTACCTGCCTGGACTCTCAACGACCAATGTCATCGAGAAGATCAGTAAACTATGTCAAAAAAAGTAAAAGCGCCTTCACTCCGGGGAATCGATCGAGTTGTGGACGCCAATTTTAACCGGGCCAAGGAAGGTTTACGGGTCTGCGAAGATACGGCACGGTTCATCATCGACGACAAGGTGCTGACGGCCGGTTATAAGACCGTCCGGCATGATTTGACCGTGGCTGTTGAAGTTTTTGGCCTTAAGGGGATCGTGAAGTCCAGGGATGTGGCAGGCGATGTCGGCCGGCCGACTACCTCATCCGAGTCCAAGCGCGGGAATATCAGCGATATTTTCTACGCGAACACCCAGCGCGTTAAGGAATCATTAAGAGTTCTTGAAGAGTTTGCCAAGCTCAATTCTCCCGCTTTCGCGGAGAGATTTAAACTGTTGCGGTATAAGGTTTATGGTCTCGAAAAGAAAGCTCTTGAGCGGTTGTAAATTGTATCTGATCCTCGACGCTGGCGTGTGTTCTTATGACCGCCTGTTCGAGGTGTTAAAAGCCGCCTCCCAAAGTGGAGTTGACATTGTTCAACTCCGTGATAAAGTAGGGTTCGTTAAAGACATATTAAGATTAAGTAAGCAGTCAGTTTCGTGGTTAAAAGGTCGAGTTCCGTTCATTGTAAACGACAGGGTTGATATCGCGAAGGCTTCAGGGGCCAGCGGTGTCCATCTGGGGCAGGACGATTTTCCGGTGGATGAGGCGCGTAGAATTTTAGGTCCGCGGGCGATCATCGGGGTGTCCTGTCAGAATGCGGCTCATATTCGCCGCGCTCTGCGTGAGCGCGCTGATTATATAGGTTTTGGTTCGGTTTTTAAAACACTGACCAAGCCGGAACGCTTACCGATGGATCACACAAAATTGAGAGAAGCGGTCAGGATCGCCGAGGGAAACGGCCTGCCGCTTTTTGCCATTGGGGGTATTTCCAGCAGCAATGTGGGCCAGGTGAGAGATCAGGATGTCCGTCGGGTGGCAGTATGCCGGGACATTATGTTGGCAGAAGATACGCGTCGCTCCGTCGGAGAATTACGCGCGGCGCTTAACATTAAACAGTAAACGGTACTGATGCGAGAGTAATTCAGTGGTAGAATGCTAGCTTCCCAAGCTAGCTACGCGGGTTCGATTCCCGTCTCTCGCTCCATATATTTACATGATCTCAAGGGAAAAAAGATTCCTTCAGCGGATCGTCGTTGTTTTGCTTTGCGCGTGGCTTTCCGGCTGCGCCACGGCCCGTAAACCTTCCGAAACGCTTCAGCCTCCGCCGGTCAAACAGGTTCAGAGCAAGGGTGTCTACCATAAGGTCAATAAAGGCGAGACGCTTTGGCGTATCAGCAAGACCTACAAGGTTTCCGTCGAGGATATCATCGCGGCCAATCATATTCCCAGCGCGGCTTCTATCGAAGAGAACCAATTGCTTCTTATCCCCGGCGCTGACAGGGTGAAAGATATTATCCCCCCGCAGGCTCCCGGCGGAAAAGACACCGATTATTGGTGGCCGCTTAAGGGCCGGATCGTTTCTTATTTCGAGGAGCGCAAGGGCGCGCATGTGAATTACGGCGTTGATATCAAGGGCGGCGAGAACGATGTGGTGAAGGCCGCGCGTGAGGGGCGGGTGGTATTCGCTGACCATCTCGCGGGTTACGGTTCGACGGTCATGCTCGATCACGGCGATGGTTTTTTCACCGTTTACGGCCATGAGGAACGGGTTTTGGTGAAGCTCGGCGATTACGTTTTCAGGGGAGAGAAGATCGCGCAGCTGGGCACCGATGCCCGGGGAGCGTTCGTTCATTTTGAACTTCGCAAAGGGGATCAACCCAAGAATCCTTTGCATTATTTACCTCGGGAGATGTGATGGAGGCGGGTTTTTACGGTAGAAAAGATATCCTGACGCTCATTAAGCGCCGCGTGACGGACCTCAAGGAGGGGTACCGGCAGAATATGGCGTTGTTGGGCAGTCAGCACGTTGGGAAAAGCGCCCTGCTGCGCCAGTTCCTGACGGATCTTGATGATAGTGGTGTGATCCCGGTCTATCTGGATCTGGAAGGCCGCGATATCCATTATTTTGCTTCAAAGTTCATCCGCAGCTTGTTGTATCACTTTGCCCGCAGCCGGGGGTTGCGTCCGGCAGAGGATCTAGCCGATCTGTTAGCGGCCGTGGAAAGCACGGTGCCCCGGTCGGTGGCCAGCATCCGCGAGATCATGGCGCAGATGGAGAAAAGCCATCTGGCTGAGGCTTACGACCGTATCCTTTCTTTGCCGGAGATCTTCAGTTTTGAAACGGGCCTCAATTGCCTGATCATTCTTGATGAGTTCCAGGTGCTCGAAGAGTTTGGTGTGCCGGATGTTTTTCGACGCCTGGCGGACCGCATCACGACGCAGAAGAGATCCCTCTTTGTGGTGGCCAGTTCTTATGAAGATCTTGCCCGCCGCATCCTGTCCGAGAAAATGACGCTCCTGTTCGGCAATTTTGAACTTCTTCCCGTTGAACCTTTTGACCTGCGCCAGAGCCAGGAGTTCATTACGGCGCGGATGAGTGGTGTGAATATCGGGTCGCAGCTGAAGAATTTTCTGGCCGACTTTACCGGCGGGCGGCCGCTATACCTTGATATTATTCTTCATGAATTGCTTAACCTGGCATCGATCTACAAGCAGCAGGAGGTTTATGCGCCGCTGGTGACTCAGGCGGTCGAGAACATGGTTTTCAGTCGGTGGGGCGCGCTCAGCCGGCATTTTGAACTGGTCATCGGACGGGTCACGGCCGGAAAGTCCAACCGGTTGGTCAGCGATCTCCTGATGGCGATGGCCGAGGGCCGCCATCGCGTTAAGGACCTGGTGGAAGCGGTCGGGGTCGTTAAAGCCGCCTCAGTGACCCAGAAAATCAGTTATCTGGTCGAAGAAGACGTGGTCGAGAAGAACGGCAGCCATTATCACATTAAGGACAAGCTTTTCCGCTATTGGATCAAGTATGTTTTTCTAAAGCGTGTCCGTGGGATCGAGCTGGAGGCCGGCCGCCTCAGAAAAGATTTTAAGGAAGAGGTGACGCGCGCTATCAATGATTTCCACGCGACGTGCGGTAAAGATCTTTCATGCCGCGTGACTGAATTGCTGCGCTGCTTTGATAACGATCAGGTGAGTTTAAAGGGCCGTAAGTACCGGATGCCGGCGTTCAGGGATGTCCGGCCCCTTAAGTTTGCCCAACGCGGTGGCGGAATGTGCGATGTTCTTCAAGCTGATACCGATGAGGGCGTTTGGCTGCTGGTCCTGCGGAAGGACCCGTTGGCTGAAACAGACATCAATGTGGTCACGCAGGAGCTTCGCGCCAGGGGGCTTAAACCCCGGCGGTGTGTTATTGTTTCTTTAGCTGACCTTGATGAAGGCGCGAAGCTGCGCGCCCTCGAAGAGCGGATGTGGATCTGGAATGAGCCGGAGCTTAATTTCTTAATGAACCTTTTTGACAAGCCTTATATTGTTTCATGAGAGTGATCGTCGTTTCAGACACCCATTCGGAAGACCTTCCTCCAGTCTTGCTTGAGGATGTCAAGAAGTCCGATCTGGTTATTCACGTCGGCGATTTCTGTGACATTGAGGTGTATAAACGCCTTAAGGCGTTAAAGGAGATCCGGGCTGTTTACGGGAATATGGATGGGCTCGATCTGCGCGGGATCCTGCCGCGCAAGGCGGTGTTCACGTGCGAAGGCGTGACCATCGGCCTTTTTCACGGCGAAGGCGGCCCGGACCAGCTGTTTGAAAAGGTCAAGGCGGCTTTTAGTAAAGAAAAAGTTGACGTGGTCATTTTTGGCCATTCGCATGAAGTCCTAAATCGGGTTGTCGATGGCATCCTTTATTTCAATCCCGGTAGCCCCACGGACACCTTTCGGGCTCCGTTCCGGTCTTACGGGGTTCTGGAGGTCCGCGGCGACAAGGTGAAAGGGACCATTATCAAGGTCAAGTGAGAGCGTGATGGATATTCTTTGGGCGCCCTGGCGCGAGAAATATATTGAACAATGCGGGTTGAAAAAAGGCGGATGTGTTTTCTGCCAGATCCTGGCTGAACGGAAGGATAAAAAGCATTTTATTTTTTTACGTTCGGCCACCTCGTTCGCGGTGCTGAATATTTATCCGTTCAGCGGAGCGCATTCGCTGGTGATCCCCAACCGGCATGTCGGGGACCTTGCCGAGCTGACGGCTGATGAGCGCTGTGATATGATGGATCTTCTGGTTGAAACCAAGGCATTGCTGGCCCGGGTGTATGCCCCTGAAGCGTTCAATGTGGGGATGAACCTTGGCAGTGCGGCGGGTGCCGGCATCCCGGAGCATTTGCATATTCATATCGTGCCGCGCTGGAAAGGTGACGTCAATTTCATGCCGGCGCTTTTCGGGACGAAAGTTATCCCTGTTTCGCTCGACAACGTATATAAGAGGTTAACGGATGCGCTCAAGAGCGGACATCGAAAAGTACGAAAATGAGATCCTGGCGCCTTACGCCATGCGCTCGGGTGATTCCTGGGGCAGGCAGTATAAGGAGCCGGAGCATACCAACCGGACCTGTTTTCAACGAGACCGGGACAGGGTGGTGCATTCTGAAGCTTTCCGGAAACTTGAGTATAAAACTCAAGTTTTTGTTATTTTTGAGGGTGATTATTACCGAACCCGTTTGACCCATACCATTGAAGTCGCTCAGCTGGCGCGCACGATCGGGCGCAATCTTGCCTTGAATGAAGATCTTATCGAAGCCGTTGCGCTGGCGCATGACCTCGGCCATTCTCCGTTCGGCCATGCCGGGGAGCATGTTCTTGACGAGCGTTTGAAGGCTGTCGGCCTTGAAGGGTTTAACCACAATCAGCGCAGCTTCGAGATCGTCTCGAAGTTTGAGAAGCGGTATCCGGATTTCGAAGGGCTTAATCTGACCGTAGAAGTGCTGGTAGGCATCCTCAAACATGAAACGCTTTTTGACCGCAAGGGCGAGATGAAAGTGGTCGAGGACACGGCTTTTCGCGACAAGTTGCGCAAGCGTGCCTGCTCATTGGAAGCCCAGGTGGTCGATAAGTCGGACTCGCTGGCGTATCTTAACCATGATGTGGATGATGGGTTAACATCAGGCTGCATCACGGCGGATGATCTTAACGAGAGCAAGTTGTGGCGCCGCGCGATGGAGCGGGTGCGGCGCCCGGGTGTTGATATCGGATCCGACATGTTCAAGTATCAGGTTGTTAAAGAGCTTATTGATATGCAGGTGCGTGACCTGCTGACGGCCACTAATGAGCGGGTGGAGAAATTCAAGTTTGCCTCTTTTGACGATGTGGCGCGCTGCGATGAGAAGCGGATTGTAGCGTTCTCCGACGGGATGGCTGCCGAGCGGGAGCATTTGCAGGGCATTCTTAATGAAAAATTGTATCAGCATTGGCGTGTGGAGCGGATGACGTCCAAGGCCAAGCGCATCCTGACCGAACTGTTCAACGTCTACATGGAAAATCCGAAACAGCTTCCGTACGACGTGTTCGACCGGGCGAAGAAATATTCCGACAAACAGTTGCATGTGATCGTTTGCAACTACATCGCAGCAATGACCGACAGGGCGGCCCTTGATGAATATAAACGACTTTTCGAGCCTTACAAAAAAGTATAAGCAGATCATCTCCGCGGTGCATATTGTGTACCGCCTGGTGAATTCGACGCCGAACCTTAAGGAGCTTTCGCTGCGCCTCACGCGACTGCTTTGTCAGTTCGTGCATGCTTCGTCGGCGAGTATTTATTTGCTCGCGCCGGACCATAAGAAATTGGCGATGATCGCGGTTTTTAATAACGAGATCAATATTCTTATCTCCCACCCGAGAGACCTCAAGAAAGTTCCGGCGAAAGATCTCAGCGTCGCCCAGGGGAGTTCGGTTTTCGAGGAACGCATGATGGGCATGCCGCTGGTGACCGATGAGTGCATCGGCGCGATCGTGATCCGCCGCAAATCTTCCGAACCGGTCTTCGATGACTACGACCGGGAGATGTTCACGATCTTCGCCGAGCAGTCGGTGACGGCGATCCGTAACTTACAATACGCTGAGCAACAGCAAAAGATCCTGCTGGAGACCATGAAGCTGGTCCGCTGCTTGTTCGAGAAACACGGTGACCGTTATCGCGGGCACAGTTCTGTTTATTTCAAGATCGTGCGCGCTGTCGCCCAGAAATTCCGGATGGGCAATGAGAACATCAACAACCTGTACTATGCCAGCGTTTTGCATAATGCGGGCGCGGTCGATATCCCTTATCAGGTGCTAGCCAAGAAAAGCCAGCTGACCCCGAAGGAATTCGAAGCGATCCGAGATCTTCCCAAGAAAAGCGCGGAACTCATTAAGCCTATTGAATTCCTCAAGCCGATCCTGCCGGTGGTCCTGTATTTGCACGAAAAATATGATGGTACGGGTTATCCGTCGGGGCTCAAACGCGATCAGATCCCCCTTGGCGCGCGGATCATGGCCGTAGTCGACGCGTTCGAGTCCATGGTCCAGGGCCGCCCGTACCGCAAACGCCTGAACGTCGACGGGGCGCTCAATGAACTCAAGCAGCATTCCGGGACACAGTTCGATCCGGCCGTCGTGGATGTTTTTTTGAAGCTGGCCCAGCAAAAAAACTTCAGAAATCTCTTGTGTGCTGTTCGGGAATAAAGCTAAAATAACGGCACATAGGGTTCAATTTTATCCACACCTCCAGGCCGGGGCACGTTCCGTATGAATATTAATTACAAGGAAGCACAGTTCGAGTTCTTTCCCAACGAGGTCAGCAAGCCCGACGAAACCAAGCGCCCGCATTTTATGGCCGCCCGTTTCAATGTCAGCATTGAAAACCTTGTTATTTTTTCGATCGTGAGTATAATGGTCGTCATCTTTACGTTTTCTCTCGGTGTTGAACGGGGAAAACGGGTTGCGTTGCGTGACGGCGCGGCGCAGGTTATCGATGATAAGGTACAAGCAGTTCCGGCTGTTCTTTCGTCTGATCCTTCGGTGGCCAAAGGCCAGGGTTTTACGACGAAGACCATGACGAAGGTGACCGGCGAGATCGCTCAGGTAAAGGGATCCGATGCATCGCTTAAGGTTCCGGCAACAGCGCTTCCGCCTCAGGAGGCTGTTGGGAAACCCGCCAGCGGTTATACGGTTCAGGTGGCTTCGTACAAGAGCGAAAAAAGCGCCCAGAAGGAAGTGCTGGCGCTGCAGAAAAAAGGGTTTCAGGCTTTTACTCTGCCCAAGGGGCAACACATCGTCCTGTGCGTGGGAAATTTTCAGAAAAGGGAAGAAGCCAGTCTTTACGGGAAAAAGTTAAAGGGTCATTATCAGGATTACGTAGTCAGGAGATTATAAGATGTCGTTACATTCATCACTCAGAGTTGATAGAGCCGGTGCCGCAGCGCGCACGGTGTTAACACGTGTTGAGCGCATCAAGGAGCTCATGAAGAAGGGCGATTTCAAGGCCGATAGCGCCGTGACCAATCTGCCCAAGACCAAGGTTGTCCGGGTCAAAGCCGGCAAAAAGAAGGTTAAGGAAGAAGGCGCGGCTGGTGCGGCTCCCGCGGCCGGTGCGGCTCCCGCGGCCGGTGCGGCTCCTGCGGCCAAAACGCCCGCCAAGAAGTAGGCGGCACGTATGCGTGGGATCGTTTTACTTGTATCCTTATTATTTGTTCTTACCGAGCCTGCCTTCGCGCAGGCTCGTTTTCCTTTTACGGCCGAGACGGTGTCGGATCGGGTCCATGTCAGAGCGGGCCAGAATAATAATTTCGAATCAGTGGCGCAGCTTGCCAAGGGCGCGCCGCTAACGGTGCTGGACAAGAAATTCAAGTGGTTCAAGGTGGCTTTACCAGCCGGTGCTAAAGCTTTTGTTAAAAGTTCTTATATCAACCTTCTTTCCGCAGATCTTGGCGAAGTGAAGGTGGATCGTTTGAATGTCCGCGCGGCACCGAATACCGAGGCGACCACGGTCGGGCAGCTTAAGCAGGGGCAGCGTTTCTTTATTGCCCAGAATGCCGGCGAATGGATCTGGATCAGGCCGGTGGATGGTGTTTATGGTTGGGTCAATGAGTCTCTTCTGGTCTTTAAGAGTAATGGCGCCCGGAGCGGTGATCCTGATCCTAACGCGGCTGGCGCGGTAAAAGCGGCGGAGACCCGCGTTGAACAGGCCCGTCAGGCGGCAAGAACATCGTTGCTGAGAAAGAATGCTGACGGAAGCGTTGAATGTTCCGGAAAGTTGCTCAAAGCCGAGCAGGGGCCTGCGGCCTACAAAGTGCAGAGTGGTTCTGCTGTGGCGTGTTATGTTGATGGTGCCGCCGCAGTAATGGATGGATTTATCGGTAGCGATATCCGTTTACAGGGGAAGGTAAAATCCATTCCTGCTGACGCGGATGCTGCCGTCCTTTCCTTGATGAAGATCAGCCTGGCCCTCTAATGCCTGAATTTGTTGAACCGATCCTTGTTATCCTGCTTATTGTTATCCCGGCGATCGTTTTGCATGAGTTCGCGCATGGCTGGGTCGCCAACCGGCTGGGGGACCCGACGGCTGAGCGGATGGGTCGTCTTACGCTTAACCCGATCAAGCATGTTGATCCTGTGGGAACGATCCTGGTACCGGGCTTATTGTACCTGGCGCATTTTCTGGGATGGACCCATTCACTGTTGGTCTTCGGATGGGCTAAACCTGTGCCGGTTGATTTTAGCCGTTTGAACTGTCCTAAGCGCGATATTATCTGGGTAGGCCTGGCCGGCCCGGCGGTCAATCTTCTGTTGGCGTTCCTTTTTGCCCAGCTGGTGATGCATGGCCATTTTTCAGCTTTGGGTGGGAAGCTTCTGGTTTGGGCGGTCATGCTTAATTTGGGGTTGGCGTTCTTTAATCTTCTCCCCATCCCGCCGCTTGATGGTTCAAGGGTGGTGGCAGGGCTGATCCCGGCGAGCTGGGAACGGCAGTATTTCGCGCTGGAACCTTTTGGTTTCGTGGCGGTGATCCTTCTTCTTAACACAGGAATGCTCGATTTTCTTGATCCGCTGATCTATGGCGCGGCAACCTTGATGGGCCTCAAATGAAACAGATATCTGTAAAACTTAAAGAGAACTCTTATCCGATCGTTGTCGGGGACGGCTTACTGCCGCTTTTGCCGGAGTTCCTCAAGAAGCTGCGCCTTGGTCCCGACGTGGTGGTCATTACAAATCCGCTGGTGAACCGTTTGCACGGGAAAGCATTGTCGGCTTCTTTGCTGCATAAGGGATATTCACTTAAATTTTTTGAGGTAGAGGATTCCGAAAGAGCCAAGTCGGCTGATGTGGCCTTCGATCTGGTGGGCCGGATCGCGGCGTACGCGGCCGATAAGAAGCTGGTCATTATCGCTTTCGGTGGCGGTGTGGTGGGCGACCTGGCGGGTTTTGTGGCCGCCGTCTATAAGCGCGGTGTGCCGTTCGTTCAGGTGCCGACGACCCTTTTGGCGCAAGTTGACTCGTCGATCGGGGGGAAGGTGGCGGTAGACCTGCCTCAGGGCAAGAATCTGGCGGGAGCTTTTTATCAGCCGAAACTCGTGCTGGCGGATACGGCCCTTTTGGGGACTCTTTCCGAGCGGCAATTGCGTAACGGCTTGGCCGAGATCATCAAGTACGGGGTGATCAAGGATGCGGCCTTATTTTCTTATTTGGAAAAGAATTACGCCGGCATTCTGCGCGCGGAACCGGGCGCTTTATCGCATGTGGTCCTGGCGAGCGCGGCCATTAAGGCGCGGGTGGTTGAGCTTGATGAGAAAGAAACAAAAGGCTTGCGTACTATTTTGAATTTTGGCCATACGCTCGGCCACGCTGTTGAGACAGCCGGCGGGTATGAAAAATATCATCATGGTGAGGCCGTGGCGCTGGGTATGCGCGCGGCGTGCGCCCTTTCTTGCCTGTTGAAGTTGATGAAGCCCCTTGAAGCGGCCAGGGTCGAGACATTGTTGACCGCGGTCGGGCTGCCGGAACGGGTCGAAGGTGTGCCGGAGGCGCGGATCCTGAAAGCCATGACATTTGACAAGAAGTTCTCCGGTAGCCGGAACCGGTTTGTTTTGTGTGAAGCGATCGGGCGGGTCATCGTCAAGGAGGCTGTTCCTGCGGCGATGATCGTTAAGGCTTTGCGTTCGCTGCTTGGTCCCGGTGTTTGATCGGCAGGATCAGCTTGCTGTTGTTGCCCATCACGGTCACATTGGCGAAGGTGATCGCTGTGATGACCTTTCCTTCCACTGTTTGGCCTTCTTCGTAAACATCCCCGTTAATTAGAGCAACCATTTTTCCGTCCCGGTCCATGACCCCTTCCACTTTGATGCCGCCGGCAGAAGCGGGTTGGGCGGTGGCTTTGGGATGCTGCGTTGTATCCATGGCCAGTTTGAAGATCACCGCGAAGATCACGACCACGGTGACCGTCAGGACCACGGCCATCAGGATCATGAGGGAGCGATTGGTTGTTTCCGGGGTGAGGTCGACGGTCGACGGGCTGGAGGACGCGGGCGCCGGGGGTGGCTCAGGAAAAGGCGAAGCCTGAGGGTTCTTGCTTTGAACTTTTTTAAGCGCGTCGTGGATGATGCTCATATCAGGGCTTCTTTGGCCGCGGCCTTGATGATGTTTTCGTCGATAGTCCAGGTTTCGTTGACAAAGCCCGCCAGCAGGGCGTGCTCGCAGAGGATATTGATGACCCGTGGCGTTCCTTTTGAGAAATGATGAACGGCCGCCGCCGCCGCGTCGGTAAAGGATAATTTCTTTGAGGCTCCGGCGATCTTAAGCCGGTGATGGATATAGTGGTGAATATCTTCCTTTTCCAGAGGCTGGATATGGTAACGCACCCCGATGCGCGAGTTGAGTTGGCGCAGGGAGGGTTTTTGCAGTTTTTCCAATAGCTCCGGCTGGCCCACCAGAATGATCTGCAACAGTTTTTCTTTTTCGGTCTCTAAATTCGACAACAGGCGGATCTGCTCGAGTTGATGCGTATTGAGGTTCTGGGCTTCATCGATGATCACAGCGACATTGTGGCCCTGCGCGGTCTGGTCGATCAAGAATTGATTGAGCGCGTTGATCAGGTCGAGCTTATTGTTCTTGGCTTTGATCCCGAGGTCTTTGGTGATCAGCTGCAGCAACTGGAGCTGCGAGAAATTGGGATTGAGGATGAAAGCCGTTTTGATGGATACATCGATCTTGTTGAGCAGGATGCGGCAGAGCGTGGTTTTTCCGGTGCCAACCTCGCCAGTCAGCGAGATGATCCCCTTGCGGGTTTTAATGCCATAAAGCAAGTGGGAATAGGCCTCTTTATGCCGGGAGCTTTCGAAATAAAAAGCCGGGTCGGAGGTGATATTGAAGGCGTTCTCTGTGAAGCCGTAGAATTCTTTGTACATTGTTTTCTATTATACCATGAATCCTTTCGCCCCGAGAGCTTGAAAGCTCTCAGGTGGCTCAAGGACGATTTCTAAAGAATCCTTTAGAAATCGGAAAACGTTTTCTTGATTCTATTGGCTGGCTCTTGTTTTACCGGCTTTAATAACAAATACTTATACAGGTGGAAGTCTGATGGGGGAGGTGTATGACGTTCATTTTGCCTGACAGGATCAAGAGGTTCATCGGTTGCGCGACGTTGGCCTCATTTATCGTTACCTCGTCGCTGGGTTATGCCCAGACGGCAGTGATCTTGCCTGCTCCCGGCAGCATGGTCGCCCTAAGCGAGCCATTTCATCCGGCCACCCTTGAGGGGATGAAAGTTTACGCCGATGCGCCCCTTCGGTTCGATTTTATTCTTGACCCGGCTGACGTGGGGGAAAATACAGGGCTTGTTTCAGAAAAACTGGTCCGGTATTTTCTGGCTTCGTTGACCGTCCCTGAAAAAGACCTCTGGGTTAATCTTTCTCCTTACGAAAAAGACCGCATTATCCCTGATGTTTTCGGCCTTACCGAGCTGGGCCGTGATCTCTTGGCCCAAGACTATATCCTTAAGCAGTTGACCGCTTCTTTGCTCTATCCTGAGGGGGAGACGGGTAAGAAGTTTTGGGCCGAGCTTTATGCCCGGGCTTATCAAAAGTATGGATCGACAGATATTCCGGTTGATGCTTTTAACAAGGTATGGATCATGCCGGCAAAAGCCGTGGTTTACGAGAAAGCGGACGCCCAGCGGCGGACGGCTTCCGTTTATGTTGTTGAGTCGCGGCTTAAGGTGTTGCTGGAAAGTGATTATTTGGCGCAGGCCAATAACAGCGGCGCCAAGGAAGCCTCCGCATCGGCCTCGATAGGACTGGCCAAAGACGTGCTGCGTTCGGTTGTCATTCCCGTACTTGAGAAAGAAGTGAATGAAGGCACTAATTTTGCGCCGTTACGTCAGGCCTATCATTCCCTGATCCTGGCGGCCTGGTATAAAAAGAAAGTCCAGGGCAGTTTGTTAAGCCGGGCTTATGTGGACCGTAACCGGGTGGCGGGCGTTAATATTGATGATCCGCGTGAAAGTGAAAAGATCTGGGGGCGTTATGTGCAGGCGTTCAAGAAGGGCGCGGTAAGCCTGATCCGGGAGGAGAAGGACACTTTCTCGGGAGAGGTTATTCCCCGTAAATATTTTTCGGGCGGTGTTAACGCGTCGCAGATCAGCACGGTGCTTGATACGTCCGGGCAGATGGATCTTTTTGCGGCCGCTTCCAGGAAGAAAGTGAAAGTTTCGGTCGACTTGGCACTGGCTGAATCATCGTTGGCATCCGGCGTATCAGGGCTGGGAACGGCCTGGGTTGATCAAATGCGTGCGGCGCTGTTACGGGTGCCTGTTGTCTCTGGGGGGAAACGGCGGGTGGCCCTGCTCGCTGTTAACCTGGACGCGAATAATAATCTTGTTTCGCAAGAGGTTAAAGCTGCTGCGGATAGTTTTACTTCTTCGGTTGTTAATGACATTCGTACCCCCGACCCGCTGACGTTGTGGGGGGCGTATGCCGGAGGCCGGCTGGCAGGTATTATCGGCTATCAGACATTGGCCGGACATCGGCAGTTGACCATCCTGAAGGAAAACGGGGAGGCGGGTGTCCGTGAGTTGTTGATGCTTCGTTTGATTAACCATGTTTATACGGCATGGGAAAGAACGAATTCCAAATCTTTGGCCTTATTCAAGGTAAATCCCGCAGATCGAGAATATTTCAAAGGCCTAGGTCTTGATGAAAGTGAAATAAGGTCAAACGATGCTGCTAATGACCAGACAGCATTGATGTCCGGGACTTTGTATGTGGCGGATTTGCCGAGAGTGGTTGGTATATTGCTTGAACGACTAAGAGGTGCCGGGTTGATCGACAGCGCCGAGTCGGTTGACAGGGCACAGGCATTTCGCATCCCGGTTGATTTTCAAGTAGCCCTCCCTAAGGTTGCCAGTCGCTCGGTCAGAGACAGGGTTTATAAGGAGTTGAGCCTTCAAGAAGGGGCGGTGGCGGATTATTTTGATACGTGGACAAAGATCATGCCTGGCGCGGTTGACAGGGATCATTTTCTATCTGTTTACGGATTTAAGAGCAATGTTCGTAAGCGTAAAGCCAGGGTCTTGCAGAAGGGCGTTATTGAATACGCCGGCAAGGAATACATTTTTAAGCAGGGGGATGGCAAAGATCATAATATTGGGTGGCGGGAGAAACTTGGCAGCGAGCTTTTCGCCGGGTCAGTCAATGTTGTCGGGATCAAGGTTTTGCCGGATGGCGCGCATTACTTGACGCAGATCGCAACCGATGAAAACATGAGGAAGTTCAACGCCGCCGCCGGTGAGGTGGCGCCGAAGATCTTTGAAGACCCGCTGGAAGCGACCAGCAGGATGTTCGTGGGGGCGGTTGGGATCGGCTGGATCTATGATTATCGCTTGAACAATAAAGTTTTTATGCCCCAATCGGATGGCGGATATGTGCCGGTCCTCATTGACATGGATCAGTTCCGGTTGACGGATGTTTTTCCGGCCACGGATAAAGGGTTAGGTTCGTTCATTTATCATTTTCTCAAGAACGCTTTGCTTTCACCCGCGAGATCAATGTTGGCACTTGATCAGAAAGAACGGGAGAAGTTGACCCGTTATCCAGACCTTCTGGAGCCTTCGCCGGCCGATGTTAAGGGGTTAATTGAAGAGATCAAAAAGTACCGCCTTGGGCCGGCTTACATCGCGGCGGAAGGATTGACCGCTGATGGCGTCAGGAAAGCCATACGGGATCTTAAAAGAGAGTTGACCGACGCCCGCATTCGTTATGCCGTGGCGGTCTGCGGGTCGGGTAAGGGCCAGGCTGACCGGGAAGGCATGGTGCGGGCTTTACAGCAGCGGCGTGAAACGTTGGGGCGCACTATCGGCAAGGTTTGGGAAGTGTTAACGGGTGAAGATCCGGGCTTTGACGCGCTCGATGATCATGCTCAGACGACGGTCGACCTCAACGTTCTTAAGGCAGAGGCACGGCGTCAGGTCCAGATGGCGTATGGCCAGCTGAGCGATCTCCTTACGTATTCGCGTCAGAAAGATGGCCTTAGGGATATCCTGAGTGGCTTTGTTAAGGATATTTCACGCTATGAAGATGAGGTCCAGAGCGTATCCGAAGGGCCGTTCTCTGATGATCTGATGGAAGATATCATGATGCGGACGTTGCTGTTGCCGATCTTTAACGGGACTGATCGTTTTGAGCTGAGGGGCGAGAAAATATTCTGGTTCGTTGACCAGGTGGTCAACGGTGAGAAGGGGTACTGTATCGCTGAGAAAAGGAATGGTACCTGGGAAGTAATGGTTCCAGAGCAGCCTGATTTCCAAAGTAAGGTGGAAGAGTATTTTTCGCGGTACAGACCGGAATCGATGCAAAAGATGATCGGCCGTTTGCAGAAGACAGTAGAAGTCCTGGAGGCGACGCACGTTGAGATCATGGCCATGTTCAAAGAGGTGCAATCGGAGAAAGTAAAAGGGGTTTATCCTTTTGCCTGGGAGGGCCAGCTGACTGGACGTGAATCGCTGGCCGCATTGTTAAAGCGTATTTTTGATCGGCGTGTTTTTGACAGTCAAACGGCAGAGACTCAGGTATTACCCCGCCTTCTGGACCTGCGGGCGCCGAATAGTTTATTGATGAGCGGTTATCAGGGCAAGCCGGGTTTGATGATAGTACTTGCCGAGGAGAAGGATGGCCGGGAGGTGTTTGCCGATGATATGCCCTTACGATTAATGGATAATATTGTCGCGTATTTGCGAGTTCTTATCGATGAGCTTCAGCCGGCCCTTAATAAACAAAGTGGCGGTATAGACCTTGCTTTATCACGGGTAAATTTGGAGACCGGTACTTCGGGTGAGGGTCTGCTTTTTAACATCGATCCCGCATTGCTTGATCGGATTGAACAGGCGACGGGGCTTAAGCCGGTGATCGTTGATATTCAGCCGGCGGTTGACTTGCGTTCGTTCCTTGCCCCCTAAAGTGTGAAATTTACTAAAAACGTCTTTGGCATCGACTGGCTATGGTATACTACGCCTATTAAAGGGATACTTATGGCGGCTCAATCCGGCTTTGATAACAGGAAATTCCAGCGGGCAGTGTTCAGGCACCCGGTGAAGTATAAGACCTCCAGTGTTGAGATCTATGCCGGCCATCTGGCGCAGGATATCAGCATGGGCGGGATGCGTATTAACTCTAATGAGTTTGTTCCTATCGGGACGCGCGTGATCCTTCAGGTGCAGTTGAAAGTGCAGGAGAAGTTGCTGGATCTGGAAGCCAAGGTCGTATGGGTCAAACAATCGCCTTTTTCGGAAGGGTACCAGCTCGGCCTCGAGTTTGTCGGCGGGTCTGCTTTTGAGAGGCTGAAGATCGCCGAGGTTGTCGTTAAGCCTAAACAGGGGGTGCCGCATTGAGTCATAAAGATCCGGTTGAAAAGCGTCGTTATCCTCGTATTGAGCACAGCGTTCCGGTCAAGATCGGCGCTGTTGATGCCGATCTGGTCACGGCGACCCGCAATATCAGCCGTTCCGGTGTTTATTGCCGGGTTGATAAGTATCTGGAGCCAATGACCAAGCTGAAGATCACCCTGATGCTTCCGGTTAAGAAAGAGGGGAAGGTCGCGACCAGGAAGATCGTCTGTTCCGGCGTGATCGTTCGTGTTGAGAATATACCTTTTGAAGACGCTTTTAACATCGCGATCTTTTTCAATGAGATCAAACCCTCTGACAGTCGCGCGTTGGCTGATCACGTGCAGGGAGTCCTCGCCGAGAAGGTCGTTGTTTAATTTCCCATTATTGGAGCCTTAATATGGACAGTTCCGCGATCAATCTTTCGGTGACCCCTTTACAGGCGCTGCTGGCCCTGGCGTTCCAGGCATGGCTGGTCATTTTCCCCATTATCCTGATGCGCAAGATCACCCGTCTTGAGGCTTTGGTCGAGGCTCATTTTACCGCTGGAGATGAGACAGCCGAGGAGACGGAGAATGTCTAAAAGGTTTATTTCCCGACGCGCCAGCATTATTCTTTATGAAGATGATCAGTATATCGCTTTTTTTAAGCCGGCGGGCCTGCTGGCGGTGCCGGCTGACAAAGGCAATGAAGCGTCGCTGACCGAGATCGTCAACGCCGAGTATGCCGCGCGTCCGGATGTTCCGGAAGGGCTAAAGCTTCACCCCTGCCATCGCATTGATCGTGATACTTCCGGGGTGATCCTTTTTGCTAAAGGCCAGGTTGCCCGCGATCATATGATGAACCTGTTCCGCGCTCGCGAGGTGCAGAAGAAATATATCGCTTTTGTCCACGGCAAGCTGTTGCATTCGCGCGGGGAGATGAAAAGTCGCTTGAAGGAAGATATCGCGTCGGGTGACCGCAACAGCATGTCGGTCACCCGCTACGCTCTTAAACAACAGTTCCGCAAGTTCGCGGTGGTCGAAGTGACCCCGCTGACCGGACGTACCAATCAGATCCGCCTGCATTTCAAGGAGGTCGGCAATCCGCTGGTCGGCGAGAACAAGTTCGTTTATCGTAAAGATTTTGAGCTTAAGTTCAAGCGCACGGCGCTGCACGCTTTTGCTTTATCTTTTGTGCAGCCATATACGAAGGATAAAGTCAGGATCGAGGCGGAATTATCGCAGGACATGCAGAATTTTCTCGTCAAAGAAAGGTCAAAATGAGCCAGAAATTAAGCGTTCAGGAAATGTGTGATCTGTGCCATTCGATCGCCAAATCAAAGGGCTTTTGGGATAAAGAGCGTAATATCGGTGAGGCCCTGATGCTGATCGTCACCGAGCTGGCCGAGGCGATGGAAGCGCACCGTAAGCAGGACAAGGCGAATTTTGACGAGGAGTTGGCGGATACCTTTATCCGCTTGTTCGACCTTTGCGGTGGCTTGGGGATCGATATCGAGGCCGAGATCACGAAAAAGTGCGAGAAGAACAAAGCCCGCCCGTACAAGCATGGCAAGATATGTTGATGCGCCATGGGATCTTTTAAACTCGAATCCTCATTTAAACTGATCCCTGACCAGAAACGTGCAGCCGAGGCCTTGACCGCGGGTATTTTGCGCGGGGACAAAGCCCAGGTCCTGCTTGGTGTTACCGGCAGCGGCAAGACCTTCACGCTCGCCAACTGTATCGCCCGCCTTAACCGTCCGACGCTTGTTATCTCTCACAATAAAACCCTGGCGGCTCAGCTTTACGGCGAATTCAAGGAATTTTTCCCTTCGAACGCGGTGGAATATTTTGTGAGTTATTACGATTATTATCAGCCGGAGGCGTATATCCCTTCGACGGATGTTTATATTGAGAAGGATTCGTCCATCAATGACCGGCTGGACCGCCTGCGCCTGGCGGCAACAACATCGCTGATGTCTCGTCGGGATGTGGTCGTGGTGGCGAGTGTTTCTTGCATTTATAACCTGGGCTCACCGGAAGATTACCAGAATAGCCTAGTGTTCTTTAAGCGCGGGGAAGCGGCCGGCCGCGACGATGTCCTGCGGCGACTTCTGGACATCCAGTACGAGCGTAATGATTTCGAATTTTCTCGCGGCAAAATCCGTGTGCGGGGGGATGTGGTCGAGATCTTTCCCGCTTACCGGCAGGACGCGCTCCGGGTGGAGTTCTTCGGTGATGAGATCGAACGCATCAAGATGATCGATCCTTTGACCGGTGAGACATTGACCGAACTTGAGCAGGCAGCAGTTTATCCCGCCAAGCATTTCGTGGTTTCCGAGCCGCGCATGGAAGAGGCGCTTCAGGAGATCGAGCGTGAGCTTCAGGAGAGGCTCAAAGAGCTCGAAGGCCGGGGGAAACTTTTGGAAGCCCAGCGCTTGCGTTCGCGCACGCGCTACGATATGGAAATGATGCGCGAGGCCGGTTATTGTAACGGCATCGAGAATTATTCGCGGGTCCTGTCTGGCCGTCCACCGGGAGCCAGGCCGCATTGCCTCATCGATTATTTTCCTAAAGATCTTCTGGTCATTATTGATGAATCGCACGTAACGATCCCGCAGATCCACGGGATGTACGCTGGCGACCGGTCTCGCAAGGAGATGCTTGTTGAACACGGGTTTAGGTTGCCGTCTTGTCTGGATAACCGTCCTCTTAAGTACAGTGAATTCGAGCCGATGGCCAGTCAGGTTATTTATGTTTCAGCGACCCCTGATGAGTTCGAGGTTAAGCGGGCCGGTGGCAAGCTGGTGGAGCAGGTTATCCGGCCTACCGGGATCCCGGATCCGATGATCGAGGTGCGCAAGACAGCGGGGCAGGTGGAGGACTTACTAAAAGAAGTCCGCATCCGGGCGGCAAAGTCGGAGCGGGTGCTGGTGACAACTCTCACCAAGCAGATGTCGGAGGACCTGGCCGAATATTTGGGTGACCGCGGGGTGAAGGTTAAATACCTCCATTCTGATATTGAGACGATCGAGCGCACGAAGATATTGCAGGATCTACGGCTTAAGAAATATGATTGCCTGGTCGGTGTGAACCTGTTGCGTGAGGGGCTCGACCTTCCGGAAGTGTCCCTCGTCGCGATCTTTGATGCCGATAAGCAGGGCTTCCTGCGCTCCCATACTTCGTTGATTCAAACGGCCGGACGCGCGGCGCGTAATAAGGACGGCATGGTCATTATGTACGCTGACACGATCAGCCAGGCAATGCGTTTTACCATGGCCGAGTGTGACCGGCGCCGCAAGATCCAGCTGAAATTTAATTCGGATAATGGTATTACTCCCTCGACGATCCTGAAGGCGGTCAACGCCGGTATTGAGGTTTGGTCGGATGCCGAGGAACTGGTGCGTGAAGTGGCTGGCCAGGATAAGGAACAATATGAATTCTCGAGAATGGTCGACGAATTGGAACGCCAGATGGAACTTTCCGCGCGTAACCTTGAGTTTGAAAAAGCCGCGAAATTCCGGGATCGGATCGCGCAGTTAAAGAAATTGGGGATGACACAATGAGAAAGCGGCTGTTGCTAGTATTTCTTCTTATGTCAACGGCCGGTTGCGCGGTCCTTGAAGCTACCGGAGAAGCTGTCGGCGTGGTGGGTAAGGTGGGTTGGGAGGCAACCAAAGCGGTCGGCCGGGTGGTGTATACCGGCACCCAGATGGCCGGGCAAACGGCGAATCAGACCAATAAGTCCCTGTCACGCCAATCAACCTCTCGGCGGGATGAAGGGATCGTCGTTAGCGGCGACAAGACAGTTGTGCCGCTCGAGCAGGAAGGGAAAAGTTATTATGTGCGCCTTAAGATCAATCATAACGTTTCCGGACGGTTTTTGCTGGACACCGGAGCTAGCGCGGTGCAGATATCCAAAGCGATGGCAAAGCGGCTCAATGTGTTAAAAAGTAAAAGCCAGGCGATCCCGGTGACCCTGGCTGGGGGGGCGGTCGTGGCTGGCCGCTTGATCACCCTTGACCAAGTTAAGCTGGGAGGAATGACCGCACATCATGTGAAGGCGATCATTTTGGATTATGAGCATAATCAGTCCTCCGATGGCTTACTTGGGATGTCATTCCTGGAGAATTTTATTTTTCAGATCGATACCAAAAAGAATGAACTGACGCTCAAGCGTCGTTGAGGTGAAGAAGATGGGAAAATATAAAGCGGTAGGGTTGCTGTCAGGCGGGTTGGATAGTGCTTTGGCAGCCAAGCTTTTGCTGGATCAGGGAATTGAGGTTCACGCGGTCAATATCAGCATGCCCTGGGGTTGCGGCCGCCCGTCGCGGGTGATCAAGCTTGCCGAGCAGCTCGGGATGCCGTTTAAGAGTATTCCGTTAGGCAATGATTACCTGGCTGTTCTAAAGGATCCTCAATATGGTTTTGGCGTGGCGCATAATCCGTGTGTGGATTGTCATATTTATATGCTCCGGAAAGCCGCTGAGTATATGAAGGAGATTGGCGCGTCATTTGTTTTTACCGGGGAGGTTATTGGCCAGCGTCCGATGTCGCAGCGGCGCAAATGCCTGGATTGGGTAGAAGAAGGGTCGGGCATCCCCGGGCGCGTGCTGCGCCCTTTATCGGCCAAGTTGCTTCCGCTGACCATTCCTGAGACGGAAGGGATCGTTGACCGTGAGAAGCTCATGGACCTGGTGGGCCGTAACCGGCGGCGGCAATTGGACCTCGCGAAAGAGTTGGGGTTGGCGGGCTTCTCCACGCCTGGCGGCGGTTGCCTGCTGACCGAGAAAGTTTTCGGCAACCGTGTTAAAGATGTATTGGCGCGCGGGTGTGACGCGATCCATGAGATGGCGATCCTGGGAATGGGCCGTTATTTCAGCCTAGGCGATGATGCTTTTATTTTGCTGGGCCGTGACGCTCAGGAAAATGAGTTTCTGCTTGAGTACGCGCTGGAGTCGGATATTATTTTTCGTACTTATGAGTTTCCCAGCCCCACGGTGGTTTTACGCAGCAAGTTGGTGACCGAGCGGCAGCTGACACTCGCGGCCGGCTTAATGCAGTATTTTTCAAAGTGCGCTAAAAGTGCTCCAAAGCTGATCCCCAGCTGGCAGAAGTCGTCACCCGAAACAGTCCGTCAGATCCTCGCGGTCCTGCCGTCAGAGGAAGAGTTGAAAGTTATCTGGAAGATGTAAGGCGTTATTATACTTGCCTTTTTGGCTTGCCGGCTTTAACCTACCTTTTATATGACCTGCGCTATCGATATCGGGAATTCTACCATCGGTTTTGCCTTCTTTAATAAGGATAAGCCGCAGCGCGTTTATTCGATCGAGAATGAACCGCAGAGCGAACTTGTGCGTGTTAAGCTGGCGAATTTTCTTGAGTCAGTGGCCAGTAAGCATCCGGTGAAAACTGTCGTGATCTGCAGTGTTGTGCCGGATGTTTTAAAGTCATTATCAGCCCGGATCCGCAAAGCCTGGGGCATCAACCCTCTCGTGATCGGTAGGCATCTTAAGATCCCTATCAAGAACCGCTATAAAAGCCCGCGTCAGGTTGGAAAGGACCGCTTGTTGTGCGCTTATGCCGCTCGGGAGCTTTACGGCGCCCCGGCCGTCGTGATCGATCTGGGGACGGCGATCACCTTTGACGGGATCTCGCCGAAAGGGGATTATCTGGGCGGCGCTATTATCCCCGGCCTGCGCTTATCAGCAGAGGCTTTATTTGAGAAAACGGCGCTTTTGCCACGGGTCAATATCACCGAGCCGAAGAAAGTCATTGGCGCCACAACCGAGGAGAGCATTCAAAGCGGTTTATTCCACGGGTATGGCGCATTATGTGACGGGATGGTCCTACGGTTGGGTGAAGAAATGAAATGCCATCCCAAAGTTGTTATGACCGGAGGCCACGCCCCGGTCATGAGGCGTTTCATGAAGCATCCGGTTGAGGCGGTTGATGATCATTTGATCTTTAAGGGCATGGCCATGCTGGCTGGTCAATGAGCAATCCTGACGCGCAAACTCTTTTCTGGATAATTCCTTCCTTTGGCGGTTTCCTGGCGATGGTTTGTCTTATTTTCGGATGGCGGGCGGGAAAACGCCAGTGGTTGCTTAATAGCCTGCCCACCAGCAAGACGACCGGCGTGTTCATCGGAGAGGTTGAACTTAAGGGAACGGCCGAGATAGAGGCCCCGCTGACCAGCTATTTGGCAGGAACTTCTTGCGTCTACTTCCATTGGACGGTTGAGGAGCATTGGTCCCGGACGGTGATCGAGACATACCAGGACAGCAAGGGGATGACGCAAACCAGGACCAGGACGGAAAGTGGCCGCACCAAGGTGGCGGAGGGCGGGGAGTCCCCGGCATTTTATTTAAAGGATGACAGTGGCATTATTCGTATTGTTCCCACCGGAGCCAAGCTTGAGCCAAAGAATGTGTTCAACAAGACCTGCGGCATGGCGGAACTTCTTTATTATGGTAAAGGCCCTCAGGGGGCAGTGCCGAATTCAGATCATCGCCGGACGTTTACGGAATATGTTATCCCTCTTCATGCTCCGCTCTATGTGATCGGCCAGGCGCGGGAGCGCCAGGACGTGGTTGCGCCCGAGATCGCGGCCGATAAACGCTCCCCTCTTTTTTTGATCTCGATTCGAACCGAAGAGCAAATAGCGGGAAGTTTTCGCAACACTTTTTGGTGGCTGACCGTTATTGGTCTTATTCTTGCCGTAGCTTCTTTTTTGTTGCGCGACGGCATGCTGCACACAACATTATCCTCGGACGTTGTTGTTTTTGTCCTGGCTGGGTTT
Source organism: Candidatus Omnitrophota bacterium (assembly GCA_037131245.1). Classification (GTDB taxonomy): domain Bacteria; phylum Omnitrophota; class Gorgyraeia; order Zapsychrales; family Fredricksoniimonadaceae. Next base: position 27,644 of record JBAXRK010000010.1, read on the forward strand.
TCTTACCTATTGGTGTGGTTCCTCGGCTGTGCCTGGATCTTGTACAATAATCTTGTAGAGATCCGTGTCCGTGTCAGGCAAGGCTGGGCGAATGTGGATGTTCAGCTTAAAAGACGGCATGAACTGATCCCTTCTTTAGTGAATACGGTGACGGGTTTGAAAGGTTATGAGCAACGGGTGCAGGGTGAATTGGCCGCTTTGCGTGCTCAGATTGAGGCAACGGCGCCGGGTCAGCCCGGCCCGGATTATGCCGGTTGCCTGCCGAAGATCAAGGCGGTAGCAGAAGCTTATCCGGAGCTTAAAGCGAATGGTGCGTTTGTTAATTTAATGAAACAGTTGTCCGATACTGAAGACAGGATCGCCATGGCGCGTTCGTATTTTAATGAGCTCGCCAGTTTCTATAATGCCCGGATCGAGAGCATTCCTGATGTATATGTTGCCGTTATCTCCGGGATGGAAGCGGAGCCGCTCATGCTCGCGGATGGTTTTGAAAGAACACCTGTTGGGGTTCACTTGGCTGTCTGAAAGGGCTTGTTTTCTAAAATGGCTTTTTCAGGCTTTTTTTGTAATGTCTCATTAGCACTCTCGACATAGCTTTGCCAAATATCGGTTAAACAAAAAAATTTTCTTGACATGAATGGCAGAATCTTGATAATTAGCAGTCTTAGGAATTCATTGCCAAGTTAAAGTCAAACAAGGAGGGTAATTCATGAAGCTTCAACCACTCGCAGACAGGATCATTATTCAGCCTCTTTCTGCCGAAGAAGTCACCAAGGGCGGTATCGTCCTTCCTGACACGGCGAAAGAAAAGCCCCAGGAAGGCAAAGTTGTTGCCGCTGGAAAAGGCAAAGTGCTCGATAACGGGCAGGTTCAGGCCCTTGAGGTCAAGGTGGGCGATATTGTGCTTTACGGCAAATATAGCGGCACCGAGATCAAGGACAAGGATGGCACCGCGCTTTTGATCATCCGTGAAGAAGAAGTTCTGGCTATCGTTAAATAAGTAATCGTTTATTTGGGCTCCCTTCCGCCGTCAGGCTAAGGCCTGTCGAGGCGTTTGGGAGCAAAAAAATTTTAACATAGAAAATTTTTTTGGAGGTTTTTATGGCTGCAAAGATCTTACAGTATGATGACGAAGCCCGTCGTTCCGTGCTTCGCGGTGTTGAACAGCTCGCGAGAGCGGTCAAAGTGACGCTCGGTCCCAAGGGGCGCAATGTCATTATCGACAAGAAGTTCGGTTCCCCCACGGTCACCAAGGACGGCGTTTCCGTTGCCAAGGAGATCGAGCTGGAGAATGCGTTCGAGAACATCGGCGCGTCGATGGTCAAGGAAGTGGCCGAGAAGACGTCTGACAATGCCGGTGACGGTACCACGACCGCGACGGTGCTGGCTGAAGCTATTTATCGTGAAGGCCTCAAGAATGTGACGGCCGGCGCGAACCCGATGGCGCTTAAGCGCGGTATCGACAAGGCTGTCACAGCCGTTGTTGAGAAGATCGCCAAGCTGTCGAAGAAGGTTGATATGAAAGAGAACCGTGAAGTGGAGCAGGTGGCCACCATCGCGGCGAATTCAGACAGCGTTATCGGCAAGAAGATCGCCGAAGCGTTTGAAAAAGTTGGTAAAGATGGTGTTATCACGGTTGAAGAGTCCAAGACCATCAACACGGAGCTGAAGTTCGTTGAGGGGATGCAGTTCGACCAGGGTTACCTGTCGCCTTATTTCTCCACGGACATGGAGAAGATGGAATGTGAGCTCGATAATCCTTTTATTCTCATTTATGAGAAGAAGGTTTCGAACATCAAGGATATGCTGCCTGTTCTCGAGAAGGTGGCCAAGGCTGGCGCCCCGCTTCTGATCATTGCGGAAGATGTTGAAGGCGAAGCACTTGCGACGCTGGTAGTGAACAATCTGCGCAAGACCCTTTCTTGCTCAGCTGTTAAGGCTCCGGGTTATGGCGATCGTCGCAAGGCGATGCTTGAAGACATTGCTGCCCTCACGGGTGGCATGGCCATCACGGAAGACCGCGGGATGAAGCTGGAAAATATTCAGCTTTCTGACCTGGGTCGTGCTAAAAAGGTCAAGATCGATAAGGACAATACGACCATCGTTGAAGGCGCCGGTAAGACCGCCGACATCAAGGGCCGTATCGCTCAGATCAAGGCTCAGATCGACAAGACTGATTCTTCCTACGATAAAGAGAAGCTCCAGGAGCGCCTGGCGAAGCTGTCCGGTGGTGTTGCCATCATCAATGTTGGCGCGGCGACCGAGAGCGAAATGAAGGAAAAGAAGGCTCGTGTTGAGGACGCGCTTCACGCGACCCGCGCGGCGATCGAAGAAGGTATCGTTCCCGGCGGTGGTGTGGCTCTTCTTCGTTGTTTGGAAGATGTGGCGGCGCTGCAGCTTACTGGCGACGAGAAGACCGGCGCGGATATTATCCTGCGTGCGATCGAATCTCCCGTTCGTCAGTTATGCTTGAATGCCGGCCTTGAGGGTTCGGTCATTGTTGACCGCCTCAAGAAGGAAAAGAAGAACATTGGTTATGATATCAATAAGGACGCTTATGTCGATATGCTCGAGAGCGGCGTTATTGATCCGGCCAAGGTTACTCGTACGGCGCTGCAGAACGCGGCGTCCATTGCGGGCCTCCTTCTCACCACAGAGTGCGTGATCACCGATGCTCCTGAAAAGGACAAGGGTGGCATGCCTCCGATGGGTGGTATGGGCGGTGGTATGGGTGGTATGGGTGGTGGCATGGGTGGTATGATGTAATAACTTTCGCCTTCGGCGAAAGTTATTTATCTAATAGTAACTCAGCCCCGGGACTTCGAAAAGAGGTCCCGGGGTTTCTTTTTGTCATTCCATTGGCGCCGGGATACCATCATCTGCTCAGATAGCACGTCCAGCTCTTTCTAGTAGGGATTGAAAGCTGGCCGTGAACTCGCATCTGATGGTATTCCGACGCCTGGAATGACCTGAGAAAACGTTTTCTCGAAACAAGCTTCCAGCCATTGATATACATTACTTTATAGTCAATACTTATATACGGCGAGGGAGTCGTGTATATGAAAAGAGCGGTTTTTCCCAATTGGCGTAAGGCCATTTCTTTATTTGTCCTGGTTGCTTTCTTGACGACCGGGTTGAATATCCCTTTGGCCCGTTCTCAGTCCTTATCCCTTCCGCCCACCGGACAGATGCTCTCGCTCAGCGCTCCCTTTGAGCCTGTTTTGTTAAGGGGGATGAAAGTTTATCCGCAAGACCCCTTCCGTTTCGATTTTATCCTCGATAAAGGCGGTAATGAAGCCGGCTCACTGAAGCTGATCAAATATTTTCTGGCTTCGCTCACCACCTCTGAAAAAGACCTTTGGGTTAACCTTTCTCCTTACGAAAAAGACCGGATCATTCCTGATGCCCTTGCCAGGACGGAACTGGGGCGTGACCTTTTGGCTGAAGATTACGTACTTAAACAGCTTTCTTCCTCACTGATGCATCCTGACGGCGCAGCCGGCCGGGTGTTGTGGCGGAAGATCTACGCTGCCCTTAATGCGTCGCTGGGGACCACGGATGTTCCGCTGGATATGTTCAACAAGGTCTGGATCATGCCGGACACGGCTAAGGTTTTTGAGAAAGCTGATCGGGCCTTCGTGATCAAGGCGCGCCTGAAGGTTATGTTGGACGCGGATCATTTGGCTTTATCCAGTCAGGGTGACGCATCGGCGTCAGCTGCGGCGTCAGCTGCTGCTCCGGAGCAGGCCTTGACACAAAAGGCCTTGCGAGAGGTTATCATTCCCATTCTGGAGAAAGAGGTTAATGAGGGCGCGAACTTCGCTCAGCTGCGGCAGATCTATCAGGCGCTGATCCTTTCGATCTGGTTTAAGAAACGCATGAAAGCGTCGATCCTAGGCCGGAATTATATCGACCGTGGCCATGTTTCCGGCATTGCTCTGCCGGGAGAAGAAGGCGCGCAGGATAAGCAACAGATCTATGAGCGTTATCTGGAAGCGTTTAAGAAGGGCGTTTATAACCTGATCCGCGAGGAAGCGGACCCAGCGAACGGGGATGTTATCCCGAGGAAGTATTTCTCCGGCGGGTTTGGGGTTGGTGATTTTGCCGCAAAGGTTGAATGGGCCCGGAGCGTGGATCCATCGGAGATATCGGACCGGCCGTTAGAGTCATTGACCGTTGATGTTGCCGGTGGTCGTGTTGTGAACGTAGCGGACCAGATCGAGGCACGTCGCGAATTTCTGGTTGCTGCCCGCTCTGTGAGGGGAACGGAGAACACGGTTGAGGATTTGGCTGTTTTGGAGCAGATCATTTTACGCCGAAGCGAAGCTCCGGTTGTCCTTGAGATAGGCTTTGGGAATGCTGCCTGGGCTTTAGCGATGGCTGATAAAGAGCAAAAAGAGGCGCAGGCTGCCGGGAGGACGGCGCGACAGTTCATTCTCATCGATGCGGATAAGTCCCCTCATAGTGAAGCTGGTGAGTCTTCTTCCATGGTCCCTTTTTCTGAAGTGAGGGAAAATATCCGGAGCCGGGGTCTTGCGAACATTGTTGCTTTGCGGGCGGATATGGACTTCCTGGATCTTCTTCCTGATGGGGCGGCTGATGATATTGTGCTGATCAATCCTTATGGTCCGATGCTCGATGAGATCTTTTTACCTGGCGGCAGAATGCCGCAATTTGCCAATGTTCTTAAACCGGGCGGGCAGATCATTGTACGTCCCAATGGCATGACCAGGCCCTTTCTTCCGGGGGATAATGCGTATTTCGGAAAAGCCCAACTCAAGCTTCTTAAAGAAGTGAAGAAGGGATCACTATTGGATTTCCTGTCGACAACTCCGGTGGGCGCGAATTATTTCATGGCGCTTAAAAGGCGGGATTTCGCCGAGAAAACAGCCCCGTCAACGGCTAAGCTTAGGATGATGGCGTCCTATTTGAAGATATACCGGGAAGCGATACAGCGAGGCTTGCTGGATCCGAAGAAAGTTGAACACGCGCTTAACTTGGGAGCGGGGAGTGGTTGGGATGCGCGGATGTTTCTTAAGGCCTTTCCGTCAGCCCGATTTATCGGGGTTGAGTCGTATCCGGATGCTCTGGAGGCGTTTAATGCCACCCCGGTCGATCGCGACAGGTTCACCATTGTTCCGGCTAATGCTCTCGATCTTCAGGACTCTTTCGATTTTCAATCTGCCGCGGATAAGGTTTCATTCGACCTGGTGGTCCTGCAGAATCCGGAAATTTATACAACGGCTGAGGACTATAAAAAGGCGCTGGGTTATATCGCGAGCCGGATGAAAGATGATGGAAAATTTGTTATTGTGATGGATAAGCACCGTCGGGAGAGCCTTGAAGATGGAAACCCTCAGTTAATGGAGGCACTCTCTGGGGTTGTTGCTAAACCGACATTTTCCAGTAGGCGTGTTTTCCCTTATGAGTATTTACCATCCACAGATCCGCGCCGGCAGTCTTCAGGTTTTATGACCATACCGGTCAGAGTTTACGTGATCACGGGCGCGGAACTTAAGGCAGCTGTTGCGGATGCGTCCATGTCTCCGGAGAAAGCGCTGGTTGGGAAGCAGAAGGTTGGCCGGCGGGACGCTGCGCAGAATTATGTTTTGAAAGAGGTCAGGAAGATCAATCCAGAGGCAGGGATAGCTGTATTCAGGCTAGCCGATATGCTTGATGACAACGGCGCAGTTCGGGGTGCATTCAGGTTCGCTCTTCATTCCGCGCTGGCCAGAGGTGACGGGATACAAATCGACCTTGCGGGCATGGAAGGGGAAACTTTTTACTATAGCAAGTTGCAGGCGCGGTTTGCATTATTTGCCCGTCAACTGGCGGAGCATTACGGGCTCAATTCGAAAGAGATCCCTTCAGGTGAAACATCAAATACCGGACGTATCGGGTATGTCCTCACGGAGTTGCTCAAGAATGCTTTTACGCATGGTAATGGGCTAAAGGCTTCGCTGCCGATCCTTTTTTATTTCAATCCGTGGGACAGGCAATTCTTTGTGATGGACCAGCATGTTCCGCAAGAGGAGCGGGACCCTGTTGAGTGGGAGAAAGCGAACTTCTCTATTTTCGGTTTCGGGAAAGGATTGAAGCGCTCTCGTGATCCGACAGAGTTCGGCGCGATCATTCATATGGCGGAGGTTGAGGGCGGGTATATCGTGTCCGCGATCTTTCCCCGAAAGCTATTTAAGCGATCTGTTGTTGATCACGCGATGAAACCTTCAACGATCCTGAATGTGGGTTTGATCGCGGCGGTACTCTATTTTATGCCGGAGATTAAGACGCAGCTGGTGAAGTGGCAAAAGCAGATCGGGATGACGCCGCGTGATCTGGTCGTCAATACGGTTAACGCGGTCGCTACATCTTATGAGAATGCGGCTTCGTTCGATATCATTACCCTGTCGCAGGTGCCTGCCGATCCGAAAAGCAGGGAAGACGGTTTGCGAACCCTTGCGAATGATCTGGAGAGATTGAAAGCGGTCAATGGTAACCCTCAGATCCAGGATGAGCTTCGGGCTTTGATCAAGAAATATGATCCCTCCATGATAACGGAGCCGGATATCGCTGGTCCTCAGGCTTTGCTTGTGGCGGCGGGGAATGATCCGTATTGGAAAGCCTTGTTCAAGAAATACCGTCCAGTCTATAAGTATGAAGTTCAAAGCGCGGATGCCCAGAGCGTGTCGCTGGTCAAGATGGGGCGGAAGACTTTTTACTTGAAAGCCATGACGGATAAGGGCGATATGCAAAGAGAGCTTTTTGCGTATAGGGTCGCTCGGTCCATGGGGGTTAATGTTCCGCATGTGGTCGCACTGTCGGAGGATGACCTTTTGGAGATCAAGGATCTAAGCTGGAGTGACGCGCACCATTATCCTTTTGCATTGCTGATCCAGGCCGCTGAAGAAATGGAGCCGGCGGACCTTAGTTCCGGTAGCGGCAGCGGCATCGAAGAATTGGTCGCGTTCGCCCATTTGACGCGCCATAACGACTGGAGTCTGGGGCATAATTTCAAGGCGGTCTTTATCGGCGGGAAATATCGGGAGGTTGTTTACGATCTTCCGATCGATCTTAGAAATGAGGGACTTACACGCGACGTGCTCAAGAGGGCCAGATTGTACAAAGCCGTCAATGGAAGTATCGCTTATTTATGGCGGTCGTATCTTGACAAGATCAACAATGTTAAATTGCTGGCTGTTATCGATAGGGTTTCGAAGGCCGGTTTCTTCCAGCAGGCCCTTGAGGGGATCCCGGGAGAGGTGGTCGGCGCGCAGTATCTTCCTGCCCGTCAGCAACAGTTGAAGATGGATATTATCCGCGGGATCGAAGATTGCCAGGATAAACTCAGGTATTTTCCGTCACAGATAGCTTCGGCCAGAGACCTTAAGGCGGCTTTGCGGGCGGCGCCGCTTACTGATGTCGGTGGTATCGATCTTGATCCCACGAAGGTTGATCTGCAGATAACTGGCGAAGTGCCAGGTCTGCCGGTGTATCAAAACGGAGATCCTGTCAACGTGAACATTGATTACGAGAACATTCGGCCAGTGATCATCGGTGTTCAGCCTTTGATCAGCGCGGCCATGTTCCTGGGGTTAAGTGAAAGCCCCGTAGCAGGAGGGGAGGCCCCTCATGTTTAAAAAGTTTATTTCAGCCATTCTTTCGTTTCTTTTATTGCTGCCGCAGACCTTGCCGGCAGCGGCGGCGGAGCTTTCCTGGCTTCCGGCGCCCGGCGTGATGGTGGCGCCCGGAGCCGCGCTGCGCCCGCCGGTATTGCGGGGCATCAGGGTGAATATGAAAGACCCGTTTCGTTTTCAGTTCCTTGTTGAGGAAGGCCAGCAGGCGTTCACTGATGAAGAGGCCGATCGTAATCTAAAGTACTTTTTTACGGCTTTGACCGTTCCGGAGAAAGAGGTTTGGGTGAACCTCTCGCCATTGGAAAGCGGCCGTATTGTACCCGATGTGCTGGCTGATACCGCGATGGGGCGCGATCTTTTGGGCCAGGATTATCTCTTGAAACAGTTATCGTCGTCGATGTTGTTCCCTGAGCAGGGGATTGGAAAAGAATTCTGGCAGCGCGTGTACGCGCGCGCGGCTAAAGAGTTCGGGACCACGGATATTCCGCTCGATGTGGTCAGCCGCGTCTGGATCACACCTGGTGATATCGATGTGCAGGAGCGTGGCGGCACCGCGGTGATCGCCCGCGCGACGCTCCAGGTGATGACGGAAGATGATTACTTGTCGCGTGAGGGCAAGGGGAGCGTGGTGGCACCAGAGAAACAGTTGATGACCCGCGTGTTCCGCGAAGTGGTCGTCCCTGAACTGGAACGTGAAGTGAACTCCTCGGAGCATTTTACCGCGGTGCGGCAGGTTTACAATGCGCTGATCCTGGCGGCCTGGTATAAGCGCCGTTTCTCTGATGGCACGCTCTCAAAGGAATATGTGGACCGGGGAAAAACAGCGGGGATCTCGACGGGCGATAAGACCATGCGTGCCGCGATCTATGAGCGGTATTTGGAGGCATACAAAAAGGGCGTGTTCAATTTTATCCGCGAAGAGGCCGATGTTTCCGGTGATGTTTTGCCGCGTAAATATTTTTCAGGCGGAGTGGACATCGGTGAACAGATGGCTAGTCATTTGCGTATTGGCCCCATGGGTGCGCTGCCAGTGTCAGAGGGCCCGCTGCGTGTGCTTGATGTCGGGGCGAATTCAGCGCAGAAACCGGACGCGTCTGAGAAACCGGAAAGTTATATCACCAAGGATCCCAGGGAATCCGGCAACAAAGGGTTGAACCTTTTTAAGATGGAAGCGATCTTGCCGGGTTATGTTCCGCCTTTTGAAATGTTGTCTGCGCGTTTATACGCTGCGCATAAAAGCAGCCGAAGCAAAAAGTCATTCTTGGCGAAGGTCGTTAAAGAGGTAGCATTGCTCGAGCATGGTGGGACATTTGCTATCCGTCCGGCAGGAATGATCAATATGCCTGGCGTTATCCCGACGGTTAAAGGGATCAGCAGCGTTGAAGATATTGTGGGGGCGATCATCAAGATCTATGAAGCCTGGGAATCTCCTGAGGCGGTTGGTTATTTGAAGACATCTGCTGCCCGTCAGGATATTGGCGGCCGCAAGGTTACAGGTCCGGCGGTGGTCATTCAGCAGGAGGTGTTCGGGGATGGTGACGCGCAAAAGAGTGCCAGTGGCGTTTTCATGTCGCGCGATCAGGATACCGGAGATTTTGTTTTATCAGGTTCTCTTGGGCTTAACACGAAACCTGAGGATATCCGTAATGGTTCTAACCGTGTCCTTCATCCGCTTAACGCGGGGGTTGACCAGGACTTCCCTTTGCTGGGCGGGGATGTCCATACGCAATTGGTGAAGATCTCGCACATTCTTGAGAAACACTATCAGTATCCGGTCGAGGTAGAGTTCATTATTGACCGTGGCAGGATCTATATCGTTCAGGTCAACCGGCAGGATATCCCGCAAAGCCTTGAAATGGCGGTTTTCACCAAAATGGCTGATGAGCAGGTTATCCCCCGTCCCAGAGTCGCTTTACCGAAGAGGACTCTCGTGCGGCAGATCGGCCGGATCAAGCCGGAGGCTGTTTTCAGTGAAGTGGCCAAGTCTAATGCCGGCCTCGCTCCCGGAGCGGTCGATGGCCGCTTGGCGTTCAGTGTTAAGGAAGCAAAAAAGATGCGTGTTCAAGGTAACGGGCCGGTGATCATTGTTTCAGATGACCCTAATCAAGAAGGGTTGTTGCAACTTTTAGTTAGTGGTGACATCGATGGGCTTATGACCACTTATGGTGATTATCATATGCACTTGGCCCGGATCGCCCGGGAGGGCTTGATCCCGGGGATCTCTTTGGTTGGTCAAGACGTTCAAGTGAGCGGAAAGGGTGATGGCCGGGCGCTAACGATCGGCGGAAGACGGTTTACTTCCGGAGATCGTTTGGCGATCGCGATCGAGAATCATATTGAATTACAGCCTGATGGCCAGAAGGAGATGGTGCATACCGGTGTGGTTGTCGAACCAAATCCGGAGCATGCAGACCCTGTGGTGGAAACAAGGGATGTACCGATGGCGGACTTGTATTTCGACGTGGCTAAGCTTCAGGATGAGGTCCGTCAGAAGTACGGGAAAAGGGATCCCGTGGTGCTCGCGGCGGCGCATGCGCTTTTGAAGGCATATCTGCATAAGAATGTTGTAAAGGGGATCGAGGCTAATAAGTTGGAGGCGGCGACCAATGCCATCCACTTGATCATTGGCGATCAGACCGGTGATACTTCTCCTGAGCGCAGCCGTGAGGAAGAGTTTACGCCGATCATCAATGGTTTTGGGTCGAAATATCCCTTTCCCGATATCCGGACGGTTGACGACCTTGAAAAAGTGTTGGAACAAATGACATATTTTGTTAATCGGTACAAGGCGCTTAAACCGGCGGCGATACGGTATGTAAATTATGAGAACGGAAAAAGAACAGTAAGCTCCTTTGGCCAGCAGCTGCCGATCGAGTTCTCTATCGATTTTGAGAGAGAGGACGTCAATTGGGAGTATGAGAACCCGGCCTTATGGGCGTTTGTACGCCAGGCTAGGCCGCGGATCGATTATCAGGACGAGACTGGGATGACGCGGTTTCTGGAAGGGCCATGGGTTGAAGGTGTTTCTTTTATGGTGGATGTGGGTGACCCATCCGTTGAGAAAAGGAAGATCAGGGTTTCCGGTCACGCTGATGTGTTAGGCGGCCATGCGGGCAGGGTGTTTGCTATTTCGCTGTTGAGCGGTGGCAGGGCTGTTAGGACTTTTAACGAAAGCTATGTTGTTGAGGCCAGGGATTTTGACGGCGTTGTAAGGCATCGGGCCGAGCAGGCAGTTCATTCCTATCGCCCGGGACGCAGTGGGGATATGACCTCCACCAAGATGAAGGAGGTTTTGTCCAGTGCCCTGGCGCCGTTCATGTCAGCGGGCTTATCGGTCGTTCTTAATGGCCGGGCGAATTTTATTTCTGATACAGGTGATGATGGCCGGTCTTCACAGCCCGGGGCGCATTATCGCGAGGGAGGGTTCTTCTGGCGTTGGTTCGATCAGTCGCTGGGAAGTTACGAATCGGATAAAGCAGATAAAAAGTTAAAAGATCCTGATCTTGGATGGAAGCGTGAATCCGCATTTTTTACGCGTTTGCTCAGGGATCTTTTTCCTGATCAAAAGAACGGGGTCTTCTATCATGGTGGCCTTCTTGAACAGCAGGGTCTGGAGTTGCACAATCAGAACGCTATGGTTGGAGTAAGCAATGTTTCCTGGGTCGTGCTCTCGGAAGGTATCGTTTCAAGTTTGGCCGATGAGGTCGCGCGCCTGGGAAAGAAGTATGACCTCAGAGACGTGATCCAGGATGACGACCGCGGTAACAAGCGCGTTGATCTCGAAGGGGCTTTGATCCTGATGTATCTGGAGCGCGGCGGAACAGTCGATGGTTTGGTTAAGTTGGCCGGGGACGCCTCCCAGCAGGTTGGTGGTATCGATCTTAACATCTCTGATCGTGTGATCGGCAATGCTGAGCAAAGAACGCTTCTTCAAGGCAGGGCAGCGGATATTGGAGCGCGGGACATTGCTGGCCTTGTCCCGGTTATTTTAAGCCAGTCAGCGGTGCCTACCATGGCTGATTTTGTTGATTTTTCACGGTAGTTGTTTTTTGAGCGTGGCACCTAACTTCTTTTACGGCAAAGACTTAAAATATACCCTTTCCGCGTCCGTCGTTCATCCCGTCGATGGTTTTTGTATTGACTTTTCCCCTTATTAATATATGATAGACGGCTATAACCACAAGCCCAAAACAGTTAAAACTGTCAAAATTATGTAACTAATTGTAATTACGGAGGTTACACGGTATGGCTGATTGGATAGGTATTAACAGAAGGGCGCGCCGCTGTTATGGTTTTGACGATGTCGCTCTCGTTCCCGGTGACAAAACCATTAATCCCAATGAAGTCGATGTTTCCTGGTCTATAGGGAAAATTAAGTTTGATATCCCGATCCTGGCCGCGTCCATGGATGGTGTGGTGAACGTCAAGTTCGCTATCGAAATGGGTAAAATGGGCGGGGTGGCGTCGATCAATCTTGACGGTGTTCAGACCCGTTACGATAATCCCGATGAGATCCTCGAGCAGATCGCCGAATCTTCTCCGGAAGAGGCCACCAAGATCATCCAGAGCCTGTATTTGAAGCCGGTCAAGGAATCCCTGATCGCCAAGCGCATCGAGGAGATCAAGAAGCATAAGGTCCCCGCGGTCGTTAGCTGTATCCCGCAGAATGCTAAACGGTTCCATCAGATCGCCGAGGAAGCTGGTTGCGATATTTTCATCGTCCAGTCGACGGTTGCGACCGTGAAGCACGTTTCCAGCGAATACAAGGTGCTCGATATTGAAAAGTTTTGTAAAGAGTCCAAGATCCCGATCATGATCGGGAACACGGTGACTTATGATGTGACGCTTGAGCTCATGGAGATCGGTGCTTCCGCTATTCTCGTTGGTGTCGGCCCCGGCGCGGCGTGCACCAGCCGCGGGGTGCTTGGGATCGGCGTTCCGCAGATCACGGCGACCGTCGATTGCGCGGCCGCTCGCGATCATTTCTTCAAGCGTAAGGGCAAGTATATTCCGATCATTACCGATGGCGGCATGCGTATCGGCGGCGAGATCTGCAAAGCGATCGCGGCTGGCGGCGATGCATGTATGGTCGGGTCCGCTTTTGCCAAGGCTTTTGAAGCGCCTGGTCGCGGGTATCACTGGGGTATGGCTACGTCGAACGCCAATTTGCCGCGCGGCACGCGCGTTAAGGTCGGGCAGGCGGGAACACTCAAAGAGATCCTGCTCGGGCCGGCGAAAGTCGATGACGGTTCGCAGAACCTGGTTGGGGCGCTCAAGACCTCTATGGGGTCGCTTGGCGCGTCGAGGATCAAGGAAATGCATGATGTGGAGATCATTATCGCCCACTCCTTCCAGAGCGAAGGTAAGGTTTTTCAGATGAGCCAAAAAGTGGGTATGGGGAAATAAAGAGAGGTATCAATGCCGAAAGTCAATAAGCCGGTCAAAGCTGTCGCGATGAAGATCGCTAAACCGAAGTTCAAGGCCAAGCCCAAGTATCAGCTCAAGCTCAGGAAGCTCGCGCCGTCGTATAACAGCGCTTTCCGGGGTGAGAACAAGAAGGTCAGCCTTCTTAAGGGTAGTACGCGGACGCTTAACATTAAGGTGAAGAAGCCCCGTAGCCGCGATATCATTCTGGTCCTCGATTTCGGGTCGCAGTATACCCAGCTTATTGCCCGCCGCATCCGCGAGAGCAAGGTATTTAGTCAGATCGTTCCTTTTAATATCACGCCCGAGAAGATCCGGGAAATGGGCGCCAAGGGCCTGGTTTTTTCGGGTGGGCCCATGAGCGTTTACGATAAGGACGCTCCGCAGCCTAACAAGGAAGTTCTTAAGATGGGCCTGCCGATCCTCGGCGTTTGCTACGGGATGCAGGTCATAACGCATATGATGGGTGGCAAGGTCAATAAGTGCAAAGACCGTGAGTATGGTCGCGCCGAGCTTTTTGTTGACAGCAATAAGGATCTCTTTTCCAATCTGCCGACTAACCTGACGTGCTGGATGAGTCATGGCGATGAGATCATGCAGGTCCCGCCGGGTTTTGAAAAGATCGCGCATACCCTCAATAACAATTGCGCGGCGATCGCCAATCGTTCGAAAAAGATCTATGGCGTGCAGTTCCATCCCGAGGTGGTCCATACGCAGCGGGGCTTAAATATCGTGCAGAATTTCGTGTTGGGCGTTTGCAGTTGCCTGCCGCGCTGGACCATGGACCGCTTTATTGACTCTGCGGTCAAGAAGATCCAGGAAACTGTCGGTAAGAAGAAAGTGGTGCTTGGACTTTCCGGTGGCGTTGATTCTTCCGTGGCCGCGATGTTGCTGCATCGGGCGATCGGGAATAATTTGTACTGTATCTTTGTTGATAACGGCCTGCTGCGCAAGAATGAGGGCCAGTCGGTTTATAAGAATTATAAGGTCAATTTTAAGATGAACGTGATGATGGTCGATGCTTCCAAGCGCTTTATCACCGAGCTCAAAGGGGTGACGGATCCCGAGGAGAAGCGCAAGATCATCGGTCGCGTGTTCGTTGAGGTCTTTCAAGAGAACGCCAAGAAGATCAAGGGCGCGGAATTCCTGGCCCAGGGCACATTGTATCCTGATGTCATCGAATCTGTTTCTCCGATCGGCGGGCCTTCCGCGGTCATCAAGAGCCATCATAACGTTGGCGGTTTGCCGAAGTCGCTTCATTTGGAATTGATCGAGCCGCTGCGTGATCTTTTTAAAGACGAAGTTCGCGCGATCGGCAAGGTCATGCAGATGCCGGAAGTCCTGCTCAAGCGCCAGCCTTTCCCGGGTCCGGGCCTCGCGATCCGTATTTTGGGCGATATTACTGAAGATCGTTTGAACGTATTGCGTGAAGCCGATGAGCGGGTTATGGAAGAAGTCAAGCGCTCCAACCTGTACAATGAGATCTGGCAGTCGTTCGCGATCTTGTTGCCGATCAAGACAGTGGGGGTCATGGGCGACCAGCGCACCTACGAGAATGTGATCGCCATCCGCTGCGTTTCCAGCGTCGACGGGATGACCGCCGATTGGGTTCAGCTGCCGTATGAGCTGATGGGCAAGATGTCGAACCGTATTATTAATGAGGTTCGTGGCGTGAACCGTGTGGTTTACGATATAAGTTCCAAGCCGCCGGCTACCATTGAGTGGGAATAAAGATTGAACTTATGGGCCCCGGAGGTTATGCTTGCGGCATGACCTTCGGGGTCTTTTTATTTTAGTGTTGCTATTCTTCCGGGTCTTTTATCATGTCTTTTGTCCATCTCCATCTTCATACCCAATTTAGCTTGCTCGACGGTGCTTGCCGTGTTAAAGACCTGATGAAGCGGGTCGGCGAACTGCAGATGCCGGCGGTCGCCATGACCGATCACGGCAACATGTTCGGCGCGCTCGATTTTTATGAGGAAGCGAAAGCCAAAGGGATAAAGCCGATCATCGGCTGCGAGGCTTATGTCGCGGCGGGCGGCCGTTTCGAGAAAACCTCCGGGGAGCAGCGCGGAACCCATCATCTGATCCTGCTGGCGAAAGATGCCGACGGGTATGCCAATCTGATGAAGCTCGTGTCCATCGGTTTTCTGGAAGGGTTCTATTATAAACCCCGGATCGACAAGGATGTCCTGGCCCTTCACGCGAAAGGCCTCATCGGTCTTTCGGCCTGCCTGAAAGGGGAAGTAGCTTCCCGTCTTTCCGCCGGTAAATATGACGAGGCGCTGCGCGCCGCCGATGATTACCGCACGATCTTCGCCCCCGGCGATTTCTATCTAGAAACGATGGATCACGGCATTGCTGACCAGAAGATGGTCAATGAAGGCCTGATCAAATTATCGCGCGACCTGAGCCTTCCGCTCGTCGCTACTAATGACGTTCATTACCTTTTGCCCGAACACGCTGAAGCCCATGATACGTTGTTGTGTATCCAGACCCAGACGACGCTTAATGACCCCCGGCGCATGAAGATGAACTCTGACCAGTTTTATCTTAAAAGCGCGGAGGAAATGGCGGCGCGTTTTGCCTGGGCGCCTCAGGCGATCACCAATACGCTTGAGATCGCTGACAAGTGTAATTTGAAGCTTAAGTTCGGTGAGTATCATCTGCCGGCCTATGACACACCACCGGGCGAGACCAATAAAACGTATTTGCGCTCGTTGTGCCTTAAGGGTGCCGGGGAGCGTTACGGGGAAGACCTTCCAGCGGTAGTGACCGAGAAGCTTGATTTTGAATTAAAGACCATCGAGGAATTGGGGTTTGTCGGTTATTTTCTTATTGTCTGGGATTTTGTTAATTATGCCAAAAGCCAGGGGATACCCGTCGGGCCAGGGCGAGGTTCGGCTGCCGGCAGCCTGGTGAGCTATTTACTGGGCATTACGGACCTTGATCCGATCAAGTATTCCCTGTTCTTCGAGCGGTTCCTTAACCCGAACCGTAAAAGCATGCCGGATATCGATATTGATTTTTGTTTCGAACGGCGCGGGGAAGTGGTGGATTATGTGACGCGCAAGTACGGGCGCGATAGCGTGGCCCAGATCATTACGTTCGGTACCATGCAGGCCAAGGCCGTTATTCGTGACGTCGGCCGGGCATTCGCGATCCCTTACACCGATGTTGACCGTATCGCCAAACTGATCCCCGACCGGTTGATCGACGATGAAGGGAACCCCAAACATATTACGATCGACCTGGCCCTAGAGAATGAACCGCAGCTGCGTGAATTGATCCAGCAGGATGCCACGGCCAGGAAGTTGATGGATGTAGCGCGCGTCCTGGAGGGCCTCAGCCGTCACGCGTCGGTCCACGCGGCCGGCGTGGTCATATCCGACAAACCTCTGGTTGAGTATTGTCCGCTGTATAAAGCTGATGAGCAGATCACGACCGCGTTCACGATGAAAGGGGTGGAGAAGATCGGTCTCTTGAAGATGGATTTTCTCGGTCTTAAAACGCTTACCTTGATCGCTGACGCGCTACGGATCATCAAAGAGACCGTCGGTGTGGATATCGATATTCGCAAGATCCCGCTGGATGACAAAAAGGCTTACGAGCTCTTAAGCCGCGGGGAGAGCGCCGGCGTGTTCCAGGTGGAGAGTGACGGCATGCGAAGCCTTCTCATCCGCAGCAAGCCGACGGAATTCGAGGATATTATTTCACTTTTGGCGCTGTATCGCCCCGGCCCCATGGGTAGCGGCATGCTTGATGATTTTGTTAAGCGCAAGCGTGGCGAGGATGAAGTTAAATATCTTCATCCTAAGCTTGAGCCGGTCCTCAAGAATAGTTACGGTGTTGCTATTTATCAGGAACAGGTTATGCAGATGGCCTGTATCCTCGCGGGTTTTTCCATGGCGCAAGCCGATGACCTCCGCCGGGCGATGTCGAAGAAAAAAGTCGAGGAAATGGCCAAGATGCGCGACTTATTCGTGCAAGGCGCCAAGTTGACCAATGACATCAATCCTGACGAAGCGAATCGGCTGTTCGACTTGATCGATAAATTTGCCGGTTATGGGTTCAACCGTTCCCATTCGGCAGCGTATGCCGTGGTCACCTATCAGACGGCTTATTTGAAAGCGAATTATCCCACACAGTTCATGTGCGCGCTGTTGACCAATGAAAAAGATAATACCGACAAGATCGTGGAGTATGTTGATGCCGCCGAGGCGATGGGTATCGATGTCATGCCGCCGGATATCAATGAAAGCGGTACCGTGTTCAACGTGGCCGGCCTAAAGAAGATCCGCTATGGCCTGCTCGGCGTGAAGAATGTGGGCGGCGCGGCGATCGAAACGATGACCCGCGAGCGCACCCAGAACGGGCCGTTCAAGTCGATCTTTGATTTCTGCAAACGGGTTGACCTCAGGACCAATAACCGTAAAGTGATCGAGTCTTTGATCAAGTCAGGGGCTTTTGACTCAACGGGAGCGCGGCGCTCGCAGATGCTGGCTGTGATCGAGCAGGCTTTAAATCTGGGGACCAGCCGGCAAAAAGAGCAGTCGGCCGGACAGTTTTCCTTTTTCTCCATGGGGGAGGATTCCGGCGGCTTCACCCGCGAGAGCGAGTATTTTCCGGAGATCCCGGAACTTGCGCCGCCTCTTCTGCTGGCGTTTGAAAAAGAATTGCTCGGGTTTTATTTAAGTGGGCATCCGCTCGACCGGTACAAGGTTGAAATGCGTACGTTCACGAACACGAATTCGCAGAAACTTTCCGGCATGAAACAGGACAGCGGTGCGGTTTTGATCGGGATGATCACGGATGTGCGCGCGACGGTGACGAAGAAAGACGGCCGGCGGATGGCGATCCTGCGGTTGGAGGATATGCATGGGAAGATCGAGGCAGTGGTCTTTCCGGATGCTTTTGAACGGGTAGTAGGCAATATTCGCGACGGAGCGGTGGTCCTTATTAAAGGCAAGGTCAGCCTGCGCGATTCCGGCCCCAATGTTATGGTCGATGATTTGCAGGATATCGGCTCCATCTACAATGCGGTCCGCACCATCAGGATCGATATGACCAAGACCGATCCGGCCCGGCTTAAGCTTATCAAGCAGAAACTGGAACGTTTTCCCGGCAAGGTGCCGGTGCATCTGCAGATCGACACGAAGAATTTCCGCAGTGTCGAGATCAAGGTGGGCAATCAGCTGCATGTTTCTCCCAGTGAAGTCCTGATGGAAGAGATCAAAAGGATCGTAGGGGAAGAAGCCTTTAAATTCATCGTTTGACCCGCCCTTTAAATATTTCAATAAATCAGCCTTTAAATACGCCTATTTGTTAAGATTTATTCAAGGGTTCTTTTGAATTCAAATAACAAATAGTATTCTTTTAAATGCCTCAGAGGTCATTCATTAAAAACTTCTGGCGAGCCGCGGCGTATTATGTCTCCTTTGCCGGGCTTTTCTTCCTGGTAGCTATGACGGCCTGGGGGGCGGGTATCTCTGTCCCTCCGAATTCCCAACTGAAAGTCAATGGCGGCATTCTTCATGTTGAGCTGGCCAATAATTCCGGCGACGTGGTCAATGCCGGTATTATCGAGCTCGACACCGGCCGGATCATGCTTAACGGCAGCTGGACCACGGATGGCCCTTCGGCTTATTTGCTGGGAGGAGCCGGGACGGTTGAGTTTACCGCAGCGACCGGGACGCAGTTCATTACGCCTGGTTCTAACATCAATGACGGATTTTTTGACCTTATTCATAGCGGCGCGGCAGATCTGGAGCTTATCAGCCATGCGGTCAGTATCGACGGCAGTTTCAGCAATCTGGTGGGGACGTTCAAGACCAATGGCTTGAATATGGCGGTCGGAGGGAATTGGCATAATGTTTCCTTCTCGTCGTTCATTTCAGGCTCGGCCACCGTTGCTTTTGACGGCGGAGACCAGGTGATATCCGGTGAAACGTCATTTTATAATTTTACCAAAGTTTTGACGGCCGCCGGCCCCCGGACACTGACCTTCCCGGCCGGGTTGCAGCAAAAAGTGGGGCGGTTGTTGATGCTTAGGGGCTTTAATGATGTTGATAACCTTAGCCTACGCAGCAGCACAGATACGGTGCAGGCGCAGCTATCCCTGCTGACCAACGGTATTCAGGATATTAATGCGGTCAACGTGAAAGATAACAATGCCAGTGGCGGGGTCACCTTGATCGCGCGCGGCTTATCGTCAGTTAACGCGGGGAATAATGCGAACTGGCAATTCGGAGCGGTCGCCGTCAAATGGGATGGGTCGGAAGACACGGATTGGAATAATCCGTTCAACTGGAATATCGGCTTGGTTCCGGGCCCGCAGGATACGGCGATTGTCCGCGCCGTGGATGAGGACAATGGTTCTCTGCCGATCACGCATCAGCCGGTGTTGACCGTGGTTTCTCCGGTCACTGGCCTCGCTGTTGTCAATCATGTGGGAGCTCTCAAGATATCCTCGGGGGCGACCCTGACGCTTGATCAGCACGATATGATCGTTACGGGGACTTTTACAAATGACGGCACGCTTGTTATCAGCGGTGATGAAACCCTGGGTGCTGCCAGCATCAGCGATGACGGGACGTTCATGTATTACGGCGTGCCTGGGAGCAAATCGACCATTACGCTGACCAAGACCTTTAAGATCGCCGGGAATTACCTTACCACGTTCAACAATCTGACCATCCACGAGCAGGCTTCCGGTCCTTTTGAATCTGATAGTTTCACGACGGATGCTCCCTTGACCGTGAGCCAGGGGTTCTCGCTGGAGGTGGGTGGATTTACTATTGGGCAGGACCTGACATTGTTCGCGCATAATGCATTAACCGCTACGGGAGGAACGTTCACCATCGCCGGTGATGTCAGTGTGACAGGTGTTATGCGCGTTGCCGGTAGCGCGCTTTCCATGGTCAGCAGCGCGTCAACGCTTAGCAGTCTGCTGGATATGGACCTAGTGTCGGGGACGGTGGATGCCGAGCTTGGGAATATACGGGCGAAGAATATCAATATTGCCGGAGGCACGCTGCTGGCACCCGGCACGGGACGTTCTTTCGCGATCTCCGGAGATTTTACTCATTCCGCCGGGACATTTACCCATAAGAACGGCACGGTAGTCTTGGATGGTGCGTCGGATAGCGCGGCAACCGACCAGGTGATTTCCGGTGACACGTCATTTTACGACGTGGTCAAGCAGGTTCCCGCATCAGCTTTCCCGGGTCAGCGCTTGACCTTCGCTGCGGGCACCACCGTGACCGTTGGTGATTATTTGACCCTGTCCGGAGGGGTGGATGCGGCGCATTTGCTGCTTATCCGCAGCACGACCGGGGTGGCAGGTAACTTGAAACTGGTGGTCAATGCCGGGCAGAGCATTTCAAACGTGGATGTGGCGAATAATGCGGCGACCGGGTTGACGTTAATAGGGCGGAATTTTTCCAAGAGCAGCGGCAATACGCCTAACTGGAAGTTCGTCAATGGGTCGCTTACCTGGGATGGTTCACAATCCGCGGATTGGAATGATCAGCGTAACTGGGACTTGGGTGTGGTTCCGATCCCCAATGACAGTGTGGTCATTACCAATGGTGTCACGGTTGACTTCCAGCCGGCCCTTTCCAGTGATGTGACGGTCGGTGACCTGGCCCTCTTCGTGCCTTCCGCGAATTTGATCCTCGCCGGCCATAATATCACGGTCCATAACACGATCACGTCTTCGGGAACGCTGTCCAATGAAGGGACGATCTATCTGCGTGGAACGGAGAGCGTCGCGATCGATGCGCCCGATGTGGATTCCGGGCTGTTCGTGTATCAGGGGGATAATGTCAGCAGCGTTAAATCGATCACCTCGCTCGGGCCGAATACGTTCTATAATCTCAAGATCAGCGATCATAACGGGAATCTTTCGAACTTTACGTTGACGACCGATATGACCCTCCACGGATCTTTGACCGTCGACGGCGGCACGTTGACAGCCAGCGGGTACAGCATGGATATTACGGGCGATGTCTCCTTGACAGGGGGGACGTTTATCGCGCCGGGTACCGGCAAAACTTTGTTTGTCGGTGGGAATTTCAGCCATTCTTCGGGTTTATTTACGAATAGTTCCGGCTCGGTCTCCTTCAACGGATCCTCGGCTTCGGTGGCGAAAGATCAGGCGATATCTGGGGATACGACCTTTTATGAGTTTATCAAGCAGGTCCCCATCGGCGCTTTCCCGGGCCAGAAATTAACCCTGGCTCACGGGTCGACGCAAACGGTGCAGAGCCACCTGGTCCTTGAGGGCTTAACACAGGTCGATCCGCTCTTTATCCGTTCAGATGCCGGAGGGTCAGCTGCCAACCTTCAGTTGTCCGTTGGTGGATTGCAGACGATCCGATCGGTCGATGTCAGGGATAATACGGCTTTGGCTGTGACTCTGGTGGCCCGTGCATCGCCGGATAACGCGGCACTCAATAACACGAACTGGATATTCGGCGCGCCGGAATTGAAATGGGATGGGTCAGCTTCGACGGATTGGGGTGATCCGCTTAATTGGGACCTCGGCCTTGTCCCGGTGTCGGGCGATGGCGCCGTCATTCGCTTGGTCGATCCCTTGACCGTGCCGCCGAACCTCACGATCATTAATCAGCCGGTCCTGACCTCGCATTCAGGCGCGGTGTCGCTGCAGAACCTGACACTTTCTTCCGGCACCACGTTGACGCTTGACGGGTATGGCTTGACGGTCTCGGGCGCGTTGACCAACGACGGCAATATTATCGCCAAAGGCAGTGAGGCGATGACTATTGCGAATGCCGATACCCTTCATGGCACGTTCACCTATGCCGGTGACGATACGGTAGCGGGGGTGCTCACTCTGAGTCCTTTTGGTGCCTTGCCGGCAGTAAATTTTTATCATGACCTGGTGATCACGGATGCCGGCCTACCGAATATTTTGCGCAGCCCGGCGCAGACGGGGCTGCATGTGTTTGGCAACTTGACGGTGTCTTCCGGCGAGCTGGATGTATCAACCGGCAGTGATTCCTTGATCGTTGACGGTAATATGCTGATCTCTTCCGGGGCATCCCTGGAAGCTCAAGGGGGCGCCATTGACCTGCAGGGATCGGCGACGGTGCTTGGCAAGCTTTCTGCTCCCGGCGCGGGACGGTTATTTACCATTGGTGGAAGCTGGTCGTTTGACCCCGCGGCGACGCTTACCGTGAACAATGGCCGGGTGACTTTTGATACCTCCAATGCCACGACCTTGAGCGGGAATACATCATTTTATGATCTGGCCATGTTGTCGAATAGCGCGAAAGCGGTCTTTTTTCAGGCGGGCAGCGTCCAAACCGTTGCGCATGGGCTTAACCTCCAAGGTGGAGAGAATGGGCTCATGGCCCTGCGTTCTACAGTTGATGGAAATCCCTGGAGGTTGCAGCTCAGTTATATGACCGGGGATGCGATCGCTGTGCCGAATACCGTGGCCGGGTGGGTGGATGTTAAGGATTCTGTCGCGGCCGGGCCTTTTGTCAGGCCTTTTTATATCACGGCGATCAACTCGGTCGATCAGCAGGTGGGAGGGCACTCGAGTAATTCCGGCTGGATCATTATCAAATTGTTCCTGATCGCTCCCGAGGACAATCGTGTGGTCGGTATCAGGCCGGTCGTTATCGGCCAGACCGGCGCGAGCACGGCGTATACCATCAGGGACCTTTTTGGCAATATCGTGGCTTCAGGCACGTCAGATAGCCGTGGCTATTTCCGCAGCGCGCTTTCGGCTGACCTGGCGCTGGGCACGAACCAGGTAACGCCCTATTACGAAAATGTGCCTGGCCTTTCCAGTGATGTGACGGTAGATGCCGCGCCGACCACGGCCCAGGTCCCGGTGATCACGTTGCCATCGCCGGGGAAGAACCTGGCGACCGATTTCCCGGTCATGGTTGGTTCGGCCAAGCCCAATACCGCGGTCTACGCGGTGGCAAATAACAATACGATCGATCTGCCGTTGACCTTGCCGCTGACAAGTGCCGCGGGCAGTTCTACGGCGGATGCCGCCGGCCATTATTCTTTTGCGCTGACGACTCAGCTCAAGCGCGGATTGAATCATATCTCTATCGTGTCGGACGGCGTGTCGAGCGCGATCAATACGTACGCGCTTAGCGATCTTTCCGGGTATCTGTTTGACGCCACGACAAATAATCCTATCCGCAAGGCTAAGGTCAAGCTTTACAAACTGAATGCCAGCGGTCAGAGGGTCGCGGTCGATCTGACGGATATACCGCCCACCCAGCCTAATCCTGTTTTAACGGTCGATGATGGCATTTACGACGGGTTTTATGATTTTCGCGTCATCAATCTTGATCCGACGGTCAAGTATGTCCTTGATGTGGAGGAGCCCGGTTATACGTTCCCGACCGCGATGGCCGATAACGCCCAATTGCCGGCCGGGCACTCGATCGTGGTCGGTTCCCGAGGTGAAGCGATAACCCTGGCGGACTTTATCAAGCAGATCGACCTGCCGGTGGATGCCAATCAATTCCTGTTTAAGGTCACCAAGGACGTGAACAAGGCGGAAGCCAGGATCGGCGATGTGGTGACCTATACGGTCACGGTGGAGAGCCTCTCAAACCAGAATACTGTCTTGTCAACGAAGTTGAATGATATCATCCCGCCCGGGTTCAAGTTCATGGAAGGACGGGTCCATTACGGCGACGGATCGCCTGTTGAAGTGTCCGGTAACCGGCCGCTGTTGTTTAAGACCGGCACGTTTACCGCTCGACAGATCAAGGTCCTGAAGTATCAACTGGTCATTGGCGCGGGAGTTGCTCCCGGCGATTATGTTAATACGGCGTTCATGAAGTATGACAATGGGTCTGTTATCTCTAACCGGGCGAATGAGACGGTGAAAGTGGTCATGGACCCGCTGTTCGATGCCGGCACGGTTTTCGGTAAGGTTTTCTGGGATCTTAACGAGAACGGCCGCCAGGACCCCCCTGAATATGATCTTGAGAACCGTCAGGAGATCATCGAAGGCCCCGTGCCGAATGTTCATCTGGTCATGGAGGACGGGACCAGCATTACCGCCGACAAGAATGGGCAGTTCCATATTCCGGGGCTGCTGGCCGGGCGGCATGTGGTCATGCTCGATCAGCGCAGCCTGCCGAAAGGGGCTTTCCTGACGACAGAGAAAGCCCCGGTCATTGATGTGACCCCCGGCATGCCGATCAAGCTGAACTTCGGCGTTAACATGGGCAATGATCAGGTTGTGGGTGAAGATGTTCAGTTCTTTGACCGGAACTTGAAGATCGAGCAGTCGGGGGACAAAATAGCGCCCGTGCTCAATGTCGATATATTTGAGAAAGAGCTGCGGATGCGCCTTGATACGGTCGTCAAACCGGTGGAATTCCGGATATTCATGAATTACGCGCCGTTCATCTCTTCCTGGAAACTGGATATTATTGATAAAGATACCAAGAAGCTGGTCAGGGAGTTCAACGGGTCGCGCTACAACATTAACGATCCCGTCGTTTGGGATGGCCGCGATGCGACGGGCCGTTGTGTGCTGGCCGATCGTAAGTACGCGTATCTGGTAAAGGTTCAAGATGAAAAGGGCGTTTGGGATGAGACCCAGGAAAAAGATATCAATGTCCGTTCGCTGACCGACCTTGAATTTGAAGCCCTTTCCAAATTGACTGAAGAAGACAAAAAGAAAGAAGCCGAGGCCCGCCGTAAAGAATACCGCGCCTGGCAGATCGCTTCAACGGGAAGGGATATAACGGCGCATCGCAATATTTTTGTTAAAGGCGAGACCTTGACTGTTGATCCGCAGGAAACCGATATCAGGCAGGTCAGGGTTCTCAAGAGCGGGGAGCTTTTTATCGAGTTGCCGGTGCTTGAGCGTCAGGCGCTTACGGCCCGGGGCTTGTTGAGCAGCGAGGCTCAGCCGGCGCCTCCGATGCAGATCATCCTGCCGGATGGTGATTATGAGCTGGAAGTGGTCAGTGCTGATGCTCCGGTCAAAGGGGCTTCCGCGCCTGATACGTCGGCACTAGCTTCGGCCTCGGGAGTGCCAGCCTTGGATGAACATGCCCCCGCGCCGGCATTGAAAGTGGCCCAATACCGTCGACCGGTCAAGGTCGGTGAGGACTATATGACCTTCGTCGCCCTGGGCGATAGCCAGGCCGGGTGGAATTTTAACCGGGGCAATATTGAGCCGGTCGCTTCCGTTGATCATTTCCAGCCTGGTTTTTATCAGGAAGGGAAGATGGCCTATTATTTGAAGGGCAAGATAAAAGGCCGCTACCTTTTGACGTCCAGTTTTGATAGCCAGCGCCAGCAAAAAGAGATGTTCCGCTCGATCAAGGACGATCAGTATTATCCGGTTTATGGGGATGCTTCGACCATCAATTATGACGCGACCAATACCCAGGGCAACCTTTATCTGATGCTGGAATGGGATAAGTCGCAGGCGATCTGGGGGAATTACGCTGTTGATTTCAAGGATACGGAGTTCGCCCGTTACAGTCGCACCCTGTATGGCGGCAAGCTTGATTACACCAGCGTGGCAACCAATGTTTATGGCGACCCAAGGACCCGCGTGGCAACGTTTCACGCCGAGGTGCGCCAGCGTTCGGCCCATAATGAATTTCTTGGGACCGGTGGTTCATTGTATTATTTGAAGCATCAAGGGGTTGTGGTCGGAACAGCCAAGATCCACCTGGAGGTTCGTGATGCTGTTACCGGCCAGGTGCGCTCCACGACGGAAATGAAGGACGGCGTTGATTATGATATTGATAATAGCCAGGGCCGCATCCTGTTCTGGCAGCCGGTCGCGATGTCGGCGGATTCCGGCCGCATTATTTCAAACCAGTTGCTTAGCGGGGACCCGGTTTATGTGGTCGCGGACTACGAGTTTGAAGTGAAGGATAAAATGCTGGAAGCGACCGAAGGCGTCCGGGTGGCCCAAGCCGTGGGCCGGAACGTTGTCCTCGGTGGGACGTATGTCAGCGAAACGCAGCAGGGGGGGGATTATCAGTTGAAAGGCCAGGACGTGACGGTGCATGTGGGGCGTGACACGACGGTCAAGGCGGAATACGCCACGACGCAGTCGCAGGACAGCGCCAGTTTTGTTTCCACCGATGGCGGCATCACGTTCAGTGAGCTTGGTGTCGGCAATCTTGCTTCTGGTAAAGCCTATGGCATTTCGCAGGATTCCCGGCTTTTTGACCGGCTGGGGCTCAAAAGTTATTATAAATGGATCGAGAATAATTTTGCGTCCGCTTCAACCTCTGCGCAGCAGGGCAAGGCGATGTCCGGCCTGGGGTTGACCTTTGATCTGACGCCGGTGACGCGCTTGACCGCCAGTCATGATGTGCAACGGTTGATCGAGCAGGGTAATTTGCAGACGGCGATGCAGGTAGGCGCCCAGGAAACCTCAACGACGGTCCTGCAATTGGTGCATGATGCCCGTCGCCTGCGGATAACGGGGGAATACCGGCATCAGCAGGTCACTTCGAAAGACGGGCGTTATATTTCGGAGAGCAATCAGGCACAGGATACGCTGGCCCTGCAGGCGGAATATGATCTCAATGAAAAAACAAAACTGACGTCGAAATATGAGGTTGACCCAACGGGAAAAGCTGCTGGTGCCGGACAGGTAACGACCGGCATTACCCGGCAGCTGACGGACCGGCTTTCCGCGACGGTGGCTGAATCGCTCGGGACGACAGGCCATGCCACCAAGGTCGGGGCGACGATGAACGTGACCCCCAAGATGGCGCTTTCCGCCGCTTATCAGCTCGCGCAGGTTTCCGGCGGCCCGTTGACCCGGACGAAGAGTGTTTCGTTGACGGGTAAGGAGCAGATCGGCGACAAGACGTCTATCCAGACCAACTACACGATCTCTCAGGATGATACCGGTTCTACCCGGATGATCGTCGGCGTGAATGCCGGGTCGGAGGTCAAGCTTGACGATGCGGTCCTCAAAGCCGGGGTCAGGGTCCAGGCTGATGACAGGAATGTGTCATTGCTGAGTCAGGGGGCCGGCCTGGACGCGTCCAAAACGGATAAGCAGGGGCATACGACGAGCAGTTCGGTCAAGGTCGATGAGGTGCCTGCCGCCGGAAAAGTGACGACGGTCACGCTTGGAGATAAAGGGCCTCTCGCGCCTGGGAGGGACCTGGTCGCTGAGAAGACGTTCGCTTTTGGCCAGTCGGGGGAGGAACGGGGTAATACTTATAAAGTGGTCCAGGAGCGGGACGGGAAGAAACTGGAAACGGCCTACACGCGTAAGCTTTCGGATACACAGGCACAACGTTCGGCGTCGAATATTTTCGGCTTGACGGGGGATGTTAATGACCGGGTAGCCGCCAATGCGTCCCTTGAACAGGGGGTGGTCCAGAATATCGACGGGTCTTTATACCACCGCACCGCGATCTCCGGTGGCTTCGGTTATCTTGAGAAGGATGAGGAAGGCAAGGAGAAGCTCAGGAGCTCTTCCAAGGCTGAACTGCGCCTGGACCGCGGCGATCACGCTAAGCAGCAGTTTGTTTTGTATCAGGATGCTCAGGGTAAGGTTAATGACCAGACGACCCTTTCAGCCAAGCTTCAGTTCTCGCAGACCAAGGACAAGGATCTTAACAAGGTCGAGGCGCAGTATAAGGAGATCATTCTCGGGGCCGCGTATCGCCCGATCATGGATGACCGGCTGAACCTTTTCGCGAAATATACTTATAAGGAGAATCAGGGGCCGGCCGGCCAGTTGAACATCAGCGATGTTGAACAAACCAAGATGCAGGTTTTTTCCGCGGAAGGCGCTTACGACTTGAACGCTGACTGGCAGTTGGTGGAAAAAATGGCTTACCGGATGATGGAAGAGAAAGTGGCGGGGTTCGATTTTGCTAAAACACATACGTGGTTGCTGGTCAATCGTGCTAATTATCGTTTAGGGCAGGACTGGAAGGTGGGGGCGGAGTACCGAATATTGACTCAGCAGGAAGCACGCGATCGCAAGAGCGGATTCCTGGTGGAGGCCGTGCGCAGCATCAATGACAACGTTGAACTGGGAGTTGGGTATAATTTTACGGATTTCGTGGATGACCTGACGAATTTAAGTTACACGGTGCAGGGGCCGTTCATCAGGATGAGCGGTAAGCTCTATGACCGCACTCCGGAGGAGCGTGCCCGTGCCCGGGAGAAGTGGCTGGATCGTCGCATTGAGATCTATGCCTGGAAGATGGTCAATACCGAGTTCACCCGTAAGGACAGCCCGGTCGTTCTAGAAATGAATGCCTTGTACCGGATGGCGCAGGCCGCCAGCCAGCGCGGGCAGCTTGAAGAATCGCGGCGGCTTTACAAAGACGTGATCCTGGCGACCCAGTTGATGTACGAGGAAGCGGCTAATTTCGTGCGTCAGCACATCAGTTTTGAAGAAAAGCTTTATAACGCCTCACTGCGTGCCAGGGAATATTATGACAAAGGCGAGCTTTGGGCGGCCAAGAAACTTTGGGAGAAAATTGTGGAAGAAGCCGAACGCTCTATGTTACAATGACGTTAATTACCGGTATAAATTAATTAATATAACATTTCCGACGACAATCGACCCCTTGATGAAGAAGATGCCTTTCCTTCTGCTGGTTTTGGCCCTGTTTTTCACGCTGCCTGCCAAGAGCCTTTTCGCCGACCCTGCCGCGCAGCAGGAGCCATCGGTTTTGGCTGAAGGGCAACCTTCTGTGCTCAAAGAGGATAAAGCCCAGGCGAATTACGTGTACGACCTCAAGATGCTGGTCGCCAAGTCGCGCGAGAATATCAAAAACGTTAATGAAAAGATCAAGAACCAGGCCGTTCTCAAGCGCAATCAGCAGCGCGAAGAGCGGGCCAGGGAGTATTTTCTTCAAGCGCAGAAATTGGCTGATGAGGGCCGTTTGGAAGAATCCCGTCAGATGTATGAGAAGGCCATTGCTATCACCGAACACCCGGAGATGAAATACTATATTAAGGAAAGCGAGCATCGCGCCAAGGCGCAGAAAGCTGCTCTTTCCCGGCAGGAAGGTGAACAGCAGCGCCGGTCCGAAGAGGAAGAGAAGACAGCTTTTGAACGTGTCGAGAGTATTTATCAGGGTGCCGTATCGCTCTATAAGCAACAGCGTTTTAAGGAAGCCCGCGCCGAGTTCCAGACGGTGGAAGAGGTATTCCCCGATTATAAAGCCGTCCGCAGTTATCTTCAGATCATTGAGCAGGACATTGTCCAATCAGAACGTCAGGCGATCAAGGCCCAGCAGAAAGAGATCGAGTCTCAGCAGAAAGAGAGCGAGATCGCCCGTTTGCGTGAGAAAGAGCTGTGGCGTAAAGAGGTTGACCGTAAGGAAGAAGATCGCCAGAAGCAGGTGCAGAAACAGGCCCAGGATGTTTACGACACGGCCATCAGGCTATATCAGGACCGCAAGTACAAGGCGGCTAAAGAGAAATTTCAGGAAGTAGAGTGGGTCGTTCCTGATTTTAAGGCGACGCGTTCTTATCTACAGCGGATCGATCGCGACCTTGAAGTCGACCAGGCCCGTGTTACCGAGGAGCGGGAGAAGGTTATTGAGAAGCAGCGTTGGGATGAGACCCTTGCCCAGAAAAGGGCCGAAGAGGACCGCAAGAAGGCCGAGGCAATGCGGGACCATCAGCAACTGGAGGGGAAGAAGGACCAGGCAGAGTTCATCTATCAGTCCGGCATCGCTTTGTTCGATAAGGGACAGCTGGATACCGCCCGCGAACGTTTTGATGAGGTGGAAGCCCTTTATCCGGATTACCGCTCGACCAGGGATTATCTCAAGCGTATCCATGAGAGCGTCAAGTCACAGATAAGCCGGGATGAGGAGCTTCGTCAATCCGCAGCTGAGAAAAAGATCCTTGAGGAAGAAAACGCCCATCGCAAAGCGGATAAGGAGAAGTTCAAGCAACAGGCCGATGAGGCGGATGCTCTTTACACGCAGGCTTTTGACCTTTATAAAATTGGCCGTCTGGTCGAAGCGAAGGCGAAATTCCTCGAGGTCGATCAGCGCGTTCCCGATTATAAATCAGCGCGTTCCTATCTTAAACGTATTGATGATGATATCGCCGCGATGGTGTCCGCTAATCGTAAGGACGGCGATCTGGCGTCCCAGAAAGAACAGCTGGAGCGTTTGAAAGATTTGCGTGACCGGGCGGACCTGGTCTATAACGACGCTATCCTGGCGTACGACAACAAGGATTTTACGTCGGCCAGGGCGAAGTTCCAGGAAGTTGAAGGGATATATCCCAATTATAAAAAGGCGGTTTCCTACCTGTCTCGTATTGAGGACGATATCACGCAGCAGCAGAAGGACGAACAGCGTCGAGAGGTCGAAAAGAAAGTCGACGCTCTTTACGCGCAGGCGTTGGCATTGTATGAAAAAGAAGCATTTGAAGAAGCCAAGGCTAAATTCATTGATGTCGCTTCACTGATCCCGGATTATAAGCAGACCGCGTTTTATCTGGAGCGTATTGATGATGATGTGATCCGTTCCAAGCAACGATCGATCGATACGCTGCAGCAGAGCCAGGCCGAGGCTCTTTATAATCAGGCCGTTTCATTGTATCAATCGGGGCAGTTCACGGAAGCCAAGGATAAGTATCTTCAGTTAGAGACGGTCATTTCGGGTTATAAAGATACGGCCAAGGTCTTTGCCAATATTGACGCCGACATTGACCGCAAGAAACAGCAGGACGAAGAGAGATCCAAGGCGGCCCGAGCGGAGGTTTTTTACCAGCAGGCCCTTGCTTTATATCAGGGGAAGGATTTTGCGGCGGCTAAAGATAAATTCGTTCAGACTGAGGTCGTTTACGCTGATTACAAGGATACGCCCAAGTATCTTTTATCGATCAACAGTGATATTAAAAAGCAGGCGGAAGACCTTGATCTCAAGAAGAAGAATGATACCGCGGAACCACTCTACGCTCAGGCCTTGGCGTTGTATCGAGAACAGGATTTTGAAGCGGCCAAAAGAAAATTCCTTCAGGCCCAGATGGCGTGTCCCGGTTATAAAGAGACCGAGCGTTACCTGGCACGGGTTGATGAGGATATTCGGTTGGTGCAGGCTAGGCTTGCCAGGGAGGAAAAGCTTAGCAAAGTTGAAGCTATTTATGCTACGGCGATGGACCTGTATTCTTCATCCAAGTTTGTTGAAGCCAAAGCCAAGCTGCAGGAAGCTGCCGCGCTGGAAAGTAACTATCGCAATGTGAAGTCTTATCTTGCCCGGATCGATGATGATATCCGTCGCGAGCAGGCGAGGCAGGACCGGCTGGTGCAGGAGCAACAGGTCGAACGCCCCTATTCGGAGGCTGTTGCCTTGTATCACATGGGGAAATTTGAAGAAGCCAAGCCTAAATTCCAGCAGGTTGTCGCGATCCTGCCCGATTACAAGAAGGCCAAGTATTATTTTTCCAGGATCGACGAGAATATCCTGGCCCAAAAAAGGGAGGAAGACCGTAAGTCCCTGGAACGGGCGGAGAGCCTTTATCGAGAGGCCAGTCTTTTGTTCCGTAACGGTTATGCTGGCAAGGCGTATCAGAAGTACATTGAACTCGATCAGGTGTATCCTGACTACAAGGCCACGCGTCAGGCGCTGGCAGATCTGAAAAAGAAGCTTTCCGAAAAAGTGGCGGCTTTTTCCGAGCCGCCGCATCTGCCGGACGCGGTGCCCGCTGTTAATGCTTCGAAGCCCCCTGATCAGGATGATGAAAAGGTCCTAGGAGTTTACAAGGATGCGGTTGCACTTTATAAAGAGAAGAATTACCCCGGAGCCAAGGGTCGGTTTGAAGAGGTGGAACGTCTTCAGCCCGGTTATCGTTCTGCCCGGAAATACCTTGATATGATCGCGGCGATCGTACCGCCAGCGCGTCCTGCCCCGGTGATCCCGGCGACTCCTGCGGTTCCCGTTTCTTTACCTAAGCCGGTCGTGCCGACCCTTACGCTTAAGGAGTCACTTGATAAACAGCAGTTGGCAAAAGATTCAAAGACCGTCGATGAATTGACGCAGCGGTCTGGTGTTTTATATCATCAGATCCGCGCTTTAGCGGAAGATAAGGATTTTGCCCAGGCGGCCAAGACTTTTTCCAAGATCGACCAGATTGTGGCCAATCTGGAGCAGGAGAAAAAGCGCCTCGCGCGTACGATCGAACGCGAGGAGAAACTCGAGCGTGAGCGCCAGGAGCGTCAGAAGAAGCTGGAAAATGAAGCTCATCTCAATGAGAAGGATGCGGCGGTTCGCCGGGAAGGGTTGAAGCAGGCTCAGGCCCAGAAGAAGGAAGATGAGGACCGTGCCCGCCAGGCAGCGAGCGATAAAGAACAGCAGGATTTAAAGCGTAAAGAGCAGGCTCGTTTGGCCCAGGTGAAAGAGCTTGAGAAAGAGACCCGGCTGAAAACGGAAGTCCTTTATCAGCAGGGACAAAATAGTTTTAACGATAAGAATTATTCTTTGGCCAGGGAGCGTTTTGCCGATGCTTTAAAGCTGATGCCGGGGTATAAGGATATTGAGATCCTTATGGTCAGGATCGATCAGGCCGAAGGTGAGCAAAAGTTGCTTGAACAGGAAAAGGCCGACCGGGCGAGAGTGGCGTCGATCGCTGAGAAAGCTAATGCGGTGAACCTTGAAGCTCTGGCTCTCTCTAACGCCAAGAATTTTCCCGGACTGCAGCAGAAATTCGATGAATTGAGTTCTCTGCTACAGGATATTCAAGGCATCAAGGGTCATATGCTGGCCAACCGGGAGGATTTTCGCAAGGAGTGGGAGGGCAAGCTGGCGGCTGCCCGCGCGAAAGCAGATGCTCCTAAACCTATCAAGGATATGAAAGCGATGGTTGAGGGGCGGACCGCGCGTCAGCAGGCGGAAGCTTTTTACAAGCAGGGAGAACAATTTTATAATGCCGGGCAATATGCTGAAGCGCGTGTAAAGTTCCGTGATTCTTTTGCCGCGGACCCTACCTTCAAGGCGGCGTATACTTTCTCGCTTCGAGTTGACCGCATTCTTGAGCATCGTGATTTTGAGGAGCAGCAGGGGCGGGCCAAGAAAGAGAAACGTCATTTCGACGATAAGCAGGAGGGCTTGGCTCCCTCGCCAGTTGACGACGCAGCATTGGCGCCGGATCCTGCCAGGGCGAAGCAAGTTTATGCCGATGGCATCGAGCTGTACAAGCAGAAGAAATTCAAGGAAGCTCGGATAAAATTCGAGGAACTTTCTAAAGTCGGCGATACGCTGCAGCGCGCCAAGGCCGTACGGTATTTAAATTTGATCGAAACAGCGTTAGATAAAGCCAGGCAGGATGCGGAGAAAGAGCGGGCGCAGGAAGAAGCCCGGTATCTTGAGGGTAAACGCCTGGAGACCAGGATGGCTCTTGAGAGGGATAAAGGCCTTCCGGTGAAGGAACTGGTTGATGACGCTGAAAATAGCCAGCATGCCCAGGATGCGGCGGTTGAACGCCAGGTCCTTTTAAGGTCGATCGAACAGGAGAATGATGCCGAGCGAAAGAAAATGTTGTCCGAGCGGTTACGCCAGAAAGATATAGCCGAGCAGAAAGCTGCGGCAGAGTGGGGTCAGGTAAGGAAGTTCGCGGTGCATCAGGATGTAAAGATGGGGGATAAGGCACCGACAATCCCGGGAAAACCCCCGGAGATCCAGACCCCGGCCGTTCCGGTAAAGAAAGTGCCACCGGCGGCTTCGAAGCCAAAGAAGGATGGGGTATCGGTTCAGCCTGAAAAGCAGGTGACTGTTCCCGCGGAAGTCAAGACTGAGACGGAATCCAGAAAGAAGCTGGCTAAGGGTAGTATGAAACAAAGGCCGCTGGTTGTCACCGCGACCGATAGCCGCGAAGATGCTCAATTCCAGCGGCTTATTGCCCGTCAGAAGGTTATTGAGGCAAAGGAGACCGAACGCAAACGTTTGATCATGGAACGCGAGCATCAGGCCCATGAACTTGAAAAGATGCGGGTTGAGGAAAAGCAGCGGCGCGCGCGAGAAGCTCAACTGCGCCGGGATAAAAAGGAACTCAAAGACGCTTCGTCGCCTGTCCCGATGCCCGTAAAAAAACCGGCAGTTACAGTGGTGGCGCCTTTACCGGCGGTTACCGCGCCGTTACCAGCGGCAGTTCCTTTGGATGTTTATCATGCCGCGGCTAATGAGGAAAAACGTCGCTTGGAAGAGCAGCGTGCCGCTATCGCGCGTGATTTCGAGGATGGGGTTGAACGGCTTTATGTTGAGGCGCTGGATCTTTATAAAAAACATGCTTACGAAGAAGCGAAAGAAGACCTGACGCAGGTCAATGAGCTGATCAAAGGGTATAAGAAATCTGAGCAGTATCTGATATCGATCGATAAAGAATTGTCGAAGCCGTCTCGTCGTTCGAAGGGGCTTTCCTCGTCTTCATCCGCTATCAGGACTGATCGTCGCGGGGAAGCCGTCGCCTCAATGCTGGATCAGGCCGAGCATGGCGCCGTGAAGTAAAGGAAGCTGTATGCGGTTGATCTTCGACATTGTGTTCTGGTTTGCCGTCATTTTTGCCGCTGTTTCTGTTGCGCTCAATACACCCCGGGGATCACGTTTCTTCAGCCGATTTTTTCAATATTCCGGAATAACCAGGACCGAACAAAAGATCGCGGATGACCGCGAAAGAATGCTGGCTGTCCGGGAGAAAGCGTCTGGCTTGCCACAACAGACCCCTTCGGATACGGCGCGCATGAACAGGGAGGCGCAGGCGATCTTTCGTGATAAGCAGGAACGCCTGAATGACAAACTAGAATCTCTTCGCGAGAGCCGCAAGGACGCTTCTGGTGTTGCTCAAGATCCAAGAGCGGTTGTGGATAAAACCGACGCGGTAAGGCAGAAACTTGATGCGGCCCAGGATCGTGCTCAGGCTCAAAGGGACAGGATAATGGCTCAAAAGGCCCGTTTGGAGGAATAACAGTGAAATTCTTAAAGATTGGGTTGATCGTTCTATTAATATTTATTGCGTTGCTTGTTGCCGGAGGCTGGATCTTTTTTAGCACCTTTGATGCTAATCGTTATGTGCCACAGCTCACGCAAGCTGTTCGAGTGGCGACCGGAAGGGATCTTGCCATCGGGAACGCCAGGCTTTCTTTTTCCTTCACTGACGGGGTTTTGTTACAACTTGAGAAGGTCGCGCTTTCGGATGACCCCCGTTTTTCCGACGCATATTTTGCTAAGGCTGCCCGGGTTGTTCTATCGTTGGACTTGGGGGCATTCTTACGGGAAAAGAGCCTTGTTATTTCTAATGCTTCCGTTCTTGATCCTGAGGTCATGCTGATCAGGGCCAAAGACGGAAGGGTCAATGCGGCGGCTATTGGGGGGGGGCCTTCATCCGGCCCGTCAACCGTTTCCGTGGAGGCCCGTGGTAGAGAAGTGGCCGCAAAGGCCGCTTTACCGTTATTTGTTATCAAAAAGTTTCAGGTTCGTGGTGCCCGGATCCGTTATATGGACCGGTCTTTTGAACCGGCGATCAATATCAGTCTTGAAAAAGGGTCATTTGATGTAAAGGATTTTTCTCTGGTTGCGCCGTTCACGTTTGATCTTTCGGCGGCGCTACTGGCAGGAGAGCCCAATCTTCTGATCGCGGGCCGGGCCGCTGTTGATGCCGTTACTTCATCGGTCAATGTGCGGGATGTCACCATATCGCTGGCGCTTGATAATGTATCGGCTGCACTTCTGGCCGATGCATTACCGATGCTCAAGCCGGTCGCGGTGAAGCAGATGAGGGGTAAAGCAGCGGTAGAGCTTAGAAAGGCACGGTTCGGTGCCCGTGGCATTGAGGAGCTTGATGCCGGGTTGACAGTGGATATGCGGGATACTGTGCTGACAGGCATTAATCTTTTGGCTGTTGGGCTTAATAGTATTTCTCTTTTTCCCGATCTGCTCAATATTGTTATGCCGGATCTGCCTGAAGGGACACAGGCCGATATCCGTCGGGGTATCACGGCGGTTGATCATTTGGGGATCGTTGGTTCTGTCATGGGAGGATCGGTGACAGTGCAAAAGATGGAACTTGATGCCCGTGACCTGTCTGTTTCAGCTCAAGGGGGTTTTGGATTTCAGCTTCAGTCCATGGCGCCGGGCGATCTTGATCTGAAGGCCGCTTTCTTTATTGCGCCGAAGCTAACGGATGTTCTGGTCGGTAAAGTTCCGGAATTTAGCGGATTGAAACAGGAGGACGGGCGTGTTTATATCCCTTTCACACTTAGCGGCCCGATGCTTAAGCCGAAAGTCCTTCCGGATCTTGATTATTTGGCAAAAAGATTATTGATCGGTCAGGGTGGACGGGAGATCCAGCGGGTGCTAAAGGATCCCGCGGTCGGTAAAGCGGTTGGAGAGCTGTTTAATAGCATTTTTAAAGGTAAATAGCTGTTCCTGGCTGTTTATTGTTTTTTTCTTGTCACTGAAGACGGAAATAGATATACTGGTTTTCATTTCTCGCTGAAAGGCCTTTGAATGAATAAAGATGATGGTAAGCGCAGGCATATTCGGGTCCGGGATGATATTCCGGTGAACTGGTACATTGACCGGCTGGGCCAAAGCGGTAAAGGCATCTTAAGGAATATCAGCATTTCAGGAGCAATGCTGGAAACGAAAACGCAGCTGACGGTGGATAAGGACCTTTTGATCATGTTAAAGGCCGCTGAATTCGCTGAAAGTTCCTTTGTGCCGCCGATAGCCAGGCTGGTCTGGGGTCGTACGGCCAGAGAGGGGTCAGGGTATTTCTTTTACGGCATGGAATTCAAGGATCCTTCTCTCGCGTACTCAAAAGCAATTCAAGCGCGCGTAGAGGACAAAGCGAAAAGCACTCAGTTCGGCTTAGGTTCCGGGATATCAGATACATCCTGGAATACACGTTAATGGGGTTTATTAAAGGAAGATCGAAGAGGCGGTATGGCAGACACTATCATTAAGAATAAGAAGTTCAGGATCGTTTTATGGGGATTGGCGGCTTTGTTATCGGTCATTAGTTTTATTTTGTTCGTCATCAATTACCGGACACTGGAAGAGACGGCGGTTTCGGCCGAGAAGACGGCTGAAAAGATGACCGAGAACTATCGTTACGTCGCCAATGAATATAAAGTGACCAAAGTGGCGCTCGATGACGCTAATCAGAAGTTGGAAGACCTGACCAAAGAGCTTGAGCAGGCGAATAATGACCTGACGGTCACGCGTAGTGAGCTCTCTTCGGTGCAGTCGGTCAATGACCAGCTTAAGAGCAGTATTTCCACCCTTGAGCGTTATAAGGAAAGAGCGGCGCGCAAAGGGGAAGGCCTGGAGACAATGATCTCGGCTTTCAAAAAGAAGAATAAAAAGATGGACCTTGAACTTCAGACGGTCCGAAAAGAGCTTTCAGTCTTTCAACCGGATATCACGGATGAGAAAGAGGGCCGGGCCAAGGTTGAGAATTTTAAGATGCATATCCGGCTGGTCAAAAAGAACATCGGGATCCTTCGTCAGGTGGCTTATGAGGCAAGGGTGGCGGCTCAGAAGGAGCACGATCGCCTGGAAGCGGCCTATGGTAACGGTGGTTATATGATGAAAGATGGGATCAGCAAGTCGATCACGACGTATGGCCAGAAACGCCTGGACCTGGACGTCAAGTTCATCAATAAGTAATGCGCTCATTCGGCGTTGGTTTTTGTCCCTATTCTGCAGGCCCTACGAAGGGATTGCCGGGTAGGGACTTCTTTTACCGGTCTTATGACACTTGAAATAAAAGTTTTTCCCGGAGCAAAAAAAGAACTGTACAAGGCGGATGGCGCTTCGGTGAAGGTTTACCTGACCGTTCCGCCTATCGATGGGCGCGCCAATGCGGCGTTGATCAAGTTCTTATGCCGGCATTTTTCGGTCCGCGCTTCATCGATCGAGATAATAAAGGGATTGAAATCGAGAAATAAAGTTATTAATATAGTGGGCTTGTAGGTTCGTATTGAATAAGAGGGGGCTCTATGATGGAAGACAGGATCAATAAAGATTATATTGAGGCGATGAAAGCGAAAGATCAGCCGCGGTCTTCGGCACTTAGCTATTTGCGCGCGATGATCAAACAGGTCAAAGTGGACAGTCGCCTGGAAGTCCTGGATGATGCCGGCGTGACGGTAGTCATCAAGAAACAGATCAAGCAGCGTCAGGACTCGATTGAGCAGTTCGAAAAGGGTAACCGGGCTGACCTCGCCGCGAAAGAGAAGTATGAGATCGAACTGATGAAGGTGTACCTGCCTCAGGAAATGGGCCTGGAGGAGATCAAAGCCATCGTGGCGCAGGCAGTGAGCGAGTCGGGGGCGTCCTCGGTTAAGGATATGGGGAATGTTATTAAGCTGGTCCGTGAAAAAGTGGCCGGCCGCGCTGACGGAAAACTGGTCAGTGACCTCGTCAGGGAGAAGTTGTCAACGTTTTAAGGTTTTTATGAAAAAGATCCTTTTAGCTCTATGTTCGGTCCTGGTGGCAGGAGCGATCTTTTTATTCTTTTGGCTTCCGGGCCTTTATGTGGTTCCGGTCCTTGTTTATCATAGTGTTGATATAGCCAAGACGCCGCGTGAGCGGGCGAATACGGTCAGCCCACAAGCCTTTGAACGGCAGATGAGTTTTATTAAAAAGAACGGTTACCGGGTTTTAACGGCCGATGCGTACGCGGATTTTATTCGCCAGGGGCGAGGGTTCCCGCCGAAAAGCGTGCTGATCACATTTGACGACGGGATGTTGAACAATTATACAGCGGCTTATCCTGTTTTGCGTCAAAAGGGGATTCCCGCGGTCATGTTCGTTATTGCCGGGGACGTCGGGGTGTCCAGCGGGCCATGGCAGGGTCCGCAAATGAACTGGGATCAGCTCAGGGAAATGAGCGCGCAGGGTATTACGATCGCCAGCCATACCTTGACCCATGCGTACCTGCCGGAAGTTAGCCTTGACCGCGCGCGCCGGGAGCTTGTGGAGAGTAAAAGCCTTCTTGAAAAGAAGCTTGGCTATCCGGTCTATTATCTGGCCTACCCCACCGGCGGTTTTAGTGATGAGATCAAGACCATCGCGCGCGAGGCGGGGTACCGGCTGGCGTTTACGACGAACCGGGGGTATGATCGCCGCAATCGAGACGTGTTTGAATTAAAAAGGATCCGCCCGAAAGATACGGACGGTTCCCTGGTCCTGTGGATGAAGTTGTCCGGATATTATAATTTGCTCCGTGATTCCAAGAACTCCCAATAATCGCTGGTCTGGTGAAAGGGTCGAACATGGCTGTGAATAAACAATATGAGTTGCAGGCTGATGGCAGTTTTGTTATCCGTGATTATCACCGAGCCAAGCCTTTTTCTAATTTCTTCCCCGGTATAGCGGGCGTCTGGGGCACGCCGATGTGGGTGTTCACGGTCAATCGCGGGCAGGGTATTTCTAGCTTTGGCATTGAATCCAAAGATAAGGCGCTGCTTGAATTTCAGCCCGCGAACAAGGCTTATCAGCTGGCAGCCACGCATGGTTTTCGGACTTTTCTGAAAGTGGTCAGGAATGGCCGGATGTCTTTTTATGAACCGTTCCGCTCTCCAACGGGCCAGACCAGCCGGATCGAGCAGCGAATGATCATTTCTTCCCATGACCTGACGGTAGAGGATATTAATTGGACCCTCGGCCTTAAGGTGACGGTGAATTATTTTACGCTTCCCGAGGAGCCTTACGCGGGGCTGGTCCGTCGGGTCCGGGTGGAGAATCTTTCAAAGGCCCGCGCGGCCGTGCAGATCGTTGATGGCTTGCCGGCGATCATTCCCTTCGGCCAGAACGACTGGGTCATGAAGAACATGTGCCGGACGATCGAAGCCTGGTATAAGGTTCGCAATCTCGGGAAAAAGGCCCCTTATTTTCAGCTGGATGTGGAGGCGGCGGATACCCCGCAGGTCAAGCATATCAAAGAGGGAAATTTTTATTTTGCTTTTGACCCGTCGTCCAGGCCGGGGGCGTTGCTGGAGACGATCGTTGAGGCTGCCCAAGTTTTTGGACAGGCGTTGGACTTTATTCTGCCGGAAAGGTTCTTGGCTCGGGATGAGTTTAGCGTGCCGGTCCTTCAGCAGACCGATAACCGGACGCCGAGCGCGATGTCGTTCATGAAGGCGACGCTTGCTCCGGGTAAGGCGCGTGAACTGGTGAGCGTGACGGGTTTTTCCAGGAGCGTTGATGAGCTTAACGCCAGTGTCCGCCGGGCCACGGCGAAAGGTTATATTACCGCTAAAGCGGCGCGGAACCGGGATATTATCGAAGAGATCAAGTCCAAGTCATTTACCCATAGTGCTTCCCCTGAATTTAACGCTTACGCCGGGCAGACGTTCCTGGACAATGTTCTGCGCGGCGGCTTGCCGATCTCACTGCGAACGGGGGATGGCCCGGCGGTTTTCAATGTATACAGCCGCAAGCACGGCGATCCCGAGCGCGACTATAACGCTTTCCGGTTATCACCGACTTTTCTTTCCCAGGGCAACGGGAATTACCGCGATGTTAACCAGAATCGCCGTAACGACGTCTGGTTCAACACGGACCTGAAGGATAACGCGGTCGTCAACTTTTTCAGCTTGTCCCAGGCTGACGGGTACAATCCGTTGGTGGTTTGCGGTATGGCTTTCACGGCCGATGATGAGCAAAAGCTCGACGTTCTTTTGGCACGGCTGGTTAAGGCCGGGGATACCGCGGCACTTAAGGCTTTTCTCAAGAAGGGTTTTATGCCCGGCGACCTTTTTGTTTTCATGGCTGAAAAGAACATTAAACTTAAAGGGGCGGCTAAGGATTTCCTGACGGCTTTACTGGGCATCTGTCAGAAATTCGAGACGGCTCAGCACGGCGAAGGTTTCTGGGTCGACCATTGGACCTACAACATTGATCTGGTCGAGAGTTATTGCGCTCTTTATCCTGATGATCTGCGCCGCCTTCTCTTGGAGAACCAGGAATTCTCTTTTTATCACAATGCGGTTTACGTGCGGCCGCGCGATGAGCGTTATGTGCTGACGTCCCGCGGCGTGCGCCAGTATGACTCCCTTCATGAAGGCAAGGAAGACAAGGATCGCGGCCATCGCCTGAGGATACGCCACGGACAGGGGGATGTTTACCGGACCAACCTTCTGATCAAAATGCTTTGCCTGGTGGTTAACAAAGCGGCGACGCTTGATCCGAGCGGGATCGGGATCGACATGGAGGCCAATAAGCCCGGTTGGTATGACTCGCTCAATGGCCTCCCGGGACTGCTGGGGTCTTCGGTCTCGGAAACGTTCGAGCTCAAGCGCCATGCTGTTTTTCTTCTTGAGGCATTCGACCGTCTCCGGCTCGGCGGCAGTGAGGCCGTTCCTGTTTTCGAGGAGCTGGCTGCTTTCCTTACGGAGCTTAAGGGTATCCTCGGCGAGAAACTAAGCGACCTTGATTACTGGAAAAAAGCCAATATTATCAAGGAGGAGTACCGTGCCAGAGTCCGAGAGGGGATCAGTGGCGTGGAAAAAAGTTTGATCCTTGGCGATGTCCGCGATTTTCTAGAAGCGGTGGCGGCCAAGGTGGACGCCGGCGTTAGCAAAGCTCGCCGGGCGGATGGCCTTTTCCCGACGTATCTTTATCATAAGGTTACCCGGCATGAGCCGGTCGACGGCGTATTACCTGGAAAGGAAGGCCCGCATGTCCGCCCCCTGCTTTTTGAGCGGCATGACCTGCCTCTTTTTCTGGAGGGGTTGGTCCACGCGCTGCGCTGTGAGCCTGATCCGGACAAAGCCCGGGCGCTTCATCGGGATGTGAAGAAAAGCGCTCTTTACGACGGGGCGTTGGGCATGTATAAACTTAATGCCGATATTACCAGCGAGTCGGAAGAGGTGGGGCGGACCCGTGTTTTCCCACGGGGCTGGCTGGAGAATGAATCAATATGGCTGCACATGGAGTACAAGTATCTTCTTGAGCTGTTACGCCGCGGGCTTTATGCCGAATTTTATACGGCCCTCAATGCTTGTTGCGTCGCTTTCATGCCGCCAGAACGTTACGGGCGCAGCATCCTGGAGAATTCGTCGTTCATTGTTTCGAGCGCTCACGCGGATAAGGGGCTTCACGGGCAGGGGTATGTGGCGCGTTTGTCGGGCAGCACGGCTGAGTTTGTTCATATGTGGATGATCATGAACGCGGGGCCGGCGCCGTTTGTGATGAATGCCGAGGGGCAGATCGAGTTATTTTTACGCCCTGCGTTGCCGGGCACGTACTTCAGCCGGGTGGCTGTTACGGCCAGGTTCTTCCAGGATGGCAAACCCGAGGTTGTGGCATTTCCGTCGGGTACGTACGCGTTCATGTTCATGGGGCGGACGCTGGTGGTCTATCATAATCCCGGCCTAAAAGATACGTTCGGCGGCGGGGCAGCCCATCCGGTCCGCGTGGTCCTGCGCTACCGTTTGGGTGGCAAGAAACTGACGGTCAATGGTGGTGTTATCGCTTCACCCGCCGCGCGAGACGTGCGTGACGGTAAGGTAGCGCGTATCGATATTTATCTGGAGTAGACCTGATGGCGCATCGGACCCCTTTGTATCAGCAGCATGTGGCGCTCGGCGCCAAGATCGTTCCTTTCGGCGGGTGGGATATGCCGTTGCAGTATCCGGAAGGGATCCTTAAGGAGCATGAAGCCAATCGCCGGAACTGTTCGATCTTTGACTGTTCTCACATGGGAGAGTTCATCATCAGCGGAGCGGCGGATACGACCGGGTTGGACCGTCTGGTTTCTCAGCCATTGGCCGACCAGCCGGTAGGGACGTGCCGGTACGGTTTTGCCCTTAACGAGCGGGGCGGCGTGATCGACGATTTGATCGTTTATCGTCTGGAGGAAAAGAAATGGATGGTCGTGGTCAACGCGGCGAATATCGATAAGGACGCCGCCCATTTCCGCGCGCATTTGAAAGGGACCGGTGTTTTCAACGATGTCTCGTTCGCGACCGCGAAGCTCGATGTGCAGGGCCCGCTTTCCCGGGATGTTCTAAGGCCCCTGGTCAGCGGGATCGAACGCTTGACCCATTATACGTTCGGTGTTTTCAATGTCTTGGGTGAGGAAGTGATCGTCAGCCGCACGGGTTATACCGGCGAGCTTGGTTACGAGATCTATTATCCTTGGGAAAAAGCGCCCCGATTGTGGGAGGCGCTTCTTGCCGATCCGCGGGTCAAACCGACCGGTCTTGGTGTTCGCGATGTCCTGCGGGTCGAGGTTTGTTATCCTCTTTACGGCCATGAACTTTCTGAAGATATTTCTCCGGTACAGGCCGGGCTTAAGCGTTTTGCCGATCCGGTGAAGGATTTTATTGGAGCGGAGGCGTTACGGACCGAGGTCCTGCGCGGCCCCTCGCAGCAGCTGGTTTGCCTGGCGTCACGGAGCCGCCGTGCGCCACGTCAGGGGCATATGCTTTTCACCACGGACGG
This sequence comes from Candidatus Omnitrophota bacterium, assembly GCA_037131245.1. Lineage (GTDB taxonomy): Bacteria > Omnitrophota > Gorgyraeia > Zapsychrales > Fredricksoniimonadaceae. The sequence goes on from JBAXRK010000010.1 coordinate 71,130, forward strand.
CATGCCGGCGGGCATCGCGGTCAGCGGGACTTTTTCACCGGCTCTCGGGATCGGGATCGGGATGGGATTTCTAAAAAAAGAGTTTACGAGCCATGGCAAAGAGATTATATTTGGTGATGAAAAATTCAAGGAGCGCGCGGATCTCGTGGCGCGTCCGTTCTATAAAGAAGGCACATTGAAGGGCTGAGGTTAGCTATGGAGATCATTGAGCATTTTCTGTACACCAAAGAGCATGAGTGGGTCAATATCGAGGATAATATCGGAACGGTCGGCATCACGGATTACGCCCAGCAGGCGCTCGGCGATATTACTTACGTGGAGCTTCCTGCCGTCGACAAGGAAGTCGAGCAGTTCGAGCAGCTGCTTTCGGTCGAGTCCGTAAAATCTGCCAGTGACATCTTTTCGCCTATTTCCGGAAAAGTCCTTGAGGTCAACGAAGACCTGACAGAGGATCCGTCGATTCTCAACCGCTATTGTTACGATAAGGGCTGGATCGTCAAGGTTGAGATCTCGGACGCTGATGAGACTTCCAATCTTCTGACGGCCGACGAGTATCGTAATTACCTGGCCAGCCTGGATCGTAACGACAACGGCGAATCCGCCGAAGAGTGATTGTTTTTCTTTCTCCGGACACCGGTATATGAACCCCTACATCGCTAATACGGCTGAAGATGTCCGACAGATGCTCGCCACGGTCGGCGCGCGTTCTATTGACGACCTTTTTGTCGATATTCAGCCTCGCCATGCCCCTAAGTCTTTTGATCTTCCTGAGGGCCTTTCCGAATTCGAGGTGGTCCGTAAACTGTCCGGCCTTTCCCTGAAGAACATGATCGGGCCGGTACCGTTCATTGGCGGCGGTTATTACGACCATTACGTTCCGGCGGCGTGTCAGGCCCTGATCTCACGTGGAGAGTTTTACACGGCTTATACGCCTTATCAGCCGGAAGCGGCCCAAGGCACGTTACAGGCGCTTTTTGAATTTCAGAGCAGCATGTGCGCCTTAACAGGAATGGATGTTTCCAATGCGTCGCTTTACGAAGGCGGCACTGCCTTGTATGAAGCGATGATGATGGCGCTGCGTATTACCGGCCGCAATAAGGTCGTGATCGACAGCGGGGTCAGCCCGATCTTCCGCAAGATCCTTAAGTCGTATACGCATAGTTTATGTATTGAATTTGTTGAAACGCCGGTCATCCATGGACAGGCGTCGCGACCGGACATTGCCCGGGTGCTTGACAACAGGACGGCTGCTGTCATCCTGCAGAACCCTAATTTTTTCGGGGCTATTGACGACCATGCTGATCTCGCTGATAAGATCCATGCCTGCGGGGCATTGCTGATCGAAAGCGTGTATCCGGTCTCACTGGGGCTGTTGAAGACGCCCGCCGAGATGGGGGCCGATATCGTAACGGGTGAAGGGCAGTCCCTGGGGTTGTCGCTTAATTTTGGCGGGCCGTATCTGGGTTTTCTCGCGGCGCGCAAAAAGTTTATTCGTCAGATGCCTGGCCGTATCGTCGGGGAGACGGTGGATGCGCAGGGCCGGCGCTGTTTCGTCAATACCCTTCAGGCGCGCGAGCAGCATATCCGCCGGGAGAAAGCGACATCCAATATTTGCACGAACGTGGCCCTTTGCGCGACCCAGGCGGCGATCTTCATGTCGCTGATCGGTAAACAGGGGTTGCGCCAGCTGGCGCAGCTTAATTGTGATAAGGCGGAGTTTCTCAAAGAGCGCCTGGGCACTCTTAAAGGTGTTGAGGTCAAGCGTTCCGCGCCGACGTTCAACGAGTTCACTGTCCGGCTGCCCCGCAGCGCGAATGACGTGATCGAGGCGATGATGAGCCGCGGTTTCGCCGCGGGTTTCCCGTTAAGCCGTTATTATGACGGGATGGACCAATACCTGCTGGTCGCGGTGACCGAGAAGCGCACTCATGATGAAATGCTGGCGTACGTTAAAGCGCTGGCGGAGGTGCTGGCGGCATGAAACTGATCTTTGAACAATCTGTCGCCGGTCGTCGGGGCGTAAAGCTTCCGGTATCGGATGTCCCGACCAAAGCATCACTTGACCCGAAATATTTGCGTGCGGCGGCACCCGCGCTTCCCGAAGTTGCCGAGCTCGACGTGGTGCGGCATTTTACGCGCCTGTCCCAGCGGAACTTTTCGGTGGATGCTAATTTCTATCCGCTAGGCTCCTGCACGATGAAATACAATCCCAAATTTACCGAGAAGGTCGCCGGGATGGCCGGGTTTGCGGACCTGCATCCCTTGTTGCCGCAGTTGCGTGGCGGTGAGCGGTATGCCCAGGGCGCGCTTGAGGTTATCTATGAGTGTGAGCGCTGGCTCTCTGAGATCACGGGGATGAAAGCGTTCACGATGCAGCCCCTGGCCGGCGCGCACGGCGAGTTGACGGGGATCATGCTGATGGCGGCTTATCACAAGGCCAAAGGCAACACGAAAAAGAAGTTTGTTATCGTTCCGGATTCCGCTCACGGGACAAACCCTGCCAGCGCGGCGGTGGCAGGTTATGGTATTATTTCAGTCCCGTCGGACAAACGGGGCGTGATGGACCTGGAAAAGCTTAAGGCTGTCCTGACCGACGAGGTGGCGGGGCTCATGATGACCTGCCCCGATACGCACGGGGTCTTCAATCCTCAGATCGACGAGATCAGCCGCCTGATCCATTCCGTTGACGGGATCATGTATTACGATGGCGCCAATTTGAACGCGATCCTTGGCCGTGCCCGTCCGGGCGACCTGGGATTTGATGTGGTTCATTTGAATTTACACAAGACGTTTGCGACACCTCACGGTGGTGGTGGGCCCGGGTCGGGCCCTGTCGGTGTGAGTTCCAGGCTTGAGCCTTTCCTGCCGGTTTCGCGGGTGGTCAAACGTCCGGACGGTGTTTTTGCCCTGGATTACGATCATCCCGATTCGATCGGTTATATCGCTTCGTTTTACGGCGCTTTCGGGGTTATCCTGCGTGCTTACGCTTATATGCTGATCCTCGGGCGTGAAGGGCTAAAACAAACGGCGGATCATGCCGTTCTTAACGCGAACTATTTATTACATCGCCTTAAAGGCCATTATCAGGTGGCGTTTGACCGGATCTGTATGCATGAGTGCCTTTTTTCCGCCTCGAAACAACTGGAACGCGGCGTGCACGCTATTGATATCGCCAAATTCCTGATCGATCGGGGCATTCATCCTCCGACCGTTTATTTCCCGTTGACGGTCAAGGAAGCGATCATGATCGAGCCGACCGAAACGGAGAGTAAAGCGACCCTTGATGATTTTGTTGCGGCAATGATCGAGGCGGATGATCTTTCTCGAAAAGACCCCGCCGCTTTTCATGCCTTACCCCGGACGATGCCGATCTCTCGGCCTGATGAAACGAAAGCGGCCCGTGAGGTCAAGGTCAATTATTTCGCCCTTCCCGATGCGCGCTGATTATTCTGTTTTTGCTGATCCGCTCGCCAATCTCGATTATGATGATGCGTTATTACGTTCGGCTGACCAGGCGGCTTCGGGTGAGGTTGTCCGTTTTTGGGAGTCGTCGTCATCCTTTGTGGTACTCGGGCGCACTGGACGGGAAGAGGAGGATGTTGACAGTGACGCCTGCCGGCGTGACGGGGTCAGCATTCTCCGCCGGACCTCCGGTGGGGGGACGGTCCTGCAGGGCCCCGGATGCCTGAATTTTTCCCTGGTTCTTTCGAAGGCGTCCCGGCCTGAGCTTGCGGGGATCAATGCATCCTATCAGATTATTCTTGGTCGTGTTCTGACTGCTCTGGCGAGCATTGGCGTTGAAGGGGAGTTCCGACCCGTCTGTGACCTGGTCTTGAAGGGGACGGAAAAGAAGTTCTCCGGCAATGCCCAGCGCCGTGGCCGGGGATATATCCTTCACCATGGCACGATCCTTTACGGATTCGATCTTGGCCTGGTCAGCCGGTATTTGAAGATGCCCCGAAAGATGCCGGTGTATCGCCAGGCGCGCCCGCATGGCGCTTTCATCACTAATATCCCCGTCCGCCCTGAAGATGCCCGCCGGGCTATTGTCGCGGCTTTTTGCTGACCTTTTTGGTTTTTTTTTCGCACCAAAGTGCTACAATGACGCCACTTATGATATGGATCGTTTATGCCCTGCTGGGATCCGTGCTGGTCGCGCCATCCCCTGTTTTTTCCGCCGTCGTCTCTTCCGCGACTTCTGTTGACGCTGTCCTGCCGGCCAAACTGCCTGTTCATCGAACGATCCGTGAGGAGTGCCTGGCTTATTTTGAGGAACTGTACCGGAAGATGGATGAAAATTATTTTTTTGAGGTGCGTCGCTCTGATTATGATCGTTTTATCAAAGCGTTCGATGAAAAAATATTCCCCAGCCTTTTGTTGGAAGGGAAAAGCAATGATTATGTTCGTTGGCGCAGCACGGCGTATCTGGTGGATTTTCTTAAACAGCCGGATGATGTCTTCTCGCGCTTCCTTCCGCCTAAGCCTGCCCAGAAATTCGCGCAGGAAGTTTATGGCCAGAAGATCGACCTTGGTATTGAGGGGCGCTGGGAGCCGCCGGGCTTCGCGGTGACCTTTGTTGAGCCACGTTCAGGCGCGTATGAACTGGGTTTGCGCGAGAACGATCTTATTATGCGGATCGATGATGCCGAGGTCCTTACCTTGGGGGAGGAGCAGGTCAGGGCGCGGCTTGTTCCATTGGCGGGGAGTAAGGTGAAGCTCGATTTTATTGATGCGTTGCGGCGTCAGCCCCACGTGATCGTGCCAGTCAGCAAGGAGTACTTTAAACAGACAGTTTTCCTTCGGGAAACGGGGGTGCCGGACGTCTATTGCCTTAATATTCAGAAGTTCAACCGTGAGTCGAATGAGGATATGGGCCGCTTCCTGCCGTTCCTGGCGGCGAAGAAACCCAAAGGCCTGGTGATCGACCTGCGCAATAATCCCGGCGGTCCGCCGCTGGCGGCATTGATGATCTCGGCGTTCTTTTTGCCTAACAATGAACTCTTTGCGTATTTTGAGGGGCGGCATAAACCGCGTTCGGAGCTGGTGATCCCCCGGTTGCCGGAGCAGTACCATTATGATTGGCCGATGGTGATCCTGGTCAATAGTGGGACGGGAAGCGCGTCAGAACTTTTTTCAGGGGTCATGCAGGCGCGCCGGAGGGCGGTCGTGATCGGCCGAGATACGGCGGGGCAGGTGTTGCTTAAGAGTATCTTTGATATGTCCGACGGCTCGAGCTTTGCCATGGTGGTGGCGCGCGGCCATTTTCCTGATGGCCGGGCTTTTCCCTTCGATGGGGTTAAGCCCAATGAGTATGTGCCCGATGACATTCCGGCGGATGCGATGATCTCGAATGCGGCCAAGTACCTATTATTGAAAGCAGAAGGGCGGTTCTAACATGATGATCTTGTTGAAAGTGATCCTTTTGCAGGCCGCGGTGGGCGCCGTCATTGTTTTTGTCCTGTTGGAAGTCCTTAAAAGGGAGCTGGTCCATGCGGCCGTGCAAGCGCTGGAGGAAGTGACGCCCCGAAGCGACGTGACCCAGGTGACGGTAGTTTCGGCCTCGGTCTTTTCTGCCGCTGACGAGCTTTCTTTGACCGCCAAGCTTCACCGGACGTTCCCGGCAGCGGGGATCAGCATGGCCGTTAATCGTGATATCCACGGCGGGTTGGTGATCAAAGCCGGCGATCTTCTTCTTGATTTTAGCTTGTTGACCCGGATAAAGAAAATGTTCGGCAGGGATGCGTGATATGAAAGTATTGGCGATCATACCGGCGTATAACGAGGCGGGTAATATTGAGCGGGTGGTCCGCGAGGTCCTGGCGCTGCCACAGGGCGTTGTCCCGCTGGTCGTCAATGATGGATCGTCGGATGACACGGCCGGTTGCGCCGCCCGGGCGGGTGCCCGGGTCATTTCGTTGCCTTTCAACTTGGGGATCGGCGGCGCGGTCCAGGCGGGATACCGCTATGCCGAGAGTTATGGTTTTGATATGGCGATCCAGGTTGACGGAGACGGGCAGCATGATGTCTCCTTTTTACCTGCCGTTATCGCACCGTTGCTTGAGGGACGGGCCGATATGGTCATTGGCAGCCGTTTTCTTTCAACGGAAGGCGGCTTTCGCTCGTCTTTGACCCGTCGCGTCGGCATATCATTCTTTCGTGTCTTGATCCGTTTGCTGACAGGGTTTCAGACGACCGATCCGACCGCCGGGTTCCGCGCGTGCGGCCGTCGTCTTATCAGGTTGTATGCCGGGTATTACCCCGTCGATTTTCCGGAGCCGGAGGCTATTGTGGTGGCGCGGCGATTGGGCGCCCGGTTGCTGGAGGTCCCGGTCACCATGCGCCCGCGCCTTTCGGGTAAAAGTTCTATTGGGAAGTTGAAGTCGCCTTATTACATGATCAAAGTAACGGCAGCGATCCTGCTGCATATGCTCAAAGACAGAAAGGTTTACGGTTTATGGGAATAAGAACGATCGCGCTGTTGCTTTCCTCGTGCCTGTTTCTTCTGGTGGTTGAACTGGTCCGCCGTGAGAAGTTGACTTTTAAATATGCTTTTGCCTGGTTATTTTTTACCGCTGTCGGTGTATTGGCGGCGGCTGAGCCCCGTTGGGTTTTTCGTCTTGCCGCGTGGCTGGGTTTTGAGTTGCCGAGCAATTTTATTTTCTTCGGGTTGATGGGGATTTTTATTTTCTTAAGCCTTCTGCTGACAGTGTTTTTGTGCCAGCAGAACAGGCGCAATGACCGGATGGCGCAGAAGATCGGCCTTTTAGGCCGGGAGATCGAGGAGATCCGGGAGGTTTTGCGGAGCCCCAGGCAATGACCCCGTTGAAAGTAAGCGTGATCATCCCCGCGTACAACGCGGAAAAGACCATCGCGGCTTCCATCAGGGCGGTCCTTGCCCAATCGTTCCACAGCCCGGTCGAACTGATCGTTGTCGATGATGGTTCGACTGATTCTACGGCCGCCATCGTCCGCTCTTTTGCTGAGGTCCTGTATTTCTATCAGCCGAACAGCGGGCCGGCCAGCGCGCGCAATCGCGGCGCGGCTGAGGCTACGGGGGATCTTTTGTTCTTTACCGATGCCGATTGCTGTCCCGGGGTGTCCTGGCTCTCCCGGATGTCCGCTGGCTTTTCTGATCCTTTGATCGGTGTGGTCGCCGGCAGTTACGCGATCGCCAATCCTGACCATGCCTTGGCCAGGATCATTCATGCCGAGATCCGTTTTCGTCATTTGCAACTGATGCCGGCATTTCCCCGGGCCTTCGGCAGTTATAACTTCTCGGTTACGCCGGATCTTTTCCGGCGTATCGGGGGTTTCGACGTAGCCTATCGTACGGCTAGCGGGGAAGATAACGATATCAGTTACAAGGTCTTGCGTTCCGGTTTGAAGATCCGTTTCTTAACGGATGCCTGTGTCGCGCATTATCATCAGACAGATCTTGGGAAATACCTTCGTGAGCAGTTCCGGCATGGGTTCTGGCGTTTCCGCTTGTACGCGGATCATGTTTCAATGGCTGGCGGCGACGACTATACTTTTTGGAAAGACATTGTGGAGCCGCCGCTGGCGGTCGCGCATTTGTTGGTTATGTTCTGGCCATTGGCTTTGTTGGCGCTGGCTTCCGCTTTCATGTTGTTCGAATTGCTTGCAGGTTTATGGATCATTGGATTCTCGTTCGATGGCTTGCTGGGTGGGGCGCTCATGTGGCTGAGGTCCTTCAGCCGGGCTGCGGGCTTTTTATCCGGCGGGGTTGTTTTCTTGAAAAATCGTTTTGAAAAAGGGAAAAAAAGTTAAAAAAAACTTGCGGGGCACTTCCCCTATGTTAATATGAAAGTGGTCTTGGAGATTTTTAGGGAGAATTTCCGGCCGCTCAACCTTTAATTTACCGACGATAAATGGCCCAAAAAGAAACCGCTGAACAAAAGCTGCTGAAGATCATCGAGGCTTCCAAGAAGGCGCAGTCCGCCTCCAAGGCGGATGCACCGGCTCGGCCCGCGGCTCAGTCATCCCGTCGGCAATTTACGTTCAATGTCCGTCAATTCAATATTCTTTTGGTTATCTGCCTTGTGGCAAGCGCGCTTTTTTTTGGCTATGAGCTTAAGATCGGCCTTTCGCTAACGGCGGAGCAGGTTGATTACGCGGTGGAGAACGGTGGTTCCAAAGACATGACGAATCTGTTCGTCCCCCAGATGAAAAGTCTCGGCTATTACCTCGATAAGGTCAATTCGCGTAATATCTTTCAGCCCTATGAGGCGAAGGTTGATGTTAAAACAGCGGCACCTTCCGCCTTGGTGGCGCTGCAGAAAAAGATGGAAAAATTCAAGATCGTTGGTATTGCCTGGCTTGACGTTCCTGAGTCCGCGACGGTCATGCTGGAAGACACATCGACGCATATGACCCACTTTTTGAAAGAGGGAGACAAGGTTGAGGATGTGATCGTTAAGATCATCTACACGGATCGCGTGGTCTTCAGCCGCGCCAACGAGGAGATAACAATCAAGCTATGATAATACACAAGCCATCCCCACTCAGTTTTTTGTCGTTGGTTGTTGCGGGGCTTATCTGCGCGGCCTGCGCGGCGCCGGCCCGGGCGGAAGAGCCTAAGCTTCCTAAGCCGATCCTGTTGACCGAGCCGAAGGAAGTGATCGATGTGCGGATGATGCGCAAGATCGCGCTTGATGTTCGCGACATGAATATTGTGGACGTTGTCAAATTTCTTGCGATGAAGGGTGACTTTAATGTGATCATCAGCCCCGCGGTCGATGGGCGCACTACGGTGCTGCTGGACAATGTTGCGATCAAAGACGCGCTTGATATCGTGGTGGTTTCCAACAAGCTGGCGTATTCCATTTCGAATGACATTGTCCAGGTCATGACTTCCGTTGAATACGAAGCCATGTTCGGCAAGCAGTTCGGCGACAAGACGGTGGTGGAAACGCTACACCTGCAATATGCCAAACCCAGCTATGTCCTGGCCGCGCTTGATAATATCAAGAGCAATGTCGGCAAGATCGTTATCGATGAGGATACGGGGTCGTTGGTCCTGATCGATACGCCTGAGTCCATCGCGAAAATGAAAAAGGTCGTGCTTGATATTGAGCAGCCGTTGGAAACGGTTGTGTACAATTTGCAGTACGCAAAAGCGGATGTAGTGGCAGACAAGCTGCGCATGAGGATCGATGCTAAGTCGGTCGGTTCGATCACGGCGGATGAACGCTCCAATCAGCTGGTGGTGAGGGTATTCCCCGGGCGCAAGGATGAGATCGAGAAGGTGATCCGTCATTTGGATGAACCGACGAAGGAAGTCCTTATTGAGGCGCGCATTCTTCAGGTCATCCTGAAGCCTACCTACGATACAGGGATCGACTGGTCGTATGTGTTACACAATAAAACTTTTGGCGATCTTAAGGCAGACACTTCAATGATCGATACCAATTCATCGAGCAACCTGAACACCAATTTTGGCAGTATCGGCATCGGGAAGGTCGATATCAATAAGTTTGTTGCTCAACTGAAAATGATGAATCAGGTCAGCGATACCAAGATCCTTTCGAATCCCAAGATCCTGGCTATCAATAACGAGGAAGCGCGGATCCACATTGGTGACACGGTTCCCTACATTATATCGACCACGGTCGGTACGGCGAATCCTGTTATCAGCGAAGATGTCCGTTTTATTGATGTCGGGCTTAAATTGAACGTGACCCCGACCATTAATGATGACGGTATGGTGACGTTGAAACTGGCCCCGGAGATTTCATCGGTGGTGGCACAGGTGGCCTCATCCAAAGGCGGTATTCCTCAGGTTAACAAAACCGAGATCGAAACGACGGTTATTGTCGAGGATGGCACCACGATCGTGCTGGCGGGGTTGCGCAAGGACGACAAGTCGCACGTCAGAAAAAGTGTTCCGATCCTTGGCGATATGCCCATGCTCGGCAGGCTTTTCAGCAGCGAATCCGACGGGATGTCTTCGACCGAGATCGTTATTTTTATTACGCCGCATATCCTGACGGGCAAAGAAAATTACAAGGAATCAAGCGGCGGTATCAAGCCGTCCAAGTCGTATAATTAATTTGGTTTAAACCATTTGGGAGAGGTTCATATGAAGGTATCCTTTCGAAAGACCCTTGGTGCCGGGATTCTGATGGCGGTTTTGGCGGGGGCCGGGGTCCGGTCAGCCATTGCCGCGGACCAGCCGTCGGTACAACCCCAGGCCGCTGTTGCATCCCAGGCGGATCCGGAGTCTTTCAAGAAGGAGCTCGAGAAACTGAAGAATGAAAAAGAGTTCGAAGCCAAGCGCGTTGAAGAAATGCGCCAGGAGCGTGAGCAGTTCGTCAAAGAGATCCGCCGTGTCGAGAACCTTAATGCCAAGTATTCCAAGGAACTTGAGGATGTTCATTCTCAGTTGGCGGCTCAGGAGGCATCATTTGAAGCCAGGATGAAGAAAATGGAAGAGCGGATCCAGGAGTCGGGCGATGTGAAAAAGGCGGCGGCTCCTGTGGTGTCACCTGACCCTAAGGCTTTAACGCCGGTTGAAGTAGAAAAGAAGGCCAATGAGGTTTTAATGAAGGGCGGCGACCTTGACCCTGAGGATGAGAAATTCAAGGAAGAATTAGCTCGTGCCCACTATAATATGGGCAACGTATATTTTGAAAGAGGCGAGTATCAGCGTTCTGTGGTAGAATATTATCAGGCTGTTGACCTGATGCCGTATGATGCGGATGCTCATTATAATCTTGCTTTCGTTAGCGGTGAGTATATTGGTGATCAGGAGACCGCCCTTAAACATTATCAGTGGTTTCTCTATTTGAAACCTAATTCCGAAGACCGCAAGCTTGTGGAAGAAAAGATCGTAGCAGCGAAGACCAGTTTGAAAAGCCGTTTGTCCAATTCCAAAGCGGATAAGGGCGAGTTGATCGGGCAGACGAACGTTGCGCGCTGACATTCGAACTCCCATCCACACGTCGCCATTTGTGGTGTCGTGGCGGGTGGGAGTTAAAAATTTTTCGGTGAAAAATTTTTAAGGAGTACTATGAGTAACGTCAGGGCTTTTTTCTGTTTTGTTGTGTTCTTCTTTTTATTTTTCATCTCTTCTTCCAGTGTTTTTGCCAATAATCTTAACATTTCCAATGTTCGCTTAGGGATCCGTGATCCTCAGGCAAAAACCGTCAAGATCCTTTTTGATGTGTCCTGGGATAATTCCTGGAGGAATAAGATCAATCATGATGCCGTTTGGTTCACGGTCCGGCTTTCTGATGCTCAAGCTGTGTCAGGTGAAAAGCGTCTTTGCAAGCTGACGGTGGCGGGGCTCTTGCCGGCAGGTTCATCGGCCGGCTCGTCTTCTAACGCCGAGCTGCTTGTTCCATTAGAGAGAACCGGGGCTTTCATTCGTCCTGCCGGGCATCAGGAAGTGTCCACGTTTGTTTCAACAGATGTGACGGTGACGGTTGATTACAGCACTGCCGGATTTTCAGAAAACGCGACCATCGCGGCAAGTGTTGTCGGGATGGAGATGGTTCTGGTACCGGAAGGGTCTTTTTATGCTGGTGATTTTGCGGCGTCCACGGCTTCTTTTCGTCAAGGGGCTGCCGATAATGATCCCTGGGAGGTCTCGAGCGCGGCGCCGCTTTCTGTGACGGCAGCGGACAGTAACGGCTACTATTACGTTTCGGCGGGTAATGCCGGTGAATTTCCGACAGGATCTTCGTTCACCATCCCGCAGGATTTTCCGAAAGGGTTTAGCGCTTTTTACGCGATGAAGTATGAGGTGACGGAAGGCTTGTGGGTTGATTTTGTTAATTCTTTGCCTGCTGCCGCGCGCACAGCTCGCGATCTGACGAATGCGGCACATAAGAATTCAGATAGCGTTCTTTACCGTAATTCCATTGCCTGCTCTGGCTCACCTCTTGTTTGCTCTTCGCAGAGGCCTTTTCGAGCGCTGAATTATGTTTCATGGAAAGATCTTTCTGCTTTTCTGGATTGGGCGGGGCTGAGGCCGATGACGGAGCTTGAGTTTGAGAAGGCGGCCCGCGGGCCTTCTGTTCCGCTGCCGGGAAGTTTAGCCTTTGGTGGTGTAACCCCCGTAGCCGTGACGGGGCTTAGCGGGAACAGCGAAGACGGGAAAGAAACGGTTAGTACTCAGGATGCCAATGCCTCTTTCGGCGATCAGGTATTGTCTGGTGGGGATGCGGCTAACGGTGCCGGTTATCAGAAAGGGCCTCTACGTTCTGGAATTTTTTCAACGTCAACTTCCACCAGGACCATGTCCGGGGCCGGGTATTACGGCATGATGGAGCTTTCCGGTAATCTTAAAGAGTGGGTTGTAACTGTAGGGAGCGCCAGTGGTTTAGGCTTTACCGGAAAGAACGGTGATGGTTATTTGACGACCTTGTCGGGCTTTGAAGGCAACGCCGATGTTGAATCCTGGCCGGGTCTGGACGTAAATGCGGCCCGCGGTGTTACTTCCGCCGCTGGAACTGGTTTTCGCGGCGGCTCATGGCAGGATAGTATTGACCGACTTCGTATTTCCGATCGCGCCGAGGCCGCTTTGTCTGATGAAAGTGCCGGGCCGTCCTATGGCGGGCGCGGCGCAAGAACTGTTGATACACAGTAGACCAACATTCAACTTTCCTGAAAATCCTATGTTAAAAAAAATCCTTTGCACGTTCACTGTTTTACTCGGATCGGCCTGCGCGGCCTGGGCCAACAATCTTTCCTTTTCCGGGTTTGATGAGGTTTTGGCTAATCCTTCAGCGCATACGATGTCGTTCATGTTCAATGTGAAACAGGACAATAGTTGGCGCAACAGCCTTTCACATGACGCGGTCTGGGTTTTTATGAAGTACTCGACGGATGCCGGCAAGACCTGGCATCACGCCAGCATGGCGGGCGCCGGCCTTAACCCGTCTGGCTTCGTGATCCCTCAGGGGTTTGAAGCGCTGGTCGCGCAGGATAATAAAGGATTCTTTTTCCGGCGCAACGAGACCACATCCGGGAATATCGATCAGAAGGGTGTTACCTTCGTTTGGAATTATGGTCAGGATGGTCTTTCCGACGTGGTAGCCAAGGCCTCGAACACACTGACCAGGCTTTATGGCCTTGAGATGGTTTATATTCCTCAGGGGGCTTTTTTTGCTGGCGATGGTGCCAGCTCGTCGGAGTTTCGGTTCAAGCAGGGCTCTGCTGATGATCAGCCCTGGTATGTCAGTTCTGAGAACGCGCTGACCACGACCAATGTGGCAACGGGTGGATTGTATTACCAGGGGTCGGGTTCTTCAGGAGAGAATGCTACAGGAGATGTTTTTCTCGTTCCCAATTCATTTCCCAAGGGGTTTCAGGATTTTTATTTGATGAAATATGAACTGACAGAAGGTGAATGGGTATCTTTCTTTAACACACTTTCGCCAGCGGCCAAGATCAATCGGGACATCACGTCTTCTGTTGACGGTGGAAAAGGCTCAGATGATGTCGTGAATCGTAACACGGTTGCCTGGGATTCCACGAATCCTTATCTTCCAGCAGAGACGAAACGTCCTGCGCGGGCAATGACTTATGTTTCATGGCGAGATGCGGCGGCGTATGCCGACTGGGCGGGATTACGTCCGATGACCGAGCTTGAATATGAAAAAGTCGCGCGCGGGACGGATATTTCTCCTGTTCCTGATGGATTGGCGTGGGGCACGTCGACCTATCGAGCGGCGGCCGCGGATCAGATTTACCCACCTAATCAGGACGAGAACGGCGCCGAGGCGATCCTTGACGGAGCGGTTAACCTTAATCGCAATGCTCTTGGGTGGACCACCGGTGACGGTCGTATCGGCGGGCCTGCGACGGGGCAGCGGGGGCCGTTACGCGCCGGGATATTCTCGGAGAATGCGACTAGCCGGGTAATGAGCGGCGCGGGATATTTTGGAAATATGGAATTGTCGGGCAATGTGGCAGAGCCGGCGGTAACCATTGGCCGGGTCCAGGGCCGTCAGTTCCTCGGTTCTAACGGTGATGGCGAGCTTGATGTTATGGTCGGGTACGAGGGCAATGCGACCAACGTTGATTGGCCCGGCATTGACGCGCAGGACGCTCGTCGGGGTATTACAGGAACACGTGGGATCGGTTACAGGGGGGGAGATTATCAGTCTTCCAGCATCAATCACTTTCAGGTTTCTTCACGCAGTTATGCGGCCAAGGACCCTGATAGCGAGGGTTTGAGCGGCCGCAGCGACCCAGCGGCTGGCATTGTGTATGGCGCTCGTTTCGCGAGGACTGCCCGTTAATGATTTCCCGTCGACAAGATTTCCTTTTACTTTTTCTCTGATGATGTTAAAATCATCCACAAAATTTTTAAATTTTTATTGAAATATACGTTAGTTAAATTGATAATGTAACTATCGTGATTACACCAGTTGATCCCTGGGATGAAAATAGCTAAACCTAAAAAACCCATCAATTTATTTTGCGGCTACGCGCTCTCCTTTATTATTTATATAATAATAAATGTAGTTGTCGCGGCCACTGCTTTTGCACAGTTCTCTGGCGGCAATAACGGGGGCGCGGCCGAGGCAACGATCGGTGGCGATATTTACACCGGTGGTGCGCAGGCCGGTGTTCCCAGCGCTACGTCGGGTTCTTCGGGTAGTCTTTCGCACGGCGCGGCAACGCACCTGTCGTTTATTACTTCTCCCTCCAGTTCCAAAACCCTGATCCCTTTCTCCCGTCAACCCGTCGTGGCTATCCTCGATGCGTCCAACAATGTTGTCACCAGTGATAATATGACGGTCGTCACGGCCACGATCGCAAATAATCCCGGCAATGCTGGTCTTCGTGGAACGGTTAAAGTGGCGGCGGTCAACGGGCTCGTTCAATTTACCGACCTGCAGATCACGGCCGGTGGCAACATGTATACGTTGAGCGCGACGGCCCAGGGGCTTGGCACGGCGACGTCGCAATCCTTCGATGTTTTTCAGGGCACCGGCCCGAAATTCGCCGCAGTCTGGGATGATAGCATTAAAACCTATTTGTTCTATGCCTGGCTGGAAAGTGACGGTCAGCGCAAAACGATCAAGAATAATGATGCGTGCGATGCGAAGATCTACAATGCCGCCGGGAATGTTGAGGCTCAGTTTGTTCTGCCTACCAAGGATCTGGTTAAGATGTGGTTTGCTCCGTCGGGTGTTGAGGCGGATGCGAATGCGTACGCCACGGACAGCAAGGGCATGTGGAAGCCGGCAAACTTTAGGGATTCTTATTTCATCTACCTGAGGATCCAGATCGACGCGTCGATCTACAACGGCACGCTGGCGGATGGGGATCTTTATCTCGGTACATATTCTACGTACGCCCCGTTGGATCTCATCAAGCCCAATGTTGCCAACGCTTCCGACCTTAACTGGGACGACCTTGGGGTAATGTCGCAAACCCACATTAACTGGGATGATGCTAAAGATATTCTCAATGGCACGTCGGGCGTTAACTGGTCAGACATCGAGGTTCTGGTGAGCGGCGTTGGCGCGATAAGGGATGTGACGGACAAGATCGCGGCGGGGAATATTAACTGGGGAAATTTTGGGACTATTTCACGATCAAATGTTTTTGATCAGGTCGTTGATGCCGGCATTAATTGGGACGACCTCTACTCGATGACGATCGCCGGCGTCAATTGGGATGATATCGGTGCTTTGAGCGACTCAGGCATTAATTGGTCTGATATGGGGGTCATGAGTGATGCCTCGATCAACTGGCAGGATATCGGCAATCTCACGGACTTGGGGATCAACTGGGCGGATATCGCATCACTGAGTGATAGTGGTGTTAACTGGACAGAGCTTGATCTGCTGACTACCAGCAGTGTCAACTGGGTTGATCTCGCGATCATGACCGGCGCTGGTGTTAACTGGCCCGACCGGGTCAACTGGGATAACCTGGCGGTGCTGACCACGTCGAATGTCAATTGGATGGACCTGACGGCCATGTCGGTTCAGGGTCTTAATTGGGTCGATGTCGAGACGATGACCTTCGCCGGGATCAACTGGATTGATATCAGTTCATTAAGCGCTTCCGGGGTCAACTGGTCGGACGTACAATCTTTCTCGGTTGCTGGCGTGAACTGGATAGACATTGGGGCGCTGACGTCTGCTGGTGTGAACTGGTCTGATGTTGATGCTTTAACCGTTTCAGGGATCAACTGGGACAGCGTGGGGGCCTTGAGCGACGCCGGTATCAATTGGACAGATATTTCGAGCATGTCATTGACGGGGATCAATTGGACCGATGTGAATGTTTTAAGCAATGCCGGTGTTAACTGGCTGGATCTGCAGGCTGTCAGCGATGCCGGGCTTAACTGGGCAGACATTCAGGCTGTCACGGAATCCGGCGTTAACTGGATGGATCTTGCCTCAATGTCATTAGGGTCCATTAATTGGCAGGATATCCAGGAACTTTCCGTAACGGGAATAAATTGGACAGATGTCGGCGCTTTGAGCGGGGCCGGGATCAATTGGTTGGATGTCGGTTCTTTATCTGCGGCCGGAGTGAACTGGTGGGATATCGGGACATTAAGTGCTGCCGGGGTGAACTGGACCGATCTTCAAGCCGTTTCACTCAGTGGTGTTAATTGGCAGGATATTTCTCAGCTTTCGGCCAGTGCCGTTAACTGGTCGGATGTGACGGCTCTTTCAACGTCCGGTGTGAATTGGGAGAATATCCAGTCACTGACTTTGGCCGGCGTTAATTGGCAGGACATCGGGTTGTTAAGTTCTTCAGGCGTGAATTGGGACGACATCACATCATTGACTGAGGTTCAGGTTAACTGGACAGATATCGCTCATTTGAGTGCCAGCGGCATTAACTGGTCAGATATCGGTGCTTTGACCGAGACAGGAATAAACTGGACGGATATCGGTGCCCTGGCGCAGGCAGGTGTTAATTGGTCTGACGTGGCAGCGATGACCGGGAACGGGATCAATTGGGTTGATGTCGGAGCCTTAAGCGGATCAGGGATCAACTGGACCACCATGGCGGTGATCAGTGATACCGGCGTTAATTGGCAGGATATTGGACAGATATCTGAGGCGGGCATTAATTGGACAGACATAGGGCGCTTGTCTTCGCAAGGCATCAACTGGGATGATTTAGGCCTGCTGGCGGCTACTGGGATCAATTGGCAGGATGTTCAGACTGTTTCCGCGACAGGCATTAACTGGTCTGATATTGGTGCCTTAAGCGTGCAGGGTATTAATTGGGAAAATATTGGAGTTCTTTCCGCCTCAGGTGTTAACTGGATCGATGTTGGCCGCCTTTCAAATGAAGGGATCAACTGGACCGACCTTCAGTCTCTTTCTTCGAGTGGTCTTAACTGGGACGATATCGGTACGTTGACGTCATCTGGCATTAATTGGCTTGATATTGGTGCTTTATCGGATGCCGGGGTTAATTGGTCCGATATGTCTGCCCTCTCTTTAAGTAGCGTTAATTGGACAGACCTTAACAGTTTGACTTCTGCCAACGTGAACTGGGCCGATCTTAATGCGCTCTCCGTTGCTGGAATAAACTGGAGTGATATCCTCACGATTTCAGAGACCGGCGTTAACTGGTCAGATGTTGGGGCCTTAAGTGCTGCCGGGATCAATTGGACGGATATCGGGCGGCTATCGTCAGAAGGCGTGAATTGGGTTGATATCCACTCAATGACGACCAATGGTGTTAATTGGGAAGACGTTGGAGCTCTTTCTTTAAATGGCATTAATTGGATTGATATTGAATCATTGTCCATCTCAGGCGTAAATTGGAGTGATATCGGGTCTCTTTCATCCAACGGGATCAACTGGCTTGATATCGGTTCTTTAAGTGGCACTGGCGTGAATTGGACAGATCTGCAAACGTTGACAGGGCAGGGCATCAACTGGGTCGATCTTGATACATTGACAAAGAGCAATGTTAACTGGACGGACATTGTTGAATTATCTGCCAGTGGGATCAATTGGTCTGATGTCGGGACACTCACGCTTTCGGGCATCAATTGGACGGAACTTTCATCCTTGACGGGTAGTGGTGTTAATTGGACGGATATTGGGGCCTTGTCGTCAACGGGCATTAACTGGGTCGACGTGGGGGCTATTTCGCAAACAGGCATTAACTGGACCGATATAAATACCTTGTCCCATGCTGGGGTCAACTGGGTTGATATTGGATCATTAACAATTAACGGGATCAACTGGGATGATGTTGTTTCCCTGACAGCCTCCGGCGTGAATTGGACCGATGTTGGCGCCATGGCTTCTTCTGGGATCAATTGGACCGATCTTCAAACATTGACGTCTTCAGGTTTGAATTGGACGGATGTTGAGCGGTTGTCTTTGTCTGGGATTAACTGGACCGACATTGAAACGCTAGGGGCTAGTGGGATCAACTGGACAGACGTGGTGGAATTGACGGCCTCAGGTGTTAACTGGAGCGACCTGGGCCAGTTGTCATCGACAGGCGTTAATTGGCAGGATCTTGCGGCATTGTCTGCTTCAGGCGTGAATTGGTCGGATCTTGAGGTGATGACCTCGATCGCTGTTAACTGGGCTGATCTGTCCACGCTGACGTCGTCAGGTGTGAATTGGCAGGACATGCAGTCAATGAGCACCGGAGGCGTTAACTGGATCAATCTTGGCGATCTGACAGCGGCTGGGGTTAATTGGAATGATGTTGGCTCCCTGAGTGCGGCAGGCGTTAATTGGACGGATCTTGCTGTATTGGCCATTGAAGGGATCAATTGGGATGACCTTGCTTCTCTTACCCGTTCCAGTGTTAACTGGTCCGATATGACGGCAGTGACAACAACCGGAGTGAATTGGGCCGATATTGCTTCGTTAACAGCAGCGGGGGTCAATTGGACTGATCTCGATGCGATGACGCAAACCGGTATTAATTGGCTTGATGTCGGATCTCTTTCCCTTCAAGGGATCAACTGGCTCGATATTCAAACGCTTTCGGATACGGGTATTAATTGGACAGATATTGAAACGGTCGCTTTATCCGGTATAAACTGGATCGATATCAGCGCCCTTGCTTCCTCTAATATTAATTGGACGGATGTTAACACGTTGTCCGAGTCTGGGATCAATTGGACAGATCTTAACATTCTGACCTTGTCTGCGATCAATTGGCATGATGTCTCTGTGTTATCAGCGGAAGGGATCAACTGGACGGATGTTGTTTCTTTAACGGTGGCGGGAGTCAACTGGACGAATATTGGCGAAATGTCCGATGTTGGCATTAACTGGAATGATGTCGCCTCATTATCTTTGACGGGCGTTAACTGGACAGACATTAATCGTCTTTCAACTGGCGGGATCAATTGGGATAGTATAGGCGCTTTGTCAAGCACCGGGATCAATTGGGATGATATCGGCCGTGTTTCACTTTCGGGGATCAACTGGGACGATATCGGAAGATTAAGCGATTCGGGAGTTAATTGGACGGACATTGAAACGTTAAGCATTACCGGTGTAAACTGGAATGATATTGAAACCATGTCGGGAAGTGCTGTCAACTGGAGCGATCTGGCGGGATTAACCACCGCCTCAATAAACTGGCAGGATATTGTCGCGATCAGCTCACAGGGTATTAATTGGGCCGATATCACAGCATTAACCTCAGCGGGTATTAATTGGAACGATGTAGAGACCCTTTCAAAGACTGGAGTAAATTGGACAGATATTGAAGGTTTGTCATTAAGCGGCCTTAACTGGACGGATATCGGTGCCATAAGTGCTGCCGGGATTAACTGGATCGATATTCAATCGCTGGCATCTGCTGGTGTTAACTGGACGGATATTTCAACGTTAACCGATGCCGGGATCAATTGGGTAGACGTACAAACGCTAGCAGCTTCCTCAATTAATTGGGATGATCTTTCACGCCTTTCCTTAACAGGTGTCAACTGGGAAGATATGGCATCCTGGTCTACAAATGGGATCAATTGGACAGATATCGGGCGTTTGACGGAAACAGGCATCAATTGGACGGATTTTAGCTCCTTAAGCCAGGCAGGGGT
>JBAXRK010000011.1:0-84898 GCA_037131245.1 Candidatus Omnitrophota bacterium
TCCTCCCTCCCTCTAGGTACTTGAGCAGAAGATGTGCCAAAGCATAGCAGTATCCACTACCATCTTACTGGACTGCCATAGAACTGGTTTAAACCACTGCATGTGTCGTCGGATTAGGCAATGCCCACCGTCGCCACAATAGTGTCTTTAATGCCCATCCAAACGCAATGAATGCCTATTCGGTAGGCATTACTGGCATAAGACCCTGCTATCCGTCGGAGAGGTACTGCCACTAGTTCAATGAGTATTCAAATCTTGGCAGGTCGAAAGAGTACAAAGCAGTTCTGAACGATTCAATCATCTGACCCCATTGTTGAAAAGGAGCCTCTTTGACCATTAGGTTGAAGGGGCTTCTGTATGTAGGGCAAAGACTTCTATCATTTAGAGTGCAGTTCAGAAGTATGTATCTGAGCAGTTTAGCCCGTTCCATAGGCTTTTGACGTAAGTAGAACAAAAAATCAATACCAACCGTGGAAGGATAATCCATTGCTTTCCGTCGGAAGAGTGCTAAGCTCCATCCAAAACAAGGAGCAATCATGAAAGCCATTTTATACGCCAGAGTTTCAAGTAAAGAACAAGAAGAGGAAGGTTATTCAATAGATGCCCAAAAGAAATTACTGCACCAGTACGCCATTAGTAAGAACATAAAGGTTGTAAAAGAATTTATTGATGTAGAAACTGCCAAGAAAGCAGGTCGAGAAAGCTTTGGCTTGATGCTTCAGTACCTACAGAAGAATGCCGACACTAAAACCATCCTGTGCGAAAAGACCGACCGCCTCTACCGCAACTTCAAGGATTACGTTATTGTCGATGAACTTGACCTTGAGATACACCTTGTTAAAGAAAATGAAATCCTGAGCAAAGATTCCCGCTCCCACCAGAAATTTATTCATGGCATTAAAGTTCTAATGGCAAAGAACTACGTCGACAACCTATCTGAAGAAACAAAGAAGGGGCTGACCGAAAAAGCAGAGCAAGGTATCTACCCTTCCCACGCCCCTTTAGGTTATAAGAACTGCTCAGAGAAACGGGACGGTAGAGAAATCAAATACATTGAGGTAGATACTCCAAGGGCTGCCGTTATTCAAAAGCTCTTTAGCTTATACGCTACTGGCAATTATTCCCTTAAAATGATTACCAAGACCGCCTACGACGAGGGATTGCGTACTATTAACGGTAGCAGGGTCGGGCTGGCTACCCTCCACAAAACATTGCACAGCCCTTTTTATTACGGTGCTTTCACTTGGGCGGGCAAATTATACGAAGGAACTCATAAAGCCATTGTCTCCAAAGAACTCTTCGACATAGTACAGGAGGCTTTCGGCAGTACCAACAAGCCAAGGATGACCAAGAAACAATTTGCTTACTCTGGACTAATGGTGTGTGGTCAGTGTGGCTGTGCTATCACGGCAGAAATTCAAAAAGGCAAATACGTTTACTATCACTGCACTGGTTATAAGGGCAAATGCCAAGACCACTTCATCCGTGAAGAAGAACTGGCAGGGCAATTTACTGACATTGTAAAAAACATTCACATTGATGATGAAAAAGTCACTGCCATCAAACAAGCCCTACTGGATAGCCATAAGGACGAACTTGCTTTTCATCAAGAGCGTATTCAAGCCATGACCACACAAAAGTCAAAGCTTGAAAGCAAAATGCACCAACTCTATGACGATAGGCTTGAAAAGAAAGTAACAGAAGACTTCTACACCAACATGATGGAAAAATGGCAAGAAGAAATGACTGAGCTAAAGCGTGCCATTGCCAAACATGAGAACGCCGACAGCAACTACCTTGCTCAGGGCATCCACATTCTCGAACTTTGTAACAAAGCATCTGCCCTATACTTACGTCAAAAGCCTATGGAACGGGCTAAACTGCTCAGATACATACTTCTGAACTGCACTCTAAATGATAGAAGTCTTTGCCCTACATACAGAAGCCCCTTCAACCTAATGGTCAAAGAGGCTCCTTTTCAACAATGGGGTGGCTGACGGGATTTGAACCCGCGACAACTTGAACCACAATCAAGGGATCTACCACTGATCTACAGCCACCATGAAGCATGAAACATGGAACTTAATCGTTATGGCTCCCGTCACACATCGGCGGGGTCTTCGTCTGCTTGCAACCGCAAAAATAAACCGTCTTGTTCTCCGTCGCATCGTATTTGACCGACTTGAAAGCCGTATCGTTACGGTGCGCATGGTCGCAGATCGGCTGCGTCTTACTGAGACCGCAAGAACACCAGGAATATCTTTTACCGGCCTCAACGACGACCGGGAACGGCTTGTCGGCCGCCCTGACAGGCTTATCCATCATATTCCACCCCGCGATCCCTAAAACTTATACGGCTTGACCATCCCGGCTTTATCTTTCTCCAGCAACTTCGCGCCAGCCGCCTTAAGACTGCCGACAATATTACCTGATATTTCCTGCGTTTGCAACCCTGTTGTGATGTTGCCGGCAATATTCACCCGGCCGATCGAGAAATGATCCAGCGCCGTTTGAAATGAAAAGTCGGCCGCGATCTCCGACTTGGATGAATCCAGCAGGTCCAGCACGGCGGCCTCGATCATTTTCGGCCGCTTCCCTGTTGCCTGCGCCGCCTGGCGGGAAGACAACAACGCCCGGCCCTTGACCTCGCACACATTCGCGCGCGATGCCAATACCACCGAAAGCCCCACCCGCCCGTCTTCATCGTGCGCCTCGACAGTCGCCTCCATATCACGTGCCGCCCAGTTGATCCACCCGGCAGCCTTAGCCAAATGGCCCACAAAAGGCATATTTAACTTTGCTAATGACGCCTCCAAAGTAAAATCAGCCCTATGTGATAATGAAAAATCCTTCACCGATATCCGGACCTGATCAAGGATCCAGGTCTTTCCCGTCGAAGGCGCCTGAACGAACAAAGAACCGCCGTAAATATCAAGTCGTTCAATCAGCGGCGCATTCCCAAGATTTATGGACGGCGCTGAAGCAGGCGCGACGGCCGATGGAACAACCGGCGCAGGACCAGTGGCACCCGCCGTCGGCGCCACGACCGGCGCGGGTAAACTGACGGTCACTTCCGGTGAATAAAATTCAAGAGAAGCGATCCTGAAACTGCCGCCAAGCAAGGCACGAAGATCAACAAATACCTGCGCCTTAGGCACCCGGGCCAGGCCTTCGATCTTAAGATCTTTGATCACCATACCAGGGGGGAACGACGGGCGGGCCGCGCCTAACGTAACATGCCTTCCCGTCGCACGCCCAAGCTCGGCCGCGACCAGCGCTCGCCCCTTGTACGACACAAAACAGAATGAGCCGGCGGCAAAAAGCAGGAGCAGGATGAAAATGATGATAAGGAATTTCTTCATGGGATCTTTCTATTTCATCAGTACCGACAGCCCCTGGCCCTAATAGGGCCAGGGGTGCTATCGGTATGATTTGAAAAGCCAGCGGCTTTTCAAATCACGTCCCTGGCGCGAATCGAACGCACGACCCACAGCTTAGAAGGCTGTTGCTCTATCCAACTGAGCTACAGGGACATAAAATCGGTTAAATATAACACAAAAGGCGACGCAAGGCGCCACATTTCCTTCAGCCGAAGGTCAATTCCTGACTCTCGCCAGGTCGATATGCCCCTCGTAAGGATCCAGTCCTGTCAGGCGCACCCGCACCTTTTCACCCACGCGCATGCGCTCCGAGCCCCGTACCACCTTGCCCTCCACCGGCGGATCCATTAAACGGACATAGGTGCCTTTATCGGACGCGCCGGTAACGATGCCGTCAAATTCATCGCCGATCCGTCCGGTCAAAAGCACCGCCGCCTCGACCTTGCGCATAAAGCGCTCAACCTTCTTTGACGCCTTGTCACGCTCGGTACACCACAACGCGCACTTATGTAATTCGTCGAGAGTGTAAGGACTTTTCTTTTTAGCCAGAACCGCCTTCAACAGCCGCTGGGTGATCACATCCACATACCGCCTGTTCGGCGCGGTCGCGTGCGTATAATCCGATACAGCCAGGCCAAAATGCCCAATGGGCGTCTTGCCGGCTTCCAGCACTTCATATTCGCCCGGCCCCAGCATCTTCACCACCGCCAGCGATAAGTCCGGGAACCGCAACCGGTCAGCGATCTTGCGCTTGATCAGGAACTTGGACAGCTCAAGCGAATTCGCCTCGAAAGGCAGGTTCGTATGAAAGGTCGCCGCCAGTTCCCGAATGCCCTGCCAGTCTTTCGGCGTGCGCACAATACGCTGGATCGCCATCATCCCGGCCTTCCCCAAACGGTCCATGACCGTGCGATTGGCCGCGATCATAAAATTCTCAATGAGATGCTGCGCTTTATTCTCCTGGGGCAGAACAAGCGCGACCACCATCCCGTTCTCCTTGACCGCCCGCGCTTCAAGGCTCTCAAGCTCAAGCGCGCCCTGCTCCATCCGGAAAACCTTAAGCCGCTCGGCGGCCTCATCCTGAAGGCGCACCTGTTCTTCCAGCCCCGGAATAGTGCCGAATTCGTCCGGTGCCGGCCCTTTCCCCTCGAGCCACGCCCCCACGCGTTCATAGACCAGCTTGGCCTTATTAATGACCCTGGCCGGATAAATGTCACCCTGACGCAGAAGCCCGTCCTTAAGCACCGCGAATTCAACGACGATCGCCGCGCGCAGCTCACCGGCCCGCAGCGACGAGATATCCGCCGAAAGCCTGTCCGGGAGCATCGGGAACGTTTCGATCCCGGTATAAACGGAACTGCCGTTATTAAGAGCGCGCTTATCGATCCTTGAGCCTTTGGGCACGAACAGGTCGACATCCGCGATAGCGACCCGGACCAGGATCTCATCGTTAGCGCCACGCTCGGCGTACTCCAGCTGGTCGAGGTCCAGCGAATCCACATTGTCGATCGACGACCACAACAAACCCGTCAGGTCACGCGTTCCGGCCTGCCCGCTGTTGATCCGCTCCTCGGAGATCCCGTGCAATTCCTGCATTGCCTCGCCGGAAAAATCCGGCTCGAAACCGTAACGGCGCATGGTATTACGGGCGATCAAACTAAGGTCGATCTCATGGTTGTCACTCATTTCGGTACAGCTCGCGCAACGCCGCCTCCCAGGAATATATTTCTTGCACCCGCCGGCGCGCCGCGCGCCTGACCGCCTTGAATTTGTCGGGGTCCTTCTCCTTCATGTCTTTCACCCTGAGCACAGCATCCAGCCATGCCCCCGCGTTCTCCGCCGGCTCAACCCAGCCTGTCACCCCGGGCTCAATAACCTCCTGCGGCCCGCCGAAATCAGTGACCAATGCCGGCAACCCGCAGGACTGAGCTTCCAGCACCGACATGCCGAACGTATCCATCGTGCTGGGAAAGACCAGCAGGTCGGCAACAGCATAAACCAAGGGCATGTCTTTAGGTTCCACCCGCCCGGTAAAACGCACCCCCGGATATTTCGTCAACTGGCCTTTTAGCTCCTCAAATATCGGCCCGTCACCGGCGATGATCAGATTGACCTTCTCACCGCGCGCCATCAATTCCTGATAAACGCGAGACAGAAGGCCCAGGCTCTTGTCGCGGCTGATCCGTCCGGCATACAGCAGCGTGAACGAACCATCAAGCCGGTAACAGTCGCGCAGCGCCTTAAGGTCACCGGCGACCGGCGCGTAATGCTCATGGTCGAGCCCACGTAAAAAAAGCTTAAGCCGGGAACCTTCATAACCCCGGGAAGACAAGAGCTTGATCGCCTCGCGCGTGGGGACCAGGATCTCGTCCATCCGGGAATAGAACCAGCGCACATAGCCCTGAACACAACTGGCCACCGCCCCGCCGCTAAGGCCAAGCTCGGTCATGCGCGTGAAATCCGAATGAAAGATCCCCCGGCAGGGAATGCCGAAAAGCCGGGCCGCCAGGAAGCCCACCACCCCCACCGGACCAGGCGTGGAAATGATGATCTCGCTGGGTGCTTCATCATAGATCTTTTCCAAGGACTTAAGGAGCGACGGGAAGCGCAGCGTATAACTTGAATAAAAGTCAGGCGTATATTCATAAACCAGTGGCAGGTCCAACCGGCCCTTCTTCGGGCCGGCTCCTGGCGCCTGCACCGTCACCAGCTTTAACTGCAAGCCGCGGGTGGCCGCCTCATCTGAAAACCCCTGAAGCGTCACCGATACGCCGTTAAGGTCATCGAGGGTATCGGTGAACCACAGGATCTTTTTCTCCTTCGGGGGCAAGGGGCCCAGGAACTGCGCGCGCAACGCCTCCATAATGACGCTCGACTGATGGAGATGCCGGAACGTCCCGAGAAAAGGCAGGGAAATAAAAAATGACCGGAACATCGCGGTGATGCTGCTCATGAGCTTTAAAATATCGCCCTTGGCAAAGCCTTCGCGGAAGGCCTCGAAGTTCGAAACAAAAAATTCATCCTCAATGCCGGCGACCGTCTCATAAATAAGGTCGATGCGCGCCTGGTGCGGCATATGCGGATCATGCACCAGCTTGCGCACCAGCGCGCCCACCTGGGACGCGATCAACCGCGCATTGCCCTTGCGGCTGCGCTTGAGCTGCTCGATCTTCAGCTGCGTTTTCCAGCCCAGGCTTTTGCCGTCGAAAATAGCGCCGCACAATTCATCCCAGGCGCGTTTGACGGCTGAACCGCGGCGCGTCCGCGAATACTGATAGATCACCTTGAGAAAAGTATAAACCTGGGTCTTGTAATGATTACTGCGGCCGCCGCTATCGGTGGCCTTGCCGCGCAGGGCGGTGAGAAACGCCGTTTTACCGACGCCTTCAGCCGTCGTGAACGTTTCACCGATAAAAAGGCCGGCATGCTCATCCGACCCGCCCGTAAAACTTTTTTTCCATGGCTCGGCGCTGAACGGCTCGATCAAATGTTTTTTCCTAAGCCCCTCAACCCTTTCGGGCGTCAGGCCCTGGAGGATCTTCTTGAAAAGGTCGTTATACGACGCCACACGCGCGCCGTTGATGGCTTCAAACACATCAAAGAGCAGGATAAGCTTCTCGATAGAAGCCACCGTCAGCTTGCCGTTAACGCTGTAAGCCGGATGAGCTACCGAATACGGCAGCCCGGCGGCTTTAACATAGTCGCGCAAGCGGTAAATATCCGGCCGCAGCGCGTGCATTTCCCGGAACTGCTCGGGCGTAAAATCATAAACCAGCAAATGGATGGCACAGCCGTCCTCGGGGAACACCGTGGTGAGCTCAACGCCGGTAAAAGCCTCGTCGGGATACTTCTCGACCAGCTTAAGCACCCCGCCAATGGCATTATGATCGGTAATGGTCACCAGGCCCATCCCGCGCTCTTTGGCTGAACGGTACACTTCCTCGATCTCGGTGTAAGACTCCTGCGTGCCGAACTTCTTGAGCAGGGCGTCCGAAGGCGTCGCGGAATATTTGGAATGGACGTGAAGGTCGGCTTTGATCATAGGTTAATGGGTCACGCTCCGGAACATGGCTCGCGGCAATTCATAACGGCCGATCACGCCGGCATTCACCCCGCCGCGGCGGGCCATGATGATCATATAATCATCAACGAACACCGGCGCCCACGCTTGGTCGTCCAGCCGGCGCAACAGGAACGGCTGAGCCCAGGGCGTTATGTCCTGCCGATAGAAATAAATAACCTCGAACGCGTATTTCTTCTGCGCCGCCTGCCAGGCAGGCTCTTCTGACTGCATGGTAATATAGGTATTCCTCAAAAAATCGACCGGATAGCCCTCAGGCCTATTATCCACGAAAGGGCGCTCCCGCGGGAACAAGTAATAAATAAAATACCCGCCCATATCATAATTATTAAAGACCGGGCCCTTAAGCCCGGAAGAATGAAAGAATGCCGCTGAGCGCTCGACGCCCGGCATCAACCCGCTCCAAAGAGCCGGCCGCGCCAGCACATAAAACAACGACTGCCGATTCCGCTCCTCGGCAATAAGCGGCGCGAATTTCTTCATCGGCGACCAGATCACGGCCGGTACCAGCGCGGCCAACACCAGCAATACCAGCGCCCCGGCTGTTACCACGCGGCGAAAAAGCCACGCTCCAGCGGCCAAGACCGCCAGGCTTTCCGCAGCGACGGGAATAAACACAAAGCCCGCCATAGCCGCCGCCCGCACTGCCTTAAGGGCCATTAACCCGAACAGCGCCCACGCCAAAACCTGAGGCAACGCCTTGCGCCAGCTACGCTCTCTGACCATCCAGCCCACAAGAAGCAAGCATCCTGTTAAAAAAATAAACAGAAAATACCCATAAAGCGGCGTGCCGGGGAACCGCTTCATCATGAAGAACACCGACTGGTTCTCAGCGAGGTCGTACCCATACCCCTGGAAGATCGTCAGCGGCTCTGTCAGGCCCTTCAGCGTAAATGGATTGAGCAGAGACACCAGCAAGGCCCCAGCCATCACCGGAAGAAGTCTCTTTCGTTCGGCAGCTGTTGCCGCGATCAAATAAATAACGCCCAGCAACAAACCCGTAAAGAACAGTATATGAAGATTAACCCAGGCCAGTTGAATAACCACGATCGACCAGAGCCAACGGCGATCCAGGCGGCCCGCCCGCCATTCCTGAAAAAGAAAATACTCCAGCATCAGAAAGAGCGTGCTAATGCCTTCCGGACGGATCTCGATACGCGAACCGATCAGCGGGAGCGCGAGCAGCCCCGCCAGGACAACAGCGCCCGTTGACGCCACCCGCCGCGCTGTCCACAACGCCAGAAGAAAAGTCGCCAGTAACAAGGAAGTATACGCCAGGGACAGGCCCGAAAAACCGCCGGCCTTCCACACCGCTGCCGCTAGGACGCCAAAACCCCAATGATGGCAGACGGCCGGAAAATCGGACCAGGTGAACGAATAATAATTGGTGGAAAGAATACGACCGTCGGAGAGAAAAAGGCGGCCATTGCTTAAATGCCGGCCCAGATCAGCGGTAACCAGATTGATGCGCCCCGCGCAATGCAGCCAGCTGACGGCGCCCAGCAAAATCGCACCGACGGCAAAGCCGAGCCTTCTAAGCCAGGGACGTGTCAAGCGCCAGCTCTTTCTCGACAGCCGCCAGGCTGGAATGCTCCAGCAGGCGCGCCGCCGCGTGTTGGGCCGATGGGATATCAAGCGACATGATCCGCTGCTGCACTTTCAGGATATAGCGCGCGTCGAGGCTCAGGTGGCGCACCCCAATGCCCAGCAAGAACGGCATATACCGGGGATGATGCGCCATATCGCCGCAGATCGAAACCTCTTTGCCATGGCGCTGGGCCGCCTGCACAATACGCTTGAGCGCCCGCAAGACCGCGGGATGGTGCGGCACGTAAAGATCGGCCACTTTCTCGTTAGTCCGGTCGACCGCCAGCGTGTACTGAATAAGGTCATTGGTCCCGACCGAGAAAAAAGCCGCCTCACGCGCCAGCTCGTCAGCCATTTCAACGGCGGAGGGGATCTCGATCATCACCCCGATATCAGGCGACGCCAAATGGGGAATGCCTGCACTTTTTAACTGGGAAACGCAATCCTCCACGACCGCGCAAGCCGCGCGAAAATCATCAAGGGAGGCGACCATCGGGAACATCAGCTTGACGGGCGAGATCACGCCCGCCCGTAAAATAGCCCGGATCTGCTGGGCGAAAATATCCTGATGCCGCAGCGAGAAACGGATGGAGCGCAAGCCCAGGAACGGATTAGCTTCCTTGGCATACTCATAATAAGAAAGAACCTTGTCGCCGCCAATATCCAGCGTGCGGAACGTGATGGGCAAGCCCTTCATGGCCTCCACCAGTTTACGATAGATCACATACTGTTCTTCTTCCGTCGGAAAGTCACTGCGGACAATAAAGGGGAATTCCGTCCGGTAAAGGCCCACCCCTTCGGCCTTGTAATCTTTGGCCACCGCCAGGTCGCCGAGCAAATTGATATTCGCCAGAATATGGACGTCGGTTCTATCTTTGGTCACGGTGCGTTCCTTGACCTCACGGCAGGCCCGGGCCGCGTCCTTGCGCAGGTCCTCTTTTTCCTTAAACGTCCTAACTACATCGGCTTCGGGATCCACGAAAATATTTCCCTGCTCACCGTCAAGAAGAAGGATCGAACCCTGCGGAAGGGCAAGCAGCCCTTCTTCGCCGGCAATGATCAGCGGGATATTCAGCGACCGCGACAGCACCGCCACATGGGAGGTCACCCCGCCGCTAAGAAGCACGATCCCCAGAACTCCCTGGGTGCTAAGCTTAAGCGCATCCGACGGCAAAAGCTCGCGCGCCACCACCACTTTACGCGCGTACTGGCGCTCCACACTGCAGACTCCCAGCAGGTTCTCCAACAAACGACGGCCCACGTCGATAACGTCATACCGCTTTTCGCGCAAAAAGGCGTTGGCCATTTTGTCGAACCGGGAAACGTAATCGGCCACCACCCGGCGCACCGCCTCCTGGGGCAGCGCGCCGCCAACGACCAGGTCCTCCATCGCGCCCAGCATGGCCTGATCTTTGAGCATCAGGATCTGGGCGGAGAAAATAAGCGACGCCACGTCGAACAATTTGGTCTCGATCTCGCGCTGAAGGCCTTCGAGCTGTTGCTCCGTTTTCAGAACCGCTTCGCGCAGGTCCTCCAGCGTCAACGGCATGTCGGCACTCACTAGCGCCATATCATCGAGGGACGGCAGGTTTACCACCACCGCCTCACCCATCGCAAAGCCTTCCGCTCCGGAACGGCCTTTAATGAATTTAAGGGTCGACACGCGCGCGGCCGGTTTTTGTTCCACGGCGGGGCGTTCAATGCTCATCAGCAACTTGGCCATTTCGATGGTATTAGCCAGCTGGGAAGTGACCGCGCGAAAAATATTGACATCCTCCGGCGTAAAATGATCTTTCTTCTCACTCTGCAAGGTCATGGCGCCAATGCGGTTCTGCCCGCGTAGAATGGGCACCGCCAGAAAAGAGCTGAACTTCTCCTCGCCTATCCCCGAGAACAAACGGAATGAAGGATGCGCCCGGGCATTGCCTTCGCACACCGGCCGCAATTCCTGCAGCGCTTTGCCCGTCAAGCCCTCGCCCAACTTCATTTTAACCTTGCCAATGGAATCCGACTGCAAGCCGCGGGTGGCCTTAAGCACCAACTCATCAACATCATCGTAATAAAGATAGACCGAGCACACATCAGCATTCATATGCAAGGCGATCATCTCGACGATCTTCTGCAGGAAAGAATCCAGGTTGGACGTATCCGTAAAAAGAGTGGTGAGCTCGCTGATATCGCAGATGAGTTTGGAATGGTCGCGGAGCATAGTAAAACATTCCTTGTTGAAACGTCGTCCTGATAGCTCCGAGGCCTGATAGGGTCTCTGGGATAATCAGACGAAAGAAATCTTATTACATAGTCCCGATAGCCCCCATGGCCTGTTGGGCCATGAGGCGGCTATCGGGACGATTTTTGAAGAATCCTTCAAAAATCGGGACGCCGGGATTCGAACCCGGGACCCCTTGCTCCCAAAGCAAGTGCGCTAGCCAGCTGCGCTACATCCCGAAAAAAAAGAATTCTTTTTTTTCGTCCTGAAAGCTGCCTGAGCCCCCGATAGGGGCTCGGAGCTTTCAGGACGGAATATCAACATTTCTTCTTATGAATTTCAATCACTCAAAGCAGCCGTCAGTATAGCACTCTAGCGGAAGGCTTACAAGACTGGCGAGAACATGACCACCGCGTTACGGCCGCGCGCCTTAGCCTGGTACAAAGCCTGATCGGCCCGGCCCACCAGTGCCTCTTTAACAATGCCTGTCTGATACTGCGCCACGCCGATACTTAACGAGATCCCTTCGGGCCCGAACGCCGCCTCCACCGCCTGGCGCACCTTCTCGCCCGCCACCGCCGCCTGGGCGGCCTCGGTACCGGGGAGGATAACGGCAAATTCATCGCCGGCGTAACGGTACACAAATTCGGTAGAGCGCAAACACGACCTGAACGTTGCCGCCAACGACCTCAGCAGTGTATCGCCGCCGGGATGGCCATTCGTATCGTTATAGCGCTTGAAATGATCAATGTCCGCCATCATCACGCTGAACACCTGCCCGTAACGGGCGGCGCGCGCCGTTTCTTCCTCCATCCTTTGGGCAAAACTGCGGTAATTAAGCAGGCCGGTCATCGGGTCCGTCTGCGCAAGGACCTCGAACGAGTGCAGCAGCTTGATCCTGGAAATACTGATGGCCGACTGCCGGGCGATGATCTCGAACACCCCCAGGTCCGTCGGCGTGAAGCCGCCGTCTTTATCGGCCACGCTGATAATACCCAGCAGTTTATGCTCATAAAAAAGCGGGGCGCACATAAAAGCCCCCGACCGGTACCCTTTGCGCTTCTGGCGCTTGAAAACCTCGTGGGACTCGATATCGTTCACCAGCACCGCCTGCCCCCGGGCCGCCACCATGCCGGAGACGGATTCACCCAGCTTTACCCGGACATCGCGCGCGGCCTCTTCCGGGATCCCGCAGGAGGCCTGCAACAAAAGCTCGCTTCCATCCCCGTGGACCATCATCAAAGAACAGCGGCGGGCATTAAAGACCCCGGCCGTTTGGGAAACGATCTGGGAATGCAAACCCGGAAGGTCCCTGATATCGCTGAGGCTATTATAAAACCCGAGGATCTCGCCCAGGTCCTTGTCTTCCGACCGTAGCCGCTCCTCCTGCCGGCCGCGTTCGGAAACGTCCACCACCGTCCCACGCACGCCGATAACCTCGCCCCCGTCGCCGCGCATCTCGGCGGCGGAAACACTAAGATACTGCTTGCGGCCGTCAGGGCCGACCAAGACCGCGCTCCAGTTAACGACAGCACCTGCCGACCGGAAACGACTTAAAAAATCTGCCCGGGGATTGATATCAGGAAAAAGGACGTAATCCCAGCTATTACCGGCGCTTTCCGGCAGGCTCTGGTCACCGAAGATCTCCGTAAAAGCGGGATTAACATACGTCAGGCGGCCAGAGGGGGCCGCCACGAAAACAGCTACCGGCAGGCTCTCGACCAGGTCGCGAAAAGCGCCCGGCGCGTCTAAAGAAAAAGTCTCAAGGTCCGGCTGTCCGGCGGCATAAACACTCATGTTCCCTATGATATCGGGAAACATGCACGGGTCAATAAAAGACCCCGAAAAATAGCGGCCCTATGCCGGGCGGCTGGTTTTATCGAGAGCGACCAAACTGTCCCTGATCTTGATGATATCCGCCTTCAGTTCCGGATTGGCATTAAAAGCAGAATGCAGCAAGACAGTGTCCAGGCGTGCCCCTTCGGATTTGAACTTCAGGTGCGCGGCTTCCAGGTCGGAAATATAAGCGTCCAGCTGCGCCCGCATGGTCCTTTTTTCCAACGCGCGCTTAAGGTTGATCTCGAGCTCATCGAAATCAATAGGCTTGGTCATGTAATCGAACGCCCCCTGCCGCAGCGCCGCGATGGCCGTTTCCAACCCGCCGTGGCCGGTAAGCATGAAGACCTCGGCCTGATGCGGCAACTCCTTGATCTTGGCCAGAAGCTCGATCCCGTCCATGCCCGGCATTTTTACATCCGACAGCACGATATCCGGCGATATCAGTTTGTAGGCTTCCAGCGCTTTCGGGGCGCTTTCCGCGGTGGTCACTTCATAATCGTCAAGCTCGAGCAATTTCTTCAGGCGCTCGCGCAGGATCTCCTCGTCATCAACGACCAGGATCTTTATTTTATTTTCCACTGACATTATTGCCTCCGATCGGCAGTGTTACTATGAATGTCGCTCCCTCGCCCTGGACGCTTTCCAGGTCGAGCTTTCCTTTATGGCTCTCAATGATCCCGTAGGTGATGGAAAGGCCCAGGCCAGAACCTTTGCCAACCTCCTTGGTGGTAAAGAAGGGTTCAAAAACCCTTTTCTTGAACTCATCGGAGACGCCGATGCCGTTATCGGCAAACGCGATCCTTAAGCCCTGGCCGTCACCCGCCACCGCGACCGATATCGTCAGTTTCTTCTGATACGGGCCCGCCGGCAGGCGCCCGTCCTTGATGCGGATCTCTTTTTCGTCCATCGCGTCGCGGGCGTTCGACAGGAAATTGATCCACACCTGCTCAAGCTGAAAAAACTCGCCGTTGATCTTGGGCAGGTCATTCTGGAATTCCAGTACAATCTCAATGGAATGCAGGCGCAACTGCTCTCCCATCAGCGTCAAAGCGGAATCAATGGTGGAGACAATATCCACGTCCATGAACTTCATGGTATCCTGCCGGGCAAAGGTGCGGATATGGTTAATAACGCGCGTGATGCGCTGGATCGACTTCTCGATATCGGCCACGTCCTTGAGGACCATCTCATTGGACGACTTGCCGCGCTCGATGCTTTTCTTGATGCTGGCGCAGACCAGCGCGATGCCGCCCAGCGGCTGATTGATCTCGTGGGCCAGGCCCGCCGACATTTCGCCGAGCGTCGCCAGCTTGGAGGTCTGAAAAAGCTGGGCCTGGGTCTGGCTGAGTTCCTTGGAGCGCTCATCGATGCGCCGCTCGAGGTCCTCGTTCATTTTAGCGATGATCTCGGAAGTGATCTTCAATTCCCGGTTACGGTAGAGCCGATCGCGATTAAGGTTGATGTTCTCCACCGCTTTCTTCAGCGAGATCAGGAGCTCGTCGAGATTGATGGGCTTGGTCAGGTAATCCATGGCCCCGGCGCGCAGCGATTCAATGGCCAGCGCTTCATCCTTCTGACCGGTCATCACGATGCCTTCAATGTCCTTGTAGAATTTCTTGGCACTCTGCAGGATATCGATGCCATTCATGTCGCCGATATTGATATCCGTGATCAGCACGTCGATCTTATTGTACTCAATGATATGCAAGCCGTCCGTGCCGTTATTAGCGGTAAAGACCTCATAGCCCTCTTTTTCCAGAAAGCGCTTCAGCGGATAAAGGGAGGCCTCCTCGTCGTCAATAATGAGGACCGTGTTCTTGTACGCCAGCTCTTCCTTTTCCGCGATCTTCTCCTGGGCTCGCCCGATAGCCGCGCCCAACTCTTCAAAATCAATGGGCTTTTCCAGATAGTCGATGGCACCCCGGCGCAGCGACTGCACCGCGATGGTCTCGCTGCCGAAGCCCGTGATAACGATGACCTGGCAGGCAGGTTTCTTTTCCTTGACCGTTTTAAGGAACTCCAATCCGTCCATGTCCTGCAGCTTGATGTCCAAAAGCAGGATATCGATGTCCTCCCGGCCAAAGACTTCCAGCCCCTCCTTCCCGCTGGACGCGATCAGCGGCTTGCAATAATTTCGCTTGAGCTCGCGGGCGATCTGTTCGCGCGTCAACTGGTCGTCGTCAACTACTAACACTTTTCTAACTTGCATACGCGGATCCTTTTTTTACCCCCCCCCCGCCGCCTGCAGGGGAGCCAAGTTATGTTTACAGACCTGCAGCAAGGTGCCGCAGGAAAGCCCTTCGCTAAACTTCACCGGATCTTCCGGCGCGCATTTCTCGAGCAAGCGGATCGCGTTCTTAAACTCCAGCGCCGCTTTTAGATATTTCTTCTGACTGGTATAAATATTTCCCAGGTGAAAATAGGCCAACGGCTCATTGGCCGCCAGGTAGATAACCCGGCGGAAAAATGTTTCAGCTTCCGTCAGCTTGCCCAGCTTGGATTTAAGGGTCGCCAAAAGAAGGGTGGCGTCCAGGTTCAGGCTGCTCTTGCTGATGATCCGCTCCAGGAAGGTCACCGCTTCCTCGTAACGCTCCTGGTCGGCGTAAATAACGGCTTTAAGAAAATTGCCGCGGATATGGCCTTCGCTGCGGGTAATGATCCGATCCAACCGGGCGAGGGCTTCAACATACTTCTTGTTCTGGTAAAAGTACGTTGCCTCCAGGAGCAAGGCATCCGCCTCCATGTCCTTATGGACCACGGGCGCGACGCCCGCCAGGTCGCGGGACAATAACGAAGCCGGCGCGTGCCCGACGATCAGGGCCGGGGAACCGTCTTCGAACTTGACCGTCGGCAGCGAGATCATGGCCCGAGGGGCCTCAACGGCCGCGGGAGCGGAAAGCGCGCGCGGCGCGCCCGCCTTGCTGTGCCCGGGGGAGGCGCTCAGGTCTTTGCGGTAAATGAACGTGTGCGGATATTCGACCGTCTTAAACTGATGGTTGATCTGCCAGAGCGTTTCGCTGTGCCCCAGGAACAGGTAACCACCATCCAGCAAGCTGTCGTAAAAGCGGCCGATCAGCGCTTTGGTGGTCTCCAGGTTAAAATAAATGGTGACGTTACGGCAGAAAATAATATCCACTCCCTGCATCCCCTCCTGGGCAAATGAATCCTTGCAGAGATTATGGTAGAAAAAATTCACCAGCGACTTAACCGACGAATTAAGAATAAACTCGCTACGCTGGCGGGTAAAGTACTTCTCCACATATTCCGGCGGCAATTCGCCGATATCCTTGGGCGTATAAACGCCGGCCCGAGCGACGCTCAGCACCTCGCGGTTGATATCCGTGCCCTGCAGCATCACTTTCCAGTCCAGGTATTCCGGCAGCACCTCCATCAGGGCGATAGCGACCGAATACGCCTCATCCCCTCGTGAAGAGCCCGCCGACCAGATCTTGATCGTCCGATCACCGGCCGCCGTTTTCTTGCGGATGATCTCGGGCAGGATATCACGCATCAAGACCTCGAACTGGGCCATGTTACGGAAAAAGTAAGTTTCGCCCGTCGTAATAAGCACCAGGAGCTCCCGCAGCTCAGCACGGCCTTCAGGGTGATAATGCAAAAAATTGTAATACTCCTTATACGTGGCATGCCCGCGCTTGAGCCGGCGGTCATAAAGCGAACTGATGAGGGAATGGTCGTGGCTGTTGTCAAAATAAAGGCCCGTCTCCGCGATCAGGAATTCCTGGAACAGGCGAAAATCATCCTCTGACAACTGTTCAACTTTGGTCATGTCTTTATTCCGGACAAACGGGCCAATTCTTCACGGGTCACGATCTTTTCCAGGTCCAGCAGGGTGATCACGCTTTCGCCCACGCGCGCCAGGCCCGACACATACCGCCCCCGGTCCTGTAAAGCGAAGATCTCGGGCGCCGGCTGAATCACGGCAGCCGGGATCATGAGCACTTCACTCACGCTGTCAACGATAAGGCCGATGATCATCGCGTTGACCTTACAAATGATCACCCGCTCTTTCGATCCGGTGTCATTGGCCTTAAGCCCGAACCTTTTCCTTAAGGACGCCACCACCAGCACGCTTTTACGCACATAGATCACCCCTTCAATAAAATCCGGGGCATGCACCAGCGGCTTGATCTCCTGGACCTTAAGCACTTCCCTGACGCAGCCAATGGGAAAAGCCATCTTCTCGCCTTGCAGGCTGAACACCAGGAACTGGCGCTCGTCTTTTTTCTCGGTCGTTATGTTTCCCATCATAGCTTTACGCCCCCTTGCCCGCCATCTTGACGATCTCGGCTGCGATATCGCCCAACGGGCTAACGCGATCAATGCACCCCAGGTCGATCGCTTCCTTCGGCATGCCGAAGACCACGCAACTCGCCTGATCCTGCGCGATGGTCCGCCCGCCGCGCGCCTTAACCTCTTTCATCCCCCGGGCGCCGTCCTTGCCCATGCCGGTCAAGATCACCGCGATAGCGCTCTCGCCGTACGCGCGGGCCACCGATTCCAACAAGCAACTGGCGGAAGGCTTATGCCCGTCGTAAAGCGGTTCGTCCGATAGCAGCAGCGTCCCCTGCGCGCTCACCCGCATCTGCAGGTCGCAGGGCGCCAGGTAAACCACACCCGGCTCGATCGCCTCGCCCTGCTGGCCGATGCGGACATTGAACCGGCATTCTCCCCGAAGCCAATGGGCGAACTGCTCGAGAAAGCCGCTGGTAATGTGCTGAACGATCACGATGCCGTAAGGCAGGTCATGCGGCAGCGCCTTAAGAACCGTCAGGATCGCCATCGGCCCGCCGGTCGACGCCACGATGGCCAGAAGCCTCTCGGACGCTTTCAGCAGCGTGGTTCCCGTCGCCTGGTCATCCGCCATCATGGCCGCCCGGCCTTCCATCTTGGCCAGCATATGATGCACCACCTTGATACGGCTAAGCAGCTTGATGCTGTCAATGAACTTGCGGCCCAGGACCTCGTTGGTCGCGATCTCACTGATATCAATAAGATCCAACGCCCCGTAGGAAACGGCCCGGAACATGCGCTCGACCCCGTCAGATTGAACAGCGGCGGAAGCGATCAGGATGGGTGTCGGGCAATGCGCCATGATCTGCTTGGTCGCCTCGTAACCGTCCATGATCGGCATGTGGATATCCATGGTAATGATATCCGGCTTAAGGCTCATGGCGAGCTCCACGGCCTCTTTACCGTTGTGGGCGGTCGCGACCACCTTGATGCCCGGGTCTGACCCCAGGAGGGTCGCGATGACCCGCGCGATGACCGGCGAGTCTTCAGCGATAAGGACTTTAACTATTTTCCTGACTTCCATATCCATTCGATCGCCCTAACCTATCAACCTTTTGATCGAATCGAGCAAGGCCGACTGATCAAAAGATGTTTTAACGATATACGCCGATGCGCCCACATCGATGCCGTGCTTTTTGTGTTCTTCCTTGTCGAGGGCCGTCACCAGGATGAAGGGGATATCGCTATGCTCGGTGCTTTTCTTGATGCGCTCGCAAAGCTCGAAGCCGGTCATGCGCGGCATCTCGACATCGGAAACCACCAGGTCATACTTGGTGCGGGTCACACGCTCCCAACCGTCCAAACCGTCAACGGCGGTATCGACCGAATAACCGATCGACTCAATAAGATGCTTCACCAACTCGCGGGTGGAGAAAGCGTCGTCACAGACCAGGATCTTCTTGCCCGCCGCCTTACTCTTAAGGGAGGGGCCCTTGCCCGGACGCCGCGACATGGCCGCCGGGTGCCCGAGGCAACTGCTCTGCAGCAGGTCATCGACGTCGAGCACAACCACCACTTCCCCGGTCCACAGGACGGTGGCGCCGCTGACATTCTTCACTTTTCCCAAATGAGCGCCAAGACCCTTGATGAACACTTCTTCCTCGCCGACGATCTGATCGACCACGAAACCGACCTTCTTCTCCAGGGAAGACACCACGACCACCGGCAGGCCCTTGGCTACCTTGGTTTTCTTCTCTTCCTCCTCCTGTGAAAGCGACGGCAGGGTGAGAGTCTCGCTCAGGCGCGCCAGGGGCAACGTCTGCCCGCGCACATTAACGGCCATGCGCCCTTCCATGGTCACCACATCAGCAACGCTCACGGTCAGGCTTTCGGTAATAGACGTAACGGGAATAGCGCATAAAAGGTCGCGGGCCCGCACCAGCAAGACCTGAATGATGGCAATGGTGAGCGGCAGGATCAGGGTAAAAACAGTCCCCTTGCCCGGCGTCGACTCAAGCAGGACCTTGCCCTTAAGGCCCTCAATATCCCGCCGGACAATATCGAGCCCGATCCCGCGGCCGGAAATATCGGTAATAATGGGGCTGGTGGAAAAACCGTTCATGAAGATCAGGTTGATGATCTCTTTCTCGCTCATCTTTTTAACTTCTTCTTCAGCGAGCAGGCCTTTGCGCACCACCGACTCCTTGATGCGCTCGGGGTCGATGCCCTGGCCGTCATCACTGATCTTGATGACCACCGCGCCGGCTTCGTGATAGGCGGAAATAGTGATATTTCCCGTCGGCAACTTCCCGGCGGCTTTTCTTTTGTCGGCCGCTTCCAACCCATGGTCAACAGCATTGCGCAGGATATGCATCAGCGGCGACTTGAGGCCCTCGAGGACTTTCTTGTCGAGCTCGGTATCGCCGCCCTCGATGACCAGGTTGATCTCCTTGCCTTTTTCCCGCGCGATATCACGCGCCATCCGGGGCAGGCCCTCGAGAATGGTCGAAATAGGGAGCATCCGCAGTTCTTTCATATTCGACTGCAGCTCATCGATGACCGGATTAAGGTGGAACGCCTCGACCGTGAAACTTTCCCACAGGTCGGAGGAGACTTCTTTTAACTTCTGCGCCTGCGCGCTGCAGCGGCTGAGCAGCTTATGAACCTCCTCGCGCCGGTCGGCATTGTCCCTGAGCGTCTCATCGATGGTGGCCAGGATCCCCTGAAGGTCCTTGGAAAGCTGGCTCATTTTCTTGGCGCGGGAGATCTTGGCCGACGAATTCATCTTGTTGATGACCATCTCCCCGATCAGGTTAAGCAGCTTGTTCACCCGGCTGAGCGGCACGCGCACATATTCCCCCGCCACATCCGCGTTCTTTGCCGCCGGCTCCGACTTGACAGCCGTCTCAACAGTAGGCGCTTTAACGACGTCAACGATCGTACCCGCGGGCTGGCATTCATCCAGGTCCCGGCAAGCCCCGGTAACATCGATATCAGCTTTTTCCCCCTTGGCCACTTTTTCCAGCACCAGCTTTACCAGGTCGATGCCCTTAAAGATCCGGTCGGCCATCAGCGGCGTGAACGCCAGCTGGCGGTTACAGACCTTTTCAAAAATATTCTCGATGCGATGCGTGACATCCTGGATCTCCTTGAACCCGAACACCCGCGCGGCACCTTTAAGCGTATGCGCCACCCGGTTGAGCTCTTTGGCCAGCTCCATATTCGCCGGGGACTTCTCAAGCTCGACCAGGCCTTTTTCCAGGCTGACGACATATTCGCCGGCCTCGGCCCGGAACATCGCGATGAACTCGTCTTTCTGAGACATAAGGAACGCTCCGTGAACAATTATCCGAGCTTGACCTTTTCGGTGGCCGCCTTGAGCTTTTTAGCCAGCTCGCTCAGCGCCCCGGCGGATACAGCCGCCTGCTTGGTCGCTACCGCGAACTGCCGCGTTACGGTATTGATATTCTGCATCGCCTGCACCGTCTGTTCAGATGCCGAACGCTGCTGCTGGGTGGCGATCGAGATCTCTTTCGCCGACCCGGCGGTCTCCTGGATCATCTCCACCCCGCGAGCGACCCACTTGAGCGAATCCTCAATACCCATGACGGTCGCGTTAACCTCGGCCTGGATCTCCATGATCAGCTGGCGGATCTCTTCCGTTGACTCCGATGAGCGCTCGGCGAGCTTGCGCACTTCCTGCGCCACCACCGCGAACCCCTTGCCCGCCTCGCCGGCGCGCGCCGCTTCGATCGCGGCATTTAGCGCCAGCATGTTGGTTTGGCCGGCGATCTCGTCAATTAATGTCGTAATGTTCCCGATGGACTGCGACTTTTCGCCAAGCGCCATGATCTTCTTGGCGGTGCCGTCCACCCGGATATTGATCTCCTGCATCCCCACCATGGTCCGTTCGGCCGTCCGGGCCACATTCTCGGCGTTCTGCGCGATCATGGACGCGGTCGCCGCCAGCTCTTTGACCGTTGTTGAGGCCTGATTGACGGCGGAAGCCTGTTCGGAAGCGCCGGCCACCTGGTCCTGGGAAGAAGCGCACATCTCACCCGACGATGTATTGATCTGCTCCCCCGCTTCCCGAATCTGGACAATAAGGGAAGAAAGATTATCGGCCAGACCATTGAACATCACGCCCAACCGGCCAATCTCATCACGCAGGTCAATATCCCCCTGAACGATACGACTGCTGAAATCCCCCTGGCCCAGCCGGTCGATCGTGACGCTCATCCGCTCCAAAGGCCGCATGATGAACCGGCTGAAAATATAATAGAGCGCTCCCAACACGAAAATAATAAAGATAAGCTGAATAAGGCCCATGCTGAGCAGGTCCTGGAACACCTCGCCCAGATCGGCCTGGGACAAGATGGTCATGCCGAGTGCCGCCATCGGCACCCCTTCCGAAACTCCCGTGTGGCAGGTCAGGCATTGTTTCTCGGCGATGATCGGCGAAATAGAATGGACTGCCGCCGAATGATTAATGGTCAGTTCCTGGCTGGCTTCTTTGCCGGTCAAGAGCACCTGCTGTTCCAGGACATCCCGGGGCGAAGCTCCGGGCTTGACCCCCAATTCCTTTTCCAGCGCTTCCGACCGGATGACCCGTACTTCGTTGACCGCCTTAATGCCGCGGACCTTCCCCAGATAATTATCCAGAACCGCCTGCTGGCCGGACAGCATCAAGCCCCCGACGGATTCCCGGATAACGCCGGCCAGGACGGACACGTCGCGCGTGGACTGACGGACGGACGACCGGAACAAGGCAAACTGCACCCATCCCATCCCGATAAGCAGGATAACGAGCGTGGAGAGCAAGAACTTCGTTCTTATTTTCATGCCTTTCCTCCCGCAGCACGCTCTGAGCTCCCGGCCACCTGATCATTAAGCTTGAAGCCGGCGATCGCTGTTTTTAATTTGCCTGCCAGATCGGTGAGCGCCGCGGCGGACGCCGCCGCCTGCTTGGTCGATATCGTGAACTGCCGGGTCACCCCGTTGATGTTCTGCATGGCCTGTACCGTCTGGTCGGAGGCGGTCCGCTGCTGCTGGGTCGCGATGGATATCTCTTTGGCCGACCCCGCGGTCTCGCGGATCATCTCCATGCCGCGCGCCACCCACTTAAGCGAATCCTCGATGCCCATCACCGTCGCGTTGGTCTCGGCCTGGATCTCGGTGATCAGCTGGCGGATCTCTTCCGTCGATTCCGATGAGCGCTCAGCCAGCTTGCGCACTTCCTGAGCCACCACCGCGAAGCCCCGCCCCGCTTCACCGGCCCGCGCCGCTTCGATAGCGGCATTAAGCGCCAGCAGATTGGTCTGCGCCGCGATGCCGTCGATCAGTTTCGTGATGTTCCCGATAGATTGCGATTTCTCGCCGAGCGCCATGATCTTCTTGGCGGTCGCGTCCACCCGGATATTGATCTCCTGCATCCCGGCCATCGTCCGCTCAGCCGTGCGCGCCACATTCTCGGCATTCTGCGCGATCTGGGACGCGGTGGCGGCCAACTCCTTGACGGTCGTAGAAGCTTCATTCACTGCCGACGCCTGCTCGGTCGCGCCCGTCACCTGATCCTGAGACGAGGCTTGGATCTGGGAGGCCGCCGCGTCGATCGCGAGCGATCCTTTTTTAACCTGCAGGACCAGCCCCGCGATCTTGCCTATAAAAACATTGAACCATTTGGCCACGTCCCCGATCTCGTCCTTGCCGCCGTCGTCCATGCGGCGCGTAAGGTCCCCTTCGCCCGCCTGTAGATTTTTGATCATCCCGGCCAAAGGCACCTTGATGATCCGGTTAACGATAAATCCGACCAGCAGGAAGATCACCAGATTGATCACGATCAGCCGGATAATGGCCGTCTCCATCATCAGGGAGATCTTTTGATGAAGCGGGCCGTCATCGCGGTATAAAAAGATCTTCCCCAGATCCTGGTTCTTCGAACCATAAAGGATATTGGACTTTTTATCAGGCTCCGGCCGGGGGAATTCCTTGATCTTGACCGGCGCGCCTTTAAGGTCCTTGGCCATCCCGGCAATGATCTCGCCTTTAGGATCCACGACCAGGACCGCCTGAACGCCTTTATCGAACAACTGCACTTCAAGCAGTTTTTCGATCTGGTAGATCGTGAAATCATACACCGCCTGTGGCAGGAGCATGGCCAGCCGCTGCATCATCGCCGTGTACCCTGCCTCGCGATCCTCAACCAGCGCCCGGCGTTCCATACTGACGTTTACCAGCTCGAAAGCGCTGATCACCAGCGTGACCGCGGCCAAGATACTGAAAACCAGTTTTTTCTGAATTGACATAACCACATCCTTGTTATTTCGTTGCCGGCGCATTCGCGACAGCCGGTGCCCAGTCCGCTATTTTATACCTGGCCAGGATCTCGGCCAATTTACCTGATCCCCGCAATGCCGCGATGCCATCCGCCCATACCTTCATCATCTTCTGCGTGCGTTCCCGGGAAACAGGAGAGAAAGCGATATAGATCGCCTGCTCTTCATTGACCTTGCCGGCCGGCGTGAGCGCGTCCTCAGGTAAGACCTGTTCCTTAAGCGCGTTGGCGATCACATGATCGTTCTCG
Source organism: Candidatus Omnitrophota bacterium (assembly GCA_037131245.1). Classification (GTDB taxonomy): domain Bacteria; phylum Omnitrophota; class Gorgyraeia; order Zapsychrales; family Fredricksoniimonadaceae. The sequence goes on from JBAXRK010000011.1 coordinate 23,931, forward strand.
ACGATCACGTCCACCCGGCCGGCCAGCAGTTTCTGGATGTTGAACGCCAGGGCTTTTTCACCGGAAGATTTTTGCACATCCGGCAGTTCGCCGATACCGATATACGCGTCGACCGGGCCTTCATCATAAGAATAGCCCTGGACAACGCCGAGCCTTCTGCCGGCCAGGGAACTGACCTGGTTGAAAACCCAGGGATCCCCCTTTTTGACAAAAAATAAATTCTGAATGGTCCCGATGGGCTGCTCCGGAAAAATGCAACGCGGACAGTCTGAATGCCCGGCGCCGACGATCGCGTCGATCTTGCCGGCCTGCACCTCTTCCACGTCGCGCGTCCAGGCGTGCGACTGATAATCGACGGTATAACCCGCCGGTTCGAATATCGCCTTAAGGACCTCAATACAATAACCCTGGCGCGCGCTCTGGGCATCCCCCGTGTAGGGCATCCAGGGATCGGCCGCGACGGTAATGGTCTCCGCCGCCGCCAGCCTCATGAGCGATAGAAAAAGCATGAACAGAACAAAAACGCCCATTGATCTTTTCATGACCATCCTTTACTGTTGGGGAAACTTCTCCAGCGCTTTCGACCCGTCAACAACCTCTTCAATAAAATCTTTTCCCGTCAGGTCAATACCCAATGCCTGCGCCCGCAGCTTATTGGAGATGATCTTGCCGCGGGACGGCGAGATGACCGCGATATCGCCGGGGGCTTTTTTCTGATGCAGGATCATGTCCGCCATCCGGCCGGCTTCGTAGCCCTGCTTGTAGCCGGCATCATCCGCGGTGACCAACATACCTTCTTTAACGAACTGCTCCTCCGGCACGGCTTCCGGCTTTTTAATATTCGCCAGGTACCACGCGCCGACTTTAAGAGAATCCACAGAACTGCCTTCCTCATCCTTAAGGGTCGAATGGTTCACCACAAAGAACGCGTCCACCTTGCCCGCCAGCTCCTGCGCGCGGGTTTTCCATTCCGCAAAAGAATCTGTCGCCACCCGGTCAACGAGCGTCAGCGGCACCTTGCCGCCTTCCGCGAGCAAGGCGATCGCCCCGGATTTCGCCCGGCCGGTCTCGGAATCATCCGACAGGATCGCGAAGGTCTTGACAGACGGCACCAGTTTCAACAGATTCTCCAGGCACTCTTTATAGTAGCCCGACTGATAAACACCGGTCACATTGCGCCCGGGATGCTCGAGGCTGTCCAGGTAACCATAGCGCATCGGGTAAAGATCGACGCCCCAGAACACCACCGGCGTGGGTGTGTTGACCAGCCGCGCGCCCACAAAATTGACCGCGTTGTCATCACCCAGGAAAACCAGGTCAGGCTTGAATTCCTTGACCAGATCCGTTACCGCGGCCGCGGAGGCCTTGATCTCGTCTTTCTTGGACTTGCGCTTGGTGTCCATCCACGCCTTCTTGATGATCACGGTATCCGTCTCGATACGGTCATCTTTGGTGAACTCCTCCACCTGCTGGTCGGTGTCCAGGAACTTGAAATCTTTGAAGGCGGCGCAAAGACCCTTGTTGGTCTCCTGCGACCAGAGATATTCCCGGTGATAACTGCTCACCACCAGGATCTTGAGCTTATCAGCCGCGGCCCGGGCAGGCAGCGCCACACCCGACACAAACACCGTCAACATCACCAGGAAACAAAAGATCTTTTTCATGCGCTCCCCTCCAGTATAAGCTTCGTTACGGTTGCGGAAATTTCTCCAGGGCCTTCGACCCGTCAACCAACTCTTCAATGAAATCCTTACCCGTCAAGTCCAGACCCAGGGCCTTCGCCCGCAGCTTATTGGCCATGATCGGCCCGCGGCTGGGCGTGATGACCTCGATCCCTGCCGGGCTCTTCTTCTGATGCAACACCAGGTCGGCCATTCTGCCCGCTTCATAACCCTGCTTGTAACCGGAATCATCCGCGCCGATCAGCAAGCCCTCCTGCACCAAATGCCCTTCCGCGACCGCTTCCGGTTTTTTAATGTTCGTCAGATACCAGGCACCGACCTCCAGCATGTCCACCGGCTTGCCCGCGTCATCCTTCAGCGTCCCGATATTGACGATAAAGAACGCGTCCACCTTGGCCTGAAGTTCCAGCGCGCGCGCTTTCCAATCCGTAAAGGAATTAGTGACCACCTCATCCACCAACTGCAGCGGCAACTGCCCCTGGGCGGCCTGCTTGTCGAGGGCCTTCACCTTGGCCCGGCCGGTCTCGGACTCATCCGACAAAATAGCGAAGGTCTTGATCGCGGGATAAATTTTTTTAAGGCTCTCGAGGCCTTCTTTGTAATAACCGGACTTGTAAACGCCCGTCATATTATGCCCGGGATGCTCGTAATTCTCGATATAACCGTATTTCATGGGATTTACCGCGACGCCCCAGAAAATGACCGGCGTGGGTGTATTGATCAACTTGGCCCCCACGTAATTGACCGCGTTGTCATTGCCCAGCAAGACCAGGTCAGGCTTGAAAGCGGCGATCTCGGCCTCGACCGCCGTTGTCGCGGCGAGGATATCCTCTTTCTTCGACTTCTTTTTCGTGTCCATCCAAAGTTTCTTGATCACGGCATTCGATGATTCCACCGCGTCATTCTTCGTAAAGTCAGCGATCTGCTGATCGTTCTCCAAGAATTTCATTTCTTTGAACGCCGCGCAAAGGCCCTTGTTAGTCTCCTGCGACCAGATATAATCACGACTGTAACTGCTCACCACCAAAAGGCGCTGTTTGGCGGTTGCCGCATGGACCGCCGTCACCACTCCCGACACGCCGAACAATACCATAGCCATCCCGACCCTTAACAATCTCATACAACTCCCTTGAGCTCTTCGCTCTCTTCTTCCAACTTGAATTCCGAGATCGCCGCCTTGAGCTCCAGCGAAAGCTCGGCCAATGCCAGCGCGGATTGCGCCGCCTCTTTGGTGGACGCCGCGAACTGACGCGTCACGTCATTAATGCTCTGCATCGCCTGCACCGTCTGATCGGAGGCCGTGCGCTGCTGTAAAGTGGCAATGGATATTTCCTTGGCCGCCCCCGCCGTGTCGCGGATGAGGTCAACGCCTTTGGCCACCCACTTGAGCGAATCCTCAATACCCATGACCGTCGAATTGGTTTCGGCCTGGATCTCCAGGATGAGCTGGCGGATCTCCTCGGTGGATTCCGACGAACGCTCGGCCAGCTTGCGCACTTCCTGCGCCACCACCGCGAAACCACGGCCCGCGTCGCCGGCGCGCGCCGCTTCGATCGCCGCGTTAAGCGCCAGCATGTTCGTCTGCCCCGCGATATCGTCGATCAACTGGGTGATATTGCCGATTGACTGCGATTTCTCCGCGAGCAGCATGATCTGCTTGGCGGTCTTGTCCACGCGCGTGCTGACTTCCTGCATGCCCGCCATGGCCCGTTCCGCGGCCGCGGCCACATTGCCGGCATTCTGCGCGATCTGGGAGGCTGTCATCGCCAGCTCTTTGGCTGTCACCGACGCTTCATTGACCGCCGACGCCTGCGCGGCGGCGCCCGCGGACTGCGCCTGCGTCGCCTCGCTGATATGCCCCGCCGATAAATTGATCCCGAAACTGGCATTGCGGATCTGGAAGATCATCCGCCGCAAATTGCCGATCAGGTCATTATACGCGCTCGAAAGCTGACTGAGCTCGTTGTGGCCGTGATCATGAGCGATCGATTGGGTCAGGTCGCCTTTGGCGATAACGTTGATATTCCGGGCCAGCGCCTTGAGCGGACGAGTGATCACCAGCATTACCAGGAAGCCGGCCGCCAAAGCCAGCAGGCAGACGACAAGCGACATCCATTCAATGCGTTTAAGCCCGTCCGTAAAATCGCCCTGATAAGCGCTCGCCGCGATGGTCCACTTCAGAGCCGGAAAATACGTATAGCCGGCGGCTTTCACCTGGATATCCGCCTCACCGGGATTTTTCCACGGATAGGCGATGATCGCGGCCTTACCCGGGCCCATCAGCGTGGCATTGCCGACCATCTGCTGAATAAAATGATCGCCCCGCTCATCCCTGGCTTCCCAAAGGTTCTCCCCGTCGCGCTGGCGCTGGAACGACAGGACATATTCCCCGGTCTCGCTCAGGATAAAAACATACCCTTTTTTCCCGACGACGATCCGGGAAAGGGCATCGAACAGGGGCGCAAAGACCTCTTTCTGGTCGACGCCGACAAAAAGCGCGCCCACCACCTTGCCGTCCTTGTCCTTTAACGGTTCATAGGCGGTCATGAACTTCCGGCCCATCACCAGGGCGTCGCCGAAATAGTTCCGGCCTGTCGTGACCGCCTGATAGACCGGGGAATCCGACGGAATATAAGTATTGACCGCTCTTTCGCCTTTATCAGTCATCACATTCGTGGCGATGCGCAGCATCCCGCCCGGGATCAACTGGAACACGGTCGAAGCGCCCCCGGACATTCCCTTGACCCGGTCAACGGCTTCGTACTGAGCGGCAACCTTCTCGCCGCCGATCTTCAGCGCCGGCAGGGACACATCCCGGCGCAAGCGGGTGACCTGGTCGATCGCGGTGACCGTGGCCGTGTCGGACTCATCCACGCTCACCTCGCGCCCGGCAATCACCACGGCGTCGGCGATATGCAGGTCCGACCTTAACTTGCCGATCACCAGTTCGTAATAAGCCGAAACGCTTTCCGCCAGGATCAGGGACTGTTTGCCCAGCCTTTCGCCGATATCGGCATTCACCTGCCCCTTGATAACGTGGTAGCTGAGGCCCGACAAGGTAATGATCGGGGCCATAACCAGCAGGAATCCTGCCGACAGCAATTGCGTCCTGATACTGATATTCTTCAGCTTGACCAAATCCCTACCCCTTTTTCTCTTCGTCGAGCTTGAACCCGCCGATCGCCGTTTTCAATTTTTGCGATAGGTCGCTGAGCGCGGCAGCCGCCACCGCCGCCTGCTTGGTGGAGACCGCGAACTGCTTGGTCACCGTATTGATGTTCTGCATCGCCTGCACCGTCTGATCGGAGGCCGTGCGCTGCTGCTGGGTGGCGATCGAAATTTCTTTCGCCGACATGGCCGTTTCGCGGATCATCTCGACCCCTTTGGCCACCCACTGGAGCGAATCCTCAATGCCCATGACCGTGGCCTTGGTCTCGGCCTGGATCTCGCCGATGAGCTGGCGGATCTCTTCCGTGGAATTCGATGAGCGCTCCGCCAGCTTGCGCACTTCCTGCGCCACCACCGCGAAACCGCGCCCGGCATCCCCCGCCCGCGCCGCTTCAATGGCGGCGTTGAGCGCCAGCAAATTCGTTTGTTCGGCAATATCGTCAATAAGGGCGGTAATATTGCCGATCGCCTTCGACTTGTCGCCCAGCGCCATGATCTTCTTGGCGGTCGCGTCCACTTTGGCATTGACCTCCATCATCCCCTCCACCGTCCGCTCAGCCGTATGCGCCACATTCTCGGCGTTCTGCGCGATCTGGAAAGCGGTCGCCGCCAGCTCCTTGACGGTCGTGGACGCTTCGTTCACCGCGGAAGCCTGCTCGGTCGCGCCGGACGCCTGTTCATTGGTGGACGCGCTGATCTGGCGCGCGGAGGACGCTATTTCCATCCCCGCCCAGTGGATCTGGACAATGATCCCCTTCAAGCCGCCCAGCAATTTATTGAACGCGATCGCCAGGTCACCCACCTCATCATCACTGACCACCGGGACCGACGCATTAAGGTTCCCGGCCGAACCAGCCAGCTCATTGGTCTTGTCCACCACCGCCCGGACCGACTTCACCACACCGCCGGTCACAAGAAAGATAACGCCCAGGCCCGCGCCGAAAGCACCCAGCAGGACCAGCACGGCCGACGAATCAAGCCTCACCTGCTCGGATTCATTCTGCGCCAGCAGGATCTTGGTATTGTTCAAATTGTTAGAAATAATAACGTCAAGCGTACCGACGAGCGAACGGTCCTTGCCTTTAAGAAGCGCATCCGCCCCTTTGGCGTTCCCCTGAGGATCGGATAAATAAATTTTGATCCCCTCCTCATAATCTTTGGCCAGCTGAGCGTGCAAACCTTCGAACTTAAGCAATTGCTTCTGGTTTTCCTCGCTTCTTAATTTGTATTGACTGGCCTGAAGCTCTTCGACCGCGGCCTTTACCTTAAGGTCATACTTCTCCAGCTCCTCTTTACTGACTTTTAGCTCTTCCGGGTCCGTTCCCCGGATCAGAATATTCTTCCACGCCCGGTGTTGCGCGCTAAAATCATTCTCCAGGTCGGAAATGATCTTGACCTGTTCGAGCCGACGTTGGGCGATGTCCTGCAAATGATCAAACATCAAATGATAAGTAAATACGATATAAACCCCGAACCCGGCCGCCAGCAGAAAAGACCCGCCGACACCCAAGCCCAATTTTCTTCCCAGCGTCATCCTCATCTTCATACACTGCCCCCCTCGCGCGTCTCTCCCCCGATACGAAAGATCTTCTCGACCTTAAGGATGCCGATAAATTTGCGCCCCACATGCACCGCGCCCGTCAGGTATTCCGCTTTCTCGGGCGCGATGGTCGCCAGCGCCGGTGAAATGCCGGAAACCGGCACCTCCTGCGGTTCGGTCACTTCGTCGACCAAGAGCGCGGTTTCAAAGTTCCCGAAGCTCACCACCACCAGGCGCGAATGCTCGGTGAGTTCCTCCGGCGGCAGGCCGAACACCTTCTTGAGGTCCGTCACCGACAGGATATTGCCCCTTAAATTGAAAATGCCGGCGATATGCTCCGGGCTCGACGGCAAGTAAAAAAGCTTCTCGAAATTGACCACCTCGCGGACCTCGGTGATCTCGACCCCGTACCATTCATTGGCCAACCGGAAAACCACCAGGTTGCGCGTATTCTCGTGGGCCTCTTTTTTGCCATAAAAATCTTCTTCGTAAAGCGTCAGATCCCGGGCTTCTTCCATCAGAACCCTCCTCCTAAAATTTGCCGCAGCGTCACACACAGATCTTCAACGTCAACGGCGATATCCAGAAAGCCCTGCGCGCCCGTCTGAGCGATGACCCGGTCGAGGGAATCCTTGTCGAGCGATGAAATGTAGTACACCGGTGTTTTGGCGGTGCGGGGATCGGCTTTCACCGTCCGGCAGATCACGTCCCCGTTGACATCCGGCAGATTATAATCAAGCAGCAGGATATTGTAGTCACCGGTAGCCGCTTTGGTGATGCCCTCTTGCCCGGTCTCGACGGTATCAACGCTGAAACCGCCGGCCTCCAGGCCGCGCTTAAGCATTTTATTGATGATCGGCGTATCGTTAACGATCAGGATCCTGTTCACGCGGCTACCTCCTTAATGACGGCCGGGAAGATCGCTTTGAACGAACTGCCCGCTTCAGCCGTATTCTGCAACTCCAGCCGCCCATTCTGGGCTTCGATCACTTTCTGGCAAGCCGTCAGGCGGAAGCTTTCCCCCGCGCCCGGCACATTGGCCGTGATCTCCAAAATGGACTCCCGGCCTTCGGCACCGGCGTAGGTCTTAAGGATGATCTGCTTCGGCCCTTTTTCCAGGCGCTCCACGATACGGCGGGCCTGGTCGAGCAGGCTGAGGACCGTCTGTTCGAGACGAATCCCGTCGGCCATAATAAAAGGAAGGCCGGCCGCGAAATCCTCCTTGAGCTCGATCTTGTGATTTTTATACTGCTGGCCCACAAATTGCAAGGCGCTTTGTACGATCGCGTTAAGGTCCTCGCGCTCCAGGGGAGCTCCCTGCTTAGGTCGGGAGAGCACGCGCATGTGGTTGATGACCTCCGAGAGCTTGTTCATCTGGGTGACGATCTCGGGCAGGTCTTTCGCCGCGTCCTCGGCGTTGAAGCGGCCTTTCTTGATATCATGCAGGATCCCCTGGCAGATGATCTTGGTAACGTTAAGCGGCTGATTAAGCTCATGGGCGATGGCCGACGTCATTTCCGCCAGCAGGGCCATGTTCTCAAGTTCAATAAGCCGGTCGGTCACCCGGATAAGATCGGCCCTTGTCCTGGCCAGCGCGGCACTGACTTCTTGCAATGAAATATCACCGGATGCCATTTAGATTGTCCTCAAAAAAGTTTGATTTATGGAAAAAATGGGGGGGGAAGAAAGAAAAGAATCCAGCGTTAAGGAACAGAAGGTCATTATCGTTCACTTTCATGCTTGTTCTTTAAAACTATATATTAAAGGTATTTATGAGTGATTACTTTATAGGAAAAGGGGCGGTTATTCAAGTAAATATTTCCGGGAATGAGGAAAAAAGAGGAAAAAAAAGGGGGGCAGGATGGCCCACCCCCTGCTTGATCACTTGCCGAAAAACTCTTCCAGGCCCTTCTGATTGGCCTTCATGGACTTCTCGCCCTGCTTCCAGTTAGCCGGGCAAACTTCACCATGCGCCTCGAAATACTGCAGCGCGTCAACCATGCGCAGGGCTTCATCGACGCTGCGGCCAAGCGGCAGGTCATTAACGACCTGATGGCGCACCACACCCTGCTTGTCGATGAGGAACAAGCCGCGATAGGCGATACCCCGGCCCTCAACGAGCACGTCGTAATCGCGGGCAATGGTCTTGTTAAGATCGGAGACGATCGGATAATTAACGCCTTCAATACCGCCCTTGGCCTTGGGCGTACGCAACCAGGCCAGGTGGCTGAACGCGGAATCCACGCTCACGCCGACCACTTCCACCCCGCGCTTCTTGAAATCCTCCAACCGGTCCGAAAAAGCGTGCAGCTCGGTGGGGCACACGAACGTGAAATCCAGCGGATAAAAGAACAGCACCACGTGCTTGCCCTTTAATGAGGAAAGCTTGAACCCATCGATCACCTTGTCCTGCTGCACCGCGGCGGCGGTGAAATCCGGCGCCTGTTTTCCTACGAGTACTGACATATTCTTCCTCCGAATGTTTAAATGTGTGGAGCGATCCCTTCGCCCATTAATGCCTGTTGGTCGATGAACCCCTTGCCTGATTACAAGAATTTGATTATCATGAGCCCATGGTCAAAAAAATACTGCTCACGCTCGCTATCCTCGCCGTGCTCATCAGCGCGGGGCTCTACTATGTGAACAAGGTGCTCTTGCCGGTCCAGGTCCGGGGGATGATCCTCAAAGCCGCCGGAGACGCCCTGGGCCGTAAGGTTACCTTCGACACCCTGCAATACAGCATGCTGCGCGGCTTTATCATCAATGATATCACGGTCTACAGCAAAGAGAACCCCGATGAAGTTTTCATCCATTGCGACAATGCATCGGCCCAGGTCCTCTTCCCGGCCCTGCTCCAAAAAAAGATCATCCTGCCTTCGGTTCGGATCGACAACCTGGCCGTGCGCGTGGTGCGCCTTAATGCCAATGCCTGGAATTTTTCCGACCTGATAGCGCCCAAGCCCGCGGTTCCCGGCGCGGCGCCGGCAACACCCGCGGCAGCGGCCGATAAACCCATGGACATCGTCATCAGCGGGCTTTCGGTCAATAATGCCCGCGTGAAACTTGTTGACCTGGTCGGCGACGACGCCTTCGTGGAAATGATCGAGCCGGTCAATATCCGCGGGTCCCTGGACCTGTCGGGCAGTGTTCACTTGACCGGTGACATCAAGATCCCTTCCACAAAAGGGGCTATCACATTTAACGTTCATGCCGGTTTAAAAAAGATCAACGTCAAAGCTGAAGTCGGCCTGGAAAATATCATTACCGAAAAATACCTGCGCTTCGCCCCGGAAGGCATCGCTATTCCGGTGAAGAGCCTTACCGTCGCAAAAACCAACGCTACTGTATTCTATGAACCGGACAATATCTCGGTCTCAGGCAGCGCTGTGCTTAGTAACATTAACGCCGAACCGGCCCCGGGCCTGAAAGCCCGCGGCACGCTGACGCTCGACAAAATTTCCCTGACGGTCAAAAAAGACGCCATCGACTTCCAGGGCGCGGCCGGCCTGCAGGATGCCGCCCTCGAACTTGCCGACGGGCAGAAGGTCCAGGCCGATATCACCCTCACCCAGTTCAACGCGGTCAAGACTGGAGCGGACATGTCGGCCAAGGCGGATATCGCGGTCAAAAATGTCATCGCGCAGATGTCCGGCGGCATATCCGTCAAATCAGCGCTGAGCGCCCCCGCTACGGCTCTTACCTTAAAACAAGGCACGCTGGAAGTGACAGCTCACCCGACGTTCAGCCTGCTGAGCGCCGCCTTGCCCCAGGGCATGAGCTTCACCGGAACGCCCGCGCTGGGCATTCATGCCATGCTCCCGCCCGCCGGGCAGGGCAACCTCAGCTACGACGGGACCATTCAGCTTAAAGATGGCGCCTTCAAAGGCCTGCCGACCATCGGCGATATTAGCGACATCCGCGGCACCATCGCTCTCGTGACCGACAAAGCCACGCTGAGCGATCTTTCTTTTTCTGCCCTGGGAACCCCGGTGGCGGTCAGCGGCGCGGTCGATCATTTTGCCGATCCGATCCTGAATATTCAGGCCGAAGCGACTGGCATAGACCTGGCGATCATTGAAAAAGTCGTGCCCCAGATCATGAAAGACAATGCCCTTTCCATCACCGGCAAGGCCGACATTGTCGCCAGCGCCTCCGGACCGGTCAAGACCATCCAGAATAAAGGCCTCAAAGCCACCATCAGCCTGAAAGAGGCCAATGTCAGCAGCGACAAGCTCAAGCAGGCACTGAAAAATATCAACGGCACGCTCACCTACGCGCCCCCGAAACTCGCCTGGAAAAACCTGTCCGGTGAATTCCAGGACAAAACTTATACCCTCGACGGCTTCATGGAAGACTTCGAAACCCCGCTCATCGCGACCAGCCTCAAGGCCGAGAACATGAGCGTGGACGCCCAGGTGAAAAAGAAAAATGATGTCCTGAACATCGAATCTTTCCATGGCACCTGGTTCGATTCATCGGTGAGCGCGACCGGCAAAATCTTCCTGCCGGCCGGCAAAGCTCCTACCGTCGATATCACAGCGACCGGCAAAACGTCGCTGCGCGATATCCCCAAGATCATGCCTAACCTGGCCAAGCAAGTGGAGCCGCTCAAACTCGCCGGGGTCCTCAAGATCAACGCCCATGTTAAAGGCAACCCGGCCGATTGGCAGCACCTGGAATCTACCATCACTATTGGAAGTGATGTGCTTAACGTCATGGGCTACGAAGCTGACACTATTACCATTGACGCTACCCAGAAAGACGGCGAACTGCGGCCGCTGGAGATCAAGGCGAAGGTTTACGACGGCGACCTGGGCGTGATCGGGAGTGTGGACCTGGTAAAGCCGGGCTTTCCTTTTGACGCCACTTACAAACTTGACGGCACCAACCTGGAAAAGCTCAAGCGCGATACGCCGCTTAAGAACCAGCAGCTGTCGGGCGCTTTATCGGTGGAAGGCGACATGAAAGGCACGCCCAGCGACCTGCGCAGCCTGGCCGGCAAAGCCATTGTTCAGATCAAGGACGGGTACCTGTGGGACATTGAAATGCTCTCCAAAGTGCTCAGCATCCTCTCGTCATCGTTCCAGGGCGGGAGCATTGTTATTCGCGACGCCAATGCAACATTCAATGTAAGCGGCGGTAAAGTGGAAACCAATAACCTGACCCTTTCCAGCCAGACGGTATCGCTCATCGGCGAAGGCTGGGTGGATATGCTCGACCAAAGCGTGGACCTTAATATCACGCCCCGGCTGGAAACGCCGCAAACACCCGGCGGCGGCACCGACCTGATGGCCCTCATTAATCCCACCCAGGGGTTGGTCAACATTCACGTGACAGGCACGCTCACCAAGCCCAAGATCGACCACAATATCACGGCACCGACGGTCATCAAGAAAACGCTGCAGAATACGGTAGGCGGATTATTAAAGCTGTTTGAATAGAGCGACGGCGGAGCTGCCACCCAGCGGTGAGATGCCGGTAATGACTGGTGAAAGGCCCGGCGCGTTCTCGTAAGCTTCAAGTTCCAGGGTCGAATAAGAAGAACCCTCTTCCTGGCCGCCTTCAATGTCGAGTGCCACGCGGTCGATAGAAAAATCCACGCCGCCAACCTTTGCCGCACCTTCAGCGGGATCAACCGGAAAATGATCGATGATCTTCTCAAGTTGCGCCAGGCGCACTAACTGCCGGGAAATGCCATCGCGCGCGTACCGAAAAGCAGGCCCTTTTAACTCCTTGAGCACTCCCCAAAGACCATCCATGACCTGATGACATTCTGATAACCCCGCTCCCCGTCGCAGCGCGCGCTGCCGGGCCGGTGAAGTGCGGATCTCTTGAGGTGACGGCCAATAGGCCTGCTCGATCAACGCCGCGCGCTGTAACAGGCCCGCCAGAGGCACCGAGCGAGCCTCTCCCAATGGCGCTAACGAATAAAGAACGATCTCCCGCCCGCGCTCACTTTGAACCCACTCCGCCAGGTAACCGGACGGCGCCGCCCGGCCGAAAGCCGACAGGCCCCTGAGGGTCGAATGCGCCACCTCCCCGCCGTTATCCGTCACCGCCTGTACTATCTTTGTTGTCTCCTGATGTTGCACATTCCAAACCAGGATCCTTTCATACGGCCGGGCGATCATCTGGAAAAGCGCCGTAAAATACCCCTGCCCCGCTATCCTGGTCATTTCTGTGTTCACATAGCTCAGGATGAGGCTATTCTCCCGATCGCCCTCAAAAACGCGCAAGACCTCCCACCCGTCCACCATCACCGCCAGGCTTTTTCTCCCCGGAAAATTTTCCTGGCCTTCAAAATCATGGTCCGCCGGTTCATACCGCGCGCGCATCGGAACATTACCCGGCCCCATGAACACGAACTGCCTGACCTGCGCCTCCGTCCCCATCTCCCTGAAGTGCCGCGCCGTATCAAGCGCCTCATCCATCCCGATATTTTGAGCCGCATCCACTTTACGGGCTTCCAAGGTAAATCCGGCCACCGCGATCTGCTGTGGATCTTCTGCCAAAGGCGCCCTCTTCTGCCAAACCCGGCGCAGCGCCTCAACGCCTGATGAAGAAGCACCCTCCCGCATCGCCAGGCCCTCAAAACCCGCCTGATCAAGCAAATGACCCATCAATGTCTTTTGTAAAACCCTGGAGAGTGAAATAGTCCCCGGCCCGGAAGCCTCTTGCTCAACGATCAACAGGTCTTTTCCCTGATCATCTCGGAAAAATAACTGGCCCTGCGTTCCCAGGGAACAGCGCTCGGCCAACAAGACCCTCGTCTCCGAATTACTGACCCCCTCAACCAAAGCGCCTCCGGCATCAAGCGCATTGTACAACGCCCGATAGATCGCTTTACCCAAATGACGCTTCCTCAGAGACTCCGGCAGGAAGATCGCGACCCCCGCGATGCGGCGGGCCTGCTGATCATAGCGGAAAAAAACCATCCGGTTAAAGCGTGTGCCATCGCGGCGGCGGATCAACTCCATCCCGAAATACTTCCCGGAATTCTTCATCGGGATCACCTGGACTTCATAAACCTCGCCCTGGCTATCCACGATCTCCCGGCCCAGGAACCGTTGAACCACAGGATCAACGCCGGATTTCCAAGGTGACAGAAGAACATTGAGTTTTAAGAAGCCAGGACCGGCAAAGCTAAATTTACCGCTGTCACCTTTCTCGGACGTTACTTCAAGCGCCTGTGACATATCGCCCGACCAACCTCCCGTGAAATACCGCCGGGGAATAAGCTCGCCGGTCGAGGGGTCTGTTTCTTCTCGGATCAGGTCGGCCGCTCCCGAGCGAAAGGCCTGAACATACGCCTCCCAGATCTTCTCCGGCGTCTGGTCTCCCGGGCCCGTGCGTTGCAACCCCGCTACCTTGCTCCGATCCGTGAAGACCCGGGCCAAGCCGCTGTGCGTAACCTGGCGCTTGTACCAGGCTGCCAGGATCAGCGAATAATAAACCTGCCGCAACGGCGCGAACGCCGTGCCCTCATTGATCTCCTGCTCCAGCGCCGGGATCACCACGTCGCGCAGGATCGCCGATGTACCATCGACACTACCCGGCTGGCCATGATGTTCTTCTTCGGTCATCACTTTCATCCTGGCGGCCGTGATCCAGGCCGTCGGCCCATCGACGCTCACGCCTTCGCGCACGGCAGCGACACCCGGAACGATCCATACCCGGCTGAAAACATCTACCGGAATATCGGCCGAGCCGTATCGCGCGCTGGCCTGCTGATACACCCTCGCCCAGAACTTCTTGCCCAACTCATGATCCGGATGCAACAAGCCGGCCACTTGCCGTTTTAATTGCAGATCGGATTCAAGCAACTCGCGCCCCATTCTTGTTGACCCGAACGTCTCCGGAATAATGCGGCCTTTTTCATTGGGTGAAAGATTGACCCACAAGTCTTTTTCGGGAACAGTGAGCGCGGTAAGAAAATAGCGGATCAGGCTGTCTGACGGTGTTTTAATATTCCCGGCCTGCGCGCCGGGGTCGAGGATAAAATCAAAACGGAAAGGGTCGTTACGATAAACGTTGATGCCTTTAAGAAGAGGCGGTGTGGCCGACACCGCAGCCACTCCTTGAGCATAGGCCTTACCATCGACCGTCAGCAAAACGATGGCCAGAAGGCCGGCCAGGATCCTGTGAAAAGTCCGAGTCCAAAATCTCAATGGTTATCCTTTATTTAGCAAGACGCCCCGCCTGCCCTGAAAGATAACATATATTCTTTATATGTGCCACCCGGGTAAGGGTGGCTTACGGGCTGCGGACGCAACGCACGCTGTAGGTGTGGTTCTTGCCGTTACTAACCTGGGCGCCATTACTGAAGAACTGGATCCAGGCGTTAACATTACCATTGAAATCCGTCGACGACCAAAAACCAGAGCCAGACCCAATTCCCAATGCGACCCGATTTACATACAAGACAGAATTTAGTTCACTCTTTGAAGGCAAATGCCAGTCGGCACCCTTGGCAGCACAAGTAGCTGCGGCCGTGGCCCAGTTCATTGTACCCTCATCAGCAGGCGTCGTCCGGTACCCCGGGCCGGCGTAGAGCGTTCCGTCACTACATACGGTTCCTATAGCCGGTGACAGGTCACAAGGATCGGGAACGATCAGGCTGGCGCAAGTACCGATATTCTTGGCGCAAGCACCCGCTGTTGTTTCAACGCACACCGGGTCTGCGGCGCTCCCATCCAGAAGCACGCACGCCTTAAACGAATTGTCGTCTGCCGTCGCCAGGCACTCCACCCCGTCACAGCCGTACACCGCCCCCTGCGGCACAATAGAGAGCGTCCGCGTCCCATTAATGCTGTTTATTTCGCTTGTCGTGCACGCGGTGCTCACCGCGCAGGCAAAAGCCGGGTTACCATTCACCACCCGGAGCCGGTTGGCATCCCTGATGATCGTCAGATTGGCGATCGCGTCCCTGGACCTTGAACGCTGGATCGATTTATTAAATGAGGGAATGCCAAAACTCGCGATCAGGCCGATGATCACCATGACCACGACCAGTTCCACCATCGTAAATGCCGAGCAATACTTCTTGATCATAAATAGTGTGTACGCATATTATTTAAGGGCTGCGGACGCAACGGACAGTGAAAAGGTATGCCTTAGTGGTAACGATGTTGTGGTTGCCATCATAGGAAATCAGGAAAAAGGCCTTTGTATTATCATTATTGAACTCTGTCGACGACGCATACCAACGGTACTGAAATCCCCCAATTGAGTGCGCAGGCGGAGGATCAGGACATACCATACCGTTAAAATCAAAATTTGCGCAATACGTGTTGCTATGCACCCAAAGCACATCGTAAAGCTCACTCACCGTTGGCAAACGCCACCCTGCGCCCTTGTTTAAACAGAATTGCTTGGCTGCTGCCCAATCCATCACCCCTTCATCCGCTGCCGTTGTCCTGTAGCCGGGGCCCGCATAGACGGTTCCATCATCACAAACCGTTCCATAATCCGGTGTTCCATCGCAGGGATCGGAAGGCGCCGGAGCGCTTGCCGCGGCAGCGCCGAAGGAGCCATTGGTCACCGCGGTATCGTCGCCGCTGACCGTTACCGTGCCTTCAGATGTGATCGTCATGGATCCGCTGATCCCATCCACTCCGACCGTGCCGATCGAATAGAACCTCCCGCTTTTGGTATAAAGATAATCACTGCCACTGAAAGGGTCCAGCAACGGCGCATCGATCATCGGCGGAGTCGCGCCAACAAGGTCCGTACTAATATTGGAAGGCAAAGCATTGGAATGGAATGTGCGATAAGACTCTACCGCCGCCTGAAGGGTTTTGAGCTCCCGCTGGGCTTTGGTGATATTCATCTGCGCCATCAACCCCTTGATCCGCGGGATCGAAATGCCGATCAACACGGCCACGACCACAACAACCATCATGATCTCAAGGATCGTGAACCCCCGCGACCTCAATCTAAACCCGTTTTTTGAGAAGATAGTCCGCATCATTTCTCACTTTAATTTCAGGACCAACTGGTCAACATTCTGCCATGGAATAGCTGTAACACGTTCCGATAACCGCATCTTCCTGGGGCAACGACAAACAACAACGCCATCCGATGCCTGGGGGTACTCCTTCAGGAATGTTTCCAGATGTCGGCAATCAGACGGCGAGGGTGCATCGGTCCACTTAACTTCAACGGGCAAATAGCGCCCATTTTCTTCCAGAACCCAATCAACTTCCGGACCATCCGGGTCACGCCAAAAATGTAACTGCGCCCTCCGCTGTTGAAGGCGAGAACAGCGCAACAATTCAAGCCCAACAAAATGTTCTAACCAAAGCCCCCATGTTTCTCGCGCCGGACGAACCCCTTCCCTGGCAGCGAGACGACGAACACCCAGATCAAAAAATAAATACTTGGGGGAACGAGTGAGTTTCTTTCGGGTCTTGCTTTTTGTCAGCGGATCAATACGTTCAGCAATAAGGCAGTCCTGAAGAATATTGTAATACCCCGCTATTGTCGTATGCGCGACGCCGATCTCCTGGGAAAGTTTCTGCGTATTAACGATCTGCCCCGACTCAGCCGCCGCCAGTTCCAGAAATCTGGCGAACGCTCCAAGATTCCGCACAATAGCTTCCGCCCGAACCTCTTCCTCCAAATAGGTCGTTACATAAGAAGCAAGATCGGTTTCACGGTCAGCCGCATTTTTGCAAGCCAGAATTCCAGGCAAAGCACCATAAAGCAGGCGGCTTTCCAAATTGTCCGCTTCGGCTTCTGCGAGAACGAACGGATCAAGTCGCAAAGCAACGATCCGCCCCGGAAGAAGGTTGGTCGTAGCGCCCTGTTTAAGTTTTCTGGCGGATGATCCTGTCAATATAAAAGACGCCTGTCCACGATCAACTAGATCCTGAATCACATCAAGGATCTTGGGGACTTTCTGAACCTCATCAATAAAGACTACCGGAAGGGTCTTTGATCCCTTTTCCTTTAACGCTTCTACTTCCCCGGTCAAAAGTCCAGGATCCCTCTCATAACGCTGACGTACATCCGGCCGAACCAATGACAAATAAAGATCCCGCTTGATCCGATCAAGCATCGTGGTCTTGCCCGTTTGCCTGGGACCAAGCAGAAGAACGCTCTTCCCCCGGGCCAGTGCTTTCCTAACCTGCTCTTCTTGAAGCCGTTTCTGGTATTCCATAGGCTCAATATTCGCCGAAATATGAGTGTTCGTCAACAATATTCTTTTCCAAGTTAACAATGCCTCGGGATCGAAATACCGATCAACGTGGCCAGGCTGGTCAGCAATCCTTTGTCGCCAGATAACGTTCCAGCAATTTCAGGAACTGCCGCAACGCGTTCGCCCGATGGCTGATGGTCTGCTTGAAAGAAAGGGGCAACTCGCCAAAAGTCTTCCCCTCGGATGGTATGATAAAAAGCGGATCGTAACCAAAACCATGGTCACCGCGCGGGCCGGAAGCGATCACCCCTTCGCAGGAACCTTCCACGACATCAATAAGCCGATCTTTATCGGCCAAAGCGATCGCCGAACGGTAACGCGCGGTGCGCTTGGGCTGCGGGACACCATCGAGCTCGCGCAACAGCTTGGCATTGTTCTTCAGGTCATCAGCATCCTCTCCGGCATAACGCGCGGAAAAAACACCCGGACGGCCACCCAGCGCGTCGACCTCAAGGCCGGAATCCTCGCCCATCACCACCCCGCCTGTATGCTGGGCAATAACCACGGCTTTTTTGGCGGCATTCGCGCGAAAGGTCAGCCCGTCCTCAACGATCTCCGGCATGGGCCCTAAATCCAACAGCGAAATGACCTTGATATCAAAAGGCGCCAGCAAGTCCGCGATCTCGCGGACCTTGCCCTTGTTCTTTGTAGCTACCAGCAACTCTTTCATTTAAGCGCCTTGTTCTGAATGATGAACAATTCCTTGATGCCCTTCTCCGCCAGCTTGAGCATGGCGTCCATCTGCTTCTTGGAGAAAGCCTTGCCCTCGGCTGTCCCCTGGACCTCCACGAAGTCGCCGCTATCGACCATGACAATATTCATGTCGACTTCCGCTTTGGAATCTTCGTGATAATTTAAGTCAAGCACCGGCTTCCCCTCAGAGATCCCCACGCTGATCGCCGCGATCTGCCGCGTGATCGGCCACTGTAGCAATAGGCCGTCTTTCTTGATCTTCTTAAGCGCCAGGACCAACGCGATATAGCCACCGGTGATCGAGGCTGTACGTGTGCCGCCATCGCCCTGGATGACATCGCAATCGATCTTGACCGTGCGCTCGCCGAGCTTCTTCATATCGACCACCGCCCGGAGCGAACGGCCCACCAGGCGCTGGATCTCTTGCGTTCGCCCGGAAGCGCCTTTCTCGCGGCTGATGCGCTGAGTACAAGAGCGGGGCAGCATTCCGTATTCGGCCGTGACCCAACCCTGCCCCTTGCCTTTAAGAAAAGGCGGCACGCTCTCTTCCACCGAGGCGGAACAAACAACCTTGGTATCGCCGAAAGCGATGATGCACGAGCCCTCGGCGTGTTTCAAATAATTCTTCTGGACCGTGATCTTCCGTAATTCATCGGCTTTACGCCCGTCGACTCTTTTCATTTTCTCTTTCCCTTATATTCGGCTTCCACGGTGGTGTAGATACCACCGCGGGGATTCATCGCGACACTGACCTTCATCCAGCGCGGCTTGCAGGCCTTCACCAGGTCATCGAGCAACTTGTTCACCAGATGCTCATGAAAGATCCCGACCTCACGATAAAACATCGTGTACATTTTAAGCGACTTGAGCTCCAGGCAATCTTTTCCCGGGCGGTAGTCTACCTTGATCACCGCGAAATCCGGCAACCCCGTCTTCGGGCAAATACAGGTGAATTCCGGGATCTCCAAATGGATCACATAATCGCGGTCGGCGTACTGGTTCTCCCAAACTTCGATAAGCGGCGTTTTAAGCTGCCGGATCTTTTTCTGCAGGCCTTCATAAGAACTGATATCCATCTGCCCTCCTTACCTGATATCCATGAATTTATGCATCTGCGGGATGATGCGCACGTCCGTCAGATAATTAAGCGCGTACTGCTGGAACTCGCGGCATTTGCGCATGACGCCTTTATCAATATCAAAGAAATTCGGCTGCAGGAAAAGCGGCATGGCGGGATCGCCCTTGGAGATCATCTCGACCGCGCGAATAACATCCTCGATGGTTGTGCCCGTCGTGATCACGGTCTTAATGAACACATCCTTGCCCCAGGCCACCCGCAGGAACTCCACATGCTCGTCCCAATAACCCGGGCAGCCGGTGGAACTCGGTAATTTGATATCCATGGAAACAATGTCCACATCCTCGATCACTTCTTTAAGGGCTTCCGGCAGCGTGCCGTTCGTCTCCAGGAAGACCGGCACCTTGTAGATCTGAAGGACCGGAAAGATCTCTTTAAGAAAATCCTTCTGCACCAGCGGCTCCCCGCCGGTAAAACAAACCGAATGGCTACCGCGATAAACTTTTTCGATCTCACTCCAGACTTCCAGCGGCTCCATGACCGCCACGCCCGGCGCGTCGGCTTTCTGCGCGTGGGTCGTATCGCACCAGGAGCAGTTCAAGTTACACCCCGCCAAGCGCACAAATACCTGCGGCGTGCCGCAATACTTGCCCTCACCCTGGACGGAATCGAAGATCTCGATGATCTTGCCTTTAACGGCCATACACTTCCTCAAACCCTTTTGCTCTTAACCGGCAGCTATCGCACACCCCGCAGGCCCTGGCGCCACCCTGGTAACACGACCAGGTCTTATCATAAGGCACGCCCAGCTTAAGCCCCAGGCGGATGATCTGCGCCTTGCTCATCCGGATCAAAGGCGTTTCAATGCTGATCGCGTGATGCTCAACACCGGCCTTGAGCCCCGCGTCCAACGCTTTCTGAAAAGCCTTGAAGAATGACGGACGGCAGTCGGGATACCCGGAATAATCGAGCGCGTTAGCGCCGATGAAGATCGTCCGCGCGCCGGAAGCTTCCGCGAAAGACGCGGCAAAACTCACGAAAATAATATTGCGCGCCGGCACATAGGTCGACGGAATAATACCCTTCTTGACGCCCCGCACCGGAACGTGGGTCTTGGTATCGAGCAGCGAGGAGCCTTTCCAGGGCAAGCTGATCTTGACCACTTCCAGCCGCACACCGGCGGCTTTGGCCACCGCGCGGGCCGCGTGGATCTCTTTCTTATGCCGCTGGCCGTAATCAAAGACCAGCGCGCGCGCCTCGTAACCTTTATCCAGCGCGTAATACAAGGTCGTCGCGGAATCCAGCCCGCCGGAAAGCAATACAATGCATCTTTTACTCATAATAAACCACGTCTGCCTTTTCGGATTCCCACACCCGCACCTTCACCAGCCGCACCGGCGCGATGAGCGGCTTGTACTCATCGTAAATATATTTCGCCAGATTCTCCGCCGTCGGATTATTGGCCTTGAAAAAATCCAGGTCATTAAGGCAGGCATGGTCGAGCCGGGAAAGGATGGCTTTCAAATGTTTCTTCATCTCAACGAAATCCGCCATCACGCCAATACCGCTCAACGTGCCACCCGCCACCGTGACCGCCACTTTCCAGGTATGGCCATGCAGGTTCTTACACTGGCCGTCGTAATCGCGCAAGAAATGCGCGGAAGAAAAATCACTGCGTACCGTGAGTTCAAACATGGTCCACCCTCCTTACATGCGTCAGGTCATGGCCCAGGAAACGCTTGGCCAGCGTGCGAAAATGTTCCGGCTCATCCGAAACGAGAAATTCATGCCGCGGCGCGCGCCTGGCCTGGCGCGACAAACCCCTCGCCTCCAGCAGCGCCTTGACCTCCCGCGCCGTTTCAGTGGCGGAATCCACCAGCGTCACGTTCTTACCCATCACTTTCTGAATGACCGACCGGAGCAAAGGATAATGCGTGCACCCGAGGATCAGCGTGTCCACGCCCTCCCGCCGCACGGGAGCCAGGTATTCCTCCGCCACGCTTTCCGTCACTTTACCGTCGATCCAACCCTCTTCCACCAGGGGCACGAACAAAGGGCAGGGGCGGGATACCACCTGGGCTTTAGGCCGCAGCTTTTGAATGGTGGCGGCATACTTGCCGCTGGCTATCGTCGACTGCGTCGCGATAACGCCAATGCGCCCGCTTTTGGAAACCTCAACAGCCCGGCGCGAACCGGGCTCAATAACGCCGATGACCGGCACCGCGTATTCCTTGCGGATAATCCCCAGGGCCCAACTGGTGGACGTATTGCAGGCGATCACCACCACCTTCACCCCGTATTTCAAAAGGACATTCATATTATCCTTCGAGAAACGGATAACGGACTCTTTGGATTTCGTTCCGTAGGGGACGCGCGCCGTATCGCCGAAATACACGATCTGCTCATTAGGCAGAAGGCGCGTGATCTCCTGGGCCACCGTCAGCCCCCCGATACCGGAGTCAAAAACGCCGATCGGGCTATTGAACGCCGCTGACTGATCAAATGCCTGAGGCATAAACAAACCTTAATACACTTTTAGTAATGGATTCCGCCAGCCGCTGGCGGAAGGCGCTGTCTTTAAGCAAAGCGGCCTCTTTCGGATTCGTCACGAAACCTACTTCTACCAGCACGGCCGGAATAAGCGTATTGCGCAGGACAAAGAACCGCTCCGGCTTGCTGCCCCGGCTCTGGCGCGGCACCGCCTGGGAAAGGCCCCTGGCCACGGCGTCCGATAAACCCGGTGACACCGACCGTTTATAGGAATAAAGCATATCGGTAACAATGTCCCTCAAATCCGGAATATCACTGCGCATGTTATAAAGGCTGCATATCTTTTTTTCATTGGCTTTGCGCTGATCTTCCGTCCGGTCATCACGGCTTAACGTGCCGGCATAATAGGCCTCGATCCCGTTAGCGCCGCGCGTCTTGTTGGCATTGGCGTGGATGCTGATGAACAGGTCAACATCCGGCTGGCTGGCGATCGCCGTACGGTCGGCCAGCGTGACAAAATCCTCGGTGTCGCGCGTCATCACCACGGTCACGCCGGACTCCTCGAAACTTTTCTTTACCCGACGGGCAATATCAAGGACAACGTCCTTCTCCTTCAAGCCCGCCACCCCGATCGCGCCAGGGTCTTTACCGCCATGCCCGGCATCGACCACCACTTTCTTGAGCCGCCCCGACTGGATCCCCCGCACATAATCCTCCTGGGGCTGGGACGAAGGGCCGAACACCGCCCGTTCGAAATCCGGCGGCAGCATAACAGCGCCGCGCTTGCGGTAGAGCGGCGCGCTAAGCGCGATGCGGTCCTTGCCGACCAGGACCATATCGCTGCCGACCAGGCCCTGGACCTTCTTATCCAGATAGAACATGGTGATCGTCTGCGAAATAGAGTCCCAGCGGCATTCAATATTGTATTTGCGGCATAATTCCTGCGCCGATACATCGCCCATCGGCCTGGGCAAGCCCGGCTTGGGAACGCTGGCGCAACCGGCAACCAGAAATAAACAGAATAATAAGATCAGGGGCCTGGCCATGTTATTTTTCCGCCTCCGTCGCCGGGGTCTCAATATCGGGCGCCACCACCTTGGGCGTCAGCATAACCACAAATTCCTCGCGGCGCATCGAACTATTGTGATAACGGAACGCAAAGCCCAGCAACGGCAGGTCGCCGATGAGCGGGATCTTGCGCTGGGTCAGAACCTGTTCCGTGGCAATAAGCCCGCCGATAATGATCGACCCGCCTTCCAGCGAACGCACCGTGATGCTGTGCGCTTTGCGCCCCTGGGCCGGCAGGGCCTTGGCCGCGTGCGCGTCGATCTGCGTCTTAAGCGTCCCGTCCACATCCACCTGGGGTTTGATCCGAAATTCAACCGCCACCCCTTCCGAGGGAGCCGGCTCGGCCGCCCCTGGAACGACCTCCTCAAGCGTCACGTCCGGCTCGTCAAGATGCACCACCATCTTTACCTCACTGTCGGACATGACCGGCACGTCCGTCACCGGATATTCCTTGACGATCCCGACGGTGTCAAGCGCCTCGATCAGCGGAATAAAATCGGCCCCTTCGATCGTGCCGATGCTAAGCGATTCGCCCCGGTCTTTTCCTCCCAGGAAAACACCCTTGCCTTCCAGCTTAAAATTCTGATGGTCTGCCACGATACCCGACCAGTCAACCCCGTCCAAGTGCTCGTCATCAAGCACCACATGCACCAGTTTAGCCTCCAGGATGATCTTGCGGCCCCGCGGGTCAAGCGCTTCAACCGCCTTGCGCACCTTTTCCACCACCAGCGGTGTGTCCGTGACCCTGATCTTGTTGGCTTTCATATCCGCGTTGATCGTGCCAATACTCTGGGTCAACAAAGAGCGCACATTATCGAGGACCTCATTAGCCCGGCTGAACTTGAGCGGGATCTCAACCGTTACCGTCTGGATATCCATCTGGCGGATAAGCGCTTCCATGGCCTTGATCCGATCAGGGGTGTCCATCAAGACAACGCTCTGGGCTTCTTCATTGGCAATAACCTTGCCCTCGGGTCCCTTGATCTGCGTGAGCACCGTGGCCACATCGTAAACCTGGGCAAAATTCACTTTGATGATCTTAACGGCCTGATCGGCCGGGGCCGAGACGGCCGGGGCCTGGGCCTGAACCTGGGCCGCGGCTAGCAAAAGACCAGCACACATTATAATACTTAAATATAGCTTCTTCATGGTAGACACATTGTTATTAAAGAGGGCGGGGCTGTCAACCTCTATTCAAACTCTCAGGAACTGCCGGTCCAGAAAGGAAGTTTTCAGCTCAATGAACACCGGCCGGCCATGAGGACAGGTAAAGGGATCGGCACAAGCCAGTAACCGCTTGAGCTGCTCGCGCGCCTCGTCCCCATGCATGTTCTCACCCGTCATGACCGAAGCGCGGCAAGCCCGCCGCGCGAGAATATCCTTGTTGGCCAACCCTTTGACCTCATCGGCGATCAGGGAACGAAAAGCGGCTTCCGGCGCTTTGATCAACCGGGGATAAGCCTGCAGCGCTACCGCGCCCTCCCCCATCAGCGCCGATTCAAAACCCAACCCGTCAAGCTGCTCTTTCACGCTCTCCCACAACAGGATCTCGCGGGGCGCCAAGCGGACCACGATAGGCGTGAGCAGGCGCTCCACTTCCATTTTCCCCGATGCCATCTGCGCCGAAAAGAGCTCGAACATGATGCGCTCCTGGGCGGCATGCTGGTCGACCGCGAACAAGCCGTCACCCTCCTCAAAAAGATGGTACTTGCGGATAAACGTCCCGATGAACCGCGCGCGTGATAAACGATCTTTAAGCGTATCATCGCGTTTCGCCGCGACCTGCTCCGTGAACGAAAAGAAATCAGGCGCAGGCGATGCCGCGGACCGCGGCCCGGGGCTAAAAACCATGCGCTCCGGCGGAAAACCTGCCGGCTCCGGAGCCACGCCCGGCTCAAACGAAAAAATATCGGCCTTCACTTCCTTCGGCCCGCCCCGGGTCATCAGGGCCTGCTCAACCGACCGGCGGATCATGCTGCCGACGCGGCCTTCATCCTTGATGCGCACTTCCCGCTTGGCCGGATGGATGTTCACGTCCACTTCGGACGGCGGGATCTCCAGGAAAAAAACAAAGAAGGGATTAAGCCCCTCAGGCATGATCAGCCGGTAAACATCATTTAAATGGAACAGCAAACCTTTCGACTGGACAGGACGGCCGTTGACGAACACGAACTGCAGGTCACGCCGGGGCCTGGCAATATTGATATCGCCGAGCAAGGCACTGATCGTGATGTCACCCTGGGTCACGCGGTCGAGCGTGATGATATGCTCCGCCTTCAAGGCCAGCGCCCGGGCAGCGCGCGGCGCGCCGGTTTCTTCAGGAGGCAGGTCGTAAACCCCGCGGCCATTGTGCGTCAGAATAAAATGTTTGTCCGGATAGAGCAGCGCGTAAGGCAAGAACACCTGCGCCGTCTGATCAAACTCCGTCGTATCAGATTTAAGGAATTTTTTACGGGCCGGCGTATTGAAAAATATTTCTTCAACCTTGATATCCGTTCCGGACGAAGGCATGGCCGCCGGGACGGGCGCCTGCTTTTCTCCCCCGCGCACCTTGACCTCCCAGGCATCATTGGCACCGGCCGCGCGGCTTTTAAGCGTCAGCTCCGCCACCGAAGAAACGGAATACAAAGCCTCGCCACGAAAGCCCAGTGAAAGAATACTGTCCAGGTCCTCATTGGTACGGATCTTGCTGGTGGCATGGCGGGCAAATAAACTGTCGAGATCCTCCCGCGCGATGCCCGAGCCATTATCCCGGATCTGGATCAATTGCTTCCCGCCACCCGTCAAGTGAACCTCGATCCGCGTCGCCCCGGCATCCAGGCTATTCTCCATCAGCTCCTTGACCACGGAAGCCGGGCGGTCCACCACCTCACCAGCGGCGATCTTGGCAATGACATCAGCGGGCAGAAGGCGGACTTTAGGCATATTTCCTTTTAAGCTCATTGAGTTTCGATAGCGCCTGCAAGGGCGTCAGATTTTCAATATCGAGCGCGGCCACTTCCTGGCGGAGCTCGTCTTTGTCGGGTTCGACGGGCGCCTTAAAAAGATCCGGGCCGGCGCCGCGTTCCGGCGACTGGGCCTTTTCCAGCTCAGCTAAGATCGTATTCGCGCGTGTCACCACGCGCCCCGGCATGCCGGCGAGCTTGGCCACGTAAATGCCGTAGCTGTCATCGGAGGCGCCGGGCACGATCTGATGGAGAAAGATCACCTTATCTTCCCATTCACGCACCAGGACATTATAATTCTTAACACCCGGCAGTTGATCCGACAGGCGCGTCAGTTCATGGAAATGCGTGGCAAAGAACACCCGCGCTTTCTTGCTATGCAAATGCTCAACCAGCGCCCAGGCCAGGGCCAGACCGTCATAGGTCGATGTGCCGCGGCCGATCTCGTCTAAAATGATCAGGCTGCGGGGGGTCAGATTATTGACAATATCCGCCGCTTCGGTCATCTCGACCATGAAGGTGCTCTGCCCTTTACTGATCTCGTCGTGAGCGCCGATGCGGGTAAAGATCTTATCGACCACGCCGATGCGCGCCGACTTGGCCGGCACAAAACTGCCCATTTGCGCCATCACCGCCAAAAGCGCGTTCTGGCGGATATAGGTGGATTTACCCGCCATGTTGGGGCCTGTCAATATGACCAAATGGGTATCGGCGCCCAGCCGGGTATCGTTCGGAATAAAGTCGCCGCCCAGAAGCCCCTCCACCACCGGATGACGCCCGGCTTCAATGACCAGCTCGTTACCGTCCGTCAACTTGGGCCGGACATAACCCTGACGCAACGCCACCGTGGCCAGCGAAACCAGCACATCGACACTCGCGACCTCCCGGCAGTAACGATGCACATCGCTCATCAGGTCAAGAATATCACGCGCCAGGCCGCCCATGATCTCGGCTTCCAGCTTCAGCACTTTTTCCTGGGCGGTAAGGATCTTGACCTCGTATTCCTTGAGCACCGGCGTGATGAACCGCTCGCCGTTAACCAGCGTTTGTTTGCGCTGATAATCCGCCGGTACCGACTTCAAATTAGCATTGGTGATCTCGATGTAATAGCCGAAGACCCGGTTGAACCCGACCTTCAGCGAATTAATGCCACTGCGGCGCACTTCCTGCGCCTGATAATCCTGCAGCCATTCCAGGCCGTTATCCTGCATGTTTTTAAGTTCATCAAGCTCGGCATTGTACCCTTTGCGGATGACCTTGCCCTCGTTCTTGGCCAGCGGCATGTCGGGATTGATGGCCGCCGTTAATGTCTCACAGAGGCCGGGAACGTCATGCAACGCAAGAAGCTCATTCGCGGCCGATGCTGAGGCAAGCGCCGCGGCCAGGCCCGGCGCGCGAGCAAGCGCGTTGCGGATCACCAGAAAATCCTTCGGTTGGGCGCAGCCGCAACTAAGGCGCGATAAACTTTTCTCGAGATCGGGCATGTCCTTGAGCCAATGGCCGCCAAGTTCCGCATGCAGGGCGGGATCATTCTTCAATGATGCAACAGCGTCCAGGCGTTGGTCGATGAGCGTCACGGCTTTTAACGGATGGTACAACCAGGACCGGAATAACCGCCGCCCCATCGGCGTGACCGTGCAGTCGAGGGCCTTGAGCAGGCTTTCGAGCTCCAGGCCATAATGCGCGGCCGGTGAAATGAAGACATGGCCGATATCATTATACAAAGAGATCCGGTCAAGATGCCTGATCGGCGTTTTGTTCATGTCGCGCAAATACTCCACCAGCGCGCCGGCAGCGGCCTGGGCCTGAGTAAGCGGTTCGATGCCAAAACCGCGCAGGCTCTGCACGGCAAAATGCTCCAGGAGGACCTTGCGGCCGCGCTCCGGCTCAAAGGACCAGCCGCGAAAAGCCGACATGGTCACCCCCTTAAGCCGCAGCATCGGATGAGCCAGCAACTTCTTAACTTCGGCCTCTTTATTCTCGGGATAAACACATTCATTGAGCGGGATCTTGGAAAGGACTTCCAGGACCTGATGCTCACTGACAAATTCATTGGCCTGGATCGCGCCGGTAGCGGTATCGGTGAACGCGATGCCGATCGCTTTGGGGCCCGGCGCCAGCGTCAGCAAGAAACGCGCTTCGGCGCCTTCATCGAGAAAAGTCCCGGCGGAAATGACCCGGATGACCTCACGGCGGACAATGCCCTTGGCGGTCGAAGGATCTTCCGTTTGTTCACAGATCGCCACTTTGCGCCCGGCGCGCACCAGGCGGCTGATGTAATTATCGGCGGAATGATACGGGATACCGCACATCGGCACCTTGCCGGCGCCGTCGCTGCCGCGGGAGGTCAAAACCAGCTCGAGAATGCGTGAAGCATCCCGGGCATCTTCGTAGAACATTTCGTAGAAATCACCCAAACGGAAGAATAGGATGCAATCTTGATGGGCGGATTTCGCCTCGGCGTATTGCCGCAGCATGGGCGTGGAGGAACCGGCATTATCCATAGCGCGCATTATACAAGAAAACAGCGGCTGTCACTATTTTTTAGGAAGCCACGTGAACCGGTCAAAGGCGGGATCATCCTGGGCCTTTCGCAAGTCATCATACGAAGGTGAACCTGCCAATGGGTAATAAGGCGGATCATCAAATGAGATGAACGCGGCATTGCGGGCATTAGGATCGGCCAGCACATGGGTAAAATACCACGACCAGAAATTGTTCATCGGCGCTTTTTCCTGATCGTGCCCGCCTTCGGCCTGGCCCCAGATCTTTCCTGTCCGGGCCGCCGCGCCGGCCAGCTTGGCGTAACGGAGGGCGTAATCATCAAACACCGCCGTTTTGTCGTAGAGCGACAAGCCAAGGATATCAACGTGATCATTGCCTGGATAGCGCCCGGCATCGGCCTCACCGACCTCACAGCCGGCGGTCGCTGTTGAATTAAGGACCGGCTCATATAGATACAGCGCGTTATGCACGCCCTTTGCTTTGAAATATTCGACCAGATCGCGGAACAAAGCCCGATACTGTTCTTGAGTCGCATTCGCCGTACCGTACCAGAACCAGCCGCAATCGCCTTCAAAGAACGGAATAAAAACCACCGGGATCCCCCGGGACTGCAGATCCTTAAGTACCACCACATAGCCATCGAGCACCGACAGCCAGCGCTCGCGATCCGCCCCGCCGGGAAGCACCCGCGTCACAGGGTCGCCCGTCACATTCCACAGGCCGTAATACGTTCCGTCAAAATCTTTGCCCGTAGCCGCCGAGGAAACATTCGGGAACCCCGGGCGTATAAAAATGATCGTCGCGCCATTTTTCCATTTCGAAATGACTTTATCACGCTCCTTATTACTGCCCCAGAAATCAATGTAACGGCCATCCCAGCCCCCGCCGGTCACATAAAAGGTATTGATCAAGGGTTGCTTTAGTGTCGAGGGAAATTGCGGCACGCCCTGCTGCCAGTACGCCCCCATCAGGATCTCATGGCCCTGCGCGGCTTCCAGCCTATGGGCGATGGCCTGGGCTTGCGCATTAAGGTCCGGGTCAACGTACGCGAAGGCCGGGGCACAGATCAAAATAAAAGCCAACACCGTTTTCTTCATAGGAAAGCCGATCAATCCCAAACAGCCCGGGAATAGTGTTCGAGGATCGATTTATCCCGGGTCAACAGTGGCGCCTCAGCGGCGGACGCCTGGGCCACGATCAACCGGTCAAAAGGATCGCGCGTCCAGGATAATACGACCGCTGCCAGCGCGATATCCGTGAACGCGGCTTGACATAAGGCAAGATCCAGATCCTGCTTCATCTCCCTCAGGAAGCGCTCCGGCTTGATGTCAACCTTGCCAGCCTCCCTCAGGAACTGGATCTCCAACAGGACCATGGGCGAAATAACCAGCGACGACGCCTCCAAACGTCGGCGGGCCCGGGCCGGGAAGCGGTCAACCTCGCCGGCATAAAGCCAGACAGCGGCATGCGTGTCTAAATAAAGGGTTTCCATTTTCCAGACCAATCCTGATGCACCAGTTCTTCGGGATCACCCATGATCACGTTGCGCTTCTTAAGGGAAGCCAGGCGCGGCTTCTGCTCCGGGGGAACGACCAAAAACGTTTTACCCTTACGGGTGATCTTGACCGGTGTTCCCGTCTGCAATGCCCGGTCAAAAACACGATAAAGATCTTTTCTAAATTGCGTTGCCGTCATGACCATAGAATAACCTCCACCTCAAGCATAAAGCGTAAAACGTACGCTGTCAATATTATAAACGTACGCTTCTTGTTCCCGCTGCACCGACCGCCTTGACATGCCATCAAAATCAGTGTTATACTTCGCTTCACTATAAACCCGAGGGAAAATTTATGTTCAACCGCTCTTTTGGCCTTCTGATCATTTCTGTTCTTTTACTCCCTGTGACATCTTTTGCTGCCATCGAAAAAGCACTGCCCCTGACAGATGTGGATATCAAAGCCATGAACATCAAGGACCTGACTGTCAGAGAAAGCACCCTCTGGGGGCTTGAAATATACCGTAAGGGAGAATACGTCGAGGCGGTCAAGGTTTTCCAGAGCATCCTGCGCAAAGACTGCACGAACCGGCTGGCCCAGTACCACCTGCAAAAGATCATGCAAAAAGGCCCTGACTTTGCTTTCCTTAAAGACTACCTTAACAAACTGCCCTGCGAAAAATACAACTTCAGCGAGGAAGATTTCCTGCCGGCCTCCTTTTATATGGAGAAAGATACCGACTTGATGCTGCAACAGCTTGAGGCCTACAACAAACGCTACATCACCAACAAAGCCGAACTGACGGCGAAGATCGCCGAATACAAGATCCTGGCCGAAAGGCTGGAACAGCAAGTCACGGACATGACCCGCGCGCTGGAAGCGAATAAAAAAATGGGCGCGGACGCGGTTGCGGAACTCAAACAGAAACTCGACCTGGCCAACAAGGACGCCAAACAAACGGCCGATCAGGTGGGCACCTTAAAAAAGAAATTGGCCGAAGAAGCTGCCCGGGCGCAGGAAGCCAGAGAGGCCGCCGTCACCGTGACCACGGCCGTGGTCAAAGCGCAAACCGTCACGGCGGTGCCGCAAGAACCGTCCGCCGCGGAAGAATTAACCACCCTTCAGGCCAAGTTCGCCGACATCCAAAAACGCCTGTTAAGGATCGAAGGCGCTGTGATCGAAAAGAACAATCAGATCCAAAACATCCGGAAAGACCTGGACGCTGTCAAACAATAGGGAGCCTTATGCGTAATGCTTTTGTCACCCCCCGCCGCTTTTTTGTCTTATGCGCCCTGATCATCAGCAGCGCTGTCAGTTCGACAGCTTTCTGCCAGGCCTATACCGGGCAGGTGGCTTTCCTTGAAGAATATGCTACCCGGCTCTACGTCCGTGGCGATATCGACGCGGCCAAAAAGGAATTCGAGCGTATTGCCCGGCTTGAACCCAAGAACGCCACGGCCGCCAAATATCTCGGCCTCATCACCCAGAAATCCGGCCAGACGGCCACCGGCGCTGGCACGGGCTTCAGCCGTATCGACGCCGCCATCAACGATATCACCTCCCTGAAAACCAACATCGCCCGCTATGAAACCGGCACCCGCGACCTGGAATACCTGATCCGCAACCTGATCACCGAGAACGACGCGCTCTACGCCATGTTATATACCCGCTCGCGGGAACTCGGCGAATTGCGCGCCAAATTCAGCGGCACCGTTTACGCGGGGCCGTTCGATGAACTGATGAAAAGCCTGCCCCCCGACCGGGTGCCGCAGCATCTGCATCAGTCCAATGAATTACTGAAACTCACCCGGGAATTCCCGGAATCCGCCGTCAACAGCCAGGCGGAAGAAGTCCAGCTCCTGGTCGCGCAAGTAGCCGCCGGTAAACAGGCCCTGGCCGCTGGAACCAAAACCGACGCGTTAAATGCCGCTATCACCGACAAGCGCTCGATCCTGGTTGAACAACAGCTGGCCCTCATCGACAAGCGCGACAACCTGGCCGTGCTTAAAGACAACCTCACCAAGATGAACGCCACGCTTAAAGACATCGACAATTACTATCAATCGATCAAGGCCGACCTTTCCACTAAGAATTTTACTGACCAGAAACAGTTCGCCGACCTGATGAACGACTACACCGTCAAGATCAAGGAATGTGACGCCCTGCGGGCGCGGGTTGACGCGACAGACAAAACCCTGGCCAAGCCGGCCAATGTCCTGATCACCCAGAACACTTCCCTGACCGATCTAAGCGCGGCGCTGACCGCCAAAGACCGGGAGATCGCGGATTACAAATCGCTGCTTGCCGCCAAAACCATGATCATCGACAAACAAAATGCCGATCTGGCTTTCACCGGCACGTCACTCGATAAAGCAGGCAGCAAACTTACAGCCATCGAGAATCTTCTAAAACAAAACGATGCCGATCTGGCCGACCTCCAGGCCGGCGTTGCCCGGATGCGCGTTCTGGTAGAAACAAAGAAGCCCGTACTTTCTCCTGTGCCGTCACCTGTTCCTGCTGCGGCAGCTCAGACCGTCAACACCACGGAAATGAAAGACGCGGCCGCGCAAAAGGATTATCAGGTCCAGGACCTCAAAACGGCCATCACCTCTTACGCGGCCCAGTTGGCCGACGCGCAAGTTCAGCTGACTGACGCCAGGGCACAGATCACCGCCCTTAAAGATGAGAATGGTGCCTTAATGAACGCTAACGGCGAAAGGGCCGCTTTCTGCGGCACGCTTAACGCCCGGCTGACAGAGCTGGCGGGAAAAACCTCCGACAAAACCAACGCGCTGCTGGCTGAAAAAGAAACCGCTCTATCGCTCTCTGCCCGGCTTGAGAAAATTGAAGGCCAGCTGACGGAAACCCGCGCCGGCCTGGCCGCCAGGGACCGTGAATTAGCTGACACTCAAACACGCCTGCGCGCGCGCGAAGCCGACTTGAGCAAGTTTGAAGCCGCTGCGCTGAAAACCGAACGCGAACTGCTCGACCAGAAAGCGGAGAATACCGCCGCCCCCGCTGAAAACCAGATCCTGCATGAAACGCTCGCCGCCAAAGAAGCCGCCAGCAAGAACACCGCGCAAAATCTCTGCCTGGACATCCAGGAAAAAGACGAGCAATTAAAGGCCATGCAACAAGAATTATCCGAGAAAAACACCGTTATCGCGGAAGCGGGGCGTCAAAGCAAAAAACTGCAGGAAAAACTGGCGATCATTGAAGCCAAGCAAGACGCCATCAAAGGCGTGATCCAGAAAAGGGATATGGAATTCCTGAAGATGGAAGCCGAGCGGGATGCCCTGGTTGCGCAAATGCAGAAGCTGCAGCCCAAACCATGAAAAAAAACGGCCTGACGATCCTGGAGATCATCGTCGTTATTGTTGTCATCGGTATCGTCACCGCGATCGCCATCCCACGGATAAAAGGGATGCAAGCCTCCGCTCATATCGAAAAAGTCCGCCGCGACCTTAAAACGATCCAATCAGCCATTGAAGCTTATCGCACGTTCCACCACAACGCCCTTCCGGCCAACATCACCACAGCCCTGACCAACAGCGTCCCGCAAATCCTTCCTTCAACACTGCCGGACCCGTTCGCCGCGAATGGCACCGATACCTATCAATATGAAAAAACATCCGACGATAAATACTACGCCCTTTACTCGCTCGGTCCCGACAAAGCGGTCGCCACCGCGGCCATCCTGACCACCGGCGCGGTCCCAACGTCCGGTGATGATATCCTGATCACCAATGGGGCCGCGAGCGCGCTCGATACAGCCACGGATACCGCTAACTGCGGCACGATCGGAACCTCCTGCGGCCAGGCCCAAAGTTGCGCCGGAGGCGTTTGTCTTTCCCCTGCTCCGGGATCGATCGCCGATCACAATGCCTGCGACACGAACGCCGACTGCGCGTCGGGAGCGTGCGCCGGAAGCCCGAAAGCCTGCCTGCCCGCCGGAGAAACGGTCAATGGAGATCCCTGCACCCTAAACACCGATTGCCTAAGCGGCGCCTGCTGCGGCGGCATCTGCACAAATACAAGCAGCAATGCCAATAATTGCGCTACCTGCGGGAACGCGTGTAACTTGGGCCCATGCTGCAACGCTATTTGTGTAGGCACTTCCAACAAGAATAATTGCGGAGGCTGCGGTATTATCTGCCCAGGCAATCAGATTTGCGAATATGCCACCTGCCACGCGCCCTGCTCCAGTGGCGAAGTCTATTCCAGCCTGTCCTACACCTGTGTGAACCTAAACCTGGACCCCCAGAATTGCGGAACCCTCGGCTTTACCTGCGGAAACAATCAAATTTGTGCCAATGGAATATGCCTGGGGTATCCCGGGGCGCTCTGCGCTAACAATGAAGAGTGCATCACCACCTATTGTGACGGAAATATTTGCACCGATGGATCAGATTTGTCCGGATGTGCCAATAACGCCTCCTGTGTGCACGGCTTCTGCGCCTCCATGCATGTGTGCACTAACCGCTCAAACGGGAATCCCTGCGGAGTCAACGCTGACTGCGTCAGCAATACCTGCTCAGGCGGGACTTGCTCCTAAGGTCGCCGGGAAGACAGCTCATTTGCCAATACAAAAGCCGGCGAAGATCCGGTCGATCGCGTCAGTATCAATGTTCCGTCCGGTGATCGCGTCCAGCCGGTTCACCGCGGCCTTGATCCCTTCAGAAACGATCTCGAGCGGCGCCTTGTTCCTCAAGGCCTCCAGGGACTGCCGCAGCGCTTGCGCCGCCAGTCCAAGCGCCTCAACATGGCGCACGTTCGTCACCAATAAACCATTCGCGTCGGGCACGCCTCCTTTGACAGCCAGGGAAGCCAATAACTCTTCGAGCTGATCGAGCCCGGCCCGGCTAAGCGCCGAAACTTCCACCACCGGACGGCCGGACGCCAGCGCCGCGATATTGTTCACGCCACCTGTTGGCAGGTCGCATTTATTAAGCACGATGACCGCGCGTGCCGAAGACGTGCGTGAAAGCAAATCGAGGTCCGCCGCTTCCAACGGCCGCGAACGGTCAAGCACCAGGATCACCATATCCGCCGCCGCGATCGACGCGTGGCTGCGGCGCACCGCCTCTTCTTCGATCTTATTGCGGGGTTCGAGGATACCGGCCGTATCGACCAGATTCACCGGGATCCCTTTGATGTTGGCACTTTCTTCCAACGTATCGCGCGTTGTGCCGGCCATATCGGTCACAATGGCCCGCTGATGTTTCAGGAGCGCGTTAAGCAGTGACGACTTACCGGCGTTCGGCTTGCCGCAAATGACCATCCGGATGCCCTGCCGCAAAACCATGCCGCCATCAGCGGTGGCCAGCAAACGGTCCAGGCGCTTCTGGATGGCGACGATATTGTCCGCCGCTCCGGCGAACTGGCCCTGATCCGTGTCATCATCAGGAAAATTCAGAAAAGCTTCCAGGCCTGCATAGACCGTCATCAGCCTATCGCGGATCGCGTTCAGTTCCGCCGATAATTCGCCACCCAGCTGATGGCTGGCCGCGCGCAGCGCGCTTTCCGTGCGCGCTGTAACCATATCCTGTACCGCTTCCGCCTGGGTCAGATCGATGCGGCCGTTCAAGAAAGCCCGCCTGGTAAACTCGCCGGGTTCCGCCAGGCGCGCCCCGTTCTTCAGGCAAAGTTCGAGCGCCACCCGCGCGGCAATAGCGCCACCATGGGTATGGATCTCGGCCACATCCTCTGCCGTAAAACTGTGCGGCGCGCGCATCACCACAGCCAGAGATTCATCGACCTGCTTTCCGGCCAGATCCTTCACCCAGCCATAATGCATGACATTTGCTTTCCATCCCTGTGGCTCGCCGGCAGACTTGGCCGCAAAAACCTTACTTAGGACTTCGACGCTGCTCTTTCCACTCAAGCGCACAATAGCCACGCCACCCGCTCCGGCGGCCGTGGCGATCGCGGCGATAGTGTCATCTAATCCCTTATACTGATACATATAAGCACCTTACATTATGGAAAATCATACAAGTATACCGAAGCCCCTTGCGTTTTGAAGGCCCGCAACTGTTTCCCCATCAGGTTCAACTCCTTTAGAAAAGCAGCCTCCTCCGATTTACTCGAGTGCGAAAAAAGGACCCATACCCTTTTCTTTCCCGGAAACCTGGCAAGATCGCTCCTTAAGAATGCCCTATCAGGAATATCCTTAAACCAGCCACCCACCAGGCATCGTTCGGAGCGAAATTCCTCCGGCTCATAATATTGAAAAGCCGGCACAGACCAGAAATACAAATAAATATTATCCTCTGGCAGGCGATTCGTTTTCCAATATTGGATCGCTCCCTTGATCTCTTCTTTTCGGATCGGCGCCTTCATTAATGCCGCAGACTGGCCAACCGGAACAACCAGCAAGGCAGCCGCAACCATCACACCCGCCAGCCTTCCCCATCCCCTGCCCTGAAAAAAGAAAACGCCTTCCGCCATGACCATCAGGACGACCGGCAGAATGAATAAAAGATAACGGCCGGTCAAAGGATAATAATCCAACGCGGCAGCTGCCAATAACAATAACAATGGCGCCAGTAGATGCGCAAGGCGCCTGGAACATGTGATCGCCAACCCCACGCATCCAGAAAGAAATGCAACGGCACCGCCGATCCACATCCATCCCAGACCGACGACGCGTGAAAAAAAATCCTGAAGCGTTCTTGCAAACCAGGATATACGGCCGATCTCAGGAATAAAATACTCACGCCAGAAATCAATGAAATGATCCTGATTAGGATGCGCGCGCAAACACAGCGACCAAAGCCATACACCCGCCAATATCCAGACAGAGCCAATAACGATCAGGGAAGCGGCCCTATCCCGCTCTTTACGGACAACCCCATGAACACATTCAATGATCATCGATCCCGACAAAATAAAAACCGCCGTCACCGAGCACCAGATCATCAAGGCACCGCAAAAACCGTAAACGTATGCCCGCGATCGCGTCCAGGCCCCGTCCTGCATGCGCCTGACCAGTAGCAAGGCCATCAAAGACACCAGCACATCTGTGGAATACTGCTTAAGCACCGACGCATAGTCGATCATCATCGGACATAGGGCAAAGAAAGCCACAGCCAACGGGATCGCACGGCGGGAAATCAATAGTAAAGCAACCCGGTAGAACAAAAAAAGAGCCCCTATCCCGGATAATAACGGGACAAGCCGCAACACGTTCTCACCATACCCGAACCAGACACCCACGGACTTTTCCAGAAACAAGAAACCTGGCGGAGCGAAGCTATTGTCAAAAGGCAGAAACAAAGTCTGAAATGATGCATTGATGATATGAAGCGCCAGACGGGCTTCATCAAGCCCCATGGAGCGACCGCATGAAAACTGCCTCAAACGCAACAGAACACCAACAACAAGAAAAAAAGCCGTCACAAGCTCCGGCCACTTCCGGGTTTTAAGAGCGGAAAACACGTGT
Organism: Candidatus Omnitrophota bacterium; assembly: GCA_037131245.1. Taxonomy (GTDB): domain Bacteria; phylum Omnitrophota; class Gorgyraeia; order Zapsychrales; family Fredricksoniimonadaceae. The sequence continues at coordinate 61,240 of JBAXRK010000011.1, forward strand.
TGCCTCCGCCGCTACAAAAACCGAACCGCAAACAAGTACCAGGCCGTCTCGCCCGGCCTGCGACCGCGCCTCTTGAAGGGCTTCCGCGACATTCGCGGACACCATGGCCGGCAAGCCGGGAAATAACCCCGCGCCGGCCAGCTGTTGCGGATCGCTCGCGCGAGAATGCGGCGACTTTGTAAAGATCACGCGCTCCACAACCGGTGCTAAAGCCCGGGCCATGCCGGCCGTATCCTTATCCGTGCTTGACCCGAAAACCAGGGTCACCCGGCGTCCGGGAAAAACCTCTGCCACCGTTTGGGCCAACGCGGCGGCCGACTCAACCGTGTGCGCGCAATCCACGACCACGAACGGATCCCGGCTGACGATCTCAAAACGTGCCGGCCAGCAAGCCTCCTTAACCCCGCGCGCCACGGCTTCTTCACTTAGCGCCAGGCTGAAAACTTCCAGGTCTTCAGCCATGGCGATAGCCATCGCCGCATTGGCCGCCTGATGGCGCCCGATCAAAGAGGTAGAAAGATCCCTATACGAACGGCGCCCTTCAACAGAAAAAACAGCTCCATCAATATCCTGTGACTTGACCGTTACGGCAATGTCCCGTCCTATCACGGAAGGGCTTATACCGAATTCCCGGCAACGTGCTTCAATAACCCCCATCGCGCCGGGCGCTTGAGGCGCCACCACGACAGACTGTGAATCTTCCTTAATGATCGCCGCTTTCTCCGCCGCGATCAATTCCAATGTGCCGCCAAGGATCACCGTATGCTCCAGGCCGATAGGCGTGATGCCGCACACGCTTGTTTCAAAATAATTGGTGGCGTCCAGCCGCCCGCCCAGGCCGGTCTCAAGGACCACCAGCCTGACCTTCTGCCGCGCAAAGTAAACGACCGCCAATGCCGTCAGCAATTCGTAATACGTAATGTCCGTGCCCGATCCGCGAAGCGCATCGATCTCCCCCTGATGGCTGCGCAGGAGCTCATCAAGATCTTCTTGCGGGATCATGCCCTCGAACGGGCCGGCAGGTTGAACGTCAGGAGCCAGAACACGGATGCGTTCACGAACAGAATATAAATGGGGGGAGGTATAAAGCCCTACCCGGTACCCGGCCGCCCGAACAATGGACGCCAGGAACGCCGCTGTCGAGCCTTTGCCTTTAGACCCGGCGATATGCGCGAAGCGCAACTTGCTTTCCGGATGACGGAAGATCCTCAACAACGGGATCATCCGATCGATAGAAAAAGACGAAACCCCGGCCTGGTCGAGCCGGGGTTCCCAATTCGTAAAACTGTTCAAATAAGCTTCGCTGTCAAATGACATCGCTGGCGCCTGTCAATGCCGAAAATGCCGCACGCCCGTCATGGCCATGGCCACCTTGCGCTTGTCGGCTTCGGTGATCACTTCCTGGTCGGCGATAGAACCGCCGGTCTGAATAATAGCTTTTACCCCGGCTTTGGCGGCAAAGGTCACCGTATCGGCTTTCGGCAAAAACGCGTCCGACGACAGGCAGGCGCCTTTCGCCAGCTTGCCGGCACGCGCGATAGCCAGTTTGGCGCTGTCCACGCGCGAGGTCTGCCCCATCCCGATACCGACGGTTTTCGTCCCTTTGGTAAGCACGATGGCGTTGGATTTCACATACTTGACCACTTTCCAGCCGAACAACAGCGACTCGACCTGAGCTTTGGTCAATTTAGCCTTGGTGACGAGCTTAAGTTCTTCCGGTTTTAATTCACGCGTATCCGCGCCCTGAAGTAAAAGGCCGCCGGGTACTTTCTTGAAATCAAAACGATCCTTCGCGTAATCTTCAACGGCCAGCTCCATCAGGCGCACGTTCTTCTTCTGCGCCAGAAGTTCGAAAGCCTCTTTGTCGAAACCGGGGGCGATCACGCATTCCATGAAACCACTCTTGGCGATCGCGGCCGCTGTCTTTTTATCAACCGTCCGGTTAAGGCCGATGATACCGCCGAAGGCCGACAATTTATCGCACGCCCAGGCATTGGTGTACGCCTTAGCAAGGTTTGCGTCCTCGGCAACTCCGCAGGGATTATTATGCTTGATGACCACGGCCGCCGGTTTGGCGAACGCGTAGGAGATATCGACCGCCGCGAAAAGGTCGAGGATATTATTGAAGGAAAGCTCTTTACCATGCAACTGCTTCATTTTGGCCAGAGCCTTAACGGCATCGGCATCACGGTAGAACGCCGCCGGCTGATGTGGATTCTCGCCATAACGAAGGTCCTGCACCTTAACAAAATTCAACCCGACCTGGGCCGGCATCTCGGTGAACGCATCCGACGTAAAACGGCGCCCCAGGAACTGCGCGATGGCGCGGTCGTAAGCGGAGGTGCGCTCAAAAACTTCCACAGCTAAATTAAAAAGGAGGGTGTCCGGCAAAATACCGCTATTGGTCTCGAGCTCTTTAAGGACATCCTTATAACGCTCGGGATTGCAGATGACCGCGACGCTTTTGTAATTCTTGGCGCCCGACCGGAGCATGGACGGCCCGCCGATATCGATATTCTCGATCGCTTCAGCAAGGTCCACGTTCTTCTTGGCCGTGACTTTTTCAAAAGGGTAAAGATTGACCACCACCATGTCGATCAGCCCGATGCCGTGCTCGGCGACGGTTTCCATGTGCTCGGGATTATCGCGCAGGGCAAGTAACCCGCCATGGACCTTGGGATGAAGGGTCTTCACGCGGCCGTCAAGCATTTCAGGGAATCCGGTATGTTCGGAAACATCCTTCACCGTAAACCCGGCATCACGCAGCATTTTAGCCGTGCCGCCGGTGGAAAGGATCTCGACATTGAACTTGGCCAGCCCTTTGACCAGGTCGATGAGGCCGGTTTTATCCGAAACACTAATAAGCGCGCGCTTGACTTTGATCATAAAGAGTCCTTATTAATAGTGGAGCTTTCCCGAAAAGATCGGGCCCTTTAGCTTCGGCATATGATCGTCTGAACTCGCATCCGATCATATACCGAAGCCGGGCCCGCTCATGACATTACCGCATGGTAATTTTGCCGCCTTTTTTGCGTTTAAGCTCAGAAGGCTTCGAATAAAACCGGCGTTCCTTCAGCTCGACGAGAAAACCTTCGCGCTGGCAAAGCTTCTTGAAAGTCCTCAGGGCTTTCTCGAAACTGTTGCGGTCCGACACTTTAACTTCGACCATAAAATGAATTCACCCGCCTCTCACAATGCCGCCGCACCGTCTTCACCGGTGCGAATGCGGATTAAATTTTCCAAATTCAATATCGCGATCTTACCATCCCCCATCTTTCCGGTGACGGCATGACTGCGGATCAATTCGACGATCGTCTCAGCCTGGAACTCATCGGCAAAGATCTCGATCTTATGCTTGGCCTGCAAACCGCCCCGGCCAAGGCCGAAACCCTGCACTTCATAAGACGTCATCCCGCCTATCCCCGAGCGTTCCAAGGCTTTATACACTTCCTCAAACTTCTCTTTGCGGATGACCGCTTCGATCTTGACCATAAACCACGCCTTTTAAGCCTCAGGGAGCGCTAATAGTAACACGGGCTAAAATACCCGTCAAGTCCGCAGGAACACCAGGAAGAACACCATCAGCAGCGTCAAAAGAATGACCGCGCCGACCGTCAGCCAGGCGATGATATTGAAGATCCGAGAATTCGTAAAATCACCCATGATCCGCTTGTCATTGATCAGCTTGAGCATAAAGATCAGAATGACCGGCAGCAAAATGCCGTTGCCCACCTGCGAAAAATACATCATGCCGAGCAAAGGAAAGTTCGGGATCAGAACGACCACGCTCCCGATAATGATCATGGCTGTATAAAGGCCGAAGAACTGGGGCGCCTCTTCAAAACGCCGGTCAATACCGGCATCCCAGCCCATCCCCTCACAAATTGAATATGAGGTTGAAAGCGGCAGGATCGCGGCCGCGAACATGGACGCGACAAAAAGGCCGATGGCAAACAGCCACGTCGCGTGGATCCCGGCGAAAGGTTCAAGGGCCAACGCCGCGTCCTTGGCGGAAGCAATAGGGATCCCTGCCTGATGAATGGTCGCCGCGCAAGCCATGGTAATAAAGAAAGCCACGACCACCGCCATGCTGCAGCCGATGATCACATCCAGGCGAACCATCCGGTAATCCTCCGGCGCGATCCCTTTTTCCACCACCGAGGATTGCTGGTAGAACTGCATCCACGGCGCGATCGTCGTGCCCACAACACCCACCAGCATCACGATATAAGGCAGGGTCCACTTCACGTGCGGCCACACCGTCTGATGCGCCACTTCATGCCAGTCGGGCTTGGCCATGATCCCGGAGATCAAATACGACACATAAAAAATACACGCGAACAGAAAGATCCGCTCCACGACCTTATACGTGCCGCGCATAATGAGCGCCCAAGCCAGAAAGGCCGTGACCGGCACCGAAATATATTTGCTGACACCGAAGATCTCCATGCTCGCCGCGATACCGGAGAACTCGGCCATCACGTTGGCCAGATTGACGAAAAGCAGCGTCAACATCAGATAAAACGTGATCTTGACCCCGAAATTCTCGCGGATCAAATCCGCCAGGCCCTTACCCGTCGCCACCGCCATGCGCGAGCACATTTCCTGGACCACAATAAGGGACAGCGTGATCGGGATGAGTGACCAGAACAACGTATAGCCGAACTGCGCGCCGGCCAGCGAATAGGTCGTGATGCCGCCCGCGTCATTGTCCACATTAGCCGTAATGATCCCCGGCCCCATGATCGACAGGAACAGAAGGATCTGGACCATCCGCGGATGCTGCTTGATCTTGTCCCACCAGGTGAACTTGAGCATATCAGATCTGATCCTTGTATTTACCCCAGGCGAGCGTGATAAGCTCTTCCATCACGTCGTCCACCGTGATCGACCCCATCAGGACACCGTTCTGGTCGAGCACGGGAATCGCCGAATATTTATATTGCTCGAGCAGGAGAGCCACCTCTTCCATGCCGTCATCCGTCCGCACGAACACCTTGTGCGGATGGCAAACCTCCAGGACCGACTTCTCCGGCGGTTCATTGATGAACCGATGGATCGTGGTCGTCCCCATAAAATTATAGAATTCATCCACCACGTAGATCGTGGTGATGCTCGCCATCGATTCGGCCGCGCCCTTGATCTTGGCCCAGGCATCCGCCACCGTCGCTTCCTTGCGCAACCAAAGGTACTCGGTCGCCATCAGACCACCGGCTGAGTCCTTGCGAAAACCCAAGAGCGTCCGCAGTCGCCGCGACGACTGGCTTTCCATCAGGCGCAGCAGATGGTGCATCCGGTCCTTCGGGAGGCTCATTAAAAAGTCAGCGGCTTCATCGGAGGGGATCTGGCTGATGAGCTGGGCTGATTCGCCCTCATCAAGCTGGTCGATCAAGCCCAGCTTGTCGGCCGGCGCCATATCGGCGAACATTTTGCGCTGCACATCCGCAGCAAGCGAACGGTAAAGGGTAGCCTGCTCGAAGACGTCAAGGTCGCCCATGATCTCGGCGAGCACGGTCGGCGGCAGCTTGGCCAGTTTGGCACGGGCCACATCGAGCTTGAGCACGTTCTTTTTGCTGCCGAGGGTGAGGACCTGCGAACTCTTCCAGGAAATAAGCTCTTCGGCGGAAAGATAATCGGCTTTCGGCCGGAACAGGCGGACCAAAGCGTCGATGAACCATTCCCATTCCAGCCGGCGCACCAGCCCGCGCAGTCCAACGTCCACGTGGGCCACGTGGTACTGATTATCGACCCGCAGCAAATGAACATCATTGACGCGCTCGACCTTGCGGTTCTCAACATCCACGATCTGCTGATCGAGGACGTCGCGGCGCAGGGCGAATTCAAAATCCGGCTTCCGGGAAGAAAAGGCAATAGCCGCGGCGGGGCATTTAAGATATACCGACCTTCCATCGATCTTCTGGAATTCCGACATCGCCACTTCGGCGTACACCGGCGCCAAAAGGCCGCGACGGATCAGCAAGCCCTTGGCCTTGGGATAAATATCATTGTTGAGCGTCATCGTAAAGTCTTCAAAACCGCCCAGCGCAACGCCGTCGCTGGAAACGACCCGCAGACCCAACAATTCAGATAAATAGATGAAAAATTGATCGGCCATATGATTAACGCTTTTGAGTAACCCCGACCCGGCCGCACACGCCGGCTACCGGGCACTCCGAGCACTTCGGCGATACGGGACGGCAAACATTCTGACCCCACAACACCAAGAGCGCATTATAGTCTTTCCAGAATTCAACCGGTAATTTTTTTCGCAGGGCCTGCTCGGTTGCATCAGGCGAAGCGGTCTTCACAAAGCCAAGGCGGTTGGAAATGCGGTGGACATGCGTATCCACACAGACACCGGGCTTGTTAAAGCCCTCGACCACCACCAGATTGGCCGTTTTACGCCCGACGCCTTTGAGCGTCAACAACTCATCGATCGTGTCGGGTACCTGCCCGTTAAAGCGCTCCATCAGGTCGCGGGAAATATGAAGGATATTGCGCGCCTTGGTGTGATAAAACCCCACCGGGTAGATCGCTTTCTCTATCACAGGAACGGTCAACTTTAACATGGCTTGCGGAGAGTCGGCAAGGTGAAATAATCTTTCCGAAGCCGGTAGTGTCGTAGAATCTTTCGTGCGCAAACTAAGCAGACAGGATACAAGCACCAGATACGGCGACTTCCAGCGTTTGCCGACGAGCGTGACCGACGGGTCGGGCAGGTGCTTCACCCCCGCACGGATCGCTTCGACCACGCTGGGGATCGTCCTAACGGAAACCATGTTAAAACGTGTATCCTAGATCGACCATCAGGTCATGGTCGTCACGCCAGTTCTTGCGGGATTTCACGAAGAGCTCAAGGAAGACCTTGGTCTCAAGGAGGGCTTCAAGGTCCGCGCGGGCAAGGCTGCCCACCTGCTTGACCATCGACCCGCGGTTACCGATGACGATCTCTTTCTGCGTCTGGCGCTCCACAATGATCGCGGCGCGGATATAGGTGGTCTTGCCCTTGGCCGGGCGCATTTCCTCCACCTCGACCGCGATGGCGTGCGGCAGTTCCTGGCGGGTCAGAAGAAAAAGTTTTTCACGGATAATATCAGCCACCACCTGCTTGCGGGGGACATCGGTCACGATATCGGCTCCGTACAGCATCGGGCCTTCGGGTAAAAAGGAAAAGACCGATGACAACAGCTGGTCGGTCTGAATGCCGTCGCGCCCCGAAAGCGGCAGCAAAATAAAGTCTTTCATCTCGGCGATCGGCTGCCCGCGCTCCTGCTCCCAAAGCTCGACATATTCGGGAATATGCTTCCCCTTAAGGTCGATCTTGTTGAGGGCCATGATGACCGGCACTTTTTCGTTCTTCAAACGGGAAACGATACGGCGTTCTTCCTCCCCCACGCGCTCGGAGGAATCAACCACATAAATAATGCAGTCCACGCCTTCGATCGAATTCACGCAGGCCTGGTTCATATAGCGGTCGAGATGGTCGCGGCCGATGTGCCAGCCCGGGGTGTCGATAAAAATAACCTGCCCGCGCTCGTCGGTATAGATCCCGCGGATCATTTTGCGGGTTGTCTGAGGGATGTCGGAAACAATAGAGATCTTCTCGCCTACAAGATAATTGAGCAGCGTAGACTTGCCCGTGTTCGGCCGGCCGATGATCGACGCGAAGCCGCACTTGAGCATAGGCTTCTTGGCCGCTACTTTCTTCGGCGCTTTCTTGGCCGGCTTCTTTTCCGCTTTTTCCTTCTTAGCTACTGCCATCGGGCCTCTTTCGGTATTTCATGACGGCGATCGCCACGCCGGAAAACAGGACAAAATTGATACCACTAAAAACCCGCAGCACCCGGTCGGTCGTAATGAACGCCCAGGGCACCATCAGCAGCATGCAGGTCCACACCCCCCATAACCACCAAAGGGAAAGATCGTCGGACGACTTGCGCCGGATGATCTGGACGATCAGCGGGATATTCCACAGCGGCATGACCACGGAGGCGACCAGCGCCAACGCTTCAACAGGATGCATGTTAGAAAGCACAGAAAGCCTGATATTCTTTAAGGCGTTTGTCCACTTCCTTCATCGATAACGGCGCGGTCTTACCCATGCCGAACCCTTCAACATTGAACGAAGCCAGGACGGTGCCGTAAACGACCGCCTTGCGCAGGGTCTTCTGGTCGACCTTGCGGGACTTGGCCAGATAGCCGAACAGCCCGCCGGCGAACGTATCGCCCGCGCCGGTCGGATCCACGACCTTAAGCACCGGATACGCCGGATAAGCGAATTGGAAATCTCCACCATAAACATAAACCCCGTGCTCGCCCTTCTTGATGACCACGATCCGCGGCCCCATCGCGCGGATCACCCGCGCCGCCGCTACCGCATTGCGCTCACAGGTCAGCATCTTGGCTTCAGCGTCATTGAGGACCATCAGGTCGACTTTCTTCATCAGGCGCTTGAGGTCGCGCAGCGCGGTATTGATCCACAGGTTCATCGTGTCGAGCCCCACGAACTCGGGCTTCGCCACCATCGACAATAATTTCTCTTGCACGATCGGCGCCAGGTTCGCCAGGAACACATGGGTCATCTTCTTATGATGATCCGTGATCTGCGGCGTGTAATCGGCCAGCACGCCGAGCTCCGTCGCGTGCGTGATCGCGCTGTTAAGGTCTTCGGGCTTGTATTCACCCGTCCAGCGGAAGGTCTTGCCATCAGCGACCGTGAGGCCCGCGATATTGATCCCCTTGCGCTTAAGGAAATCCAGATGCATCTTGGGGAAATCCTTCCCCACGATCCCCACCACATGGACATCGTCGAAAAGCCGGGCGCTCATGGAAAAATGCGCCGCGCTCCCCCCGAGCATGTTCTTTTTTACGCCCGAGGGCGTTTTTACATTATCCAGTGCTACTGTTCCCAGCGCGATAAAAGCCATTGTTATTCTCCTATGATCTTGATCAAGACGCGCTTGCGGCGCCGTCCGTCAAATTCCCCGTAAAAGATCTGCTCCCAGGGCCCGAAATCAAGCTTGCCGGCGGTCACCGCCACCGTCACGCTGCGGCCCAGCACTTCCCGCTTCAAATGGGCGTCCGCGTTATCTTCGCCGGTGTCGTTATGCCGGTATTGCGCGGTGGGCGCATGGGGCGCCAACTGCTCAAGCCAGCGCTCCAGGTCCTGATGCAGGCCGCCCTCGTCATCATTGATGAAAACGCTGGCCGAAATATGCATGGCGTTCACCAGGCAAAGCCCTTCGCGGATCCCGCTTTTCTTAAGCGCCCCGTCAACCTGCCGGGTAATATTGATAAAAGCCCGGCGCGACGGCACCTCGAACCAAAGTTCTTCACGATAATGTTTCATACGCCGTCCCCTTGAAACGAACGGCACTCGCTCAGGCGCGCCATGAATTCGCCGTCCGCCCGCAAATTGGCCAGGTCGGCATCTTCCAGCAAATGCTGCCACTCATCATAACCGAACTCGATCGCCCGCAACATGGCCTGCCGCGCCGCGGGAATGGCACCAAGCAATGAATAGCTGCATGCCAGGTTATAAAGCACAACAGGATCTTCCGGTCGAAGCACGGCCAGTTTTTGATCGACCGCCAGCCCTTTATCGTAAAAACCCTCTTTGGTGTAAAGATCGCCCAGGCAGACCAGCGCTTCAACAAAACCGGGCGCGCGCTCCAGCACCTTTTCGTAAAAAGAGATCTCGAACGCCGCGTTCCTATCTTTTTTTGCCATGGCGCGCCTTAAGGTAAACGCCGATGCGGCTGACCGCCTCGCGAAGATTGTCGTAACTTGACGCGTAGGAAATGCGCACATGGTCGCCGCATTGGGAGCCGAAAGCGCCGCCCGGCACCAGCGCCACCTTCTGCTGCTCCAGGAGGTCTTTCGCGAAATCGATCGAGCTCATCTTGAGGCTTTTGATCGAGGGGAAAGCGTAAAAAGCGCCCTGCGGCATATGGCAGTCAAGCCCCAGTTCATTAAGCGACGCCACAATAAAGTTCCGGCGGCGATTATACTCTTTTTTCATCGCCAGCACGTCGGGACGGCCGTGATTGACCGCTTCGCGGCCGGCCATTTGGCTGGTGATCGACGCGCACATCACCTGATACTGATGGATCTTGGTCATGGCCGCCAGGATCTTTTCATTGCCCGCGGCCCAGCCCAGGCGCCAGCCGGTCATGGCGTAAGATTTCGAGAAACCGTTAAGATAGATCACCCGCTCCTTCATGTCCGGCAGGGTGGCGAAAGGCGTATGGTCGAAATCGTAGGTAAGCTCATCGTAGATCTCGTCGGACAGGACGATCATGTCGCGTTTCTTCGCCACTTTCGCCAGCGCCAGCAATTCAGAACGCGTGTAAGAAGTGCCGGTCGGGTTACAGGGATAATTCAACAGAAAAGCCTTGGTCCCTTTTTGCCAGCATTTCTCCAGCTTCTCGGGCGTGACCTTAAAACCGTCTTCTTCCGTCGTAATGAGCGGCACCGGCACGCCGCCCGCCAGTTTCACCAGCGGCGCGTACGCCACAAAGCACGGCTCATGGATGATCACCTTCTCACCGGGCTCCAGGAGCGCGCGGCAGGCCAGGTCGAGCGCTTCACTGCCGCCGACCGTGATGAGCAACTCATTGTCCCAATGATAATCCAGCCCGTAACGGTGCTTGAGCGACGCGCAAATGTCCTTGCGCAGCTCCGGCATCCCCTTGTTCGAGGTATAGGACGTATAGCCCTGCTCGAGGGAGTAAATAGCTTTCTCGCGGATATGCCAGGGGGTCACGAAATCCGGCTCGCCGACACCCAGCGAGACCACATCCTTCATCCCCATGACCAGGTCGAAAAAGGCGCGGATCCCCGACGGCGGGAGGTCATTGACAAGTTTAGCAACGTACATAAATCCTTTTACCTAGTAGCTTATATTGAGTCTCTTCGACCGGGCAGGCTGCTTGAAGATCTTGCCTTCTTCCTTGTACTTCTTCAGAAGAAAATGCGTGGTCGTCTGGCGGACATTCTCCATCGGCGACAGCTTGGAGGAAACGAACTCCGCGACCGTCTGGATGCTCTTCCCCTCGACGATCAGGAGCAGGTCGTAACTGCCCGACACCAGGTAGCAGCTAGAGACCTCGGTGAAGCTGTAAATGCGCTCGGCGACAGCGTCGAACCCGACGTCCTTCTGGGGCGTGATGCTCACCTCGATGAGGGCCCGGACCGGCGCGGAAAGCCCTTCCGCCAGCTCGGGATTGACCACCGCCTTGTACTGGACGATGGTGCCGTCCTCTTCATACTTTTTGATCGCCTTTTTGACCGCCGCCACCGGCTTCTTCACCATCTTGGCAATATCTTCCGCCGGAGTACGCGCGTCATTGATCAGGATATCGAGTATCTCGTCCATATATTCCTTTTAATCCTTATGCTGATTGCGGTTTTTATAACGGGTCATTGAATTCATCCGGTATTCCAACACCGCGATATTCTCGCGCACATTGCCCATCTGTTCCTCAAGGCGCTTGTTCTCCGCCTCTAGATCCTTGGTCTGCCGTCCCAAAGCCTCACGATCGACCGCGCTCGCCTTAATGTCGGCATCCCGTTCCTCTTTTTTAGACTGGGCGGCTGCCAGGCGCGTTTCCAGCGCCATTTTCCGCGCGGCCAGGTCACCGGACTTTTTGGCTTCCGGCGCCATTCCCGCCTTATTCTTCGCCTCCACCGCGGCATCGACCTGCTTGAGCAGGTCGCCGCGCTTAACCATCAACGGCGTGAGCTCGTCCTTCAATTTAGCGTTTTCAGCCACCAGCTGGCTGGCATCCTTTAAAAAAGGGCGGTCAACACTTTTAAGATCGGCGATCTTTTTGCTCACATAGTCGATCTGCCCCTTCTGGGACTCCACCTGATCCTTCAGCGCGGCAATGCTTTGTTTAAGCGTGCCCAGCGTGGAAACGGCACGCGCGCCGCGGTCCATCAGCAATGATTTCTTTTCGATCTCCAGCTCCTGCGCCTTAAGCCGGCGCAGGTCAAGCTTGCTGTCCACCGCCTTCAGGCGCGCCTGCGCCGCGTCGGCGGCCAGCTTCGCTTCCCGCACATCTTTTCCCGCCTGCGTGAGTTTCTGTTTTTCCGGGCTGGAAGAAACCGGCGTATTGATCACGGCACGGCGCTCGGCGATATCAGCTTCGATCTGAGCGTTCTTTTTTTGCTGGGCCGCCAGGTCGGACTCAAAAGAATCCAGCCGGGCCGATAATGACTGATATTCCGACGTCAGTTTCCGGTTCGCTTCGACCAGGACGGACGTGGCCTGTTCAATGTCGCCCAATGACGAACGCCAACGGGGCGCCTCCCCACCTTCGGACATACGGTCAAGCGCCGCACTGACCGCCGCATCGTTATCTGGCGTCGAAGCCCAAACCGGCGCAGCCGCCAGCAGGGAGATCAGTAACAATAAGATTTTTACCATAAAAGACATTATAGTGATAATCGGAAAAGGCTTCAAGGACAAATCCCCAAACCTCGGCTGAACAGCCTGATGGGGATCATGCCGATAAGAGAATTCGTCAACCAGGCCGCGCGGGCTGCTTGCAAGTCTTTGATAAAAAGCTGGCGCCGGGACACCTTTAACCCCACCCTGCGAGCTAGCGCGATGATCCGCCGGCGCGTCAGGCCGTCAAAAGTCCCGAAACCGGCCGGAGTAATGACCAGCGCCCGGTCGGTCAAAACCAGCAGATTGGTGCGGCTGCCGTCGATGATCTGGCCGTAAGGATCTACCAATAGCGTTTCAAAACACTGCCGTCGCCGCGCCGCCTCAAAAGCCCCGCGATAAACCGTGTACTCAAGGGATTTAAACATGCCGTCGGTTTTGCTGAATTCTTTCCGCGTCACCATCAAATGGACACGGACCCCTTGCGCGTATTCCTTCCGGGATGGCGGCACATACGCCCCCGGTACCAGCGCCCAACGCGCGCGCGCACCATCCTGCCAGACCATCACGCGCAGGCGCCCGGCGCCCGGCGCCTGCTCGAGCAGCGCGGTCACCGCTTTTTCCATCACACGAAATGTCCAGGGCGCTTGGAGTGAACACGCTTTAAGCCCCCGGCTTAAACGCAGGTAATGCGCGCGCAGATCTCCCACCCTGCCGCCGAAAACCCCTAGTGTCTCAAAAACACCGGTCAAGCGGCGGACACCGGGAGACAGCCGATGCAGCAGCGCCTCATCCGCTTTCACCCATCCGCCATCAAGGATGATCCACGTCCGGGTCATAACGCGTTGATCATCCCTTCCGCTTTAAGCGTCGTTTCATGGAACTCGCTGGCCGGATCGGAATCCGCCACGATCCCGCCGCCCGCTGAAAAATGCGCGCCGCGCCGGTCAAGCAGGATCGTGCGGATGAGCATATTAAGCTTCATGTCACCGCCAGAGGAAATATACCCCAGTGCCCCCGTATAATATCCCCGACGTGATAACTCCAGGTCATCAATGGCCCGCATCGCGCGATGCTTGGGGCAGCCGGTAACCGACCCGCCGGGAAAAGCCGCCTCGATCAGGTCGAAAGCGTCGCGGCCCGACGCTAAACGCCCTTGCACGCATGAGACAGCCTGGAACACGCTACGGTACGCCTCGATACGCCGCAACGATTGCACCTTCACCGATCCCGTTCGGCACACTTTGCCGAGGTCATTGCGCAGCAGGTCCGTTACCATCAGCAACTCGGCTTTTTCTTTATCACTGCTCTCCAGTTCCAGGAGAAAACGCGCATCGGCCACGGCATCCTGGCCGCGCGGGCGAGTACCTTTCATCGGACGCGTCACCACGCCGCCGTCCTTAAGCTCAAGGAATGCCTCCGGCGAAGCGCTAAAAACCTTCAGGTCACCCGCGTCCCAATACGCCCCGTAAGGCACGGGTGACAAAGCGCGCAACCGCTGATACAGCCCGATCTCCTCAACGGAAGAAAGGCATAAAGGCGCGTCAAAGCGCCGGGAACAGTTGATCTCGTAGATCTCGCCCGACCTGATCAATGCCAGGGCTTTTTTAACCATGCCAACGTAAGAGGCCTCATCCTGGTCGGAAACAGGCGCAATCGAGGGGTATGCTGCGGTATCGGCAGGAACGTCCGTCGCCTTAAGAGCTTCCTGCAACATTTTTCCAGCCGGTGAATCACGATGCCCCCCAAGTGTTACCCGGCCATCCAGCGTATTAAACGCCAGCACAGCTTCATATTGTCCAAAAGAGAAAAGCGGCAGGCCGGGGCGGGTTTCGGGATGGCGCGACGCAATACCTTCCATCAAAAGGCCCAGGTCATAGCTAAGCGCGCCCATCAAACCGGAAGAAAAGGGCACATCGCCCGACCGGGGCCGATGCAGCAGCTGCCGCGCCTCGTCCCGAAAAGCCTGCCAGTCCTCGAGCGTAGAACCGCTCCATGTCCGCCGGGGCAGGACCCCGCCATACGACCAGCCGCTTCCGTCGGAAGAATCAAGGAGGAAAAGACCCGGCTGGCCAGCCAGGGCATGCATCACGGCAAGGGGGTTCAAAAAAATGAATCCTGGGAGGCGTTGTTAAGCTTGAATGAAGGCTTCTCGACCCCGAATTTTGACACCAGCATCTTGAGGTCGTAAATATGATGATCTTCGGCCATTGAGAGCAATCGCTGAAAAACCGCCACGGTGATCTCAACGTCGGCTTCCGCGCGGTGCGCGATGCCAACCTTGACCCCCAGGGAATTCGCCAGCGAGCCCAGCCGGTAACTTGAAAGATAGGGCAGAAAAGCCTTGGCCATCTTGATGGTGTCGATCACGGGCGTCGCGTCATAAAGCTTCCGCCCGCCGAGCGCCAGCTCATAAGCCAGGAACTTGATATCAAAGCTGGCATTGTGCGCCACCAGGCAGGCATGGGACGAAAGCTCGATCATGCGCGGCAGCACTTCCGCGGCCGACGGCGCCCCCAGCACCATGTCTTCCGTGATGCCGTTAATATCCTGCGCGCCCGGCGCCAGCGGCCGTCCGGGGTTGATCAGGGAAACAAGGCGGTCCACCGGCAAGCCGTTCTTCAACCGTAACGCGGCAAGCTCAATGATCCGGTCGCCTTCCGTCACGGAAAGGCCGGTCGTTTCCACGTCGAATACCACGTATTCTGCCTCTAGGGCTTTAAACATATCGCGTAAACTTTCTCCAGAAAAGCAGGGCGCCACGAGCGCTTCGCGCGGGCCACGCCCGGCATCCCGAAATCATCCATGGCATTAATATACTTGAACGACGCCAACTCGGCGTCGGCGCAGAATTCACGAAAAATAAACGACGGCAAGCCTTTGAATTCCGGCGCCGTCACTTCAAGCGCCACACAAAACGTATCGGCATTGAGCTCATACCCGAAGGTATATCCCGCCGGGCGGCCAGCCACCTCAACGACGCGCCCGATAAGGCCCAGCTCAGCGGCGGAGGCGATCATCCGCCGATGCACCGGGCGGTTCTCCACCAGCATCGCGCGGTAGATGCCATCTTCATATGAAGCGCGGCGCTTGTCAAGCCAGCGGTCAAAAAGATCATGGCAGGCCGCCGTGTCCTGCGGGCGAAAAGCCCTGAAAACCGGCTGATGCTTCCTGACAAAAGCGTTGATATCAGAACGTTTGGAGCGATAATCATTGCCGGCCAGCGACGCGAGGCGGGCGCGCTCGTAATAATATTCCTCGCCCTGCACATGGTCGCGGTAGCGTGTGTTATCGAAAGCGGCAAGTTCCCCCTGGGACACGCCCTCGATCCGCGCCGCGTTATTCTTCATGTGCCGGAACACCTCTTCCACCGCTTGAGCGCTGATCGACGCTCCCAACGGCGGGCAATAAAGAAATTCGGCCGCCCCCTGCCGGGCATAGACCAGGCCATTCCCATCGGCTTCTTCAATATGAAAATCAAAAAGATCGCTCCAGGCGACCAGGCTTACCAGCGACCTCGATGAGAGTGGGGCGCGGCGGCGAGCGAACCAGCCGTCAAGTTCCGGTTTACGGGCTAGGAGAGCGGCGGCGCCGTCAATGAACGGAATATCGGACACAAACTCAACCTCGTCTTTAAAAACACTGTAATCAGGATACGAGGCATTGGCCGCTTTTAACAAAGAGCTATTGTCCGGCAAAAGAAAGAAGGCCTTAAGCGCGGCGACGTACGGCTCCCACTCCGGCGAGCGGCGTTTTTCCCGCACATAAGGACAGGCGCTGTGAACGTACAACCGGAGCCGCCCGTTCTCGGCTGAAAGCAGGAACGGATACACCGCGCATTCAAAAGGCCGCGCGTCATAGATCCGGCAATGATGGCTCTGCGGATCAAGGCAACGGCAGGCATGACGTCCACCGGAAAACGGGACCGTCAGCAACCGCCCGCCGAAAGACACCCCCGGTACCCTTTTTTCCAGCGCTATCTCTTCCTCCACCATCAGCCGCGCGCACCAGGCATCGTCCGGCTCAGCCGGAGCCAGCGCATCGCCGCTAAAAATACAGCACCCGCGGCACTTCAGGCAGAAATCGGAAGGGACCAGCTGGGACAGGTTCATTTCACCGTACTGCCAAGCACCAGGTCGGCGCGGTCAGGCGAAAGAAGGGATACCCCGGCCTCATCGGACGCGGCCAGGATCATGCCCTGCGACTCGACGCCGCGGATCACCGCCGGAGCCAGATTCGCGATGAGCGCCACGCGGCGGCCCACCAGCTGTTCAGGCGTATACGAACGGCGAATGCCGGCTACCACCTGACGGACCTCGGTGCCAATATCAACCTTCAGCACGAAAAGCTTGTCGGCGTTCGGGTGCAAAGAGGCTTCTTTGACCTGGGCGACCACAATGCGGAACTTCTTGAAATCGTCGATCGTAACCAGCACCTCGGCGGGTTTAACGGCAACGGGCACGACCGGCGGAACAACAACATTTTCAATGATCTTTTGTTCTTCTGACATAATGTACCTTTCTGTTATGCCGGAATTATACTACAATGCCTCACATAAACAATGAACAAAACACCAGCAACCTCCAACGCCTCAACCATCTGCCTGTGGCTCACCTTCGCCATCGGGATCTTTTTCCTTTATCCTTCCATCGACACGTATAATTTTCTGGCGACCGGCGATCACGGCCGCGACTTTTACGCGTTCGAGCGTACCCTGCACGGGGACGTTCCTTATCAGGACTACTGGTGGGTCTATGGGCCGATCATGCCCTATTATTACGCTGTAGCCGACTTTGTTCTAGGCGTCAATATGGTCAGCATCCTCTCGGCCAAAGCCCTGCTCACGCTTGTGTCGGGCCTTTTTATTTTCCTGACCCTCGAAACGCTTTCAGGCGGTTTCTGCGCTTTGGCTGGCGCGGCCTGGTTCTTCGCCTTTGGCCGCGACTTCTTCTTTACCTTCAACCATGCCGGCGGTATTGCCTGCATCGCGGTGCTGATGTACTGCGTGGCACGCTACATCGCCACCCGCCATGACGACTGGCTGTGGACGGGGCTGGTAACGGCTTTTATCCTGGCCATGGTCAAGGTCAATTTCGGTATCGTTGCTATTCCGGTGGTTTTGCTGACAGCTTTTCTGGCCGACCGGTCTTATGACGTTCCCTTCACCCCCAAAAAGAAATTCTTTTATCTTTTCGGCGGCCTGATCCTGCCCTTGATCATCGCCATGGTTTACGCACTGTTCCTCCGGGGCCTTACCTGGCTGGAGATCCGCCAATGCATGCCTTACTCGAACGCCGACCAGCCCATGAATACCCTGCCCTGGCTCGCGCTGGGCGATTACCTGACCTTTCTTAAAACGCGCTTCCTGAAACTGGGCGTGGATTACGCTTTCGGTATGCTGGTGATCTGTTCGATCATTGCTTCGCTCCAGGTCCTGCGGTCAAATAAACTTGAAACGTCGCAGCAAAAAGCTTATGGGCTGACCCTCGTTATCTTCGGGATCTATATCGTCCTGAACTTTCATGAATTCCTTAAAAGCGGGGTGATGTACCGCAGCATCTGGGCCCAGCCGGTGATGATCGTGTGGATGTTCACGGTGATCGCGCTCGGCCTAAGCCAGTTCGGGCGGCCCACGCGGATCATCATCATGCTCCTGCCCTTGACGCTCGCTGCCGGGCAAATGCGGCTGTTATACAATGAAACCGCCCGGCTGCATAACACCGACCATTACCTGACGCATCCCCGGGCCAAGGTCTTCATCCGTAATGATAGCGACTGGATCACCACGGTGGAAGACACGGCAAAGTTCATTGATGAGAACATCCCGAAGAATGAAACCTTTTTGGCCCTGCCTTATGACCCGATCTATTATTACCTGACCGGCCGGGCGTCACCGTCGCGGATGCTGATATTCTTCAACCATATCAATATTTCACCGGAACAGGAACGGCAAGTCATCCGGGAGATCAATGCCGCGCGCGTCAATTACATCGTTATTTCCAGCCGCATCCACAGCCAGGAACCCGGCAATGGATCTTTTGGTGACACCTACTGCCCCACGCTCGCCCGTTACATTACCGACCGCTTCGACCCCGTCGCCAAATTCGGCAACTGGACGGACGAATCTTTCTGGGCCGCCCATCACGGGACCATGGTCATGAAACGCAAAGATATCCTGAGATAAATTCCGGCAAGGCCTACGATTTGAAAAGGACCGCCCCGCCAGCGGGCGCGATATCAAGGATGACCGGCACCAGGCCGTCGATCCGGATATTCTCCAGGTTCTGCTGGCTGACCGGCAGCGGCACACCGTTACCGTCGCGCTTGATCTGCAGGTCAAGGTTGGCCCGGGCGAAGTCGATACCACCGTATGAGGCCGCGTCGGTTGTTCCGGGCTTCACTGCCGGCTGAGTATCAGCCATGGCCGAAGAAACCATCTTTTCTATCTCGTTGACATCACCCCTGACCTGGCGATAGTTCAAACTCTGATGCATCACATTCAATTCACGGAACAGAAAAATGTGATGAGCCCCTTCCGCAGCGCCTTGATTATCATAAGGATCCTCACGGACGAACTTTTCAAGATTTTCGACAGGGATAGTTACCTGCATCACGACCACCTCATCATCATCGCGTAAAGTCTGGCCATCGATACCGGCCGGTTGTACCCCGTAATGAACTGCGTCCTTCCAGCTTGTTGAGAACATAGGACCCCGACCATCAGAGCGCCCGTAATAGGGCTGAACCGCCGCCCCCTTAGCAACACGGATACCCCGGTACAGAACAACCTCCTTTTGCCCCGCCCAGGATTTTCTTAAACCATCCAGTGTGTCCTTTGCCGGCTGTCCATCATCTCCCAGCAACATCAAAGGCTGGGGGGCCTGGTTATCTGCTGTGTTATATAATGCCGAGGGCTCAACGACTGATTGCCATTTCGCACCCTCTGCATTATCTGGAGCGGCGTTGGCATTTTTATACATGCCCTGAAAAGCCGCAATATCAATCGACATAAACTTTTGTCCATTAATACCAGCATAGGGAGCCGCGCCAAACTCAACAGTATCCCGCTTCAACTCTTCAGGCGATGCGATATCATTTAAATCCAGCATGATCGCCTGGCCTTTCTCTAGTACCCTTGGATCACGAATTGCGATATCCTGAGGCCCCTGGGAACCATGAAAGAAAAATCGGTACGCGGGAGCATTATTAATACGATTAGCAATAATTTTATCAATCATCATATCCGACAATCTCTGCTCAATACGAACATTTGGAAGCCCCAGAGATTCCCAAAAACGAAAAGCTTTCCTAAATAAAGACATTTTCTTACTTGCCTGAATTAAAACATCTTCTATATCCACAACAGGGATATTCTCAATAGGAATATTTAATTGAACCGCAGCAAGATATGCATTAGTACGCCTAGGTTCTCGACTTCCATCATTACCTATACCAACATATTTCAAGGCGTATGAAAGGCTCTCCGTTAAAAAAAGCCCCCGCCCCATTTGAGACCGCCCACGCTTAAATGTCGATGGAACAATCCCATTCTCAAAAATTCCTTTTTCTCCCCTAAATAGAACCGGACGTTGAGGATCATCCACAACCACTCCACGACCCTTCAAAAGCTGTTTTACAACAAAAAGACGATCTTCTGCGCTTACATCGTTTCCTTTTAGAACTTTTGGCGATCCAGAATCGTCTGAAGCAATACATTTTGCTTTCACAACCTCAATATCAGCCTGTGCCGCGTTCTGAGCAGCTTCAGACCGTGAAAGTTCATCACTCTTAACAGAAATGATCTTGGCAAAATTTTGCGAAACACCGCCGGAGAAATACTTGCGCGGGATAAGCTCCTGCGAATACGCGTCCGTATCCTCCCGGATCATATTGACCACCCCCTGGCGGAACGCCGCTGTGTACTTTTGATAGATCTCCTGGTTGATCGCCGGGTCCTGGTCGATACCCTTGACCTTCGAACGGTCGCCGTAAACCTTGCTTAAGATCGACTCCTTAAGCGCGATCTTGTACCAGGTAGCCAGCAGCATGCCGCTGAACACCTGGCGCACCGGCGCGAAATTCTTTCCCTCATTCACTTCTTTCTCAACGGCTGGAATA
This sequence comes from Candidatus Omnitrophota bacterium, assembly GCA_037131245.1. Classification (GTDB taxonomy): domain Bacteria; phylum Omnitrophota; class Gorgyraeia; order Zapsychrales; family Fredricksoniimonadaceae. The sequence goes on from JBAXRK010000011.1 coordinate 81,749, forward strand.
ATGACCTCGCGCATCACCGCCAGGGAGATCGCGGCCGTACCTTCAGGCGCCGCCGCCCCCTCGGGCGTATTGTTCTTCATCGCCAGATAATCGGTCTCGGTCATCACTTTCAAATGATGCTCAAGAATATAAACTGTCCCGTCTTTTTCATACACCACGGCTTTGTCAGGGATGATCCAGATCTTGTTGAACACATCCGTCGGCACATCGGTGGTGCCGAACTTTTCATAAGCCTTGGCATAAACCCCCGCCCAGAACTTTTTTCCAAGCTCGGAATCAGGGTTCGACAATGAAGCGGATAATTGTTTAAGCAGATAATCTTGAGCAAGAAGATCGCGGCCCATCTCGGTCAACCCGAAATTATCCGCGATGATCCGGTCTTTTTCATAGGGAGACAAGTTCACCCACTGGTCCGTATCCGGGACCGCCAGGGCAGCGAGAAAATATTTGATCAGCTTGGTGTATTCGTCCTTCTTTTCCTGCGCGCCCAACCCGTCATCCCCACGGCCGATAATGAAATCAAACTTGAAAGGATCTTTCGGATCGACCGCCATGCCTTTAAGCATCGCCGGCCGGTAATCATTAGTGAGAATGACCCCCTGGCCCGGCGCCGGCATCAACGCCATCGCCGAAACATTCTGGGCATAAGCCCGGCCGGGCAGGACCGCGGACAATAAAAAAGCGCAGGCCATCCAAATCCGGATAACCCGCACCCATAAATTGTTTTGCGCCATGGTCTTCATTGCCCGTCCCCCGTTCATGCCATCCACCGTAATAAGTATAGACGGCGAAGAAACAAAAAACGACCCTTGGGGCGTCAAGCAAGAAAACGCTACTACATTTATCTATAAGTCTTTGATTTTTAAAGCTTTTTGACTCAAATCAAATATAAGATATCTTAAATACTTACTATACAGGGTTGACAAAGAAAGGCTCAGCCCCTGATCTCCGCAACCACCTTGCTATTTCTTGAGCTTTTTCGCCAACACTTTATCGACCGCCGCCAGCAATTCGCCGGGCTCGGTATACTCAACAAAGATATCGCTTTTCTCCGCCAGCTTTTCCATGACCTGTCGGGCATGAGTATCCTTGTGAGGCGCGTAAAGCAGCACTTCAACATGCGCCGTCCGGGCCATATGGCGCAACCGGGTAATAACAATGTCCCCGGCGATATCTCGCAACCCTAATTTGATCAGCGCCAAATGGGGAATATCGAGCGCCACCCGTTCGATGGCTTCCGCGCCCGAAGCGGCCGTATTCACCGTATATCCGGCATTAAGGAACGTCACCGCTAACTGGTTGAACACGGCTTTATCGTCCTCGGCAATAAAAATATGCCGCGCCACGCCGGCCTTGATCCAGGCGCTCTCGGCCTTAACAGCCGCCGGCGCGTATTTCGCGATGATCGCCGCCGCGTCTTTCGCCAGGATATCGGCATCAAAAGGCTTGGTCATGAATCCGTCGATAGCAAAATCTTTAAACAAACTTTCCAGGTTGGCGCGGGCAGTCAGGACCAGCACCGGATAACGGGGCTTGCCGTCATTACCGCAAATACGGTTGTAAAATTCGATCCCGCCCATCCGCGGCATATTCATGTCGAGGATAATAAGGTTCGGTTTAATGCCCTCGAGCTTCTCCAGGCCATCCACGCCGTCGCACGCCGTCACCACCTGGTACCCTTCGGCCTCGAACTTGAACTGCAGCATTTCCCGCAGGTCCACTTCATCATCAATGATCAGGATCAATCCTTTTGCACTCATGCCGTATCCTTTCTTTCAACCGGAAGCGTGAAATAAAAACAGCTCCCTTTGCCGTAAATTGACTCCACCCATATCCGTCCGCCGTGGCGGGACACGATCTCGTGGCAGATCGCGAGGCCCAGCCCCGTGCCGCCGGTCTTGCGCTCGCCGGCATTACCCAGCTGCTGGAACTTCTTGAATAATTTATCGAAATGCTCGGGCGGTATCCCCACCCCGGTATCCCGGATGCCGATCCTGACCTCATTCCCGCCGGGTACCAGGTTCGTTACCACCGTGATGCCTCCTTTATCCGTGAATTTAAGCGCGTTCGAGATAAGGTTGCTGAGGACCTGGATCAACCGGTCCTTATCGTAGGTTACCGCCGGCACAGCCGCGCCCGGCTCAACCTTGAGCGTCAGGCCCTTGGCCGCCGCCACCCCGGCCTGGATCTCCACCACTTCCGCGATCACGCTGTTAATATCGCCCTTCTCCAGCTTCAGCGACATGCGCCCGGCCTCCAGTTTGGTCAGGTCGAGGATATCATTGATCAGGCGGTTAAGGCGGTCAACATTATCCTTGGCCTTAAGCAGGAATTTTTTCTGGTTATCATTAAGCGCCCCGGCTGTTCCGGAAATAACGATATCAACGGCCATTTTAATGGACGCCAGCGGCGTGCGCAGCTCGTGCGACACAGTCGACGTAAAACTTTTCTGAACCTCGTACATCGACAGCAATTTATTATTGAGGACCTCCAGCTCTTTCGTCTTGGCTTCGGAGGCCTCATACAGCATTTTATTGATCCGCAGCATGTCATATTGCACGATCGCCTGCGACAGGCTGGCCTTAAGAAAGGATGTTTTCCACGGCTTGGTTATAAAACGAAACACCTCGCCGAGGTTGATCGCCTCTTCCGCCGTAACGAAATCCACATAACCCGACAGCAGGATCCGGATCTTATCCGGATATACCGCCATGACCTTCCGCAGGAATTCTACGCCGGCGATCTTGGGCATGCGCTGGTCGCTGACCACCACCTTGATCGGATGCTTGGCTATAAGCGCCATCGCTTCATCGGGATCAGTAGCCGTAATAACACCGTAGTCCTCGGCCATCAGCAAACGCTGCACAGCGAAGAGGATATTTTCTTCATCATCAACGAAAAGGACACTGATCTCTTTAGCCATAAGCCCCCTAAACCTGTACCAGCTTCCTCGCCAATGGTATAGGCAAAACCACCGTGAACGTGGTCCCTTTTCCTACTTCAGACGCCACCCGGATCTCGCCGCCTTGTTTCTTCACCAGCTCATAGCTGATGCTTAATCCCAATCCCGTGCCCTTGCCCGCCGGCTTGGTGGTTGTAGAGCGTCAGCATCGATTGGACACATTGGGGAAAAATTGAGTTTGCAGATTT
>JBAXRK010000012.1:0-76783 GCA_037131245.1 Candidatus Omnitrophota bacterium
TAGGAGCGGATCTGGCTGCCCCATTCGATCTTCTGCTTCTGGCCGGACTCGGCCGCCAGCCGGTTGTCGAGCTCCTGCTGCTTGAGCTCAAAAAGCTTGGCTTTCAGCACCCGCATGCAGCGCATCTTGTTCTGCAGCTGGGAACGCTCCACCTGGCTGGAAGTGATAATTCCCGTCGGAATATGCGTAATGCGCACCGCGGAATCCGCCGTGTTGACGCTCTGCCCGCCGGGGCCGGAAGACCGGAACACATCGACCTTCAGGTCATCAGGATTGATCTCGACCTCAATATCATCGTCGATCTCCGGGATCACGTCCACGGAAGCGAACGAAGTATGCCGGCGCTTGTTGGAATCGAACGGCGAAATGCGCACCAACCGGTGTACACCCTTCTCCGCCCGCAGATAACCGTAGGCTTTCTCGCCTTCGATGCGGATAGACGCGTTCTTGATACCGGCTTCTTCCCCGTGCAGCACATCATAAACCTCAACTTTAAAACCCCGGTTCTCGGCCCAGCGGGTATACATGCGAAAGAGCATGCTCGTCCAGTCGCAGGATTCGGTACCGCCGGCGCCCGAATTAAGGCTCAGGAAAGCATTGCAATTATCGTACTGACCGCTCAATAAGACCTGGATCTCGAGCTTGGCTACTATTTGGGCCAGCAGCCCCGCTTCCACCTCGATCTGGGCTTCCATTTCCTGGTCGCTATCGGCGAGCTCCAGAAGTTCGCGGGCATCAGCCGCGCGCCTCTCGGCCTCTTTGAGCGGATCGACCATCGCCTTAAGCCCCTTGAGCTCCCGGATGAGCTTATTGGCCTTGTTCTGGTCGCTCCAGAAATCAGCCGCGGTCATCTGGTCCTCATACGCTTTGATGCGTTCGATCAGGACAGGCAGGTCAAAGAAACCCCCGTAGGTCGGAGAGTTTCTGGGAGAGTTCGGTGATCTTGCGGGAGAGCATTTCGTTCATGGCTACACGCTAAACCGGAAATGCACGACATCACCTTCCTGCATTTCGTAGTCCTTGCCTTCTAAAGTTACTTTTTTCGCCTCTTGAACAGCCTTATACGAACCTAACTCGACAAGGTCTTTGTAGCGATAGATCTCGGCGCGGATAAAACCACGCTCAATATCGGAATGGATCTTGCCGGCCGCGTTCACCGCCCGCATCCCCTTAGGGATCAGCCACGCGCGGGTTTCCTGATGGCCCGCCGTAAAAAAGCACGTGAGCCCCAACAATTCCCGTCCGGCCTGAGCCAGGCGCTGTAATCCGGGCGAACCGATACCGGCGGCATCGTAATATTCTTTGCGCTCTTCAGGCGGCAAGGCCACGATCTCGGCTTCAAACTTGGTGCACAACGGAATAATGGCCGCGCCTTCTTTGGCCGCGCGCTCTTTAAGCTTCTTGAGCAATTCCTCGTCAGGGCCGCTTTCATCCGTATTCGCCACATACATCACCGGCTTGGCCGTAATGAATTGAAAACTGGCGGTCAATTCAGGGTCCAGCCCTTTTTGCTGACGAACAGGAACGCCCTGATCGAGCCCTTTGACCACCACCTCCAGGACCTCGCACTTGGCCTTGGCATCTTTATCGCCGCTCTTGGCGGGGCGCATCCATTTATCAAGCGCTTTCTGCGCCTGCTGCAGGTCGGAAAGGATCAATTCGGTCTCAATGATATCCGCGGCCTCAATGGGATCGAGCGTGTTCATCACGTTCACCACATTGTCGTCCTTAAAACAGCGCACCACATGCGCGATCGCGTCAACATTACGGATATTCGACAGGAACTGGTTGCCCAGGCCCTCACCCTCGCTGGCGCCCTTGACCAGGCCCGCGATATCCACAAAACGGATGCCGGCCGGCGTGATCTTGGTGGACCCGCCGAATTCATCCGACAGGCGCGAAAGGCGATCATCGGGGATCGGCACCACGCCCACGTTGGGGTCGATGGTCGTAAAAGGAAAGTTCGACGCCGCGGCAGCCGCCCCGGTCAAAGCGTTAAAAAGAGTAGACTTCCCTACATTGGGAAGGCCGACGATACCAATATCCATAGGTCCTTTATTTATATAATAATTTTAAGAAGGGATATCTTACCTTCCGGCGGGCTTTCTGTCCAAGGAAAAATACGGCTATCAAAGGCCCTAACGGGCGCGGGATTCCCGGACGGCGTCAACGATGTCCTGTCGGGTGATCCTTCCTGCTGACGGCCTTATTCCTTTGACATTCAGAACTTTCTGATCGAGCCGCCTCAAATGGTGCGGGACGACATGCGCACTCAAACTTTGCATTTGGCGAATAGCGACTCCATTCAGCCGTTTAAGGCGCTCGCCTTGATTTAACTGCATATGGATCAACTCTGCATTCATGCTCTCAATATTGGCCAACACCAACAATTGTTCAATGCTCGAATAATCTCGCATATTACCTTCCAAGTCGGTGTGCGCCGCCCGCCATTGCGCAGCCGTCAAACCAAATAAAGCGACATTCAACACATCGGCCTCGCTGGCATAAACAACGGCCGCTTGCTTTTCTGTAATCATAGAAGGAATAAGATACGCCTTAATCGCATCCGTATGAATGCGATAATTCAATTTAGAAAGCACCCGATTAAGATTCCAAGATGCGGAAAGATGCCGGCTTTCATCTTCCTTTAAACGCTGAAATTCTTTAATAAGGTAAATCTTGAATTCAGCACTTATCCACATACCAAACTCAAAAGCTATATCCTTATGCGCGTACGTTCCACCGTACTTACCCGCCGTAGCCCTTAATCCTACAGCACCTGTTTTCATGACCCAGTCTTTGACGCTTAATTTATAACTATTCAATCCCGCCTGACTTTTAATTATGGCGAATTCGCCATAATTAAAGTCCGGATTATAAACCGACTCCCATACACCTAAAAACTCAACAGTATTCCGATTCCGAAGCCAGTCTGAAATGAAGAAGTCCCCTTCCTTGGCCTGTAACATATCGGTCAAAGAAATATAATCGCCCTCCTTAAAAGAAACCACGGATACCGATACACCTTTAACGCTGATATTTGTGCTCCTTTGCCCTTGCTTCATATGCCACCCTTTTAATTACCCAACAGACTTGGAAATATCTCATCTTTGAAAAACAACCAAAAACAATATACCACACAAATGTGCGTTATTCAATACAAATTAAATTACTTTACCTTAAACCTTGCTAGAAGTTTGAGCTCAAGTTCAATAAGCTCTTTCTTGCGTCCAGTGTCTTTACCGGCGTATTTGCCAAGAGAGCCGTCGGACTTGATGACCCGGTGGCAGGGAATGATGAGCGGCCAGGGGTTTTTACGCAAGGCCGAGCCCACCGCGCGAACCGCGCCTGGCTTGCCGATCTGTTTTGCGACCCAGGCATAGGTGCGGGTCTCGCCAAAAGGGATAGCCAGCGTGGCCTTCAAAACGGCAGCCTCGAACGGGGTCAATGGGGGCATTGTCACTCGAAGACCTTCTTTCCTCTCAACAGGCGGTGATAAGAAATGGCAAAACGATGCGCTTCATCACGGGCGCGCTGCAACAATTTAAGGGCCAGCGAGTCTTTCGCCAGAACAACAGGATTGCGCTTGCCCGGCACAAAAACTTCTTCCTCCCTCTTCGCCAGCGAGATAAGCGGTATAACGATCTCAAGCTTGTGAAGTTCCGAGGCGGCGGCGGCCAGCTGGCCTTTCCCGCCATCGATAATGACCAGGTCAGGATACGGCCTTTGCTCCCGCTTAAGCCGGCCATACCGACGGCGCACCACTTCCGCGATCATTTTAAAATCGTCCATCCCCTGAACTTCTTTGATACGAAAACGACGGTAATTCGACTTGTCGGGCGCACCGTTGGCAAATGAGACTAACGAACCGACCGACCGTTCCCCCATCGTGGTCGAAATATCAATACACTCAATGCGCTCCGGACGTTTCGGTAACGACAAGGCGCGCTCGAGCTGTTCAGCTTCCTTGAAATAATTCACATCCGGACTCGAGGAATACAAAGCCCCAACCGCCCGGAGTTGATCACGTAATTTCGCCGCCCCCTCGAAATCTTTAGCGGCCGCCGCGCGCTCCATATCGTCTTTCAACTGACGGTATAACTTATCCTGCGCCCCATCCAGAATAAGGACAATACGACCGATCATGCGCCCATACTCTTTGGCCGTCACCTTCCCCGCGCAAGGCGCATCGCAAAGGCCGATATCGTGATAAAGGCAGGGCTTGTCAGGCAAGGGCTCACAACTGCGGAACGGAAAGATCTTGCGGATGAGTGCCAGCGCCTCGCGGATCAGCGTGGCATCAGTGTAGGGGCCGAACCACTGACCGGGCGGAATATCCGTGCTGCGCGGCGATCTACGCGCGATGGCAACAACCGGAAATTTTTCATCTGAAATATGAATGTACGGATAAGACTTATCGTCCTTAAGGTCAATATTATATTTAGGTTGGAGTTTCTTGACCAGGGAAGCCTCAAGGATCAGTGCCTCGGCCTCGCTCTGTGTCTTGATATGATCGATATCGGCGATATTCTTAACCAGCAGGTCGGTCTTATACCCCTGGCTCTTACCCCGAAAATAGGACTGTACCCGCCGGCGCAACGAAACAGCCTTGCCGACGTAAATGACCGCGCCTTCGGCGTCTTTCATCAAATAGACACCGCTGGAAAGCGGAAGGATTTTTATTCTATCTTGAAGAAAAGGACTATAAGTCACCAGGGTTACCTAAGGTGAAACCTTGATCAAGACATTTACCATAGTATTTGTTGAATGACCATCCGTGACATCGAAGTATAACATTTTTTGAGCCTGCACCTGGCTTGGCGTCCCCGAAATGATACCCCCTTGAGGCGTCAGGATCAGCCCGGGAGGTAGCGTATTATTGGCAGGACCCGGGTTAAGCGTCCAAGTATACGGCGGTGTTCCTCCGGATGCCACCGGGCTTACCGGTCCATAAGCAACGCCGACCTTGCCATCGGGCAAAGACTGCGCATTGGCCGTCGTGATCGCGGAATTGACCTTGATGATCACATTCACCATGGTGTTAGTCGAAGAACCATCCGTGACATCGAAGTATAGTGTTTTCTGAGCCTGCTGCTGCGTTGCCGTCCCCGAAATAACCCCCCCCAGCGGTGTCAATGTCAAACCCGGAGGCAGGGTATTATAGGCAGGACCCGGGTTAAGCGTCCAGGTATACGGAGGCGTTCCGCCGGATGCCACCGGGTTTACCGGGCCGTAAACATCCCCAACCTTGCCATCCGGCAAGGCTTGCGTGTTGGCCGTGATCGCGGAATTGACCTTGATGATCACATTCACCATGGTGTTAGTCGAAGAACCATCCGTGACATCGAAGTATAGTGTTTTCTGAGCCTGCTGCTGCGTTGCCGTCCCCGAAATAACCCCCCCCAGCGGTGTCAATGTCAAACCCGGAGGCAGGGTATTATAGGCAGGACCCGGGTTAAGCGTCCAGGTATACGGAGGCGTTCCGCCGGATGCCACCGGGTTTACCGGGCCGTAAACATCCCCAACCTTGCCATCCGGCAAGGCTTGCGTGTTGGCCGTGATCGCGGAAATGATCTTGATCTGAACCATCACCCCCGTATTGGTCGAATGGCCGTCCGTCACATCAAAATACATGTTTTTCAACCCTGCCGATTGCGTCGGTGTCCCGGAAATGATCCCACCAACCGGCGTCAGCGTCAGACCCGGCGGCAGCGTATTGTTGGCGTAACTTGGATTCAACGTCCACGTATACGGCGGCGTTCCACCGGATGCTACCGGGTTGACCGGGCCGTAAACATCTCCCACCTTGCCGTCCGGCAAGGTCTGCGGGTTAGCCGTGATCGCGGAATTGATCTTGATCTGAACCTGCGCCCCAATATAAGTTGAAACACCATCCGTAACATCAAACCAATAGTTTTTCAACCCTGTCTGTTGCGTGGGTGTCCCGGATATGATCCCCCCAACGGGCGTCAACGCAAGACCCAAGGGAAGGGTATTATTCGCGTAACTTAGGTTCAAGGTCCAGGTTAAAGGCGTGCCGCCGCCGGTCGCCACCGGGCTTACAGGACCGTAGACACTGCCGACCGTACCATTCGGCAATGACTGTACGGAAACCGTAATAGGGTTATAGATCACGATCGACAGGGCCTCGGTCGCCGAACCGGTCAGGTCCGTCACCTTCACCGTGAAATTCGACGTGCCGGTCACCGTCGGCGTCCCGGATATCACGCCGGTACCCGCATTAATGGCCAATCCTGCCGGCAAACTCCCAGCCGAAACGCTCCAGGCCTTCGCGCCGCTGCCGCCGCTGGTCGCGATCGCCGCGGAGTATGCCACTGTCCGGTCGCCGAAAGTCAGCGACGTGGTCGTGATCGCGATCGGCAGCACACAACTGTTGCCGACATGAATGTATCCGGCACCATTGGCCGCATTCTGAAGCCCGCCGGCATCGCGCAAATTCGGGAAATTACACGTCACCCCCTGCCAAACCGTACCGAAATCCCAGTTGGCACCATAAACAGGATGGCTTAAACTGAAGAAGTCAGCCGCGCTGCCCGCCAGGAACGTCCCCGCGTCGCCAGGATTTCCTACGCCGGCGTTGGCCGTATACCACGAATTCGTAAAGGTATTCATCTGGGCCACACCAGCCAGATCACCGACACCAAGCGCCATAAAAGCACTGACCGAAAGTGGCCCGGCGTTAAATGAATCGGTCATGTCCCCCCTGTAATACCCCACCAGGCCACCGGCGACATTAACAACCAAGCCATTGGCCGAAACAGCCCCGATATTATAAGAACGAGTAATGGGACCAAAGAAATATCCGGCCAGTCCGGCGATACTGGACGTTTGCCAGCCCGCACCGGCCGTTCCGGTAATAACCCCGGCATTGTAAGAATCAGTTATTGACGTGGGCATTGACAGAGCATACCCGACCAGGCCGCCGACATAAAAGTTCCCGGTCACCGCGTTGGCGTTGTAACTGTTGATAATGGAAGTGCCTATCGAGCTATTAATATCCTGGGCGACCCCGACAAAACCTCCCACATTCGTGGTCCCTTGCACGCTTCCCCCGATCAGCCCGACATTTTTGATCGTCGCGCCAATAGTATTGCCGAACAATCCCGCATTCCCGGATGCCTGATTCACGTGCAAACCGGAGATCACGCTCTTATTGCCATCGAAGACCCCACTGAAATCAGTGAGGGGCGTAAAATCGGCACCACCGGAACAATCAATATCCTGCGACAGCTGATAAACGGACCCGGAACCGGCGGGAATACTCTGTAATTGCTGGCAGTTACAGATCAGGTACGGACTTGGCCCCGTGCCGCTGCCGGCCGTTATCGTCGCGCTATTGGGGTCGCAAACAGCCACGCACGATCCTCCGACAGCCATATAACCGTTATCGCACTGCGCCTGACACTGGGCGGCCGGAACGCAGGCATTAACCGCTACCCAAGGCGTTGTTGTGGTCGGGTCCGGATTATTACCGCAAGCCGTCGCACGCGATATGGGAGAAGTACAAGAAGGAGGCACCAGCGTACAGGCGCCATTGGAATACTGATAGTGATTGGCCTGATCACAAGCTACCGAGCAGGCCGGCGCCCCGTTATAACAAGCTCCCGCAAGAAGAGCGTATGATGTCGTGTTATCTGCCAAGGCGACGGTCAGCGAACACTGTACCGCCCCGGTCGGAAGGCTGCCCAGGCATTGATAAACGCAGGAATTGAGTGTCACCCCGGGATGGCCACTGGCATTCGTCACAAAAGACTGCCACTCCTTGCTGCTACGAAGCGGAATAAAACGGTGTGCGCCCGTGGAGCTTAAGGTAACACTCTTACAACTACCATAAGCATCAATAGTTATACCGGACGATATCGTGGCATCGAGCAGCACACCATTGACCGGATGAGTTCCCGCCGCAGGAATAACAATTTTCGCCGTGGTCGACCCGGGGCTGAAATATACATTCCCGGTCTGCATGCTGATCATCCCGTCCTGCAACGAGGTGATCCCGTAATTGGAACCCAGGTCCGGGTTCGTGGAAGAAACACAATATTTAATATTAGCCGTGCCGGAGTAACAACTGGAAGTATCTGTTGTTGTGACGGTACCCCCCTGACCATTAATAGTTTGAGCCACGGCCAGAGAGCACACGACCCCCGTCAGCGCCATCACAGAAAAAGCGCCGAGAACAAGACCCGCTATAGCAACCCATGTTCGCCGCATATATCCCTCGCTCAATGGGCCGGACAGGATGGCCCACATAAAGTATATCTTCTAGGGAAGGCCGTTACAACGAATAAGGAGCTTTACCGGGAAATCGCTTTCTGCAGAAATACCATGCCCCCATAGAGAAGCCCTCCCGATGGTATAACGATCCCCAAGCGCCACAGCTCCGGAACGCTGTGAAGGCCTTGCCACAAGCTCCACACCCCGACAGCCTGCAACCCGCCCGCCAGCAGCAGCTTAAAGAAGAATCCGGTAAACTGACCGTTAAGACTTCCCACCCTGGCCGATAAAAAATGCGTTAGTAATAGAATACTGACTACCGATGACACCGCACTAGCCAGCGCGATGCCGGCGATCTTGAGCGGATACATCAGGACCACATTCAGCAAAGCATTGACCGCCAACCCCACGATCGCCACTTTCACCGGCGTGCGCGTATCCTGCATGGAATGAAACGCCGATACCAGGATCTTCACCCCACCATAACCCATCAGGCCCAAAGCAAAACAGATCAAGGCCGAGGAGGTGACCGCCGTGGAATACGCATCGAACGCCCCGCGCTGAAAAATAACCCGCACCAGCGGCTCCGCCAGCAGTATCAGGGTAATGGTCATCGGCAACATGATCAGAAAGATATTCTTGAGCGCGAACACCAGCGTAGCCTTGAACTGCTCTTTATTTTCAGAAAGCCCTTCCTGCGAAAGGCGCGGCAAGACCGCGGAAGCCAGCGCCACACCAAACACACCCATCGGTAACTGCTCGAGGCGCATCGCGTAATAGATCGCCGAAATACCGCCCGGCCCCACGATATTCACCAGTGAAGCGCAGATCGTATCCACAAAAATATTAAGCTGATAAACGCCCGACCCGAACAAGCGCGGCAAAATAAGCCGTCCCACCTGTTTGGCCCCGTCATTGTTCATGGAAGCCGGCCTGCCAAAAACAACCCCATGCTTTTTTAACGGTACCCACTGGAACCATAACTGCAAAGCGCCACCTGCCAGAACGCCAGCCGCCAGCCCGTATAGAGGCTGCTTTAACCAGAAGACAGAGGCGAGCGTCGATACGATCAGTACCACATTAAGCAAACAAGGGCCCAGCGCCGGCATGGCAAACGAGCCGTAAGTGAACTGGATCGCGGAAAAGAAAGCCGTCAGCCCAATGAAGATCAGATAAGGGAACATGATCTGCGTGAGCGTGACCGCGAGTGCCAGCTTACCCGGCTCATGCGCAAAACCCGGCGCGATCAGGCGCACCACCAGCGGCGCGAGCAGGATACCAGCGATCGCGATGCCGGTCAGGATGACCACCGCCCAAGCCAGGATCGCGTCCATAAATGCCTTAAGGTCAGCCGGCCGCTTCTCTTTATACTCGGTCATGACCGGAATGAACGACGAATTGGCCGCCCCTTCCCCCATCAAGTCACGGAACATATTCGGCAACCGGAATGCCACCACGAAAGCATCCGCCCCCGAAGCCGTTCCGAAGAACCGGGCAAAAAGCATATCGCGAACAAATCCCAGGACGCGGCTGAGCAGGGTTCCGCCCGACATGATCGAGGTGGCACGCAGCAGGCTCTTTGGACGGGAGGGTGGGATTATATCAATTGACATAAAGAAGCCGCTTTGCTATATTATCCAAAATTTTTTGAACATCACGAACAACCTTTAACAAACACCAAAGCAAGGAAACACCAATGCCGCAACGCAAAACATCAGTTCAGGACATGAAGAAGAGCCATGCGCGCCACATGCATAATCTCGACATCAAGACGGACCTCAGGAAGACCACCCGCCTGTTCACCGACGCGCTGAAAGCCAACCCGGCCGAAGCCAAAAAGTCCCTGGACCTGCTCTATAAAAAGATCGATAAAGCAGCCAAGCGCAAGATCATGGGCAAGAACACCGCGTCGAACCGTAAGTCGAAATTCGCTAAGCTTTTGGCGGCTTCACAAACAAAGAAAGCTTAACCACCGCGATCTCCAGCGCGTTCTCCCTGTCGGGGAAGCGGCTGCGCTTAAGTGCCATATCGGCCTCCTGTAAAACCAGGAGGCCTTTTTTATAAACTTCAGCGGAAACCCGGGCCTTCGTCTTGTTCGACCAGGCCCAGACCATCCCACCCAGTAGTTTCTCGGGCGCTTCATCACTGATATAAAGCCTTTTGAGCCCTCGCAGCGCCGCGGCGCTATTGCCGGATGCCACCGCCTCCATCAAATTAAAAACACTAAAAGGAAGCGGCGCGTCAACCCCGGCGACCTTCAGAAAACGGGTCACTTCCCCGCGCAATTTCGTCGTGGCATCCCATACGTCAGCTTCGAGGACCAGCACAACATTGGCATGCTCCTCTTTCAAAAAAAGCAGCAGCCATTCCAGCGTTTCTTTGGGAAGTTTTTCCGCGTGCTGCACATGGACCAGCCGTTGCGGCGCCACCGCGGGCATTGAAAAAAGGGCGATCTTAAGTTTTTCGGAGGTTAGTTTGTTCCCGTCGAGAGTTTCATGATCGAGGCGTGAGGCTTCAAAAGAAGGCAGGACCGCTTTTTTAATGTCGGCCAGGGCTTTGTCCCTTAACTTCAGGTCCGGCCCGTAAATAAGATAGTCCATTTACCAATTCTCGACGGTACGCGCGACCGCCCGCTGGGCGAGGTCCTTGAAAGCGTCTTCGATCGCCACGCTCTCCGACTTCGCCAAAGGACCCGACACGTAATAGGTGGATTCACCGGAAAAAGCGGACTCCTCCCACAGGACCTTATCGCCTTCCACATGGTCGACCGCTTTAAGCGACACCGTGACCCTTAAACGATATTCCTTCACGTCCTGGTTCTCGGCCAGGCGCAATTCCTCACGGTCAAAACTGATGAGTTTGGCGTCGATAATAAGGTCTGACGTTTCCTGGTCCCCCACCCGGAGGTTCCCGTCAAAAAGGAACCGGTCGATCAGCGCGGTACGCACCCGTGTCTCCATTCCCGGGACGTAAAGCTTGCGCTCATCCTGATTCATATAGTCGATCTTGTTTTCAACCGGCTTAACGAAGATCGTCTTCAAATGGCTGGGCAACAGCGAACTGGTGGTATAGCCGCAACCCGCTGTCAGCAACATCAATGCGACAAGGGACCCAAAGATCTTTTTCATTTTCTGACCGCCCCCGATTTGATCATGTTGATCTCGGTCCTGGCTTTATCCGCCCAGACTGTGTCGCCATACTTGTCGATCACGCCCTGATAATAGATCGTGGCCGCTTTGGGCTGTTTGTTCTTCTGATAATATTTCGCCACCACGAACGCGTTCTCAGCTTCTTTAAGCTTGAGGCGCTCGATCTCTTTTTTCGCGTCCGCCGACAATTCCGATTCAGGGTTGGCTTTTACAAAATCCTCGAACCCCGCCTTGGCCACCGTCGTGACTTTCTGGTCGTACTGAGCCGGCACGCTGCGCTTGGCATCGGCCACCGCGATCTGGTACCGCGCGGACTCGGCCCACTTGGAATCCGGGTAATCGTTAACGGTCTTCTCAAACTCATCGCGGGCCTGCTGGTACTCGTTACGGCCAAGATAAAACAGGCCGATCTTAAACTGCGACGCCGGCGCGTACTGGCCGTAGGGATCGTTCTTGATAACGTTGCGGAAAACATCGACCAGATTATACTCATTGCCCAATAACGACGTGGCAAAACGCGTATCCTTCGCCTTGCCTTCCATGAACAAATTCGCGATAACATACTGGCGCTCAACGACTTTAGGCCCCAGATCACTGAAGGGATAACGGTCAACGACCTTCTGGTACGCATCAACGGCAAGGAAATACTTCTTCATTTCCTCCCAGATACGCCCGATATTGAACTGCGCCTGGGCGGCTTCCCGGGACTTACCGTATGCTTTTAGGAGTTTCTTGTACTCGCGCAACGCTTCGGGGTACTGTTTGGCATCAAAAAAGCCCTGGGCATATTCGAGTTGTTCCTGCGGGGATGGCTTGACATCATACTTGGGATTCACCCATTTTCCGGTCTGCGGGGTCCAGATCCAGAAAGCCCGGGCCGGAAGGGCCGGAGCAAAAAGCGCCGCGACGATAAGACCGGTAAAAAATACGACGGACAGGCGTGAGCGCATAGGCAGATCTTCCTTTTCGGGATAAATAATAACGTCCGACAATTTAACACAGACGGGAGGTGTTTGTCAACCAGGCTTTGATGCAGATCAGGACCAGTAAATAGTACAAGATCACCTGCCAAAGTGCCGGCAGCGGCTCAACATAAAAGAAGCCTCCGGGAATAAGCGTGAACAGATACAGCAGGTAAACCAGCAGGTTGAGCGCCGCCTTAAGCGCAAGCGCGGCCGGGATCGCCAGCCACGAAAGCGGGCTAAACAGGAACAAGAGCGCTCCCAGCGCGGTGATCAAACCCACCAGCGGCACTGCCGGAATATTCGCCAGCAGGGATACCGGCGTCACCGTCCCGAAATAATACAGGATGATCCCCGCGGTCCCCAAAAAAGCCGCGATGGAAACACCCAAATACTCGTTCCATATCTTCCTGCAAGTTTCCGGGAACAGGCCGCCTAACGGCGGCGTCACCAGCATCAGCGAAAGAACACCGGCAAAAGAGAGCTGAAAACCAATATCAAAGAGCTGGGTCGGGTTAACGGCCAGGATCGCCAGCGAAGCGACCGCGAGCGTGTTAAGGCCGTCCTGCTCACGCTCAAGAATAAAACTGAAAATTAAAACGGCACTCATGACCGCCGCGCGCACCACCGGGCTTGAGCCGCCCGCCACATAGGCATACCAGGCCGTCAGCATGACCGCCAATAACATCCGAGCCAGACGGGGAACCGGTGTCAAGTTAAGTAAAAAGAAGATCCCGAACGCCACCATCGCCACATTCATCCCGCTCACCGCCAGGATATGCGTGGTCCCGGTGCGCAGGAAAATATTTTTAACATGATCGGCAATGTCGCCCCGTTCGCCATAAATGAGCCCCTTCATCAACCCCGCTTCTCCCGGGCTAAGATAATGCTCCAGGACGGTACTCATCCCCTCCCTACACCAGCGCGCTCCCTTTTCCCAGAACGCGGCGAGATCGCGGCGCAGCACCCGGCACTCACCCTCTTTCTTCACGTTGAGCGCCGCCATGACTTTGCGCCCGGCCAACGTATCAACATAAGAGAGCCGGCCGTTCCCGCCGAACCCCGAAGGCCGGCGCAACACACCCGCCAATTCAACCAGATCGCCCGGCTCGAGAGCGACCGAACGGAAGACGGTAACCTGTACCCGGCCGGAAGTTCGCCGAACAGCGTCGCGGACCGTCACATCGGTTGCTTCCACCGTAAAACTCATCTGGGGATGCCCTCCGAAAGAGCCGTCGTTGATATCGGAGACCACCCGCGCTTTCAGGACCACAGGCTGGCCAAGCAGGCGCGCAATATGCTCCGGCGGTAAAACGCTGTAACTGCGCAGCGCCATCATGCCCGCGCAAAGGCAGGCCGTTACCAGAACAAGCAAGCCGGCCCAACGGTGAGCGCGGAACCTAAAGCCAACGGCAGTCACGATCATCAGCAAAACCGCCGGGAACCACAAAGGCAACCCCGCGCATTTCCCGACCAATATCCCGGCGGTAAAAGCCAGTGTGACCGTAACGAAAGGGCGATGTTTCAATCCCATCGGAAAGCTCCGCTCAATGCGCCGAGCGCTCCCGGTTTTTTCCTGAGAGCTGCCGCTAATGCATCCGGGTTGCCGATCTTTCCATGCGCCCGACGGTAATTAATGATCCTGGCCGCCGCGGCAGGGCCGATATGCGGCACCGCCAACAGTTCCTGATAACCGGCGCGATTGATCGCGATCTTGGGCCGATAAACCACAGCGTCCAACACCTGAAGGGCGGCCGGCACCGCCGGGGCGATAGCAAAGATCATTTTAAGGGAAAGGCCGGCAATAAGGACCAGCACGGCGAAGAGAGCAGCCTGGCGCTCCCGGGCGGTGAACGGCAACATAAAAAAACCTCCCGCCTTTCACGCGAAAGGACAAGAGGGCCGGGGGGCATTGGGAATATTAACAAGCACGCCGCAGCGTGTCAAAATAATTATTTATCCTTGAGAAAACCGAACAAATGCCGGCGAACGGGAGGAAAAACGCCTTCACTCACGTAACGGATATCCTCAATAGTATAAAAGGCGGTCGGGTCAAGTTTCTCGACTAAAGAGATCACCTGTTTGGCCCGATGGCTGTTAATGATCGTGAAGATCATCTCCACCGGTCCCTTCGAACCCTGGCCGGACAATAACGTGAACCCGAACCCTTCACGCTTGAGCGCGTCAAGAATGCCCTTGCTGTTCTGGTCAACAATGATACGGATGATCTGCGCGCCGGAGGAAAACTTCTCCTCGATCCACATGCCGACATAATTCCCCGTCGCAAAACCGGCGGCATAGGCCAGGAAGCACAGCGGGTTCGGCAGGTTCACGATGACCTGCCGCGCCACAAAAAGCCAGATGGTCACTTCGAAGAAGCCGAGGAGCGCCGCCAAGCCTTTGCGGCCCTGGCCAATGGTGATGATACGCATCGTGTCGAGCGACATGTCGCAAATGCGGGCAAAAAAGATCACGGCGGGCAGGATGCCCCAGGTGAATAAATTGGAATCAAAAAACGTCGTGGCGCCCACTGGCTCAACCTTTGGTTGGATCCATGACCCGGCCCATGAAAAGGATCTCACCGGAAACTTTGTCCTGGATCAGAAAAATGAATGGATGGTCCGCGTGAAAAACTTTCGGTGGCGGCGGCATCCCTTTACCCACCATCATCACCGCTGTCGCGGCGGCGGCCTCCGTCCCCTCTTCGGAGACCTCAACCCAGGCCTTGTGCAAAACCTTGCCAATGAATAGGTCCTTCCCCCCGGTCATAGCGGAAAAATCGGCCACTGAGGCGTCAAAAGCATCCGTCATGCCCAGCGCCACAAGGTCATCGTTTAACACATAAGAAGCGCCAAAAGTAAATTTCGGCAAAGCGATATCAACGGGCTCCACCATTTTGAGCGCGGCGGACCACTGCGCCAGGCGCGCTGTATTTAGGCCTTGCGGAAACAGGCCAGGTCCGTTTTTCGGCAAAATGATCCGCATGACCAGGTCGTTCCCCTGATAAGGCAGCTCAAGCATCTGCACCATGTCATCTTCCATAAAAAGAGCTCCATGGGACGCATGCATCATATCCGCCGTCACCTGTTCGCCACCGGCTAATTGAAAAGCTTCCGGGAGGGTCTGCTCCTTTTCAAAAGGCTGGTCCCACTTACCCTTGAAATAAACAGCGTTGGTAAGGACCATCCGGGTCGCGGGATTTAATGCTCCTGAAGGGATCAGGTCCTTGATCCGCTGATGCGTCCGCTCCATGACCCAGCTATTGATCGTCAAGCGCGCGCCCTCGGCATCGGCCGCGAAATCCAGCGCAGACGCTTCGCCGGCATAAACGTCCCGGACCAAACCGAGATAATCATCAAGGATCATGAAATCTTGCTGGATCCATAAGGCATTAGCAGTGCTCAACTCATAGGGCTTACCCGCAGTATTCATCCGCGACAGAAGAGCCTTGGCTTTTCCGAGCCGGGCAACCGGATCCGCATCAAGGCCTAGCACCTGGATCATCTGCGCTGCTGTTTTATCGCGCGCGCCTTCCAACGTCATGCCCAGAGCCGACGAAAGGCTGTAGGGCGAGAAGAACACATTCCCCCGGTCACCCTCGTGCCGGGCGTAAAGGTCAAAAGCGAAATCCGCGGTATTACCGGCAGCCCGGGCCATTGGAACAACGGCTGTCAGCATCAAAACAAAAGCAACAACGGCTAAAGACATGGTCGTAAAAAACTTGCTCATACAGCACCCCTCTTCTTGGCCTCTTCCAGGATGGCCGCCGTCGCCGAAAGGCCGATGCGGGAACAGCCCAGATCCCGGAATCTAAGTAAACCCTCGAGCGTACGGATACCGCCGGCCGCTTTGATCTGAATATGTTTGGCGGCATGCTCGCGCATCAGCCTTACCTGATGCTCGGTTGCCCCCTGATAATCGTATTTCCCATCAGGTTGTTTAACGAACCCGTAGCCGGTCGACGTTTTAATAAAATCAACCTCCAGATCATTGCAAACCCGGCACAGTTCAACAATGTGCTCATCTTTCAGAAAATCATTCTCGAAGATCACTTTCAGGATCCCGCCGGTGCGATGGCAGACGCGGCCGATCTCGCGGATCTCGGCTTTCACGTAATCGTACTGGTTGCTCAACACCTTGCCGACATTGACCACCATGTCGATCTCGCGCGCGCCGGCATTCATCGCTTCGAGCGTCTCGCGCACCTTGACCGCCGCCATGCTGTTGCCGTGGGGAAAGCCGATCACCGAACAGATCAGCACCGGGCTTTTCAACAGCGCCTCTTTAACCAGGGGAATAGCGTATGGCTTGACGCAAACCGTTTTGACTTCGTATTTGGCGGCCAGCGCGCAGCCAGCAAGGATCTCTTCATCCGTCATGGCAGGATGCAGCAATGAGTGGTCGATCGATTGGGCAATATCTCGAAGAGGCAGCACGGCAATTCCTCCTACTAGGGCAGCAAAGCCCAAACCCATACATATAAACCCGGGTGGAACGTATCAAAAACAAAATGGCCCGGATCCTTGCGCACCAGCTGGCAACCTTCCAAAGAAGCCTCATCGTTAACATAGAAGGGAACAGCAAGCGCATTCGCGCGGGCACTGGGAACCGTGAAGCTGATCGGCGCGCTAAATTCATTAAGGGCATGCGCGGCGACTTGTCCGTCCACAACCGGATGCGCGTCAAAAACGATCGCGTAGGGCCCCCCCTCGTTGACCCGCCCGTTCTGCACGACCTTACCGTCATCATAGGACAGGGACAGCTCAACCTGTCGCAGCCTCTCGCGGGAACCGCGACGCTCAAGAGCCTCCCAGGCATTAGGCGGCACCGAAACAACCAGGCCGTCCATCGGCGTTCCCTTCACGGTAAATGTACCCCCGGCCAAGCCAACACGGAACGTGGCCGCCAGCTTCGTCTGCCCGCGCTCGTAACTCGAGGCGCCGGGGATCTTGCGCGCGGCGGCCTGACCCGTCCACATGACAGAGATCAAGGTGACACACAACATCAGCAGGACGATCCGGGCAACACTCATCTCACTCCTCAAACAACAATGCTCACCAGTTTATTTTTGATCACAATGAATTTTTTGATCTCTTTGCCGGCCACGTGGCGTTGCACCCCTTCATCGGCCAAAACAATAGGACGCAGGATGGCTTCATCGGCATCGCGCGGCACCTCGAACTCGCCGCGCACCTTGCCGTTAACCTGGGCGGCGATCCTGACCGTATCGGTCACCAGCGCTTTCTCATCGTAGGTCGGCCAGGCAACATGCGCCACGGACGTGTCCGTCTTACCTGCCATCGACCACATTTCCTCGGCAGCATGGGGAATGAACGGCGCCAGGAGCAATACGGCCGTCTCTATCGCTTTGTTAAGCAACACCGCCTTGCGCGCATCCCCGGACGGCACCTGATATTTATCCACCGCGTTCATCAGCACCATCACGGCCGATATCGCCGTATTGAATTTAAATCCGCCCTCCATGCTCTCGGTCACTTTCTTAACCGCAGCGTGACGTTCAAGCTCAAGCTTCTTATCCTCACCGTCCATAGAGCCCTGCCCCGCGGCGCCTTTAACGTAACGGGTGTCAACGGCATTCCAAATGCGGTTAATAAAACGCCAATTGCCCTCCAACCCCGCCGGATTCCATTCCAGCTGATCCTCCGGCGGCGCGGCAAATAAAATGAACATCCGCAGCGTGTCGGCGCCAAACTTCGCGATCACCTCATCGGGATCGACCACATTACCCTTGGACTTCGACATGACCTCTCCGTCCTTGAGCACCATGCCCTGCGTCAGCAGGCGGTCAAAAGGCTCATCCACCGCCACCAAACCCAGGTCACGGATGAACTTGGTGAAAAAACGCGAATAAAGCAAATGCAGAATGGCATGTTCAATGCCACCGATATATTGATCGACTGGCATCCAGTAGGCCGCTTTAGCCTTATCGAAGATCGCCTTATCATTGTGCGCGTCGCAATAGCGCAGGAAATACCAGGACGAATCAAAGAATGTCGCCATCGTATCCGTCTCGCGGCGGGCATCTTTACCGCACTTGGGACACTTACACTCCACAAATTCTTTCACCTTGGCCAGCGGGCTGCCGCCCTCACCCGTGATCGGCGCATCCTTCGGCAACTCGACCGGCAGTTGAGCCTCGGGGACCGGCACAATGCCGCACACCTTACAATAGATCATCGGAATGGGTGCGCCCCAGTAACGCTGGCGGGAAATAAGCCAGTCGCGCAAACGCCAATGGACGGACACCTTACCCATCTTCTGTTCTTCCATCCAAAGCGAGATATTCTTCTTAGCTTCTTCATTGGCCACGCCATTGAACTGACTGGAATTCACCAGCGTTCCGGCGTCATCATAAGCCTTGGTCATCTGCTCCGGAATAAGGCCCGGACGCGCGGCATCGCTGATGACCACGATCATCGGCAGTTTATGCTCCGTCGCAAATTCAAAATCGCGCTGATCGTGGGTCGGCACCGCCATGATCGCGCCGGTACCGTACTCCATCAGCACGTAATCACCGATCCAGATCGGAACTTCCCGCCCATTGACCGGATTGATCGCGAATGCGCCGGTGAACACGCCATCCTTGCGCTGGTCACCCGACATGCGCAATGACTTGGACGTATTCGCCGCTTTTTCAACAAAAGCTGTGACCGCCGCTTCTTGCGCGGTGCCCTTTGATAACTTTTTTACCAGCGGATGCTCCGGCGCCAGCGTCACATAGGTCGCCCCGAAAATAGTATCCGGCCGGGTCGTAAAGACCGTGATGACATCGCTGGTACCCTTAACATTGAAATAGATGTCCGCGCCATAACTCTTGCCGATCCAGTTCTCCTGCATGGCGATAACGCGCGAGGGCCAGTTATTTAATTTCTTAAGGTCTTCCAGGAGGGCTTCGGAATAATGCGTGATCTTAAGGTACCACTGCTCAAGGTCTTTCTGGGTGACCTCGTTCTTACAGCGCCAGCAAGCGCCGTTAATGACCTCTTCATTGGCCAGCGTCGTCGCGCAAGACGGGCACCAGTTGACCGGCGAGCCTTTCTTGTACGCCAGGCCTTTCTCGAACATCTTGATGAACAGCCACTGATTCCACTTATAGTAAGACGCGTCGCAGGTCGCGAGCTCCCGGTCCCAATCATAGGAAAAACCCATCTTGGCAAGGCCGGCGCGCATGTCATCGATGCATTTATACGTCCATTCCCCGGGAGAAACGCCACGCTTGATCGCCGCATTCTCGGCCGGTTGGCCAAAAGCGTCGTAACCCATCGGGTGCAGCACATTGAAGCCGCGCATCATTTTGTACCGGGCAATAACATCCGCGATGGTGTAATTGCGCACATGCCCCATGTGGATCTTACCCGACGGATACGGGAACATCTCAAGGACATAATACTTCTCCTTCCCCGGCTTCTCTTCGGCCCGGAAGATCTTGTGCTCGGACCAATACTTCTGCCACTTTTCCTCAACCCGCCTGATGTCGTTCGTTGTGTACGGCATGCTTTCGTCCTGTTAAATTATTGCCAAATAATGAAAAACTATCCCTTTTATGAATGGGTATATTAACACAAAACCGCTCTCGACCCGGAGATTTTACTGCAGGAGGATCTCGCCACCAATAGGCTGCTCATGGACCGGCGCGACTCTGTTAAGCAGCTGCTCACGCGAAATTGGAAGAGAAGCGGCATTATCCGCAGCTCCAGGAGTGGCCTCATCCTCCATTGCCTCAAGAGGCGACAGAACAGCGGCCGGAGCCGCCAGCATCTCTTTCGGCGTTGCATCAAGCGGCGGCGTCACCACTATATAACTCTGCAGCACAAGCGTTATAGCGACCGCTCCCAGAAATAGCCCGAACATCCATTTTATCATTAAAAACCTCCCTGCTGCCAGGCCAGCTTATCGTCAATATCATTGGTAAAAGCGATAAACGTGCTCATGGTCGGAAAATAAGGCGGCGACATCGCCGACTGCATGCGCGTATCGTAATTAAAATTGCGGGAAAAGCCGGACACGATCACGCCCGAGGAAGAATTGAAGGTCCCAAAGGCGCCGTAATTATTCGTAATAACACCGCCCAGGACAGTAACCGCGCCCCGGGGCGAAATAGTGTCATAATTGTCAACCGTGAAGATCCCCGACTTGGCCATGATCGTCGCATGCACATCCAGGGCGCTGGCACTGGTATTAATGCGCGCATTACCCTGCCAACTCACCAAGCCCAGCAAATTGGTTGCCCCCTCGGCGGTCGGGGCCACATATCCCGACGTTCCCAAGGTGCCGCTTGAAGGCGTATAGCTCTGGTATCGAAGGTTGTTATTGATCACCACATCGTTACGCGCCGCGATCGTCATCTGATTATCAGACTGGACCGTCCCCGAAAGGCCGGTAATATTGCCGCGCACATAAACGATCGTGCCCACATTGCTGGCACCATCGGGTAAGCCGGTATAAGTCGTTGTCGTACCACCAGAAGTGACCAGTGTATGATTAGCCGCCTTATCAAGCGTGATGGTCTTGGCCGTCCCGCTGGAAGGGGTGACCACAATCACCTGCCGTCCGGACCCGTCCACGGTAAGCGCCATCGCGGCGTCCCCGTAAACATAGATCCCCCCCTTAAGCGCATTGGCCGCCGTCACCGGGACATAAATGCCGGTGCTCGAAATTGTCGTCCCGCCGGACGCCTCATTAGCCATGCTGGTCTCATCACTGCTGGTCGGTGTCGCGATTGTGGCCATGCCGCGGCTAAAACCATTGTCAAAAGTCGGCACATCCCTGGAACCGTTCACATCCGCGTCCAGAAGCACCGGATTATTGTTGTTATAGAACCGCGCCTGGGTCCCATGCTGTTGGACCGAATCCGTGAACGTCCCGCTGGGATTATAGGCGAAATTATACTGTCCGTTGGTGAACAAGGGGCCGGCGAACCGCGCCGTGCCCGTGAACCAGACATTCGTGCCATCGGGCATGGTCTGGGTATTAGTGAACAGCGCGTAACGGGCAAAATTGTCCTTCTGCACCCGCACGGTAAAATCGCCATGGAGCGTTGTCCGGCGGGTTTGCGAACCATTAGCGCCGGTCGCCTGGATCTTGAAATAAAAGGGGAAATCCCAGACGTTTGTCGACGGAGACGTCGGATTGCTCTTTTGCGTGATGCGGATCGTATACCTGGCCGTCCCGTTATCCAACGCGGCGGACGTCCCCGTATAAACCGCCTCCGCGCCATTCTGGGTCAATAACTGGAGATAGGGGGAATCATTGTCGCGGACATACGCCATCAGCAACCCGACCCCGTTGGCCGTATTAGCGTAGGTCGTGGCATTACTGGCCACAACGGACGGGCTGGTCCGGTTAACCGCTTCCAGCATGTAAACATTGATCAAATTCGATAGTGTCAAAAGGCCGCTATTTGCCCCCGCCTCGGCCGCATACATTGCCTTACCGGCGCGGATCTCGATCTCGGACATTGTTTTTTCCCGCAACGCCACCATAACAAAAGCCGACGCCAGGGTGGTGATCATCACCAGGCACATCAGCGATATCGCCAACGCCACGCCACGATTATTATTCATGCTGCCCTCCTCAATTCATCAGCCGGACATTCTGGCTGACCGTTTCCGTGACCATGCGACTTGTCCCCGAAAGCTTCCGGGCCTTGACGACCAGGGACAAGGTCCGCGTCGCATTATTGAACGTGATCGACAACCCCGAAATATCCCGACCGATCACAGCACTCCCGACCGTCGCAAGATCCGGGCCCAGCACGCTGCGCACCAACTGCCCGGAGCTATTGACCGCGTATTTAATATATTTGTATTCCAGGACGGCGCACGAGTTATTGGCATCCATGCAGGCGGAACCACCGCACCCCCAGGTCAAACCCGCCCCCCAATTAGCCGGATCACCGGAAGCATTAAGCAAGGTAGCTGTCGTGGAGCAAAGGATCGGCACCGAGAACCGGATCGTGTCCGTTCCACTCGCCCCCGCCCCGGCCGAGACCAGGAATTGCGCGTTATGCGCGCTGTCATAGCCAGTGTTACGTAACTCAAGCTCCATGCGTGATACTGCCTGACGCAACCCGTCCCGAAGCTGCGTCCCCATGGACATATCAAAAAAGATCGTCCGGGCATTACCCATCAGGCCATAGACCACCGTGATCATGAACGCCAGGATCGCCATCGTGATCACGATCTCGACCAATACCAGCCCACTGCGGCCCCGGGCGCCCCGCCTCTTGGTGACCATGAGGCGATCAACCATAGATCTGCGTAATGATCTGCACATAAGAGCTGAATTCTCCATTTCCATCAACATGTTCACCCGCATCAGCGGTACCATTCAAATTCTTGTCGTCCCCGATCACCCGGCCGCCCTGCATCCTCCAGCAGAACACGATCTTGACCTTTAATAAATGCGCGCTGCTATTATTGACATAGATCTTCCCGATACCGGTCAATCCGGCGGTGGTAAAAGTAGCTCCGTTGTAGGTGGAATAAATTTGAGCGAAGTTAGTGCTTTTGATCTCTTCGATCTTACTTTTGACGGCATGGCTGGCGATCACCGCTCCCTGGCCGATCGCATTGAGTTCAATAGCCTTGATATAGCAGAGCAAGATCCCGATGACAGCGATCAAAATAATGGAAGTCGAAACAAGAACTTCGACTAACGACAAACCGGCACGCGACTTCCACAGGGCAATACGCATAACCCGCCCTCCTGATTTAAGTATAGATGTTTATTTCATCATTATCCACCCGAACAACGTTCCTTCCATTGCTTTTTTTATCTATCTGTTCTATCATTCTAGGATCTATGCAAATAACACTTAACGGACAGCCCAAAGATATTCCGAATAATACCTCTCTGGCGGCCCTGGTGGATCAGTACACCAAAGAGCCCACCCGGGTCGTGGCCGAACTCGACAGCGCTATTGTCACACGCGATGCCTGGAGCCGCACTATCCTTAAACCCGGTTGCACGGTTGAGCTGGTCACTTTTGTCGGCGGCGGTTAAATGATATGAATACTGATCAATTAGAGATAGCCGGTCAAAAATTCTCGAGCCGCTTTTTACTGGGCACGGGAAAATTCCGCAACAAAGGCGACCTTAAAGCGAGCATCATCGCCTGCGGGGCGCGGATCGTTACCGTCGCGCTGCGGCGCATCGACCTGGAGCGCCACGACGAGAACATCCTGGAATACATTCCGGAAGGCGTCACCCTCCTGACCAACACGTCGGGCGCGCGCACCGCGGTTGAAGCCGTCCGCATTGCCCGCCTGGCCAAAGCTGCCGGCCATGGGAACTGGGTCAAGATCGAGGTCATCAACGATTCCAAGTATCTCCTCCCCGATAATGAAGAAACCGTGAAGGCCACCGAGATCCTAAGCGCCGAAGGCTTTATCGTGCTGCCTTACGTTTCGCCGGACCTTTATATCGCCCGCCGCCTGGTAAAAGCCGGCGCCGCGGCGGTCATGCCCCTGGGCTCGTTCATCGGATCCAATATGGGCCTGCGCACCAGGGAATTCATCAAGGTCCTTATTGACGAGATCACACTCCCCGTTATTGTGGACGCCGGGATCGGCGCGCCTTCACAGGCCTGCGAGGCCATGGAACTCGGCGCGGCCGCTGTCCTGGTGAATACCGCCGTGGCTATTGCCGATAATCCACCGATGCTCGCTAAAGCTTTTTCCCAGGCCGTTGAAGCCGGCCGGGCCGGTTTTTTAAGCGGCCTCCCGGCTAAACGACCCCAGGGCGAAGCCTCTTCCCCCTTAACAGGATTCCTTTTTGAATGAACGCCTCGCGCCAACAGATCCAGGACATTCTGGGCGATGACAGCCGCGAGAACCTTGAAAGCCTGGCGCAGCAAGCCGCCGCGCTCACCCGGCAATATTTCGGGCGCGCGGTCGGGCTGTACACGCCGCTTTACCTTTCCAACCACTGCTCAAGCCATTGCGTTTACTGCGGCTTTCACAGCCATCACAAGATCGAGCGCATCAAGCTCACGCCCGCGCAAATTGATGCCGAAATGCAAGCCATCGCCTCCACCGGTGTGCGGAACATCCTGCTTCTGACGGGTGAATCACCCGGGGCGACGCCGCTAGATTACCTCAAAGAAAGCGTCACTCTGGCGAAAAAATATTTCCAGGGTATCGCGCTTGAGGTGTATCCGATGGAAGAACAGGATTACCACGCCCTTTACAAGGCCGGCGTCGATGGCGTCACGATCTACCAGGAGACCTATGACCGCTTGCGTTATGCTGAAGTCCATCTAGGCGGGCAAAAAAAGGACTACGACTTCCGCCGGGGCGCGCCTGAACGCCTGGTCCGCGCCGGCATGAGGCAGGTGTCGCTGGGCATACTCCTAGGCCTCGGCCCACTGGCTGGCGACCTGCACGATCTCTACAGCCACCTGAAGGAACTCGAGACCGAATTCCCGGGTGTCGAATACAGCCTGTCTTTCCCGCGGCTGCGCACGATCAACGCGAAAACATTCGCGGGCATTCCCGTTGACGATATCACCTTCGTCAAGATCCTGTGCCTGACCCGGCTGCTTTTCCCCCGCGTGGGGATCAACCTCTCGACCCGCGAATCGGCGGCTTTCCGCAACCGGGCCTTGGGGCTCTCCATCACTAGAATATCCGTCGGGTCAAAAACATCGGTTGGCGGGTATAAGGACCCAAATGAAGCCGGAGCCCCGCAATTTGACATTGCTGATGAGCGCAGCACCGCCGACACGATCGCTTACCTGAAAGCCAACGGCTTCGACCCTGTTTTTACGGACTGGCGGCGGATCGAGAACTCATGAACATTTTCGAGACCGGCCTGCTGCGCTACTTTCAACCAGAACAACTGGCGATCATCCAGCGAAGAAAGATCGGCATTGCCGGCGCCGGCGGGCTGGGATCGAATATCTGCGCCGCGCTGGTCCGCACGGGATTCAAACATATCGAGATCCTCGATAAAGATATCGTTGAAGCCTCCAACCTCAACCGGCAGGATTATATTCTGGCCGATATCGGGAAGCCCAAAGTCGATTGCCTCAAAAGCCGAATGCTCGCGATCAATCCCGACCTGCAGCTGACCGTTCATCAGCGCGAATGGACACCCGCCGATAATGCCGGCCTATTCGTGGAAGCGGATATTATTGTGGAAGCTTTAGATAAAGCAGACATCAAGACGCAATTCGTGGAATACTACGCGCCCCGGGCACCTTTCGTGATTAGCGGCAATGGAATGTCCGGGCTCAACACGACAACATCCGCGACAACCGTCCGTAAAATCGGCAACATCTACCTCGTTGGCGACGGTGTCACCTCCATCCACGACGGGCACCCCGCTCTTGCCCCGCGCGTCATTCAATGCGCAGCTAAGATGGCTGAAGTCGTGTTATCCCTTACTATTCAAAGTTACTGAGTAAAATACTTACGCAAAGCGATCATGAGGAGCGAGATCGCGGCGGGCGTCATGCCGGAAATGCGGTTGGCCTGGCCAAGCGTGGCGGGTTTGAAATGCTGCAGCTTCTGGCGGACTTCGAAAGAAAGCCCATGAACATCCCCGAAAGAAAATCCTTCCGGCACTTTGATATTCTCTAAATGACGGAATTTCTCGACTTCTTTACGCTGACGGTCCATGAACCCTTCATACTTGAGCTCATATTCGATCTCCTCCGCCACTGCCGGGCTGAGCGACGACAAGAAAGGATCGAACTCGGCGATGTCCTTAAAAGAAACTTCAGGCCGGCGCAAGATCTGCGCCAGCTTGTTATTCTGCGCCAGGACCGTGGTCCCGAGTTTCTCCAGGACCAGATTGATCTCAAGTGGCCGAACATACGTCGCTTCCAGGACCTCTTTCCCCCGGCGGATATTTGCCGCCTTCTTCTCAATAAGGGCGAAGTCCGCTTCCGTCATTAACCCGAACCGGCGCGCGTGATGCGCCAGGCGCAGGTCGGTATTATCCTCACGCACCAGCAGGCGATACTCGACGCGAGACGTGAACATTCGATACGGCTCATTCGTTCCTTTAGTTATAAGGTCATCAATGAGAACTCCGGTATATGCCTCGTCACGCCCCAGGATGAACGGGGCCTCGCCTTTAACTGTCAGCGCCGCGTTAATACCCGCCACCATTCCCTGCGCCGCGGCTTCCTCGTAACCTGTGGTGCCGTTGAGCTGACCGGCGAAGAACAGGCCCAGGACGCGCTTGGACTCAAGGGTCGCCTTAAGCTCCTCAGCGTAAATAACCGCATGCTCAATGGAATAACCGTATTTCAGGAACTCGACCTTTTCCAACCCCTCAATGCTGCGCACAAATTCTTCCTGGACCTTCTCGGGCAAACCGGTTGAGATCCCGTTAGGATAAACGACCGGGGTACCTACGCCATCGGGTTCAAGAAAGACATGATGCGTTTCTTTATCGCCAAATTTCTTCAATTTGTCTTCGATCGAAGGGCAATACCTCACACCGGTAGCGTCGATCTGGCCGGAATACATCGGCGACAAATGAAAATTATCACGGATGATCTGATGCGTGCGCGCGTTGGTATGGGTGATCCAGCAAGGCAGCATGGCCTGATCTACCGGGACAAACGGCGTGCGGAAAGAAAATGGCACCGGAGGAACGTCGGAATCCTGCCGGCGCATCTTTGAATAATCGATGGTCCGGCCATCCAGGCGAGGCGGGGTGCCGGTCTTAAAATTGCGCAACACGAAACCAAGCGCCTCAATGCTGCGGGCGAGTTCCAAAGATGGTTTTTCGTCAATACGGCCACCGGGCGTTATGGTCGGGCCGCAATGCAAACGGCCGTTAAGGAACGTTCCGGCCGTGATAACAACACAGGGGGCTTCAAACATCTGGCCATCGACAGTGCGTACACCGCAAATTTTCCCGCCACGCACCAGGATCTCGGCCGCCTCTCCCGCATAAAAGTCCAAATTGGCCTGCGCGCGTACCACCTTCTGCATGTATTCACGATAGCGCGCCCGATCCGACTGACAGCGCGATGATCGTACCGCAACGCCTTTAGAAGAATTCAAGCGGCGGAACTGGACACTCGTGCGATCAGCGGCCAAGCCCATTTCGCCGCCAAGAACATCGACCTCTTTAACGAGCTGGCCCTTACCCACCCCGCCAATAGCGGGATTGCAGCTCATCTGGCCAATAGTATCAAAGGAATAATTGATCATGAGCGTGGGAACGCCCATGCGCGCCGGTGCGAGCGCCGCTTCAACCCCGGCGTGACCGGCACCAATGACAATAACGGAATATTCCTTCTTCATAGCGGTCTAAAATAACAAAGAAATCACACAGCGTCCATAAAAGATTATCCCCATGGCGCGACGAGCGCACCATGGGGATAAAAAAACTTAACCGGCCGTTCTTACTTAAGGATCATCATGATATCTGCCACCGGCTTGATATCAATGATCACGCCCTTAAGGCCCGGGGAACTCATGATCATCCGTTCGATCGCGGCGTCATCAACTACCCCCGCGGTAAGCTCACCCTGACGCATCACACTGATATCGCGGGCGTCGATACCACCTTCAACCTGAACCTTCCCGGCATTGTCGCTGTCCGGCGACAGGCCTTCCTCACCGGCTGGCTGGTTGCGGTCATCAGTAATAACACCATGATCCCCCACCACCGGGCCTTCTCCCGCTGGCATCGGATTAACTTCATCGTCGGACTTCTCCGCCGCGTCCCTCACGATGGCGGTAAAGATCGCCATCGTAGCGCGAATATCATTCTCAAGCTGCCGAAGCTGTTTGGCCGTCGGCCTGCCGTTCGGCTTGCCATCCAACCCGATCACCAGGACCTCACTCTGACCGCGTCCCTCGACAACCGCCCTGTTACTCCACGAAAATGGATACTCCACACCAGCTATCGTACGGCTGAACAAACGGCCGCGATATTCCTGACGCGCCCGCTCAAGGGACACCTTCAAAAAATACGTGATCAGATCAGTATCCACGCCCCACAGGCCGATCTCACCGCTCAAGCCCAGGACCAACCCCGCCCCGCCATCGCGGGTCATAACTCGGCGCATCGAATCGCCCGGCCCTGTTTTAAAATGGCCTTCGATCGTCCTGATCGCTTCCTCAAGCTTGCTCAGTTCATATGTCCTGGTCTTGCGATTAACCGTTATCTTGACCGTTTGATATTTTTTTACCACCGGAAGCACGATCGTGCCAGGCCGGATATTCTCCGCCGCGTCAACCACCACAACCACTTTCGGCACATCCGCGTGGCCGAACGTAAACGTATAGATCGTCGGTTCACCGATCAAATACGATGCCACATTCTCATGGCTGACCTCATCCTCGAACATATAATGCAGCACCATATCATCAGCAGCCAGCGAGCCAAGCTCTTTACCAGATGCCACGGACCATGTTCCGGGAATATTCCCGGTGATCTTTTTTAGCGCCCTCACCAGGCCCACCGTACGGCCATCCCTCAAGTCGTTCATAAAACCCTTGAGCACAATCGACTTGATCCGGTCCCTGACCGTCCAGGACGTGGTATCCGCTTGAGACGCGTCGGTCATCATGCCTTGGACGATCGTGCTAACGAGCGCCAGCCACAAAGGGCGGTTGGTCGTGTCCTCATTAAGCAAGATGTCCGGGTTCTTATATTTCTGCATAATCGGCTGGACGAAATCATTATAAAACCCCTGCGGATCAGCGTCAATGAACTCACGCAAATTGGCAACAGACAATGAATCCTCCGTACGAAGGGTTTTCTGCATCGTTGTCTCAAGGACGCCGAAGAAACTGCCTTTAGCCTTGCTCTTAAAGGCATCGATCTGACCCTGCAGATCAAGATCGGCCCTTTCGTTGTTCACTCCGACCGCCATACCAGAAAGAAGCGTCGCAAAGATCCTGCCTAGCTCCGCCGTTTTAGCCGGATCGGCCAAAGACGCCCCGAGAGACGCCGACGTTTTCCTTAATACGGCCAGGATATCCCGGTCGGTGGCTGGCGACAGTTGGAATCTCATTCTCCTGATAACCGACAGCGCGCGCTCTTTTCTGTACTGAAGCTCGCCGCGGCTATTAAGGCTTTCTTTGACGATCAGCATGCCCGGGATCATCGCGGCCAGCGCGGCAATATCCCCGTAGATACCGTATTTAACCACTGTCACAAGATAAGCCGACAAAAGTAGAAACGTCAACCCCATGCCCATCGTAAAACGATTCGACAAGCGCTGCTCGCTATGCGCCTGCAGAAAAGACCTCAGGCGCAGCAGATCGTCCTTGATCTTTGCGTCGCTAGCGCTGATATTCGTTGATTTGAACCGGCTCTGACCAAGCACGCCTTCGATCGTCTTCACCGCCGTTTTAGCCAGTGCTACCGCCTGAGCGGCGTTAAGCTTACCGTTACCCGCAGCAGACGCGACAGCCGCTGCAAGTTCGGCCATGGCCTTATCGGGCATTCTATTCAAAATAACTTTTTTAACCTCAAGACCGTATGCGGCCAGGAACGCGGTCAGAAAATTCGCTTCCTGATCGAGCCCCAGCGCGGCCGGGCCTTTAACGGTCACTTCCCGCTGCCGCTCGATCGACACGCGAACCCATGTTCCGTCTGAGAACGCCACACGCACGCCGTTCTTCGCGTTGAAATTAAAAAAACCTTTATGGTACCAGGAGGCATCCAGATCGACCGGCTTTTTATTCGTCCCAAGCTGAAGGATCCGGATCGAGGTGACCGTCGCGCCCGCCGCCTTGGTCGTCAGCACCTTATTGACCACGCCGGCTATCGCCTCGGGATCCCTGATCAGCGCCGTCGTCAACGCCTTGATATCGCCGGAGGAGGTGACCCGGGCATCGATCCTGGTCGCGCCCTCTTCATTGATCGTATCCGGCACAACGTTACCAACCTGCGACGCATCGGAAAGCTCTACGCGAATCAGCCTGGCATCTTTCGGTTTTTCGGCAGCGTCAAGGCTCTGCGCGTGATTAAGACCGACCTTCCTCGTCACATCCACGCCACCCGAAAAATACTTACGCGGCATGACCTCAGCCGAACCATCCACCACCGGGCGGCTTTCTTCCTTAATGTAGTTGAACACGCCCTTCTTATAAGCTTCCATGTACTGCTGATAGATCTTTTCACGGTTAGCCGGATCACTCACGTCCACACCCGCCACCTTACCCTGACCGGCGTAAGCACGGTTAAGCACGCTCTCTTTGACCGCGTCCTGATACCATTGGGCGAGCACCAGTGAATACATCGATTGGCGCAAGCTGGCAAAATTAGCGCCCTCGTTCACTTCTTTCTCAATAACCGGAATAATGACCGAACGCAAAACCTGTTTGGAAAGTTCCTGCGCTTCATTCGATACGGCCTGAGCTTCCCCGGAACGGCCGGCCTTATAATCGCTTTCTAACTGAACCTTCAAATGCATGCCCGTCACATAAACCGTATTGCCCTTTTCATAAACGGTAGCGTTCTCCGGTGTGATCCAGACCTTATTGAACGTATCCATCGGAATATCCGTCGTGCCTAACTGCGCCTGGGCGGAGGCGTAAACCTTCTGCCAGAACTCTTTGCCTAACGCTGTTTCAGGATAAATAAGCGACGCGGTGAACTGTTTTAAAAGATAGTCCTGCGCCAGGAATTCGCGGCCAAGTTCGGTCTTAATGAGCTCATCGGGGACGATCCGGTCCTTCTCAACAGGCGAAAGGTTCACCCACAGATCTTTCCGGGGAATGGTCATGGCCGCCAGAAAATAATTGACCA
This sequence comes from Candidatus Omnitrophota bacterium, assembly GCA_037131245.1. GTDB lineage: Bacteria > Omnitrophota > Gorgyraeia > Zapsychrales > Fredricksoniimonadaceae. The sequence goes on from JBAXRK010000012.1 coordinate 31,097, forward strand.
AGCGCTGACTTTCCTCTTTGAGCACCGGGCCATCAGCCTTCGTGTCCCCAGAATCAAGGATAAAATCGAATTGGAGGGGGTTTTCAGGATGAATGGTCATGCCACGCAAGACCATCGGGTTGAACGCGCCGCTGACCGCTACCATCGCGCCAGGCACCGGCAAATGAAGAGCCTGTACCGCCACCTGAGCATAGCTTAACTCAGGCATCAAGCCGATCAATAAACTAAGAACAATGGACAGAAATTTCTTCATGCCGTCTTCCTCTTAACTAATGGTGAACGCAAGAAAATGTCCTGAATGGAAAAAGATGGCAAAGTATAACATCTGTAAAGCCAAAATCAAGAGGGGGTGGCCAAATAGACTACTGGAAGGTTAACGAAGCGGTAGAATATCAATAATGACGCCGTTAAGGCCCGGCGCGTCAACGATCATTTTTTCCAGGCCGGCGTCGGAAACCAGGGGGCCAATATTGCCGATGCCCTGCCTTTCGATGGCCAGAGAACCGGCATCGATACCGCCGTTCACATCCGGCATATCCTGCGAAGCGTCTGAATCGTCCTTCCGATCGCCGCGCATTTTCCCCAGCGCTTTTTTAACCTGGTCGATCTGCCGGTCATTCATCCGGCGAAGCTTGTACTGGGCGCCGATGAGAAAAACCTGGCTCAGCATCAGGGGAGCAACGGCGGCCCATCCCTGGTCCAGGCATCCGGCCATGACCGCCACCCCAACCCCAGCTGACAGGCCCAATACAAGCATCGAGAGGCTGTTCCGGTTCTGTGTCACATGGTAGCGGATCTTCTTATCAACAAAAGTGTCGACACGCACCAATTTATCCAGCAGGGCCGAGAGCGCCGCAACAAAAGCGCTTCTCCTGACTGCCTGCCCATCGACCAGGATAAACCCGCTTTCCGAATTGGCCTGCTCAACATTATTAACTTCAAGCTGTGCCGTTAAAGACCTGGCAGCCTCCCGGCCCGATGAACTACCCGTTTCTTGTGCCGGATCCCTGGGCATCAAAACCACCCGCATCACTTCCGGTTGGTCGACAGCGTCCGGAATCCGGTCTCCGGCCTTAAACGAGATCTCGGGAACATGGACCCCGCCGGAAAAATAGCGCCGGACAGATTCCTCATCTTCCTTAATGTAATTGAAAACCCCTTTACGGTACGCTTCCATGTAACGCGTATAAATATGCTCGCGCATTAAGGGATCATTCAAATCGATTCCCGCCACCTTGCTGCGGCTTGAATACGCCTTGTTAAGAATGCTCTCCTTGAGCCGTTGCTGATACCACTGAGCCAGCGCTAACGGGTACATCGCCTGGCGCAAGGGCGCGAAATTCCTTCCCTCATTAACCTCTTTCTCAATGACCGGAATGATGACATCCCTTAAAACATGACGGTTGATGCCCTGTTCCCCGTCATCCTTCGCCTCACCCTTTGCCCCTTCATCCTGCCGGGCCAGATAATCCGACTCCAGCATGACTTTCAAATGCAGGTCCGTCAAATAAACAGCATTGCCCTTCTCCACCGCCACCGCGCGATCGGGCTCGATCCATACCTTGTTAAAAGTATCCACCGGGATATCCGTCGTCCCGTACACGGCCTGCGCCCGGGCATAAACCTCTTTCCAGAAACGCCGGCCTATTTCCTCCTCGGGATAAATAAGGGAAGCGGTGAACTGCTTAAGAATATAATCCTGCTGAAGGAATATCCCGCCAAGCTCGGTCCGCACCAGGTTATCCGGCATGACACGCTCGCGCTCCACCGGTGACAGATTGACCCATAGATCCTGACGCGGAACAGTCATCGCGGCCAGAAAATAATCAACCAGCCGCTGGCCATCGTCCCTGGAGATCGCCGTGGACGCTAAGGCATCGCCTTTATTGACCAGAAAATCAAACCTGAGCGGCTCATCGGGATGAACGACCATGCCGCGCAATGTCGGCAGGTCGAAACGGGCGCTCACCTCAACGCGGGCGCCAGGTAGCGGCAATGAAAAAACCAGCGCATCGGCGTGGACAAGGACCGGCTGGAAAATAATCAAAAAAGTTAATAGGAAGGAAATTGTTCTCGACATGACGCTTTATGATAACTGCCATCATATATCACGTCAACCACCCCCGGCCAAATAACTGAGTTGTAAGCCTATGAATAACAAGGCTTTATACATCTTAACAAACACTTAAGATTCAGATGTGGGGAGTGTCAAAAAAACGTTCTATCAGGAAGAAAATGAAGCGCAGGAATCGCGGATAACGAGCTCGGGATCCATGGCCAGGCGGGAACGCGTCTCATTCTTGCCGCTAATCATGTCATGCAGGATACGCACCGACTTCTCGGCCATTTCAAAGACCGGCTGGCGCACGGTGGTGAGGCCCACCGGCCCGTAAAGCGCCTGGGGGCTGTCATCAAAACCGATAATAGAAACATCTTCCGGGATGCGGATGCCCATTTCAAAGGCCACCGCCATGACCTCCAGCGCCATGTCGTCGCTCTGGGCAAAGATCGCTGAAGGGCGCTCTTTCATGGAAAAAAGGAATTCCGCGGCCTGCCGGGCGCTGCGGCGCGAATAATCACCGCGCTGAACATATTCCTTGGGGACCTCGATCTTGGCATCGTCCATCCCCTTCATGAACCCGTCAAAACGGTCAAAACCCGACTGGGTCTTTAAATTACCGGTAATGGTCGCCACGCGTTTATGGCCGAGGCCGGCCAGATATGTCGCCGCGATCGCGCCGCCCTTTAAGTTATTGATCGCAATGTACCCGACGTCCACTTCCTGAACGACATTATTAATGACCAGGCACGGGATATGGCGGTCCAGCGAGTCTTCCAGCTGCTTGCGGTTCTCAATGATATCGGCAAAAATAATACCGCCCATATAGCTGGCATTGAGCGGGTTGACCCCGTCGGAAATATGAAAGACCATATCGAGCTTGAGCGCCTCGCAGGCATGCCCGACGCCGCGGATGATCTCGATGGCAAAAAAAGAATGGAAGATGCCCGGGTAGCCCGGCATGACCAGCCCGATAGCGTTATTGGCACCGCTGGCCAGGCGCTGAGCGCTGACGTTAGGCCGATACTTAAGCTCGGCGACCGCGGCTTCAACGCGCTGCACATTACGCTTATTGACGGAGGGGAATTTATTAATAACGCGCGAGACGGTCGTGATCGAAACCTTGGCAAGTTTCGCGACATCCTTGATATTAATGCGCTTATTGCTCACGTTCAGCGAACCTGGTCGCCGGCCTTAAAGGCCATCGTCTTCTGCTTGATATCGGCGGCCGAAATATCCTTGCGCACCTGGATGACCGCGACCGACCCGATCTGATCCCTGCCGCGGTACACCTTGAAGGTATCGCCGGTATGGATGTTATCGTTCTGCCCCATGTCGATGACCACGAAGTTATTCTCTTCGTTCACGCTCACCACGCTGCCCGACTGGCGCGGCGCGGTGGTCGGCGTTGTTTTCACCGGAGCGGAAGCGGCGTTCACCACGATCGGAGCCAGCTCAACTTCGCCGGCATTGTTCTTGCTCATGTCAAAGCGGGTATCAACATCCTTCTTGATCTTCCAGATCTCGTCGATACGGCCCTGGATGATATTCTCGGTCTCGGAAAGCTTCTTCTCCACCGCGGCCTTGTCGTCCGTCAGGCGGGCAATGCTCTTCTCGAGCGCCACCTTGGTAGAGGAAAGCTGCTTGATGTCGCTGCGCAAGCCCTGGTTCTCGGCGCTCACCCGGTCGGCGCGATCGGAGGTGATCTTGCTCTCGTTGCGCGCGCGGGCCAGCTCGATGGAAAGGCTGTCGGCGAGGTCGTCGCCGTACTTGATCTTGCGGACGATCTCGTCGCGCTCGTTCTTCAGGCGGCCAAGCTCGATCTCCAGGTCGGAATTCGCTTTCTTAAGCTCTTCGGCCTTGATATCTTTTTCGGAAAGTTTCTTTTTCACGTCAACGAGTTCAAGCTCAAGCGCGGCTTTCTGGCGCATGATCCCCGCCCAGTAGGCCTCGTTGGCGGTATTCTCAATAACAACATTCGTGGTCACCGGCGCAGCAACGGGCGCTGCCGCCACGGCCACAGGAGCATCGGCAACAGGCGCGGGCGCGGCTTTGGGCGCATTGGGATCAACAGGATTACCGTTGGCATCCACCAGGCGGTCGCGGTACACGATCTTTTCTTTCTCAACGATCTTTTCAGGAACGTTCTTGATCTTCTCCATCAGGTCATCACGTTCCCGGCGGAGCGTCGCCATGCGGGCGTCGAGGTCGGACTTGTCGCGCTGGACGCGATTGAGGTCTTCGGTGATCTTGTCGGCGGTGCGGCGGGCGTCTTCAAATTTTTTATTTCCGGAATCGATATCGCGGACTTTTTGCTCGATATCCTTACGCAGCCCCTGCGACTCATCCGTCAGTTTCTTGATCTGCTGTTCCAGGCTGCGCGTTTTTGTTTCAGCGTCGTTGACCTGGCTCTGCAAATACTGATTATTCTTTTCAAGCCCCATCTTCTGAAGCAACGTCATCACCGCGACCCCGACGCTGACTACCAACAGGATGATGAGTATGACGATACTCTGCTTGATGATCTTTGACATGCGGATTCTCCCTTGTTTATATTGGAAACATTTAGAATATAACAAAGGAATTCAACGGACTCAATGAAAAAGAGAAAAATCTTTAGGAGCGCAAATTACTGGTAGGAAATGTCATCCAGGTAAAAAGTACAATGATGTGGATTGGCATCCACATTCGCGGTCCAGGCGAAGCCGCCGCTGATATGGGTCAGGTCCTTGCCGCGCAGGTCAATAGTATATTCTTTCCACTGGTTGGTCAGGATGACCGGACCAATGGACGCAGTATCGGAATCGGGATAAATATTATTAGCGCCAATGCCGCCCACCCGGAATTCTTCAATGCGCTCGCCGCCCAATTCGCCTTTGGCCCAGAACGTCAGACGCTCCGCGCCGGTAAGATTGTACCCGCCCTTGCGGTCGCCCCAATTATCCGCGGGGTTCTGCCAGTAAATACCGGCCCATTTGCGGCCCTGCTTGGAACAGGAAACGTCGTACACAATGCGGATGGACGTTTTGCCTTCTTTAGGGTCGTACTGCCAGCCGTCGTCAAGCGCGATGCATTCTCCGGTCGGCATGTAACCGGATGGCGTAAAACGATTTCGGGATGCTTTGTCCTTGTAAACAACAAAGGGCGAGAAAGGTTCATGGAAAGACTGAGGGCCCTGGGCAGGCGCCTCCTTGGCAACACCGAATTCTTTTTCGATGCTTTTGGAAATATGTTCTTCTGACGGCTGCCGGGAACACGCCCCAACAGCCGTCAGAAGAACACAAAGACTGAACAGCCTTACAAAGAACATTTATTTTGCCGCTTCCAGTTCAATGATCTGCTGCTGCGCCGCTTCGGCAGGTTTCCAGAACCAACCCTGGGTATCCCAGCATTGGGAGAAACCATACTCCTTGACGACCTGATTAAAAACCGTCAGTGCTTCCGTTCTCTTGTCGGCATTACGATACGCCTGGCCGAGGATAAAGAGCGACGTCCCAACGTCATTAAGGGCCCAGAACGAATTGATCTTTTCCTGGGATTCCCACGGGAACTCTTTGAGCCCTGCCTGCATCTCACGAGCCTGGGCGCCGTAAAGGCTCAGGTTCTTGTTCACATACGCCAGAACGCTATTAAGGTCTTTCTTCGCCAGAGCTTCCCAAGCCTTCTTGGCGATGGTGCTTGAGGTCATGTCACCAAAATCAAGGTCGAGACCCTTGGCCATCATGTCCAGTTTGTCCTTGGCGGCATCAACAGGCTTCCAGAACGTTTTCTGAACCAGATCATACGCCTGCCCAAAAGAAAACTCATTAACCACGCGGTTAAAAGCCTTCTTGGCCTCGTCCATTTTTCCAGCCTGACGGTACGCTTCGCCCTGAATATAAAGGCTGGTCGCCACGTCGTTCACAGCCCAATAAGCGAAGATCTTCTGGTCTTCACCGGCCGGATACTCCTTGAGCCCGGACTGCATCACACGGGCTTTTTCAGCATAAAGTTCAAGGCACTTGTTGGTATAAACCAGGACCGCTTCCAGGTTCTTATCCGCCAGCGCCTGCCAGGCCTTGGTGGCCAGCGTGGTCGAGCGGAAATCACCAAAATTATAAGGCGAAGCCTTGGGCATCGCCACCGGAGCGGAAACGGCTGCTGCTGCCGCCGCCGGCATCGCGGGCGCCGCTACTTCAGCTGCCGCTTTCACATCCGCCTGGACCGGCTCTTCGGCGCGGGCAGAACCTGCCGCCGTGAGCGCAAAAATAATGGATAACAAGCCTAACTTCCTCATCACTGCCTCCTGGTTGTTGATGGTGTTGACTTTAAGATCAAAGCTCGAGAATACAAGACCCTGTCCGGCATCCCGTTGTTTTTGTAAGTGAGAGTATGCCACAAAAATTGATGTTTTGCCAATTTTTATTACGCCGCTCACTTATTCCACAAGTCTTTATAAAGATAGTACGCCTTCCTCGGCTGACGCAGGAACGGGCTGCTCTTCCCGTCACCCTGCCCGACGATGCCAAACCACTCTTCAAAATAATAACCACCCACGAAAGGCCCGATAACGTCGGCCTTGGTATCATGCTTGGCGGGTTCGTAATTCTTCCACCACTCATCCATCCATTCAAACGTGATGCCGCCGAGCGCGTTCCCTTCGCCGTCCGCGTAACCGGCCGAATTAGCCATAATATCGAGCCACGCGCCGCGATGATAGGCCGCCTGCTCTTCTTCGGCCTCATCGAGGCTGACCTGCTTGGAATAGGCCGGCGCGCCGTACTCGGTAATGAACGCCGGCTTATTCGTCGCCCGACGAACCTCGTCCCAGAACGAAGCAAAACCATAATCGCCGCGATAAACGTTCGCGCCAAAAATATCGACCGCCGGCGCGTATTTCGCGAATTTATCCAGATAAAGAATATCGCCATTGCAGATCGCGACCGGACGGTCGGGATCAAGCTCCTTGATCCGCTTGGCCACCATGTTCACGAACTTATAGTAAGCCTCCGGCTTTTTATCGGCATTCGACGCTACGCCGTAATTATTCTCATTTCCCAGGAGCCAGAAAAGGATATACGGCTCGTTCTTGAACTCATTGACCATTTTCTCGACGTTCACCATCATGGTCGCAAGATGCGCCGGGTTCTCGTAATCAGTGCCCGTCGCCCAATCCGCGCCGGAACCGATAGCGTATTTCCCCAGAAAATCCTCCAGGATCACCATGACGCCGTAACGGTCATAAAGATCGCGCAGGACTTGCTTGTCGATTGGAGCATTCGGCAGATTATAAACACGGATGGCGTTCGCGCCCATTTCCTTGAGCAATTGAAAATCACCGACGACCGGCTCGTCAGGATCCTGGCTATTATTGCGGTTCTTGTCCACCCATGAGTCATACGGGCTGTCCGGCTTGCCGTTACCGTTGCGGTCCTGCGTCATCCAGTTCTCGAGCGTCCCCTTGTCGGGGCTCTGGCCGACCATAGCCGGCGAATAGGTGATCGCCTTGATCATGAACGGCTTCCCCGCCACGTACATGCGCCAATCGCCGCCGGTGTACTGCACCAGCTTGGTCTTCTTCCCCCCCAGGGTCCGGCGCGCTTTGCCCAGCTTCCGCTTCTGCGCCTGGCCGGAAAAAGGGCGGATTTCCCCAGGAGAAATAATAAAAATATCGTTCTTGGTATCGTTGTCGGCGCCGTTAATGACCTGCACCTTGCCACCGGCATATTCCAAGCCGAGCACCGGGTTCTGCCGCAGGATATTCTGGATCTTGCCTGCCGCGGCTTGCGCCGGATACCAGGGCGTCTGCCAATAAGTCATGCCCACCGAACGTGGAAAATGGACGATCAGCGCGTGATAGGCCTTGATCGCCTCCAGAAGCATGCCCGCTTTTTCAAAGATCAGCGCAGTATAAAAAAGCTTGATCCCGGGATCTTCAGGCGCGGTCGCCCACTTGAACAAAGCCGCCTCCAGGTCCTTGGTATTGACAAAATCCCAATAAGTGCCGCTCAGCCGCCCCTGCTGGAAGGCTTCCTTATAAAGGGGGTTCTTCAGGACATCAGCAGTATTGGGATAGATCCCCTCACCTACGGCGGCGGCCAGGACGCTCGGATTGGTCATCGTGAACTTATAGTCTCTCGTGCCGATCCCGGAAAAAACGCCGTACCGGGAATAGTTCAGCACCCCGTCAGTTCCGGGCTTCGCCAGATGCGGCTTGGTCGCCGGAGCCATGGTCGACACCCCGCCACCCTCACAATCCCCGCCGCCACGGATCACGCACTGGCTGGCCTTGCTTTTCTCAGCGATAGACCAATACGAGCCACGGCTGGCATCCCAGGATTGCGCGTAAGGATAATCCTTGATCAGGCGGTCGAACGCCGCGAGCGCCTCATCATTACGGCCCTGATGCATCAAAGCCTCCGCGCTGACAAAAAGCGCCGTCGCCACATTATTCATGATCTTATAGTTCTCTACCTGGTCCCTCAGCGGAAAAGCCGTCAGGCTGGTGCTTTGAGCCATCGCCTCCCGTTCATGCTGCGCCAAGATAGCGGCCATGATCTTCTCCAGCTCCGCGTAATCGCCGCGATTGGACGCGGCCCATGACATATTGAGCAGTTCGCCAAGTTCCTGCGTGTAAGCGGCAGGCGCAACCATTTCTTCAACTCCGGCACGCGCAGGCCAACCCACACAGGCCCCTCCCGCCAGAACCAGAGCCGTCAGTGCCACCGTTAACCTGATATCCATTTTTTCACGCATAAAAAGATCCCGTCCGATCATTCCCTGGTTATCCGATAAATGCCCCGGAAAAAAGCGCCTTGGCAATGTGCCGCTGCAAAATCAAATAAACCACCATGATCGGCAGCGCGGTCATCGTGAGCCCCGCCATCAACACGGGATAATCCACCTGATACGTCCCATTAAAGACCATCAGCCCTTTCTGCAGCGGCATCAGGCTCTTGTCATTAAGCAGCAGCGAGGCCAGGATATATTCATTCCACACGTTCAAGGCATTGTAAATAACGATGACCGCCAGTGCCGGGCGGGCCAACGGAAGGGCCACATGCCACCAGACCTGCAAACGGCTGCACCCGTCGATACGCGCCGCGTCCTCAAGATCGGTGGGCATTTTGTCAAAAAAAGTTTTCAGGATCAGGATGCTAAGGGAAAGCCCGACATTGATCATGCACAGGATATACCCCAGGCGCGTATTGGTCAGATGCAACTTGTTCATCATGACGAACATCGGCACGAAACTACCCGGCAGCGGGATCATCATCGCGGCGACAAACACGTAAAAGATAACATTCCGGCCGGGAAAACGCAAACGGGAAAAAGCGAACGCGGCCAGCGACGCCACCAGCACAATGCCGGAAACAACACAAACAGTATAAACAATGCTATTGAGAAAATAGACCGCGAAATTCCCTTTGGTCCAGGCCTCCAGGTAATTATGCCAATGCAGTTCCCGGGGAAAGAGCGCCTGGTCGGTAAAGATCGTCGCGTTGGTCATCAGCGATGAGCGCACCATCCAGAAAACCGGGAACAGGCAAGCCACCGTCACGGCCATCAAAAAAACATGGACCAGCACGTTCTTGGCGGCCGCTTCAACAATGTGCCGGTTACGAAAGGATCTCATGCTCAGGCCCGTTTGATGATGTTGGATACTTTTAAAAGGACAAACGAAACCGCGATCAGGATAGCGCCGAAAATAACCGCCTGGGCGCAGGCATACCCGAACTGATTGGTACCGGTCATCGATACCAGAATGCGCGTCACCGGCACATCCGTGTGATAGACCAGTCCCTGATTGACCAAAGACAGGATCAGCACAAAGACCTGCATCGAACCCAGGATCGTCAAGATGACCACCACCGTGATCACCGGCAGCATCATCGGGAGCGTCACATGCCAGAATGTCCTCCAGCTGCCCGCGCCGTCAACCCTGGCGGCCTCATACAGCTGGCGGTCAATGGTCTGCAGCCCGGCCAGCAGCAAAATGAAACCCCAGCCGAACCCTTTCCAGGCATGCACGATAGCGATACAAGGCAGCACCGTCTTGGGGTCCGACAACCAGCCATGCACCAGGTTCGGCAGGCCCGACTGCACCAGGCAATAATTCAGGAAGCCGATCTGCCGGCCGTCCTGCGTGCCGCCATTAAGGGTCCAGTTCCAGATCATCCCGACCACGACTTCCGACAGCACCGGTGGAATAAAGAAAACCAGGCGGTAAAACCTTTTGAGCCGGATCTCGCGGTCGCAAGCCAGGGCCAAGGCAAAGGCCAGCGCGTTCTGGAACGTCAGCGCGATGAGCGTGATGTACCCGGCATGCCCCATGGAATCCCACCAGACCTTGTCGTCGATGAGTTCCCGGAAGTTCTGCAAACCCACAAAAATCTGGGGGCCGATCCCCGGCCATTGCAGCAGCGACAAACGCAACAACTCAATGAACGGATAAATATAAAAAACAGAAAAAATGGTCACGGCCGGAGCGATAAAAAGAAAATTCTTGAAAGAATCCCACGGCCTGCCGGTCATCAATGTTTTACCTTCTTCATCTGGCGGTCCTTGACCTGCTGCACCGCCCGCGCCACCGCTTCCGGCGACGTTTCGCCGATAATGATCCCCTGAATACCTTTAAGGAACGCCTCCCTGACCAGCGCGTCCTCACTGACGGGCCAGACCTTCGGATGCGTGCTCGACTCCATCGCTTTCGCGAACGCCGCGAGGTTCTCCGGGATATCCGCCATGGCCTGCCGGTTCACCGGGAGATTGTTGACCTGCGCCGAAAGGAAAGCCTGCTGTTCACGAGCCGTCAGCCATTTAACGAACGCGACCGCCTTGTCTTTATTAGCCGATGCCTTATTGATCACGAAAGACGATTCCGCGCCACCCCAGGAAACCATCGGCGCCGCCGGATTAAGCGCCGGCAAAGGAGCGACGCCGTAATTCAGGCCCGGGTTCATCAGCTTGTACACATTGACCGACCAGGCGCCGTTAAAAGCGAAAGCCGCCCGCTCCAGCGCGAAATCCTGTTCAGCGACCTTATTGCCTTTGGTCACAATGCCGTCGATGAACGCGCCCCGGTCGCGCAAGGCCGCAAACACCCCGAAAACCCTGATCCAATCAGGATCGGTATAACTGACCGTGCCGCGAAATGTAGCGAGCACCTTCGCCTCACCCATGATATTGAACGCGTAATTGGACGCGAAACAGTCGATGAGCCACAGCTCCCCGAAGCCCGAGACGAACGGCGCGATCCCCACGCGGCGCAGGGCATCGACCGCCGCGAGCCATTCAGGAAAAGTTGCCGGGGCCTTGGTAATGCCGGCCTTCTTGAGCAAATGCCGGTTATAGATCAGCTGCTCACTGCCGATATCAAGCGGCACCCCGTAAATACCGGGCGCGATGCCTTCCGCGTTACCGGGCACAAAACGGTTCACGTCGATAGCCTTGGCAAAAAGCGACGAGGCCCATGCGCCGTTGTCCGCGTTGAACGCTGCGGTCAGGTCCGCCACGTAACCGGCTTTGATAAATGAAGCGAGGATATCTTTCTTGTCCAGGATCCCGTACACATCCGGCAGCACGTCCGCTTGCGCGGCCGCGATGACTTTCTGCGTGTACGCGTCCGATGGCGCGAAAAGGTCGAGCTTGACCTTGATCCCGGTCTTGGCCTCGTAACGCCGGGCGAGCGTCTCCAGCGCGTCCTGCCGGTCGGTCATCCAGTGCCAGACCTCGATCTGGTTGGCCGGTTTGGCCGGCCGGGAGCAACCAGCGGCGGCGATCAAAAGCAGGCAGCAAAGCAGGCCGGCAACGCTCTTCATGCCGAGGGCCCCTTTGAAGACAGGCCCGCCTTGATCTCAAGCGGGCCCGTGCTCCGCGCGAACCAGGCCCGGTCAAGCCGGGCCGTGCCATCCGTGCGGATCGCCTCGGCCACCTCAACGCCATTAAGCGTCAAAGCCCCGACACGATACGCCCCGGCGTCAAGCTTGAGCGGATTGCGATAGATCACGCTGACAGCCCGGCCGGCAAAATGAAAGCTCACGCGCGCCTCACCGGCCGCGTCAAATTCTTCCGCCACCAGCTTCGGATCAAGGACCAGGTCGCCCTTATCGCCCCGGATGCCGCAGGCCTGGGTGAGCAATGTCAGGACATACCAGCTGGCCGAACCCGTCAGGAAATGATACATGCCGCGGCCGGAAGCATCGAAATATTCCGGCACACCGGGATAGATCCGCGCCCGAGACGGATGGCGGCTCATCGTGTACAAAGACCGCAGGACCTCGTACCCCTCACGGGCCAGGCCCTGGACATAAAGCGCGTAAGCGTACATGACCGCCATATGGCTGAACACCGCGCCATTCTCCTTGGTGCCGAAAGCAAAACCGAAAGCCCGCCCCAGCGACAAATACGTGCGCACACCGAAATCCGTGTTAAGGCGGAACCCGCCGAGATCAGTATCTTTAAGATAACGGTCCACCGCCCCGGCCACGGCCACGGCTTCCGCCCTGGTCGCCAGCCCGCTCATGAGCGGAAACACCTGGCCGGTCAGCGTCATGCGGACGCGCCCGTCTTTCTGGCCTTCAACGCGGGCACCGTCATTATCGTAATAGCCGTTGAACCAGGTATCCTTCCCGACGGAAACCTTCTCCCGGGCGCGGATATGCTCGAATGCCCAGCGGCCCTTCTGGCGCAGATCGGCCACAAGCCCCGCCACCGGAATATCAACAGTTTCCCCGCTGACCGCCGGATGCACCACTTTGAAATATTCATCAAAAAGCCGGCGGTGTTTCGCCGCGGCATCGTTATAGTCGACCGGCCCCGACAAGGTATCGAGCAGCAGCTTAAGCTCCGCCGCCACCTTCACCGTGCGGATCGCGCCCGCCACACAAACGTCTTCCACCAGGTCCGCGATCTTCAGCAGGTTGCCGGCATAAAATGACATGAACGCCACGCTCTCGCCGTGCTTGAACGCCATGTCGAGCCCGTCGTTCCAATCGGCGCTCTCCAGCCGCGTGATATTGTGCCCGCCCACGTTAAAGAACTGCACCAGATGCTGCACCAGGATATGCTCCAGCACCGTCCCGGTATAGACCGTGCCTTTTTTATCATGGAGCTGATTGCCCTGCGAGGAGACCCAATGCGCGTTCTTGTCGAAAGACCGCGCCTGCTGGGGATCGCAGAAATACGGCACCGGCTCGAACAGGAACGCCGTGTCGCCGGACTGATCGATATAAAGCCGGGTCGTGGTAAAAGGCCACACGCCATGGTCCATCCACACGCGGGTAATAGCATTGCGGTCGGCGATGAATTCGCCGGGTTTCTGCCCGATGATCGTGGCGTTCGACCCGTCAATGCGCACCCCGCCGAAATTATTAAGCAGCGCGCCGCGGACCTCCCCCGGCTCGATGAGGATCAGCGACAGCAGGTCCTGCCAGATATCACGCCAGCCTTTACCGCCTTTGCCGTAATCATGGTCCGGCAGGAACGAACAGCCGTAAATACGCCGCAGCACCGGCTGCAACGCCACCCAGCGCATCCAGGATGAAAAATCCGCGTCGCCCGTCTTAAAAACGACCGAGGACGTTTTACCGGTCCAGAAATCAATATTGCTTTTAAGCGCCCCGGCCGTTTTGGCGGATGACGCGAAACGCCCGAACTCGCCGAGAGCCGCCGCCTGGTCGGCCGCCAGCCCGATAGCAATAATAAAAACGCGTTCTTCGCCGGCCTGAAGGGTCTCGGCCGCGAACTGCAGCGCGCCAACCGCTTCCTGCCCCTGACGCTCCGCTTCCGACAAAAGCCGCGGACGCATCCCCCCGAGCAATGCCGCCGGGCGCTCGAACGTGCCGCCCTCACCAAAGAAAGCCTCAAAAGTCGGAAATGACCCCGCGGAGGGGTGGCCGTCGCCGGTACAGCCAAACACGTAATAAACAGCCTGCGCGGGCTTATGCCCTTCCTCATTGAACGCCATCGTGGGCTCGACCAAAACCCCTTCAGGCAGCTGGCTCACGCGGTGCAACAAGGCCGTCACATGCTCGTGATCATGTTTATTGGCCAGCGCGCGGCCGAACAAGGTGAACGCCGCGGTCGCCGTGAACGTGACCGGGGCACTGGAAATATTTCGGACCGTAAAACGCGTGAGCTCAAGCTTCTCGCCGGTGACCGGCACAAAAGTAAGTGCCTCGGCCTCCAGACCGGCTGCCGCGAAACGCCGCACGGCCTTGTGCCAGAGCTGCCCGGCCTCAACGCAGTCTTCGGCAGCGGGCTCATCAGCAAAAGAAAAGAACCTTTTCCCTTCAACAGAAAGGAACATGTTTCTCGACGGATAACGCAAGTCCTCACGCGACGCCGGCTTGTTAATGTAGGAAAGCTTGTCCACCTTGATGTCGCCACTTAGGAAAGGCGTGATCGATGCCTTGATGCCCGCGCCGTCAATGCCACATAGCGGCGCGTAGATCAGGCGGGACGTCAGGGCCTTCGGGGAGCGGAACGAAATGCCGTCGGAAAGAAAAGAATAGAATGGCTGCTCTGGGGGCATATAAATTATTTAAGGATTAATAATAAGGCGTTATTGTATCGTGAGGAAAGGACGGAAACAAGGACTTTTTAACGGTGCTAATTATTCTGGCTGGCCAGCGCGTAACGCACCAGGCGGTGCATGCGCATGAAATCGACCTTGTGATACTCAACGCCCACTTCCCAAAGGTCGCCCATCACTTCATGGACCCAGCGCACGCGGCCATTGAGGACCACGGGCTCAAGGCCGTCGGGCATTTTAACTTCGAGGGAAATAATATCATCGATATACATCCGCTGGCGTGACGTAAGGCGTATCCCCGTTCCGGAGGCGTCCTTTAAATACACATCGGTGCCGTAATCAATGGACGAATCGCGCAGGCGCGTGGGGAACCTGGCGTCAAATCGTTCAAATAAGCGGCGCTCGATCCTGTTCATACCATTACCTTCAAGTTTCGTCCCGTTTTGAGACACGGCGCGACAGTGAATCGTTGAGAAAATCCTTCGAACCATCAATAATATCCGAGAAGGTCAAGCCGATCCGATACTGGTCGGAATCGGAAACCTTTCGCACCCACTTCACCTGGCCGATCACCAGGACCGGTTCGGTATCAGGCTTAAGCGCGAGCTCGATCGCGATACGTTCATTAAGAGGAACGGGGTGATTGGAAAGAAAGCCGATCCCGTCACGGCTGATATCAACTGTTTTTGTGCTTGAGAATGCCGACCCCTGCTTTCCGTCAACCGGGACATAACAATCAAAACGGGGTGATTTGCGTTTATTTGACAGGTCGTTCATATGCTCTCATCCTACGCTCTCGGGCACGCGCCATCAAGAACTTTTTGAAGAATTTTAACGATATCTTAATCTGACGTTCTGAGGAAAATCCACCATTCAAAAACTTTTTCTGGCTCTGAAAGCGTTGAACACCAGATATTTACATCAAGGAAACGTTTTCGGAGACAATTGAAGTATAGCATGTATCCCGCACAAATCAACCCCGGGGGTAAAAAAACAGGAGAAATTTTAAAAATCATTTGATTCTTGGGGTAAATAGCGGGAAACTACTCCCATGGCAGAAAAGAAAACTGGCGAGAAAATGACCATTGAAGAGTATCAGCAACGTAAAGCGCTGCTGAGCAAACGCCGTTTTCGTATTGAATTCTACCCCTGGCCGGTCCTGGTGGCGCTGGGCATCCCTTTCGCCACGTTCATTTTCCTGATCCTGGTCTACATCCTGCACGTCAACGGAGTCGCCGGTTAAATGGCCGTTACTGACATCTTGACCCTCCTGTTCCTTGTTGCCCTGGCCTTCAACGGCGCCATGCACGGCTTCCTGGCTTCACTGGTCAAACCCGCGGCCATCCTGCTTTCTTTCGCGCTAGCCTGGGCCTGGTACATGAACACCCATCAATTCAACACCACCTGCGTCATCACCCTAAGCGGGCCCATCCTGTTTTCCTGGCTCATGCACCTGGCGATCAGAACGTGGGTACGCAAAGAAATGTTCCCTTATATATCACCGCTCAGCCGGCTGGGCGGTATGGCTGTCAACCTGGCCTGGGGCGGCGCGATGGCCATCGTTTGCATCGGCCTGCTGAGCGTCTTTCCCTACGAGAAATTCGAACTCCAGAACATGGGTAAAGACGTGGAACGCTCACAAGCGGTAGCGATCGTGCGGCCTTTCCTGGCCAGCAAAGGCCTTATCCCTTCAAAGAAACAGAAAATGCCCTGCCTTGATGATATTTGTAAGGTAGATGAAACAGATAAGGAAGAATTGTCAGCCGAGAAGGAAATGCAGGAACTTTATAATGATCCGCACATCAAGAAACTCATGAGTGACCCCGAGGCCATGGCCGCGATCCAGTCCCGGAATATCGCCAAGATCATGCAGAACCCGATCATCAATGAAATGAAATCCGACCCCGCGTTCATGCTCAAGGCCATGCGCCTTTTTCCCAAAGTCCAGCAGAAGATCAACGCCCACGAAACAACAGATTAACCGCTCTCGCCCGCCGGTGAAGCCCCGGCATGCCACCAGCCTTCTCTTAACAGCTGAGGAAAACGGTCATTAACGTATTTATAAATATTCTCCCGGTCACGATCAAGGATGCGCGTGAACGACAGCCCGTGCGCGTAACGGCCGGGGAGCTCGCGCACCCAGGGGACCGTAACGGCCACGTCCATCACCAGGTCATCATCAAAATTTAACGCCATCTTAATATCCCGGCCCTGAGGAAGGCGCTGCGGCAGCGAAAGACACATCCCCTTGAGGTTGATGTCTTCCACGCAACAGCGCGCGGTACCAGGTGAGCCGTCAATGGCCACACTGGCTGTTTTTCTGATCTGCCAACGGGGAACCTGCCTGCGGTCGTTCATGTGAACCTCCTTATTTATCTTAGCACTCCACCCGGAAATTACCACATTTACGGGTGAATTCTTCCAGCCGATACATACAGCGAAAATGCCTGCGGCGCCGCCGTGATCCTGCGGGCTAAAACAAGCGCCGGCTGCTCGCCCAAGGCACTATTCATGGTATTCTCCGCCGATCCGGTCGCGACGACCCGGATGGGTTTGTTTGCCGCCAATTGTCCAAGCACCCGCGCCACGTGGCGCGACGTTTCTTCCGAGAACGGCAAGAACATAAAAAAAACCGTCGCGTCCTTAATATCACTGATCGACAATTCCCGGGCGTCTTTCTGCATGAACCCCGCGTTCAAAAGCCCCAAACGAGCGGCGACCTCGCGGCTGCGCAAAACCCGTTCCGGCACCAGCTCCAGCCCGACGGATCTTCCGACAGGCGTAACGGCCGCGGCACAACAAACGAACCGGCCCAGGCCGGACCCCAGGTCGTAAAGAACATCATGCGCCGTCAAAGCCAGCTCCTCGAGGACGATCCTGATCTCTTCGTAACCGGTGGGCACATTCTCCGTTGTCTCGGAAGGCCAGCGGGCATCGTGCGCGAGAGCCTGCTCGCCGTCCATCAGGCCAAAGATATCACGATCGATCTCGTCGGCAAGCGCGTCTATCCGACGGGAGTCAGCGAATATGTCGCGCAGGCGCGCCACATGCGGCGAACTTTTGAGCGCCCTCAGGCGGGCGATCTCACCCAGCGAAGTGCGGCTCACCGCGATAATAACATCAAACTTTTCCCCATTAAGCTGGGCGAGCTTGCGGCCGATCAGTTGACGCGCGAAAGCCGAGGCGCGCTGCCAGTCCGCCTCTTCCAGGCGCTGCCCTCCCCACTCGAGGCGGGCAAAGGTCAATACTTCCGAAGAAAAAAGCAAACCATGTACTTCATCTAACGGGAGCTTCAGGGAAAAACCTTTCTCGGTCACTGTCAAACCCGCCAACAGGTCACGCCGGCGCTCAAGATAAGCGCGCAAGGCAGGTGCCACCGCGCCTTTATCCGACTCGCCGAAATAAACCAGATTGCGGGTGCCGCGATAAGCCGGCTCGCAAAGGACCATCAAATGCGGCAACTTCGTATCACTGATGCCGCCGATGACCTGCTGGTACAGCTTGAACAGGGTCAAATGGAACTTAAACTCGAAGACGGTCCGATCACTGACCGCATCGAATTCCTTACGGCGGGACTTTACCGGGACGATCACGTTCATCCCGGTTAGTTCGCCGAATTTGAGGCCCTCGAGCGGCGTCCCGCGATTGATCACGACCTCATAGATGCCCGATATCTCGCCGGATATCCCAAGGACACGCGCGGCATCCGGGCCACACTTGATAGCGGCGACCATATCCGCCAGCGCTCGGCGGACGTACCCGCGGATCAAAGGAGTGTTCGGCCCCTGATAACGCATCAGCTCATTGGCCTTGCGTTCCAGGATCGCGGGTGAAAAATCGCGAGCCTGGAACGTGCCGATGATACCGAATTCACGCGCGAACGGCCGCTCTAACCCGGCGATGAGCATGTGCCAGGGATCGTCAATAGCCGTGATGTGACGCACCTGCGGATCACGCAGGGAATCCAGGACGGCGCGCGCGACCTCCTGATCGGCGTCCAGCGCGTGGCTTTCGCGGTAACCGGCGACCAGTGTCGATGGGCCATCCTGCCCGATCACCGCGTCGTTCTCGTCAAATACCTGGACCGCTTCTATAATAAAACCGGCATTGAGACCGGCGCGCATGATCTCTCCGCCGAATTGTTTGATCCCGAGGATACAAAAATTTCCATCCGCGAGGCGGGCGTAAAAATTGTCGTCATTTTTCTTCAGCGGTAAAGCGAGCACCCTGGCGACAAGCTCTTCCGCCGCGTCTTCACGGCCCGTCGCCAGCAGCTTCTGATAAAAACAATTCACCGCCAGGGCCGCGCGCACGGCGGGCTCATGGTCGGCCTTAGCGGGTAATACCACTCTCATCACTGTCCGCGACTTAACCGTTGCGGGCACGGCTTCTTTCTTTTCTTTAAGTTCCTGCTCGGCCGCAGCCGCTTCTTCCTGCATCGCTTCGCGCTGTTCAGCGAAACGCTTATTGAGCGCCGCGTCAACACCCAGCTCCTCGGCCGCCGACCAGCGCGGCGACGGAGCCTGGATCTGACGAAGATACCGGCGCTCATGGTTAAAAACCCACGCCCCCTTAAGCAACACATAACCACTCGCGATCGACAAAAAAGCAACCCGGTAAAAATCGAACATCCCGTAAACGATCCCGGCGATCAATATGATCCAGGCCTCAACACCAAGATTCTTGAGCACTCTAAGGGCCAGAGAATGGGAAGGTATTTCGGCAACGGACGAAAGTGTATTCTGATAATTCCATCTGATATAGAGGAGGATAGAACCGGCAACAAGAATGATCACGCTGGCCACCGCGCCGTTGAACAAGCGCGCGAAAAGTTTCCAATCCGCGCTGGTGCTGTCGGCAACAGTAAAGTTCCTGGCCGCGGCGTCTTCCAGTTCGACCTTAGCAGGCGAGCGGATCCTGATAGCGTTCGTGTCATGAACTCGTAAGGGAGCGGCATTAGTGGCCACTTGCGCCACAACCGGCGCATTTGTCGCGGCGACCGCTTCCCGCGGCATCACCGTCCCTAAAGATAACCAAAAGATAGCCAGCCCCGCGATCACGAGGCGCTTGAAAGGGACGGTTCTATTTAAAAAGTAAGTTTTATCTGCGGCATACAAAGCCTCACCCAGGAACAACGGACGGGCCGAAGGGTCGCCTCTGATCGCGTCAGTGAGCTCTCCGCCATAGGCCACTTCCTTAAGAAGATCTTCCGGCGCGCGCGCCGTAAACTCATCGTAAGCGGCCGGATCAAAATAAAACCGCCGGTCTTTCACATACACATTCGCCACCGTACCCGGCCATGGATGATAGCCGTGATCGCGCGCCAGGATATCCTGAAGGATCAGGTTCATCGACCGGGGATGGAATGCCCTGGCCTCCGGGAAAACCCTCCAGAAGATCCCAAGCAAATCCGTCATGACTCCCCGGCCCCGCAAATCAGGGCGAACAGATATCCCGCGAATAGCATAGGCGTCACTATCAGGCAATGGCGCGCTGTATACCATTAGTTCGGAAATGAGCGGATCAGACAATTGACCTTCGGCCCAACCCTCCACCAACTCGATCGCCTTGCGCTCAGCAGAACGGCGGACAAACATCCGGAAAACACGTCCGGCGATCATGAACGAAGCGCGGTAACCATAACGGTAAAAATGATTCTGCCCCAGATGAATGGACAGGGCCGCCCTCCAATCGGGCGCGGACTTGACCGCGTCATAAAGCGCGCCAAGATATAAACGCTCCGCACGGCTTACCGGGCGCAAGCCATCAAAGCGATGCGCCCAGATGAACACACGCCGGGAAAGGAACAGATAACGGATCAGAAAATTCTCAATGACGACGCCAAGCTCAAGGATCAGGTCTTTCAAACTTTCAAAGCCTGCACGGCGGTACACGAACCAGAACGGCAGGGTCATGCCCGGCACCCGACCTCTATCAGGGCTGAGGCGGGTAGAGGTTCGCCGGCGCAAGTCGTAAACATAGGTATGCTCCGCGATGAACGGCGCCACGGCGCGCGGGCCGTCGGCGAACGGCGAACGGACATTACGGATCACGGGAGCACCGGAACGGATCACCAGAAAGTCATGGGTGGCCGCGAAAGCCCGCAGGGCGCGGTCGATCCGGTCGGAGGCCTCGACCGACGAGGGAATGCCGGGGAACTCCGTGTGCCGGAAGATGATCCGGGAACGCGCCGTCAGAAAATCGGGGGCGAAGCGCAGGAACATCTTCACATGATTGAAATAACAATAACGTTGCCCCAATTCATTGGCTGACACATCAAAACCATCGACCGGTGACGGCGTAAAAACGATCAGGTCGTACAGGCGGGGCGGGATCCCGGTAAAAAGAGGGCTGCGGATCAACTCAAGACGCGGATCATCCGCGGCATAACCAAAAGACGCGGCATTCTCACGAACGGCGTTGAGCGCTTCCTCTTTAACATCGGTGAACATGACCCGGCGGGCATTGTGTTTAAGCATCAAAAGCCCAATCACCCCCGACCCAGCCCCCAGGTCCAGGCACTCCCGGCCGGTAAGGTCGCCCAGGAGCGAGGACACCGTCGCGGTCAGCCGGGCGGACGGCGTATACACATGCCCGCGGCCGGCAATGATGCCCAACCCGTCGATGCTCACGCTAAGATCCGCACGATGCTCCTCGA
This sequence comes from Candidatus Omnitrophota bacterium, assembly GCA_037131245.1. Lineage (GTDB taxonomy): Bacteria > Omnitrophota > Gorgyraeia > Zapsychrales > Fredricksoniimonadaceae. Next base: position 52,328 of record JBAXRK010000012.1, read on the forward strand.
AATATTTCTGCCGCGCTGCTTCGCGCCACGACACGTCACGTTCTTTCGATCTTCGAATAACGCCTTCCCTATCCCCACGGGCCTTACGGATCTTTTCGAAAGCCGGCAGATCATCCTCGAAAGGCGCGGCCATGCCCGGCGCGCCGGCACCCGAGCGCATCCAGCGGAAATTATTCAGCGCATGGATCCGGAAAGCCTCCTTCGCGGTCGTAGCCCGGCGAATAGAATAATAGAGCTGAACCAGATAGGGCCAATCAGAAAGCGGGTGAAGACCGAGATATTGGATAAGAGAGAGTTTGCCGGAACGGATCAGGGGGTTTTCGATCAAGGGTGCGAGGACACAGGCAATATAGCTCCGCTCCTCGTCGCCGCGAGCATGCTCGAACCACTCGCGCAAAGACAGCGACATACCCGGAGCCACCGTGTTAAACTGCTCAAGATCCGCTGCCTGAAAGGTCGAAACATCCGCCGCAACGCTTCCTTCCGCCTTCAGGGCGCCAAGAAAAAAGTCCCGGTCAAAACCGAGCCCGACCATTCGTTGCACGCCGGCCTGTCGCAACATCGCGGGGATCGAAGAATGCAAAGGCACCTCCTGGAGCACATACTCCCATTGCTCTTCTACGAAGTCCTGCGCGGTCTTCATCTCACGCCCCGGGAACAACGCTGAAAAAAGCGGCACCTGCGGAACCCTGACTTTCGTTGCCAGAGTTTCCAGGAATTGCCGGTACTCACGGAACAAGTCTGCCGTCAGATTATTGCGTAACGCCGGATCGTGGCTGGACGTTGTCAACATGACTTTCTTAAAGACCCCGGGTGGCGGAAGGTCCCGCGTCAACGCCTCAAAGGTGTCCGTCACATAAGAGACCGCGAAGGCGCGCTGTGAATATTGCAGGGCGATAGCCGCACCATGTTTTTTCAGGACGAGTTCAAGTTCATCGCGCGACAGCCCTCGTACAGCGCCGATCCGGCGGACGCCCGAAAAATCGGATATCTGTTTAAGAAATACGATATTGCGGATGGTATGCTCAACCACATCTTCCAAGGCAAGTGCCCCGCTGGCATAATACGCCGCGTCTGCCCCGCGGCTGGCGCCCATGACCGCCCGCGGCAAACCATAGCGCTCGCGATAATACTCCCACAAAGCCATATGATGCGCGGCAATGGCCAGATGCACCGCAACCGTGGCGCCATCATCCATAAAAGCATCGGTACTTTGTTCAAAAGATAACGGGATGATGTCAAAGGCTGCATCGTTGAGAACGTTCCGCGCGGCATTGTTCACCCGGTCATAAAGCGCCCTCACCTCGGCCGAAGCGTCATAAAGGGCCCTCCCGCGCGACCCCGGCTTCTGGAATCCCGACGGCGGAAAGAAAACGGCTTCCGGCATGAGAACGCTTGGACCCCTTTGGCTGATGATCCCGGTCAATTCACGGCCCGCGTGCGCCCTGGCCATCGCCGCGATATGAGAGGGGCTAAGCTGGCCCCATGTAAGGCCGGCCAAATTCGTATACGTTGGTGAAAGAGCATTCTCCCGCGCCAAGGCCACCAACGCGTGGATCAGATCGATCCACTGTTGAGAGGCCTTTCTCCTGACGGCCAATAGATCCCAGACTTTCGTCTCCAGAAGGGACATTACCGCCGGCGGCGGCACCGGGGCCTGGCCCGGAACTGTCAGGCGGCCACCTAAAACAGCGTCCCAAGCTTCGCTCCAACCGCCAAAAAGCTCTCCCATCCGCTCTACCCATTGACGGCCTTCAGCCGTTTTTTCCAGGGCTGTTTTCTTGATCGACGGCTGCGCTTTCATCCAGGCCAGGCATTGAACCCGCCGGTCCTCCCAGGCCCTGACATAAGCATCTTCCGCGGCACCGATCGATATCCCCTTGGCCAGCGCCGCGCTCGCTTCTTCCATAACAAGAACCTTCAAGCGGATCAGCGCCTGATTCTGGATCTGCCGGATCCGCTCACGGGTAACCCCGAACTGCACGCCCACTTCCTCCAGTGTCCGTTTCTGTTCGTCCGCGTCACTAAATCCAAAACGCTGCTCCAGGATCGCGCGCTCGACGTCCGTCAGCCGGGCCAGCAGCGGACGCAAAACAGACGGATCCTCAAGAAGCTTTAACGCCAGGGAAAGATTGCTATCGGGCTCAGGCGCGGCAATGCTCTCGTGCTGGCTGCCCTCTTCATTATCGCCGACCGGCGCGTCGATCGAGACCGGCCACGCTGTTTCAAGATCACCCAGGACCTGGATGATCTTTTCCACCGGCCAATCCTTGCCCTGCTCTTTCAATTTCCTGGAAATGACTTCAGGCGTGTGGCGCGGATCGCGCAGGTCGATCCCCTGGCAATCCTTCAGGAATTTGGCCATCGCTTCCTGCGCGTGAACCGGGATACGGATGGTACGCGGGTCATCATGCAAGGCCCGGCGGATCATCTGCTTGATCCGCCAACTCCCGTAAGTCGAGAACTTGGCATTGTCCGGCCGGAACCGCTCGGCCGCTTTCAAAAGCCCGATATTGCCTTCCTGGATCAAGTCGAACAGAGAGAGCCCCCGATGCTCAAATTGCCGGGCGATCGAAACGACCAGGCGGTAATTCGCCTCGGCCAATTCTTTTTCCGCCGCTTTATCACCCTGCTGGATCCTTCGGGCCAAAACTTGCTCCTGTTCTATGGTCAACCGCGCGAAGCGCCCGATCTGACGCAAATACCAGGACATCTCGTCCATCCGGACGTCTTTTTTATCAACGATCAATAGATCTTCTTCATCGTCTTTCGTATCAATATCGGCAGGCAGGATCCCTTCGTCATCAACGGCGGCATCATCATCGCGACGCGATGGTTTGCGCCCCCTGAACTTACCCGCCATGCCCGCTGCCCCGACACCGTGCTCGTACCATTCAAGGTTATTGTCATAATGAATACCGATCGCGGCGCGCAAGCTGGGCGCCTGGATCATTGCCACGAACAACCGGGTAAGCCAGACAGCATCTTCCGACGGATGAAAAGCTAGATACCGTTTTAAGGAAATGAACGAATAGTAGACCAGCGGCGTTTCCAGGAAGCTTGGCAAGAAGACCCCTACCAGATATTTCAGCCAGCGCCGCTCGACCCGATCATAGGCCCAGCGTAGCGGCACCATCATCCCGGGACGTGGCACGACCGCCTCAAACGCCCGCTGTAGGGCCGAGGTATCCGCGACCCTCACCTTTGACGGCGATGCCAGCGCCGACGCCATCACCCCGGCGAATGGCTTCCATTCATCCGCTAATTGCCCGGCCAGCTCTTCGATCGACGGGCCACGGTCGTATGTATGCGCGAAATCGCGGAACGTGGTCCAGCGGCCGTTATACAGGAACTGACTGCTGCCGGTCGCCATCTCAAAAAGAATGACCCCCAGGGTATAAACGTGTTGGCGGGGCGAGAACGGGTCACTGGAAAAATCGGGATCGAAATAATCCGGCGTGCCCTCAAGGCTGTCCTTCATGGGATGGCCGAAAGGACGATTCGACCCGAAATCGATCATTTTAACGCCGACCTGCTGATGCAGGAACAGGTTCACGGTCTTAAGATCGACCGCGACCCATCCCAAACGCTCGACCGCGCCCACCGCGCGCAGCAGATTACGGAACACAGGAAGCGCCACAGCCGGATGGCGATGCGCGGGATCCTGCAGCCAGTCAAAAAGGGTGTCGCCGGGGATAAATTCGAGCGCGAACCAGACAAAAGGAAGCCCGGGGGCGATCCGCGGCTCATCGATACGGCGGGCCATGAATTCACGGCTCTCCGTGCGTGTTGAAAAAAGCCGGTAAAAATACGATTCCCACAGATACGGATCTTCCGTCTCCGGGGCCTTGCCCTCCTGGATCTGGCGGGTCTGCTTTTTATCGACCTGCGGCGCGCGGATGAACTTGAGGACCACTTTCTGCCCGCGCGTGAACGTCGCCAGGAAAACCGCGCTGAGATTGGTGCGATAGATCACCTTGGTGATCGTGTAACCGGCGAATATATCGCCTTCGCCGGGGATCTGCCGCAACAGGTCAATCGCCTCGAGGTAAAACTCTTCCGCGGAAATGCCCTGCTCACGCGCCAGGTTAACATCATGACGGAACTGATCCCAGCGCACCGATGATCCTTCGCGGGCGCCTTCCACTATATAACGATCAATGTAATAGTGAACCAACCAGTCATCCGTATCGCCCATCGCATGCAGGAATTCCTCGGCCACCACTGTTGCCGCCAGAAAAGAGGGTGCTTCCAGCAAATCCCACGACATCACAATCGTGCGACCCTGTGCTTCATGCTTGACCAGCGCCAGGAACGATGAATATTCAAAATTACGAAAAACAACCGTGAACGTTTTTTCATCGGGAAAAGCCCGATGGGTTTTTTCTTGATAGATATGCCTGGCGATCGCAAGCCCTCCACGGAACGTTTCACTGGCCAGAAAAGCTTCGGCCTGCGCGCGCCCCTCATCGATGCCCTCCAGGCGCACGCCACTGAGCTCACCGGCCTTCAGCGTCACCGAGGCTCGGATACGCCCAAGCACGGCAAAAAGCTGCTGGCGCTCCGGCGTTTCCCTCTCGACAATAAACCGCGACCCGGACACACGGACATGGTCAAGGGCCGCCCGCCAATCGCCATTAAACCTTCGCTCGACATCATCGAAAGTGATCGAACCGGAACGGTCGAGGAAGTAATGCTCATACTGCGGCAGGCGGTCATTGATCATCGGCAGGCGCATCCAATCGGCGAGATGCGAAACCCCGGAATTGACGGTCACGATCGCGGTGTGGTCGGTCAAGGTCACTAGTGCCGCCAAGCGCTCCAGGTCATTCTCGCCCTCGCACCGAAAGCCCAGCGGGATCACTCTCCCGTGCATCGCGGAAAGCTCAGCATGCAACTCTGCCAATAAAGCCATCTTGTCCCTGGTGCCCGCGCCTTCATTGAACATCATGAAAACGTCCGGATGCGCGGCTGCCAAGCTTGGCAGGATCCGCCTGAAGCTCTCTACCCTGGCGCGGTAATAGCTCCCGGACACCGGGTTTAAAATGATCACGGTCGAATGCTCGTTAAATCCGGGATAGGCCGCCGCGACCGCCTTCACCATACCGCGCCGCCTTTTATTGACTGCGGGGCTCAAGTGCTCGCGTTTAAGATGATCAGGGCCGTCAGCGGACACGACACCCAACTCCCGCAGCACCTGCTTCTGGGCTTCAAAGCCTTTGCCACCGGCGGGCCTTGTATACTCCTGCCAAACAGGGCGCAACAGTTGCGCGGTATCCGACCGCAACGACACGCTCGCCGCAACCTCAGGGCCTGTCCCCGCCAGGCCAAGATCGGCCAGCAAAACATCATTGCCGCATTTACAACTCTGGATGAGCAAAAGATCATCAAAGGACATCTGCCGGAGACGGCTGCAGTCCCTGAACGTGACCTTGCGGGCCAGGACGGCAGGATCAACGATCTCAAGAAGAGAGGAATCGCAATAAAGCCGCGCGCGCGGAAAGGCCTCTTTCAGGCGGGTCGGGAACAACATCCAAAGCGACAATAATTGCTCGCTAAGATCACGGTTATGATCGATAACAACGACTTCTTTGACCATCGCCAACGCCCCGCGACCACGGAAAAACCAGTTAAGGTTATGGTCGAAATGCCAGGCAAAACGTTCGGCATAAGGCCAATGGGCGGGATCGGTACGCAAAGCAAACTGATAAACACTCTTGTACTCGTTGCTGTATTGCGGATAACCGTGCGCCTCGGCGAAGATCCGGCTGCGCGCTTCGACCGACCCAATCGTTCCCGCCTCGCCGCGCTCAACCTGCTGACGATACAGCGCCTCGCGCCAGCGCTCTTCGGCGGCGGCCTGCTTCTTGATAACTGGGCGGGCGATCCACCACGGCAGGCGATACCCGATAATTCCCGCCGCCATCATGGCCGGCACACCCCAGGACATCGCCAGCACCGCGCCGATCATAGCGACGATAATCCGGGTCCCTTTATGGGCCAACTCCGCCACCAGCGTCCGCCGCCACCCGGGGAACATGGCCGGCGCCGCGGCACTATTGATCTCTCCATAAGGGATATGCACCACCGGTGTTCCCGGTGGGGCTTTCTGCAGATGCTTAAGCTGGTCGTCAAAATACACATGCGGCTTGAGGACCCTGAGCACATCAGCTTTGGCCCCGCCGTCCATAAAGAAGATCTGATCAAGTTCAATGCCCCAGGCCTTAAAGGTCGTCGCCACGCGGGCGGAAGCTCCCAGCCCCCTGGCCGTAACCACGCTCAAATGGACCAGCGGCCTGGCTCCATCTAAAGAGTCACATCGCAGAGCATCCCTTCTCTTCAAGCCCGCAATAGCCACCAATAGGCCATGCAAAGGCCCGGGCAAATGCGGCGTCGCGGCATTAGCCTGCTCGAAGGCGTTAAATTTCTCAACGGACTTGGTCGCCTGGAAAACCTGTTCCGCCCTGTCGGTAAATGCCACACCGTCAAGATCGGCCGTGATGCGAAGCTGGGGATCCGCCGGATCATCCTCGACCGGGCCGGGAATGACCCATCCGGCGGAATAACCGGCCCGGACCGCGGCCCTGGTATCGGCTTCATTGCCGGTCAGAAAGATATGAACACCAAAAGCGGGAATATAGGGAACGGGCGATTCACCGGAAGTAAATACCGCCTTCTCAATAGGCAGTTGATAAAACTTGTTGCTGTTATTGATCCGAAGGCCGGTCTCGAGGGTATTGTGTGACAGGATGGCGACCTGCACAGCGCCGGGGTAAACGTCATTAAGCGCCAAGAGACGTCGGATGAACGGGAACGCGCGGCCCGGTTTAAAAGGCTCGTTCACATGCGACAACTGATAATCACGGAACGCTTCCGGTCCCTGGGACTCAAACACCTGATGCGATTCCCCCAAGTCATACAAAGCACTGGAGGCAACACCGACCACCAGCTTGCCCCAGGATGCCGCCGCTATGTCCGTATGCCGGCGGCAAACGGTCATTTCATCGGCATCATCAAAATGCTGTTCTTCATGAAGCGTAATCTGTTCACGGATGATCCGGGGGAATAAAGGAAAGAAAGAAGGATACTCGATCGCATCGCCAGTACGCCAGGCCAGCGGCATATGCTCGTCGATCGGCGGCGCGCGCGGGCTCTGCCGGAGCCTCTCAACGGCCCGAATGATAGCGCTATAGATCTCGGCCATTTTCACATTGCCGGTACGCTGAGCTTCCGCCACGGCCATCCTGGATGTCTCAAGCGTCAATGCTTTCACCTGACCAGGCCGGGTAACATACGGCTCCATTTCACCCTGGTGCCAGTGAGTGCACGGAACGATGACCCCGTCGACCTGGCGCTGCTCAAGGAACATCTCGTATCCATCAAAACGCACGCTTCTCACCGGTCCTTTGATCCGGCGCAACTCAACAGGCACTCCTCGCGCGAATAGAGAGTCAAATCCGCGCTTGAAATCGCCGCGGCCGGCGCGGTCGAGTTCACGGATGATCGCCGACACCAGGGCCATGGTCTGCTCCGCCCAAGTCGATAAGAAAACAACGCCCTTTTCCCTGACAGGATAATCCCGCGGATGATCACCGACCACGATCATCCGGCCCGCCGGATGGCGGACTCCCAACTGAGCGATGACCTCATCGTAAACCTTGCCCGGACCGATACACATCGGCCCATCCATCACCCGGCGCTTCATCAGATGCTCGGCCGCGAAAACCCGGCGTAAAAAGAATGGCAATAAACCAAGGGCCGCCAGGCCCTGTTTTAAGAGATACTCGTGACGGGCTGTGGCCAGGGCGAGGACAGCGCCAGACTTCTCCAACGACCGGCAGCATTCAAGCGCTCCTTCCTTGACAATATTCCCCTCCTGCCCCCTGACCAGGGTTTTGTCCAGGTCAAAGATGACCGTCATGCCCACCAGCGGCATGGCTTTGGGCGAAAAACAGCGTGTGTTATGGTCGAAATGAAGACGGAAGGCATTTTCAGCGGAAGGAGCGGAAAGGAGCGCGTCATATAGCCCGCCGTAGTGACGGCGCCAGGCCAGCTCACTGGCAAAATGCGCCAGCGCCCAGCGATGCCCATTGATCCAGTCATCCCGGGAAAGCGGCCGCAACGATCGGAAATCACGGATCCGGGCGTTCTCCTGACGGATGATCATTTTCTTCGCCGCAGCATCACCGTTAAAATACAAAGCACGGTTCTCATCAAGAACGCCGGGGGCGCGCTGGTCCGATGGGGATGACGTCAGAACCACCGTAAAATCCGACTGGCCGGTTTTCTTGTCGCGGCGGGTTACTTTGATACCAGCCGCTTTGACGTTCCCGGAGATCTTCTTTACCAGGATCACCGGCTGATCAGGCCGGCCGGTAATGCGCACATGCCTCCCGGACTGCTCGACCTTCGGTGCTTCGCCTTCGTACGTTAGTTCAACCTCCAGCCCGTCAAAAGGCAACCACGAACGGTTCTGCGCGCCGATCTCGATCGGCGCGACATTGCGAAAACGCCCCCGGGAATTAATATCCATCTCAAGGCCGCGAGCCAGCGAGATATTGCCGTCCTTCCTGACAAAAAAGCCGGTCCTGTCGATCTCGAGATAATATTTGTAATCCTTGCCCCAGGCCACCTGGATAAACTCGGCGGCAATATACACGGCCGTCGAAACGAGAACGAGCGGCATCACGGCATCCAGCCAGCCCATCTTGAAAATACCCACGCCCAGCGAGAATGCCGACGCCCGGATGATCGCCGCGAACACTTTCTCGTAAGTTGTGATCAGATGGTCCATCTCCGGCAGTCCGCGCGCCACCGCTTCGCGGCTGGAGAATGTTTCGCGGACGATCGCTTCCTCCCAATGCGTTTCTTCATACGTCGTCGTCACCTTCTCAACAAAGACCAGGAAGACCAACAAAAACAAGGCCACCGGGCCAGAATGTTGGAACAAGAGCGACGCGCCCCAATGCCCGGCCAGAACATCGCGCGGCAAAAGCGCAATGAACAAAAGCGCCATCACCGCGCGGCCCCAGGCGCAAACATAAAAGGCGCGAAAAATATCACGGCTGGCCTGCAGCTTAGCCACCCGTTCGATCCAATGATCGGCCGCGCGCGAACGGGACGGCGCCTGCCCGCGCAGGTCGCGGCTGGCCTTGGTGATCCGCGCCGCCCGGAAAGCCACCGGGAAAAGAATAATGGGCACGATCAGCAGCAGGATATTATTTGCCATCTCATACTGTCCCAGAATGCCTGTTTTCTGGGCATATTCCCAGATCGAGGACAAACCAAGGCCGGCGATAAGAGAATACGACAGATCATGCGTCCAGGAACAATATTCCATGACCTTGTACATCTCGCTGGAGGCGATGGCCTCGAACTTCCACCAACGCATCGTGGACCAGGACGTTTTCTCGTCCGCGTACTCAACCGCGTCCCCCTGCCCCGCCGCCCGGCGGACCAGGTTGCGCATGGCGGTATCAGCCAACTCAAGGTCCAGCGGAACGTCCCTGAACTGGACCCGGACCGGATTACGGGGAACGATATGTTCGGTAATAAATTCATCCGAAAGGCAGCGTCCGCTATCAGGGGAAAAACCATAGCCGGAAACATCGAAATCTCGTCCGCGACGGATAATGCGGATGAGTCCGCCAATGAGGATCTTCTTTGAGGCGCCAACGCGGTCGAACAAGATGAACGTATCAACGCGCGGGTCGATCCTGCCGCCGGCCAGGCTGCCGTTCACCAGCCGCTGCACATCATTTAATCGCGCCACGTCTTTAGCTTCAACATCGCGGCGGGCTTCGTCGAGGAAAGTGCCAATATTAGCGGCATTATCAGCAGAAACGAGGACGTCGTCATACTCGATCACAGGGCTGGAGCTTTTTTCGATGACAGGCTTCACCGACTCCAATAAGCCGGCCCGGTTGCGCCCCCAACCCAGCAGCATCTCGCGTCCGGCAAAAAGCAGGCCGATCCCTCCGAGAATGACCGGGGCCAGCGTCACCATCAACCGCGAGACGGTATCCACGATATCGCCGGGGGCATGCGTGCCCGTGGGCGCGCTGCAGCCGGTCAAAAGAAAAGCGGGGACAGCCAAGAGCAGAAGCGCTTTTAAAACGCGCCCTGCCGGCTTCCAGAGGATAGCGGTCAGATTATCGTTCCAGAACAACTGTGTTAAAAGAATATGGTGCGCGTCCAGGCCGGCATCCACGGCGCTCACGATCACCCTTAAATGAGCCGGATCAAAACCGTTATAGCAACCGTCCGTCGACAAAAGGACAAAACTGCCGGGGCCAAGATCAACAAAGAACAGGTCGGGGTCATGGCGCAACGCCGGGAGCATTTCACGATCGCCTAGGGAGCGCGTAACATTAAGAGCGTGGTAACGGTCTTTACCGGAAATCGGCATCAGGAAATACGACCTGTCAACCATCGCGAGGGCAGCATGCTCAAACACATAAGCCGCCTCCCTCGGATTATTCATACTATGGAGCCTGTTACGCAGGACATCACCCTGCGCGTCACGGATGACGACCGGAGAATCGCCCAGGAACAGCACATAAACACGCGCCTGGTCATCGGGAATATAAGCGACGCTCAATGTGGAGCCAGTACCGGCAATATGGCCGGTCAGCTGTTCAAGATCCGCCACAGACCGTTTCAATGCCGGCAGCACAAACCCTGTTTCAGCCAGCAGGGCTTTCCGAAAAATATCCGGCAACTGTTTCGCCGCCAACGCCGCCACCCGGTCGCCGCCATGGCCATCGAGCACCGCCATCAGCCGTCCTCGACCGTGAACGATACCGTCGATCTCCACCCGGATATTGACCGCCCGATCCTGCTGAGATAGGCGGTAGCCTTTTCTGGTGGCAACAGATACCGACCCCTCACGCCCGGGAAGAACGCCACCCATGGCCTGCACCGTTTCAGGCGTCAGAAAATACGGAGAATTCGCTTCCAGCCATGCTTCGACATGCGCGGCGCGCAATGCGACCGGCTGAAGCGCGATCTTTCTAATGAACTTGAAATATTCGCCCCAACCCAGCTCGGCCGATCCCCGTGCATTGACCTTGAAGAACAGGTCGATCGCCTTCTGGTTCGTCGCGGCTGTGATATGGGTGAACAACTGCGTGTCCCTGAGGATCAACCGGGACTCCTCACGCCTGGCCGTGCGGCGCCCTTCTACCCAATCGGCATATTTGGCGTTCGTATGGCCCAATTCATGGAACAAGCGCTCGGCCATGAGCCACATCGACGCCGCCAGGTTCCCTTCAATACTATCGAGTAAGGCCCGAACGAACGCCTCCTGGAAAATGATCTCGACCCGCCCTTCGGCTTGATCGTAATATCGCGCTGCCGTAACCGGCAGATTGGGTGATATCCGCACCCAGATCCCGCGTGTGTTATCTTGACGCAACAGCAACCCCTTAAAATACTCCTTCAGGCCCGGATCCTCGAGGATCGCGGCTTGTAATTCCAGTAACGAGCAACGGATCATTTGAGCGAATTTCACGCCCTCTGGTGCGTAAGGCGTCAGCCTGATATGCTTCACATTCAACTCAAGCCAAACGTCGTATTGCGGGTCAAACGACAAGCGGCTATATTCCAGCTGATCTTGCTGCACACCGCCCATCGCCTTGACCTCATCACCGGGATAAGAGCCATCCGCCTCACCGCGGTCGACGCCCCGCTCCCTAAGGCCCCGGCTTACCGGGGACATCGCTAACACCCCGCGGCCAGCGAAAAACCATCTGATATTATGCCGGAAATGCACTCGCTGCCTTTCCGCCAAAGGCATAACCGCAGGGTCAGTGTCTTTAGCAAACTGGAGGATCGCGGCAAAATCGTCCCCGCGATAACCATGTTCTGAGGCGAAACTGAGCACCGCGACACGATGGTCGTCTTTATCACCTTCGCGCCGGACCTCTTCAGCGACGGACCTGATGCGGATAAGAGCCAAGGCCGCGAAAAGCGGAATAAAGAAACCGGCCACGCCCCCGATCCAGGCGGTCAGCCACAGCCCGGAAGATAAAAAGACCAGCGCCGCTACGCCGCCCAGGACCGCGCCTGCCGCGATCCAGCGCAGCCCGCGCAATTCCATCACCAGGCCCCTCTGCCAGCCCGGGAGCATGGCAGGCACAGCGACGGGGAGCGCGCTGGCGCCGCTGAACAGATACCCCAGTGCTTCCTCTCCCGAATCAACGATCCGGGCAAGATTAAGATCGCCCTTGGTAATAACACCGGCGGGCTCGAACACATCGCGCATCGTGTTAAAAAGATCACGCCACGGCTCGCCGATGATCACCACCGGCCGCTGAGTGACCTTCTTTGTTTGCAAGACCACCATCATGTCGAACAAAAGAAGGATCGTGTGCATCCCACCGGGAAGAAGGACCATGCTCCGCGAGCGGTAATTGGCGAGCAAGCGATACATCGTATAATCCGTGGTGAGCGAGATATTCTCCGGATACCGGCTGGCCGCGCGGCTTTCATCACCTGTCCAGGGGCGGCTGCCCTCGCCGGGCCAAAGCACCGCCTGGAACAGGTCGGGGCGGGCACCTTCATCAATAACGACCTGATAAGCCAGGTCGAAAGCCCGGCCACGGCTGATGACCCGCACCGGGATCCCCAGCGCCACGGTCCCGCGCATCGCCGCTTCCATCGCCTGCCACTGCGCTTCGGTCCCGGCTTCACCGCCAAAAACCACCGGGCGGCGCATCTCCTCGAACTGCGGGATCCCGTGGCGGATCACGCGCAAGCGTTCATTCTTCTCGGCCCGCAGATCAGGCTCATACCGGGATGGCATGGACTTGATATTAGCCAGCGCCTGCGGCGCCTCATTGAGGTTCGTCCAAAGAGTAAACTCCACGTGATCCATCATGCGGTCAGGCAAACCGATCTCCGACCAGAAACGGTCGAGCGCCTCCACCACCGGACGCCAGAAATCGCCGATGAACTGCACCCGGTGCCCGCGGATGACCGCTTCCAGGTTCTCTTCCGTCGTCCCGAACCCGCCGGGCAGGGAAATAACGCCCTTGACGAACCGGAACAAGGCTTCCTTGCGGAAAACAAAATGCCGGAATTCCCAGACGATCTCAGCGAAAGGATTGAGCGGTTCAAAGAAATTCAGCGAAATGCGGACCACCCGGGTACGATCGGATTCCGGCGCATCTGGTGCCAAGGGGCCACGCTCCTGCGTATAGCCCACCAGCGGACCCTCCATCATCGCCGGGCCGCCGCCGGTCACGATCGTTTCACCCGCGCGCCTGGTCCAGCGGCCCAGAGCCACACTCGTCTCATACGCGGCCGTGCCGGGCCCCAGGCGGGCGCTGCCAAAATCGCAGATATCGTTCCAGCCATTGCCCACCCGTTCATAAACTTTGTTCATTTCATCCGTCAGACGGGCGATCAAAGCCCCCATGGTCTCGTAGAAACACCGTGACGTGCCATCATCGACCGCTTCACGCCAGCGGGCGAAGGACAGGTCCGGCAGGCGCAGGATCGCTTCCGCGATATCATCGACGACCGGGATCCCCTCGACCGCCGGATTAGGCGAATTGAACGAGAACCCGATCCCCTCGGCCGCTTTCACAAAGGCCACGATCTCATGGAAAATGTCCGGGAAAGCCGCTTGCAAGGCCACGTCACTCTCCAGAGCCGCGACATCGCCCCGGAACCAGCCTTTATCACCGCCGGAAAGCGCGCTTTTCTCCGCCGGGAACAATTCCAGGTGGCCTTTGAGCAGAAGATCAAAGATCCTGCCGCCATCGGTGAACCTCTTCTCCAGGTCGGCGCGTGCGATCATGCCCCTGGCAAAGAAACCCATCAGGCTGGCGGCCCGGTCCATGCTGCCGGGGTGGACCAGGCGTTCACTGGAGAACGACACCGCTACCGGGATCATCTTGGCAAACAAAGCGCGGACGATCTCGCGGCGCAACGCCGCGGCCTCCTGCCGCTCGGCCGGTTTCAAGCCGCTGAACACGCTGTCAGCGGGATCCTGCGGATCAGGCTGCAGCACGCGCAAATGCTCAAGGCGATTGGGGCCCATCGCGATGTCCTGGGCGGCACGTCGCAACAGGCGCAGGTACATCCCCTCGCGCCAGGACTTACCGCTATGGATCGTGGTCTTAAGCCCCATTTTCTGCCGCGCGTAACGGAAAGCCGGGGCGTATAACCACGGGAACACATACTTATCATTGCCGATGAACGAAATGCCCACAATACGCCGGGCCGCTTTCAGGTCGGCCCCTTCCAGCTCGCCGCGCAGGCGTTCGAAGGCCATGACCTCGCGCAGGGCCAGCTCCCGCGCGGCGCGGCATTCCACCATGGTACGGCGCAGCACCTCGTCGGGTGTCAGTGAACTTTTCACCTGCGCCTCGGCGGCGATCCAGGCCATTTCTTCAAAAGCGGAATCAAACTCGGCGACACTCTTATCTTCCCTCAACGCAAAAGAACTTTCATCCTCGCGGGCAGCCGCGGCGCGCATTTGCGCTTTCAATCCATCGACCGGGAGCATTTGCGCAGCGGCAATGTCGGTGGCGATATCCAACGGTTTCGCCCAAACCTGGTACAACTGATCGCGGCGCTGGCCATAAATGACCGCCACCTGAAAGCGGCCTCTCGACCGTTGGACAGCGTCCTCCGCACCCAGGGCCACCGCCTTGAGCTCATCGAGTTCGTTAACGGTAAGCTCAATATACCCCGCCCCCTGGTCGGCGAACCGCAGCAAGCCCTCACAGATCAGGATACGGTCAATGTCCGGATCGCTGTCGACGAGCGCGCGCATGAATTCAAAAGCCCAGCCGAATTCCTTGTGGCCGCGCTCACGGAAACCCTCGAACGTGACCCACCGGCGCAAGGCCCTGACCGCCGTCTCCGGTGAATACTCCCTGACACCGGGCGTCGCGACGCGCTCATAGAAAATACGGTCCGCCTCTGCCTGGGAGATATCATTGCCGGCATGATCGATCTTGTAACGGAAATCTCGGGCATTAAGCTTGCCGGCTTCATAATTCCTGGCCACGCAGGCAAAACGGCGACGGGCTTCACGGGCCTGGCGCGTTTCGCCATAAAAGAATGGCAGCATATGTTCGGCGTGCCGCAGGCTGGCCGCGTGCACATGGAGCTGTTTAATGGATTTGGAACGAAGGAAATCTCCCAGGATCGTTTTCTGGATCACCCGTGACAAGCTCGACCATGCATGATGCCGCAAGTTAGCCAGGCTTTCACTGTGGGAATGCCACGCCCGCCCCAGTTCGGCGATCGGGCGGCTGTAAAGATCCTGCCAGAACACATCAAGTTCTTTAAGGGCCGCGGCCCCCTCGAAAGCCCGGCGCGTCAAACGGTCAGCTTCGTCGTGCGATACCCCGGAAACTATTTCAAGATATTCATGATGCTTCAGGACGGCGGCCATATCAGCGGCGGCGCCAGGGCGGCTATTGGCAAAGGCAGCAACCATGGCACTTGCCCTGCCGCCTAGAACAACCGACAGGTGCCCGGTCATGGGATGGATCAGCGCCAGGAAAGTCTCAAAACGATACGGCGGCGCGTTCGCCGCGTAAACGGCCGTATAAAAATCAACACCCGCAACGCCAGCGTCCTGCAGGGGACGGCAAACCTCAAGGGTGATCGTCCCGGTGCGGATCCCTTCGACCATACTGGCCACGGCTTCACGGTCATGATCACCATAAAAACCCGCGCGGCGCCAGACTTCCCCTATACCATGACGGAAGAAGCGTCCGACCTGAGACCAATCAGCGATGTGAGGATTGTTATCCACGACCATGGCCGTCTTGCCGGTAAAGGGCTGTTCATCATAATACGCCCGACGCGCCAGCAAGTCTCCGACAGAAGAGCCGCCTTCCCGAATGACCAGGCGGGGGCGGCGTGTTTCCGCGTCCGCGTGCATGCGCACCAGAAGGAGTTGCGGATAATTTAACCAGGCCCCCAGGATCTCGGTCTCGACCGTTTCAAAAATGACAATATCGTTAAGATGCCCGCGCGCCGCGTCAGAAATAAAATGCCGGTTCACCAGATCTTGATGAAGCGCCACCCAGAAACGATAGATCCCTCCATCCTCCCCCGCCAACATCTCGTCAAATGACTGGAGGCCGGACTGATACAGTTTTTCCCAATCGTGACGGTCACGGAGGTTAAGCTCCCTGCCGGCAAAAAGGCCTCTCTCCGCCGCCAACTCGGTGAGGATACTTTTGATCAACGTTGATTTGCCGCTGCCGGAAACACCATTGACCACGATAACGATAGGGCCGGGAACGGATTTCTGACGCTCCAAAGCTCCGGCCAACCAGGAACCGATATTTCTGACACCATCATAGAACGTGAGCGGACACTGCCCCGCGGAAAGTGGCAAACCAGCCGGTTTCGCGTTACCGACCGCGACCATCTGCCTGAAAAGCTCTTCGATATCGCCCTCAAAACGATCGCGCTCCGCGCGGACCATAAGGTCCAGGTAGCCGTGCGCGATACCTTGCCGGCCCATCAAACGCAACAAAACATTGATCAAATGCATCTGCCAGGCGTAATCACCATACGTGAAAACCAAAGGAGCCTCGATCATACCCCGATATAGAGAAGCCAGCACGGCCACCAGCTCTTCAGTGCTGCACCCTTCCCCGGCCAGCCTAAGAAAAAGCCGGACCTGTTGGCGGACCATCCGCAACGTTTCCAAAGACCGTTCCTCACGGCCGGCCGGGAAAACACCGGCGTAACGGGCAGCGTCACTCTGCGCCGGTTCGGCAAAGGCCGTGCGTGACACATACGGCGTCTGTCCATGAAGGCCGAGGACCAGGACGCGGTGTATCTCCTTAAAACGTTCCGCTAAAACATCGTCCCTGTCCAGGTGGCCGTTAGCCATGTCGGCCACGAGGTTGAGCAACAGCGGGCGCAGAGCGGTTTGATTGTCAAGGTAGTTGTGTTGATTCGGCGTCTTTGGCGCCGGCTCGTTTTGCGGATCGCGCACCAGCTCCGGCCAAAGGACCTCAGCCGCCTTCTCCCGGCCCGGCAGGCCAGCTAAAAGATAACTGTCAAGTTTCATGCCGCGCTTGAAAACGAAGGCCTGGATCCCCAGCGCCCGGGCCCCCGCGACATTTTCAGGTTTATCATCAAAGAACGTAATATCCCCGGGACGGGCCCCCGTAGCGTCGATCAGTTTCTGATACGCCGCCGGTTGAGGCTTTTCCGCCTTGATCCGGCAGGACATCAGGCAGACATCCGCCATCCGCGCCACAGGAAGGTTCTTCAAGACAAAATCCGCGCGCGGACCCGTGATATTACTTAAAATCGCGATTTTATAACCGCGCGCCTTAAGCTCACGCACAACCCCGGTCATCTCGTCGTAAACCTCAAACCCGCTGGTAAGGGCGCGATAAAAACCGAGCCAACCGGACCAGCGCACCTTTAATTCACGCCGCAACTGCCGCAGATACCGGCCATCGCTGATCTTGCCGGCCGATGAAAGATGGCGGGCACGGGACGCCTCATACCGATGCAGGATATCGAAAGGTTCCAGACGGCTATGAACGGCAACTTTCTCGGCGAAAACACAAAGATCGAAATCAGCCAGAACACTCCCCACATCGAACGCCACCCAGCGGCCTTGCTCGTGGCTGACCGGTCGATCCGGCCTGGCCAGCGCCAGCGCCAGGCGCAACGCGCCCCGCAGCTTATAACCGCCCCAGCGCACAACATGGGCACTTTGCAGATTCATGATGACCGCGGCGGCGAACGTGACCGCGACGTCCCATAGGTTCTCCATATTAACGCGGAGCGCTGCCGGAACGAAATTGGCGATCAGCAATGTCTTGATCGGGGCGACGATAAAACGCATCCCCAGCCCTGCTTTGGTCTTGGACCATTCCTCGGCGGGATCATAACCAGGCGCCCGCGACAGCTTCCGTCCGGATGAAATCGCCCGGGCATGAATGAAAGACAAGACCAGCCCGATGAACAACGGACAACCGGTCCGCCACCCCACGGTAAATAAACGGGCCGGGAACCAGGAAACCAACACGGTACGTATCCGTTCAAAAGCGGTCGCGACAGACGATAGGTCGATAAAATTGTAGACCGCGTGGGTCAGGATACCCTGGATCACGCCGACCCCGGCAACGATCAACGTCTGCTTCCAGCGCGGCCGGCGGCCTTCGAGCATGTACTGGCTCACCGCATCCGTCAGCCCCCACACCAGAACGCCTTTGGCGATATCCGCCCAGATCGACGCGTTGAAAGGCCAGTACCAGGAGGCCACCGCCTGCCCGCGCGCGGCGTAATACCATTCAAAAGCTCCGGACAATTGCAGAAAAACGATCACGGCCGACGCCATCACGGTCAGTGCCAGGACGTTGAGGAAACGGACAAAAGAATCCACCAGCTTGAGGCCCGGATTAAAAGCAAAACCAGCCTTGGTGATCACAGGGTTGGCCGCCGCCAGGTCCTGGCGGAGCGCCGCGTTGAACATGGCCGGCCGCTGGACGAAAAGCATGCTTTTGAACATCCGGCGCGCCTCGACGCCCAGGTCGACCGTTGAGGCTTCCGCGGAATCAAAAAAGGAGACCGCGATCTCCCTGGTCCGGCACCCAGCCAGAGCCACCAGAAGAAGAATATTGGTATCGACGGCAAAACCTTTTTCTCGGCAACGGGGCGCGACCGCGGTGATCAGTTCGCGCTTGAATAACTTAAAGCCGCGCTGGGTATCTTCAATGCCCATCAATGGCGGCAGCAGGACCTGCGTGACCAGATTAAACACCTTGCTCGAGAGGATGCGACGGACCGGCAAACCGCTCGCCTCCCCATCGGCGCTCCAGCGGGAACCAATAGCCGCCTCGGCAGATCCATCCAGTAACGGTTTTAAAAGCAGGGGCGTCTGACGCAGGTCGATCGAAATATCAACATCGGTATAGCCGACAAAATCTGTCCCTTGATCGCGGGCAGCTGACTCAAGTCCGAGCAATGTCGCGCCCCCCTTGCGGCTGCCGATCTCTTTCTTGAGCGCAGGGGTCATGGCCAGCGTCGTCACTTTATCGGCCGGGAAGCCTTCATGGCCGGCGCGCAGGTCCGCCCAGAGCGCCTCAACGCATTTAGCGGAAGCAGCGTCCGGCGACCCGTCATCGACGAACAGCAAGCGCCAGTCAAACAAAGGATTCGCCTGCCGCAACTGCTCAAGCTGGGCCACTTTCACGCGCAGGGCATCTTCTCCCAACGGATTACCGGCGGTCTTCGGGTTAAGGCGGCGCATTTCGTTATACATCGGCACAACCCAGGTTACGCGCACCGGGTGGTCGATCTGCCGGACCAGGGCCAAAGCTTCAGAGATCTTCGCTGTTTCCCGGCGGCTGCGTCCTTCCGATGACAGGGCCAGGGACACGGAGGGGCGGGCAACAGACTGACGCAGAAGATCATGCTCACAGCGGCTAAGCACTTCCATCCTGGTGATGATCGCTCTTAAACGTTCCAGCATGTCGGCGGGATGATCCCGGAGCACGCGAGCCAGGCGGATCGCCTGCCGGTACAACCCGCGGACTTCCGCGTTACGCAGGAACTCCGAGCGGATCCCGCGCCTGTCATCTTGCGCCAGCGTGACCATCGGGAACACATCAATACCTCCGTCACTGCCCAGGAAGATCCATTCTGGCGCGCCGGAAGCATTCAGCGCGACCTTCACCTCATCGCGGCAAAGGCCCCGCAGTTTGCGCTGCAGCTCGGCCGCTTCCTGTTTGAGGTCGGGGATCGAACCTTCATCAACCTTGTTTTCCATCAAGCCAACCAGGCCGATCGCGCCATTGAGAATATTCGAGATGTAATGATCCCAGGAACGGGCCAGGCATTGCTGCAAAACATCATGCCCCAGGTGAACAGGATCGATCGACCCAGTTGCTACCGCGGCAGGCAGGCCGACCGGATTCGATCTGCCCTTGATCAAACGATAAACGCCGCTTGAGATCAATCCAATGGAAACAAGAGGGATGAAAAGATTGGCATAAATATCCGCCGGATTAAAAAAGGTCACCAGCTCGCCTTTAAGGACCTTGAAACAATTAGTCCCGTAGCCAAAGAGGAGAACTTCCAGGCCATTGCCGAGGATGGCAGCCAGCAAAAGACCGACCGCAAACTGGACCAGGGCGCTTGATTTCCAAAAAATACTTTTAAGTTCGAACAGGATCGTCTTGAAAACCGGTTTCCAGGTTAACCCGCCGATGATATCCTTCTGTCCCGCCAGAAAGAAAAGCGTCAGAAAAACCATCTGGCCCGCGATCCCATAGAGCATGTCATCGGGCCCCAGAAAATGGCAGGAATGGACCAGCGAGTACTGATCGCCGATGAAAAAATTCATTTTAAAAAATTCACCCAGGATGGCCCAAACAGACGTCACCGCCTGCTGCAAAGGAACGGCCAATGCCGGTGTAACACCAACCTGCGCCCGCATCGCAAAGGACTGATAAATGCATCCTTCAGGCGCGACGAACAGCGCGGTAAGGATCTTAATCGTCCAATCCAGAAGGAACGCGAGAGCGGCGGTTTTAAAAAAGATGCTTGAGCGCAGCTTCTTCCAGCTGAAACCAAAACGTCCGTCAAGAAAACGGAACAATCCATAAGTGCCAAACACGACCGCCGTTAACACCGCTAAATGCCGCCATGTCTCGATCACAGGATCGACAGGGGCAACACGCAATACCTCGGCCGATTCACCAGCAAAGGCCGAGGCAGCACCAAGAACCAGCATACCCGCCGCTACCATAACCTTACGGGCAAACGAAGCCGGCGCGATCAATGCCCCCTGATCCGCAACCCCGGCGAGGGTCAAGGGTTCACCGGGCCGGACCACATCGGCTTCGGCGCTCGGCACCACCCGGTAAAGAGCACTGACGGTCGCGGGTGCGTCGATCCACTGGCCGGCCTTCTTTAAATAAAGAGTCGGCGTGATATCTTTCGAACGACGCCCGAGGATCTCGCGGGCCAGGGAAAGGCTGATGAAGGGATGGGTGATGTCCGTCAGGATCCTGATGCCGCCGGCCTCTTTGAGCGCGCGGATCAACCTTTCTGTTTTGATCTGGCGCGCTTCAAGAGCGTCCGTCAAACTGTTCTTCACTGCCGGCAAAAGCCGCGCGACCGCCGCCAGCAAACGGGCCTGGCGCCCGGCCTTCACGCCGCCTTTACCCTTGATCAGATACGTCACGATCGTGCGCGGCTCATTGGCCTCGCGAGCGATGGCAGCGCGCGTCCCGAGCCGTACCGACAAGTCTCTTAACGCCTGCGAAAGAACGCGGCGCGGCAACGGCTGGGACTGTAAGCCTTTTAACCATTCCAACAACTCGAAAGGACGATAGGCGTAAGGAACTTTCCCCTGATGGATCCGACGGATCTTCAGAGCACTCACCCCGACAGCAGCGGCGATCTCTTCATAAATATATCCGGCGCGTAAAAGATGGCGGATCGCCAGCCTCACCTGTGCCATGACCGGCAGCGCCTGACGCAACTTCTTCAACCCGGCCGCCAGGCGCGCCTGCATCCTAAGGCTCACGCCTGAGCGGCCTTTAAGGATCAACGTGATCGATGACGGGGAAACACCGGCGGCTAAAGCGATCTCTTCCTGACGATACCCGGCCGCGATACTGGTCCGCAATGCCAGACGGATATTCTCGGACACCTGCTGACGGCTTTCCGCGCCGCGAACCCGCAGGACGGCAGGTCCGGTGACCCGGAACATCAGGTCGGCGGTGCGCCAGTTAAAGATGATCGTCTGCGACGCTTCACCCTTCCGTGCCAAAGAGGCAAAAACCCGTTCGCCCCTGACCTTGAGGACTTTGCCCTCACCAAGCTCATGGCGTACCATCATCCCATAACGCGGTGTTAGCACATAACGGTCGAACAAGCGACCGGATACCCACAAGGCCGACGGACCGTCGATGACAACACCGGCTTCCTTCGGCAGCGCCCCGACCAGATCACCGGCACGGACATATTTACCATCGACCGCCGACCCCAGCGGCATGTAACCTTCCGCCGGCGATGGCGGAATCTCCCAGGCGGGAACAGCATGCCATAAACGAGCGCGCCCTTCTTCAAGGACCAGCTTTACAAAGATCAGGTCACGGGCGGCGCCAAACCGGGTACGGATCACTTCATCGGCTTTAAGAAGCCCCAGCGACAAATGACTTGATATCGCGACAAGCGGCTGATCAGCAAAAGCATCCGCAATATCAGAAGCGTCTTCATGGCGCATGACCCGGATCAGCGTATCGACCAGGCAAGTCTTGCTCAATTCATTACGGATAAAGACCGTCGCGGCAATATCACTTTGCGAGGGATCGAAAGGAAAAATTGCCCGGACTTTCGCATATAACATCCCGATCAACGGGCGTAAAATATGGCCCTGTGCCGCTGTTGTGGCGGCAAAGTCCGGTGCAGAAAGATCGCGGACCTGAAGGGCCGCTTCAATATGGCCAGCGCGCAGCCGGATGAGCAAAGCGTCCTCACGGAGCCACTGGCCGGCTTTCCCGGAAAGTCTCACGACATGGCGCGTCAGCCGCGGCACAAGGGCCTGACGCCGGAGCTCAGTGATCGCCGCCAGGAGCTGGGCCACAAAAATTTGCTCGCCTTCAAGAAGGGGGGATTTCTTTGCAACTAGCTCATCATAAGTCAGGTAAAGATACTGCGGATGAACGCGATAAAAACGGTCGAAGGTATCCTGCTGGGCTTCAGCCTCACGGTCCGCGCCGCGGCCGTCGATCAAATGCGAGCAGAACTCATGGAAGAAGACCGCCTGCGCAATATAAGGTGGCGCGCGTAACAACGCGAAACTCAACGTGACCGCCGCCCGCCCTTCCTGCTCATCAACAGCACCCAGTACTTTTACCGCTTTAAAACTGACCGGTATATGCGCTTCTTTAACCCAGGGAGCGACCGCCAACCATTCCGCGGCCTGCGCGTCGAGAAACTTGTGTTCTTCAAGCGACAGGGCTCCTTCCGGGAATACCCAGGAAGCCCGCCCGCCGCGAATGACCAGACGCCCCGAAACTTCCAGCCGTACTTTATCCAGAAGGTCAAGCTTCACGGCAGCCATCGGCATATTGGCCGGGACCGCCCCGACAAGATCCTTTAGCCTCCGGCGGTTCTGACGATAACGCCAGAGCAGGAAGTCCATCGCATCTTCCACCCGGCTGCTGCCGCCCTTGCGGCTGGGCCCGGCAATGCTGCGTTCGATACCGACCGCCTGCACATGCCCCATCCCGGCCACTTCGCAGAGCATATGCGCGATGAGGCCGCTAACGATCGTGACCCGGTCTTTCTGCTGACGGTCATCAAGGAACGTGCGGCTAACATACAAACGGATACGGCCCTTGTGGCCGTCAGAAGCACCCCTTAGGACATCCCAGAACGCGAAGGCCACGCGCCCATCATCGGCGGGATCGGTATAAAAAGCCGGCGAAGCAAAATCGCGGCGGTGCCGGGCGGCCCGGTCGATGATCGTGATCTCGGGAACAGATTTAACCGCGTACAAGGCCACCTCGAAACCGTCGATCGCCTGAGCCACGCGCTCATACCGGAACGCGTCAACGGCTTTCAATGCCGAAAGTGCCGACCGGATAAGCCTCTGGCCCATGCGTTTCTTGGCCGAACGCTCAATAGACTGGCGGACTTTCTGACGGTCCAGGCCGCCCCGTGTCATTTTGGAAGCAGTGACCGCGTCCATCCGCTCTTCCAGAGGCTGGGCGGACATCATGGAATAATCCAAGGCCCGGGTTGTCACCATCGCCAGCAGGGCGTCGATATAGCCGACAATGCCCTCGGGGCCTTCGCCCGCCGCGTTAATGAAAAGCTTATTGCGCTCACGGAATATTTTCAGGCAGGCGGGGCCCACATTCACCGACACATCCACCCGCTCGGCCGCCGGACGGTCATTGCCGAAAGCAATGAAAGAATCACCGTAGAAAACGATCTGGCGCGGGTCGAGGCCAAATACATTGCAGACCTGCTCAATGGCATAGCCCTTGTCGATACCATACGGCAGGATATCGATCGACGTCTTGCCGCCGATCCTGACCTCAACGGGGATCTTTTCCCGGCGGGTACGCGCCAGGATATAATCGGCCCAGGGACGGCGTTTGACATGGGTTTTGTCATTGAAACCCGCGATCTCGCTTTCCGTCGCTTTCTTGCCGATCCCGTAGAATGTCACCTGGGTGCGGCGGTCATCGACCTGATCGTTCAACGCGCGGACCGGGAGGCCAAAATGCTTGAGCAGGTCACCCAGGATAGAGGTCACTTTCGCCATATTCGCTTCCCCGATCTGATCGACCAGGGGATGTTCAAAAGCCAGCGTAAAGTCTTTTGACGGGGCATCATAACGGAACATCTTGGTGCCATTGCACGCCAGCAGGAGCAGCTTGGCGAGGATAGCCCGGTCGGCGCCGACGCGGTCAAGATAGGCCAACAGGGGTG
>JBAXRK010000013.1:0-57998 GCA_037131245.1 Candidatus Omnitrophota bacterium
ACGAATTAGAGCTTAACGACGTTCTTCGCCTGTTCGCCCTTCGGACCTGTGGTGATCTCAAACTCCACCGCCTGGCCTTCGCTTAAAGATTTGTAGCCCTCACCCACGATCGCACTGTGATGCACGAAAACGTCCTTTCCGGACTCCGGGGTAATAAAGCCAAAACCTTTCTTGTCATCAAACCACTTAACTTTGCCACTTGCCATATTGTTGTTCCTCCTTTCGAACAAATTTGAGTATAAGTACGGCTGAGCCAAATAAAAAAACCGCAGGGCACACTACCTTTTCCCCTACGGTCCAAGATCACTTGTGCTCACTTAACTCGTGTTAAAGTATAACCTATCTTTTCGTGATGTCAACTAAATATTATGCCGCGGGCGCGTTCTTCTTGGCTTCCAGCTCTTCCCAACGACGATACATCTCAACAATACCGAAGGCCAGTTGCTCGGAACGGGCCTTGGCCTGCGCGATCTCTTCCGGGTCTTTCTTGTAGAAATCAGGATCAGCCAAAGTGGCGCACAGCTTGCTCTGCTCGTACTCCATCTCCTCGATCTTCGATGAGAAGCTTTCGAGCTCGCGCATTTCCTTGAACGACAGTTTGTTCGCCGTCGATGGCTTAGCTGCCACCGGGCTTTTCTTTAGAGGGCCGTCTTCCGGGGCAATGGGCTTAATGCCGTTCGCCTTCTGCTGCACCCAGTCGTCATATCCGCCGGGATACTCATTGATCTCGCCGTTATTCTCAAAGACCAAAGTGGAGGTGACCACATTGTTGAGGAACGACCGGTCATGGCTGACAAGGATCAGCGTGCCGGTATATTCCACCAGTAGTTCTTCGAGCAGCTCGAGCGTTTCCATGTCCAGGTCATTGGTCGGCTCGTCCATCACCAGCACATTGGCCGGCTTGGTGAACAGGATCGCGAGAAACAAACGGTTGCGCTCGCCGCCGGAAAGAACCCTCACCGGCGTGCGGGCGCGGTCGGGCGTAAAAAGAAAATCCTGCAAATACCCGATAACATGCCGCGGCTTGCCGTTGATCATCACGCTGTCGGCTTCACCGGCAATATTCTCGATGACCGTTTTATTTTCGTCCAACCCCGCGCGCAGCTGGTCGTAATAAGCTACTTGTAATTCCGTGCCGAACCGGATGCTCCCCTTGGACGGCGGCACCTTATCAAGCAGGATCCGCAGGAAAGTACTTTTGCCGCAACCATTGGGCCCGATGACCCCGATCTTGTCGCCGCGCATGATGTTCCCCGAGAAATCCTTGATCAAACATTTATCGCCGTAAGAGAACCCGATACGGGAAGCCTTGACGATGAGATGCCCCGACTGCTCCGTCTCCTGCGCTTTCATCCGCACGGAACCATCACGCTGACGCAGCCGCTTCTTCGCTTCGCGCATTTCTTCCAGCGCTTTCACCCGGCCTTCATTGCGGCAGCGGCGCGCCTTGACGCCCTGGCGCACCCATATCTCCTCCTCGGCCAACCTCTTGCCGAATTTGGAAACGCGGGCTTCTTCGATCGTGTCGTTAAGCGCGCTGCGCTCCAGATATTCGCGGTACCCGCACGCCCAGCTTAGCAGCCGGCCACGATCGATCTCGAGGATACGCGTCGTTAAATGCTCCATGAACTGCCGGTCGTGCGTAATAAAGAAAACCGTGCCAGGATATTCTTTCAGAAAACCTTCCAGCCAAATAATCGAATCAATATCCAAGTGATTGGTAGGCTCATCAAGTAGCAGGACCTGGGGCTTGCGGACCAAGGCGCGGGCCAGCAAGGCCCGGCGCTTCTGCCCGCCGGACAAGCTGGCGAACTCATCGTCGCCATTAAGTTTCAGCTTCGCCACTACCTCTTCGGCCTGATGGTCGAGCTCCCAGCCATTGGTGCGGTCCAGTTCAGCCTGAAGAACATCAAGCTTGCGCAGGACTTCTTTGGAATGATCGGTATGAAGCAAATGGGTGACATGATGATAATCCCGCAACAGCTTGGCGCGCTCACCCAGGCCGGATAAGGCCACTTCAAAAACCGTGCCCTCAACATCCTGAGGGACATCCTGCGGCAGGTACGCCACCTCAAGGCCCTTTTGAAAAGAAACAACACCATCATCAGGCGTCGTTTCGCCGGCCAGCAGGCGCATCATGGTGGTCTTGCCCGCGCCATTACGGCCCAGGAGCGCGACCCGCTCATTAGCTTCGAGCTGCAAGCAGACGCCATCGAGCACGCGCGGCCCGCCAAAAGCGACAACAACATCTTGTAAACTGATCAAAGCCATAGTGAGCTGACGACGTTAATAATTAAAGAGGTCTTTCAGGGCGAAGTTGCGCTCGGGCTTGAGCGCGCGAAGGGCTTCAAGGACCTTCTTCTGCATGTGCGGCGTAAGGGACCGGCCCTTGCGGGCTTTCTGCACGGCTTTGAAACTTAACTGTTTTGTGGAAGCGCCCACCAGGTCGGCATTCGACAGCGCCAATTCCGTCAGCAACGCGTCGAGCGGCTGAACACCATACTCAATCGCCACTGATGACCTCGCCCACCGCGGCCAGGAACTCTTTGTTCGTCGGATATTTATTGAGCTGTTTGATCAGCGCGCTGCCGGCTTCGACCGCCTTGTAATTTAAAAGCGCCCGGCGCAGCATTTCAACCTTCTTAAGCTCATCGGCAGGCATCAGCAGTTCCATCTTACGGGTGGCGCTCTTCGGGATATCGATCGCCGGATAAATACGCCGGCTGGCTAGCTCGCGCGACAAAACCACTTCCATATTGCCTGTACCCTTGAATTCTTCAAAAATAACGTCGTCCATGCGGCTGCCGGTCTCGACTAAGATCGTCGCCAGGATGGTGAGCGACCCGCCGTTCTCGATCTTACGCGCGGCGCCGAAAATGCGGCGCGGCACTTCAATAGCACGGGAATCAAGCCCGCCGGAGATCGTGCGCCCGCTTGAGCGGATCTCGGCGTTATGCACGCGCGACAGGCGTGTTAAAGAATCGATCATCACCATCACGTTCTTGCCGGCACCGGCCTCGCGCATGGCTTCATGCATGAGATCGTCGGCCACTTTCACGTGATGCTCGTAATCCTGATCGGAAGACGACGCCCGCACATCGGCCGTCACGCTACGTTTAAAATCGGTAACCTCTTCGGGGCGTTCATCGACCAGAAGACAATATAACTTTACCTCGGGATACGCCTTACCTACCGCCTGACAGATATGCTTGAGAATGGTCGTTTTACCGGAACCGGGCTGCGCCACAATAAGCCCGCGCTGGCCCATGCCGATGGGGCAAATAAGGTCGATAGCGCGCATGGTGTGCTCGCTGCTGCCGTTCTCCAGATAAATACGGGGCGACGGATCGACCGGAATGCCGGCGTAGAACGCGGCTTCGGCCGGATCGCTGCCACGTCCGCCAAAGGGCCGCATCGCGGGCCTTTGCCCCTGGGGCTGCTGCGGCCGGCTGGGCCGGTGTTCACTGCGTTGTTGGGCTGTTTTCTGGCGGGACCTGCCACCGTGGTTCTTGGGATGGTACAAATTGCTCATTTTTTCTCTGTCATGATCTTTACGGTTATGGAAAGGCCGTTACCCCACGGCCAAAGGAAGGCAAATTCGCCGCCACTTGTTCCCTGGCGGAAATACATCGTTTGATTGGCCTGAACGCCGCCATAAGGGCGGGTTTGGGCAGAAATGTCGGCGGTTGGCGCAACGCCCTTGGGCTTAAGCGGCTCGCCGAAATACGAACAGAGCAAGGCCTCGGCCGGCGTTAACGCATCCTTAGCGACCACGATCTCGCAATAATGGTCAAGCTGCGCGCGCGACTCCACACAATTTAGTTTCTTTGCTTTACCCAGCAATTCCTGGAAGGTCATCAAACTGCTTTCGTTGAATTGAATTTTGGGGGAGGACCCAGCTCCCTGGATGAGGGAACTCTTCAATGGTCAACAGCATAACACATGAATTCAATATTTGCCAAGAAAAGAAAACCTCCGCTAAAACCCGGCCCTTAATCAAGAGCTAGGCTGACCCGGACGGCTTCATCAACTTTATCCATCAAGACGGAAGGAATCGTACCAACCCGCCGATCCAGGCGGCTTTTATCGATCGTCCTGATCTGTGAAAGAAGGACCGTAGAATCCTGTTTTAAGCCTGCCACCCCTTTGAGCACCGCCACATTCGTAGGATATTGCTTAAGGAAAACCTTCGTTGTCAGCGGTGCAACGATCGTCGTGGCGGAATATTCATTGCCCACATCATTCTGAATAACCAAGACCGGGCGATGCCCCCGCTGCTCGCTTCCACGGGCCGGATCAAGGTCGGCAGCATAGATCTCGCCCCGTTTAATCGGCATGCCCGGACGCTTCCGTATCGGAGAATTCAAAGTCTTTCATCAAGTGTTGAGCTTCCCCGTTCATCTGGGCATATCCTTCTTTTAAAAGGATTTCACGCTCGCAGCGCTCTTTCTCGTCAATATAAAAATCCACCGCGCGCTGGATGATCGTGCTTCTCCCCAGCTTTTCACGATGGGACGCCGCATCCAGGCGGGCTTTCATTTCTTCGGGGATCGTGATATTGATATGGACCATAAGTATCTCCTATTAGTATCCATCAATAGTATATACTACGGATGCGCTTTATTCCAGGAAAAAATCAGAGGCGGGGTTCTTTTTCACCATGATACTGATAATAATTCACTTCTACCGTGCCGTTGAACAGCTTGCGGACGCGCTCCGGCGCGGCGAGCTTGAAGAAATCCGGAAAACGCTTATCGGCGGTCAGCACGAACAACGACCAGCCCGTTTTCTTCTTGAAGGTGTTATGAATAGAAACATAGATCGGGGTGAGCTCTTTCTGGCTGCCAAGCTTGACGCCATACGGCGGATTGGTGATAACAACGCCGTATGGCTTATCGATCCATAGCTCCTTGATGTCCTTGACCGAAAACTGAATATCGCCGGCAACTCCGGCATGCTTGGCATTGACCAGGCAATCCTTGATACGCTCGGGATCAATATCATAACCAAAGATCTTAAGCTCCCCTTCGCGATCGCCGGCCAAAGCTCGGAAGCGAATTCCCGGTTGAGGCCGGGCGCGATATGGCGCGCGATCATCGCCGCTTCGATCAGAATGGTACCGGAGCCGCACATCGGGTCAACCAGCAGGCGATCCTTGTTCCAGAAACTTAAAAGGACCAGCGCCGCCGCGAGATTCTCCCTTAAGGGAACTTCCCCCTTCTCCGTGCGGTATCCACGACGATGCAGGCCATAACCGGAAGTATCAAGCGTCAGCTGGGCCACATCTTTAAGTAAAGCAATGGAAATGGTGTACTCAGACCCCGTCTCAGGCAGAGCCTCTGTAAGAAACTTTTCCTTGAGCCGCTCGACCACGGCTTTCTTGACAATGGATTGGCACGAACGCACGCTCATGAGCTGGGAACGCACGCATTTGCCGATAACCTCGATCTTCGCGTCAAAGGTCAGCCACGCCTCCCAGGGACGTCGCGGGCGCGGTCGGCCGCTCTCAGGCCAATATTCAGCCGGGGTATATCCTTCATCTCAGCGTCAAACTCGATCTTGCCGTCAGCAACAACAAAATCCTTGAAGCCAAAGTCCATCAGCTCACGCTTGATGACCGCTTCCAGACCGAACGTTGACAGAACGATAAGGCGGACTTTGTCACTACTCATGGGGCCGTAACACCGGAAGGTAAAATGGCCTCCAACGCCTCAACAAGCTCATTAGCCAATGGATCGACACGCGAACCGAAACGCGCCACCACATCACCATTGCCGTTCACCAGAAACTTGTTGAAATTCCAGGCGATCTCGCCTTGGAAAGGCGACTGTTCGGTCAAATAACGGTACAAGTCGCTGATCCCTTTGCCCTTGACCACGCTTTTGGCGTAAAGCGGGAAGGTGGTTTTGTATTTCAGTGAGCAGAAACTTTTGATCTCGGCATCGCTGCCCGGCTCCTGGCCCAGGAACTCATTGGCCGGGAAGGCCAGCACTTCAAATCCGCGCGCGCGGTACTTTTCATACAACGCTTCAAGGGGCGCGTACTGCGGCGTGAAGCCGCAGCGCGACGCCGTATTGACGATGAGTAGAACCTTGCCTTTATAATCCGACAAGCTCTTCAGGTCACCGTCAATGGTCTTCATAGAAAACGAATGGACATTCATGGTCTTGCCTCCTTGAGCACGGGCCGCGCCAGTCGGCATCAGAACAACCGCGCCAATTAATAAACAAATCATCAAGGCTCTTATCATAGGGGCCTCCTCTTATTGGTAGGCTTAATACCAGCCGACCTTACACGCTCACCACTGCTCTTTAGGCACATTGAAATACCCATGCCGTATCCCCGGGAAAAGACGACGCGCGCCATCGATCACCGCGCGCATCCCAAGCAGCGGTTCGGCAGGATCGACCCGCATCTGCCGAAAATACAACTGCGGATCATAATTTAAATTGCGCCACTGGATCATATTAACCCTGGTGCGGCGCAGCAGGCTGGTAAATGCCTTGAACTCGTCCTGCCGGTCGGTGAACCCGGGCATGGACAGGTAATTAAGTGAAACGAATTTCCTGTGCTTCTTCGCTACCAGGATCGACGCCGCAACATCCGAGAACCCGTAACCGCGTGGCGAATAATAGCGCTGGTAATATTCCGGGCGGGCGCTGTTAAGGCTCACCCGGACACTGTCCAGGCCGGCCCGGCACAACACGTCGATATCGGCCGTCCGGCCGGCATTGGTGTTCATATGGATCGTGCCGCGCGATGTTTCCCGGCGGATACGCTCGATAGCTTCCCGGATGACCCCGGCCGCCATCAACGGCTCGCCCTCGCAACCCTGGCCGAAACTGACCATGGCATTTTTCGCCGCCCTGATATGCAACAAGGCGACCTCCGCGATCTCCTGGGGCGTCGGAATAAAATTCAGGCGCGGCTGCGTGGCCGCGCAGCCCCCTTTACCCTGGAGAGAAATACAACCCAGGCAGCTGGCATTGCATGCCGGCGAGACCGGCAGGGGCGCCTCGAACTTCCCGAAAAAGAAATTGATCGCGTTGGGGCACGTATTGACCGTGGCGCAATTGGCAAGGTGCAAGATCATCCGGTTGGACGTTTTAGCGAACAGCCGCAACCGGCGGGCCAGCTCTTTTCTGTCCAGCCCGGTGATGTCGTGTTTCGGGCGGCTGTCGACCCTGACCGCCGGCACATACAACCCGCCCTTATAAAACGCCACCGGCGTATAAGCAAAGAGCGGCAGGGTCCCGGCGCCTTCTAGTTCCTCATAGGCTGTGCTGAAGAGCTGCGTGTAACCCGGCGGAAGAAAAGCGGCCACAGGCAAGGATCCATCAAGCGCCTCAACCGCTAGGCCGGCAACAACAAGCCCGAGCGGACGCCGTTCAGGTAAAAAGAACAGATCACTGCCCGAAGGTAGCGGTATCAGGTCCCGCGGCAGCAAAGGAAAAACCTTTAGCCCCGCCTGGCCGCAAGCCCGGTAATAAGGCAAATCGATGATCTGACGATCTTTATCAGCAATACATAGGGCGGGCAACGGTATCTTAACGGCGTTTCCCCCCGATTGGAAGAGTGATCGTGACCAGGGTTCCCTGGCCCTCCCGGCTGCTGACCGCAATATGCCCTTCATGTTTTTCGATAATGTTATAAACGATGGTGAGCCCCAGCCCTGTCCCCTGGCCCACGTCTTTGGTCGTAAAGAACGGCTCGAAAATGCGCGGCATATCCGCGTCGCTGATCCCGCGGCCCTTATCTTCCACCTCAATAACGACCTCATCTCCCCGGCGAGCCGTCCGTATCGTGACCTTGCCCGTATCCCCGGAGGCCTGAGCCGCGTTAAGCAGCAGATTAATAAAAACCTGCTCCATCTGCCGGGGATAACACACGACCTGTGGCAGGGCTTGCGCGTACTCTTTGACGACCTCAACACTATACTTCAAGCTGTTCCAGGAAATGTTCAGCGCCGCATCGATGGTCTGATGGATGTCCGCAAACGCCTGGACCGTCTTTTCTTCGCGAACAAAAGTCCGTAGATCCGAAACAATACGGGCGACCATGGCCGCCCCCCGCCGCGACTCCTCAATAAGCTTGCGGCGGTCACTTAGCAGCTCGGTGATATCCGCCTCGCGCTTAAAATCCTCCACCAGGCGCAGGTCGCGGATAGCATCGGGCGATCCTGTTTTCTGTACCGCAGCCTCCAGCTGGGCATAGAGCCGCAGCATATCATCGATCGTATCGGCGTATTCCCCCATAACAACGAGATTCGTGGTGATATAC
Organism: Candidatus Omnitrophota bacterium; assembly: GCA_037131245.1. GTDB lineage: Bacteria > Omnitrophota > Gorgyraeia > Zapsychrales > Fredricksoniimonadaceae. The sequence goes on from JBAXRK010000013.1 coordinate 8,281, forward strand.
GCGATCGGATTATTGATCTCATGCGCGATCCCCGCGGCCATCCGTCCCAGCGAGGCCATCTTCTCAGCCTGAATAAGCTGCAACTGCATCTGTTTTAAGTCGTCGTTGGCCTTCTCCAGGGCTTTCTTTTCCGCCTGAAGAAGCTTGATCGCGCTTCCTAGCTCGGCCGTGCGGTTATCGATCAAGAGCTCCAGGTGCCGACGGTAAGCCTGGAGCTCTTCCTCGGCTTTTTTAGCCTCGGTAATATCAAGCGCGAACAGCAGCAAATGCTGTTCGCCGGCAAGTATGACCATGATAAAACGCACCCCGATCCAGATGTAACGGCCGAAGGTGGTTCGCACCTGAATGTCCAGCTGCGCCGCACTCCGAGTCTCGATCTCCCGAAGGGCCGCCTGATATAAACCCGAATCCTTCCACGACTGGATCTGATGAAAATTCTGCGCCAAAAGCTGCACGCGCGTCGATCCCACGATCCGGGCCATCGCTTCGTTCGCCATCACACATTCGCCGGTTAGACGAAAGATCTCAATGCCGACCGGCGAAGCTTTCAGGACGCTCTCGTTGACTTCCAGGGCCTCCACGATCTGCTGCTGAGCAGCGACCTGAGCGGTAATGTCATGGATGCGCCCTAAGATCTGGCGGGGCGAACCGTCGGGCAGCCGGCTATAAACGATCTCATTGGAAGATAACCAGCGCCATGTGCCGTCCTTATGCTTCATCCGGTACTGGTGCACCACCGGCTCATAATCACGGGCGGTCAAATATTTCGGAAAAACCTCTGACAGATAGCTCGTAAGGTCATCAGGATGCATCAGAACCGGGATCATCTGGTCACCCAACGCCTGGATCTCCTCAGCAGAATAACCGAGGATCTTCCTGATCCCCTCGTTGCTATAAACATTGACCCTGTCCACCAGGTCATAAATATACAGGATATCGGGCGACAGGTTCACGATCGACTCAATGAACTGGTTGCGATCCTTCAAGACGACCTCAGCCCGCTTGCTCTCCGTAACGTCCATAAATACCACCATCGCCGACACCGCTTTGCCCTGAGCGTTGTTGATCGGCGCGGCTTTGGCCATCACGATGCGGTCCTCCTGGTCGGCCCGCCGGATCATAAACTCCCGACTGCAGGTCTCGCCGTACATCACCGCCCGGGCCAGCGGCACTTCATCCGTCTTTAACGGCCGCCCGTCAAGGTCGAGCAACCGCCAGCTGGCCACATAGTCAGCGGCCGCCACGCCATCGACCAGGCTCTTAGGATCCCCGCCCGGGATCATCAATCCGGTCTGATTAACGTAGGTCAGCTTGCCACTGGGCACCTCCGCGATCGCGATCCCCGCCGGGCTATAGTCCATCGCCGCTTGAAGGATCGCCTTTGCCTGAAGCAACTCCCCTTCCACTTTCTTACGTTGCGTAATATCCTGGATAATGCCATACATAATGACCGCTTCGCCGGAGGGGCCCAGCTTGAGCTCACCCTGGCCGTGCACCCAGCGCTCTTCCCGGTCACTCACCCGGATGATCCGGTATTCCCGGTCAAAACGGCGACGCTTGCCGATCACGTCATTCATAAAATATTCCATCATCGGCTGGCGGTCGTCAGGATGAAGCAATTCGGGCCAAACCGAGATATCGTAAGTACCGCCGGGCGGCAAGCCGAAAATATCCCGCAGGATTTCCGAGCATTGCCACCGCCCGGTCGTGATATCCAGCTGATAAATACCCAGGCCGGCGATCCGCTGGATCTCCTGGCTGGCCCGCAGTTCGTTAACTAATTGTTCGTGTGATTTTCCGGCATGATCATCCGGAGGGAAAGATGGGTTCTGGGAAGGGTCGGGATTATTGGCCATCAGACAAAAATTATACTCGGAAGGACGGATTCTGGCTACGGGAAAAACATTACCATTCCACAGGGAAATAGTCCTTCAAGAATTTCCCGCACCAGTGCTCGCCACGGAGGATGCCGTCAAAGAAAGGGTCACAAACCCGCGCCGCGCCGTCTACAATATCCAGCGGCGGCTGAAAGTCATGCACCTGCTGTTTACGCATGGAAAGCCCGAAAGGATCTTCATCGGTCACCCAGCCGGTATCTACCGCGTTCATAAAGATGCCATATTTCGCCAGATCGCTTGCCGACGTATGCGTTAGCATATTGAGCGCGGCCTTGGCCATATTGGTATGCGGATGCCGGTCGGTTTTGACAAACCGGTGGAACTTGCCTTCCATCGCCGAAACATTAACGATATGCTTCTTTCCCGTATTGTCACGCTTCATCATGCCCGACAATTTATTGCACAGCACGAAGGGCGCAATGGAATTGACCAGCTGCAGCTCGATCATTTCAGACGTCTGGATCTCGCCCAGGCGCAACCGCCAGCTGTTGGTCTCGCGCAGGTCAACCTGCTGCAGGTCGGCGTCCAGCTTTCCGACAGGAAATACTTTTTCTACCGACAGGTCCTGGTCGTAAACATAAGGTATCTGAGATAATTTCGCTGACGAAGACAAACCAACGCCGGGCACTTTGGCCGCCCAGGTCACCGGGATATTGGCAGTCTCGCGGCTGGCGCTTCCTGAATTAAGGCCAAGCTGGGCCTTGCAATCCTCAAAAGCACTGAGCAAGCCCTGTACCTCCTGGGGCAGGTCATGAAAAGGCAGCGTTTCATTGGGGATCATGTGCGCGTAAAAGCCGGTCGGACGCCGCACGGTCTGCGCCGCGTTATTGACCAGGATATCGAGCCGGTCGTATTTCTGCTCGATGAATTTACAAAAGATCTCCACGCTCGGTGTGTGGCGCAGGTCGAGGCCGTAAACATGCAACCGGTCGCCCCAATCCTTAAAATCTTTTTCTTTGGAATAACGCATGGCGCTGTCCACGGGAAACCGCGTGGTGGCAATAACCCGGGCCCCGGCGCGCAGCATCATCAAAGAAGCCTGATACCCGATCTTAAGTCGTGATCCGGTAATAAGCGCGACCTGACCAACCAAAGACGCGGTCTGAAAGCGCTTGGCATAATTGAACTCGGCGCATTTCGGGCACATCGCGTCATAGAAAAAATGCAATTTCGAAAATTCCGCCTTGCACACATAACAATTACGCGGACGGATCAACTCATTCTCCTCAGAAGGCGCTTTCGGCCCTTCGATCTGCGCCGGCGCCACGAAGACCGTCGAGGTCCGGGCACTGCGGATGCCGGTCGCCGCGCGCACCTTACGCTGATGGGCGTCGATCTTCTTGAGCTTGAGCGTCCGGCGGTCCTGCGCGCGCTTACGGATCTCCTGCTTGTCGGGGCGGGAAATGCGCCCGGCCGCGATCATAAGCTCAACGCGCTGGTCTTCGGTCAAATAGGCCAGCTGATCGCTGTTCTTTGAGAGGTCATCGATCATCTTCAGGCAGGCCTGCAGCTCTTCGGGGGAATATTTCATAACTTATTGTACTTCGTATGCCGGCCCTTACATTTATCGACGGGATATTTCGCGGCGTTCTTGGCGGTCTTGCGTTCAATGGCCTGCGGCAGATCGATCCCGAGGTCATGGGCCAGCTCAAAAAGGTACCAGGCCACGTCGGCCAACTCATCGCCCAACACTTCCTTATTCTCCTGGCCGTAACGAACAACCTCCTCGGGCGACTTCCACTGGAAATGCTCCAGCACTTCAGCCGCTTCCAAAACCAGGGACAAAGCCACGTCCTTATGGTTATGGAACTGCTTCCAGTCGCGCTCCTCGCGAAACTGCATCATCTTCTGCGTAATATCTTTTATCTCACCCATAGCCGTGAAGTCTACCATCCACCCTCTCAAGTGTCCACTTTTTCATTGCCAAACCTTGATACATGGCTATATTGAGAGAAGTGCCGAGGACGGCCCTGCTCTTTTAATAGGAACAATGAGGTCCCTATGTCTGTTGAAAAACGCTCCGTTACACGCTTCGAACTTCTGATGGACGCCGGGTTCGGCGCCCAGAAAGCCGGTGATATCCTGCTGGCGGCCTTTGTGGCCATGGGGGAATACGTCTACGTTGAACCCATGATCCCGGCCGAGATCTCTCCGCCGCCGCGCACGCCCTTCGCGCTTTCGGGCATCATCATCCGCCTGGCGGATTTCGACGTCACCAATATCGGCAACGATACCGATCTTATCCTGGCTTCCCAGGAAGTCGCCCTTGACCGCCGGCTTAACGACAAAGAATATAACAAAAAATGCGTGGTCCTGCTGGACGTCGGCGACCGGGAAAAGAACCCCGCTTCCTACGACGCGGTGATCAAACGCTGTACGGACGAAGGCCTCACCGTCACCACCTTCGACCTGGACCAGCCCTCCAAGGATATCCTGGGCGATATCAGCGGTAAAGGCCGCAACCTCTATTACCTGGGTATGCTCTCCTTCATCTACGGCATGGACGAGGAGATCGTCAAGGTCGAGATCGAAAAGACCCTGGGGAAAAAGTTCAGCCCCGAGCTCAAAGAGAAGAACATCGCGCTCTACCATAACGGCTATCAGCTGGCCAAGGGCATGGACCTCACCCGCTACAAGGTCGAGGCCTCCCCCCGCAAGGGCGAAAAGATCCTGATCGACGGCAATACCTCGCTGAGCATGGGGATCATCGATGCCGGCTTCAAACTGTTCTCCGGCTACCCCATCACGCCGGCTTCATCGGTCATGCACAGCCTGGCCCGCGAACTGCCCTCTTACGGCGGCTCCGTCCACCAGGCGGAAGATGAGATCGCGGCGATCGGAGTGGCCATCGGCGCCTATTTCGGCGGCGTGCCCTCCATCACAGCGACCTCGGGCCCGGGCCTTTCGCTCAAACAGGAATTCATCGGCTACGCGCAATCGGCCGAAATACCGCTGGTGGTCCTCGACGTCCAGCGCGGCGGCCCGTCAACGGGCTTGCCCACCAAGACCGAACAAAGCGACCTGATGCCCGCGATCTTCGGCTCGCACGGCGACCATACCAAGATCGTCATCAGCGTCTCGAACGTCATCGACTGCTTCTACGCACCGCACCTGGCCCGCTACCTGACAGAGAAACTCCGCGTGCCGGTGCTCATCATGAGCGATTTCCAGACGGCCAACAGCTACAAGGTCATCACCAAACCCAAGATCGTTAACATGACCAACGTTGATGAGATCCCGGATTTTGTCCTGGAGCGCTTCCATATCAAACGGCTGCCTGATAATATCGAAATGGTCCGCCTTAACCAGGCCCTGCCCGGCACCCCCGGCCAGATGCGCCGGGTCACGGGCTTAAGCACTGACGCCAAAGGGCAGATCACCACGTCTTCCTCCGCCAGCCAGCGCGGGCATCATATCCGCAACGAGAAAGTGCATCATGTCCGCCGCGCTTTAACCGCGCCGGAAATGTTCGGCCCTGACACCGGCGATATCCTGGTAGTCGGCTGGGGCTCCACCCGCGGCGCTTTGGAAGAAGCCATCGGCCTCGCCCAGAAGCAGGGTGTCCGCGCGTCGGGCATGCACCTGCGCGTGGTCTATCCGCTGCCGCTCATGCTCAAAGAGATCTTCGCGAAATATAAAAAGATCGTGACCGTGGAAGTGGCTTACGGCGATGCCCTCAAACCCTCGCCGCTGGCCTTGCTCCTGCGCTCGGAGGTGCTGACAGAGATCCATCCGCTCATCGCGGAGGCGACCGGCCGGCCTATCCGCCCGAAAGTGATCCTCGAACGCATTAAGGAGGCCTTACAATGACAACCCCGACCGCGGCACCCATTACCATGAAGGAATTATTCGCCGAAAACCCCCGCTGGTGCGCCGGTTGCGGCGACTTCGGCATCCTGGCCAGCCTTAAGAAATTCCTCATCGAGCGCCAGCTGAAGCCCGAGATGACCATCAATATCTCCGGTATCGGCTGCTCGAGCCGCGCGCCGAATTATATCAATACCTACGGCGCCCACTCGATCCACGGCCGCGCTATTCCGGTGGCCTTAGGCATCGCGCTCGCCCGCCCGGACCTGAACCTGTTCGTCCATTCCGGCGACGGGGATGCCATGAGCATCGGCGGCAATCACCTGCTGCACGGGATCAACAAGAACTTCAAATGCGTTTTTCTGATGTACGACAATGAGATCTACGCGCTCACCAAGAACCAGACCTCGCCGACAACGCGCAAGGGGCACAAGACCCAGACCCAGCCGCAGGGTAGTTTTCTCAACCCCATCAATCCGCTGGCCGTGGTCCTGGGGCTCGGGGCTTCTTTCGTGGCCTCTTCCGCCGACTGGATCCCGGACCATCTGGCCAACACGATCAAGGCCGGCTTCGACCATCCGGGCTTTGCTTTCATCCATGTCTGCCAGCGCTGCACGCATTTTGACGAAGGAAATTTCAACAATAAAGCTTCCGACTGGTACTCGTTCCTTAAGTCGCCCAGTGGCATTGAGCCCGACAAGCGCCTGGCCGGCAAGGTGGAGATCGTCGACAATGACCCTTCCGACATGGCCGCGGCCTTTAAATTCGCCGCTTCAGAACGCCGTTATTTTGGATTGTTCTACCAGAATAAAGAAAAACCGCGTTACGACCAGGTGCTGCGCGACCTGGTTACCAACGCGGTAAAGAAAGACCGGACCACGATCCTTGATCCGTATAATATCTAGGCGAGACACCGCCCAAAAAAATGACCTAACAAATTCTCAGGTCACTTATTTGGTACTACATTACTGGGAGGCGCGAGATGCGCCACCACCGGATCAATCGGGATGATATCGTTGACAATACTTGTCGTTGATACTTCAAGAACATTCGTGGCATTGCCGTAAGATTTCTTCAATGACTGTGAAAATGGGCTCTGTCCCCCCAGGGTAAAAACAGCGATCACCGAAATAACAACGGTCGCCATCATCATGAATTCCAGCGTGGATGTTCCTTGCCTGCCTGACACGCGCCCCTGATTTCTCCTCATATCGCCCTCCTAAGAATATACCCCACTGACCCCCATCCAAGTATGCACCATTTTCCTCAAGATATCAATAGTCAGGTGCTCACCCGGTTACGCCCTCCCTGTTTGGCAATGTACAGGGCGCGGTCCGCTTTTCCGATCAAGGACTCCTGGTCCGCCTGCTCTTTCCCGAATGCGGCAACACCCACGCTCACTGTCACGCCCAGAGACATATTGTTATGCATCAACCCCATCCCCGCAACATTCAACCGTATCTTCTCGGCCACCCCGCACGCCACTTCCAGTGTGATATGCCTAAGCAAAATAAGCGCCTCATCGCCGCCGTACCTGGCCACTACGTCTTCGCCGCGAACAGAGGACCTGAGCACCGCGGCCACGTTTTTCAGGACCAGGTCACCGGCCTGATGGCCAAAACGATCATTGAGCTGTTTGAAATGGTCGATATCACAGATCAGCACGCAAAACCTTAAAGAAGGATCCTGCTCCGCCTTGCGGCATTCTTCATCCAGGACCTCTTTGAAAAAACGGATATTATAAAGCCCCGTCATCCCGTCCGTGGTCGCCATCGCCATAAGATTCTGCTTCTCGATCGACGCCCGGGTGGAATTAACGAACATAATAATAAAGTAGCCACCCAGCAACACGATCAACGGTAGCGAAGGGCTGATAATAACTCCATTGAGAAAAAAGATATAGCTCGCCGCCAGCACCATGGTCACCATTAAGAGAAAAGCTCCTTCCCGGCCCGAGCGGCCAGAAAAGATCACCAGCGGAAGCAACAAAGCCAAGCCATAAATGATCAACGCCACGACCCAAAAAGGCGGAACAGAAAGGAAATCCTGGCTGTCAATATTGCTTAAAGCGGTCGCAATAACGCCAATACCCGGATACGTCGCTTCCAGGGGCGTGATCTTATGGTCGTAAAGTCCCGCCGCCGTCACCGCGACCAAACAGATCCGCCCCTTAAAATCCGTCAGGTCGATCGCTGTTGGCCGTCCGGCCTGGCGATCCACATAGGCCTGACGCAATTCCCTGAAGGAATAATGCCGGAACGTCTCCCGCCATTTGCCCTGCCAGTTAAGCATCATTTTATCGCCTTCCACCAGGGGGATCGCAATCTCCCTCTGGGCATTGCCCAGGAGCAACTGCCGCGGCGTGATGCTTTTGATCTCCATGCCCCATCGGTCACGGGCCATCTTCAGGACGATATGCTCATAAAACTTGCCGTTGATATAAAAAAAGAGCGGGATACGGCGCCATTTGCCATCACGGTCGGGAATAACAATCGCCGCCCCGGTTCCCTTGACCGCCTCAAACAAAACCGGGACCGGGTGGATCATGGTCCGCAAGCTGATCTCTCCCTGGGTAAAAATAAAAGGCAAATAGATATTACCCGCCCGGCGGATGACATCAGCGAACGGCTTGTCGCCACCCTGATCATCCGGCACGGAAAAAAGATAATCATAAAAGATCTGCCCCGCCCCAAGGTCTTTGAGCAGCGCGCCCATCTCGCGATAGTCGGATCTCGGCCAGGGCCAGCGGCCTGAATCAACCAGGTCCCGATCCGTGACCTCAACAATAATGATATCCTGCGTCACATGACTGCTGACTTGAGTGGCCCGAAAACGATAATACAGATCCAGTCCCAGTGATTCCAGGCTCCAGAAAAAAGCGGTATGGGAAAGGAGTAGGCAAGCGGAGGCAAATAACAGGGAAAGGCAGATACTGAAGTTGAGATCTTTACTGAGCTTTAACCAAGGCATCGCTTAAGGTCACCCGCGGCGGCGTTGAATATAGTCGACCACATCCCTGACCGTCTTAACAGCCATGATATCACTATCCGGGATCTTAAGATAGAACTTTTCCTCCAAAGCGAAAGCCATCTCAATGGCCGCGAAAGAATCCATGTTAAGGTCCTCCGCCAGGCGGGCGTCGGGCGTGATCTTCTCTGGCGCGGCATCCAGTTTATCCGCCAGGATCGCTTTCACCTGCTGCTCGATATCTTGCGCGTTCATCGCTCATCTCCTTGTTGAAAAACCAGGCAGGCATTGCAACCGCCAAACCCGAACGAATTAGACAGGACCGCCTTTAACGCGGCCCGGCGCGCTTCACCGGGAACATAATCCAGGTCGCAATCGGGATCCCGCTCCTTAAGATTGATCGTCGGCGGGATCAGGCCACGGTCCAAGGCCAGCGCGCAAACCAGCGCTTCGATCGCCCCCGCCGCCCCGATGCTGTGGCCGATCATCGATTTAGTGGACGACACCGGCACGCGCGCTTTCTCCCCGAACACCGTCTTGATCGCCCGTGTTTCAGCCTTGTCATTAGCCTGGGTTGCCGTGCCATGCGCATTGATATAATCAATATCCCCGGGCTTTATCCCCGCGTCGCTCAGAGCCGCCGCCATCGCCAGGGCGGCATCTTGCCCGCCGGGATCCGGCATCACGATATGATGCGCCCCTGAGTTCGCCCCATAACCGGTGACCTCGGCATAAACGCGGGCCTTCCTGCGGCGGGCATGTTCAAGCTCCTCCAGGATCAGGATGCCCGCCCCTTCCGACAGCACAAACCCGTCGCGCTCCCGGTCAAAAGGCCGCGAGGCTTCCTGAGGGCGGTCATTCCTTTTGGACAGGACCCGCAGCGCGCCGTAAGCCGCGAAAGTGATCGGCGTCAGCGGCGCTTCAACCCCGCCGGATACGCAGGCATCAAGCTCTCCGTACTGGATCTTGCGAAAAGCCTCCCCGATCGCGTGGGCGCCGGAAGCGCAAGCTGTTGAAATAACACTATTGAACCCGGTCAACCCGGACTCAATGGCAATGTGGCTGGCCACCGCGTTGGACGTGATCCGGGGCACCGCCAGCGGATTGATCCGGCCGGGGCCTTTATCCAGGGCCGCGCGCATCTGCTCCTCGTGAAATTGAATGCCGCCGAGGCCCGAACCGATGATGACGCCGATCCTCGCGCGGTCTTCGCGCGCAAGGTCCAGCGCGCTATTGGCCAAGGCCATCTTGACCGACGCCAGGCCCAGGTGAACGTACCGGTCGGTGCGCTTAAGGACTTCCGCCGGCATATATTGCCCCGGGTCAAAACCCGTAACCTCGCCCGCGATCCTGGTCTCAAGCCCGGCCACATCAAAAGATAAAAGGTTCTTCACGCCGGAGATCCCGCGGGCATTGTTCTCCCAGAAAAGCTCCAGGCCGATGCCATTAGGCGCCACAACCCCCAAGCCCGTAATAACAACCCGCTTTCTATCCTTCACGTTTGGCCACCTGCTTCTTGCTCTGCACGTAAGAGACGACGGCCAGCACGAAGGCCTGGGGCAAAAACCGCACACATGCCACCATGACCCTGTTTCCGAAACCATGGACGGCCAGGAACTGGCCTGAACGAAGCGCCTTGTATCCGTACTCAGCCACTTCTCTGGAGGAAGGCATCCGACGGTCATTCAAGAGTATATCCGACGTAAAAGCCGCCTGCTGAAAACCCGACGCAGTCGGCCCGGGGCAAAGGCAGGTCACCGTGACCCCGCTGCCTTTAAGTTCGCTGGCGAGCGCCCTGGAAAAAGACAACACAAACGCTTTTGTGGCAAAATAAACCGACATCAACGGGCCGGCCTGAAAAGCGGCGGTAGATGCAACATTGAGGATACGGCCGCTACGACGCTGCACCATCCCCGGCAGGAACATCCTCGTCAGTAGCGTTAACGCGGTAATATTGAGCTCGACCATCGCCTCCTGCCGGCAGGGATCAGCATCAACAAAAGGGCCCCAGTCACCAAAACCGGCATTGTTGACCAAGACATCGATCAAGAGCCCCCGCTGGCCAACCCACTCATACAATTGACGGCTGCTGCCCTTTACCGAAAGATCGATCGCGATCACATGGACACTGACCTGAAAACGGCCGCGCAAGTCGGCGGCAATGGCCTCGAGTTTCTCCCGGCTGCGCGCGGCTAAAACAAGATCATAATGGCCGCGGGCCAGGCACACGGCCAGCTCATAGCCGATACCGCCGGAAGCGCCAGTTACCAGCGCGGTCATTTGGCCCCCGACTGATACGCGACGCCACCAAGCATAAAACTTTTTCCGTGCACATCCCTGAAACCGGCGCCGCTCATCATAGCCATGATCTCATTCTCCACTGGAAAATAACGGCTCGACCGGCTGAGATACTCAAAAGAATTAAACTCGTGACGATGAAAGACCGCCCGGCCCAGAAAAGGCATGAGACGGTCGAAATAAACATGATGCAGCCAGCGCGGCAAACCCGCTTTCGGTTTACCAAGATCAAGTGTCGTAAACACGCCGCCGGGTTTAAGGACACGGTGCATTTCTTTGATTCCCGCCGGGATATCACCGAGGTTCCGCAAGCCGAACCCCATCGCGATCGCGTCAAACGTATGCTCTTCAAAAGGCAAAGCCAGCGCGCTGGCCTGATAGAAGCTGATATCGTGAATGTTCGATCGCCGCGCCCGTTCTTTGGCTACCCGCAACATTTCTCCCGACATATCCACCGCGTCCAGATGAAGGCCGCGGCATTGCCGGGTCATCTCGATAAAAAGGTCGCCGCTGCCCGTGCAGATATCAAGCACCCGCATGCCCGGTTTCAGATTCAGGCTGCTCACAGCCGCCTGCTTGTACCGCTGCTGCTGCCCAAGGGAAATGACCACGTTGAGCCGGTCATATTTGGGCGCCAACCCGTCAAAAAAAGCCCGGTTGGACTCCTCCCAGGAGCCGGCCTTAAAATACCGGTCGAACCCGACCGCTTTTACCGCCGCCGCGTCTTTCATCAACTTTTCTCCGTCCAGCGCAATAAAGCCCCATTAACGCTCGTCCCCGCGCCATAACTGACCATTAAAGCTGGCGTCCCATCAGAGAAAACCTGCGTCTCGGCCAAATGTTTAAGAATATACATCACGCTCGGCGATGACATGTTGCCGTACTCCGCCAGGATATGCCGGCTGACCTTAAGAGCTTCCGGGGCCAGGCCCAGCGTTTCTTCAATCCGATCGAGGATGAGCCGTCCGCCCGGATGAAAGACCAATACCTCCGGAAGCCGAGCGATCGTCATCTCTGTCAATAAAGCTTTCACGCCAGCCGACACAAATTGCGGGACCGCTTTGCCCAGGACATTCTGCAAGCGGGCATTGACCGTGCGAAAGCGCAGCTGGTCTCGGGTCTCGGGAAAAAGCAAACAGCCATGCTGTATCATCTGCCAGCCAGGCTTCTCGTCGCAGGTCAGCACGCAAGCCGCCGCGCCATCACCAAAAATAGAATTTGAAAGCAGCAGATCCACCGATTCCGCGTGAACGAACGTAGCGGAGCATATCTCCACCGCGATAAAAAGCAGATTACCTTTCTTGGCGGCCAGCAAAAACTGCTCGGCCACCCGCAAGCCGGGCACCGCCGCGCCGCACCCGTGGCCGACAATATCAAGGATGAAAACGTCTTTCCGGACGCCAAGCGCTTCCCCGACATAAGAAGTAAGGCCGGGGCAAAGATATCCGGTGCACGTCACGATCACCAACCCGTCGACCTGATCCGGCCGCAAGCCCGCCGCGGCCAGGCTTTTGCGCCCCGCCTCTACCGCCAGCGCGGTGGCCTGTGTTTCAAAACGGGCGGTCGCCGCGTCGGCATCTTCGGTAAGAATCCGCTCCATGCGGTCGATCGCGAAGGTGCGCGAACGCACGCCGTCATCCGACATGAACCGTTCGTAATATTTTTTACTCCTGACGGAAAAGTCCTGCTTCATGATCAAATCGATGATCGCGCTCTGGTCCATGCGCAAGGGAGGATTAGCCGTACTGATGCTCGTGATCCGGGGGGTCATTGATCGCCCCGCGTGAACACCATCGCGTATTTCACGTTTACCAGGTCCGCCACGCGGATCATCATCAGGACAGTGGGCGGATGCAGGTCATAATCCTTTAAATGAATATCAAAAGCGCCTTCACACGTGAGCGTACCACCCGCCAGACGGCCGGTGGCTGTAAGCGTCACCGGGTGGGTGATGTTATGGATCGTCATGGTCCCGGGGATCAGGATCGTCCCCTCCCCTTTTGCGGCCAGCGCCGACAGGTCGGGACTACCGAAAGCAAAATGAATATCCTTGTATTTCGGCTCATTGAACATGCGGTACATATTAACGTCCCGGCCCTTATTGTCCGTGGTCAGGCCAGCCACCGCCAGGTCCACCGCGCCGGCTGAAGCCGCCCCGGCTGTAGCCGCGCCGGCTGAAGATGCTCCCCCGGCAAAGGACCCCGACATGGTCTGCGCCTTGCCGTGAACATCATGCAATGTCGTGCGCACAAAGAAGGTAAGCGTGCTTTTCTCCGGAGCCAGGCGCCACACGTCAGCCGCCATCGCGCGGGGCGCTATAAGGACCGTCACTACCAATAAGAAAATCTTGAATATCCTGTTCATCCTACCTCCAGCCCTTCTTTTAGCTAACGCCAGAACGCGCCGCTCTCCATCTCCTTGACCAGGACCTCCTGGTCCTTCAGGATCAATTGCCGCGAAGCGTCGCGGACCGTAATGGCTTTTTTCGCGATCCCGTGGCAATACTGGCAATCCCCGCACACACGGTTGCGGCAGCCATTCATGCCGAGGATCGGCTCCAGGAACCCGTCAAGAGCCCGATTATCGATCGTGACGGGCGGCTCCACCTCGGGCACTGAAATAAACCCCCGCTTGCGGCTGAGGTTCAGCAAGCGCCGGATCGCGCCGATCCGCAAAGGTGCCGAATGCCTTAACCAGGTCAGCACGCTCCCTGCCCGGTTCCCCAGCGCATTAAGGGAACGGTCGGGCTTGACCGTGTGACCGAAATCCTGGATCAAGTCCAGTAAGTTGCCCTCATAATGCCGCCCATGGTACGCCTTGAGCCGGCGCAGCAAAACCTCCGTCGGAAGATTGCGGCCGGATAATTTGAAATTATCGTAACCAAGCCTTTCGTAATGGGCCAGGTCTTCCGGTCGTATCCAGTCCGCCATCAAGAAACGCTCCGGCTCCCGCAATTTCTGCGCGGTACAATGCAGATAACAATAATCCGGCAGGATACCCTGTGTTTTACTGCCGCGCCTTGATCCTGACGCGAGGACGTTCATATGATACGGCGATAATGAACAACCATAATCGCAATTGTTATTCACCAGAAGCTGTAGCGGGATCTTGACCGACCGGCGGATATCTTCCAGGATATGAAATTCCCGATTGACCAACAGCGAATCGAGGACAACCTCATCGGCCCCCATGTCTTCCCACTGGCGCGCTTTGCGGGCGTCACCGACCTGCGCGAAAACACTGATCTTCACCCACGCTCCCGGATAGCGGCTCTTGAGGAACCTGAGCAAATAGGGCGTCGCCACCGTGAACCGCGTGATGCCCATGGCCCATAAACGGTCCACCAACCCCGCCAAAGCCCTCTGCCCCGACCGCGTGTATTCCATATTGTCGGACGCCGAAGCATTAAGCAGATAATTAAAAGCCATGCCCTGTTGCCGGCACAGGTCCGCGTGCCGGCGCAGGTCGGCGAACGACAAGGAAGGCAGGAGCTGGGACAAGCGCCCGCCGCCAACCGCGTCAGACTGAAGCTTGCCGTAAACTTCGCTCACCCCGTGACCGGCCATACCCTCGATCAGGCAAGGGTCAAAATTTGTTGGAACAGAAAATATCGCCATCAACGCCTCTCTCGCGCTACATTCAAATATTCATCGTCCGGCGCGCCATACCGATCGCCTCCGACCAGGCCTGGTCGGACGTATGCACGGAATCCACAATGTCCTTGATCGCCGCTACGAAGCCGTCGATATGTTCCGTGGTAGCGACCAGCGGAGGTGAAGCTTTGAGCACCATAAAATCATTGCCGCAGATCTGGGTAATAAAACCCTTGTCACGGAACAAGCGCAAGACCAGCATCTGCCCGAACATCCCCGGATGAATGGCTTTAAATGTTTCAAAAGCCACCTTAAGCTTCAGCGACCTCGGCGCCCGGAACTTGATCCCCGACATCATCCCGATCCCGCGCACTTCCTGGAACATCTCATACCCCGACAGGGCCGCCTGGAGCTTGTCGCGCAATTCCCGGCCCATCGCCGTTCCACGCTCACCGAGCTTTTCCCCTGCCATCACGTCAAGCGACGCCAGCGCGGCCCGCATGGCAAGAGAATTCTCACTGAATGTCGATGTGTGGATCATCGCGCTCTTGAGGGACTTGAAAACAGAGTCGCAAACTTTCTCCGTCATAAGTAGAGCGCCCACCGGCACCAGGCCGCCACTCAGCGCTTTAGCCATCACCACCATGTCTGGCTCAACACCATAGTGATGGGCTGCCAGGAACGGGCCCGTGCGGTACATGCCCGTCTGTACTTCATCAAGAACAAGTAATGTTCCGCTGCGGCGGCACAAACGCTCCGCCTCGCGTAAATAATCGTTCGCCGGCAGGACGATCCCCGCTTCCGACTGGATCGGCTCCACAATGAACGCCGCGAACTTCTTGGTGGCCAGTTTTTTATCCAAAGCTGCCAGGTCATTGAACGGGATAGCGGTGGTATCCGGCAGCATGGGACCGAACCCGTCACTCCAGAAAGACCCGCCCATCAGGGAAAGCGCGCCACAAGTGAGCCCATGAAAAGCTCCGTCGCAGTAGAGCATGCCCGTACGGCCGGTATGCATACGAGAAAATTTAATAGCCGCCTCCACGCCTTCACTGCCGGAACTACCGAACGCGACACGAGCCAGGCGTCCGCCAGCCAGACGGCACAAGCGCTCCGCCAGCACTCCGGCCAGTTGCGGCACGTGATTCTGCAGCATCGAAGGGCCATTGCTATCAAGCTCGGCCTTAAGCGCGGCAATGATCGCCGGATGATTATGCCCCATATTGTAAACGCAATAGCCCGATAAGAAATCAAGGATCCGCCGGCCGTCCACCGTGGTCAATTCCACCCCGAGGCAGTGGCGGTACGCCACGTTCATCTCCAGCAAGTCGAGCAAACGCACCCATTGCGGATTAACATGATCCGCGTACTGCTGGGCAAATGGCTGTTCACTTTTCATCTTTCTCCTTTATGGACACACGCATCCCCGGCACGACACACGACATGACCGATGATGCTGATTATTTGATCTCGAGAATGACCTTCAGGGATCCCTTGGCCCCAACGACAATATTGAACGCTTCCTGAATATCCTTTAGCGGCAGCGCGTGCGTAATAAGCGTCCGCACATTAACCTTGCCACTGCTGATGAGCGCCAGCGATTCTGCCAGATCATCCGGCGCCGCCCCGTAAGAAGACGTCACCGTCAGTTCTTTCCTCCAAAAATCCGGTATCGG
Source organism: Candidatus Omnitrophota bacterium (assembly GCA_037131245.1). Lineage (GTDB taxonomy): Bacteria > Omnitrophota > Gorgyraeia > Zapsychrales > Fredricksoniimonadaceae. The sequence goes on from JBAXRK010000013.1 coordinate 24,520, forward strand.
CAGCGGTATGTCACGGTTCGGGATCGCGAAAAGCAAGATGGTCCCTTTTTTATCGACACAACGGAACGCTTGTTCGACAGCGCTAAAAGCACCGGTGCACACAATAACCTTATCCGCGGGGGCATCGATCGGTGCCGAAGCCTGAAGCACTTCATCCGCGCCGGCTTCACGCGCTTTCTGCAAGCGGTACGCGTCAATATCCGTCGCGATGACTCGGGCCCCCTTCAGCTTGGCCAGCATGATATTCATCAGGCCGGAAACGCCACAACCAAGAATAAGGACAGTCTGCCCCGCCCGCACATCGATCAACCGCAAACCCCGCACGCCGCACGCCAGCGGCTCGATCATGGACCCTTCCGCGTAAGACACATGATCCGGCAGGACATAAACACCGCGCTCAACATTGATCGCCGGAACGCGGATGAATTCGCTGTATCCACCCGGATCATAATTGCCCTGATGCAGTGTATCGCAGGCCGTATGATGGCCGGCACGGCAGTACTTGCAATCGTCGCAGGGCACATGATGGCTGACGAATACCCGCTGGCCGGCCTTATACGCCGGTGACTTCGATTCAACAATATCGCCGCTGATCTCATGGCCCAGGATGCGGGGGCCTTTCTTCACGCGATACCACTCCATCACGTCCGTCCCGCAAATGCCGCTGGCACGCGTCTTCACCAGGATCTCACCGGGGCCGATCACGGGAACAGGCAACTCTTCAAGACGGATATCTTTATTGTTATAGTACCGGGCGGCGATCATGAGGCTTTCAAGATCTCCCGGGCCTGCTGCAGCGACACATTGTCATGCACGATCGCCTTGAGAGCGCGTGCCATGGCCACCGGACGGGGGCTCTGCCAGACATTGCGGCCCAGGTTAAGCCCCACCGCGCCCTTCTGCATGCCGTCATGAACAAATTCCAGGACCCCTTCCTCGGTCTCACACTTGGGGCCGCCAGCCATAATGACCGGCACGGGGCAACCCTGCACTACCTTATCAAAATCCTTGTCGCACCAGTACGTTTTAACAACCCTCGCGCCAAGCTCAGCCGCGATGCGGCAACACAACCCCAGATAACGGGCATCGCGTTTTTCCATCTCGCGCCCCACCGCAGTCACCGCCATCACGGGGATCCCGTAAGGCTCGCACATGTTCACCAGCGTGGCCAGGTTCTTGAGCGTTTCTTTTTCGTAATCACTGCCAATAAAAACAGAAACGCCGACAGCGGAAACATTAAGCCGAAGGATCTCATCAATAGATGTTGTCACTTCCTCATTGGCCAGGTCCTTGCCGACCATACTGGTACAGCCCGACACTCGCAAGACGATCGGCTTGCTGCCTACCGGATCGATCACCGAGCGCAACACGCCACGCGTACAGAATAAAGCATCCACATAAGGCAATAACGGCTTGATCGTCTCAGCCGGCCGTTCCAGGCCTTTGGTCGGCCCCTGAAAATAACCGTGGTCGATCGGCATAAAAAAACATTTTCCGCCCGGCATCAACTGACTTAAGCGATTCTTCATTCCCCAACTCATGCGCAAGCCTCCGTAATATGGTTGAACAATATCATCCTGAAGATTAAACCAGGATTAAAAGAAGATTAGATTTTATTAACGGCCGCTCACCAATATAACTTTTTAAACCGGGCTGAATACCGACGTATCCAGACCTTTGACGCTTCCTCCAGCGACACCTGCTTGCCCGATTGTAAGCTGAGCAGGTCACGAAATTCGGCGATCAGGTAGATCTGCTCGATCATTTTCACCTTGAACGCCTCCTGGACCCGCATGAAACTGACCGCGATATCATACAACCGCGTCTCGGCATTGAGCATGCAACGCACCACGCGCGCCCTGACATTGAACATTTTATCCTCAAAGGGCATGTTCAAAACGATACGGGCGCCTTTTTTAAGCATGTTTTTAGAAGAAAAAAGCAGGCCGCCCAGGCTAACATTGCGCGTCCGGGAACGCTCGCCGGCCGGCATGGCCGGTTCGGCCTTCTCACCGGGAGAGAGCATCTTGTAGGCCAGCGGCATACACAATGGATGGCGGATAAACTTACGGCATTCGATGACTTTCATACGGCACCCTCTTTTAGGTTTTCCGGATGAACCGCCACCACAACGCGACATACTGCGACAGCTCCCGGCGCCAGGAAACGAACGGATATAGCCTGAACTTCATATTATAACCGTACCAGCAGTAAAAAACCATTGTATAAAAAGCGCCGAACGGTAAACGGCACAGGAAGCCCACGCCGCCCCGTAAAATAGGGAACCGGACAACGACACCGAAAAGCTTGTGAAAATTGCTGATCCACCTGACCCTCTCCGGTGAAAAGCCGAAAGCCGTGCTCCGCTTATTAGTCTCAAGAAGAAGCGTTTCTTTCCCCAGCAAGCCCTGCTCCCGGGCATAAACCTCGATCGCGGTGCCCGGATACGGATAAAGGATCGACGACCAGGCGAAGGCCGGCTTAAGGCGGATATTAAAATCCAGCGTTTCAAGGTCCATCGCCTCGCTATCGGCGACCGGCAGACCGATCAGGTTTTGGGTAATGATCTTCACCTTGTGCTTATGCAAGATTGCCACGCCCCGCTCGATCTCGGCGTTGGTCAATTCGCGCTTAAGGACGGCATTCGCCTTCTCTTCATTACCGCATTCAATACCCATCCAGGCCGAATCCAGGCCCGCGCCCTTTAACGCGGCAATGATCTCCTCCTTGATAAAGTCCGCCCGGAGGTTAACGCTCAGCGGCAAGCCGACCTGCTCTTTATACAGCGCCGCAAAACGGAAGAACCAGGGCCCGGGCTTGGCCAGGAAATTGTCATCATCGATCCAGACAACGTTGAGCGGATACTGCCGCTTAACCTCGACGATCTCGCGGACAATGCTCTCGGGTGAACGCGCGCGGACCACCGGGCCTTTACCCTGATAAATATCGTTATAGCGGCTGTTAAAACAATAGGTGCATTTCTGGGGGCAGCCGCGCGCGGCGAAGAACATCTTGCGGCCCTCGTTCCGTAACGCCGGATCGGCCTCATACATGACGGCCCGGTCGGCGAAAGGCAATGTGTCAAGGTCGCGAATAAGCGGTGCCAGCGGATTCTTGACCACCTCTGCTCCGTGACGACACCAAAAATTAGGGGAATGACGGTAGTCACCGCCCTCGGCGACCCGCCGGCAAAATTCGGGGAACGCTTCATCGGCTTCACCCACGCAGATCGCGTCTACGCCCTCTTCCTGGATCATATCCGGGAAGAACGTCGTGTGCGGGCCGCCAAAAACCGCCAAGAACGAAATTTCCTTCTTCAGCAGCCGGTTAAACGCCAGCATGCGTCCATGCTCGCCGGTCATCACGCTGTAAGCCACGACACCCGGGGCAAAAGACCTGGCGAGCGCAACGGTTCCCTGCTCTCCATGCGTATCTAAAAGTACCAGCCGGGTTTCATGCCCGCGCTCTTTAAGCGCCGCGCTCAAACACATGATCCCCATGCGTTCATGCATGGTCGATTCTTTAACAATAAAAAGGATCTTCATTATTTTTCCGGCTTCGGCTCCTCGAACACGGTCAGCGTGAACTCCAGCGGCACCAACCCCATGCTGGCCTGCTCCTGACGGACCGGGCCGGTGCTTAAGCGTGCCGGGTCAAAACCCGTCCCGGCAATAAGATCACTGACCGCCTTGGCCCGCGCGGCGGCCAGCGCCTCCAGGGCCGGCTTATCGACCGCGGCACCTTCGATCAGCTGACGCTTGATCTCGGCAACAACCTTGTCATCATCGTAAGAGCCCTCTTTAAGCTTATACTTCTTGGTGATATCCCACAACTCCCGGATGCCGACCCGGCGCTGATAAAGCATCTGGTAGATCCAGCTGTCAGAGCGCGTCGAATTCTTGCGCAGCTCGGCGAAGTCTTTCTCCAGGGTTACCTGGTTGATGGCTTTCCAGTCAAGGTCGGGGTCATACCCGCCGTCGACCTCAAGCTTCAATTTCGGATGGTCTTTAAGGCTCTGCAACAAAGACTGGATCTTTTTCTTCTCCGCGTCGGTAATATCCGTCTTCCCCGGCTGGAACCGGACATAGCCCAGCTCATCGGTGCCCGTGTCCCCGGCCAGGAACGCGAACGGCTTGGTCACCAGTCCCGTGAAGAAATTCGTAACGACCTGGCCGACCAGCGACCAGTAATGGAATTCCGGCTTGCTCATGTCGCCGGTCACCGGCAGGGAGATCTTGATACGGCCCTGCGGGTCTTCGAGCAGCGCCACCACCAGGCCGAACGGCAGATGAAGAGCGTCCTTGCTTGCCACGCTCTGGCCGAAGGCAAACCGCTGAATAAGGATCTTGTGCGCCGCCGTCAGTTTGTTGCCGCTGATGCGGTAATCGGTCTTGAACTCCAGCACGCCGTCCTTTAGATCCCGGCCGGCATATTTCCCGACATAGGGGCTTAGGATATCGAGCGCCAACCCATCAAGAGAAAAACTGGTTTCCAGGTCGATGGGCGTTGCGAACGGCTTGATATTGATCTCGGAGCCGATCGTTCCCTTACCTCCCAGTTTTGCCTGGAAAATAATATTGGCCGCTCCATCAGGTTTGGTGGAAAACCCGGTGACCTTAATAGCGATATCGGTAAGGGCGACAGAAAAATTGGGATGAATGGTACGGTCAAGAAGATCGACGCGGCTGTTCGCGAGCGTCAGGCTGTCAATGATGACCAAAGGCAGAGGTTGTGCCGGGGGCGCCGTCTCTTTGGAGGCGGAGCCTTTCGCAACGGTCGGGGTAGCGGCAGCGGGAACCGCGGCCGGCGCAGGCATGACCGGCGCGGGCGCCAGCTCCATTAAATTGACTTTCCCGCCATCGAGCAGGACCACGTTGACCTTGAGACCCTCAAGCGCCACCGACTCAATGCGGTATATTTTCTTGAACAGCGCGAGGAAACTCGCGTCAACGCTCAGCCGGTCAAAGCCCGCCATCAACTGCCCGTCCTTATCAAGGACCTTAAAGCCGCCCAGCGTCAACCGCCATAAAAAGGGATTGAACGACGCCGACGCCAGCTTGACCGGATGCTTCAGGACTTTTGTCCCCTGGTCTTCGGCAGCCCACTTGATCACCATAGGCAAAACGACGGCCGCGATAAAAAGGTAGAACACAACAATGCCGGCGACGACTTTAAGCGATACCAATCCTATCTTTTTTAACATCAGATCCCCTCTCGCTGCGTTCCTTTTGTGCCCGCCAGAACTTTTTCCATCCGCTGGTCCGGGATAAGCCACATCAGCGCCACCAGTACATAAAGAGTATCCGCGCTCCACTGGTTAACGAACGACAAAACGACCGCTGCCGCGTAGCTGGCCAGGGAGAGCTTCCCCTTCCAATCGCGGCCCAGGGTCTGCGCCAGAAGGGATCCCTGCCCGTGATCCTCAACGATACATCCCTGCAGGATAAAATACGCCACCGCGGACATCAACAGCACCGCGCCATAGATCGCCGTCGGCCAAGCCGCACCGTGATTCTCTCCCAACCAGCCGGTCGCGAACGGAACAAGGGAAAGCCAGAAAAGTAAATGGGCATTCGCCCACATGATCTTGCTGTTGAGGCGCCGAGCGGTATGTAGCAAATGATGATGATTGTTCCAATAGATCGCGATATAAACGAAACTGAGGGCATAACTGAGGAATTGCTCGGCCAGCGGCCGCAACGACGCCAGGTCGGTCCCGCGCGGGACCTTTAACTCCAGCACCATGATGGTGATAATGATCGCCAGGACCCCGTCGCTGAACGATTCAAGGCGGGTTTTGGGAATATGCGCTTCCATCGACAAAAGAAATATCCTCGCGGTCAAGCCAGATCGAATAGCAGAAATTCAGCAGGTTCAGCGGCCATCACCATGATCTCAGCGGCAGCTTCCAGCGATGCCCCATCGCCCGCCCTTAAAGAATGTTCTCCTATTCTAACACAACCTTTCACGATCTGCACCCAAAGACCGCGGCCGGGTTTGATCGCGTAAGGGACCTTCTGCCCCTTGGTGAGAACACCGCGGAAGATCAGCACATCCTGATGAAAATCGACCAGCCCGCCCTTGCCCGGCGGCGCGCCGATCAGAAACAGTGGAACCTCCGGATCAGGTTCAGGCAAAGCGACTTCCTTGTACGAAGGCACCAACCCGTTCTTGTCCGGCTGTATCCAGATCTGGTACAGATGGACCGGTTGCTTATCGGACGCGTTAAACTCGCTGTGCGTGATCCCGCGCCCTGCTGTGATCTTCTGCACTTCCCCGGCCTTGATCGTTGAGGCATGGCCCATGCTGTCCTTGTGCGCCAGCGCGCCTTCGACCACATAGGTGAAGATCTCCATGTTCTGATGCGGATGCGTGCCAAACCCTTCACCTGGCGTCACACGGTCATCATTGATCACGCGCAAAGAACGAAAACCCATATGGCGATGATCGTAATAATCCGCAAATGAAAACGTATGCCAGGTGTCGAGCCAACCATGATCGGCATGCCCACGCTCCCGCGCCGGCCTGATCGTAATAGACATAAAACCACCGCTCTTTCTGTCTTACTTAAGTTCCTGGCCTAAACGTTACCTTAATCATTAATCCTCGATGTTTAGTAGGAAGGTGTTCTAGAATCTTACGCGGCAGGATCGTTACACAGTCATCACAACATGAGTCATGGCTGAGCGTCCTGTGGTAGCTGAGGGACGGATAACGATCTCGATTTCCCTATCGAGAGCATTCAGAAACTGAAAAAGGCGATCAAGTGAAAACAGGCTAAGCTTGCCAGCCATGAGGCAAGAGACTTTTGACTGGGGAATTCCCAACACTTGCGCTGCTTCTTTCTGCGTCAACCCACGTTCTCGGATAATAGCCGTTATCCTTAACATCACCTGAGCACGCGCCATAACACGCTCCGGATGAGCCAGGCCGATATCCGCAAAAACATTACCGCCGCTTCTATAGGTTTTCTCTCTAGTGTTCATGCCGACCTCTACCATGATGAATCAAACAATCTTCTTGTGCCGCACGCAATCGCCGCTTGATCAATTCAACATCCTGCAATGATGTCCTAATCCCGCGTGTTGATTTCTTTTGAAAGCAATGTAGAACATAGATCGCTGCCGTAAACTTTACTGTATACACCGCACGATATGTATTGCCATCATCATCTGCCCTGACTTCCAGGACTCCGGCTCCGCCGAACCCCTTCAAAGGCTTCACATTAAAAGCTTTAGAGCCACATTGAGCCTGATAAAGAGCGAACCCCAAATCCTGACGGACATCATCGGGAAAACTCTTTAGATCCTCTCGCGATGAGCCCACAAAGACCAGAGCTTTCATGAATGCTCTCTTTCTAAATATACCATATTTGGTATATTTGTCAATTAATGCAATTTGACGGAATGTAATGACTTGCGAAGAACAACTCTCGGGGGAGAAAGGTGAGCACAGCGTGTTGATTATATAATAACATAACTTGATTATTCGTCAAATTTTGTTTTTGCTACGGCGAACAAATCTAGATCTGCTGGCCGACGCCATTTAAGACATCATAGAACCTTGCAGCGGTCATACCCCATCCAGCGGAACCTGACAGCGGCAAAGATGTAATACCCGATACGCCCTAACTGACGGATCCCCGGGAAACTCATGATCCGGTACAGCCACCGGAATCCCGGCATCGCGCGCCAGATCACCAGGAAAGCGTCCAGGCCCCGATGGATCCGGCCCTCATCATCCGCAACATGCAGGACCTTTAGTGCATCAGCCTCTGATACACCGGCCGGCAAAGCCGGGGCCGGCTTCTGCATGATATCGATCCACTCAAAAACACGCACCGGCGCGATGCGCTGATAATGCCGCATCTCGCCGCGGCACACGCCGCATTTTCCGTCGTAATAAACTTTGATCACAACAACCTTCTACTTTAACGTAGTCATATCAATGACGAAGCGGAACTTCACATCGCCCTTGATCACGCGCTCGTAAGATTCTTGCGCTTTTTGGATCGGGATAAGCTCGATGTCGGAAACGATCCCGTGCTGGCCGCAAAAATCCAGCATCTCCTGCGTTTCTTTGATACCGCCGATCAGCGACCCCGACAAACTATGCCGCCCGAAGATCAAACTGGCCGCATGCACCGGCGGCGCCTTGGGTGGAACGCCCAGAAGGACCATGGTCCCGTCGCGCTTAAGCAATCCCAAATACTGGTTCCAGTCAAGGTCGACGGAAACCGTGCAGATGATCAGGTCGAACATCTTCGCCATTTTCTCGAACGTCCCGGCTTCGGCCGTGGCAAAATAATGATCCGCGCCCAGCCGTTTGGCGTCGGCTTCCTTGCCGCGCGAACGGCTGATCACGGAAACATCCGCGCCCATCGCTTTGGCGATCTTCACCGCCATATGCCCCAGGCCGCCCAGCCCCATGATCGCGACCTTCTTCCCCGGGCCCGCTTTCCAGTGTCGCAGCGGCGAATACGTGGTGATCCCCGCGCACAAAAGCGGCGCCACCGCGTCCATCGGCAACTTCGCCGGCAACCGCAGGACATAACTCTCGTCAACCACGATCTTGTCGGAATACCCGCCCTGGGCGAGCGTTTTGCCGTCTTTCTCGTAACTGTTATACGTAAAGATCGGGTGCCCGCAGAACTGCTCGAAGCCCTCCTTGCACTCGGAACATTCCCGGCAGGAATCGACCATACAACCCACGCCGACCTTATCGCCCACCTTATACTTCTTCACCTTGCCGCCGACTTCGGCGACCACGCCCACGATCTCGTGGCCGGGGACCATCGGGTACAGAGCCGGCCCCCATTCGCTGCGGACCTGATGGATATCCGAATGACAGATCCCGCAATATTGGATATTGATCAACACATCACTAGGCCCCAGAGCGCGCCGGGAGAACTCATACGGGGCCAGGGGTTGGGACGCCGCGTGCGCGGCATACGATTTGGCAGGATACATAAAGCACCTTCTTTCCGAGCCCAAGGGCTCACTTATTAAAACACAATGAAACCGCTGCCACAACGAGCAGGGCGTCAACGCAATAACCGAACACCTTTCCTGAAATATGATGGATGAATTTTTTTGCCGTCCAGGAGCCCAGGACCATCGCGCCGCCGAGCACCGCGCCCGCCAGGACATCCTGGGGCGTGAGCAGGGCATAGCGCCCGTAAACAATGGTCTTGGTCATATGCATCATGACGGCCGTGACCGCTTCACTGGCGACGTACGCGGCCGGCGGCAGGTTCAGGCTTAGAAAAGCCACCGCGCCGATCGGCCCGGCGCTGCCGAAGATCGCTGATAAAAAACCCACCAGCGCGCCCCAAGGCAAAAACCATTTCTCGCCCAACGTGTATTTGACATTAAATCGCCGCAAGATAACGATCGCGAAAAGAAACCCCGCGATCGCTTTCATGATGATGCCCGGAGGCAATTCCACAAAAAGTTTGGCGCCGATCACGGACGCCGGCACCGCGCCCAGGCAGAAATAAACCACCGGCCGCCAACGGATATCCTGAAAATTGAACGCCGCCCGGGAAAGATTGCCCATCAGCCAGGCAATGGTAAGGATCGGGATGGCTTTTTTCGCCCCGATAAAGAACGAAAATACCGGCAGGACAATGAGCGACCCGCCGAAGCCAGCCACGCCGGAAACGGTCGCGGCCAGCCACGAGACGAACAGCAGGATCGACCAGGTAACGATCATCATATCAACCACACGTCAGCTTTTTTTCACGACCAGCGGCAGGACCTTCTGGACGTTAAAATACACCAGGAACTTTTTATCGTGCCCTTCATCGCAACTCTTACCATGACAGAACTTCCGCAACTGGTCAATAAGGCCCTGGTCATCGGTCTCGCCGGTCTTTTTAAGGTAATAACGCTTACCCTTATAACCGGGGCCATCCTCTTTAAACAGATAAACCGCGTACGGATTGGAGAGCAGATTCTTGTGCGTCAAACGGTCCGCCGTTATGAACGCGATCTTTTTGTCACTGATCACTTGCGGCCGCGAATAAACCGCCGCGTCGACTCGGCCCGTCTTATCAGCCGTGGATAACACGCCAAAACCTTTGCCGCAGTTGAGATAATGCTTGAGACCCATGGATTCCTCCTTGGATTAGATGTCAGTAACAGGACTTTTTACTTAGTAGAAGAAAAAGGAGATAACTTACTGGCGCGAATTAATGAATGCCGGCAAGCGCTTTTTATCATATAATTCTTTCTTCACCATGAACGATCCGGCCAAAGCCCCCCATTTCACCGAAGCCCTCAAGCTCCCTGACGTCCGGCTCTTTATCGGATCGATCGGGTTCTTTTCTTTGGCCAGCCGGGCTCTGGCCGTGGTCATCAGCTTTCAGATCTACCGCCTCACCCACAGCGCGCTCGCCCTCGGCTGGTTGGGGCTTATCGAAGCCGTACCGGCCTTATCCATTTTTCTCATCGGTGGTTACGTGGCCGACCATTATGACCGGCGGCGTATCCTGCTCATCGCCCGCGGCGTTTCATTTTTGTGCGCCGGCGCGCTCCTGTTATTATCATTGGAAAACACGCCCTATACCATCGCCGGCCTGTACGGCGTTATTTTCCTTACCGGCATTGCCCGGGGCTTTGCCGACCCGGCCAGTACCGCTTTTGAAGCCCAAGTCGTCCCCAAACAGCTGACGGTCAACGCGGCCTCCTGGATCAGCAGCACCTTCATCGGCTGCTCGGTCATCGGCCCGGCGGGTATTGGGTTTGTTTTTGAATTCTTCGGCGCGACCGGCTCCTATATCACGATCGCCGCCTGCCTGGCTATTTCCTGGACTTTCACTTTTTTCATCGCCCCCAAACCCAGGCCTGTTCCGGAAACCAAAGAGCCGCTGATCCAAAGCATCCGGACCGGCTGGCGTTTTGTATGGAAGAACCAGCCGCTATTATCGGCCATGTCGCTGGATCTGCTGGCGGTCCTGTTCGGGGGCATGATCGCGCTGCTGCCCATCTTTGCCGACGATATCCTGCATGTGGGGGCCAAAGGGCTGGGGCTGCTCAACGCGGCGCCGTCCCTGGGCGCGGTGCTCATGACGCTCGTGGCCACCAAACACCCGCCCATCGCGCGCGCCGGGCGTAACCTGCTCCTCACGGTCACCGGCTTCGGGATCTGCACGATCCTTTTTGCTTTCTCACGGAACTTCTGGTTATCGCTGGGGTTGCTTTTCCTGACGGGCGTCTTTGACGGGGTAAGCATGGTGATCCGCCGTTCCATGGTCAGGCTTTTGTCACCCGACCATCTGCGCGGCCGCATCGCGGCCACCAACTGGCTGTTCATCTGCTCTTCGAACGAATTAGGCGCCTGGGAAAGCGGCATGGTCGCGGCGCTCATTGGAACAGTCCCCTGCGTCGCGGTCGGCGGATCGATCACGCTCTTAGTCGCGGCCGTTGTGGCGCTCACCGCCCCGCAACTCAGGCGCCTGCGTTTCGACCCGCGGACCATGGAACAAAAATAAAGCGGCTTAATGCCCGCCGGAAGACTTCTCCTCCAGCGCCTGCGCCAGCAGCTTCTCGTGTTCATGCTTGCCTTCGAAACGCGCCATCAAACTATAAAAACACGGCACCACGTAAAGCGTCAAGACTGTCGAAAAGATCACCCCGCCGATCACCGCGATCGCCATCGGGTTGCGGCTTTCCGCGCCGGGGCCGAAGGCCAGCGCGGCGGGAACGGCGCCCGCGATGGTCGCGACCGACGTCATTAAAATAGGCCGCAACCGGATGGGGCAGGCCGTCAGCAGCGCTTTCTTCACATCCGGCTCGCCTTTTTCGCGCACCTGATTCGTAAAGTCCACCAGCAAGATCGAGTTCTTCTTGACGATCCCCATCAGCAGGATCAGCCCGATCACGCTATAAATACTGATCGACCGATGCGTCACATACAGCGCGAGCAAGGCACCGGAAATACTAAAAGGCAGCGCCATCAAAACTGACAACGGGTCAATAAAACTGTTGAACTGCGACGCCAGGACCATATACGCCACCACAATGCCAAGCAGAAGGACCCAAACCAGGCTCTGCAACGACTCGGCGAACGTCTGCGAACTGCCGGTCAGGGCCACATGGTATTCCGGCGGCAATATTTCCCTGGCAATGTCCTGCACCGCTGTCAGGGCTTTCTGCTGCGACGCACCCGCCTTGACATTAGCATAGACGGTGATCGACCGCTCCCGGTTACTGCGCCAGATCTCGACCATGGACTTCTTTTCCTCCATCGAGACCAGGTCGGCCAATGGCGTCAGTTCACCATGGTCATTACGGACAAAGAGGCTGTTAACCTTGGCCCGCGGATCACCGGCGCTGTCCTCGAGTTTCACGCGGATATCGTAACGGTGCCCGCCCTTCTCGTATGTCCCGACAGCGACACCGCCGATCGTCGCTTCAATGACTTGCGAAATAGCGGCGATGCTTACCCCGCGCTCCGCGGCTTTTTTACGGTCCGGGACAATATGCAGCTCCGGCTGGCCCAGGGAATAATTGGTATCCACATCCGTGACCAGGCCGGTCTTGTCCATCTTGTCCATGATCTGTTTTGAATAATCCGCCAGCTTGACCCAATCCGGTCCCTGAACCGTGAATTCCACCGGGAAGCCTCGCGACGCGGTAAATGCCCGGGTGGAAAGGTCCTGGATCACCGCTTTGACATCCGGCAGTTTCTTGAATCTTTTCCGGCAGACATCCATGAACTCCAGCTGGCTGAGCTCATGCCCGGCAGCCGGGTCGATGCCGCGTTGCCCCTTGTCTTTCATGGTCACCAGGACCGACCCACTGTTCGAATCCCCCGGAGATCCGCCGCCGACCCGCAAAACATAACGGGCGACCTCGGGCCGCGTGGAAAGAAAATCTTCGACAGCTTTGAATTTATCGTCGGAATACTGGAGCGCGGACCCAACCGGCGTTTTTAACCGGATATTGAAACGGCTCTGATCCTCGGATGGGATGAACTCCTTGTTGATGAACGACAGGGCCGAAAAACTGAGCGCGAACACCAGAAGCGCGGCGAACAGGACCTTAAGGCGGTGGTTAAGCGCGGCCTTAAGCGACCCGGCATAGAACTCCCGGGCCCGGTCCATCAACCAGTCAACCCCACGCCCGAACCAAGTCGTCCTTGGCCTGATGTCAACGAACTGTGAACAGCGCATCGGGGTCAAGGTGAGCGCTTCGACCAGGGACAACAGGACAGCCACCGTGATCGTCACTCCGAACTGAAAAAAGAACTTTCCAATAACCCCGCTCATGAACGCCACGGGCAGAAAGATCGCCACAACTGAAATGGTCGCGGCCATCGCCGCGAACGCGATCTCGCTCGACCCCGCCAGCGCCGCCAGGATACGGCTCTTGCCTTTTTCCTGGTGGCGGATGATATTTTCCAGCACCATGATCGCGTCATCGACCACGATGCCGATCGACAGGCTCAGGCCGAGCAAGGTGAACGTATTAAGCGTGAAGCCGGCAAAATAAAGCACAATGAACGTGCCGACCACCGACGTCGGGATCGCCAGCAGGACATTAAGTGTCGACGTCCAGGAGCCCAGGAACATCCAGCAGACCAGGCCGGTCAGGAAGGCCGAAAGCAACAGCGTAAAATTCAATTCATGCACCGCCTGCTCGATATAGCGGGTGCTGTCAAAATTGATGCTCAGCTTCATGCCCTCCGGAAGGCCCTTCTGGACCTCGGCGACCTTCAGCCGCACGGCCTTGGCCACCGCAACAGCATTGGAGCCGCGCTGCTTGAGGATATTCAGGGAAACGCCCGGCGTCTTCATCGCCCGGCTCACACTCAGCGCGTCCGCCAGGTCCTCATCGATCCGCGCTACCTCGCTAAGGCGGATCGGGACATAATTCGGCTGCCCGCCGCGCCGGTTGATGGTCAAGTTGCCGAACTCGTCAAGATTCTTGGCCTCGCCCATGGTCCGGACATTAAGCTGCCTTTTGCCATCCTGCAGCTGGCCCGCGGGGCCTTCCTGATGTTCATTCTGTATCGTCGCGATAACATCATCGACCGAAAGCTCATGGGCGTTAAGGGCTTGCTCATTAAGCCAAACACGCAGATTGGGGTCGCGATAGCCGCCCAGCGAAATATCCCCGACCCCGGCCACCGTCGAGAACTGGTTCTTGACACGGTCATTGGTAAATGACATCAGGTCCTTGAGGGGGAACTTATCGCTCTCGAGTGTCAGGAGCATGATCGGCTGGTCTTCGGGATTCGACTTGCGGATGGTCGGGGAAACAACATCCTTGGGCAGTTTCTGCATCACGGAGGAGATCTTGGCCTGAACGTCCTGGACCGCCAGATCGATATCGCGGTTAAGCTCGAACTCGATTGTTACCGTGCCTTCGCTATTTTCCGACCGGGATGTCACGCTGCGGATGCTCTGGATGGTCATCACCGCGTTCTCAATAATGTCGACGACCGACGTTTCGATCACCTCCGGCGCCGCGCCTTCCAGCCTGACATTGACCGAGACCACGGGATAGTCCACGTCCGGCAGCTGGCTGATCCCCATGCGCAAAAATGAGATCCCGCCGAAAACGATCAGCCCGAACATCAGCATCCAGGCAAAAACCGGGCGCTTAATAGCTGTTTCAGATAAACTCATTGACCGGCCGTCCCCTGTTAAAAATCAACGGCCCATTATACCGCGTCTTTTGGATTCGTCTCGATTTAAACCGCCCGATCTTCAAGGCGTGAAGACCGCCAACTCCCCCCGGAAGGTCAGCATGGTATCCCGATAAGGGATATATTCATCCGGACGGCAGTAATGCCGCCCGCAACGCCCGGGAATGAGCTCCAGCCCGTCGTACACGACACTCTGCGAGCTGGCATTGATAATGGCATCGGCGCCCTTGGCCCGGGCGACATTCCGGGCCTCATCCGCCAGAAGATCGGAACTGATATTCTCGCTGAAGCGTCCGGTAAGCTCAACTTTACCGATCAGCCGGTAGGCCTGGGCCGTCTTCGGCAGCTGGCCCTCGGGATAAATACTCACAAAATAATACCGCCCCTTTTCAGGCAAACGCTCGCCCGTATAGCTGACATACCGGGTGTTGACCGCGCACCCGGCCAGACTCACGATCACAAGGAATATCCACCAAACTTTTTTCATAACAAGCCCTATTTCGCGTACATCACCTGCAACTGGGTGACTTTGGGAAATTCGGCGTAATACTCGCCCTGCGGGCCCGTGAACCCCGGGCCGGAACGCTTGATCACCACCGCCGTGTAACCGCCTTTTTTATCAGGGATATTGACCGTAAAAGACTGGTCTTCCGCCACCGCCGCGACAGGCAGAGCGGTCGACGCCGAAGACACCACCGGCACGGGCACGGATGAAGCAATCACCACCGGCGCCGTCACGACCGTGAACGGCGGCGGAACGACCTGATACCCGTAACGTGTGTAAACATAATACGTGCCGTTATCTGTGTAATAGGTGACCCCATTGACCGCGACCGGGCGAAAATCAGACGGGATCACGGCAACCACGGCCCCCACCGGCGGCGGGACGAGCATATACTCATTGCCCAACCGGTTGTAATACAACCCGTCGTAGTAATAATACCGGCTGTTGCTCACATGAACAATGAACGCATCTCTCGGCGGCGCGAAGGTCAGCCGCAAGC
The DNA here is from genome assembly GCA_037131245.1 of Candidatus Omnitrophota bacterium. Taxonomy (GTDB): domain Bacteria; phylum Omnitrophota; class Gorgyraeia; order Zapsychrales; family Fredricksoniimonadaceae. Next base: position 40,179 of record JBAXRK010000013.1, read on the forward strand.
CGAAAGACGGCCGGTCGTGATAGCGATAATAATGGCGATCATCTCGCCGGTCATCATGCCGGTCACGGTCCCAGGCATACGACACGCCCGGCAAAACCAGCATGATCGAAACGGCCGCGACAAACCCCACGCTAAGAACCTTCTTGACTGACATGATCGACCCCCTGTGTTTAAAATATTTTCCTACTTGCCGTACATCACGCGCAATTGTTCTATTTTAGGGAACTCACTGTAAAACTCTCCCTGGGGCCCGATGAACCCGTTACCGGACCGCCTGATGACCACTTGGGTGTAACCGCTTTGGGAATTCGGAACAGAAACAGTGAATGCCTCCGCGGCAACCGGCACCGGAGAAATGGCTGCCTGTGGCCTCACGGTCGTCGCATGATCGCTGGGGATCTGCGCGCCGGCAACACCGCCGATCGTGGCGCCCGCGACACCGCCCAGCAAAGCGCCGCCGAGTTCATGATGCCCTTTCATCTGATGGCCAATGATCCCACCCGCCAGCGCGCCCAGCAATCCGCCCATCACGGAACCTTCCGCTACTTTCGTCTGATTCGGCTCAGCCGGGACAACCTCAACGACCTGCGGCTGTTCGACCACCACATACCTGGTCTCAACCGGGACATAATACGGTTCTTCGTAGTAATAGCGATGATAGGGATAGCCCCGGTGGTCGTCCCACCAGGCATAGGACAGGGCCGGCGGCAGCAAAGCGGCCATCACGGCTGTTACGATCAGAACCTTTTTACCACCAATCATTTCCAACATATGTCCTCCGTGGGATCAAGCCGGGTCTTTAACGGCTTTCACCACCTTAGACACATGCCGCAACCAAAAAGTTCCCGGTTACTTTCTTTCCTTAAGCGCTTTACCTACCACTTCCACCAACTCGCCATCAACGAACGGCTTATACAAATAATAGGTCTTGCCACCCGCTTCGGTGAATTTCCACTCATTGAACATGTTCTCGCGGTCGAGCAAGCCGGTCATAAAGATCAGGATCGACTCCGGCGTCAGCTTCCTAAGGCGCTTGCACGTCTCGAGCCCGTCTAACCCCGGCATCATTTTGTCGATGAACACCAGGTCGTATTTCTTGAGCGCCACGGCCTTGACCGCCTCTTCACCGCCTGGCACATGATCAACGTTGAAGCCTTTAGCCTCCAGCTCACGCTTAAAGACCAACCCGATGATGTCCTCATCATCCACCACCAGAATATTTTCTCCCGCCATAAACATCTCCCTTTTTACGCGCCGGACTTGGCCGGCAATCTGACTGTAAATGACGCACCCCGTTTTTGCCCTTCAGGCGGGCTCTTAACCAGAATATCCCCTTTATAGTCGCTGACGATCGCATACGCCACCGACAGCCCCAGGCCGGTCCCCTTGCCCGGCTCTTTGGTGGTAAAGAACGGGTCGAAGATCCTGTCCATATCGGCTTTACGTATCCCGCAACCGTCATCGGCGATCTCCACCTCAACGGCGACAACGCCGTTCGCCAGGGCAACCCTCCTGGTCGATATCTTAAGCTCACCCTTCTTCTTCATCGCATCCACCGCGTTGTTGATGATGACGATCATCACCTGCTCGAGACGGTTCTTGTCGGCACGGACCAGCGGCAGATCATCGGCGAAAAACTTATTCACATGGATCCCGCTGCCGACCATGATCCCTTCGCCGAAAGCCAGCACCGTGTCGATGACCAGGTTACAGTTGACATCTTCCGCCTCCCCCACGGAAGGCCGTGAAAAAGTCAGCAATCCCTTGATGATCTTGGCCATGCGCTCGCCGGCTTGCACGACCTTGGTGAGGTCCTGGAAATCACGGTCTTCCGGCTTCTTGCCGGAAATATAATGCCGGGCGATCCCCAGGATGCCCGTCAGCGGATTGTTAAGCTCATGGGCCACGCCGGCGCTGAGCACACCCAGCGCCGCCATTTTCTCTGACTGGACCAGCATGGTCTGGGTTTTCTGCAATTCCCGATAAGATTCTTCAACCTCGACCGCCCTCTTTTGCGCCACTTCAGTCGCGGCCCGTGACGCCGCGATTTCGACAGCCAGCTTCTCGGCAACCTTGCGCTCGGTAATATCACGTGCTACACCGAAAAGCCCGACGCATGTTCCCTTACTGTCAAGAACCGGCCCCTTTGTCGACAAGAACGTCCTGACGCCGCCGGAGGGGTCCGCGATCACTTCTTCATAAGTTTTAACCTGCCCGGCTTCAAGCACCCGGCGATCGCCCTCCATGATCTGCGAAGCTTCCGTGGATGTGAACAAGGAGCGGTCATCCCGGCCCAGGACATCCTCGACAGGCTTGCCAACAGCCTTCGCCGCGGCGGCGTTGAACATCAGGTACCGGCCCTGCAGGTCTTTGACATAAACGGCATCCGTCGTTCCGTTAATGACCGCGTCAAGAAGCTCGCGGCTTTGCCTTAATTTCTCGGCCGTATCCCGGCTCTCGGCAAAACTGGCCGCCAGGGTCATCCCCATAACAGCGGTACACGCCATATAAAACTGAAAAAGCAACAGTAGTTCTTCCCAGGTACTGCCACCCCAAAGGTGTGCCCCGACGCTCACCCCCAGCGAACTGACCCCGATCAGCGCAAGCAGCGCAAGCGCGGCAATAACACCCCGCTGGCCAAAACGTAAAGCCGGCCATACAAGAAGCGCAACAGGAACATACGACGAGATAAAATGGGACGCGGGGAAAACGCCGCGATTAAAAGCCAGCCAGGAAACCGAGCACCACACAGCAATAAAAGCCGCCACCTCGACCAGCCGGCTCCTGCGCAAGCCGGACAGGATCCGGCGGTGGTCGCTCCATAACATGATCAGCGGCGTAACGATCAGGATCCCGAGGCCATCAACGATCCACCAGGACAGCCAGAAACTGCCGAACGATGCCCGCGTCGACCAGGCCGCGACGCCGGCGCCAATGCAAGCGGTCGCGCCGTTCACCAGGGTCGCACCGGCCAGCAGCGCCAGGATATCCCTCACCCGGTTGAACGTGACGCCCGGTCCGCAAACGCGGCTGATCAGCCACGCGCACCCCAGGGATTCCAGGACATTGGCGACCATAAAACCCAGGCTGTTAAAAAGAGGGCGATACTGCAGAAAGTTCGCCGTATTGCCGGCCATGAAGATCATAAAAGCGATCATCGGCCACAAACGCCGGGGGCTCAACAAAAAAGCCGCGAGCCCGACCCCACCGGCCGGCCAGATCGTCATAAAAACTTTTTTGGTATCGGGAAATAAGAACGACAGAAAAAGGGTCAAAAAATAGGCCAGCGCAATGACCGCGACCCTGAGCACGTCCTTTAGATCGAACGTGCCTGATCCCTGCGGGCTCTTCTCACTGATATCGTCGGTCATCGGTTCAAGCTCCAGACATTAAAATTCAACACCGCCGCGAAACTGACCCATAACAGGTACGGGACGAACAATGCTCCCGCTACCCAGTATACTCCCCAGAAAGAGAGCAAAGACAAGAAAATGAACACCCACAACAAGATCAGCTCAAAGAATGCCCAGCCCGGGCGGCGCAGACCGAAAAATAGCCATGACCAGCCGACATTCAAGGCCAACTGCACCGCAAAGAACACCATCGGCAGGCAAGCCACTTTCGCCGGCAGATGTTCCCACGTAAGCCACCCGGCGGTGGCCATCATCACATAGAGAACGGTCCAAACCGGCGCGAACACGAAAGCCGGCGGATTCCACGATGGTTTCTTTAGGGTTGGATACCAGGTCCGCACGGCATCCGCCGTGAACAACGAACCGGCCGCGGCCGCGGAAAAACACAAAACAAGAAATACTAGAAAGGATGGCATAAAGCATTTTACCACCCGGAAAAGGTGACGGACACTTTTTTTACGAACGACGGTTCAGGCGATGGGCAACATGCAGGGCGTCGCGCAGGCAGGCAATGGACTCTTTATGGCGGTCGCCGGACTTGAGCAGAAAACCCAGCGTCTGGCGGTACTCAAGCTGCGATGGATCGAGCGCGATAGCTTGTTTGTAGAAGTGTTCGGCCTCGGCGGATTTCTTGAGCTTCTCGTGACAGACGCCGAGCCGGTAATAAATACTGCTGACACCCGGCGCGAGGCGGCGGGCTTTTTCCAGGAAAATGATCGCCTCGGCGTACTCTTCAATATTGTACAAAGACTCGCCAAGGGCATTGATGATATCAGGATCGTTCTTCGCGGTGCGCTCGGCCAACTTGAGGAAATCGGCTTCCTCTTTGTAATCGTCCATGTTCTTATAACACATGGCGAGCATGTAAAAGATGCCGGTATCGCGCTCTTCAACCTGCTCGAGATAGAAAAAGAATTCATCGCGGGCTTTGGTGTATTCGCCCAGCTGGAAATGCAGGAAGCCCTGTTCCTTATGGATCTCCGCCGATACCTCAGGCGGCGACACGAACGTCTTTACATAAGACCCGGCCAGCCGGTGGGCAAAGCGCTTCGCCACGGCCTTCACCACGACCGGCGCGAATTTCAGACGATGCTTGACCGCCACGCTTGCTCTTTTCGCCATCACCGCTCTTCTTTTTATGACAGGATCTGCCAAAAATCTTTGGGCATGCGCTTGGCCATTTTAAGCGCCCCGTTCGCGCCCGCGAACACCGGCTCTTTCACGCATGTCACCTTGCCACCGCCGAGCTCTTTCATGCCTTCTTCCACCAGCTTCGCGAGCCCGATCATCTGGCTGCCGCCGCCGGCGAGGATCACATTATGGCGCAGGTCTTCCTGGAACTCCGGGTCGTAGGAAGCAATGAGGTCCGCGATCGAATCAATGATCGGCGGCACAATGCTGCGGCAAGCCGCGCGCAATTCGTTCGTGACATCAATTTCCTGCGGGCGCCCTTTTACCGGGAATTTCGCGATCAGCTTGTCCGCGCTATCGGCCACAAAACCATGATGCTCTTTAAGCGACTTCACCATATTGACGGTGAACTGAACTTCCGGATGCTTGGCCTTGATCAGTTTCGCGAACTGCTCGTCCACGTAATCGCCGGCTTTATCAAAAGTGATCTGGTCATCATCGGTCGGCAGCGTCCCGTGCAAACGGCAAAGGTCCACCGTGCCGGCGCCGATATCGATGATAAGCGCGCGGTCCAAAATACCCAGCCCGTACGCCACGGAAAAAGGCTCGGAGCAGATCATGACCGCGTTAAGGATGCCGCGGGCCGCGTCCACCAAAATGCGCTTGCTCGCGATACTCGCTCTGGCCGGCGCGCCGATCACGCCGTACACCGGCTGGCCGGGTTTCGGGCGAGCCAAATGCAACAGGTGCTTCACCAGCAACTGCGCGGCTTTCAAATTGATATTGTCATCGCCCTTGGTTTCCTGGATGACGCCCTTGGCCAACGGCCTGACGAGCTCCACCGACAGGCGATGCTTGAGCGCCGCGTCCCCGAACAAGGGTGCGCTGCCCAGCAATTCCTGGGCAATATTGTCCTTAGGAAACCCCACGAACGACGGCACGACTTCCCGCACGCCATTGCTGGCGGCAATGACCGACGATGATGTACCGAGGTCGATCCCTACAAATAACGCGTCCGTATCCGACGCGAACGTTTCCGCTGCTTGAACCGGCAATTCTTTCTTCTTTCCCATTACATCCCCCTGATCCGTTTTATGCTTTCCCTTTTTTCGCCAACTCGGGCTTTTGCAAAACAATATTCTGTTTAAGAATGGTCGCCAGGATATTACGTTCATCGGCGCTGAAATGATCGTCGTTCTCGATGGAACTGACCGCCTGCGACATCGTGCGCGCGTTCAAATGGCCGCTGGCCTGCAGCTGCGTGATCTTCTCCTGAAGAGCCATCAGCGCTTCCGACATGGCCTTAAGCCGCCGGTCATGCTCCTGCAGCGCCCGATCCTGCTCTTCGGCATTCACGTTCGACATCTGCTCCGCCACGATCTGGCGGATATCGTCCCGGGAAAGCAGGCTTACCGCCAAATGGGACTTAACCTGCTTGACGGTACCCCAGACGCCTTCCAGCTGACGCTTGGCCTGGCCGGTCAAAACGCCTAAGGTGCGCATTAATTCTAAATGAGTGCTTTCGGTGGTCATGATAATTGCGTATGGATCTTGCGGGTAGTCTTTTTCACGGCCTTTTTAACAACTTTTTTCACAGGCTGTTTTTTTGTCTTGGGCGTTGCAACCTTGGCAACGGGCGCGGCCGGTACGGCCTTGGGCGCGGGCGTGAACTTAAGGATGCTTAAAATGCTTTTTTTGGCTTCTTTCCAAACTTTTGGCTCGACCACCTTACCGACCTTGCGGACCTTGCGGACCAGCAAGCCAGCACCGAAAGAAACCTTCTTGAGGACTTTATTGGCCACGCTGATCTTGACCCCGGGGTTGGTTGTTATAACCTTAGCAACCGCAGGCACTTTCTTCCTTGCTTTAGCCATTGAATCCTCCAAAAATGAAAAAACCTGTTAAAGAATAACAGGTATCTTATACTCCCCCCCCCCCAAAGCAAGGAAAATTTTTCAGCCAGCTTTTTTCTTCAATTTTGCCAATTCCTCCTTAAGTTCCATAATGCGCTCTTCGCGGCCGACACTCGCGCGGTAAAAGACCTCCAGCTCGTTCTTCTGCAAGCGCTCTTTTTCTTCAGCGGCCTTGCGCTCGGTTATATCGCGAAACATCCAGATGCGCCCATGATACGTCCCGTCCTTGCCCACCACCGGCGCGGAATAACGGTCCAGGAACATCCCGTTACTAAACTCGATCTCATCCCGGCCGGTCTCATCCCGATGCTCAAAAAGATGCCTGACCCGGGCCACGAATTTATCCGGATACTTCACCAGGCTCACCACATAATTCAGCAAAGAGGCATCGTCCTCATCCACCCGGACCGCCTCAGGAACATTAAAAAGCTCGAACATCCGCTGATTGACCAGTGTCCGTTTCTGCTGTGCGTCAACCACCAGGATCCCGTCGATGGACGCCGCCAGCTGAGCCTCGAGCAGCGCTGTTTTCGATCGCAAAACATCTTCCACCTTCTTGCGCTCGGAAATATCATTAACAAGAGCAACCGTATATTCCACCTTTTGACCCAGGCCCCGGACGCAGCCGACCGCCAGCTCCGTCCATACGACTGTACCATCCTTACGGACAAAACGCTTCTCCATCCTGTACTGCTCGATCTGGCCCGCCAATAGCCGCTCGAACTGCGCGACATCCGCGGCGAGGTCATCGGGATACGTCATTTCCGCCCAGGTCATCGACAGGATCTCCTCACGCGAATACCCCAGGATGGCCGATATCTGATCGTTGACCTTGATCCAGCCTTTCTGGGGAGAAGTGACCGCGATGCCCATCAGCGGCAATTCAAAATAACTGCGGAACGCGTTAACGGCGATCAACTCTTCCCTGGATAGACCTTCCTGCGGCATATCGCCTCCTAGAACCACTTGCGCTTTTTAAAAAAGATCAGCATGCCGATAACGATCGTCGCCATCACGCCCAGCAAGGTCACATAACCATAGCGCGTGCCCAGCTCCGGCATATTGTAAGGCGACGCCTGCGTATTAAAATTCATGCCGTACAGGCCGGCAAGAAAGGTCAGGGGAATAAAAATAGTGGCGATGATCGTCAGCACCTTCATCACTTCATTAAGCCGGTGGCTTAAGCTCGACAGGTAAATGTCGAGCATGCTGGCGGTCGTTTCCCGGAACGCCTCGATGGTATCCACCGCCTGGATCACGTGGTCGTAAATATCGCGGAAATACGCCAGCGATTCCTGGCGGATGAGCGGCGACTCGCTCTGCGTCACCGTGCGCACCACTTCACGCAGGGGCCAAATAGATTTGCGCAAAAAGATCAGCTGGCGCCGGGTCTTGTTGATCGCCTGCTGTTCTTTGACGCCGGGTTCGCGCAGCAGGGCCTCTTCAATGGCCTCGATGCGCTCCCCTACTTTTTCCAGGATCACGAAATAATTATCAATGATGGCGTCCAGGAGCGCGTACGCCAGGTAGTCGGCCTTCATCCGGCGGATGCGCCCTTTGCCGGCACGCAGGCGCTGGCGGATATCATTGAACACGTCGCCCATTTTCTCTTCCTGGAAGGTAATGACGAAATTCGCCCCCAGGATCAGGCTCACCTGTTCCTCGACGACCTCTTCTTTCTTGTCGTCAAAGGCCAGCATCTTGATGGAAATAAAGATATAATCGCCGAAATCCTCGGCCTTCGGGCGCTGATTGACATTAAGGATATCTTCCAGGACCAGATGGTGGATGAGATAGCCGGCGCTAAGCTTCTCGAGCACCTCGGTGCGGTGCAAGCCATCGACATTGATCCAGGTCACGGTGGGTTTATCGCGCAGCGGCAGGCATTCCTCGATATCCGTGATCTCTTTTTCCGTCAGGGACGCCTCGTCATAATCAAAAAGAGTGACCTTCACCGCGCCCGCTTTCGCCGGGCCTTCGTAAAGCAGTGTTTCCGGCTTGCCGTATTTCTTAGACTTCCTGATCAACCGGGTCATGCTCGGGCCTCAGTAATGATTGACGGGTGCGGGGCGGGCTTACATGCCGCCCGCAGCGCTGGCTGCCCAGGCGGGCGCAAATGCATTCATCATCGGTCACCGGGACTAAAACGTTATGGGCAAGAGGCTGGGTTTGTGGCATCGCGTGATTATCTCTCCGAATGACTGCCGCGTAAACAAAAAACCAAAACGCCCTGCCCTCGCGATCTCGAGAGCAGGGCATCCGGACTTTTCATCAAAGTAACAATTACTTCTTTACCGCTTCAACCGGAGCGCCAGCCTTGGCATCCACTGTCGCGTCAACCGGAGCCTCTACAGGCGCTTCAGCTTTTAAGACCCTGACGCCCGCTGATTCATCGGTACCGGCCTTCAGCTTGATGCGCACGCGATCGCCAACTTTAAGCTGGGACGCCGCTTTGGCGCTGATCGAAATAGTCCGGGAGGCGCCGGTCTTTTCCTCTTTAACGACGATCGTTTTGGCTGCCACATCAAGCGACACGACCGAAGCCACGATACGGTCAAACTTCTGACCATCCGCCTTTTTCCCCTTCGCCGCGAAACCCGTGGTGGCGAAACTCACCGTTAACAAAACCGCTAAAACAATCCCCGCCAGCTTTTTCATAACCGCCCCTTCCTAAAATTTTAACGACTGTCTTGATCGGGCCGCCTGCGCGGGGCCCTGATTTCCTAATATACACATTTTTAGGTGAATATGAACCAATAAATAAAAGGAGTTATTCCGGCCGGTCAAGGCTGGCATCGCGCGTTTCACGCGACAATAAAAGAGCAATGAACGTGAGAGCCACCAGCGACGATAGATACAGCCCGACCGACCCCACCCCGTGCTGGCGCACCAGCCACACCGCGACGAACGGCGTGAGTGCCGCCCCCAGGATAGAGGACAGATTATAGGAAATGCCGGAGCCGGTATAACGCACGTTTGTCGGAAAAAGCTCCGGGAGGACCGCCGACATCGGGCCGAAACTCAGGCCCATCAGCGCCATGCCGGTGCTCAGGAAAAGCAGCATCAAGCCCTGATCCGCGCCCTCGCCCGTCCCCATAACGGCGGGAGCAAGAAAAAGCCGGAATGAAAAGCCGAAAAGGATGATCGCGCCCGTCACCGACAGCAACACGCTGCGGCGGCCGAAGCGATCAGCTAGCCACCCCGATACCGGCACCATCGCCGCGAAAAAGAAAACGGAAATGATCTGTAAAACAAGGAAACTGCGATAGCCGATCCCCAGGAACCCGAGTTCCGGTTTGCCGATCGCGTAAGACAGGATCCAGGTGGTCATCAAATAAAACAGGCCGTAGGTCGCCAGCATGATGAACGTGCCCAGGACCAGCTCCCTGAGATGGCTGCGAAATACCGTCGAGAGCGGGACTTTTAACTTTTCGCCTCGGGCTACGGCTCGGGCAAAAACGGGTGTTTCCTCGAGCTGGAAACGGACATAAAGCCCGATCGCCACCATCACCACCGATGCCAGGAAAGGAATGCGCCAACCCCAGAGCAGAAAGTCGCCCTGTAATTGCGCCTGGGCGGAATTGTAGTTGAACATGACGGTCAGAAGAAGAAAGAACCCATTGGCGAGAATGAACCCGAACGGCGCGCCCAACTGCGGCCACATGGCAGCCCAGGCCCTTTTGCCGTCAGCCGCGGTCTCGGTGGCCAGAAGCGCCGCGCCCGACCATTCACCGCCCAGACCGAGGCCCTGGCAGAAACGCAGGATCGTTAGCAATACCGGCGCGAGCAAACCGATCTGCGCGACCGTCGGCAACAGGCCGATCAAAAAAGTCGCGACGCCCATGGTGAGCAGCGACCCCACCAGGGTCGCCTTGCGTCCGATGCGGTCACCGAAATGGCCAAAAAGGATGGATCCCACCGGACGGGCCACAAAAGCCACCCCGAAGGTTGCCATCGACGCCAGAAGGGCCGCGCTCGCGTCACTTTTGGGGAAGAAAAGAAGAGGAAAAACCGACACCGCCGCCGTGGCATAGATATAGAAATCGTAGAACTCAATGGTGGTGCCCACCATGCTGGCGATGATGATGCGCTTGTCTAGCATATTGAAGTCACATCATAGAGGACACAGCGCTGTTATACAAGAACGCCCTGCAACATGTTGAACATGTAGCCCGTTAAGATGATCGCGACCGTCGTGATCAGAAAAAACATCGCGATAAGCGGCAACTTCATCGCCCGGCGCAGCATGATGGCCTCCGGCAAGCTGAGCGCGGAGACCGCCATCATAAATGAAAGCGCCGTCCCCAACGGAATGCCTTTTTCAAAAAGCACGACCGCAACCGGCACGATCGCCGCGCAACTGCCGTACATCGGCACCCCGATGAGGGTCGCGATCGGAACAGAGAAGATGCCAGTTTTACCCAACAGGCCCTGGATCATCGACTCCGGCACGTAATTATGAATGACCGCGCCGATACCGACCCCAACCAGGACCCATAGCCAGAGCTTCTGCACGATGCCCACGGCTTCTGTCCAGCCGAAAGCCAGGCGCGTTTTAAACGTATACTTTTCTTCAACCTGTGCCAAGCCGGCATCGGCACCGTACATATCCGCGACCAGATATTTTTCGAGCTTCATTTTTCCCAGAACCAGCCCGGAAAAGATCCCGATCGACAAGCCGCTCACCACATACATCAAGGCGATCTTCCAGCCAAAAGTCCCCAGCATCAAGACCACCAGATACTCATTGATCACAGGGGAGGTGATCAAAAATGAAAAGGTGACCCCCAGCGGAACGCCCGCTTTAAGAAAACTAAGGAAGATCGGGATCGACGAGCAGGAGCAGAACGGTGTTACCGCCCCGAACACCGACGCCATTATGTTCCCCATGATCCCGCGGGCTGTCAGCCACCGCTTTAATCTTTCCTGTGGCAGAAACGTGCGAAGAACGCCGATCAGCAAGATCATCACAAAAAGCAAGAGGAGGATCTTAATGGAATCGTAAATAAAATAATTAAGGAATTGCGGCAGCTGAGCCTTAGGGTCAAGCTTGAATAATCCGTAAACCAGCCAATCGGTAAATAAAGCGATCATGACGTCTCCCGCTCTTTAAGGAACTCTTTGATCCTGGCCGCTATCTGCTCGCGCACGACGCGTGTCTGCGCCAGTTTCTCTTCATGGGGCCCCTCGAATTTCGACGGGTCCGTAAAGCCCCAATGCAACCTTTTAGCCAGCCCCGGGAACACCGGGCAGCGTTCCGCGCTGGTCTCGTCACACACCGTGATCACGTAACTGTAAAGCCGGCCCTGTTTCAACAGATCAAAGACCGCCTGCGTCTTTTTACCCGTGATATCGATCCCGAGTTCCTTGAGCACGTCGATGACCACCGGATTCAATTTTCCCGGCTCGATCCCGGCGCTCTCCACTTCAAAACGATCCCCGCCGAATTTACGCAGCAATTCCTCAGCCATCTGGCTGCGGGCGGAATTATGGATACACACGAACAGGACTTTTTCTTTTGTCATACGCTTTTCTCCTTTTGATGAAGCATTCTTGCCACCTGGACCAGCCCGATCATGACCGGCACCTCGACCAGCGGCCCGATCACTGCCGCGAAAGCCGCTCCCGAATTAATGCCGAACACCGCGATGGCGACCGCGATCGCCAGCTCAAAGTTGTTACTGGCCGCGGTGAACGAAAGTGTCACTGTCTTCGCGTGGTCTGCCCCGGCCTTTCGGCTCATGACAAACGACAGCAGGAACATGACCACAAAATAGATCAAGAGCGGCACCGCGATCCTAAGAACATCGAAAGGGATCCTGACGATATATTCCCCTTTAAGGGAGAACATCACAACAATCGTGAACAAAAGCGCGATCAGCGTCATCGGGCTGATCCGGGGAATGAACACCGTTTCGTACCATTCCCTGCCCTTAAGCCGTAACAGGCAGAACCGCGAGATCATCCCCGCCAGGAACGGGATGCCCAGGTAAATAAAGACGCTTTTGGCGATCTGGGTGATCGTGACATTTACCGCCACGCCTTTTAAGCCAAACCAACTTGGCAGGATAGTCATAAAAACCCAAGCATAGACCGAAAAGAACAGCACCTGAAAAACCGCGTTGAATGCTACCAGCCCGGCGCAGTATTCGGTATCGCCGTCAGCCAGATCGTTCCAGACAATGACCATAGCGATGCACCGGGCTAACCCGATCATGATGAGCCCGGCCATGTACTCGGGATAACCTCTCAGGAAAATGATAGCGAGCGCGAACATCAGGATCGGCCCAATGATCCAATTCTGGACCAGCGACAGCACAAGGATCCTGACATCCTTAAAAACATCCCCCAGCTCTTCGTACTTAACTTTGGCCAGCGGCGGATACATCATCAGGATCAAGCCGGCCGCGATGGGCACATTAGTCGTGCCGGAACGGAACTGGTCCCAAAACCCGGCGACACCCGGAAAGAGCGATCCGGCTGCCACGCCAATAGCCATCGCGAGGAAAATCCATAACGTTAAATAATTGTCGAGAAACGAAAGTTTTTTCATGACTTCCTATCATCTTTAACACTGCAACAACCGCCTTCGATGCGCAGCGCTTTGATATTAACCAGCCCGTCCGCCACTTTCTGATGGGCGGAAGAAAGGATGCGCGTGAACGTGGGACGTGAGACCTTCATCAGTTTTCCTGCCCGGGCATGCGTCAACCCCTCAAGATCAGCCAGCCGGATGGCCTCAAATTCATCGATGGTGATCGCCACCCCTTCCAAAGCGCCCGTTTTTTTACACTTGGGAAGAAAACAGCGCTCCCCCGGCAGGCATTTGATCCATCGGGTCTTCTTGGGCCTCATGTCTTATCTCCTTTATGAACCATGGTTCATAATAACGCACAAAAAAAATTAGTCAAGATAATAGGGCTCTGTCCCCTATTTGCCAGTTGGTGGGCGCGGATCGACCATCAGCTGGGTCATGAGGTCTCCCCTGGAACGCGTGGGAAGAATAACGATATCGGCTTCGCCGGCAATGATCTGGCGGGTCTCGAGGATCTCGAATAGGATCTCGGCCACATCCTTGTCGGAAGCGACCCGCTGCAACTCGGCGCCCACGATCTGGGAGCGGATAGCGGCGGCGCGCGCGAACTCGGTAGCGGCGTCTTTCTCGGCGGTGCTGCTGATGATATTGACCGTATTCGACCCGTCCTGACGGATGGCAGAGGTCACCTGCCGCAGGCGGTTGACGACTTTCTCCTCGATCTGCTTGACCATCCCCAGGTCACGAAAATGAACCTTACGGATATAGACCGACCCAAGGTCATAACCCCAGTCCTTGGATAAAGGCGAAACTTCGTCGCGCACCGTGATGCTCATCGCGTGGCGGTCATCAAGCATGTTCGCGAGCTTCAAATTACTCAAACAGCGCACGGTCGCGCTGCTCACATTCGCGCGCAGCGACCCGCGCGGATCAAGATTCCGGAACACATGCGCTACCGGATCGGTAATGAACATCTCGTACCAGACGCCGATCCCCATGGGAGCGCCTTCTTCGGAGTTCACGGGATTGCTGCGGATATACTCCTGGTCGAGGCGAATATCGCGCACATGGCATTGGCCGAAAATATTCACGATAAGCGCGCTGGCCCCAAGTTCGGTCCAGAGAAAATGCAGGCCCGGCTCGCGGATAACGCCCACCACCTTGCCGAACAGCACATAGACCCGCGCTTCATTCTCGTTAACGACGGTAAAAACACCCAGTAGATAACAAAGGCCAAGAATAAGGGGCTCAAGGATGAAACAGGCGACCGCCGCGGCAATAACAATAGCAAAAGGAGGCAGGATCATTTATCGGCCTCCACAATGACTTTCTTGGCCTGGGCGAATAACTGTAACTTATAATTCCTAAGATACAGCCGCATGGCTTCGGTACCGCTCGCTTTAAGAAGAGAAAGCTGTTCGGATAATTGCTTGATCAATTGCACCTCGGCCATGGCCTTGAGCGTTTCGATCTCGACGGCCTTCTTGGACTGCACGATCTTCTGGTCGGCGCCGGCCTGCGACAGGCTGATCTCGGAGGATACCTGGTTATGCGCCGTATTGATCGCCGCCAGCGCGGATTCCACGTCGGCAGGTGGATCGATCTCGGTGATCAGCGCCGCTTCCAGATTAATGCCGTAACGCGCGCCGGAAACAACGCACTCTTTTTCCATATGCGCGTTAAGGTCGCTTAAGTTCTTTCTAAGGTCATTAATAGATATACCGGAAATGTGGCTCGATGACACCGGCACGCCAAACCCGGCTTCCCCGTCCTTGGGCACAGGCGCTTCAAAATTGGCAATGCGTTCTCTTAGAACGGAAACAAAATATCCCATCACGTGGGAAATAGGCCGGCGCACGCCAAAGAGATACGCGTAAAGATTCTTCTCGTCGACTTTGTAGCGGATCTGCCCCTTGAGGCCGGTATTAAGCTGATCCTTGGTCACCGCTTCCAGCGCTGTCCCGCCCTGGTTCGCCTGCGAATTATCAGGATCGAAAGCGATATCCGCCGTTTGGGTCGCGATGGAAACCTTATAAACACTCTGCCAGGGGAACTTGAAATAAAGCCCAGGATTGGTCACGATGATCAGGGGGTAACAATAGCGGTCTTTTTCTTCGGGGTTCAACCCGGCCGACATCACATCATCCGCCGTCGTCTTGTCGCCGAACCGCGGGGCGCGGCCGAAGGTGGTCACGACCGCGCGCTCGTTCTGGTCAACGGTATAAAGCCCGGTGAACAGGCAACGCAGGACGAACCAGATAAAAACGCCTAAGAGGATCGGAAGGAACATGCGATTACCTTAGCAAGAGCACACCACCAGGTCAATAAGATTAGTGCGATCCGTCCCAGCGGACCCATTTCTCACTACGGCCGAAGAGGGGTACGCCGATATACCCGCGCAGGTCCAGCGTTCGGCCATCAAGCAACGTCATTCTTCCCTTATAAGTGTTCCCCGTTTTCGGGTCGTACAACGTGCCGCCGGACCAGGTACGCTTGCCATCAAAGCTGAACCCTTTCATGATCACCAGCCCCATAACAGGACGGCTGCGCAGCGACGCGTCGGGATTCTTGCGGTCATGCCGGAGCACACCCGCCTCAGCGTCCCCGGCGAGATACGCGGGGTCTCTAAGCCATACCACCCGGCCCTCAACCCGGCCATCAGCCGCCTGATACACCTCCACCCGTGACTTGCCATCCGCCACCGCCCACTGGCCGGCAATATCCGCCCCGCCCGCCGCAAAGCTATTGAACGACACCATCACGATCACCGCGCATAATAGGGACAGAGCCCTATTTAATGACCACCATGGTCCCGACTGAAATAAATTCATAAAGCTCCTCAATATCCTCGTTTTTCATGCGAATACAACCCTTCGATACCGACTGGCCGATCAGTTCAGGGAAGATCGTCCCGTGAATGCCGTATTGCGGCCGGTCGAAACCCAGCCAGCGGGTGCCCAGGAAATTATCGGGCGCTCCGCCGGGCACAACCTTCCCCTTATGGAACCATGTCGGGTACGGATACCGTGATTGAATAATGAACGTTCCTATGGGCGTCAGGTCCGTGGACTTTCCCGTCGAGACAGGATACTCCTTAACCAGGATCTCCCCGGATCTTAAATAAAGACGGTTGAACATCTTGCTGACCTCGATCGTAAAAGGCTGATCCCAAACCAGCAATTCCTGCCCCGTTTTCAAACGGCCGGACTTAAGTTTGTTGAGCGACTTGATGAATTCGACCGTTGTACCATGCCAGCGGGCGATCCTGCCTAGGGTGTCATTAGGTTGCACCCTATACGTACTGACGCGGTCGCGGGCATAAAGCCTGCTAAAAGGGTCTCGTTGCGGGAAGGGCAAGATCCGCAATTTCTTATCGGCCTTGGGAAAGCGGGAGTAATTAAACGCCTCGGCATAATGCCCGCTTCTGACATCAGCCAGATCGGCCAACAGTATTTGGCGGGGCTGCTCCAGGACCATCAGCCGGGCGGATGCCGGCGAAGCGGCAAAACAAAAGAACAAACACGCGGCGTAGACCCTGGTTCTAATCGGCATAGCTTAATATACCACCGCGAGAATAGGGGACAGCCCTATTTCTGGATTCACTTGATAAGTCCTTCTTCAAAGATCTTCCTGGCCAGTAAGAATGAAAGAAGCGCCTTACCTTTTGGGGTAAGATGCCTGCCGTCTTTTAGAAAAAGATAGCGATAACGCATTTCGTTGAATTCATTGGTTATGATCAGTTTTATAGATTTTTCTTTAAGATAATCGGCCAACGGGTCTACCGTCGCTCCAGGATCATTTTGAAGTGGAACGCTTTTCCTGAAAGACGAGGTGCTAACAAAGAATATGTTGAACCTTTCCGCTGCTTGCAGCATATCAGGCACAAAAGATTCATTAACCAACATATCCTTATTCCCAGCTTTGTTCCGTATTATTTGGCTTTTATTGATCCCCTTAGCCACAGGGGTTTGGATAGCGTTATAAGGGTCATTATTTCTTGAGAAACGCGCCCACCACCCTATGATCGCGTCGCCCTGGAGATTAAACCTTTCCAATAAGATATCACGTATTTTAACGGCCTGCCCCGGGCTATAATACAACGTTGCAAAATATTTTCTTAAGGGAAAAATATATTTCAAAGAACTATTCTGATATTTCTTAAAAAAGACAGGGTCATATTCAACCAAATTCCGTTTAATGGCATCCGGCACGACATTATTCCCCGTTATTGTAAAACTATCATCTTGGCCAACGATCCCGACAGGAACGCCAGAGACCCCGGAAGATGCGATCTGCTGCTTTAAAATAACATAAAAGAGGTCCCCTCCTTTGCCACTATAAGAAATAAATGTGGAATGAATGGGTCTTTTGGTGAATCTCGTGAGCGTCCGATCAAAAAGTGCCTGGTCAACGTTGGCACCAAGCATGGAATTGCCCAGCATAATAATATCCGGCTTCTCTGCGTTGATCTGATCGCGGATCTGATAGGGGTTTTGATTATATTGGACGAACCAGGCCTCTGTGGCCAGCAGAAGGCCGACTGAAATAATGACCGCGCCCGCGATAGAAAGTGCCTTAAAATTGGAAGTAAATAAAGTCATAGGTAACTCCGCCGAACACAAGCATGATCAACAAAGCAGCTGTATAGTAAATGATCCTCAACGAAGCTAACCACTCCTGCCCCACCTTATGCTTAAAGAAAGACCAGCCTAGCCCGAGCAAAAGCGGTGCGCTGTAGAAAATAATAAACAGAGCCAACATATACGCAACCTTTTGTAGAGCGTCAGCATCGATTGGACATGTTGGGGAAAAATTGAGTTTGCAGATT
>JBAXRK010000014.1:0-47362 GCA_037131245.1 Candidatus Omnitrophota bacterium
AATCTGCAAACTCAATTTTTCCCCAACATGTCCAATCGATGCTGACGCTCTACAACCGGTCAGGATCGTGATGCTCATAGGCGGGACACCCAATGATCAGCCGACTTATCTGGGGCTATTGGGGAAGATATTGATGTCCGTTAAGAGTGTTGAGCGCAAAGATCGCGTTTTTAGCGCTATGACGCCCGCGGAAATTGCCGGGATCTTGACACATTAATGCGGACGCCCTCAATACGAAATGAGTAATATCGGTTGACCCTGTAAAGCAGGACGGGTTATAATCGAATCTATGCTTGTTCTTGCTTCCATTACCAAAAAACAGATCGTTGCCGCCACCGGCTTGTTTTTAGTCCTTTTCGTTCTCGGCCATTTGACCGGGAACTTTTTTATTTATGGCGGATCTGAAGCATATAATGGGTATGCCCATCACCTGAACAGTCTTCGCCCGGTTTTGAATGTTGTCGAGGCGGGCCTTTTTTTGATCTTTCTGTTGCACATGTCGCTTACGATATCGCTTCTGATCGAGAATATCCAGGCTCGGGGCTTCCGGCGTTACGCGGTGGATCGTCCTGTGGGGGAGAGGTCATGGGCATCCCGGTTGATCCCGTTTACCGGCACCTACATCCTGGGTTTTGTGATCTTTCATCTTTTTGATTTTGCGTTTGTCAGTCATTTTGGAGCGCGTTCATTGATCAATGGCATCGATCGCGGGCTTTATGGCGCGGTTTATAATGCTTTTAAAGACATTCGCCACAGTGCGGCGTATATCATCGCGGTTTCCTTCTTAGGGTTCCACCTGGCTCACGGCGTGCAGAGCCTGATCCAAACGTTTGGGTTTGAAAATCCTGTTTGGTCTCCCAGGATCAGGGTTTTAAGTGTGTGGATAGGAGGGCTTGTCGCCCTGGCGTACAGCTCGATACCCTTATTTATCTTACTATATGTTAAATCCTAATATCCCATCAGGCGCGTTAAAGGATAAATGGACGCACCACAAAGCGTCCATCAAACTGGTTAATCCAGGCAATAAACGCTCGCTGAAGGTTCTTGTGGTCGGGACCGGCCTGGCCGGGGCGTCAGCGGCTGCCAGTCTGGCGGAGCTTGGTTATCAGGTGGAAGTTTTTTGTATTCAGGATTCTCCTCGCCGCGCGCATTCTATCGCGGCGCAAGGAGGTATTAACGCGGCCAAGAATTATCCCAATGACGGGGATAGCGTCCACCGTTTATTCCACGACACGATCAAGGGCGGCGATTTCCGTTCGCGTGAAGCCAATGTTCATCGCCTGGCGGAAGTCAGCAATCATATTATTGACCAGTGTGTCGCTCAGGGCGTTCCGTTCGCCCGGGATTATGCCGGTTATCTGGATAACCGTTCTTTCGGCGGGGCTCAGGTTTCGCGGACTTTCTACGCACGCGGGCAGACCGGGCAGCAGCTTTTGCTTGGTGCGTACCAAGCTTTGATGAAAGAGGTTGGTAAGGGGGCTATTAAACTGCATACGCGCTCCGAAATGCAGGATCTGGTTGTGATCGACGGCGTCGCGCGCGGTATCATTGTGCGGGACTTGATCACAGGTGAGATCACCTCTTACGTGGGGGATGCGGTCGTTTTAGCTACCGGCGGGTACGGCAATATCTTTTATTTGTCGACCAACGCCAAGGCTTGTAATGCCACGGCGATCTGGCGCGCTCATAAGAAGGGCGCCTTCATGGCCAATCCTTGTTACACGCAGATCCATCCTACTTGTATCCCGGTTCACGGTGATTATCAGTCTAAATTGACGTTGATGAGCGAGAGCCTGCGTAATGACGGCCGGGTGTGGGTCCCCAAGAAAGCTGGCGATACCCGTCCGGCTCGCGAGATCCCTGAAGCTGAGCGGGATTATTTTCTGGAACGGAAATATCCGGCTTTCGGGAATCTTGTCCCTCGGGATATTGCCTCGCGCAATGCTAAGGAGCAATGCGACGGCGGCCGTGGAGTTTCCTCATCCGGTAAAGCGGTCTATCTTGATTTTACCGACGCGATCAAACGTGTAGGCAAGGCTGTGATCCAGGAACGCTACGGCAATTTACTGGAAATGTACGAAAGGATCACTGGCGAAGATCCGACCACGACACCTATGATGATCTATCCGGCCATTCACTACACCATGGGCGGTTTGTGGGTGGATTATAATTTGATGAGCAACTTGCCGGGACTTTTTGTCATTGGCGAGGCTAATTTCTCTGACCATGGCGCTAATCGGTTAGGGGCAAGTGCTTTGATGCAGGGTTTGGCGGATGGATATTTTATTCTGCCGTACACGATCGGCGATTACCTGGCACGCTTGAAGAAGTCTCCCGTGGATATTGCCGGACACGAGGCTTTTAAGCAGGGGGTTAGCGATGCCCGGCAGCGTATTGATAAGCTATTAGCCATTAAAGGCAAGCAGACGGTGAACGAGTTCCATCGGCGCCTTGGCCATCTTTTGTGGGAAAAATGCGGTATGGCGCGTAATAAAAAGGGATTGGAAGAAGCCCTGGCCGAGATCCCGCGGATCCGCGAGGAGTTCTGGAAAGACCTTTGTGTCGTCGGGTCAGGGGAAGATCTTAATCAGTCTTTGGAACGTGCCGGGCGCGTCGCGGATTTCCTGGAATTTGCCGAGCTGCTGGTTAAAGACGCGCTGACACGTGAAGAGTCTTGCGGCGGGCATTTTCGTGAGGAGTACCAGACAGAAGGCGGAGAAGCCTTGCGCCGGGACGATATTTTTTCCTTTGTGGCGGCCTGGGAGTACAAGGGTGCCGGAACCGCGCCGGTGTTGCATAAAGAACCTTTAAATTTTGAAGAAGTTCCTTTAGCCCAAAGAAACTACACATGAGCAAAAAGATCAATTTAACCCTCAAGATCTGGCGTCAAAAGAACCGTCACGCTAAAGGACGTTTCGAGTTATACAAAGCCGATGCCATTGATACGGAAATGTCCTTCCTGGAAATGATCGACGTCGTTAATGAAAAGTTGACCAAGGAAGGGCAGGAGCCTATTGCGTTCGATCATGATTGCCGTGAAGGGATCTGCGGTATGTGCGGGGCCGTGGTGAACGGCCAGCCGCATGGCCCGCAGCGCGCGACGACGTTGTGCCAGTTGCATATGCGATATTTCAAGGACGGGGAGACTTTGGTCATTGAACCCCTGCGGGCCCGCGCGTTCCCTGTTGTTAAGGACCTTATTGTTGACCGTTCGGCCTTCGATCGCGTTTTGCAGGCTGGCGGTTTTGTGTCGGTCAAGACCGGTTGCGCGCCGGATGCCCAGACACTCTTGGTCTCGAAACATAAAGCAGAGACGGCCATGGATGCCGCCCAGTGTATTGGCTGTGGCGCTTGCGTAGCCGCCTGTCCAAACGGAGCGGCCATGCTTTTTGTGGGTGCCAAGTTGACTCATTTAAATGTCCTGCCTCAAGGCGAAGTTGAAAAAGATGCCCGCGTCCACCGGATGGTCAAACAGATGGATAAAGAAGGTTTTGGCAGTTGCTCGAATGAATATGAATGCCAGGCCGCCTGTCCCAAGAAGATCAGTGTTTCTGTTATTGCCCGTATGAACAAGGATCATCTCCGGTCTTCAGAATGAAATCTTCCAAAGAGTATTTTTTAGGTGCAACGGGTATTCGCGTGGCGCCGATAGGACTGGGAACCTGGCAGTTTGCCGGCGGTCATCGGGGGATCTCGGGCTGGTATTGGCCGGATATGGCTGATGAAACGGTTTACCAGATCGTAAAAAAGGCTCTTGATGCCGGCGTTAATTGGTTTGATACCGCTGAATGTTATGGCAATGGACGTTCTGAAAGGCTACTAGCGTCCGCCCTTAAAAAGTGTCATGTTAAGAATGGCGACGTGGTGATCGTTACCAAGTGGTGGCCATTGCTCAGGACGGCCGATTCGATCCGCCAGACGATCGATGAACGATTGAGGGCCCTTGACGGATTTGGCATTGACCTTTATTTGGTGCATCAGCCCCTTTCGCTTTCGTCGGTAAAGGCGCAAATGGACGCGATGTCGGACCTGGTTGAACAGGGGAAGGTCCGTTCCATCGGGGTCAGTAATTTTAACGCGGATTTTATGCGGCGCGCGCATAAGGCGCTTCAAGCCAGGGGGCTGTCCTTAGCGGTCAATCAGGTGAAATATAACCTTTTTGATCGATCGATCGAAACTAACGGCATTCTTGAGTCCGCCAGGGCGTCCGGCACTTCGATCATTGCCTGGTCGCCCCTTGACCAGGGAATGCTGACAGGCCGTTTCCATGAAGATCCGTCTTCGATGAAGCGCCTTAGTTGGGCCCGTCGAAAAATGTACGGCTTTACTGATGCCAAACTTAATAAGACACGGCCTTTGATCGAGGCACTCAAGAGAATTGCGCGCGAACATGGTGGAACTGTTTCTCAGGTGGCGCTCAGTTGGTTGATCCAATTTAATGGCGGGGCTGTTGTGACGGTCGTGGGAGCTTCTAAACCGGCGCATATTGAAGATAATGCCGAGGCTTTGCGGTTTGTTCTTTCTGCTGGAGAGATCAACGAGATCGATGCCCTTTCCCGTGAATTTAAATAGATGCCAGTTTTTTATTGGCCTTGTATATTTCTCTAGTAAGTTTAGTTTCTCTCGTTTATAATTCTGTTGGGGGATAGCGTATGACCTTTACAGAAAAACGTCAATGGGAACGGCTTCCGGTTTCTTGTGAGGCAAGATATTGCGATCGGGAGAGTTTTTTTGTTCCTCACAAGAGCGCGCAATTGCTTGACATTCACCATCGGGGATGCCGGATGTTGAGTGGCAGTTTGTTCGAGCGCGGTGATATTGTGACGATCATGGTTAATCTTCCGGTAGAGGGTTTGCTGTCGATGGACGGGATGGTGGCCTGGTCGTCTCCGGTTGGTCAACCTCAGGCTATCGAGACCGGCGTGCGTTTTCTGACATATGACCCTTCGACCGAAGAAACATATCGCAAGCTTTTTGATTTTTGTCTTCTAAAAAATCCGGATTATCGTGAAACTTTTTATTGAAGACTTTTCTTGCCATGAAAGTTGACAAAGGCTGATCGGGTGGTATACTAACCCCAGGTCTTAAACAGACTTAGAACCTCGGGCGAAGCAGCTTGGGGTCTAGTTCCAAGACATTGGCGTCTTTCTTATTCGATGGTGAATAGAGAGGCGCTTTTTTATTTGTTAAGGCGCCCTTTTAACCTTGTTGTGTTGGTGCAAAATAAAAGGGAGGTGTCTTATGGTAAGTTTTTATGCCACATCCTTAAGAAATAAGTTGTCTGTCCGCTTGCTCGGTTCTGCTGTTAAGACGGCGGTTTTTGTTATTCCTGAGGCGTTATTGTGGACGATGTATCAATTAGAAACAGTGCCGGCTTCTTCGCACAGCGGGTATACCCTTGTTGGTGTTGCCCTGGCATTGGGGGTATTGATCAAAATACCCTTTTGTACCTACTTATAAAGAGTCTTTATTGCGGTAAGAAGATCAAAAAGCCGCCGGTTGATGTCCGGTGGCTTTTTGTTTTGCATGGATTCTTTATCGACAAAACTGATTTTAGGTGGATAATCTGAAGCGTGGATGGGAGGGGCATGGATAGGGACTTTATTAATCGTTTTGCCGCTGATTGGATCGAAGCGTGGAATGCGCATGATCTTGAACGGATCCTGTCGCATTATTCGGATGATTTTGAAATGTCTTCTCCAGTTATCCCCTATTTCACCAATGAACCGACGGGGATCTTGCGTGGCAAATCGGCTGTCGGCGCTTATTGGGGGAAAGCGCTTTTGTTGATGCCTGAGTTGAAGTTTGAGTTGATCACGGTACTGGCCGGGGTCAATAGCGCGGTCCTATATTACAAAGGGGTCCGGGGGCGTTTTTCAGCGGAGGTTTTTTATTTTGGTCCTGATGGTAAGGTTATTAGGGCTAACGCCCATTACTCATAAGATGAAACAAAGGAGCAGTTAATGATCGATTTGAAAGCACAGATCCAGAAGGTCTTGGAGAATAACGCGGAGTTCCTTGCCAAGCCTTCAGCCGGGGAGAGTTGGAAGCTTTCGATGGGGCTGCAGGATCTGGAGAATGTATTGCGGGAGCATATTGAAGACATTTCAAAGCCGCAGATCACGGCGGTGATCGAAAAATTGCGTGCCAGAGCGCCCTTGTCAAAGGAGGATCGGGATTATTTACGCCTGTGGTTGGTGGGGGACGCTGATTATTATGTCGCGCTTGAAAATAATTATCAGGAGTGGTTGGCTGAGTTTAATCGTTTGATCGAGGATCTCAAGAAGGTGGATCCTTCCAAGACCGATTTTTCTTCGGCCGCGACGTTACGCGCCAAGGTCCTTGATGCGACGCGGGTTTTGGGGGATATCCTGTTCTTTCTGGGGCAGAAAGAACGGATCGAGAGCTTTGTTGATTCCACGCGCGAGATCGATCCCGATGAAGCGGATCTTTTGATCCAGATCCTTCAGGGCAAGATCAGTTCGATGGAATGCTAATAGAAAGGTTTTGATATGGAATTTAAAGAAGCTCTGGAAGCGCATGTGAATTGGCGGATCAAGCTTAGAGCGTACGCCCTTAATGCGGACAAGACGCTTGATCCTGCGATTGTTGGGGCCGATGATAAATGCGCTCTGGGTGAGTGGCTTTATCATGAAGGGGCTCGGTTTTCTCAATTTCCTGAATATCAGGCATTGAAAGAGGTACATGCAAAATTCCATGTATGTGCCGGGAGGGTTGTTGCCATGATCCATGCCGGGCAGATCGATGAGGCCAAGAATGAACTTAACGCCGGGGAATATGTTGGCTTTTCAAATCTTGTTGTTGAGAAGATCATCGCGTTTGAATCCACGATAACAAGTTAACTATTTTCGTGGTGCTTTATTGTCCGGCCAGAAGGTCCCTGACGACGGCCGAGGCGGCAATAAGGCCGGCTACTGATGGTATAAAAGAGATGGTTCCGGGGATATCTCTCCGGTCTGAACATTTGCGGATACTGCTGCCTTTGGGGCAGACGCAAGAATGACTGCAGGACGCATCTTCCACGTCAAAAGACGCCATCAAGGGTTCTCTTGAATAAACCACTTTAAGACGGTCTATCCCTCGTTTGCGCAATTCGATCCTCATGACCCGGCAAAGGGGGCAGACGGCTGTATCGAAAAGATCGGCAACTTCAAATTGTGTTGGGTCTAGTTTCTTTCCTGACCCCATGCAGCTGATGATCGGGATGCCGAGCTGTTTGGCCCGGATGACCATGTCGATCTTGGCGGTCACAGTATCGAGCGCGTCCACAATATAATCGAAGTCGCTTCTGATAAGTTCTGCCCCGATGTCCGGCAGATAGAATTTCTGGAATGTTTCCACGTCCGCTTTGGGATTGATCTCCAGGATGCGCTCTTTCATTACCTCCACTTTGGGCCGGCCTACTGTTTTACGGGTGGCATGGATCTGACGGTTGATGTTGGTGATGCAGATCAGGTCATCGTCAACCAAGATGATCTTTCCTATCCCGCAGCGGGCAAAGGCTTCTACCGCGTAACTGCCAACGCCGCCAACGCCAAAGACCGCTACGGTCGAATGGCGCAGTTTATTCATAGACTTTTTGCCAATAAGGAGTTCTGTTCGTGAGAATTCGTTTTGCATAATGGGTTAGATTATAGCAGAATCTACCCTTCACGTAAGATTCGATTAGATCAAGCGACTACTTCTTAAGAAAGAGGTGGCTTATGAGGGTATTATTTTTAGTGTTACTCAGCTTGATGCTGGCTTCACCGTCGATGGCGGCATTGCAGACCCGGTCTTTGGAGTATAAACAGGGCGATACTGTCCTTGAAGGGTATTTGTCGTATGACGATCGGTTTACAGGAAAACGCCCCGGGATCCTTGTTGCTCATGAGTGGATGGGGCTTAATGATTATGCTAAGCTGCGCGCCAATATGCTGGCGCGGTTAGGGTATGTCGCTTTTGCGGTGGATATTTATGGCAAAGGGGTGCGCCCGAAGACAACAGAAGAGGCTGGCGCGTTGGCATCAAAGTACAAGGGGGACCGTAAGCTCCTTCAAGCCAGGATCCTGGCGGCTTTGTCTTTACTTAAGGCGGAAGCTCTTGTGGACCCATCCCGGACGGCCGCGATCGGGTATTGTTTTGGCGGGACAGCTGTCTTGGAGTTAGCTCGCAGCGGGGCAGAATTGAACGGGATCGTCAGTTTTCATGGGGGATTAAGCAATCCGTCGCCTGAGAACGCGAAGAATATTAAAACGCAGGTTCTGGTGCTTCATGGCGCTGATGACCCTTTTGTTCCTCCAGCCGAAGTAGCGTCTTTTGAACAGGAGATGAAAGCCGCCGGAAGAGACTATACGTTGATCAAATATCCCGGGGCTGTTCATGCGTTCACAAATCCTTCTAATAGAGGCGAGATCAAAGGGGCTTTGTACAATCGTGAGGCAGACAAGAAGTCATGGGAAGAAATGGAGGCGTTTTTATCTCGCGTCCTTAAATGATGGCTGTTAATTCTCGCGTAGTGAAAAGCCACTTGGAACGAGTGGCTTTTTTTTATTTCGATAGTATAATTTCTTAGCCAATGTAAGGTAAGAACAAAAGGAGATCAATCTATGGCGGATCTATTACATGACAGAGCATTAACACTGGAAGAGGCATTTTTCAAGAAGCATGACGCGGAACTGCTTGCCCATCAGCGGCGGCTGGAGAAGGTCAAGCAAACCAGGGAGTCTTTGGCGGAAGTTTCCGGGATCAAGAACGCTAAGGTCCTGGATAAACTGGTAGAGCTTGATATTTCACCCAAGGTGTTAGCTTCGATGGCGATCGTGCCGCTGGTCGAGGTTGCCTGGGCTGACGGAACTCTTGATGCTAAAGAGAGGGGTGCGGTCCTAGGT
The DNA here is from genome assembly GCA_037131245.1 of Candidatus Omnitrophota bacterium. Lineage (GTDB taxonomy): Bacteria > Omnitrophota > Gorgyraeia > Zapsychrales > Fredricksoniimonadaceae. Next base: position 8,892 of record JBAXRK010000014.1, read on the forward strand.
GGGGCTCATGAAAGCGGGATCGCTAAGGGCTCGGTCGATTATGAACTTCTGGAGCACTGGCTTTCACATCCGCCAGAGGCAAGGCTTCTTGAGGCATGGATCCATTATATCAATGGCGTTTGTGAGATCATGAATGAACAGGAGAGGGAAGCATTTAAAAAGGCGCTGATCGGCCGGGCGAGGCAGGTAGCAGAGGCTTCTGGAGGTATCCTGGGTGTCGCGCTTAAGACGTCACCCCAAGAGCAGGCTGTCTTGCGGAAAATGGAAAACGCATTTGCTTGATTCGGCGCTTTTTTTGATCTGGCCGCCAGGCTGAGGGGCGGCCTTTTCATTGAGCCCTTGACATACGGAGGGGGGGTATGGTATATTCTATCCAGGTGAATAAGTTTATTAACTATGAAGGAGGGGTTATGAAATTATCGGCTATGATCTTAAGTGGGATGCTCTTGGTGGCGGCCGGTCCTGTAATGGCACAGGCTGATGAGGCGCAGATGGCGGTGAAGGCTGTGAATGTGGGTAACAAACTTTGTCCTGTTTCGGGCGAGAAGGTGTCGGCTGATTCCGGGATGGCTCCGGTAACATACGAGTATAAGGGTAAGGTGTACAATCTTTGTTGTGGTGGTTGCATTGCCAAATTTGCGGCCGAGCCCGAAAAATACAGCAAAATCGCCGAGGAAGAAGTCATTAAAACTTCCGGAGGAGAATAATGGCAATAACAGCGGCAAGCCATAGGGAACAGGTCGTATTCCTCAAAAAGATCGAAGGACAGATCCGTGGTGTCCAGAAGATGATTGAGGAGGAGCGTTATTGTGTTGATATCCTTACCCAAATCCAGTCGATCTCAGGCGCGATCAAAAGGGTTGAGAACGAGATCTTTCGTAACCATTTGGAGCATTGCGTGGCTGGGGCGATCAAGGGCAAGTCAGAGCTGGAAAGTCAGAAGAAGGTTGATGAGGTCCTGGCCCTTATTGGGCGTTTTAAGAAGGGGTAGTTATGAAACGATTGATGGCAGGGCTCATCATATTCTTTTTCCTGACAGGTCAGGCTTTCGCGGCTGACACGCCGGCCTCTCTCTCGTCATTGATCCAGGAAGCGATCAAGAACAATCCCCGGTTAAAGGCGGCTGAGTATCGCTCTGATGCGGCTAAGGCCCGTGTCGCGCTTTTTCGCAATATCCCTGACCCGATGCTGGAGTATGAATATGACAAGATCACGCCCGCGGCGATCGGGATGGGTGGGGGTAAGGTTTTGCCCATGAAGTCGGCGTCGATTGCGCAGGAGATCCCTTTCCCGACCAAAATATTCATGCGACAGAAATCCGCCCAGAAAGAAGCTGATTCCTTGGAGCAGGAATATAAGGCGGTTGAACGCGAGGTTGTTAAGGGCGTTAAAGAAGCGTATTCGAATGTGTATCTTAACCGTCAGAAAGTCGAGTATCTCAAGGACACGTTGAGATTAATGAGTCAGTTTGTTGAGGTGACCAATAAAAAATATGCCGTGAATAAAGCCGGACAGCAGGATGTTTTGCGCGCGCAGGTCGAGTATTCAAAATTGTCTAATCAGGTGATCCTTTTTGAAAAGGAAGCCAGGATAGCGGGAGATCTGTTGCTTTCACTTCTGGGACGTGAAGATAATGAGGCGATCAACATATCCACCCCGGAGCCTTTGAAAGACCTGATGCTTAAGGAAGAGGATATTGTTGCCCTGGCGAAGAAAGACCGCCCGGAGTTACGCTCGGTCAGGGCGATGCTTGAAAAAGCGCAAGCGGATCATTCAATAAGCAAGCAGGCGTTCGTTCCGGATATCACATTGAAGTACAAGCGTGATGTCCTGGATGGGAAACTGAGCCGTCTTGATCAGGGGGAGTGGGCCGGGTCGGTCGGGGTCAATATCCCGCTTTGGTTTTGGGGCAAGCAAATGTCAGGCGTGAGAGAGACAAGGGCTAATCTTGATGCAGCTCAAGCGGACTATAGGTCAGCGGAGAATGCGGCTGTTTTTGAGGCCAGAAGCGCTTTTGCTAAATACGAAGCGGCGCGCCGGTTGGTTGAGATCTATGAGACTGGAATCCTGCCGCAGGCAACGTCAGCGGTCACGACGGCCCGGCGCGCGTATGAGTCGGGGGTATTGAGCTTTCTGGAGCTTCTTGATTCGATGCGGATGTTGAGGGACCTTCAAATGGAGTATTTCGGATCAGTGGCGGATCTGCAAGTATCTCGGGCCGATCTTGAGCGAGTGGTCGGCGGCGAGCTGGGACAATAAGGCGGAATGATGATGGATATGCTGCGCGGGTTCCTCTTAGAAACAGTCGGGTTGTTCAATACGATGTCGCCATTTTTGTTGTTTGGGTTTTTGATGGCTGGCGTACTTAAAGTTTTTCTAAAAGATGATCTGGTCGCGCGTCATTTGGGGACGCACGATTTTATGTCGATCCTTAAGGCTTCCCTTTTCGGCATTCCTCTTCCTTTATGCTCTTGCGGGGTGATCCCCGCGGCGATGGGATTGAGAAAGCAGGGGGCGTCAAAAGCGGCGATCTTTTCATTCCTGATCTCGACACCGACGACAGGGATCGATTCGATCCTGGCGACGTATGCCTTGTTGGGAGGGTTTTACGCGGGGTTCCGGGTATTCGCGACTTTCATGGTGGCAATGATCGTAGGTTCAACGGCGCTTTTGATCAAGGATGAGCGTAAGCAGGCCGATCCAGATGAGAAGGGATCCCCTTGTCCCCATTGCAGGGGAGCCGCGCCGGTACAGACAAAGCCTTCGCTATCAGCTCAGGTGCTTTTGGCGCTGAGGTACGGGTTCTATGATCTTTTAAAAGATTCCGGTCGTTCGATCTTGCTGGGCGTTTTGATCGGAGGCGCCATCTCTTATTTTGTTCCGGTGACCTTTGTGGAGCGATATTTTAGCAATGCATGGCTTTCCATGCTGGTCATGATGGCGATCGGTATTCCGATGTATGTGTGTTCGAGCGGCTCTATTCCTGTGGTGGCGGCGATGATGATGAAGGGGCTTAATCCCGGTGCTGGTTTTGTTTTTCTGATCACCGGTCCCGCGACGAACACGGTTTCGTTCTCGGTCATTGCCCGCGAGTTTGGCGTCAAGTCGATGCTTTTGTTCATGGCGTCCCTGGCGGCCGGGTCTTTGTTGATGGGTTTTTTATTTAACTGGGCCTGGGCACATTTCGGGCTTAATTTCCCGGCGTTGATGCTGCATTGTCATTGCGGCTGTTTTCCCGGCTGGATCAATGTTGTTTCGAGCCTGGCGTTGCTGGGGTGTATTGTTATCAGCTGGAAGAAGCCGGCCGATCGTTAGGACTTTGCTGAGGTAATGTTATGCGCAAGAGGATCTTCCTGATTTTGATGATGGTCGCCGTTTCAGGGGCTCTGCTGGCAGTACGCGGCAGCGTTCTCTGCCCGGAAGTGCAAGCAGCCGAACAGAAGGCGAAAGGTCTGTATCATTGCCCGATGCATCCGCAGATCACCTCTGATCGTAAAGGCCCCTGCCCGATCTGCGGGATGGACCTGGTCAAGAGTGAAGAGCCGGCCGAAGAGGCAGCTCAAGCACCGGGGAAGGCCGTGCTTATCAGTTCCGGCAAACAGCAGCTGATCGGTGTTAAAAAAGAGAAGGTGGGTAAGCGCCCGTTGACAGTCGAGATAGCTAGTGTCGGTAAAGTCGCTTATGATCCTGAGCTTTATGTGGCACAGGAGGAATACGTTCAGGCGCTTAAGATCGTAGCGGGCACAGAAAAGAGTTCGCTGGTTTCTATTCGTGAGCAGTCTGCCGGGCTATTGGCTTCGGCAGAAAAGAAGCTTCTTCTTTCTGGGATGAGTAAGCCGGAGATCGAAGCGCTTAAGCAGAGCGGGAAATCGCAGGACAACTTGTATTCGTCGGTGAATTCCGGCAAGGCCTGGGTCTATATTACGATCTATGAATATGAAATGTCCCTGGTTAAGCCCGGACAGAAAGTCGTGGTTGATGCGCTGGCTTATCCGGGGAAGGTGTTCAAAGGGAGGGTAACAGCCTTAACACCAGTGCTTAATGCCGAGAGCCGCTCTGTCCGCGCGCGCGCCGAGGTTGAAGATAAAGACGGCATGCTTAAGCCGGAAATGTTCGTTAACGCGAAGATCCTGCTCGCGCTGGGAGAGAAACTGGCGGTGCCGGAGGAAGCGGTGATGGACTCCGGCACGCGCAAGATCGTATATGTTGTCAGTCATGATCGATTTGAAGCTCGAGAAGTATCCCTGGGGCCAAAGGCCGGGGAATTTTACGAGGTTTCCGGCGGACTTAAAGAAGGTGAAGAAGTCGTCACCAGTGGCAATTTCCTGATCGACGCGGAAAGCAAATTGAAAGGTGCCCTGTGATCGAACGGATCATAGAATTCTCAGCGAAGAATAAATTCATCGTCATCATCCTGACGTTAGTGGCCGTTCTGGGTGCTGTTTACAGCATGCAGAATATCCCGCTGGACGCTATTCCCGACCTGTCGGATACCCAGGTCATTGTGTACTCCCGTTGGGATCGTTCGCCGGACATTATCGAGGATCAGGTCACCTACCCCATTGTCACCGCTTTGCTTGGGGCTCCCAATGTAAAAGCGATCCGCGGCTTCTCTGATTTCGGGTATTCCTTTGTTTACATTATTTTTAAGGATGGAACGGATATTTACTGGGCGCGCAGCCGGACGTTGGAATATTTAAACAAGGTATTGCCGCGTTTACCTGAGGGGGTAAAGACTGAAATAGGCCCGGACGCGACGTCGGTAGGCTGGGTTTATCAGTATGCTTTAGTGGACAAGTCAGGCAAGAATGACCTGGCGCAATTGCGATCATTCCAGGATTGGTATCTTCGCTATTGGCTGCAGTCCGTTCAAGGCGTGGCTGAAGTGGCGTCCGTAGGCGGTTTTCAGAAGCAGTACCAGGTCAATGTCAATCCTAACGCTTTACTGGCCTATAACATCCCCCTGATGAAGGTGACGGAGGCGATCCGCAGCGGCAACAATGATGTCGGCGGCCGCCTGGTCGAGTTTGCCGGCACGGAGTATATGGTGCGCGGGCGGGGATATATAAAATCGGCGAAAGATATAGAAGATATTGTCCTGGGAAATGACGCCAATGGCGCTCCGATCCTGGTCAAGAATGTGGCTTCGGTCGTGATCGGCCCTGAGATCCGGCGCGGCATCGCGGACCTCGATGGTGAAGGCGATACAGTCGGCGGTATTGTCCTGATGCGATCGGGTGAGAACGCGCTTAATGTCATTCAAAGGGTCAAGGAGAAGCTTAAGGAAGTAAAAGGGTCTTTGCCTCCCGGCGTTGAGATCGTGACCACGTATGACCGCGCCGACCTGATCCTGCGCGCGATCGATACCCTCAAGCATCAGCTGATCGAGGAAATGATCATTGTGGCGCTGGTCATTATCTTTTTCCTTTGGCATTTCCCGTCAGCCAGCGTTCCGATCGTGACGATACCGGTCGCGGTCTTGCTTAGTTTTATACCGATGTTCATGATGAAGTTGACCTCGAATATCATGTCGCTGGCCGGGATCGCTATTTCGATCGGTGTCCTGGTTGACGGGGCGATCATTGAGGTTGAGAACGCGTACAAAAAATTGCAGTTGTGGGATGCCGGCGGCCGTAAAGGTGATTATCACGATGTTCTTTTAAAAGCTTTAAAAGAGGTCGGGCCTTCGGTGTTCTTTTCCCTTTTAGTGATCGCGGTGGCGTTCCTGCCGGTATTCACTCTTCTTGACCAGGAAGGGCGTTTGTTCCGCCCGTTGGCTTTTAGCAAGAACTTCGCTATGGCCATCGCGGCCGTGTTGGCACTGACGCTTAATCCTGCGATGCGAATGTTCTTCACGCGCATTGATCCGATCAATTTTCATCCCCGCTGGATCGGAAGTTTTTTAAACGGGATCATGGTCGGTAAGTATTATTCCGAAGAAAAGCATCCGGTCAGCAAGGTCCTTTTCAGGTTTTATGAGCCGGTCTGCCGTTTTGTCCTCAAGTTCCGCACGCAGACCTTGATCGCTGCCGCGGTCCTGGTCCTGACGACCATACCGGTCTTTATGCGGTTGGGGTCGGAGTTCATGCCTCCTTTAAATGAAGGCACGATCCTTTATATGCCTACCACGTTGCCGGGTTTGTCGGTCACCGAGGCCGGGAAACTTCTTCAACAGATGGATAAGGTCATTAAAACCGTGCCCGAAGTCGAGAGGGTTTTCGGCAAGGCAGGGCGGGCGGAAACATCGACCGACCCGGCGCCTTTCTCCATGATGGAAACGACGATCATCCTAAAGCCTGAGAGCCAGTGGCGCAGGGGAATGAATTGGGAAAAGATCATCGCGGAGCTTGATAAAAAGATGCAGTTTCCCGGCGTGTCAAACGCCTGGACCATGCCGATCAAAGCAAGGATCGACATGCTTTCGACTGGCATTCGCACACCGATCGGCATTAAAGTGTATGGCGCGGACCTGGCACAAATTGAGAAGATCGGCGTTCAGGTTGAAGGGATCGTAAAGAACGTTAAAGGCGCCCGCAGTGTTTACGCCGAGCGGGTGACGGGTGGCTATTTTATTGATTTTGATGTCAAGCGCGATCAGATCGCGCGTTATGGGCTTTCGGTCAAGGATGTGGAAGAGATCATCATGACCGCTATTGGCGGTGAACCTGTAACGACCACGGTAGAAGGCCGTGAGCGTTATACGGTCAATGTACGGTATGCCCGTGAACTGCGCGATGACCTGCCAAAGCTTCGCCGGGTTCTTGTGCCAACAGTTTCGGGGGCCCAGGTTCCGCTGGAGCAGTTGGCGGATATTCATCTGACGACCGGCCCGGCCATGATCCGCGATGAGAACGGGATGCTGGCAGGTTATGTGTATGTTGATATAGACGGCCGTGATGTCGGCAGTTTTGTGGAAGAGGCCAAGCGGGTTGTCGAAAAGGAATTGAAAGTCCCGACCGGTTACTCGTTGCAGTGGAGCGGGCAGTTCGAGAATATGTTGCGAGTCCGTGACCGCTTGCGCGTGGTGATCCCGATCACACTCTTCCTGATCTTTATGTTGCTTTATTTGAATACCCGTTCGCCGGTCAAGGCCGGTATCGTGATGCTGGCGGTGCCTTTTTCACTTGTTGGCGCTATTTGGTTCCTTTGGATGCTCGGGTATAATATGTCGATCGCGGTATGGGTCGGCATGATCGCCCTGATGGGTCTCGACGCGGAAACAGGCGTCTTCATGCTCTTGTTCCTTGATCTGGCGTATTATGATGCCGTGCGCCAGGGGAAAATGCGCACCAGGGAAGACCTGGAAGAGGCGATCGTTCACGGCGCGGTCAAGCGTATCCGTCCCAAATTAATGACGGTAGCGGCCATGTTCATGGGCCTTGTTCCGATCATGTGGTCTACGGGTGCCGGCGCGGATGTGATGAAGCGTATCGCGGCGCCTATGATCGGTGGTGTTTTCAGCAGCTTTTTGCTTGAGCTTCTGGTCTATCCTGTCGTATACTTCATATGGAAGTGGTTTTATGAAATGAAGCAAGGCGCGGTGGATGTTAATAAGCTGCCTATTCCGGAATTGAACGGTCATTAATGATGGTATTTGGAGTGTTATGAAGATCAGAGGCAAGGTTACGGTCATTCTTTTAGCAGTGGCGTTGATCCCGACATTGTTGATCGGATATTTTATTTTGAGCAACGCTGAAAAAGCGCTTGAAGTTCAGCTATTCCGTAGACTCGAGATCGGCGCTGAATTTAAAGTGAAAATGGTTACGGATCTTTTTCAGGAGCAGACGAAAGACCTTTCTTTTTTGCAGAGCAGTGAGGTGATCAGAAGGTATTTCCCAGTTCTCGATCAATTTAGGAATGACACGTCAAATCCTTCCTATCTCGGCGCGAAGCAGGTTGTTGACGCGTATCTTTCCGTCATGCAACAAGCCTTTGATTTTGTTGATATCATGCTGATCAATTCGGCCGGGGAAGTGGTTTATGTTTCCAATCCCGGGCATAAGGACGAGCTGAATCTTCCTGAGGCCCATCAAGCTGAATATACCCACAAATTGAAAGCAGGTTTTTCTGTCAGCGGGCCATACCGGTCCATTCATGAAGCGGGTGCATTTGTTTATCATATTGTCGGCCCGATCGCTGGCAGTACTGGAGCACCGGTTGGTTATGTTCACGCGGAATCGTCCATGAGCCCGATCTATGGGATCATCCGGCAGGCTATTAGTTATAAGGGGTCTCTTGAATTTCTTTTGGCTAAACAAGTCCCCGGGAAGAAGATCGTGTTTTTGAGCCCTCTTAAGGAAGATCCGCTAGCTATCTTGAAAAAGACGGTCGACGTAGGATCCAATGTGGCGATCCCCGCGCAAAAGGCCGCCCTTGGGGAGTCGGGGTCAGCTATTACGTTTGATTATCGGGGAAAGAAAGTATTGTCCGTTTGGCGCTCGATCCCGGCGTTGAATTGGGGTTTGGTCGGTAAGGTTGATGTTGAAGAAGCGTTTGCACCGATAAAGAAATTGCAGACAACCGCTGTGCTTTTTATTGTCATCATAGTTCTTGTGCTGTTGGGGGTCGCATTTATTCTTGCTCGGGTTGTTACCAGGCCGATCATCAGGCTGCAGCGCGGCGCGCTTGAGGTGGGCAGCGGGCATTGGGACCAGAACATTGATATCAAGGCGAAAGACGAGGTCGGGGACCTTGCCAGGGCTTTCAATGATATGGCCAGGAATCTTAAATGGCTGATGAAAAAGGAAAAAGAATACATTATGGCTGACGCGCTGATCGAGGCAGAGAAACAGAAGGCCGATGAATTGCGCGCGCTTAATCAGCAGTTGACGGCCAGCGAGCAACAATTAAAGGCGCTTAATTTGCAGTTAATGGCGAATGAGCAGCAATTACGGGCGGTGAATCAGCAATTAACCGCTGGTGAGCAGCAGCTGAAGGCGGCCAATCAGCAATTGATGGCCAGTGAGCAGGAGCTGAAAGCGGCTAAGGTCGACCTGGAACAGAAGGTCAGTGAGCGCACGCGTGAACTGGAGCAGGCCAAAGCGCTGCTCGAGGTGAAAGTTCAGGAGAGGACCCGGGAGTTACAGGAAAAGATGGATAGCTTTGAGAAGATGAACCGGCTTATGGTCGATCGGGAGCTCCGGGTCATTGAGCTGAAGAAGGATGTCAACAGGCTTTGTAAAGAGCTTGGGAGGCCAGAGCCCTATGGCGGGGTCTCTTAAGGACGTACAAACAGGGGAAGTCGCGGTCGGAGCGCGGGGCGATATCCTGCGGTCTTCTGCTATCGGCTCATGTGTTGTTGTTTCTTTATACTCTCCTAGGGAGCAGGTGGGCGGCCAGGCTCATATCATGCTTCCCGGCCGTTCCCTCAAAGATGATAATCCTTTAAAACTCAGATATTGCCTGGATGCTGTTGACGCTGTATTGGGTTTAATGGCATTATCTGGTTCTCTGCCCCAGGAGCTTGAGGCTTGCCTGGTCGGCGCGGGGAATGTCCTCAAGCGTCCAGAGGATACGACGGCAAGCAACAATCTGGCGGCTGTGGAGTCGATCCTCACAGAAAAAGGCATTATGGTAAGGGCGCGCTCGGTTGGCGGGATGGAGCGCCGCAGTGTCCGGTTCGACATTGCCAGGGCTTGTGTTTTTTTTTACTGTGGGAGACGGGCCTGAGGCATTGTTATGGTCCTGGGCTTGACAATATACCGACCAGTCGGTATACTTTCATGTGATGCCACGTCAAAGTTCTAAAGACCATATCATTGATGCCGCTGAAGGGGTTGTCCTTGAAAAGGGCGCCGCCCATATGTCTCTCGACATGGTGGCCCGGAAAGCCGGGGTCAGCAAGGGCGGCCTGATGTATCATTTTCCCACCAAGAAAAGCCTTTTACAAGCCATGATCGGGCGGTTGGTCATGCAGTTCTATACCGATCGGACAGCCTTGCTTGAAAAGATAAAGCCTGGGCCGGGGCGGATGCTTAAGGCCGGCATTCTGACAGCCCTGGGTCCGAATGAAAAACGCGACCGCATGGGGCTTTCCATTTTGGTGGTGGCGGCCAATGACCCTGAATTGCTTAAATGCCTTAAAGACGTGCATCGTGAGCATTTAAAGGAAATGACGGATTCCGGCCTGGACTTTGAGCGTGCGGCTATCATTTCATTGGCCGCAGACGGATTAATGTTGTCAGAGTTATTGGGGTTTTCACCTTATAGCCCGGCACAGAAAAAAAAGGTGCGGGACACGATGATCCGGATGATCGAGGAATTGGAGGCGGGAAAGAAATGAGCGCAAGGGTCAGATCGGTCATGATCTGCAATTTTTTGAGCTTGCTGGTTCTCTGCGGCTGCGCAACGGGGCCGCTTTCCGGGAAGACGGTGGCGACAGATGCATCTGGCGGCGTGGCACAGAAATTAAACTTGGAGAAAAATATCTCTGCGCAGTGGTGGACGCTTTTTAAGTCGGATGAGCTCGACCGTATCATTCGCGATGCGCTCTCTCAGAATCCGAATTTGGCGGCGGCACAGGCCACGCTACGCGAGGCCCAGGAGAATTATAACGCGCGCTCAGGCAGTGAATATTTTCCGGATGTTTCCGCCGGCCTGTCTTCATCGCGCATGAAGAGTTCGTCCACCGGTAACGAGGGAAGTGTTTTTGGTTTGCATCATGCTTCGGTCGATGTGGCCTATACTTTTGATATCTTTGGCAAAGGGAGACGGGAGCTCGATGGCCTCAGAGCCCTGGTTGACTATCAGCAGGAGCAGTGTGAGGCGGCTTATCTTGCCCTTACGGCTAACATTGTCACGACTGTTATTCGGGAGGCTTCTTTAAGGGAACAGTTGGCGGCGTTTAATGATATTGTCGCGTCCCAGGAAAAACGTTTGAGCATGCTCGATAAGCAGATGGTTTTGGGCGGCGTGGCGCGTCCCGAGGTCTTGGCACAGCGCGCCCAGCTCGAGCAGACGCGCGCGGCTATACCGCCTGTTGAGAAGGAGCTGTCGCAGGTTCGTCACCAGCTTATGGTGCTGACGGGCAAGTTTCCAGCGGATGAGGCCGGGGTGAAAAGCTTCAGCCTCGCGGCGCTAAGGTTGCCGGAGGATCTGCCAGTTACCCTGCCTTCTGATCTGGTGCGTCAACGGCCGGATATCCGTGCCGCGGAAGCGCTGCTTAAGGCGGCCAGTGCCAGGGTGGGGGTGGCGACAGCCAATCTTTATCCGCAGATCACGTTGAGCGGTAGTTATGGCCTGGAGGCCGGGAGAATGCCGGATCTTTTCAATGCTAATAGTACGGTGTGGAATATCGGAGCAGGTATCGTTCAGCCGATATTTAATGGTGGCAGGTTGCGCGCCCAGCGCCGGGCTTCTTTGGCGGCATTTGACGCGGCCAGTGCCCAGTTCCGTCAGGTGGTCCTGGTGGCATACGCGAATGTAGCTGACGCGTTGCGGGCGCTCGAGACGGATGCGCGCGCGCTTAAAGTTCAGGCTGACGCCGAAGCCGCGGCGGCCGCTTCTTTGGACATGGCCCAGAAACAGCTGGCCGCAGGGTCGGTTAATTATGCTCTGCTTCTCGATGCCGAGCGGCAGTATCAGCAGGCTAGGATCGCCTTGGTCCAGGCCCGGGCGGCGCGCCTTTCGGATACGGCGGCATTATTTCAAGCTTTGGGTGGCGGTTGGTGGAGTCCTAAAGACATTTCCAAGGAGTAACCATATGATAAAGAAAATGTTATTGATGCTGTTGATCGCCGGTTTTGTTTTCGGCGGTATTTTTGGATACCTGGCTTTTGGAAACGCCATGATGAAGCAGCATTTTGCCACCATGAAGGCGCCGCCGGTCGTGGTGGCAACGGTCAAAGCCGGGACCGATCTTTGGCAGCCCAGGATCAAGTCCGCGGGAAGTTTGCGCGCGGTGCAGGGGGTGGATGTGGCAAGCGAGATCCCGGGGATCGTTGAGGCGGTGCATTTTAAGTCCGGTGATGATGTTAAACAGGGCCAGCCCCTGGTTGAACTCAACGCTGACGCGGATATTGCCCAGTTGCAGGCCCTGGAAGCGGCGGCTGAACTGGCACAGACGGTTTATGATCGGGATAAGAAGCAGTTGGAGATACAGGCGGTGAGCCAGGCGGTCGTGGATGCTGACGGAGCTGAGCTTAAGAGTCGCAGGGCGCAGCGCGACCAGCAAAGCGCGGTGGTGGTCAAGAAAAAGATCAGGGCGCCCTTCAGCGGGAAGCTGGGGATCGGCGCGGTCAATCCCGGGCAGTATCTTAACCCGGGTGAGAAGATCGTCACGCTGCAGTTGCTCGATACGGTGTATGCCGATTTCTTCCTGCCGCAGCAGGAGCTTTCCCGTCTGGCGATTGGCCAGGAAGTAAAAATTTCGACGGATACATTCCCCGGGCGGTCATTCCCCGGCAAGATCACGGCCATCAATACCAAGATCGAGCCGGATACGCGTAATGTTCAGGTTGAAGCCACGCTGCTTAACACAAAGCATGAGCTTTTGCCGGGCATGTTCGCCTCCGTTGAGGTTGAAGTGGGCGTTGCCAAACCATATTTGACGCTCCCGCAGACGGCCGTGAACTTCAATCCCTATGGTGAAACGGTCTTTGTTGTGGAAGCCTCTGAAAATGACGTGAATGGCGCCCCTATCATGAAAGCTAAGCAGACGTTCATTACGGTCGGCGAAATGCGGGGTGATCAGATAAGCGTTGTTAAGGGTATCAAAGAAGGCAATATTGTTGTTTCGAGCGGCCAGCACAAACTTAAGAATGGCAGCGTGGTCATTATCAATGACAAGGTGCAGCCGGGCAACGACCCGGCTCCCGAACCGGTAGATCAATAGCTATATGGAAAACAGCCGCATGAGCTTTACTGATATCTTTGTGAAGCGCCCGGTGTTGGCGACCGTCGTCAGCCTGTTTATTTTTGTGCTGGGCCTGCGGGCGGTGAACCTCCTCGGCGTGCGGGAATATCCCGAGACCCAGAATGCGGTTGTAACGGTCACAACGGTTTATACCGGCGCTGATCCCGCGGTCGTTGCCGGTTTTATTACGACACCGCTGGAGAATTCCGTTGCTCAGGCTAACGGTATCGATTACCTCACATCTTCCAGCACGTCGAATGTCAGTGTGATCAAGGCTAATTTGCGCCTGAATTATGACGCCAATAAGGCTCTCACCGAGATCAACACCAAGGTCAACGCAGCCCTTAATCAACTGCCCAAGGAAGCCCAGCAGCCCTCGATCACGGTGGCGGTCGGTGAATCTACGGACTCGATGTACATGGGTTTTTATAGCAATGTTCTGGAAACGAACAAGATCACCGACTATCTTATCCGGGTCGTTCAACCCAAATTGCAAACGATCGAAGGTGTCCAGACCGCGGAGATCCTCGGCGGTCGTCAGTTCGCGCTTCGGGCCTGGCTGGACCCGCAGAAGATGGCCGCGCGCGGTATTACGGCGGTCGATGTCAGCAGCGCCCTGGCGGCGAATGATTTCATCGCGGCGGTCGGCCGTACCCGGGGGATGATGGTAACCGCGGATCTGACCGCGGCCACGGGGCTTCATTCGGTTGAACAGTTCCGGGACCTTATTATCAAGTCGCAAGGCGGGGCGCAGGTGCGCTTGGGGGACGTGGCGAATGTGACGCTGGGGAGCGAGGATTACGATTCCGCGGTGGCTTTCGACGGTGAGAACGCGGTGTTCATCGGTATTAAGGTGGCGCCCAGCGCGAATCTGCTGACGGTGATCGCTGGCGTGCGCAAGGCTTTCCCCGAGATCGAATCTCAGCTGCCCGAGGGGTTGGAAGGCCGAATTATTTATGATGCGACCAAGTATATCAATAGTTCGATCCATGAAGTGATCAAGACGCTGTTCGAATCGCTTTTGATCGTGACGCTGGTCATTTTCCTTTTCCTGGGATCGCTCCGTTCGGTGGTGATCCCCGCTGTGGCCATGCCGCTTTCGCTGGTCGGCGCGCTTTTCATGATGCTCATTTTCGGTTATACGATTAATTTGCTTACATTGCTGGCCTTGGTCCTGGCGATCGGCCTTGTGGTTGATGACGCGATCATCGTGGTTGAGAATATCCACCGGCATATTGAGGAGGGGGTCACTCCTTTGGAGGCTTCACTGCGAGGGGCTCGTGAATTGGCGAACCCGATCATCGCGATGACCATTGTGCTGGTGGCGGTCTATGTTCCTATCGGTTTCATGGGGGGACTCACTGGCGCCCTATTCACTGAATTCGCGTTCACGTTGGTGGGAGCGGTGGCGGTTTCGGCGGTCGTGGCCCTGACGCTTTCTCCGATGATGTGTTCGAAAATGTTGCGCCAGCACGATGTTAGCGGCCGCAAGACGTTTACGGATATTATTGACCGGCAGTTTGAGCGTTTGCGCGGGACCTACGGAAGGTTGTTGCATGGCGCGCTCAATGCCCTTCCCGTGATCGCGGTTTTCGCGCTCATTGTTATAAGCAGCGCCTGTTTCCTGTATACAAGTTCGCGCAGTGAGCTGGCCCCGCAGGAAGACCAGGGTTTTGTTTTGTCTATTTACAATGGCGCGCCGACGGCATCCTTGGAGCAGACCGGCATTTATTCCAAACAGGTTTACGATATCCTTAAAGAGTATCCCGAGACCGAACATGTCTTCCAGATCAACGGACTCGGCGGGCTTAATGCCGGGCTGGCAGGTATTGTGCTCAAACCCTGGGAGGAGCGCAAGCGTTCGGCCGCGCAGTTCCAGCAAGGCTTGCAGATGAAGCTTGGTGGCCTGGCGGGAGTTAACGGCGTGTCGTTCCTTCCGCCGCCATTACCCGGCGGCGGCGAGGGCCTTCCTGTACAGTTTGTTATCGGCACGACAGATTCCTCCACCCGGTTGAATGAAGTTTCCAATGCTTTTCTTGAGAAGGCTATGGCTAGTGGCATGTTCATGTTCATCGATACGGACTTGAAGATCGACAAGCCCCAGACCGAGATACAGATCGACCGGGAAAAGGCCGCGCAAATGGGGCTTTCCATGCGCGATGTTGGTGGCGTGCTGGGATCCATGCTTGGCGGTGGGTATGTGAACTATTTCAGCCTTTCAGGGCGTTCGTACAAGGTCATTCCACAGGTCATGCGGCGGGAGCGCCTTAACGCGGACCAGCTTAAAAATTATTACATTACGACCGCGAGCGGAGCGTCCGTGCCGATAGCAACGATCGCGACGCTTAAGACCAGCGTGGTGCCGCAGTCCCTGAACCATTTTCAGCAGCTTAATTCCGCAACCATCTCGGGGGTGCAGATGCCTGGCGTTCCGCTGGGGCAGGCGCTGGCCAAGCTAAAAGAGATTGGCAAAGAGGTTTTGCCGCAGGGGTATAGTTTTGATCATGCCGGGCAGTCACGGCAGTTCGTTAAGGAAAGCAGCGCTTTGGTCATTACGTTCTTTTTCGCCCTTCTTATTATTTTTTTGGCGCTGGCCGCACAGTTTGAAAGTTTCCGTGATCCGCTCATCATTCTGGTGAGCGTTCCCATGTCGATCTGCGGCGCGCTGATCTTCATTGCTTTGGGCATCGGCGGGGCGAGCTTGAACATTTTTACTCAGGTAGGCCTGGTGACACTCATTGGCCTTATCAGTAAGCACGGCATTTTGATCGTGCAGTTTGCTAATGATCTGCAGCGGGAGGGCAAGTCCAAGCGGGAAGCGATCGAAACCGCGGCTGGCATCAGATTGCGCCCCATCCTGATGACCACAGCGGCCATGGTTTTCGGCGTTATGCCGCTGGTCCTGGCTTCGGGCGCGGGTGCGGCGGGGCGTTTTAACATGGGCCTGGTCATCTCCAGTGGTATTGCCATCGGGACTGCTTTTACGTTGTTCGTGGTGCCTGCCATGTATCTCATGCTGGCAACCGACCATTACGCGCTCAAGGAAGCGGAAGTTTTGGAATAAATTAAATGTCTTGTCGTCCCGCGGGTTAGGAAGTAAGATATAGCCAGATCAACAATTTAATTAATGGAGGTAATATGGGTTTTCAAAGCGGTGGTGGTAAATACGATGGACGTCCTAGGGAGATGCATAAGGTGACGTGTTCGGATTGCAGCAAAGAAACAGAAGTTCCTTTCAAGCCCTCGGGAGACCGTCCGGTTTACTGTAAGGAATGTTTTTCAAAGCGTAAAGACAGCAGCCGCTAATTCTTTTTAGCCGCTTGGTTTAAAAGCCCGGAAGATCCTTTCCGGGCTTTTTTCTTTTTGTCGTGGAAGTGGTAAAAGTAGATTTTATGGTTTATACTACTTATTAAAGTTTTTTATGGGCTTTACTAGGTGCTGATGCATGAAGCTTAATGATAAGAAGTGGATATGGTTTGTTATCTTTTTTTTGATGAGTACGGCTTCGTCATCGTCCGGGGACGTCCTTTCCGAGCGTGACAGTCAGACGCTCAACCGGATCACGAAAAGTTTTGAAGACCTTGTTGCTGAGGGAGAAAGCCTAGAGAAAAGCGGCGACTATTTCGAGGCCCATCGCCTTTATTCGGATATGCCTCCGCTATTTGCCGGAAGGCAGGCGGTGATCAATTTAAAATACCGATCACTAATGGAGTTGGGGGCGACCAGCCTGGCGCGGGACCTCATCCTCTCTGGTCAGGTGGCGATCGACCCGGCGATCCTGAAGAATCTTGAGGGTGATGAAGCGATGGCCCGCATCCGCTGGAATGAGCCGGCGCAGGCGGACAAACTTCTTGCCCGTGAAGCCTCAGAGCCGTCTTCATCGCTTAGGGCGGTATATGATCGTATCGCTGTGTTGCGCCAGCAGGAGCAAATGACGGAAGTCATTGCCTTGTACCTTCAGCTAAAGGCCAACAACTCGTTGATCCCCTTATGGACGCAGACGCAGGTCGCGGACGCCTACCTCTATCTTCGTTCTCCCGAAACAGCATTAACAATGTATCAGGATGCTCTGGCACACTCCTGGGATCCGGGGCTTACGACCAGCATTTCGATCTATTATACTCTTGTTGAGCTTGGCCGTTACAGCGAAGCTGAGCCTCTGCTGGCCCGATTGGAAAAAGAAGCGCCTGATCAGATCGTTTTGCGTGGTTTGCTGAGGGACAACGGGGTCAAGGAAGAGGTCGTTGCTAACGGGGCATGGTCGATGCTGTATCAGGACCGGTTGCTGGAAGGTGCCCGTCGTTTTGATGCTTTGCTAGCCCGGGCACCCTTTAACACGAATTTACGCACGGCACTAGGTCAGGCCTATCTATGGCGGGGATGGCCGCGGCTGGCGCTGGAAGAATTAAGGATCAGCGGCACGATGGATCCTGTTGATCTGAAGAACCGTATCGCCCTGACTTACGCCTGGGATGAGAATGATCAGGGTGAAATGGCGCGGGGCATGGCGCGTGAATTGATGGCTGCCAATCCCAAAAATTTAAATGTCAGCCGCCTGGCCCGCCATTTTAAACTTGAAGATATGAGGACGCTCACGATCATGGTGAGCTGCGGGCTTGATCGCCCTGGCGCGCATGACCTGGAAGGCTCGGTGCGTATCGATCAGCCGATCCTGCCGTGGCGTAGCATTTTCGCGTCCTACCTCTGGCATCGCAGCCGGGCAGATGGCGTTTCGGGTTTGTCCCGTCGGTATCTTTTGGGAACTGATTGGCGCCTTGGCCGTGACTGGTGGACAACGCTGGGGGCTTCCATCAATGAGAGCGGGCGGGATCCCGGCCATTTTGAAAGCTTGTCCTGGACGCCCGATGATCATTGGCGGCTGACAGGTGCTTATGATTCTTTTGCCGCCGACCTTCCGCCGAAGGCCGTGGCGCAGGGGGTGGACGCTGATGAGAGGACTTTTTCCCTCCGTTATCGTTCCAGTGAGGTTTTTACGGCGGAAGGTTATGCCCGTTTCAGGGGGTACAATGACGGGAACAAACAGGATACCCAGGGCCTGCGCTTGGATCGGGCGCTGACGACCTCAGCTTTCTGGAAGACCCGCCTGGCCATTGACGGCTATCGCGAGATCAATAGCCGTTTGGGTACGATCTATTTCAGCCCGGAAGAGTTTTATTCCGTTTACGCGGTCCCGATGCTGGAGCACGTTTGGTCACGTCGTTATGAGCGCTCCTGGACCGATCGTCTTTTTCTTGGATTAGGTCGGCAATGGCAGAAGGGCTATGGTTGGGATAATGGCTGGTATGGCCGTTATGAAGATGAGCATGTGCTTTCGGACCGGCTCATGTTTTTGTGGGGCGTGACGGTGTCACAGAAGTCTTACGACGGAACAATGACCGATGGTTGGTCTGTTGATGCCAAACTCAGGTACAAATTCTAATATGATGAAAACACTTCTGACATTTTTGCTGGCTATATATTTTTTGATGACGGCTGCCCCGGCTATGGCGGCATCCACTGAAGCCGGGCCGCGTCTTTTGATCCTGTGTTATCACGATATCCCTAAAGAAGTGAAGCGTGACAAGTACGGTGTTGACCGCGAGTCGTTTGTCGGGCAGATCGAGTATCTACGGACCCACGGCTATCATTTTGTCGGGCTCGCTGACGTTGTGGCCGCCCGCGACGGGGTCAAGCCTTTACCCGCGAAGCCTGTTATGCTGACTTTTGATGACGCCTACGAGACATATTATTCTTTCGTCGAGCCGCTCCTTAACGAGTATGGGTATCCCAGCATGCTGGGTGTTGTCACTTCCTGGATGGAGAAGGCGCCGGACAAGCTACCGGCCAAATTGATGTCCTGGCAGATGCTCCGGGAGGTGGCCGCCGATCCCCTGGTGACCGTGGCCAGCCATACGGATGACCTGCATCACGCCGTGCTCTATAACCCCTTTGGGAATACCGGATGGGCCGCGGCCAGTCGCATGTTTGATCCCGCGACGAACACGTACGAAACAGAAAGCACGTTCCGCGCGCGGATCAACCGGGATATCACTACCTCCCGGAAGCTCCTCAAGGAAAAGGGTGGCGTGGACGTAAAAGCTCTGGTTTGGCCCTATGGTCAATGCAATGGTATCGGGATGGAGGAAGCGCGCAAAGCCGGGATCGATATCGCCTTCTCCCTTGAAGATGTGCTGGCGGATGTTCACGCGCCCGGGGCCTTGCCGAGGGTGCTGTTGGTGCAGAATCCGTCGATCCAGGATTTTATCAGCGCTTTGAAGAAAGATTTCGACGCGACCGTTCAGCAAAGGATCGTCCAGGTCGATCTGGATATGGTTTATGATAAAAACCCGAAACAGGAAGGGCGCAATCTTGATGCCCTTGTTGAGCGCTTGTACCGGATGAAGCCGTCTGCGGTTTATCTGCAGGCTTTTTCTGACGATGCCGGGACAGGGAATGTCGCGGCGGTTTATTTTCCCAGCCGGATCCTGCCGATGAAGGCCGATCTTTTTAACCGGGTGGTCAACCAGTTGTCGGTGCGCGGTATCGAGGTTTATGCCTGGATGCCAATGCTCAGTATTGTTTTGCCTGACAAGGATAAGACGCGTGAGTTACGCGTTCGCCTCCGGGATGCCCGGGGGGAGCGGGTCTCGGACGCGAGCTATCAGCGCCTCAGCCCTTTCGCGCCGGAGTCGCGGCGCCTGCTGCAGGATCTTTATGAGGATATGGCTCAAAACGCGCGGATCTCGGGCGTGGCCTTTCTGGACGATGGTTACCTTAATGACCAGGAGGATTTTCACCTGTCGGCTCTGGGTGAATACCGGAAGATCGCGGGAGCTGATGATGTTCCTTATTCCCAGCTTACATCAACACAGAAACAAGCATGGATGGAGCGGCGGACGAAAGCGCTCGATGACCTTTCGATCGCTTTGATGGAAAGCGTCAGGAAATACCGGCCGCTGGCGAAATTCGCGCGCACGCTTTATGCCCCGGTGCTGACCGATCCGGAAAGCCAGGAGTGGTTCTCCCAGTCTTATGCCGGAAGCTTAAAGCTTTATGACCAGGTGGTCGTCATGGCCTATCCCTACATGGAAGATATTGTTTTTACGGACCCTTGGATGAGGAAGCTGGTTCGCCTGGCCGCGCAGTTCCCGGATGGGCTTGCCAAGACGACGTTCAAGCTGCAAGCTTATGACTGGAAGGAAAAGCAGTGGGTGCCCTCTAAGCGATTGTTGCGATGGATGCGCATTCTAGTCT
Organism: Candidatus Omnitrophota bacterium; assembly: GCA_037131245.1. Taxonomy (GTDB): domain Bacteria; phylum Omnitrophota; class Gorgyraeia; order Zapsychrales; family Fredricksoniimonadaceae. The sequence continues at coordinate 28,999 of JBAXRK010000014.1, forward strand.
CGGAAGGTGCCCGGAACATCGGGTATTATCCCGATGACGCGATCACGAACAAGCCCGACCTGGAGACGGTTAAGCCGATGATGTCTACTGAAGATTTTCCTTTGACCCGGGTCCCCGAGTCCTCACAGGAGGACCCGTACCGATGAAAGCCCTTTGGACGTTCCTCAATTATTTCGTGTTCCTTTATCCGGCTTATATGAGTTTTGTCTGGTCGCTGGGAGGCTTGCTTTTCTTCTTTCGCCGTGAACGCACGCCTTTGCCGGAACTAAAAGAATATCCATTTTTCAGTATTATTATTCCTGCGCATAATGAAGCACAAACGATTGCGCAGACGATCAGTTACCTTGAACACCTGGATTATCCGGGGTATGAGGTCATTGTGGTCAATGATGGCAGCCGGGATCAGACGCCTCAGGTTCTTGATAAGCTGCTGGAACGTTATCCCGGTTGGCTTAAGGTTGTTCATCTTTCGCCGAACAGCGGGAAAGCCAATGCGCTAAACGCCGGCATTCTGGTCGCCCGGGCGGAATTTTTTCTGGTCATTGACGCCGATTGCTTTCTTACGCCGGGAGCTCTCAAACATTTCGCCTGGCATTTTGCGAATTCTCCCCGGGTTGGGGCAGTGACCGGTAATCCGCGTATCCTCAACAGGACGACCTTGCTGGGCAAGATCCAGGTCGGCGAGTATTCCAGCATTATCGGCCTGATCAAGAGGGCTCAGCGTATCCTGGGTAAGGTCCTGACGGTCTCGGGCGTGCTGGCGGCGTTCCGTCGCAGTGCAGTCGTTGAATGCGGCTTTTTCGATGCGGATACGGTCACCGAAGATATCGATATGACCTGGAAGCTGCAGAAACGCTTCTGGGAAGTCCGTTACGAACCCCGCGCGGTGGCCTGGATATTGTCTCCTGAAACGGTGATCGGTCTTTGGAAGCAGAGGGTCCGCTGGTCGCAGGGTGGGGTTGAGGTCATCAAGAAACATTGTGATGTGTGGGCGGATTGGCGGCAGCGACGGTTTTGGCCGATCTATTTCGAGTATGTGGCGGCTGTTGTCTGGGCCTTTGCCCTTGGGTTCTTGTTCGTTTCCTGGATGGTCATGTATGTCTTTTATCTTTTCGGCCAGCTGGCCACGCCGCCGCATCAGCCGTTCATTCCACCGGCCTGGACCGGCGGGATCCTGGCGCTGGTTTGCCTCTTTCAGTTTATGATCAGCCTCTTCATTGATGCCCGTTACGAAGGGAAGAGCTTGTTGCGTTATTATTTCTGGATCATCTGGTACCCGTTGTTTTACTGGATCATATCAGGCCTGACAGTTTTCGTCGGCATGTTCAATGTTTTTATTCTGAAGGGAGACGTGTCAAGCAAATGGGAAAGCCCGGACCGCGGCATACAAACTTTGAAATAATTGACCGTCCCGACCTTAGCTCTACCTGGCGTAAAGCCGCGGAGGGCGGCATTACGGTCGCGTTATGGTTTTTATGGGTGTATATGATCCTGCCCGTTTTTTTAACGCTGGCTTTGTGGATCGGCGGCGGGCGGTATGTTTACGGTTCATTGCTGCAGCGTGAACATTGGCAGGAGATGCGGGAAGTCCTTCAAAGCGGCGGGATCGCTATTTTGGTCATTTTCTTGATGCATGCCTGCTGGATCACGTATAATTTCAGGGTCATTGCCCCGAGGTTTGCCGGCCGCCGTAAGGAAAGGCCGGTTAGCAGCGCGGATCTGGCGGCTAAATTCTTTTCGGTAGATCCTGCTTCGATCGCGGCCGCGCGCCTTCATAACCGTCTCGAGATCCGCCTGGAAGGAAGAAAAGCGGTCATTAAATCGGCGGGGACGATCGCATCTTTTTAAGATTTTCTGATGAAAAGTTCTGATTTGTACTATACTGAACAACGCTGCTGCAAAATAAGCGTTCAAACTTTTTTCAGGAGTCGCGCATGAAAATCCATGAATATCAGGCCCGTGTGCTGCTGTCGCAGTACGGGATCGAAAGTACGGAATGCCAGCTGGCTGAAACGCCGGAACAGGCCGCGGATATTGCCGCTAAAATGGGCGGGTTGGTCGTGATCAAAGCCCAGGTTCTTGTTGGCGGACGGGGCAAGGCCGGCGGCGTCAAGTTGGCTAAAACCCCACAGGACGCGGCCAGGGTCGCCAGGGATATTCTTGCCATTTCCATTAAAGACATCCCGGTGAATAAGGTCCTGGTAGCCCGAGCGGCGGACATTCTGCAGGAGTTTTATATGGGGATCACGGTCGACCGGGCCATGAAGAAGGCGGTCCTGATGATCAGTGCCGCTGGCGGCGTCGAGATCGAAGAGCTTGCCAAGACCGATCCCGACAAGATCCTGAAGATTTATGTTGATCCGTTGAAGGGGCCTTCTGAGGGTGAGTTAAAAAAGGCTTTGGCCGAGGCTTTCGGCGAGCCGAAACTGGCCGCCTAGGCTTATGATACCCTGACCAAAATGTACAAACTGTTCATTGAGAAAGATTGCTCTCTCGTTGAGATCAACCCGTATGCCAAGGTCGCGCCGGATAAATTGATCGCTCTTGATGCGAAGATCAACTTTGACGATAACGGCTTGTGCAAACATCCCGACATTGAACAGCTGCGTAATGCCGAGGAGTTCACTCCCGAAGAGATCCGGGCGCGGGAGGCGGGCCTGAGTTTCGTTAATCTTGACGGGAACATCGGCTGTATTGTCAATGGCGCGGGGCTGGCCATGGCGACCATGGATGTCATTAAACTGTTCGGCGGTGAACCGGCGAACTTCCTGGACGTGGGCGGAAGCTCCAATCCGAACAAGGTCCTGCTGGCACTGGACATCATTACCTCTAATAAAAAGGTTAAAGCCGTTCTGATCAATATTTTCGGTGGTATAACCCGTTGCGATGATGTGGCCAACGGGATATTGATGGCGGTTGCGAAGCTGGATATAAAATTGCCGATGGTGATCCGTTTGATCGGGACGCGGGAACCTGAAGGCAGAGAGATACTGGTTAAGGCGGGCTATGTGGTGGCCGAGAATATGGAAGAAGCGGTGAAAAAGGTGGTGACACTCGTATGAGCATACTCATTGATAAGTCCACGAAGGTACTGGTTCAGGGGATCACCGGGCGTGACGGGTCTTTTCATGCCGCGTCCATGCTGGAATATGGCACGGATGTCGTCGCGGGAGTCACGCCGGGTAAAGGCGGGCAGAAGGTCGGCGCCCTTTCGGTGTATAACACGGTGAAAGAAGCTTTGGCCGAGAAAGAGGTTAATTGTTCCATCATTTATGTCCCGGCCCGTTTTGCCACGGCGGCCATTAAAGAGGCGGCGGATAATAAGATCCCGCTGATCGTCTGTATTACGGAAGGCGTTCCGATCAATGAAATGCTTGAGACCTATTATTACGTGAAGGACAAAGGGGTCAGGCTGATCGGGCCTAATTGTCCCGGATTGATATCTCCCGGTAAGTCCAAAGTCGGGATCATGCCCGGGAGGATCCATTTGCCCGGCAATATCGGCGTGATCTCGCGCAGTGGCACGCTGACCTATGAATTGGTTTATAATCTGACGGTCAATAAGATGGGCCAGTCAACGTGCGTGGGTATCGGTGGCGACGCGGTGGTTGGCACCGGGTACATTGACCTCCTTGAGATGTATCAGAAAGATCCGGAGACCAAAGCGATCGTGTTGATCGGCGAGATCGGCGGCGAGGAAGAGGAAAAGGCGGCTGATTATATCAAGGCGCATGTCACCAAGCCGGTCGTCTCTTTTATTTCCGGGCGTTCAGCTCCGGCCGACAAGAAAATGGGCCATGCCGGCGCGATCATTTCCCAGGGCAGGGGCACCGCGAAAGCCAAGATCGAGGCGCTTAACGCCGCTAATATTCCTGTGGCGGAGTGCCCGAGCCAGATCCCCCAACTATTAAAAGAGAAGCTGGGCAGCGCCTAGAAGGGCTTTTAATAAATAACGCTCAACCCCCGAGGCTGACCATGGAAAGCACTGCTAAGAAGATCTTCGTCGCGGCGACCAGGCAGAACGACGGCAAGACGATCTGTTCGCTCGGGCTTTTGCGTGCCCTGCTCAATCGTTTTGGCAGTGTCGGCTACATTAAACCGGTGGGCCAGCAATTCCAGCTTATAGATGGCGAGGAGATCGACAAGGACGTGGTCCTGATGCAATCGGTCTATAAATTGGTCGGGAACATGAAGGACATGAGCCCCATCGCCGTGCCGCGCGGGTTCACGGAAAGTTACGTGATGAATCCGGATAAGAACGCCCTGCAGCAGAAAGTGGCTGATTCTTACGCGCGCGTCGCTCAGGGCAAAGATATCGTGGTCATCGAGGGGACGGGCCATGCCGGTGTGGGGTCGGTTTTTGACATGTCCAATGCCGAGGTGGCGCGCCTGCTTGGCGCGCCGGTGGTGCTGGTCAGTTGCGGCGGTATCGGCCGCCCGATCGACGAGATCATGATGAACAAGTCGATGTTCGATGCTAAAGGCGTACGGGTCATCGGCGCTATTATTAACAAGGTCCAGTCGGATAAATACGACAAGGTCGCGCCGATCGTTCGCCGGGGTTTGGCCAACCTGGGGGTCGAAGTTTTGGGCGTTGTCCCGCATAACGAGGTCCTTTCCAATCCGACAATGCAGGAACTCCTGGAAGATACCGGCGGCACGCTGCTTTGCGGCAAGGAAGACCTGCAGAACACGGTGAACCGCATTGTGGTCGGAGCCATGCCGCCCCATGAGGTCCTGGACTATCTCGGACCGGGCACTCTTTTGATCACGCCCGGCAACCGTGAAGACATCATTTTGGCCGCGATGAGCGGTTCCATCCCCGGGCTTAACCAGACCTTTTGCGTATCGGGGATCGTGCTCACCTGCGGTATCACACCTCACAAGAATGTGATGCGGCTGATCAAGGAATTGCCCATACCGGTCATCATGGTCAAGGACGATACGTTCTCCGTCGCTTCCAAGATCGACAATCTTATTGTCAAGATCCGCCCGAGCGCGGTCACCAAGATCCAGGCGATCGAAAAGCTGGTCGAGAAATATGTCGACGTCGGCAAGATCCTGGACCTTATTAAGGGTTGAAGAATGGTACCCAAGAAGTTTCCTCTGGTCGAGGTTCAGGAACCCAATCTGCTACGGGATATTTTTGCCTATACGCAGGTTCCCCGCATCCCTTTTGATGGGGTGGAGGTCCCGACGGCTCTTCCGGAAAAGATCTGGATCACGGATACGACGTTCCGTGATGGCCAGCAATCACGCCCCCCTTACAGTGTTAAGCAGATCCTTGATATTTACCAACTTCTGCATCGTTTAAGCGGCCCTAAGGGAATTATCCGTCAATGCGAATATTTTGTTTTTAGCAAGAAAGACCGGGAAGCCGTGGAGAAATGCCTGGCGCTCGGCTATCAGTTCCCCGAGGTGACGGGGTGGATCAGGGCGCTGAAGACCGATCTGCAACTGGTCAAGGCGATGGGGTTGAAAGAAACCGGCATGCTGATGGCTGCCTCCGACTATCAGATATTCCTCAAGCTTGGCAAGGATCGCCGGACCGTCATGGAGGGATATCTTGATGTCGTCCGCTCAGCCCTGGAAAGTGGCATTGGACTGCGTTGCCATTTGGAAGATATTACCCGTGCTGATATTTTTGGATTTGTTGTGCCGTTCGTCCAGCAGTTGATGGATTTGTCGGCGGAAAGCCGGGTCCCGATCAAGATCCGGCTTTGCGATACGATGGGTTACGCGGTATCATTTCCTGGGGCGGCGCTTCCCCGGAGCATCCCGCGGTTGGTGCACACCCTCATCCATGAAGCCGGTGTTCCCGGAGAGAACCTGGAATGGCACGGGCACAATGATTTTCACAAGGTCCACGCGAACGCCGCGACGGCCTGGTTGTATGGGTGTGCTTCGGCTAACGGCACCTTGTTCGGGTTCGGCGAGCGGACGGGGAACCCTCCGCTTGAGGGCTTGGTGATGGAATATATTGGCCTTAAAGGAACGCCAGACGGGATGGATCCGACGGTCATCACCGAGATCGCCGAATATTTCCAGCATGAGATGGGTGTCGTGATCCCCCCGAACTATCCTTTTGTCGGCGCGGCTTTCAACACGACCCAGGCGGGTATTCACGCGGACGGCGTGCTTAAGAACGAAGAGATCTATAATATTTTCGATACGGCCAGGATCCTGCGCCGACCGATCCGGGTCACGGTCAATGATAAATCCGGGCTGGCCGGTGTGGCGTACTGGGCGAACACCTACCTTGAGTTGCCCGAGGAGCGCAAGATCGACAAGCAGCATCCCGGCATTGTCGCGATAGCCCGCTGGGTCGAAGAACAGTACCGCAATATGCGCGTGACCGGTATTTCCGACGAAGAGATCCTTAAGCTGGCGCGCAAGCATCTGCCGATGTATTTCGAGTCCGACCTCGACCGTATCAAGAAGAAGGCCGAGGCGCTGATGGTCGATATGATCCAGGGGATCATGAATGACGACCGCGTCCTTTCCATGGACCCGGCGCTCGCGGAGCCGTTCCTGGTTGAAGTGACTCAGGGCAATCCCTATGTGCAGTTTATTTACATCGTCGACACTCTCGGGAACAAGATCACGCGCAATATTACCCAGAAGGAAGACCTGGAGAAATTTACGACCAAAGGCCTGGACAGTAATTTTTCCAAACGAGCCTGGTTCACCGGGCCGATGGCCAGTGGCAATATTTTTGTTACGAACCTTTACACGTCAAGGATCACGGATAAACTGTGCATTACCGTTTCGGCGGCTATTCGTGATAAAGAGCAGAAGGTGGTAGGCATTCTCGGGATCGACCTGAAATTCGAAGAATTGGTAAAAACATAAAGCGAGGTCTTTTATGAGCACAAGGGTGACTTTACTGGCAGGGGATGGCATCGGGCCTGAAGTGGCGCTGGCGATGAAGAAGTGCGTTGACGCGACGGGGGTCAAGATCGACTGGGAAGAACAGTGCGTCGGAGCGCCGGCCATTGAAAAGTTCGGCACTCCGCTGCCGCAGGCGGCCATTGACTCGGTAAGGAAGAACAAGGTGGCGATCAAGGGCCCTATTGAAACGCCTATCGGCAAGGGTTTCCGTTCGGTGAATGTGCAGCTGCGTCAGGAGTTGGACCTTTACGCTTGCGTCCGGCCCGCCCGACATATTGAAGGCACCCGCGCGGTGAATACCAAAGTCAACCTGACGATCATCCGCGAGAACACGGAAGACCTTTATATGGGCGTGGAATTTGATGTCTACTCCGATGAAGCCAAACACCTGATCAAGGAGATCAACGCCCTTTCTAAAAAGAAAGTGCGGGAGGATTCGGCGATCTCGATCAAGCCGATATCCGTGTTCGGTTCCGAGCGTATCATCCGTTATGCTTTCGAGTATGCCATCCGCACTGGCCGTAAGAAAGTTTCTCTGGTCCATAAAGCCAATATCATGAAATTCACCGACGGCCTTTTCCTCCATACCGGCCAGAAGATCGCGCAGGAATACGCGGGCCGCGTGGCTTTCGAAGATGTGATCGTCGACAATATGTGCATGCAGCTGGTGCAGAAGCCGGAACTTTATGATGTTTTGGTCCTGCCGAATCTTTATGGTGATATCGTTTCCGACCTTTGCGCCGGCCTGGTCGGCGGTTTAGGTATCGCGCCGGGCGCGAATATCGGCACGGAAGCGGCTCTTTTTGAACCTGTTCATGGTTCCGCGCCTAAATATGCTGGACAGAATAAGGTTAATCCGACGGCGACGATCCTGTCCGGGATCATGATGCTGGAGCATATTGGTGAGAAGGTCGCGGCGGCGGCCTTGGAGAAAGCCCTGTTCGCGGTCATTAAAGAAGGCAAGGATGTCACGTACGACCTGAAAGCCGACCGCAATGATCCAAGCGCTGTCGGGACCCAGGAGATGGCGGCGGCGGTCTGCCGGAAACTGCGCCCTTGATGGGGGGAGCTAAATAGTTGAAATTTTCATTGAGACATTTCCTCTTTACCCTAAAATATTGTATATAGCCCGTTTTTAACGGAACAATATTCAGGGGAGAGTGCCTCTTGATGCGGATCTATCGTCAATGTTTTGCTTTGTTGATGTGCGCGGTTTTTGTAACGTCGTTGTCTTTCGCGGCGGGCGACCCAACGCCAACCCCGGCGGTGATGGCCCCGCCGCAGTTATCCCTGGATTATTCGGACGCCAATCTTTCAACGGTCCTTAAATCGATTGCCTTTTCCTACAACCTGAATCTTGTGATCGCTAATGAGGTTAAAGGCAAGGTCAGCGCGCAATTAAAGAATGTCTCCCTGGATGATGCCCTCGACGCTATTCTCAAGGTGAACAAATATGCTTTTTCGCGTAAGGATAATATTCTCTACGTCATGCCGCTGAATGATGTCGATTTGAAAACCGAATTTATCTCCCTCAATTACATTCTCGCCAAAGAAGCCAAGAGTTTTGTTTATAAACTTCTTTCCAAGCGCGGCGAGATTCAGATCAATGAGGGGACAAACAGCCTTATTGTGAGGGATTTTCCGGACAATATCGCGAAGGTCAAAGAAATACTCGCTGGCACTGATCAGCAGCCATTGCAGGTTCTCATCGAGGCCAAGTTGGTGGATATTAAAACGACCGACAGCCAGAATCTGGGCACGGTGCTTACGGCAACACTCAATAACTCCAGTGGCCATCTTGGCTCCGCTACGCTTAAGACCGGCGCGTCAATGGACCGGGGGGTGGGCGGCGCGCTGGATCTGGTGCCCCGTTTCAAGTCCCTGACGAATACGGATGTGACGATCAGCGCTTTGGTTGAAAAACAACGCGCGCGTGTTCTCGCTTCGCCCTCGATCGCGACGCTCAGCGGGTTGGAAGCGAAGATCATCATCGGTGACCGTATCCCGTACAAGAATTCCACGTCCGCGATCACCGCCGGATCCGGCAATACCACGACCACCTCCGCGATCACGTTTGTTGAGGTGGGGACATCGCTGAAAGTGACCCCTTTGGTATCGCCCGACGGCTGGATCACGATGAAGATCCATCCGGAAGTATCCAAGGTTACCGGCTATAGCTCTGACGGCGCTCCGCTGGTCGGCACGCGTGAGGCGGATGCCACCATCCGGGTCAAAGATAATGAAACGATCATTATCGGCGGGCTGATCAGTAACGATCACAGTTCCAATGATGACGGGGTTCCGGGACTCAGGTCCATTCCCGTCCTTGGCTGGTTCTTTAAAAGCCATGTGAACAGTGATATTAAGTCTGAATTAATGGTTTTCATTACGCCTCATATCATGCGTTCTCCGGCGGCAACCTCCGCTCCGGCGAATGCCCCTAAGCCTTTGGACATTAAACCCGTTGCCGTCACGTTGCCTAACGAGGTCCGTATTGATTCCGAAACGCTTTCCCAGGAGTCCGATATGCTGGCCGGGCTTTTATCTTATGTGAACGACCTTGAGGCTGACGCCAACAAAAAGAAATCCGACGACCTGTACCTGACGCTCGAACTGGTTAAGACCTACCGTATGATCCTCAAGGAGTTCCCCCAGTCCGGGAAAAGCGATTACTGCCTTTCCAAGATCGCCGCTCTCTATGTCAAGAAATTCGGTAAATGCGGGCCGGCTCAGGAAGCGTTGAAACAGCTGGAAACCGGATATCCGCAGAGCCAGTATCTTGACGAGACAAAGTTCCTGGTCCAGACGTGTAGCAATCCTCAAAAATAATAGATCCGAAGGTTGATGGTTATGCCGGAACAGAACGCAAAGAAGAAGGTTCTTGTGGTTGATGACGAAGCCGGCAGTCGTCTTTTGCTAAAAGCTTCGTTGGAAAAAAACGGCTTTGAACTCCTTCAAGCGGAAAACGGCCTGGACGCCCTCAACCTGGTTAAGGTCAATAAGCCCGACCTGATCATCATGGACCGGATGATGCCCAAGATGGACGGCCTGAAAGCTTGCGCTTTTCTTAAGCTCGACCGGCGTTTTGCTGATATCCCGGTGATCATGCTGACCGCCAGCGCTGAGAAGGCCGACCAGAAGCTCAGCGAACAGGTGGGGGTCAATGCGTTCCTGAATAAGCCTGTTAATACAACCGCTTTGCTTGAGAAAGTTCAGGAGTTGTTGGTCCGGGGAACAGCATGAACAAGTATTCCATTAAATCCATTGCTGAACAGCTTTTGCTTAAAGGGGCGATCACCCAGTTGCAGTACGAACAGGCCAAGGCGGATGAGAAGTCCAGCAATGAGACCATGTTCAAGATCTTGCCCCGACTAGGTATTATTTCCCAGCCCGCGTTGGCGGATTTTGTGGCTGAACAGGCGGGTATCCCGCGCATCGAACTGGCTTTTCAGCAGATCGACAGCCATACCATCGCGCTCGTCCCGGAAGACCTTGCCCGTAAACATCAGATCGTCCCGCTTTTGAAGGTTGAGAATACCCTGGTTTGCGCGATGGTCGACGTCTTTAATGTGCACGCGCTCGATGAGCTGGTACTTAAGACCGGATTCTCGATCGAGCCCGCTGTGGCGACGGAAGACGAGATCAAGAAAACAATTGATGACCTGTATTTGCTTAAGCCAAATATGCAGGAGAGCATTAAAACGCTCGATGATAATTTGCTGGGGGTCAGCGCGGGTGAAGAAGTTGAGATCCATCGCCTGCAGGACATGGGCGAAGAGCCTCCGGTCGTGAAGTTCGTTAATTCCATGATCTCCAAGGCGGTGGGTGACGGGGCGTCGGACATTCATGTTGAGCCTGAGGAGAAGTCGCTTAATATCCGCTTTCGGGTTGATGGTGTTTTACATCAGCAGGCAACTCCACCCAAACAGTTCCGGGCGGCGATCATTTCGCGCCTCAAGATCATGGCCAGCCTCGATATCGCCGAGCACCGCAAGCCGCAGGACGGCCGTATCCAGATGGAACTCGATAGCCGGCGCATTGACATTCGCGTTTCGTTCCTTCCTACGGTATATGGCGAGAATGTCGTTATGCGTTTGCTGGATACCGGGAATATCAATCTTGGCCTCGAGCAGATCGGATTGCAGGATGAAAGCCTTAAACGGTTCCGCGATCTGTTGGAGCGGCCTAACGGGATCATCCTGGTGACCGGTCCGACAGGCAGCGGTAAGACGACCACCCTCTATTCATCCGTTAGTACGATCAATAAGCCGGGCATCTCGATCGTCACCATTGAAGATCCCGTTGAATATCGCCTTCCCGGGATCCGCCAGACCCAGGTCGATTTGAAAGTTGACCTCACATTTGCCCGGGGTTTGCGCGCGATCCTCAGGCAGGATCCGGACGTGATCATGATCGGTGAGATCCGCGACGCGGAGACGGCCCAGATCGCTATCCAGGCGGCTTTGACCGGCCACCTGGTGCTGGCCACGCTGCATACGAATAATGCTGCCGGCGCGATCACGCGCCTGTTGGATATCGGCGTGGAGCCGTTCTTGCTGGCTTCTTCTATTATAGGCGTCGTTGCCCAGCGCCTGATCCGCCTCTATTGTAAAGAGTGCAAAGGCCGCGGCTGCAAGAACTGTTCAAATACCGGCTATAAAGGCCGTAGCGGGATCTATGAGATCCTGGCCATCAATGAAGAAGTTCGCTCACTCTTCCTTCGCAAGGCGTCCGCCGAGGAGATCCATCGCGCGGCCGTTGCTAACGGGATGCAGAGTTTGAGGGACTGCGGGATGGGAAAAGTTGCCGCGGGGTTCACCAGCCAGCAGGAAGTATTCCGCGTCACTCAGGAAGAGTAAAGGAGCCCTCCTATCGCTATTGTCGAGTACTCCTATAAAGCCAGAAAGAATACCGGCGAACTTGTTTCGGGGACGCTTCAGGCGGAGACCGAGCAGCAAGTGATCGGGCAGTTGCGCGGGCTCGACTATACGCCCATTAAGATCGTTCAAGTTCCTTTTGCCAAGGTTCGGACGGTTAAAGCGCCGGTGCAGAAAAAGGTGGCAGAACGTCCGGTCAAGGTGGTGGATCTGCTGGCGCTTTGCATCAACCTCTCCAGCATGGTTGATGCCGGTATTACGGTCGTGGCCGCGCTCAGGGTTATTTCCGGGCAGTTAACAAATCCTTATCTGGGCGATGTTATCCGTCAGACGGCCCAGATGGTTTCGGAGGGGTCAACACTTTCGGATGCGCTGGAAAAGTTCCCCCGTGTTTTTTCAAGATTTTTCATCAACATGGTACGCGTCGGGGAGATCTCGGGTACCATGGATAATGTTTTAAAAACGTTGGCCGTGTTCCTGGAGAAACAGGACGACTTGAACCGCAAGGTCCAGGGCGCGATGATCTATCCGACTATTTTGATCGTGGCAGGTGTCGGCGTTATTGTTTTGATCATTACTTTTGTGATGCCGCAATTTGTATCTGTTTTTAAGCGTTCGGGTGTCCCTTTACCATTACCGACCCAGATCCTATATGAGTTCGGGATGTGGATGCGCCATTATTGGCTGGCGCTGGTTGGCGGGTTGATCGTTCTTTATAACGGATTTATTCAGATATTTCGTTTGCCAAAAGTTCGCCGGGTGTGGGAGAGGGTTATCCTGCGCTTGCCCGTGGTCGGGCCATTAACCTGTCAGGTCCTGGTGGCCCGCTTTTCGCGCACCTTGAGTTCTTTGTTGATGGCGGGTGTTCCTCTTTTGAGAGCGCTGACCATTTTGAAGGACGTGATCGACAATAGTCATTTCGCCGTGATCATCGGCGAGATCATGGATAGCGCCGAAAGAGGCGAAGGCGTCAGCGGCCCTTTAAAAAAACATCGTGAGTTCCCGGCCGATATGGTTTACATGCTTTCGGTGGGCGAGGAGACAGGTAAGATCGGCCCCATGCTTTCGAAGGCCGCTGATTTTTATGAAAATAAGGTTGAATATTCTATCAAAGGTTTGCTATTATATATTGAACCTGTTTTTATATCGGTCCTTGGCGCTTGTGTCGGTGTGATTTTAGCCAGTGTGTTGTTGCCAATGTTTGACATGATAAAAACGATCCAAAGGTAGCGACGCTCTCATATATCATTTATATTAAGATAATCAAGGGGGTAGTAATGGTTAATGGCTATAAAAAATTAAGCACCAAAGGGTTTACGATCCTGGAGATCCTGGTGGTTATTTCGGTGATCGCGATCCTGATCGGTATTGCGGTGCCGCGCTTTAAGGGGATGCAGGATGCGGCCAATATCATCAAGGTCAAGTCTGAGTTAAAGACCATCCAGTCCGCGATGGAATCATATAAAAATAATCATACGTCGTATCCCAGCACGTTGGCCGCGCTGGAAACGGCTGTTCCGCAGATCATTGATACGGGCATGGTCAATCCTCTGTCTTCCGCTAATTATAAAATGGCGACCATGGCGGATGCCACGATTTATTACGCTGTTTACGCGCCGTCGGTTTCAACATCAACGTTGGCGATCAGCGCGTTGGGTGTTATCAGGGCTTCTGCCGGCAGCACATTGGATGTTTATTGCGTTACTAACGGAACTTTTAACTGTAATAACTAACATTAAGGAGGGGGTATGAATAAAAAAGCTTTCACGATTCTTGAGATCCTGGTTGTTATTTCGGTCATTGCGATCCTGATCGGTATCGCGGTGCCGCGTTTTAAGGGCATGCAGGATGCGGCCAATATTATTAAAGCTAAATCTGAAATGAAGACCATTCAGTCGGCGATGGAGTCCTGGAAGAACAACCATACAACGTACCCGTCTGCTGTAACGACATTGGAAACAGCTACGCCCCAGATCATTAATGCCGGTATGCTTAATCCGCTAACAAGCGCGGCCTATCAGATCGACAATTCACCCGATGCGTCGCTGTATTATGTTATCTATGCTCCTCTGACCGCTGGTAAAACGATTCAGATCGCTGATACTGGAATTATTTCAAATAATTCAGGGACCACGTTGGAAGTTTATTGCGTGACGAACGGCACTTTCAACTGCAATAATTAACGCAGGGAGGCAGTATGAAGGATAAAGCCTTCACGATTTTAGAAATCTTGGTTGTTATCTCTGTGATTGCGGTGTTGATCGGCATATCCGTGCCGCGCTTTAAGGGGCTGCAGGATGCCGCGAAAATAACCCAGGTAGCGTCGGAATTAAAGACGTTGCAGGCAGCGGTAGAGTCCTATAAGAATAATCATAATGGCACAGTGCCAACCAACTTGACCTTGTTGACGAGCGCGACACCTAAGATCATCAGCTCAACCTTGACCGATGGTCTTTGGGGTTCGGGGGCCTATGGTTATATCCCTAGCAGCAATGGCAAGTTTTATGTGATCTATTCCCGAGGGCTCGATAAGGCTCAGGGCGTTACCGCGATCACTGATGCTGGCGCTGTAACGTTCACGGGTGATGACACGTTCGTTACCAATGGGCCGCATTGATGGTTGTTCGCAGGCATGGTTTTACCTTGCTTGAAGTTCTGATCACAACGGTCATGCTGGTCATAGGAGTTATCGCAGTTGTCAAGGCCATCGCCGATGCCTCATCAGCCGATCATGCTGTTGAGGGAAAAGCGGTGGCCTTGTTGCTTGCGCAGGAAAAAATGGAGACCCTCAACTATAACGCAGCGGTCGCGGAATCCAAAGCCGTCGTTGACGGGGTAAGTTTCCCTCAATACAGCCGTGAGGTTACGGTTTCCGGGACTGATCCTAAAAAGGTGACGGTCACTGTTTACTGGACGCCGCTGGACGTGGAGCAAAGCGTTTACTATTCCACCTTATTCGCGAATCCGTCGCCGGGTTGACCATGAAAAAGGCCGGGTTTACCTTCGTTGAACTGATCATTGTCCTCGCCATGCTTCTGGTCCTGACGGGGGCGGTCTTTTTTGTGTACCTCACCTCTTTCCGGGCCTGGAGCACGGGTCAGGACCGGCTGGAACTTCGCACAGAACTTTCCCAGGCGCTTGAGCAAATGACCATGGACCTCTCTGACGCTAATTCTGTTTATCTTGAGAGTGGCAATGATAACAGCCTTTATTTTTCGCAAGCATCGGCCGGGTATCGTTTGTATCTTTACAATGCCGACGATCCCGCGCCGCCGTCGTATAATCAATCGGTGTACAGCTTACTCAAGTCGGGTGTTGCCGAAAGTTATGGGGCGGGGGTGACATTGGCTACGGGTGTTACGCCTTCTGTTTTCACTTTAACCGACGGCCAAACAGTTTCTATCGATCTTAACGCGATCCGGAATGGATCCTCAGTCCATATGCGCACCAAGGTGAGGCCCCGCAACCTGTGAGCTGGAAATTTCCCTACATGAATCGCCGCGGCAGCTTGATGCTGATGACGCTGATGTCCATGCTGGTGCTGACGGTGGTGGCGGTGGCTTTTCTTTCTTCCGTCATCAATTCCGACCGGGTGACAGCGGGGCAAGCGGATGCCCGCAAGGCTTTTTATCTGGCGGAAGCGGGCGTGGATCAAGGCATTTATTATGTTCTGCATAATTCTTCGGATGGCTCCTGGCGCACCAGTTCGCCGATCACCGAATATTTTGATGCCAGCGACCATTCCCAGGGGAGCTATACGCTGACAGTCACCGGGGATACGACGATCACCATCGCGGCCACCGGCACGTTCAATGATAGCACCCGTTCAGCCCAAAAACAGGTTACGCTGAATTCGGGTGGGGGAGGCGTGGGAGCACAAGTTCAGTTGGCCCTTGATTCAGCGTCAGGAGGAACGACGGTGGATTCCAGCGGGAACGCACGCAATGCCACGGTGGTTGGGACGCCCACCTTCGCGGCGGGCAAGATCGGCAATGCGGCGACTGTTGCATCTGGGAATTATTTCAATCTCGGCAATATCCTGCAGGCGAGTTACAACAATATTTCGTTATCGATCTGGGTGAAGCGTAACGGTGTCGGCGGTACAGAAACGCTGGTCGAGCGGGGCAGCCGTGCGAATTCCGACGGACTAGGGTTGATGCTCCTTTCCGGCATCGCGACTTTCGGCCACGCGGATGCTTATGTAGCGGCTGATACGGCCAGTATTGCCGATAATGAATGGCACCTGGTGACCGGCGTGATGGAGAAAAATTCCAGCACCTATGCCTACAAAATTTATGTTGACGGTAAGTTGGCCGGGTATTCTCCGGGCAGTTCTACCGGGCTATCAGCCACGACCGATGCCTGGTGCGTGGGGGCCCATTGCGGCGGGACCAATCCGCTCACCGGAAGCCTGGATGACGCGCAGATCTATACGCGGGCATTAACGGCGGCGGAAGTTAAGGATCAGTATGAACAGGGGCTAGGGTTGCGTGGTTGGTGGAAACTTGATGATGGCAGTGGCTCTTTTCTCCTGGATTCATCTATTTATAGTAATAATGCGACGTCTTCCGGGAGTCCAACTTGGGCGAATGGGATGATCAATGGAGGGCTTACTTTTGCCAGCGGGAAAAGCGCGGCGGCCACGGGCTCTTCATCTAATGCCGTTTCGGGGGCGTTTACGGCCAGCGCCTGGATCTATCCGACAGCAAGCGGGATAGGGTATCAATCTTTTCTTGTTCAAAGAAGCGGTTGCGGAAGTTTTAATTTTCAGATGTACAGTTCTGCGGCAGAGTGTGCTAATAAGTTATTGGTGAATATTGAGGCTGTATCAGGATCACAGTACCAAGTTTGTACCACCGCGGCCGTCACTTTAAACCAGTGGGCGCTTTATACTGGCGTCTACGATGGCACGAATTTGAAGATTTATAAGAATGGCGTGCTCGATAATACAGCGAATATTGGCGCTGTCTCTATTAGAGGAGGGGCTTACAACACAAATATTGGACATGATTCATGTGGAAGTGCTTTTCGAGGGACCTTAGATGATGTTCGTATTTATAATACGGCTTTAACCGCGAATGAGATCTCAAGGTTGTATCAGGATGGCATGCCATCGGGATTAAAAGGTTGGTGGAAGTTTGACGATGCTTCCGGGACCTCGGCCGTAGATAGCAGTATTTATGCCCACACGGGTACCTTGACTAATCCCCCGACATGGACGACAGGAACCAAATCGGGGGCATTGAGCTTTAGCGGAACGAATCAATATGTGCAGGTTGGAAATCAAAGCTCCCTGAACATAACAGGAGCGTTGACGCTTGCCGCGTGGATCAATCCGGCTGTTTTGGGGAGCGGTTATAAGACGGTCGTTGCCAAGAGGACTGCTGGTGGGGCTACTAATTATGAAGTATCCCTTGATACGACAACGGGTGCGATTATTTTTTATAATGGTACTATCTATTTAAGCAGTTATATTCCTCCGGCTAATAAATGGACCTACATTGCTGTTACGGTAGATGGCACATCGTTGTTGTTTTATGCTGATGGGATTTTGGTAGATAGCAAGACGATCGTTTCGCTAACAACGAATGCCGGTTCATTTGCTATTGGCAGGCCCGGAGATAGCGCGGCACAGTATTTTAACGGGAAGATCGATGATGTTCGCGTTTATAATCGGGCGATATCGGCCGCAGAAGACCGGGCGATCTATGATGACGCAGCGCTTGCCGGTTGGTGGAAATTTGATGAGGGCAGCGGCACGGTCGCGGCGGATTCTAGCGGCGCGGGGCATGCTGGGACGCTTGTTAATACTCCGTCCAGAGTTTCTGGTCACTTAGGCAGCGGGGCGTTAACACTTAATGGCACAACTCAGTATGTTTCTTTTAGCACCTCTGGGTTGCCTGTTGGAGACAGTCCCCGTACTGTTTCAGCATGGGTTAAGACCACGACAACCGACGAAAAATATATTGTCTGGTGGGGTGGTGATAATTCGAATCTTAACTATGCGATTGGCATTTATCCTGGTGGCCAAGCGTCGTTTACGCAATGGGGGTGCGCTCTTCTTTCCGTCAGCAATGTTAATAACAATCAGTGGCATTTGATCACAGTGACGGATGCCGGGAATGGAAGCCAGCAAGAGATGTATATTGATGGTGTGTGGGAGAGTTCAACTACATGTACAGTAAGTACAAGTTCCGGATCAACCGGGTATATCGGCACTGCAAAGGGTGGAGATGCCACGTATGATTTTCCGGGAAGTATTGATGACGTTCGTATTTACAGTCGCGCGCTGTCGGCGGATGATGTGCTGCGGGTATATCAGGAGGGTGCTTCTTCCTCGGTAAGCGGGGTGTCGAATGTGTCGGGAAGTTGGACGGTATCAACTCCTGTTACTTCATCGCTCGACACGGACGCAGCCCTGACGGCTTTCTGGAAATTTGAGGAAAGTTCATCTACTGATGGCGTAGCCGGGGTCACAGACTCAAGCGGAAACGGGCACACCGGAACCTGGAATGGCCCCCCCGGGGTTGTTGCCGGAAAAGTGTACAACCGAAACATCGTTTACATTTTAGACCGGGTACATCGTTTACACTTTT
>JBAXRK010000015.1:0-44935 GCA_037131245.1 Candidatus Omnitrophota bacterium
AATCTGCAAACTCAATTTTTCCCCAACATGTCCAATCGATGCTGACGCTCTACACATCTACCTCTTTTCCTTCACATTGATACAAGCCAATCGTTTAAAGAATTCCTAGTGTCATTATAGTGTCAATTGAACTCTAAACTGACACTCATCCGCACTAATCAATACTAAGATTCTCTTTTTGGATTATCGTCGATGAGGGCATTAATTTCTGAAACAGCGTCGGAGGGATGAAATACGGCGGGTTTGCTTTACGAATGCGCTGCTCTACCAACTGAGCTACGTCAGCGTGAATTGGATGCTTTTTATACCAAACTTTCAGACGGATGTAAAGCGGCTTTTACAAAGGACCTACATCATCCCGCTCATCGCCGTCTGCAATGTCTTGATCGCCGCCACCGTCCCCTGCCAGGTCAGGTAAGTCCCGATCACCACGAGCACGGAAACGATCACCTTCCGGCGGGTCGTATAATGGGGGCTAAGCCATACCAGCGGCAGCGCAAGGACCAGAAAACTAAGCACCGCCACGACCACCACACCATCCCTGAAATACCACGGGCGTTTATCGGCCATCGCTGTCCTCCAAATGTTGGGTGATCCGATCGACATTTTCAATAACGCCGCGCATCACGCGCGTTGACTCGGCCCTGATCTCATCGACCGGTTTAAACAGGTGAAACCCTTCTTCATCGTCGATCACAAAAGCCTCGCACGATTGGCGGATGGCACCCAGAAGATTGGCGACTTTATGGCGATCGGGCGCTTCCGCGACGGGCTTGGCGCCAGCAACCTGAACCGCGTCCTCCGGTACCGGAGCGCCGTCAAAGAACCCCTCCACCAACTCTCCCAACCGCGCCAGCGACACCGGCTTATTAAAGATCGCGGCAACGCCAAGGGCTGTCAGCTCCGCCGAAGCTTTCGGGGAAAGGAAATGACCGGTAACTACCATCACCCGGGTCACGGCATCGTACCGGCGCAATTGCCGCAGGACGTCAATACCGCTGATCCCCTCAAGATTAATATCCAGCAACACCAGATCAGGCCGGATCACGCTAATAAGTTTTAACGCCTCCGTGCCACTGGCCGTCGTGGAAACCTCATAACCGCGCCGCCCCAGAAAAGAATGCAAGGCCGCGCAAACATCGGGTTCATCTTCTACAACCAGGATCCTCGCTTCAGGCATAAAAAAAGACTATCATAACCAACCGGGGAATTCAACGGCACATATCTTCAAATAAAGTAACATCCGGCCGCATCGATTTGCGCGGCTTAAACCCCAAAGGGAAATACGCCTCCACTTCGGCTTTGCTCCGCAGCAACTCAAAGGCCTCTCGCCCGCGGTTCTCCTCGAGAAGGGAAATGACCGTAGCCTTCATCCGTCGCTCTTTCAAACTCACCAGCACCCGAAGCCCCTTGGTTTCCTTATTTAACACCATCATGACTTTCATACACGATCCCTGAGAAAGAAAGGATGCGGGAACGAATCTCCTGGCACCAAATCATTATGAAAATCGACCCTTCTACGGAAAAAGTTCACACGCTCTAGCATAATTATCCTTTCTGTTACATTTCTATACGCTTTCCGCAAATATGCCACATGTTATGATGTTTGTCAAGTCCAGCAAACAAAAAACATCATAATTTACTTGACTTATGCTCTAAGCTTGTATATATTTGTAACAGAAAGGGTTAGCATGAAAATCGGAGAGAAGATACGTCAATTAATCAAAGAAAGCCGCTATAAAAACCTCAGCGCTTTCCATCGCGAACTGATGTCTATCTTTGAAGATAAGGCCGTCAACTACCGCACCCTGTCGCAAATCATCAATGACCACGCGCGCGCCAGAGAGCGCACCCTCAACCAGATCGCGATCATTTTAGGGATAAAGACCTCTGAGCTAAGGGCCGGCACGGATTCTGAAGAGCTAAAAGCGGAAGAAACGCTGGGCGCTTTCACCTACAATGATAAAGCCGTCCTGCGCGCGCTGGAGAACGGCCTGCCTTTCATGCCCTGTAAGCTGGTATTACAACGCGGCGGGCGAACGTCCGATGAGCAAGACCGTCCGGACGGGCCAGCCGCGGTCAAATGGTGCGCGGTCCTTATGGGCGGTGTTAACATCTGTGTTGCCGGCGATAAAAAAACTTTTTACAAAGGCGCAACGTTTTCTTTCGACGCGCGCGAGCGCCACTATTTCGAGAACGCCCACAAAGGCACCAGCGTCCTCTACATCATCCACTCCCCGGTCCAACACAGCGACCTCTACCTGCCGCCGGAGATCATCAGCGATATCACGACAAACGGAAATTAACCGCGCCCGCCTTCTCCAGCTCGCGCTCAATGGTCAGCAGCAGCGCTTTAAGCGCCACTGGTTTGGCCATATAAATGCCGCCGAGGCGTTCCACTTTATGCGACTGCGCCGCCCCGCCAAGACCGGTCACCATGATAACCGCCGTCCTGGGTTTGGCACGACGCACATGCTCCAAAATGGTAAACCCGTCAATGCCCGGCATATTCTGGTCAAGAAGCACCACCTGGAAATCCTCCCGGTCAATACACTCCAGCGCTTCTTTCCCGTCGTCAAGCTCCACGATCTCGCAGGCCAGCCGCTTGCTTAAGAACCGGACAATGCTGGCCCGAACATCTTTCTCGTCATCAACAATAAGCAGCCTAGGCTTTTCCACTGTTGCCATCCTCGCTATGAACTGTTTCCTCCCGCGCTTTCAGGCCGGCCGCCAGGTCGGCGATCGACGCATCGGGATCAGCGAAACGATAAGAAAGGCTTTTCAACCGCGCCAATGACGCGTCAAGCTCCAGCAGCGCTTTTTCCGCCGCGGCGCAACTGGCAATGGAATCAGCAATGATCTCTTTGTTAGCCGCACCCACCTCGAGCTCTTCCATGTACTTTCTGGCAATAGTGATCCCCAACAAGGCCGTATTGACCTTATTGCCGATAGCGTGGTACTCGCTGCGTAATGTTGCCGTTGGCATATTTTATCTTTCGATCGAGCGGACCACCGCCAGAAGATCGTCAACCGTCGTAGGTTTTTTCAGGAACCACATCGCCCCCAGCGCCAGGGAGGAACGCTCATGCTCATCGCGATAGGCCGACGCCATGCACACCAGCGTTTCCGGCGTCGTTTCCCGGACACGTTTAAGGATATCCATCCCGGTCATCGGCGCGTTAAGATTGATATCGAGGAAGACGAAATCCGGCTTTTGCGCCTCAATATACTGCACCGCGGCGTCCGGCGTGGAAAGCGCGTCGACATGATCATAGCCTTCCGCCTTCAGGAAACGTGCCATCATCCCGGAAAGCTCCACTTCATCATCCACCAGTAAAATACGCATGTTTTATACCCCAGCCTTTTCTTTATCCAGCGCCAAAGGCAAGGTAATGATCACCTTGACCCCTTTTAAATATTCTGAAGAAATATCAATAGCCCCGCCATTACGGCGGACCAGCTCGCGCATCGCGTGAAGCCCCAGGCCGGTGCCTTTATCCGACCCTTTCGTCGTAAAAAAGGGAATGAACATTTTTTCCTGATCTTCCGGCTTAAAACCCATCCCGTTATCTTCCACCTCAATGTGCGCCACCCCATCCTGAGCCCGGGCTTTTACCCGGAGCCTGGGCGAAAAGCCTTCCGGCTTGAACCCGGAAGACCGCATCTTGCTCTTGATCGCGTCGAGCCCGTTATCAAAAGCATTAAAAAAAACATCTTGCATGGAGGGCTCATTGACGTAAAGTTTGAGCTCATCGGAATAATCGGCAATAAAATCATAAGCGAACTGATGATGCTTGGCATCGACCAGGTCGCGGGCGATCTTGATCAAACGACCAAAAGCAACAGCCGACGGAGATACCCCGGGCTTGCTAAAGGTTTTTAACGCGTCCGAGATCTCGGCGGCGCTTACCGCGTTGCGCTCGATAACCTTCATATCTTCGTGCGTCTCGCGCAGCTTGGCCACCAGCTGTTCACGGGAATCATTAGCCAGGGCCTGCTCGCTGAAATTCACCTTGAACATCCCGACGCCCAGCGTGACCCGCTGCAGCCGGTTGCACATCTGATGCGAGATCGTGGAACCCAGAATGCCGATATCTTTCAGGCGGCGATCATGCATGACCTGGACAAAGTCCTTCTTCGTCATTTCCAGGTATCCCGCGTTCTCCACCGCCAGCGCCACCTGGTCGCTAATAAGCCCGATCACTTCCATGTCGCGCCGGGAATAAGGCAGCTCGCGCTCTTTTTCACCAAGGAACACCAGTCCGATCAGCTTCTCCCCGCGCACAATAGGCACCGCCAGCTGCGCCGGTATCCGCCCGATCAATTCCGTGATCTCGGGTGCCCCCAGCACACTCTTGCTCTGGCGGAATTCCTCCATATTCTGCGGCTGACTGAACATCTTAAAGAATTTCATCAATGGATGCCCGGCCGATATCTCTTTAGGAAATGCGCCGCCGTTCAATGATCCTTCGTGCAGCACCAGCGCGTCGCCATCGGATAAATAAAACCCCAGGCTCTTAACCTTAAGGATGCCGGAGAAAATATAACTGATGAATTTAACGATCTCATCAACGGTCTTATGCTTATTGAGGCCTTTTGACGCGCTCAGCAGCACCTCCTGATCAGCGCGCTCGGCGCTTAAGATCCGGTCCTCCGCCTGTTTCTTCAGACGGCCGTACAAAAGCGGCGCGGGTGTCGCGAGAGCGATCGCCACGATCAGGGCGCCTAAATGGTTCCCGCGGGCGTAGAGGAGCATCGGCACCCCCAGCGTCAATGAATAGACCCCAAGAAAGATCCCTGCCGAAGAGATCGCGACCCGGATGCTCATCAGCTGATAGCGCACGATCGCGTACGACATGATGATCGCGTACGCGCAGTTCCAAAGAACACCAACAGGATAAATATGAATGTTGAACACGTAAAAAAAAGACGTGCTGCTGCCGCCGAACCCGACAATGGTCGCCAGGATCTGGTACATGATCTGCGCCCGGCGAAGCCCCTTGGCGTGACGACCAGCGATGAACAGCATGACCAGCGCTGACGAGATGGCCACGGTGAACCAGACGGCGTAAAACCAATAGGCAGGTTTAGGATCGGTATAAAAATTAAACGGCGGCTTGGGAACAGCGGCCACGAACTGATCGAAAAGATTGAATATAAAGAAAACAGCGGAAATAACGTAATTGCCCACCAGGAGCTTGCGGTGCACCCGCGTTTCTCCCAAAAGGGCGAGCGTGAAATGGAAATAAAGCACCGGCAGGAAGATCGCGCCAAATCCATAATGGAACCACTTCAACCAGTAATAGGCGCTTGCCGGTGACGTCGCGCCGGCCATCAGCCCGAAACCCGTCAACCACATCCCCGTGCACAATGAAAACGCCAGCCAAACCTGATACAAGCGCCGCCCGGGGTTCGTAAAATACACGATGAACCCGAAGAGCGTATCGATGAAAGCCGTGATGAGGCAAACAATAGTGAACATATTATTTTGCGGGACGGTTGCGGCCGTAGATCTCGTGCGCTTTCACGTAATTGCCGTTGACCAAAGCGCACAGGACGCTGATCTCGCCGGCGATCGTGGCCGCCGCGACGATCTCGGTGAACTTCTTGACCTTCCCTTTGCCGTAGCAACCTATCATTTCCAGGCATTCTTTCTGGGTGCCCAAAGCAGTGCCTCCGCCAACGGTCCCCAGGAACAAATTGGGCAGGTATAAACTCACATAAAGATCGCCCCGCTTATTGACCTCGGCCGTGCTGACGCCGACATGGGAAACAGAGATGTCCGCCACATCCTGGCCGCAGGCAATGAACATCGCGGTCAAGCCGTTCGCGGCATGTCCGGTATGCCCCAGGCGATTGGCCTGAATAGCGGCATACAGGCTGGACGTGTAATATTTTTCGATATCGATGGGCTTGACCCTGAAGAAAAGCGCCAGCGTTTCCTTGGAGACGACAATATCGGCGAAGACCGCCTTACCCTGGCCTTCATGGTAATTATTGGTCGCCACCCCTTTAATGGATGAATGGTGCGACCGCAGGCAATACGCGAGGCCCAGCTCTTTCTTGATATGCTCGCACACTTTCTCGCTGGCCTTATTGATCATGTTAAGGCCGTGCGCGTCCTTGGTGTCGAAGACCATCTTAAGGATAACCCGACGGGAGATCATGACCGGCTCAATGCGCAGCAGCTGGCCGTGGGACGTCGTTGATTCCGCGATCCGTTTAAGAGAAGCGAAATGCCGTTCCAGCCAGCGCATGAATTCCTGGCCCTCAAGCAAACCGTCAACATAAAACGCCGGGTCAACGTGGACAAAATCCCGGAAGATCCTCACGTTAACCCCGCCGGACTCCGTGCACATTAACGCACCAAGCTGATAATCGAGCACCAGTGCGCCCTCGGTGGTTGCCATCGGAACATAAAACAGGCCCTTGGCATGCTCGCCGTTGACGCTGAGCGGCCCGACAACACCCAACGGTATCTGGCAGGCGCCGATCAAATTCTCGATATTCCCTTTCATCGCCGTGGAAGGCGTGCTGTACGCGGCAATATGCTCGAAAGCCACCCCCGTCTGCCTGGCGAGCCAGGCGCGACGCTCGTCGACAGAAACTTTATCGTAATCTTTTTCCCCCATGCGAGGGACTTTCATCTCCTTGGTCAAAACCTTCATACTACCGCCTGCTTTCTATTTTCTTATTGCCGGATCAGAACTTATATGTCGCGGTCGCGTACATCAAATTGATCCATTGCCTATAACTTCCATCGATGGAACCACCGACAGCATCGCCGACAGCATTGTTGACCTTGCGCGTTTTAAAGATCATGCCCGACCAGGCAAGGTCTACCGTCATATTCTTGGTCACGTCATAACCGGACCCCAGCGTAACACCGAGAGAATCCGAATCCGGCATGCTCGGGTCCCAGGTGGCCTTCGCCACCGGGCTTTGATGAAGATAATACCCGCTGCGCAGGCGCAGGCGATCGGTCGCCGCGTACTCGACGCCCATGGCCACCGAAAAAGCGCTGTGCCAATCCTTGTTGGCCGGATAACCGGTCTCAAGAATGGATAGCCTCGTCGGGTCCGTCTCTGACGTATACGTCGGGGCCGACTGGCGCGTTGAGCTCCAGTCCGTCCACTCGACATCCGTGTTAACAGTCCATTTAGGGTCAGGCTTGAAACTGTAACCGAAAACAATGACCTGCGGCAGGACAGACTTCACCATCACATCCGTTTCATATGATGTTGCCGGGAATACGCCGGGAACCAAGGCCGACGCTATCCCGTCCATATGCACCTTACCTGTGTACTGCTGATGAATAGCACTGCGGTACATGAAACCGAACTGATGCTGGTCGTTAAGCTTAAACATCGCCGCCACCATGTACCCCGCGGCCGTATCGCTGCCGGCCAGGCGAATATTGCCATCCGCGCCACCAAACCCGCTCCAATTGGCTTTTTTCTCCATCGCGACCCGCGACTGATCGATGACCACGCCCGCCGCGACGGACCACTGCGCGTTAAGCTTATATGCAGCGGACACATAGTAATCGTGATTGAGCATCTCCGTTTTTGTCGCCACGTAACGCGCGAAACTGTCGGGCGCCCATTCGGTGGTAAGGCCCCAGGCGGTCGTTGTGCCGATGCCCAGCGCCACATTCTCGGTGCCCAGCCTGGTCACATAATAAAAATGAGGGATAGGATAATCGCCGCGCTTCATCTGCACCGCGTCGGGAGTGGCGGGATTAGGGCCTTTGAACGTTTCATGCGGCTCGACGAGGCTTAGGCCGACCGATATCGCCTGCCCCACGATCTGCGTCATGCCCGCCGGGTTATAGTAAACTGCCGCCGGAGTATTAGCTTCACCGGAAAACGCCGACCCTTTACCGACCGCGCCGGCGTCAGGAACTTCCAGGCGATACGCGCCAGAACCGGCCGCGAAAGCCGGCACTGCTATCAAGGCAAGCAGAACAAAAGCAGCAAAAAAAATAGAAGCAGCATAGCGCATAACACATCTCCAATATTTGTAAAAAATACACTTCTTCCCGCTAACCTTTACAATTTAGCACAGGCGATTGATTATTCATCAAGAATTTGATTTATTTGATATGCCGAAGATCCAAAAAAAACGGGCCCCAAAAGGCCCGTTCTCTACTGATATGAATGTGTGCTGATCAAAACGAAGCGTTAATAATCGGAAAAAATCCCAGCGGCTCTTTCGACTTGTTAAAATTAAGCACCCCGATCTGAAAACCTCCGAGCCTGCCGGCAAAATTCACCACACCGATCTGGAAGCCGGACATCTTGGTGCCCACCTCATTCCACACACCTGTCTGCAAACCGGTATAATTCCCGCCGGTAATGTTCACCGCCCCGGCCTGCCACCCGGTAAAATCGCCGTGCACAGAATTAAAGACACCCTCCTGAAGGCCGCGACAATCACCGCCAACGATATTAAGCGCGCCTACCTGCCAGCCATGAAAATATCCATCCACCATATTCGCCAGCCCGAACTGAAAACCGCCCTGGTCAACCCGCGTTTTATTGATCACGCCAAGGTCGATAAAATGAACGGTTTCATTGACGCCGTAAAAAAGATTGATACGCATGATACCGACATCAAACGTCTCATTGGGAAGTTGCAGCGGATGGAACAGTGAAACTTCAAACGGGAATTCTTCGGCTTGCGCCGCCGGAGCGAACGCGACCATCACGCCCATGAATGCCAAACACGCCAGAAGAACAGTGATCTTTTTCATAAAACCTCCACCTTAATTTTGTCTGAGAACCGACAACTTATTTTAGCGTAAAGACCAAAGAGAGTACCGACAAAATCGACAATTTTTACTTTTGAATGAAGAGACAAAAGGAGACCGCTTTAGAAACCCTTCACACGCAACGCTTCGCAAATACGTTGCCGCTGCGGGGTCATCAATTTTGCATTAAAAGCCAAACGACGTGACATGCTCTTGAGCTTTTCAATAGCCGGAACGGCCATATATATTTTCAATCGCTCTGTATCAATGCCGCTTTTTTGACGCATAACGCCTGATCCTCGTGATCGCTTCCAACGCTTCAATATCAAGCTTGTCTGTTTTTCGGCCCGCCTTCTTCTTCATCCGGATAAGATCGGGGATCGAGATCAAGGAAATGACCGTATCCCCCGCCTTAATGTCTTCACGACGTCGATAGGCCTGATCAAAATTGATGTCATCCACGATCAGAATATCAACATGCTCAAACTCAAGCGACGGGTTAAAAACACTGAACACCAGCATGTTCTTTTCTTCGATCCAAACACGCCGCTTGCCTGGATCGGCGAAATCATCCAAAGATACGGGCAGCCGCGGCTTAAAACCGATCGCCTTGATCGCCTTGACCAGTTTCTTAACATCCGCCGTCTTGAGCGAAACCATGATGTCCAGATCGCCCGTAAAACGGTCATATCCATGCAAGTTGACCGCCATGCCGCCAACGACAAGATAAGGAACTTTGGACCTGTATAACTCTCTTAAAAGCTTTTCACAATAGAACATCTTTTCCCCTTATGACCATAAGGAAGCCATTATTTCTTCTTCCCCAGCGCCTTTTGAATTGCTCCCAGAACCTCGCCCTGAAGGAACGGCTTATACAAACAACTTTTGCCACCCGCGGCTGAAAGTTCAGCTTCCGGGACCGAATGTCCACCAGTCATAAAGATCACGATCAGGTCCGGGCAGATCTTCTTGATTTCCCTGCAAGTCTCAAGCCCATCCATGCCGGGCATGCATTTATCTATGAAAGCAAGGTCGTATTTTTTTAGCCTGACGCGCTCCAACGCCTCTGCTCCGCCCGATACAGTATCAACATGATAATTCGCCCGCGACACCTCCATCTCGAGTCCTATACAGACCGACGGATCATCATCAACGATCAATATATTCTTTCCGGTGATACGAGCTCCTTTTGTCATTCCTTCTTCTCGCCCAGCGCCTTTTGGATCACAGATACCATTTCGCCCTCAAAAAACGGCTTATATAAATAGTATGTCCGGCCTCCTGCCTCAACGAATCTCTGCTCTTTTAAGATATTATTCCTGTCAAACTGCCCTGTCATGAAGATACAGACCGAATCCGGCGAGAGCTTCTTGATTTCCCGACAGGTCTCGATCCCGTCCATCCCCGGCATCATCTTATCGATGAACACAAGATCGTATTTCTTCTTTTGTACGACCTCCAAAGCCGCTTCTCCGCTGAGAACACTGTCAACGTGATAGCCTTTCTTGACAAGAGCTCTGTCAAATGTAAGCCCGATGATCGATTCATCGTCAACGACCAGGATGCTTTCTTGTGCCATTATGCCCTCCTGCTTACATCAAAGGTTACCGGCAATCTGACCGTGAACACCGTGCCCGTCTCTTGTCCGGCCGGCGGGCTTTCCACAAATATCTCCCCGCCATGTTGCCTGATAATGGCTTGAACCACGGCAAGCCCGAGACCGGTGCCTTTGCCGGGCCTTTTTGTCGTAAAGAAGGGGTCAAATATCCTGGAGATGTCTTCCGGTTTTATCCCGTGTCCGCTGCCCGTGAATCCCATCTCGACAAAACGGGCCCCATCGACTGTAATGGTCCTCGTCGATATCCTAAGCACGCCTTTTTTCTCCATAGCATCCACGGCATTATCAACCAGATTAATGATGACCTGCCGGATCTTATTCCCATCCACCTTGATCGAGGCCAAGTCTTTCTCAAAATCCTTCCGCACATCCACCAAATGGCCGATCATGATCTTCTGACTGAACTCAAGGACAGCCTCGATCACAGAATTGCAATTCAATTCTTCCAGCTCTCCGATCGAAGGGCGTGAATAATCCAGCATCCCCCTGATGATCTTGGCCATGCGCTCGCCGGCCTTTACCATCTCCTGAAGGTCGCGATAGTCACGGCTGGCCGGATCTTTGTCCTCAATGTAACTTCTGGCGATCCCAAGGATGCCGGTCAGGGGATTATTCAACTCATGCGCAACCCCGGCGCTCAGAGTCCCTACGGCGGCCATTTTTTCAGAGTGGATCAGCAAATCCTGCGTTCTTTTGAGCTCTTCGTGCGCCGCTTGAATTTCTTGCAGTTTTACTTCCGCTTCTTCTGCCGCCGCCTTTGCCGCCCTCATCTCAAGAGCGATCTTTTCCGCCTTCTTGCGCTCGGTGATGTCCTGGATCGTTCCGAGCATCTTCACAGGGACCCCTTGGGCATCGGATTCCAACCTTCCAAATCCCTGCACCCAGCGCTCAGCCTTGTCCTGGTTACGGATGATGCGATATTCCTTGTTAAAAGCCTGTCCCTTTCCAAAAACCTCATGACGAAAGTAATCCAGCATCATAACGCGCTCATCGGGATGGATCAACGCCGCCCATCCCTCCACAGAGCGTTCGTAGCCCTCGGCGATGCCAAACACCTCATCAAGCACTTGCGAACTTTTCCAAACACCGGTCGTAATATCCAGAACATAACTGCCCAGGCCCGCGACCTTCTGCGCTTCTCTAAGCAGAAATTCGCTCTCCCGTAGCGCCTCCTCGACCCGCTTCCGCGCGGAGATGTCGGTGGATATGCCGGCGACCACGTAGATCCGCCCCTGGGCGTCGCGAAGCGGGAATTTCATCGTAAGCCATGTAATAGAGCGCCCGTTGAGCTGGCTGTGCTCTTCGAACTCCAACGCCTTTCCAGCCTCGAGCACCAGGCGATCGTTTGACTCGTGCCACTCCGCGTCATGCTTGGGCATGAACTCGTGCCGTCGCTTTCCGATCATCTGCTTCGGCGTTGAATTGAATAACGTTGCCAACGCGTCATTGATGATCAGAAATCGCTCTTCCAAATCAAAGGCGTAAACAATGGCGGGGGTGTTGTCGATTATATTCTGGATCTGTATATGTGATTCGGCCAAAACCGCCCCTGCTCGCTTGTGGCCAGTGATATCCAGAAAGATCATGACCACGCCGTCGATCTTGTTGTCCGTCGTGCGGTAAGGCTTGAGATAAACCGAATACCAGTGCCCGTCCTTGCTCTGAATCTCAAACTCCTGCGACGCAAGCGACTCGATGACTTTCGATAGTTTCTGGTCCAGGTCCGGGATCTCGACATTCAGCTTGATCTTGTTGATCGGCCGGCCGATATCAGACGAAGCAATGTTGAGTGCCTTTTCCGCCTGGGACGTCACCCGGCGGATCACAAGGCCTACATCCATCATGATAATCGGCATATTGACGCTGCCGAGCAAATTGACAAAGTCATTATTCAAGATCGATATTTCCGCGTTGGACGCCAGGATCTCCTCGTTGGCGGCCTTGAGTTCCTCGTTGGCGGTCTCGTGCTCTTCGGTCACCGTGCGCAGGTACTCCTTGGTCTCGGCAAGCTCTTTCTCAATGGTCCCAAGGTATTCCCTATCCTTAACCGAACCGGCACTCCCCTTAGGCCTGCCCTTTGGCCCGCCTGGCAAAGCCGTTTCGTCAAAAAGCACGAGGAAACAACTCGCTTTGCGGGCTTTGGGCTTCGCTTTCTCCGATGAGCCAGGAACAGGAATAACCGTGATCGCCACATCTCTCGTGCGGCCGTGATCAATAGCTACAACCCCGGCTTTCTTGACTCTTTTACCGGTCCTTTTAGCCTCATGGATCGCCACACGCAAGGGAAGCAAGAGCCCTTCCCGCGCCAACTTAAAAATGTCATGACTTGGCGTTCCTGACGATGACTCAAGGTAACGCCCCGTCTTTCCCCGGAAAGAAACGACTTCCATATCGCTGTTAACAAGAACCCCGCAGGGAGCGCACTCGCTGAGGACTGCCCGCTCGATCATGGCATCCATATCCGCTCCTTCGGCAGGCCTGCGGGGCTCGAGACCCATGATGGCCGCCGCGTTGCTCAGCAGAACCGGCCCCTTGGGCCTGTAATATTGCAGGCCGACGTCCATGACCGTTCGGGCAAGAACATGTTTCTTTTCAAATATCTTCTGTTTTCCGTCGAGCACATGGAACAATTTCGCAAAACTCCCGGCCGATTCCGAGATCCCCAACAGGAGAAATCCGCCCGGCCTTAAACTGTAATGGAGATAATTGAAGATCTTCTTCTGCAGGACCGGCTGGAGGTAGATGAGCATGTTGCGGCAACTGATCAGGTCCAGGTTCGAGAACGGCGGATCATTGAAAAGATTCTGTTTCGAGAAAACACACATGTCCCTCAACGTTTTGGAGACTTTGTAAGAATCATTGTCTTTAATGAAGAAGCGCTTGAGCCGCTCGGTTGAGACGCTTTCTTTGATATTCATCCCGTAAACGCCGCACCGCGCCTTGGCAATACTCCGGTCGCTCAGATCGGTCGCAAAGATCCTGACCGGGATGTCTTTGGCGCGCGGTCCCAGCGCTTCCGCGAAGCAGATCGCGATCGAATACGCCTCTTCCCCCGAGGAGCAGCCCGGCACCCATATTCTGACCTCCTGGTCCTTGGCCCGATTCTTGAGGATCTTGGGAATGATCCTCTTTGAAAGCGCCAGGAAAGGCTTTTGGTCACGGAAAAAGTCCGTCACATTGATAAGGAGATCCTCATAAAGCGCATTAACCTCATCCTTGTTATCGCGCAGGAAGGTGCTGTAATCCTTGATCTTTTTAAACTCGTGAAGGACCATCCGGCGAAGGATCCTTCTCATCATGGTGGGCGTCTTATAGTGGGTAAAGTCAACGCCCTTAGCGCTGCGCAGGATGACAAAAAGTCCTTCCAGCCCTTTGACCGGCGTGACATCAAGCGCCTTGACATTAGACCCCTTGGCCGAAGCAATGACGGGATGTTTGGCAATGCGGCACAATTCCTGAGCGATCTTTTTAGGAGACAGCGTGAAATCAATACAGCCGGCTGCGACCGCGCTCTGGGGCATGCCGTCATATTTGGCACTCTGTGGGTCCTGGGCAAAGGTGATGCCGCCTTCCGCCTTGATGGCCTCGGCCCCCAAGGTCCCATCGGACGCGGTGCCGGAGAGGATAACGCCGATCGCGCGGTTGCCTCTTTCTTCGGCCAGCGAACGGAACAAACAGTCGACCGGCAGATGACGGAAACCAATGCCTTTCATCTTCACAAGAACCAGTTTCCCACCCGTGATCGACATGTCCCTGTCGGGTGGGATCACGTAAACATGGTCGGGTTCAAGTGCCATGCCGTCCATGGCCTCGTTGACTTGCATGCGCGTCCTTCGGCCCAAAAGATCCGACAGGACACTTTTATGATCGGCTGACAGGTGCATGACAAAGATAAAAGCCATGCCCGTTTTATTCGGAAGATATTTAAGAAGATCTGAGAATGCCTCAAGCCCTCCGGCCGAGGCCCCGATGCCGACGATAGGAAATAGCGGGGTCATCTTTGAATTCATCACAATAAATTCTCCAATAAGATCCCTGAGAAATGCGGACTTTAAGATTGTAATACGCTTACGCCTATTCGAATATCTTTCTTTTGACATCCTCAAATAAGCAAAAACCTTGTCCTTGCCCTGGCTCGGACTGCGTACACATTGCCCCGTAAAGCCGGAGGCTTTACGGGGCACCATTTTCTTCTCTAATAATAGCAAAAACCTCACTCCCATACGGGATGTGAGGTTTTTGCGCTGAGGAAGAAAATGGTGCCGAGACCCGGGATTGAACCGGGGACGCAAGGATTTTCAGTCCTTCGCTCTACCAGCTGAGCTATCTCGGCCGAATGTTGCTAACGAAACAGAACGGTATTTTATACATTTGTCCTGAAATGTCAAACCCAAAGTCCGTCACTTCCCCAGGACAATGACCGGAGACTTTTTAGCATCCAACGACTTCAATAATTCAAGGACCCGCCGCTTCTCGAGTGCCACACACCCGGCGGTTGGTGCTTTGCCGTCATTGCGCCAAATATGAACAAAGATCGCACTCCCCCGCCCGGGAATGACCGGCAAGACATTATATTGAACCACGATCCCAGCATCATATAGCCCGTCCTCGCGCAGCATCTTCTCAAAGGACGTCGCCGGAGCCGGGGCTTTTACCCACTGGTTATACTGAGGCGACGACGGGTCATCCACCCAAAGGTCGTTAGCATCCGCCTGACGGTATTCCAACCCCGTCGCGAGCGCCGCTGCGCGCCCAAAGGCCGGGCCAAGCGGAAATATCCCCGACGGCGTTTTGCCATCGCCTTCATGCTTCTCGCCAACTAAAGCAAAACCGTTACGCCCCACCGCGGCCGACCAGGGACCAAGCACCCGCTTCCACTCGCCAAGAGCTTCATCCTTATTCCACAAGGTCAGCTGAGCGTGAAAACCGTCATCAGAAGGACGAACGACCACCGCCTGCCCCACGGAAGAGCCCAGGAAATCCGGCGGAGGGGTCCAGTAACGCTGAGGAAAACTGGCACAGGAAGAAAAAGCCGCAGCAAGCGCGAACAAAACAAAAACATAAATTGATCGTCTCATGAACGCATCCAATCTTTGCCCTGTAAACGGCGGGCCACCATCATGCCCGTCACATTGTCGCCGACCGAATTAAGCATGGTCGCCGGCGGATCAACGATGGTGCCGATCATGGTAATAAGCGGCATCGCCTCAACCGGGAACCCGTATAACGTAATGATCAATAACTCCCCCAGCATCCCGCCGGCCGGAATACCGCTGATCACCGTACCGCACAAAACCGCCACTACCGCCGCCGTCAACCACACCCCAACGCCGACGAACGGCATATGGAACACCCCGAACAAGAACGCGATCTTGACGATCGCCGCCAGGCACGAACCTTCCATATGAATGGTCGCGCCAACGGGGATGATCACTTCACGAATATCCTGCGGCACGCCGATACGCTCAGCTGCTTGTAAGTTCACCGGGATCGTCGCCACACTGCTACCTGTCGCAAAAGCCGTGATCGCTGTCTGCGGGATATTCGTCCAAAAAGCTTTCAGCCCTTTCACCCCGCCGGCCCAAAATACATACAAGGAGAAGGCCATCCCGAAATAAAACAACGCCACAGGATAATAAAGTTGGATGACCCGCCCATACGACCCCAGAAGCTGCGGGCCGAACATCCCCACCAGATACGCGAAATAAGCGCCCAACCCGATAGGCGCGTAAAGCATGATCATGCCGATCACCCCGCGCATCACTTCATCACCAGCTTCAAGGAAACGGATGAACGGTTTAGCCTTTTCCCCGGCGCGCGCCGCGGCGATACCCACGAGCGCGGCCATGATGATCAAGGCCAGCATGTTCTTTTTGGAAAGGATGTCCTGAAAATCCGACGTGGTGAGCGCGTGGACGATGGCGTCCCCGGTATTCATCGATGTCGCGGCCACGCCACCCGGCAAGGGCCACGAACCGCCGGCAAACGGAGGGAAGAATTGTACCACCGCGATCATCAGACCCGAAGCAATAAGCCCGGTGATCGTAAAGAAAACCATCATCCAGCCCATGATGCGCGCCAAACGACGGGCATCGTCCATGCCGGCGATCGCAGATGAAATAGAGAAGAATACCAGAGGAACAACAGCGGTAAAAAGAAGATTAAGGAAGATATCGCCGAATGGCTTAAGGAGCGCGGCCCGGGGCCCCAGGATAATGCCAAGGACCGCGCCCAGCGCGATGCCGCCGAGCAGGATCAGCACCGAGGCATAGTTTTTAAGCGCTTGGAACATCGCGGACCAAAGCCCCGTTATTTTTCCATGCTATTAATGATCTTGGTGTAAACGTCCTGGGCCACGTCGATCTTGGGCATGAACGCTTTGCGCGCTTTAACACTAAGTTTCGTGGTCGACAAATTGATCGCCGAAAGAGTGATCGTGACCTTAGCGCCGTTGATGGTCGCTTCCATCTGGCTGCCATTGGCGCTGTCGCCGACGACCTGTCCCATCACGCCCACGATCTGTTTGGCAGCGTCCCAGCACTCTTCCGTCGTATGCGACGTGGTGCCTTCAACGGTATCGGGACTGACCACATAGCCGCCCACCACGCCTACCGCGCCGACCGCCAGATAAATACAGCCGGACGAAGCGCCGGCAATAGCCAGCGCGATCACAACATTCATCAGGATACGGGAGAAAGCTTTCATAAACCCTCCATCAATAAATCATCAAAAATCCATGTTACCAACAGGATTTTAGCACACCGGCACGTTTAGTCGATGCGTTTCACGCAAAAATGAGCGACCGGCACACCGTCTCGAGGCCGTCAGGCAAATGGCTGGCAAAAGGACTCATCAAGAAAGCCGCCGCCGTCACCATGAGCGCCGCGCCGACCACTGGATCCTTCAGGGTGACCCATTTACGCACGTCGGCGGTCAAGACCGCGACCAACGCGACCGTGAGTGCCGCTTCCCCCGCGCCGATGAAAGCGTGAACAGAAAGCATGGCCGTTAAAACCTTCGAAAGAGGAGCCAAACCGGAAAGCGCCAGCTCAACAGAACAGGCCGCAGCCGCCGCTACAACAGAGACCATGGATGCCATTGCTAAAACCGCTGTTTTTGAAACATTCCTGGACTGCAAGAAGTTCAAAAGGATCCCGGCAACACCGGTGCCTATCAACCCCATATTGATCACATTGGCGCCCAAAGCACTGACGCCGCCGTCATTAAAGAACACCGCCTGAACTGCAAGCACGATCGAAACGGAAAGCACCGCCCAGGGAACGCCCAGAAGCGCCACCGCCAGGATGCCGCCGAGCAAATGACCCGACGTGCCGCTCTGGACCTGATAATTAAGCGTCTGCAGGGCGAAGATCATGGCCGTCACGGCCGCGAATTTGGCTGCCGAGGGCTTTACGTCAACTTTACGAGCGACGTATAAGGCCGCGCCAACACCGGCCGCGCCAACCGCCACTGTCACGGGGCAGATCGCGCCGTGTAACATCGCACTAGGGATATGCATAGGTAAATCTCCAGTATTTAGTTCATTTATAAATGCGAAGCCCGAAACGGCTAGCCACCAACACTCAAATCAGTCGGCGCGCGGCCGATGCTTCCCAAGAGCGCGATCGTGCCCTCGATCTGCTCGCCTACCGGATCATCCTGATGCGCGCGGCCGGGATAAATTTCATACAGTGACCGGTGTTCAAGTGGCGTGACGTTAAGCATCACGGAACTCGCCCCAGCCATCAGCGCCTCGCGCCGGGCGTTGGCGTCGAGCGTTTCCAGGCCTGTCGTCACCAAAATCTTCGCCTGCGCCGGTAGGGCAAAGCGGGCGGCGGCCAGCACCTGCACAATATCGATGACCTCGGGCTTCGGCACTCCGGCCAAAGGCGTCTGCGGATGCGGCAGCACCGGCCCAAGAGACAACATCTCAACGTTAAGCTCTTTGGCCAGCTGTAAGTCGCGCACAATGTCTTCAGGCGTTTGCCCCGGCAAGCCCACCAAAGAACCGGAGACGATCAAATAACCCAATTCCGCCGCGTGCCGGATCTCGGCCAAACGATCTTCAAGTTTACACCCAGGATGCAACCGCCCGTACATCTCCGGAGACGACGTTTCAAAACGCATCAGAAGCCCGCGCGCGCCAGCCTCGTATAAACGGCTTAATCCCGTGCGGCCAAGCTCACCGAAACTGACAAAGACCAGCACGCCGAACCGGCGTTTGACCTCGGCGACGATCTCAACAAGCTCATCCACCGTCCGCCCAGGATCTTCCCCGCTCTGCAGGACCAGCGCTTTAAAGCCATAGTCTTCGACCGCGATACGCACCGACTCATAGATCTCATCGGCGGTCATCCGGTAGCGGGTCAGCCCTTCATTCAGGCAGGAAATACCGCAATAATGGCAACCCGCCGAACAATGATTGGATATTTCGACGATCCCGTGGACGCAGCAGGAATTGCTGTGGATGGTCTGGCGCAAATGATTGGCCGCGCTTAAGAAAAACTCCCGTTCGGCTGGTTCTTTGATCTTGAGCAGATACAAAATATCGTCGGAAGAAAGCGCCTCGCCGGCCGCCGAGCGTTCCATCAGCGAACGCACATGATCGAACCTTTTCTTGCCCCACGGGGTAAGCTGGCTGGACTTCTTGTCCATTTCCTGTAATTCAAAGAACAGGTCTTTCCAGGTGGAAAGGGTGGCTTCGGCTTCGGACGCCGATACCCGGCTGATGACGAACCCGCCCTGGGCGTAAACGTAATCGCCGACCTTGAGGCTGATCAGCTCATTGATGGCTTTTTTCTCTTCGCCGAAATAATCAACGGTTACGAACTTCTCCCCGACAAAATCTTTGACCCGACCGGGAATGGCATAACACATGGCGTTTACCTATCCGGCGATCGATTCAATAAAAAATTCTTTACCAGAATCCGTGGGCTTGCCCAGGACCTGGCATTTCGGGCAGGACATCTGTGACCCCTTCTTGGGAAAAAGCTCAGAGCAGGACGGGCATTGCAGTTTGGCGGGAACGAACTTCACCACCAGCTTAACGCCTTCCATCGACGTGCCGGTCACAAACTCTTCCCAATGGAGACACATCGACATTTCGTCAAAACCCAAAGCCTCACCCACCACGACCGTAACGGCCGTCGGCTTGGCGATCTTTTTCTCGGCGGCCATCTTCTGGGCGTGAGAGACCAAATGCTGGACCTGATGGGATTCATGCACTGGGCACCGCCTTGGGCGCGGCCGCGGGGCCGTCAAATTTTTCTTTAGTACGCTCCGTCGAACAGGCCGCGTATTTGGTATCGAGCGTCAGGCATTTCTTGGGACAGACCTCAACGCAATAATTACAGGAGATACAGCGCAACCGGTCGATCTCCCAGCTCTTGGGCTCTTTGGAAACAACGATCGCCGCCGTCGGGCATTTACGCTGGCAGATCGCGCAAAAAATGCATTTATCGATCTCGATATTCACGCTGCCGCGCGCGCCGTCAGGATAGACCTTGGGAACAAATGGATACTGCTCCGTCACCGGGCCGGTGGCCAGATTCTTCAGGACAACTTTAGAAAAACCCATGAAGGACATAAGAACCTATCTTTCCGCGCAGCTGATGCAAGGGTCAATAGTAAGCACGATCACCGGCACATCCGCCAGCTGGCATCCGGCCAGGGTGGTCAAGAGCGGTGGTATATTAGCGAACGTGGGCGTGCGCACCCGCAGGCGCGACAGGAACTTGGTGCCGTTGGCCTTGGCGTAATAAATGGCTTCACCGCGCGGCTGTTCGGAGCGCATGAAGAACTCACCCGTCGGATTGCCTGTCACCTTGACCTCAATAGGGCCGTCGGTCATCTGGTTAACGCACTGGCGGATCATCCCGAAAGAAGCATCCATCTCGCGCACGCGCACCATGCAGCGGGCATAACAATCGCCGGCTGTTTCAATGATAGGCGTAAACCCGATCTTATCGTAACCGCAATAACCGGTCATGCGGATATCCTGCGCGATCCCGCTGCCACGCAGCATGGGGCCAACCGCGCCGGTCGTGATCGCGTCCTCTTTGGAAAGCATCCCGATGCCCCGCATGCGGTGCTTTACCGTCTGATCCTTCATGAACTGCTCGCAAAGCTGCGACACATCCTTACGATAGGCGTCGAGCTTCTTCATGATCTCGTCCATCTTGGCCGGCGTGATGTCGCGGCGCACGCCGCCGATCTTGGCCGACCCGAAAATAACACGGCCGCCGGTCGTTTCCTCGATAATATCAAGGATATACTCGCGCAGGCGCCAGGACTGCATGAACATGCTCTCGAAACCAAAGCTGTCCGCCGTCAAACCAAGCCATAATAAATGGCTGTGGATACGCGAAAGCTCCGACCAGATAATGCGCAAATACTGCGCGCGGTCAGGCACCTGGACTTTCATCAATTCTTCAATAGCCATACAATAGGTCAGGCCGTGAATAAAACTGCAGATGCCGCAAATGCGCTCGGCGACATACACGTAATCCACATAATCTTTCTTCTCAACTAGGCGCTCCAGCCCGCGATGGATAAATCCGATCGAAGGGATCGCCTCGACAACTTTCTCATCCTCGACCACCAGGTCCAGGTGAATAGGCTCCGGCAAAACAGGATGCTGCGGGCCGAACGGAATAATGGTGCGTTCACTCATGCTTTCACCTCAGCCTCGGGCGCGCAGTTAAAAGGGGTCTTCAGCGCGGTGCGGTAAAAATTGCCTTTAAAGTCGATCGAGATACCCTCGACTATGATGCCGTAAAGATCATGGATCTCATTCTCGTAATGGAAGGAGTTACCGTAGATCTTGCTGATGCTCGGCACCGGCAGCGCATTGTCGGGCATCGACAGGCGATAGGTGGTAAACACATAATCCTTGTCGAACGAATAGCAAACTTCCAGATGATCGGGCAACTTACTGCAACAGATCTGGGAAAGGCGCTGGCTCGCGGCTTTCATTTCTGAAACCTTCCCGAGGAGCTCCCCGGGCTGAATATCAATGATGGTTTGTGTTTGGGTCATATTTATGCCTTCCCTGCCGCCAGATACGCGGCGCGTTTTTGCTCCAGTATACCGACGCCTTTAACAACAGCGTCGATGATCGCCTCCGGCCGCACCGAGCAGCCCGGCACATAAACATCCACCGGCACGACTTTATCCGCACCGCCTAAAACATTGTAACACTCACGGAAGATCCCGCCCGACGTAGCGCAGATCCCGACGGCCAGCACCACCTTCGGCTCCGGCATCTGGTCGTAAATATTCTGCACGATCGGCTTGTTCTGC
This sequence comes from Candidatus Omnitrophota bacterium, assembly GCA_037131245.1. Taxonomy (GTDB): domain Bacteria; phylum Omnitrophota; class Gorgyraeia; order Zapsychrales; family Fredricksoniimonadaceae. Next base: position 21,672 of record JBAXRK010000015.1, read on the forward strand.
TCATTGATCGAGCCCGTCAGTAAAAAGATATCCGCGTGCTTGGGGTTACCGGTATTCACCACGCCAAAACGCTCCACGTCGAAGCGCGGCATCAACGCCGCCAGAACCTCAATGTCGCAGCCGTTACAGCTTGACCCGTCGTAATGAATGACCCAGGGTGATTTGGAAAGCATGCCCATAGAATTATCCCTTCACCAGCATCAAATAAATGATATTGAGGCCGCCCGCCGCCAACGCCACGATCCAGGCGCTGCCAAGCATGGCCTGCCAGCGCACGCGCGCGGTCGCATTATCAACGATCAGCAGCAGCTCAAAAATGACCAGCACCATCAGCAGCCCCAGCCAGACATTCGACGCAAAGAACAAATAGCCGATGCCCAGGACAAACACATATTCATACCAGTGCGCGATCTCCATCAGGGCCAGCGTCCGCCCCGAAAACTCGGTCGTGATCCCCTTGACCAACTCCTGATGCGCGTGATGCGACGCCGCCAGGTCGAAGGGTGATTTGCGAAATTTGATCGGCAGGATAAAAAAGAACGCCAGGAAAAGCCCGGGCAACTGAAGGATCAGCGGATGCTTATAAGCAACAATAGACGAAACCTGAAAACTGCCGGTAACCATGTACATCCCCACCGCCGCCAGCATGATGGCCGGCTCGTAGGACATCATTTGGATAACCTCGCGCTGGGCGCCGATAAAACTGTACGGCGAACTGGCCTTGTAACCGCCGAGAGCGAAAAATACACCGGCCATCGTAAAGGCAAAGATCACCAGCAAAAGATCTCCGCCGGAAAAGAAAATAGCGCCGGTAAAAACCATCAGGACAAAAAAGAACTCCATGTACAGCCGCTGCGACTTGCGCACGACCATGGTCTCTTTCTCAAAGAGCTTACCGACATCATAAAAAGGCTGCAGGATCGGCGGCCCCATACGGCCCTGTAAGCGCGCCGAGATCTTGCGGTCAAAACCCGCGATCAGCCCACCGATGATAGGAGCGAAAAGAACAAACGCGAGGCCCGTGATCCAGTTCATAGAAGGCCTCCCACCGCGATCAAAGCGATCAAGAATATCACCGTCATCATGACCCCCAGGCGCATCAGGCGCGCCTCTGAGAAGATATCTTCCATATAAAAATTCTTCATGTGCATCTCGGTCACGCCGCCGAGAGAATTCCGGAACTGCTGCCCCTCCGGGCCCACGTTCGCCCCCGCCAGGTAAGGCGGCGCGACGCTGACACCCCGCGCGCGGTCCAGGAACGCCAGCGGGAAGAATGCCATCATCGACAGCATAATGGTCATGACCGCCATGTTCCCCGCGCCCAGCGACATCGAATGGCCGTAGAGCGCCACGATATACGGCTCAATGAAAACCGCGGCGAACGGCGCGAATAACGCACAGATCATCAGCGTCAAGCCGGTTAACGCCCACATCGGCAGCCACTGGTCCTTGGAAATACCACCCTCGATATTCTTATAATGCTTTTCAACATTGATGATCTTACCCAGCCATTTCACCCAGAAAAACAAAGTGGCAGCGCTGCCATAAATAAGGAAGATCGCGAACAGAGGGTTGGAATCAACGATCGCCCGCAACACCGCCCATTTGCTGATAAGCATCCCGAACGGCGCCAGGAACATCCCCGCGATGCCAATCTCCAGCATGAACGCCAACCGCGGCAGGCGGACAATAAGGCCTGACATCTCCTCAATAGAACGGCTACCCAACTTATGTTCAATGGAGCCGACGCATAAGAAGAGCAAGCCCTTGGATACGGCGTGGAACACAATGAGCAAAATACCCGCCCATACCGCCTCGTAAGACCCGATCCCGGCGCAAAGAATAATAAGGCCAAGGTTCGCGATCGTCGAATAGGCCAGGACTTTCTTGGCGTCCTGCTGGCTGATACAAATAAACGAACCGATCAGAAACGTGATCAGCCCGATGATCGCCACGATCATCCCCAGCATCGTGCCTTCCAGCGACGTAGCAAAACGCAAAACGATATAAACGCCCGCTTTAACCATCGTGGAAGAATGCAGCAGCGCTGATACCGGCGTCGGCGCGACCATGGCGCCCACCAGCCAGGATGAGAACGGCAGCTGGGCGGATTTTGTAAGGCCGGCGAAACTGATGAGCGCGATCGGCAGCATCACAAGCGCCTTGGGCAGTGCCAGCAATTTATCGAGCTCGATCGTGTGGTGTGTTTGATAAAGATAGATCAACCCCAGCAGGAACGCCAGTCCACCGAGCAAGTTCCAGCGCAGCGCCCAGAAAGCATTCTTAACAGAGATTTCATCGCCTTTATAGCGGATCATCAGGAAGGAACAGACGGTTGTGATCTCCCAGAAAAAGAACAACCAGAAAAGATTATTTGAAAAACAAACGCCGAACATGGCCGAAAGGAACAGGAAAATGATGCCGAAGAAAACGGGGCGATTGTCCGGAACCGCAGCTAAGCCGGCGGAGCCGGGCTGCGGTGACGAGCCGAGCCCAGTCAGCTCGGCCGGGGCGTGATGATGAAGGTCCCTCATGTACCCGACCGAGAACACCGCAATCAGCGTTCCAACCACACCGACGATCAAACCCATCACGACCGAGAAAAGGTCAATGAACAAATTCGCCTCGGCATGAGCGCCGTGACCACAGCCAAAATGGAACCCGAACAACAACACCGCCTGAACCACGACCAGAGCGCTCACAAACCAATCGCGCTGCCGGACCGACAGGAACAGCAGATAAGCAGACACCGCCGCTTCTGCCGCTAGCATGGCCGATTCCACCCAATCGTAATGCGCCGCTATGAAAAGTGGCTTGCCGCCCGCGTGCAGGCCTGCCAGGAACAGGCTGGCCCCGATCAGTACCGCAGATGCCGGATAAATGATCACCGGGAACAGGGATTCTTTGCGCGTCAAAACAAGAGCGAGCGCAACCGCCAAAGGGAATAAAATAAGAAAATTCAGAAGGGATGAGGCCATTCTATCTTTCCAATCGCCACTGCCCGAAGGCCAAGGCGATTATTCTGTGTGTACAGCAACAATATCCAGGTTCGTGATCCCCAGCGACGTCAACAGGTCGAAGACATCGACAACATCCTTAAAACGGGTCTGCTGATCGGCCCGCAAGTAAACGCTCATGCCCGGCTCGTCCCGATGCATGGCCACCACCTTTGCCTTAAGCTCCGCCTGGGTGACCAACTTATCGTCCAGATAAACCATGCCTTCAGTCGTTATCGTGATGACTGCCTGCAGATGCTTCCCCGATTCCTGAGGCGCGGTCGACTTGACCTTAGGCAGCTTGACCTTAATGTTCGACTGATAAATGACCGGCGCCGCCACCATAAAAATGATGAGCAGGACCAAAATGACATCCGTAAAGGGCGTAATATTGATCTCGGCGACAAAACGCTGCCGGCGGTGATGCCTGATCATTAGTTAAGCCTTAACTCTTAAAAGATCGACCGTTTCAGAGGCGCAAACTTCCATGTCGCGCTGCAGATCCTCGATCTTCTTAATGAAATAATTGTACGCGATGACCGCGGGCACCGCCACGCAAAGGCCGACCGCCGTGCAAATGAGCGCCTCGGCGATACCATTGATGACCACGCTGACCCCGCCCGCGCCCTTCTGGGAAATATCCTGGAACGCCTTGATGATCCCCAGGACCGTGCCGAAAAGGCCGATATAAACCGCCGTACTTCCGATCGTCCCCACAATGCTGATACGCTTCTCCAAACGGGACACCTCGATCATCATCTGGCGTTCCATGGAATTCTCGATCTCTTCCAGGCTGGTGCCGCGACGTTCAACGCCCGCCGCCACGACCCGGCTGCCGGGCGTATTGGCCTCTTTGCAAATATCAAGCGCCTTAGGAACATTACCCTTCTTAAACTCCCGAACCACCTGTTCCATCAGGGTTTCCCGGGCCACTCTTGAGCAATAAAGATAAAAAATGACCCGCTCAATGATGATCGCCAGCGACAGAGCCGAAAGAGCCAGCAAAACTTCGACCGTCGCCCCCCCCGTTACCAGCAATTGCCATAAACTCATGTCCAGCTCTCCTATAGGGAAATCCCGATCACCCCAATAGCCTATTGGCTATTAGGTGATGATCGGGATAATCAGCCGAAAATCTTCGGCTGTTTAATGCTTTGTTTCGTCCCCGACGATCTGCATATCCGTGAAGGACTTCACAACAAAGAACACCGACACGGCAAAGAATACCGCGAACAGGATCATATTGACCTGGGCGCTGAGCTGCAGCGCGATCTCGATCGCGAGCAAACCGAACAGCGTGGTGAACTTGATGACCGGGTTCAAAGCGACGGACGACGTATCCTTGAAAGGATCGCCAACGGTATCGCCAACAACGGACGCCTCGTGCAGCGGGGTCCCCTTCTCGCGCAAGTTAACTTCAACAACTTTCTTGGCATTGTCCCAAGCGCCACCGGCGTTCGCCATGAAAATGGCCTGATACAACCCGAAGATCGCGATTGAGATCAGGTAACCGATGAAGAAGTACGGATTCAAGCAAGCAAAAGCCAACGTCCCGAACAGAATGGCCATGAACAGGTTGATCATCCCCTTCTGGGCGAACATCGTACAAATAGCCACGACCTTCTGACTATCAGCGATGGACGCCTTCTCGGTACTCTCGAGCTTGATATTCGCCTTGATGAACTCGACCGTATGGTACGCGCCCGCCACAACCGCGACGGTTGAAGCGCCCGTGAACCAATAGATCATCGCGCCGCCGGCGAGCAAGCCGAGCAGAAAAGGCGGATGGAGGATCGATAAAAAGGCGATATTCGCCGTGAGGCCCTGGGTGAGGATCATGATGATCGAGAAGATCATCGTAGTCGCGCCGACAACGGCCGTGCCGATCAAAACCGGCTTGGACGTGGCTTTGAACGTATTACCGGCGCCGTCATTAGATTCCAGGAAGTGCTTGGCCTTCTGGAAATCAGGCGTAAACCCGAACTCTTTATTGATCTCTTCTTTTGAAACAGTCTCAATAAGCGAAAGTTCATAGATCGACTGCGCATTATCCGCGACCGGGCCATAGGAATCGACCGCGATCGTGACCGGGCCCATGCCCAGGAAACCGAACGCCACCAACCCGAACGCGAAAATTGCGGGCGCCAGCATCAGAAGGTCCAAACCCATACCGCTCACAAAATACGCCATGCCCATCAGAATAATAATGGTCATGCCCATCCAGTAAGCGCTGAAATTACCAGCCACCAGACCAGCCAGGATATTCAAGGAAGCGCCGCCCTTCTTGGACGACTCAACGATATTCTTGACGAACGCTGATTCCGGTGAGGTGAAGATCTTGACCAGCTCCGGAATGATCGCGCCGGCAATAGTGCCGCAACTAATAATGGAAGCCAACTTCCACCAGATCGAGCCATCGCCCATGGTGGGGATCAACAGATAAGAAGCAATATAAGTGAAAATAATGGAAACGATCGACGTGATCCAGACCAGCGAGGTTAAAGGATCCTCAAAGTTCATTTCGGTCGCCGTTTCATAACGGGACTTGGCAATGATACTGTTGATCCAATACGACACCGCGCTCGCGATGATCATCAGTAAACGCATCACGAAGAGCCAAACCAGCAGCTGAACCTGAACGATCGGGTCCTTGACCGCCAAGAGAACGAAAGAAATAAGCGCAACACCCGTAACACCATAGGTTTCGAAACCATCAGCCGTGGGGCCAACGGAATCGCCGGCATTGTCACCGGTACAATCCGCGATAACACCCGGGTTACGCGCATCGTCTTCTTTAATGTTGAACACGATCTTCATGAGGTCAGAGCCGATATCCGCGATCTTGGTGAAAATACCACCCGCGATACGCAGAACGGAGGCGCCGAGCGACTCACCGATCGCAAAACCGATAAAACACGGACCGGCGTAGGAAGGATCAATAAAAAGCAAAATGCAGAGCATGACCAATAACTCGGTCGAGATCAAAAGCATCCCGATCGACATCCCCGCCTGACACGGAATAGCATAGACAGGATACGGAGAGCCCTTAAGTGAAGCGAAAGCCGAACGGGAGTTAGCCATCGTATTGATTCGCATCCCGAACCAGGCCACGCCGTAACTGCCCGCGATACCGATCAAAGAACAGATCAGGATCATCACGACCTTGGTCGCTTCCAAATGGCGCAAACCGCCAAAGTAAACCGCCATGGCCAAACCGATGATGAGCTCAAGGATCAGCAGGAACTTACCCTGATTGACCAAGTAAGTCTTGCAGGTCGCGTAAATGAGCTCGGAAATATCCTTCATGCTCTTGTGAACAGGCATGTTCTTGATCGCATTGAACTGGACCAGGCCAAAGAGGAACCCGAAAATGCAGATGACCATCCCATATAAGAGAAGGGAATGGCCATTAATGCCTAAAAACGAGACCGAAGCCAGATTGGGGACCACCAGGTCCGCTTCGCTGGCCCAGGCAGAACCTGTTCCGGCCAGCATCAGCACGGCCACAACAAGCAAAGCGGGGTTGATACACTTTTTAACCAGGGAATTCATACTCTTACCTCCTAAAGTTTTTACACTCTTAATATTTGATACCTGAATAGTCTTCAGGTTCACAGCGGGAAGAACCTTTTTACCTCATCTGGGGGAAAAAGTCTTCGTCAGGATTATTTCGAATTCTTTAGATTCTATGCTTTCTGAGGCTTTTGGCAAGGGAAAAGTGACAAAACTTCGCTTTAAGCAATGGCCCACCAATTCAACTCATAGCTGACGCTACGTCCTTGCCCCTCCGCCCTGCGGACCAAAACCTTCTTATCCACCAAGTCTGCGATTTCACGAAAAGCCGTAGCGCGGCTGGTTTTCGCCAACGACACATATTTTCTGGTCGTGAGTCCCCCCTGGAACCGGCCTTCCCCGGCATCCAGCAGACGGTTAACGATCTTGCGTTGGCGCTCGTTCATGCCCGTTTGACTATGGATCTGCCAGAATTCCGCCTTCGCCAATACCCTGGCAATAGTGACTTCCGATCTTTCCATTGCCCGCGTCAAGCAGCCCAGAAACCATTCCAGCCATAACGAAATATCTCCCGAGCCCTTTGAACTTTTCTCCAGGACATCATAGTAACCATTCCTTTCTTCCATGATCTGCGATGAAAGACTATAAAACCGCATCGGCAGGAGCTCATCCTGAGCCAGAGCCATATCTGTGAGCGCCCGAGTAACCCGTCCATTACCGTCATCAAAGGGATGGATCGTCACAAACCAGAAATGCGCGATTCCCGCACGAAGAAACCCTTCGACATCAGCCGAATCTTTTTCCCACCAATGAAGAAAACCCCTGATCTCTTCATCGATAGCCGACGCGGGAGGCGCCTGAAAATGAACCTTTTCCCGCCCTACCGGGCCGGAAACAACCTGCACATCGCCTGACCGCCATTGGCCCGCGCGGACCTTGAAAAGACCGGAATAACCCGTTGGGAATAAAGCCGCCTGCCATGCTTTAAGCCGCTGGGCTTTGAGCGGCTGATCATAATGGCGTGTGGCATCCAGAAGGATCTCCACCAAACCATCGATATGCCTCTCCGCCTTGGACAACCCCGCATGGGACAATCCAAGATGACGGTCAACAGATGAACGGACAGAATCCCTGTTAAGAACTTCCCCTTCAATCGCCGAAGTTTTTACAGCCTCCTCGATCAGGATCTCGGCTTGGGCTTCAGAAGTCAAAGTAACCGCAAGACTTTTGACCCGGCTTAAAACCCTCCCCTGGACTTTCCGCGCTTTACCTAAAAGAGATAAAAGCCTGCCGCTGTCCCAAGAGAACTTGGTCCAGTTCTTGTTTTGCCAAATATACTTCACTCTATTTTCTGTCATTGTCTTTGCCCTTCTTTCTTTGAAGCGATTAACAACCTTAATCGCTTCATATTATGAAGCAATTATAACCTCTAACCGCTTTAAATGCAAGAAAATTCAAGATCACAATGAGGGGTTAGAGCAATCCCGGAAGGGACTCGACCAGCGCGAAACCGGTGATGACAGGGGTGAGTTGATTCAAAGCCGGTGTCGAGCCGGACTGAAAGATGGGCCAATCAAGGTCGAGCGCGCCGCTTTCGCTGACGCTAAAGCCCAAGGAAGTAAGGTCGATACCGCCGACCGGCAGTTGCGCCGCATCTAAAGAGAAAGTCGCCTCATCAGGGCCGAACTCGGGACTCTTTTCAGCGACCGCTTTGCCGAAAACGCGCTCAAAAGCCCGCCGACTGTACATGGCCAACGGCCCCACCTGGCTGAACTCCGCCTTAAGCTGATATCCCTGATAACCATCCTTCAATAATCTTTCTTTAAGCAGGAACAAGGCCAGGGCTGCATAACCCTGGTCCCAATAGCCAGCATCCATTTCGATACGCCTGACGAAGATCTCTTTCTTTTTATCATTGACGACGGCGTAAAGCTCGCCCATCCCTTTGACGGAACCGTTGTAAACCACGTAGGAATACTGCAACTTCTCGTCGGCATGAAGCTGGATATTGCGCACCACCCCATCCCAACGATTAAAGACCACCAGTTTATCCGTATCGCTGAATACGAGCTCCTTGCCCGTGACCGGACGCAGCTCAACTTCTTTAACTTCGCTCTGCCCATCACGCGCGACCTGAAAAGACCCTCGCACTCCGGTGCCCTCTGCAGCGAGTGTCAAGGACCGGTTATCAATGGTCTTCATCGAGGCATCCGTACCCGTTTGCAGAGTCAAAACAACAAGCCCGGGCTGCCCAAAAACGCTCCCTTTGATGCCTGAAACAAAAAACTTCCTGGCCGGCACTACTTCCTCAATACTTGCCGAATATTCTGAATTGATCAGCCCGCCCAAAGCCTTTATCGCATCCGAAAGCCTTACCGGGAACTGCTTCAATTGAATATCCCGCTCAAAAAGATCCCGGCTGGCGACGATCTGTATCGGGGTCAATTCGCCCCTGATCTTTTGCTGAATAAAGGTTATCCCGCCTCTGTTATCCTCAACAAAAATACCGTCTTCCGCAAGGGAACTTTCTACCAGTCGCCGGAAGAACCGCCGCTCCAACGGAGAGTAATGCACAAACACATGCAGCGCGCGCACCATGCTCACATGGCCGTATTTCTTTGCCACGGCGATCAGGCGCGAAAAACTTCCTCTTGGTTCTAATGAGATATTTTCCGTTCTATCGCGGATGATCTTCCGCCTGGCATCGGCCAGAACTGATCCATCATTGTCCAAACCAACCAAAACAAACTGAAGATCGACCGCGCCCCGCCCCTGCAACCTTCTTAGCTCTTGATGCCACTCAAAGAATGTCGGCGAACTGTTACCGCCTAAACCGATCTCAACAAATGTTTTTACCGGAAAATCTCGCCCGCCCGCTGCGATCAATTCCTTAAGGTGCTCATCGATCAAAATATTCCGATTCGTAAATGTGTTCAGGCTGGTTTTCCTGCCGGGATCAACCACCTTCCTGGCCATGTCTCCCACATATCCTGTTACGAGTTTTGCCGCCAGGTTCTTTTTGTCATCATCCTGCGCCGCATCAGCCGCTTTAAGACGCAGAACAAGCCCTTCGCCAAAGTTCGGTGTGCCTTCCAGGTCGGAAGAAGCGGCCGGCTCGAATCCCAACCTAAGATAAAACGAAGGGATCTTGATGTCCTGAAACTGATGCTTCTCCACAAAAACAGACCCTTCCTCTGCCTGAGGCATCAATTGCCTGAGCAGCTCCAGCCTCGCCTTAAAAACAGCCTGCGAGAGGCCCGCTACTTTCCCACGCCCAAGAGCACGATCAGCTGTTGCTTCAAACATCTGGAACTGCATCTCCATGTCCTTGAAATCATCCACAAAACGGGTGACCCCGTAACCCACATAAACCCCGTTAATGAAGAAAAATTCAGTCAAGTCCGCCGACGTCATGTTCGAATGGCTAACCGCCATGACCCGCGTCAGGTGATAGCCGGGAAGCAAGTCCCTGAGCTCGTCGTAGAAAAGCACCGGCACCCGCCACTGTTCGCGGGGCGCATCCGCCCGGTCCCCCCGCCAATTGAACAATGCACCCCAGGTCAAGGGCGACGTCTTGTGGCGCATATGCTCGCCCAATAGCCTCAGAAGGAATTCCCGGCTTTCGTCATCGCTCATTTTATTTGCGCCGAAATGACTGGCCACAGCATCAAAGATAACCCCGGCCCGGGCCGCCTTAAACGTGGCCGCATTCGCGCTGATCTGCCGTAACTTTTCGATACGGTCGCTTTCCTTCTGCTCCAAAGGTTCCAGGACCCGCCGCTTCCAGACATTGAACGGTTCAAGGGTGGTCCCAAAAACAGATGTCCTGACTATCTCTTTATCCGGCCCATACTCAGTATTTGCTTCCGAGGCTATCATCCCCTCTGAAGGAACAAGAAATAGATCGTCCTCTGCCGCGATGTAGCGCGCCACCGGATCTTCCCCGACAAAAGCAATAAAGCCCTTATGCCAGCTGCCGTCATAGGGCACCAGTTTGACCATCAAGCCGGAATACCGCGCACCGAGGGAGAAAACTTTTCTCTTATACTCTCCCCTGGTGAACGTGAACCGCCCCCCATTCTCCGTATGGCGCTCCAGCGCGTCCGGTACAAAGCTCCTGGTAGCAACATTAATGACCCCGATCCGCTTCCCCGCGAAATAAACCTCGGCGCCCCGGTCCCAGGTATGCGGCAGCCAGGAAGCAATGATCACATTTTCCCCGGCCGGCGCCGCTTCAGGGATCGCCACCCCTACCGGATAAACGACACCCTTCAGTGAAATACGGCCGGCGTCCAGCTGACGTGTTTCAACCAACATCTTCGAAGGCAGGCGATGCTGATGACGGAAGCGATCGACCTCAGGTGACTGCGACGCATCTGCGGCCGGCTCGTTCCAAATCGCGATGAAATCTTCCAGCACGCCGATCTTTTCATCCGCCCAAGCGAGGAAGTCATTGAACTCTTTTCTGACGGTGGATTCCTTCTCGTCTTTAAGACGGAATGAGACTTTCTCCAGGCCGTCCCTGATGAATTTCAGGTCATCCTTAACGCTGTCGACCGTTTCCCGCCACGGAACTAAAGCCTCGCCTTTCGGCTTACTGTCCATCGTATAAAAGAACAGGCCTGTTAAAACTCCCTCGATCTCCTGAAAATGCTCCCGCAAAACTTCTAATTCCTGGTCATCGACAACAAGATCACCCTCAAAAGCATCATGAACCGCCAACCCGGCCTGCGAAGCATCCGCTCTTTTAGCCAGAACATCGAGCCTGCCGATCTGGCGCTCAAGCGCCGGGGCGAGCACTTCTTTGTACTGAACATTCTCCCCGCGAGCCTTTTCCAGCAATAGAATGAACTTGTTCTTCAATTCAAGAACGGACGCCTTCGGATAGGCCTCCCGCAAGGCCTGTTGACGCTCGACCGAAACATTGATCTGTGACGGAATCAGATAATACGCCATTTCCGTATCCCGAGCCTGGCGGAACAAACCGGCAAGTTCATCGGTAAAGGGCGCGAAGAGCGAGAAGTTAAACGTCACCCACCCGGAAAGACGCACCCCGTCCGGCGTAACCAATACCTGGTGCGGAACAACATTCAACAGGTCATCCGGAAGCAACCTTCCGATCTTGGTCACGCCAAACTGAGACGAAGTCAATGTGTCAAGATCGCCCCCGTTCTCACTTTTGAAAACTTTCGATACCGTTTTCGTCTCGTAGTTCATCACATACATTTTCCCGAGTGGGATCCCGGTAAGCAATCGATGCAAGACCGCCTTACATACCCCGCGCAATTCGATCTGCGTAAAATCAACGCCGGTAATATAAACATAAAGAAGTTCCTGCGTTCCCTGCCGGTACGAATAATCGACACGCAGCGCTATCTCCCTGGATCCGGAAGGATATAAAAAGACGGAGAAAATGTCGCCTTTGTCCTGGTCCTCGATCCAATGAACCCAGCCGGCATTAAATGAGGCGCTCTGCCCGCCGGCCGTCACCGTGAATGACCTGGGGGTTGCCGGCAATTCTATTGAATCAGTCCAGGATTTGTACGCCGCGGGACTCATCGGCGCGTTCTTTTGTCTTAACAGCGCCGACTGCCTGCTGTAATCAAACAGATCAGCGGGAAGCTGGTCGATGATGGACGCCTGGCTGGCGTCAGACAAAACATCCTCCGCAGAGCCAGGCGAAGCAAGCTGTTCGCTGATATATGCCTTCAATGAACCTGTTATGCGCGGAATGAACCCGACATCGACCGGCAAAGAGCTCTCTTTAGGCCAGCCTTTTACCAGCACCGTTTTGCTTTCCGAATAATAGCCCCACAAAGAGCTGACGACCCAGCCTGACATTTCCTTAACTTGTTCTTTATTCCCCTGGACCTCAACGATCCTTCCCTCAGTATTGATACGGACCTTACTGCCGACAGCGTCCGGCACGCCCCGCTCATAGGTTGTTGACGCCAACACTTCATACCAATCATCTTTTATGTGGCTTAACCTTAAATCGCACCCGCCGACGCGGCCGATCCGAAAAAGGACATGCTCGACATATTTCTTATCATAAATAGCTGTCGGGTCGGTCTTCTGCCACCCACCCTCACCTAAAACTTCATCGGCGAAAACATTTAAATAAGCTTTGATCAATGTCACGGCATGCGTCCCCACATTCTGCATCGACATATGGTAATGTGAAGCCACCTTCCCCAACATCATAACGATCAACTGGCCATAGCCTTTCCCTCTCGGGACATTCGGCTCGTCAAAAGCGGAAATATAAAAGAAGTCCCGGCGCGCCGGCGTAAAGGAGAGCCCGCCCTTTTTCTGGCCATTAATAACAATTTGAACCTCATCGCCCTTAATGAACAACGTCATGACCGCGTTATTATCTTTAGGATTGGTGGCTGTTAAAACAAGGACGCCATTCTTATCCGGGCCGTACATATCTTCAAAGGCCGGGAATGATGTTGATCCTCCATTCGTCGGCAAAGCCTCACGTGCCGGGCCGGCCTGCAGGGACACCGTCATCAACTGATCGCCGGCGGCCGGCTGCGCCGCAACTTCACCGGGCGTGAGTTCAGCGCGGTCGGTCTTCTCAACTACCTGTGAAGGGTTCACACCCTGCAACCCGCCAGAGAAATATTTGCGCGGCACCGTATCACCGGTCACGGCATCTTTTTCTTCCCGGATGAAATTGTAAGCGCCCTTCTTGAACGACTCGAGGTAGGACTGGTAAATACGCTCTTTGGCCGCCTGGTCAGGCGATAAAACGCCGTCAACAGCACCCTGGTCGGCATAAGCTTCGCCCAGAATGGTGCGGCGCAGGTTCTTCTTGTACCAGGCCGCCAGGATCATGGCATTATAGATCTGACGGAGTTGTGCGAACTGCGCGCCGGTATTCACGTCTTTCTCGATCAAAGGGATAATGACATCACGAAGGATCCCAGTAGAAACTTCCTGCGCGGCAGAAGCGGCGGGTGTGGCCAGATAATCTGTCTCGGTCATCACCCGTAATTTACTTTCCACCACCGTCACGGAATTGCCTTTACGGAAAACCACCGCCTTGGCCGGGACGATCCAGACCTTATTGACCAGGTCAACCGGAACGTCAGTTGTGCCAAAACGCTTGTACGCCTCGGCATAAACTTTATCCCAGAACAAACGGCCTTGAGTTGTGTCGGGATTCGTGAGAGAGGCGGTCAACTGCTTAAGAACATAATCCTGCGCCAGCATATCCTGACCGAGCGGCGTAGTCCCCAAGGCCTGCGGGATCATCCTCTCATGCTCAAAAGCCGAAAGGTTCACCCAGGTATCTTTTTCCGGGACCGCCAGGGACGCCAGGAAATATCCGGCCAAACGACGGCCGGCATCCTTATCCAATGCCTTGCCGCCACCTAAAATAAAAGCCAGCTGGAAAGGATCTTTACGGTTTAAGACGAGGCCTTTAAGTTGCGGAAGCTCAAGTGAGGGAGTGACTTGCAATCCAGGGATGGTCTGCGCCCAGAGCGAGGCCCCGGCCGACTGAAACACAAAAGTCAACGCAAGAAATCCCGCCACGATCCTGCGGAAACATATAGAACGATATAAGTCTTTCATTTATGGGGAAAGTATAAACTATATAGGGCGAAAAACAAGGTCAGGCGGGAAATAGGGCTCTGTCCCCAATTAAAGACGGGATCATTGCATCAGGCTTGAGAGCCCGGAGCTCCGCGGGAGAGCTTGAACCGGTCGGGATAGCGATGGTGAACACTCGGGCACGGCGGCCGCAAAGGACATCGACCGTCATATCCCCCACATAAACGGCCTGGGACGGCTTGAGCCCGGAAGCCTTAAGGATGGCCTTGATCATATCAGGAGCCGGCTTAGGGTTCTTGACCGCATCGCCACAAATGACCCAGTCGAAGTAATGGTCGATCTTGAGCTGCTCCAGGATGATCCGGCAGAACTTGGTAGGACGGTTGGACGCGATGGCCATCTTGCAACCGCGCTTCTTAAGCGCCGCCAGCAAGGCCCGTGCCCCGCGCTTGATCGTAAGTTTTCGCCGCAAGCGCTGATCGTGATGCGCCCGAAATATCGCCAACGCCTCCTCAACCAGCGCTTCCTCTACAAAATTCCGGATCAGCCCGTCAACGCCGTGCCCCACGGAGCGCGTCACTTTCTTAAGCGACTGGCGCGGCCGGCCCAGCTTGCGCATCATAAAATTGATACTGTCGGTGATCGCCTGATAGGCGTCAACGAGGGTGCCGTCAAGATCAAAAATGACGAGTTTAATTTCTGGCGGGAGATTTTTCTTCATTGGAAACAAAGTTATGCGGATCAACAACGCCGCCGGAAACAATGACCTTGATCGCCTCTTCCACGCTCATGCGGATCGTTGTGACCTTCTCACGGGGGATCATCATCAGAAACCCGGTCAAAGGGTTAGGCACGGTCGGGATCAAGACATTGACCATGTTCAGGCCGACCACATCACAAATGACTTTAGGGGTCGTATTCGTTAAGAACCCGATCGTATACTGCCCGGGCTGCGGCCACTCGACCACCACTACCTGCTGCGGCAGGCCGGTCGCGTCTTCTTCTTTGAATACGAACCGGGCGATCTCCTTGAACGCCGGATAAACGCTGTTCATCACCGGAATGCGCAGCATCAGGTTCTCGGTCGCCCGATGGATGGCCCGGCCAAAATAATTGGTAACAATAAACCCGCAAAAGAGGATCAGGATCACCAGGACCACAATGCCCAGGCCCCAGATATAAAAATCGTAATTCTCCATCAGGAAGGGCCGAAGGTACTTCCCAAAAATGCTTTCGGCAAAATTCAGGAACCAGACACTGACATAGATCGTCAGGATGAACGGCATGAAAACCGCGAGGCCGGAGAAAAAATATTTCTTAAAACGATTCCCCATCTAAACAGCCCCCTTGAAGAAATGCACGCCCCAATAGGCCAAAGCAGCCAAAGCCCCTGAACAAGGGATCGTAATGAGCCAGGCGATAACGATATTTCCAGCCACGCCCCATTTGACCGCGCTCAGGCGCCGACGAGAACCAACGCCCATGATCGTACCGGTGATCGTATGCGTGGTACTGACCGGGATCCCCATGGAAGATGCGCAGAACAATGTCGCGGCCGCGCTGGTCTCCGCGCAAAAACCGTCGATAGGGCGGAGTTTCACGATCTTCTGCCCCATGGTCTTGACAATGCGCCAGCCGCCGAACATCGTTCCCAGGGAGATCGCGGCGTAACAGCTGATGATAACCCACATCGGCACATGATAATTGGTACCGAGAAGGCCGGCCGAAAAAAGCAGCGCCGTAATAATGCCCATTGTTTTCTGCGCGTCATTGCCGCCGTGGCCCATGCTGTAAAGGGCCGCCGACAAAAGCTGGCCTTTCCGGGAGATCTGGTCCATTTTAAGCGGTGACATGTTACGCGCCAGGAAATAAACAGTCTTACTAAGGGTGAAGCCAAGGAACAAACCAACCAAGGGGGAAATAAAAATAAAACTGACCGTCTTGATGATCCCCGCCGATACCAGGCCCGCCGGGCCCGCCTTGACCAGCGCGGCGCCGATCATACCACCGATCAGGGCATGCGAAGAACTCGTCGGCAAACCAAAATACCAGGTAATAATATTCCAGCCGCAGGCGCCGAACAAAGTGCCAAAAATGACCGCGTTATCGACAATATGGATATCAATGATCCCTTTGCCAATGGTGTTGGCTACGTGAAGGCCAAAGAAAAAGAAGGCGACAAAATTGAAGAATGCCGCCCAGAGGACAGCCTGGCCAGGCGAAAGGACCCTGGTGGACACAACGGTGGCGATAGAATTGGCCGAGTCATGAAATCCGTTGAGGAAATCGAATGAAAGGGCCATGGCCACCAGAAGAATGATCTCGATCGTCATCATAGGGCGTCAAGCCTGCTTTAGGAGGATCGATTCAACGACATGGGCGGCGTCCTCACAAATATCAACCACCGTTTCAGCATCCTCGAAGATCTCTTTCCATTTAATGACCGCGATCGGGTCTTTTTCATTATCAAAAAGAGCGACGAGCGCGGTGTCCCGGATGGAATCAGAAATATTCTCCAAACGGCCAACCTCCACGCAGGACGCCATCACCGATTGATAATTCTTCATGTCTTTCATGTTCTTTACCGCCATCGCCAGCGCCCGGACCGCTTCCTCAATGACCAAGGAGAATTCCACCAGGTTCTTCCTGACCTCGGTGATCTTGTAAGTGGTCAAACGGTTGGAAATGGTGTTCATCATATCGATAACATCATCAAGCGCCTTGGTAAGCGAGTAAATATCCTCGCGGTCGAAGGGAGTTATAAAGGTCTTGTTCAACTGGCCGATGATCCTGGCCGCCGATTCATCGGCCTTGACCTCGATCTCCTGGATCTTGCGCAGGTAGAAATAATCGATGGTTCCCTTTTCAATGGCCTTTTTCATGCAATCCGCGCCTTCTATAAGGCAGTCGGCCTGCTTGTCAAACTCGCCGTAAAAATTGAACTCATTGGGGAAAAATTTGCGAAACATACACAACCTCCAGGATTGTCGCTATTTAAGAAGAAGCCCAGTATACAAGAAACAGGGCGAAAGAGCAAATTGTCAATCTTTAGACCCGGCCACAGTCAAGACCACCAGGCCAATAACAGCCAGCAGCGGACCGATCACCCCACGGAACACCATCTGGATAAAAACCCAGTCGCGGAACGTAAGCGTAATGCCGCCAATGACTAAAATAAGCCCGATCAGAATAAACACAACTTTTTTCATAGGACTCCTTCGTTTTCCCTCGGAACACATTTCCAGCGGCGATGCAACCAGGACCACTGTTCGGGATACTGCCGCACGTATTTCTCCACCATCGCCGTAAAAGCCTGCGTATTGACCACCAGATCGCGGCGCTCATCCCCCGTTTTAACCAATACCAACGGACCTTCGATCACGATCTTGAACTTATTGGGACCGGCAGGTAAAGCAAAAGCCATAAGTAAAGGCGCGCCGGTCTTCTGGGCATACATGACCGGGCCCGGTGCTGTCGCAGCCGGTTGGCCGAAGAAATTCACAAAGATCCGCCCCGCCGCCCCGTAATTCTGGTCGACCGGCATAAAAAGAAGTTCCCCCGCATTAAGCGCCCGGATGCTTTCGACGATACAAGAACGCACCGGTGTGCTGAGGATCACTTTCAAGCCGATATGCCGAAAGGCATCAGCGAACTTTCCCCGGAGGAATTCACCGCGCGGCGGTTTGGCCACCACGCCAGCTTTGTACCCTTCCGCGATAAAGCGGTACATCATCCAGGCAAAGGGGCCGAAATGGGCAATACCGATGACCGCGCCCTTCCCCGCGGCTTTCGCCGCCGCCAGCTTGTCCAGGCCTTCAAGATCGAACGTTCCCCTGGAAAACTCCGGCCGGGAGAACGTAAAAATAAACCCGGCTAACCCGTCGGCAAGATTCAAAAATGAGGCCCTGGCCAAGCGCTTCTTTTCGGCGATCCCTATCTGATCGCCGTAAACGCGCGATAACGTACCTACGGCGTATCGTTCAGCCTTGGGGTTTAACGCGTAAAAAAACCGGATGCCAAAACGGGTAAAGGGGAAATAAAGGCCGGCCGGGGTTACCCGTACCAACCAGAGAAACGCATAAAAGAAAAATGACTTAACGCTGTTCACGATGAAATGGTCTTATTGATCAGACGGACCAGCGAAGCGGAATTGATCGGTTTGCTCACATGCCCGATGGCGCCGGCCGCCATTTCGGCCTTCACATCGTCATCGGAGTCTTTCGCCGTCAGGAAAAGCACCGGGATATGGGCGGTCGCCGACGACGCTTTCAGCCGTTTGCACACTTCCCGGCCCTTGATGGTGGGCAAAATAACGTCCAGCAAAATAAGCCCGGGCTTCTCGGAGGCGGCTAACGCGAGGCCCTCCTCGCCCGTCATCGCGGAAATAACCTCGAAGCCATGGGAACCCAGAATGGGTTTAAGCATCGCGTGCAGCGTGCGCTCATCATCGATCAGCAGGATCTTTCTTGATCCGCTCATATGGGGCTTTTTCCGGCGCAAGGACGCAATAAGGCCCGCCGCCAGCATCATCACGCAAACCAGAATGAACCAGTCACCGCATTTTGTGTACCAAGTCATTTGCACCTCCGGATAAAAGGATGTTACCACAAAACCGTCCTGAAGGACACGCCGGCCTTGTTTATCTGCAACGCAGGCCAGCTCACGGCCGGAAGCATCAAGCACGCAGCTTTCTCCCGTATTTGTGGCGCGCAAAAGCAGGCGGGCATTCTCGACCGAACGAAAACGGGCATTATCCAGATGCATAGCGGGCTGCCCGGAATCGCGGAACCAGGCGTCATTGGTCATGTTGACCAGAAAACCCGCACCCAACCGGGTGTATTCCCGGGCGAGTTCCGGCAAAGTATCTTCAAAACAGATCAGCACCCCGAACTTGCCCAGCCCAGGAACATCAAAAAAAGCGGGGCGCTCTCCCGGCGTAAAATCATCGATCGGCACCAATTCCTGCAGAAAAGGCAGTTGCTTACGGAAAGGGATATATTCGCCGAACAACACCAAATGCCGCTTGGATCCGGTGCCGACAATATCCCCCGCCGGCGAGATAAGAACCGCTGAATTAAAATATTTATCCTGATCCGCGCTACGCGTCACCGCTCCGAAAAGCAGGTAAACCCTGTTAACACGGGCAAAATCTTTTACTTTCTCCAACAGGTCTGGCCGTTCCCAGGTGAAATTCGGAAAGGCTGTTTCCGGCCAGATGATAAGCCCGGGGCCAGCGGCTAATGCCTGGCGGCTAAGTTCCAACTGCCGGTCGACGGTTGCCTCTTTTAAGCGGGGATCCCAGGCATCGACCAGCGTGATATTCGGCTGGATGAGCGCCACCCTGATCGGAGCGCGGTTGTGAGCCATATTGGGAATAGAAAATAAAGACGGCAGGACAATAAGTCCTAACAAAACCAACGCGCAAAAGATCGCAGGGCGTAACGGCCTCTGGTTCTGCCAACAGGCCAGCGCCTCTTTTAAAAAAACATTTCCGCCTAAAACAAGAAAGGAAACGCCGGCGACTCCCGTCAATGAAGCTAAAGCAAGCGGCGGCTGGCTCTGCCCGATCGCCCCCCAGTTGAACCCGGTGAACGCCCAGCCCCTTAAAGCCTCCAGGGCCACCCATCCCGCCGGGATCAAGGCGAACCGCCAGGCTGCCGAGAAGCACGACGCCCAAAAGTAAAGAACGCCGAACACGCCAACATACAGCGCGCAATACAATGACAGGAGGATCAGGCCGAGAGCCGTAACATAATGGATCCACAGAAGAACGAGGATAAAAAAGGCCAGGCCAGATAAATAGGCCAGGCCGAACGCCGCGCGTTTCGAGCGCGCGCAATCAAGAGCGAAAAAGAGCGGCACCAGCGCGATCCAGGCCAATGGCCAACAGCCGGCCGGCGCAAAAGCCGCCCATAGCAACACCGCCGAAGACAGTGCCGCGATCATTTGCCGCAACACTTCTTGAATTTCTTGCCACTGCCGCAAGGGCAATTATCGTTACGGCCGACTTTCTCACCTGACCCTGGCTGCACCGCAGCGGGAGCACGGCGCTCCAGAGGCATCGAAGGCATGGACGCGGCACCCGCGATCTCGGCAGGCGATGGCGGCGTTGGCTCAGCCCTCTGAGGCTGACGCCGCGACACCGGGTCAACCCCGGACTCAGGCATCCGCATCGTGCCCTGAATCCCGGAAAACTCCTGATGCACCAGCTCCTGGCGCGACCCGTAAACATTCTTCACCCGATGCTCTTCTTCCATCGGTTGCAGCTTGAAGATCATCTCCGCCACATCCACATGAATGGTCTCATACATCGCCTGGAACATGTGATACCCTTCCCGCTTGTACTCAACGAGTGGATCGCGCTGCCCGAGGGCGCGCAAGCTCATGCCTTCCTTAAGGCGGTCCATGGCGTACAAATGCTCTTTCCACTTATGGTCGATGGTATGCAGCAGGAACATGCGTTCCAGCCGGCGGATCTGCTCCACGCCGAACTTCGCTTCTTTTTCGGTATAGATCTCCTTAAGCCGGGCATAAACCATGCCCACCAGCTCTTCCGTCTTAAGCTCGGGAATGCGTTCTTTCAGAGCGGCAATATCAAAATTGAACTTGTCCATGAAATACACCAGCATGCCGTCGACATCCCATTCTTTGGCCGAACGGTCAGCCACGCAATAACGGCGCACGGCGTCTTCCACCGTCGAGAGGATCGACTCCTGGATAAGCTCGCGGGTGTCCTCACCTTCAATGATCGACCGGCGCAGGCCGTAAATGACCTCGCGCTGCTTGTTCATGGTGCTGTCGTATTCCAACAGCTGCTTACGGATCTCAAAGTTAAAACCTTCCACGCGCTTCTGGGCGATCTCAATCGCGCCCGACACCATGCCGGACTCAAGAACCTGCCCTTCTTCAAACCCGAAATGATCCATCATCACCTTGATGCGGTCGCCGGCAAAAAGGCGCATCAGGTCGTCTTCCAATGACACATAGAAACGCGAAGAGCCCGGATCACCCTGACGGCCGGAACGGCCGCGCAACTGATTGTCGATACGCCGCGACTCGTGGCGCTCCGTGCCCATGATATGCAGGCCACCGAGCGCGGTCACCTGTTCACGCTCTTTCTTGACCTGCTCGCGCAGCTGCTTGAGGAACTGGTCCATCAGCATGTCCTGCGACGGGGCTTCTTCTTTATTCTTTTCGGCTTCGCGCATCTTTTCGTTGGCCAGCGCGCGCGCCATGAACTCGGCGTTCCCGCCGAGCATAATATCCGTTCCGCGGCCGGCCATGTTAGTGGCAATGGTCACAGCCTGATAACGGCCCGCCTGCGAAATGATCGTAGCTTCCAGCTCATGATATTTCGCGTTAAGGACCTTGTGTTTCACGCCTTTAGCGGTGAGCATCCGAGAGATCAGCTCGGACTTGTCGATCGACACCGTCCCCACCAGGACCGGCTGGCCCTTGGCATGGCTCTGCTCGATCTCCTTGACCACCGCTTCATATTTCTCTTTGGAAGTCTTATAAACACAATCGGGATGATTGACCCGGCGCAGCGCCCGGTTAGTGGGAATAACAATAACGTCGAGATCGTAGATCTGCTTGAACTCATTGGCTTCGGTATACGCTGTCCCGGTCATGCCCGAAAGTTTGCGGTACATACGGAAATAGTTCTGGAACGTGATGGTGGCCAGCGTCTGGTTCTCACGTTCGATCTTGATGCCTTCCTTGGCTTCTACCGCCTGATGCAAACCATCCGACCACCGGCGGCCCGGCATCATACGGCCGGTGAACTCGTCGACGATCACGACCTTGCCGTCATTGACCACGTAATCCGTATCAAGATGAAAGAATTCCTTGGCGCGCAGCGATTGCAGGATGTGATGGCGGAACTCGATCGTCTCCATATCGTGCAAGTTGGCGACCCCGAAGAGCTCGGCACCTTTGGATTCGCCCTGTTCCGTAAGGGACACGCTCTTGGCTTTCTCATCGGCCACATAATCGAACCCCTTGCCCAGGTCTTCCCCGCGATGCTTGGCGTCGATCTCATCCGCCTCGGTCACCCGGCGGCCCTTAAGCTGCAGCGAAATATTATGGGCGCGGAAATATTTATCCGTCGATTCTTCTGCCGGCCCGGAAATGATCAAAGGCGTGCGCGCTTCGTCCACCAGAATGCTGTCGACTTCGTCGACAATAGCAAAATGATGCGGGCGCTGGACCATCTCGTCCTTGAACATCACCATGTTGTCGCGCAGGTAATCAAAGCCGAACTCATTATTGGTCCCGTAGGTGATATCGCAGCCATACGCCTTCTGGCGCGCGGGCGGGTCCATATCATGCTGAATACAGCCGACGGTAAGGCCCAGGAATTCGTAAATTGTCCCCATCCATTCGCGGTCACGTTTGGCCAGGTAATCGTTGACCGTCACCACGTGCACCCCGTCGCCGGTCAGCGCGTTTAGGTAGGCGGCGAGCGTCGCCACGAGTGTTTTACCTTCACCGGTGGTCATTTCCGCGATATTGCCGTAATGAAGCACCATCCCGCCGATCATCTGAACGTCAAAATGCCTCATGTTCATCAGGCGCTTACCGGTCTCACGAACAACCGCGAAAGCCTCGGGCAGCAGCTCCTCCAGGATCGCGTTCTTAGCCTCAAAAAGATCTTTTTCGGCCTGCTTGAACTGGGTTTTAAGCGTCTGCCGCTCGTCGATGCCAAGCGAAGCTAAATATAACGCCTTCAACCGGGCCGCTTCTTCGGCGGTTTTCGTGATAGCCCGGGAAATGCGGGCGCGAAAATCATCGGTCTTGGCCTTAAGCTCTGTCGTCGACAGCTTTTCCATGGCCGGCTCAAAGGCGTTGATCTCAACGACCTTGCGCGCCAGGCGCTTGACCTCGCTGACGGAAGGCAGCGGGGAATCATCATTAATATTGATATTGACCGCCGGCTTGAGGGAAGCAACATAACGCCTGGCGGAAGCAATGACCGGCTTACGGATAATGGCATCGAACATCTTAGACCCCTTTAAGTTTTCATTTTAAGAAAAGCTTCAATGAACATATCGATATCGCCGTCCATGACTTTCTGGACGGTGCCGATCTCGGCGTCGGTACGATGGTCTTTCACCATCTGATAAGGCTGGAAAACGTAGGAGCGGATCTGGCTGCCCCATTCGATCTTCTGCTTCTGGCCGGACTCGGCCG
>JBAXRK010000016.1:0-17803 GCA_037131245.1 Candidatus Omnitrophota bacterium
AACAGGACATTCTTACTTTGCTCAATCAGGACATTATCACTTTGCAGTTACAGAAATTTTTTCAGCGTCACCCGTTTCTTCTCCCAAGTGGAACCTCAGTAGCTCTGTAAAGCCGGAGGCTTTACAGAGCACCAGTTTCTTTCCTTAAGAAAAGAACCATCTCCAATTCTGGTAGATGGTTCTTTTCTTAAGGAAAGAAACTGGTGGGCAGTACAGGGCTCGAACCTGTGGCCTGTTGAATGTAAATCAACTGCTCTAACCAACTGAGCTAACCGCCCGAAATAATTACACGATCAACGTATTAAGCTTTGCCAATACTTCCAGGACCGCCTGATCCGGAAAATGGCAGCATAACTTGGCCTGCCGCGACTTCCAATCCAGGCACTTGATCTGATCCGCCAGCACAACGCCCTCCACCGGTAAACCAGCGGGAACAGCAACTTCAAAAGGATAACCTTTCACCCGACTAGTCAATGGGCAGCAAAGCGCCAATCCCGTTAACCGATTATATTCCAACGGAGAAAGAACCAGCGCCGGTCGATGACCTGACTGCTCATGACCTGCCTGTGGATCAAATGACAGCCAAACAACATCCCCGCGCGAAGGAATGAACTTCTTCACCACGCCTCGCCCCCGCTGCGCGAACCGGTCCTTACCTCCCGATGCACATTCTGACGCGAGACACCTTTAAGTAAAGCCTGCAATTCATACTTCGGCTTCTGCTCCGGGATGATCCATAGGCGCCCGTGCTGCACACCCATATCCACGCGGACGCCGTCACCAACGTGAATATCACGGGCCACAGCTTTGGGGATCCGCACCGCCAGGCTATTCCCCCACTTTTGAATCACCGCCACCATATATCCCTCCATTGCTAATGTATCTACAATGAAGATACCATGCCTTAGGCCGCAAGTCAATCCTAAATGCCGCTCAAGCCGCGGCGATCTCCGCCAAAATGGCCTCGGCGGCTTTGCGGGGATCCTTCGCCTTCAAGATCGGGCGGCCGATCACCAGGAAGCTTGCGCCGGCACGGATCGCGCTGGCAGGTGTCTCAACACGTTTCTGGTCGCCCGCATCGCCATCGGCCGGGCGAATGCCGGGTGTCACCAGAACAAAATCCTTTCCCAGCTCACGGCGAAGCATCGCCGCTTCCTGGGCCGAAGAAACAACTCCGTCCAGACCGGAGGCCTGGGCGAGCTTTGCCCGTTCAAGGACCAGCTGGCTGACATTCGCACCCGGCGCATCGCTGGTCAGCACCGTCACGCCGACGATCAAAGGCTTCGGAACACCAAGCTCCTGCGCGCGCTTGCGCGCGGCCTCTGCCGCGGCTTTCATCATCTCAGCCCCGCCTTGCGTATGAACGGTGAGCATAAGAAGCGGAGCGAATTTACCCGTCTTGCCACCCGCCGCGTCAAGCGCCTCATGTTGCGGCACGCTTAAACCTACCGCAGACGCCACACCGCTGGCCACCGTATTAGGGATATCATGGAATTTAAGATCAAGAAAAACCTGCTTGCCCTGCGCCTGCAAATAACGAACAATGAACGGGCCATAGGCGGTAAAAAGCTGAAACCCAACCTTATAGACCGCGACCGCATCTCCAAGCGTTTCCACAATAATGCGCGCTTCCTCGAACGTCGGCACATCCAAAGCCAGGATCAATTTCTGTTTTGCATTCATCGCTGGATGCTCCCGATCAGTTCACGGATGTCTGTCATCTTGTTCGCCTTCATATATCCCTTGATCCCCTCAAGAACCTCCAGCGGGGCCCGCGGATCCACAAAGTTGTACGTGCCAACCGCCACCATCGAGGCGCCGGCGATCAGAAATTCCAGGGCATCATCGGCGCAGGTGATGCCGCCCATCCCGATGATGGGGATCTTCACTTTGGCCGCCGTTTCACAGACCATCCGGACCGCGATCGGACGTATCGCCGGGCCGGAAAGCCCGCCGGTAAAATTCCCGATGCGCGACTTACGCTTCTTGATATCGATCGCCATCGCGGTAAACGTATTGATCAGGCTCAAACCGTCCGCCCCGGCTTCTTCCGCCGCCAACGCGATCGCCGTTATATCAGTAACATTAGGCGACAGCTTGGCAATGACCGGATATTTCGAGACCGCTTTCACGCGGCGCACTACGGCAGACGTCGCTTCAGCCGATTGGGCCACCAGAACTTTCTTCTGCAGATTAGGGCACGATAAATTCAATTCAATAGCGCTGATGCCGCCTGCCGCGTTGAGCTTCTCGACCATCAACGCGAAATCATCCTCGCTGTGCGCGGAGATGCTGATGATCAGCGGCACGCCCGTCAGTTTTAACTTCGGCAATTTACCGTCAATGAACCGATCAATGCCCGGATTCTCGATGCCGATAGCATTGATCATTCCCGCCGGCGTTTCACAAATGCGCTTGGGCGGATTGCCCTGCTGGGCCGTGAGCGTTACCGTCTTGGGAACAAGCGCCCCCAGCTTTTTGACTTCTTCCTGGCCGTAAAATTCCTCGGCATGGCCGAACGTGCCGGAAGCCACCGTTACCGGATTGGGATAAACCGCGCCGCCGATATTGATCGCGATATTCATGGGAACACCAGCTCTTCCAGGCCAAATACCGGACCATCATGGCAAACCGTCTTATACCCTTTAGTCGTCGGGATCGAACAACCCAGGCAAGCACCCAGGCCACATGCCATCACTTCCTCCATCGACGCTTCGCCGCGCAGGTCGCGCTCTTTGGCGAAGGCCGCCACCGCGCCCATCATGGGCTTGGGGCCGCAGGCATAAATAAAAGTCGATGGTGAAATATCGATCTTGTTAAACAGCGCCGACACGCGGCCTTTCACGCCCACTGAACCATCGTCGGTCGAAACGAACGTCGCCACGCCGTTCTTTTTAAACTCATTCAAGGGAAAGGTATGCGCTTTGCTGCGCCCGCCGTAAAGAAGGATCTTCTCGGCTTTATGTTTCAACAGGACATCAGAAAAAAGCATGAACGGCGCGATGCCGATGCCGCCGCCAACGAACACGATCTGCTTAACACTTTTGCTCGGCAGCGTGAACGGCTTGCCCAAAGGCCCCAGGACATCGAGGACATCACCTTTTTTCTTGGCCAGGAGCATTTTGGTGCCCTTGCCCACCGGCTCAAAGAAAACCTCGACCTTGCCAGCCTTGGCCCGATAGACGCTAAAAGGCCGACGGAACAATGGCTCGAACGTGTCCGAGACCCGGATATGAACGAACTGGCCCGGCTTCACCGCTTTGGCCAGCGCCGGCGCGTCAAGAACCAAACGATAATAGGTCGCATTGACCTTGACCAGATCAACAACCTTGTATTTTCCCTGGATCTTTTTCATGTCTGACATTTCCCGCAGAAGAATGTACTGCGCTGTGATTGAACGATTCTGCTGATCTCTGCCCCGCAACGCCCGCAGGGCTTTCCGTCGCGGCCGTAAACCTTGATCACTTTTTGAAACTTACCCTCGCGCCCTTTGCCGTCACGATAATTGCGCATGGACGTGCCGCGCAACTTGACCGCCAGCGCCAACACCGCGCGAATAGCCTCAAATAACTTTTTTGCTTCTACCTCGCTCAACGAGCAAGCCCGGCGATCAGGATGGATGCCGGCCGCGAACAACGACTCCGACGCGTAAATATTCCCGATCCCGGCCACTAGCCGATTATCCAGGAGAAGCGGCTTGACCGGTGTGCGCCGTTTACCCAAGGCCGCCACAAAACCGGCCACGGAAAAATCTTTTGTAAGCGGCTCTGGCCCGAGCTTACGGATATGCGCGTGGTCATTTAATGACCGCACCACTTCCAGCCGCCCGAACAAGCGCTGGTCATTATAAACAAGGGTCGTCTTTTTGGAAAGCGCGAAGATAACGCGCGCGTCACGCGCCGGCACGAACTTCCTCGCGGCCGGAACCGCCACCAGCTGGCCGGTCATCATCGGCTGAACAACCAGGAATGAACCACCCAGGTCCAGGATGAGCGCTTTGCCCCGGCGCCCTACTGCCACGATCCTTTTCCCGCGCACCGCGGCCATGAACGCTTTCGCGCCTTGACGGATCACCCGGGGATCGTTGATTTGAGTATCGACAATGGTCAAGCCCTTGACCAAACGGTCAAGGTCGCGGCGGATCGTTTCAACTTCAGGAAGCTCGGGCATCGGAATAAACCACATTACCGCCGCAGATCGTGGCCGTCACGCGACTTTTAAGCGTCCAGCCCATAAAAGGCGAATTCTTGGACTTTGAGGCTGTATCTTCTTTGGTCACTTTCCATTCCCGGTCCAGGTCGATGATCGCGATATCGGCGTCTTTCCCGACAGCGATCTCGCCTTTGTCCGTCAATCCCATCACACGGGCAGGCGCGGCGCTCATTTTATCCACCAACTGCGGCAGGGTCAGCACACCGGTCGCCACCAATTCTTTCAACGCCAGCGGGAAAGCTGTTTCCAGCCCGATCAAGCCGGGCGGCGCGCCATCATATTCCACTTCTTTATCTTCATGCGTATGAGGCGCGTGATCGGTGGCGATGCAATCAATGGTGCCGTCCTTAAGGCCCGCCTTGATCGCGTCCACGTCCATGCGGGTCCGCAGCGGCGGATTGACCTTGGTCGACGTATCGAACGATTTCACCACTTCTTCTGTCAGCGTAAAATGATGCGGCGTGGCCTCGCATGAAACCTTGACCCCTTCAGCCTTGGCCCGGCGGACAAGATCCACCGACCGCGCCGCGCTGATATGCATAAAGTGAACACGCGTCCCCAGATAGCGCGCGATCTCGATATCGCGCGCGATAATAACGGTCTCCGCGATGATCGGGTCCCCTTTAAGTCCCAGCAACGTCGACAAAGCGCCTTCGTTCATCACACCCTTAGCCGACAAATTATCATCCTCACAGTGTTGCATCACCAGGAGCCCCGCCATCTTGGCATACTCCATCGCCCGGCGCATCAGCCCCGCGTTCATCAGCCCGCGGCCGTCATCAGATATGCCCAGGCAACCGGCTTGCTTCAAATCCATCATTTCGGTGATCTCTTTGCCCTCGCGGCCTTTAGTGATCGCCCCCACCGGATACACATTGACCAAGGCAACTTTCTCGGCCTGATCAAGGATATACTGGACGACCTGCGCCGTATCGATCGCGGGCGTGGTGTTGGGCATACAAAAGATCGACGTGAACCCGCCCTTGACCGCGGAACGCGCGCCGGTCTCGATGGTCTCTTTATCTTCACGGCCCGGCTCACGCAAATGAACATGAAGGTCGATCAGCCCGGGAATGACCACTTTGCCCTTGGCGTCGATCAGCGTCACGTTCGCGCGGTCGATGTGCGGCGCGATCTTAGCGATCTTACCGTTCTCAATGAAAATATCCGCCGTAGCCGAAGGCGAGGCGGGCCCCGTCTCTCCGGCCCCGTTGATGATCCTTGCATTCTTGATCAATAAACTCATAACACCCTTTCTATGACGCTTTGCGTCCCAACAAAAGATAAAGCACCGCCATGCGCACGGCGATGCCGTTAGTCACCTGCTCTAAAATAACCGACTGCGGGCCGTCGGCCACTTCCGCCGCGATCTCGATGCCGCGATTGGTCGGCCCCGGGTGCATCACCAGCGCCTTGGGATTCGCCATCCGCAGCCGCTCAGGCGTGATACAAAACTCGCGCACATATTCCGCGATCGACGGCAGGAAAGAATCCTGCTGGCGTTCTTTCTGCATGCGTAGCGCCATCACCACATCCGCGCCTTTAAGCGCCTGGGTGATATCGCTCGTGGCTTCCACGCCCATCTCTTCAATGCCCATTGGCAAAAGGGTTGACGGGCCGCATACCACGACGCTCGCGCCCATTTTGGTAAGCCCCGCGATATTCGACCGCGCCACGCGCGAATGCATAATGTCGCCGATGATCGCCACCCTCACGCCATCGGTCTTGCCTAATTTTTCCTTGATCGTATAAAGGTCCAGCAAAGCCTGCGTCGGATGAGCCCGGCAACCGTCACCGGCGTTCACCACCGACATCTTCGTGCCATTGGCCAGGATCTGCGGCGCTCCGGACGCCTGATGGCGCACCACCACCAGGTCCACGTTCATGGCTTCCACATTAAGGGCCGTATCCAGCAGCGTTTCGCCTTTGGCCAAAGAACTTGCCGCGGCCTGGATGGTGAGCGTGTCAGCCGACAAACGTTTGGCGGCCAGCTCGAAAGAAACACGCGTGCGCGTGGAAGGTTCGGCAAAAAGCATCGCCACCGTTTTACCGCGCAGGGCGGGCACTTTTTTCACATCACGGGAAGAAACTTCTTTGAAGGAACGTGCGGTCTCAAGAATAAGTTCAATATCATCGCGGGTCGTATCCTGCAGGTCGAGAAGATGTTTATGCTTCCACTTGCTCATGCCACGCCTCCCTGGACCACCACGCTGTCCTCGCCCTGATCGGACTCCGTCAGGATCACTTTTACTTTCTGATCTAAAGCGGTTGGAATATTCTTGCCTACGAAATCCGCCCGGATGGGCAGTTCGCGGTGGCCGCGGTCCACTAATACCGCCAGCTGAATGGACGCCGGACGGCCAAGGTCCACCAAGGCATCAAGCGCGGCCCGAATGGTGCGGCCGGTGTAAAGCACATCGTCCACCAGCACAACCTTCATGTCGGTCACGTCAAAATCAATAAGGGTTTCGTGGATCACCGGCTGTTTGCTGATGATATCAAGGTCATCGCGATAAAGATTAATGTCCAGGATGCCCACCAGAATATCCGCGCCCTCGATCTCTTTGATGGCCTTGCGCAAACGTTCGGCTAGAACCGCACCGCGGGTGCGGATACCTACCAGGCAGACGTCGTCAATGCCCTTGTTGCGCTCGAGGATCTCGTGGGCGATGCGGGTGACCGCGCGGCGAACTTGTTCCTGGTCCATGATAAGGCTCATATAATAACCTCCTGCAAAAAATTAACCCTTCGCACCTGTGACGGCATGAAGGGTATTGTGTCTGATCGTTGCTGCAGCAATCATTCGAACACTCCTTTTCGGTTTCTCGAACCGGATTAAAGGATTTAATTTTGATAAGAATAGCATTCACGATGACCGATGTCAAGTTATAATACCCCAAGGCGGATCCCGCCAGCCGGAACAGCCAGGTTTTGTGTGTTATACTTCTTTATTGAGGCCCTATGAACAAAAAAATGTTCTTGATCACTACCGCTGTCTTTTTTTCACTTGTCTTACTGGCGACGGCTGGATTTGCCGGCAATGTCACTTTATCCACCTATTACCCGGCGCCATCGGGCAATTATACCAAGCTCTCCATCGGCTCCGTATACAATACCGGATCGATGGCGGACAATAACCTGGCGGTCCAAGGCAATGTCAGCATCGGTAAAGCCGCTGTTACAGCCGGAAATGTGTTGGATGTTGTCGGAATAATTAACAGCGACAATTACATCACCGGCCAGTTCATTAGAAGCACCTCCGGACGTTTTGAAACAGGATCCAACAACAATATCCTCTACCTGGCGCCGTTCATTGGGCAGGGCAGCGGCCTTCAGATCGATGGCCCTTTACAGGGTGGCGTTATGCACTTTTTTACTGGCACAAGCAATGCCACCCAAACCGAAACCATGCGCCTGGACGCCAACGGGAATCTTGGCATCGGCTCTGCCTTACCATCCACAAAACTTGACGTTGCCGGTAACATCAAGAATTCCGGAACCGTTACCGCGGGCTTGGGGTTTTTCGCCACTCTCGGTGGCGTTAATGTATCTTCGGGAGGTGTCAACGTCACCGCTGGAGGCGTTAACGTCACGGCCGGAGGTGTGAATGTTACCGCCGGAGGGATCACTGCCTCCGCAGGCGATGTTACAGTTATAGGCGGGAATCTCGGCGTAGGCAGCGCCACCCCCGGCGCGAAACTGGACGTGGCTGGTAACAGCAACCTGGGAACTGCCGGCATCGCGAATACAGCGACCGTCAACGGCACGCTCAATGTCACCACGGCTCTCGGCACCGCCACCCTGACCACCACCAAAAACTACACCACCAATTACGGCATCACCAACTCATTGGGGCCAGATCCTTTTCTAGCGATTAACCTGCCTGTTAATATCACCGGCCTGACCAGCATCGGCGGTAACAACCTGTCGCTGATACTTAACGGCGACATCCAGGGCACCGGTTATTACCACTCCTCCGATGAGCGCCTTAAACAGGACATCAAACCTATTTCCGCCGCCTTAAGAAAGATCAACGCCATCAACGGCGTTACCTACACGTTTAAGACCCACCCCGGCAAGACCCAAATGGGTCTCATCGCGCAGAACGTGGAAAAAGTCGCGCCGGAAGTGGTGGCCACCGACGCTAAAGGCATGAAATCTGTCGAATACGGCAACCTGGTCGGCCTGCTGGTCGAAGGCATCAAGGCCCAGCAAAAACAACTCGACGCCCAGCAGAAACAGATCAACGAACTTAAGGCGCGCCTTAAAACCATCGAAAAGAAATAATGAATGAGTTCCCTATGAAAAACGATGCCCCACTGATTCAGACATTCCTCACCATCATGCTCATGACGTTCACCTGCCCCGCCTACGCGGGCACAACCACCATGTCGACCTATTTCCCGTCGCCGTCGGGAAATTACACCAAATTATCCATTGGCACGACCTATACCACCGCCACCGTCGCCGATAACAACCTGCAAGTCGAAGGCAATATCGGCATCGGAACAACCACAGCGCCCACGCAAAAACTGGACATCTCGGGAAAGATAGCGATCGGAGGCGTCCAGGTCCTCAAGATCGAAAACATCCCCACCATCGCAAATCCGAATGAAGCTTCTTTAACGATCGGCAATGGCACGGGCACAGGACGCCACAGCACCTATGTCGGCCTTTTTTCCGGCGCCTCTACCGGCGTGCACAATACGGCCGTCGGCTACGGGGCACTGCAAAACGTCACGACCGGGCAGATGAACGTTGCCATCGGCGCCAATGCCATGAACGCTACTCTTGACGGGACCCAAAATGTCGCCGTTGGCGAACAAGCCATGCAATCAAATGTTTCTGGAAATTACAATGTCGCCGTAGGAAAAAACTCCCTGTTTTCCAATATCTCAGGGCATGATAATACGGCATATGGCTACCAGGCCATGTATAACAATACCACCAACCACTACAACGCCGCTCTCGGGGCTGGAGCCTTGTATACCAATCAAACCGGGGCCAACAATGTTGCTATTGGCTACAATGCCCTGAACCTCACTACCGCCAGCGATAATATCGCCCTCGGCTATAATGCCGGCAGCGCCATATCCAGCGGCACCAAGAACATTGTGATCGGTAAGGATGCCGCCGCGCCTTCCGCCACCGGCACCGAACAGCTGGTCATCGGCAGCACCCTTTACGGCACAAATATCTATAACGGCGCCGGAGCGGGGACCGGGAACATCGGGATCAGCGTTCAAGCTCCAGCGGCCAAACTTGACGTTGCCGGCGATATTAAGACCTCCGGCAATCTCACGGCCGCCACCGGGAATGTCACGTCCGTTGACCTGACCGCCACCGGCAATGTCACCCTGGGTGCCGTCGACTATTCCAAGACCGCCACTGTCAGAGGCACACTCAGTGTCACTTCCGGCAACGGCACGGCCCTCCTGACCCCGGCTTCACAAACCGTCGCCTCCGTGGTCGGCAATTACCTGACCATCACCATGCCGGTCTCGATCACCACGGCCAACATTGTCGGAGCCAATAATATTTCCATGGTTCTGAGCGGCGACCTGCTCGCCAACGGCTACTACCATTCATCCGATGAACGGCTAAAGACCAATATCCAGCCCATCACCAACGCGCTCGCGAAGATCCGCGCTATCAACGGCGTCACCTATGCCTACAAGGCCCATCCCGACCAACCCCGCATGGGCCTCATCGCGCAGAACGTGGAAAAAGTCGCGCCGGAACTGGTGGCGACTGACGCCAAAGGCATGAAATCCGTGGAATATGGGAATTTGGTCGGCTTGATCGTTGAAGGGATCAAGGAGCAGCAGCAAGAACTTGACGCTATCGACCGCCGGATCGCTAAATTAGAAATGAAATAAGATCACGAACTCGCCAAGGGGTTTATGGCGGGTGAAATGCGCGAGGAGCGTGCTGGCGGGACCGTCCAGGCGCTCCTCGAATTTTTTAGTGAGCTCGCGGGCGACGGTAACCTGCGGATCTTTTAAGACTTCCTCGATATCCTTCAGCGCTTTCAAAAGGCGATGCGGTGATTCATAAAAGATGGCCGTGCCCCCCGCGGCGGCCGCTTCCGCAATTTTTTTACGCCGGGCACCGGGCTTGACCGGTAAAAATCCATAGAATGAAAACCGGTCTGTCGGCAGGGCTGATAACGACAGCGCCGCGATCACCGCGCAAGCGCCGGGGATCACTTCCATCGCCACCCCTTCCGCTTTTGCCAGACTGACCAACCGGTAACCAGGGTCATTAATGCCGGGCGTACCAGCGTCCGAAACCAGCGCGATGTTCTTGCCGGCCTTAAGCATTTCCACCAGGTAGCGCGCCTTGCCGCTTTCATTATGATCGAAGTAACTGGTGAGCGGCGCCGTGATGCCGTACTCTTTACAGAGCACGCCCGTATGGCGCGTGTCTTCGGCTGCGATCAGATCGACGCTTTTAAGGACCTCGATCGCCCGAAGCGTGATGTCCTTGAGATTCCCGATGGGCGTGGAAACAATGTATAACATTATTCCACGGTCACAGACTTCGCTAAATTGCGTGGCTGGTCGACATCGCATCCACGGTTGACCGCGATATGGTACGCCAACAACTGTAGCGGAATGATAGCTAACAGCGGCGTGAGCAGCTTATGCGTCCGGGGAATATAAATGACCTTGGTCGCGTGCGCCTTGATGGTCTCGTCCCCCTGCGTCGCGATGGCGATAACCTTGCCTTTGCGCGAGAGGATCTCCTGGATGTTCGAGATCATCTTCTCGTAAATATCCGACTGCGGCGCGATGCACACCACCGCCCGATACTCGTCGATGAGCGCGATGGGCCCGTGCTTCATTTCACCGGCCGCGTAACCCTCAGCCGGAATGTACGAGATTTCCTTGAGCTTCAGCGCGCCTTCCATCGCCGAGGGGTAATTGATATTACGCCCCAAATACAGAAAACAACCATAATGCGAATGCTTCTTGGCCACCTTGGCAATATGCCTGATGTCCTTAAATATCTCCTTGATCAAGGATGGGACCATTGCCAGGTCCTTGGCGAACTTGGCGCGCTCTTTGACCTCAGTGCCACCGTGAACTTCGGCCAGCTTGATCGCCAGAAGATAAAACATCATCAGCTGCGCGGTGTACGCTTTCGTTGACGCCACCCCGATCTCGGGGCCGGCATGCGTGTAAAGCACCCCCGCCGATTCACGGGCCAGCGATGAACCGATCACATTGCAAATCGAAACGATCGACGCGCCCCGGGCACGCGCTTCACGCACCGCGGCCAGCGTATCAGCTGTCTCACCGGATTGGCTCACCGCGATAAGCAGCGTCTTTTTATCAACGATGGGCGAACGGTAACGGAATTCGCTGGAAACATCCACCTCCACCGGAACGCGCGCCAGCTCTTCAATAATATAGCGCCCCACCAGCCCCGCGTGATAAGCGGTACCGCAAGCCACCACTTTGATGCGCGTGAACGCCTTCAATTGTTTATCGGAAAGCCCCAAGCCCTCCAGCGTGACGCGCCCACCTTTAAGGCGCAGCGCCGCCATCCGGCCCAGCACATCGGGCTGTTCATGTATTTCCTTAAGCATGAAATGCGCGTACCCCTGCTTCTGGGCGGCATCCATCTGAAACGTCACCTTATCGACCGTGAACGGTGCTTTCTCACCGGCAAAAGTGCACACCTCAACCCCGTCACGGCGCAGCACCGCCATTTCACCATCCTTCAGGTAAATGACCCGGCGGGTATGGCGGATAATAGCCGGCACGTCCGAGGCGATAAAATATTCGCCCTCACCAACGCCGACAATAAGCGGCGAACCCACCCGCGCGGCCACCAGCACGGAAGGGTCTTCAGATGAAATAACCCCGATGGCGAACGCGCCCACCAGGTCCTTGATCGCGCGCTGGACCGCCTTCACCAGGTCGCCTTCAAAATATTCATTGATCAGGTGGCCGATGACCTCGGTATCGGTCTCGGAAACAAATTTAACGCCGCGGGCAATAAGCCCCGCCTTGAGCGACTGATAATTCTCAATGATGCCGTTATGCACCACCGCGATGGTCCCGTTCTCATTAATATGCGGATGGGAATTCTTGCGGCAAGGGGCGCCGTGCGTCGCCCAGCGGGTATGCGCGATCCCGATGGTAGCTTTCTTCACCGGGTCTTTCGCCAGCAGCTCTTCGAGGCACTTGATCTTGCCCTTTTCCTTGCGAACCTGGATCCCGCCGCCGGGAGCGATAAGGCCGACGCCGCTGGAATCATAACCGCGGTACTCCAGGTTCTTCAGCCCCTCGATCAGGACGGGCAAGGCTTCATTATTCCCGATATATCCGACGATACCGCACATGTGGCAATCCCTTCATTAATGTTAAAGCCATAAGCCTAAGAATATCGCTATTCTAAGAACTTATGGCTTTAAAAGCAACTCTGGTGTTTCTCTTTATTACGGACGGCTCTTTTTAGCGACGTACGAAGGCTTTCTCACCTTATGCGCGACCGCGGCATTGATCTTGGCCTTGCGGGACGCACCCGTTGTCAGCGGCGACGCTGAAGCGCCGGCAGCCTCGGGACGGATATTAAGGTATGTATCCACCTTGCCCGTCTTACGAATGCGCTTCTTGGTGAAATACACCGTCCCAGCCACCAGGGCAGTCAAATGCATACGGCCAATAACATTGACGCCGGGCTTCCACTTGTCGCCCTGACGGGTCAACACCGTGCCCGCCTTGACGCGCTGGCCGCCCGACACTTTAACGCCGCATGTTTCGGCGTACATGATGTGTGATAAACCGCCTACTCTTCCCCCCATACTCAACCCCTTATTAAAGTTTGATTGACAAAACGGAACGCTCAAATATACATTATTTGCCGTTTTTGGCAACCATTTTTTACTTGAGCAGCTCCGCGATCTTCGCTTTCCAGGCATCAGCCGTGCGGGCATCGCTCTTTTTACCGTTCAGGAAATACGTGGGCGTGCCGCGCACATCCACCTTGGCGCCCAATTCCATATCGGCTTCAATGGTCTTTTCGTAAACCGCGTCATTATCCTTAAGGTCCTTGAGGAACTTCTCCATGTTCAAGCCCGCCTTGCCCGCCAGCTCCTTGAACTTGTCATCGCTAAGCGATGCCGCGTTGGCAAAAATAAGGTCGGACAGCTCAAAGAACTTGCCCTGCTCGCCGGCCGCCAGCGCCGCTTTCGCCGCCGGACGCGCCATATTATGGAACGGCAACGGGAAATGCTTTACGACCATGCGCACTTTATCGGGATACGCTTTCTGGGCTTCAACAGCCGCGGGATAAAAACGCCCGCAGAAAGGGCACTGATAATCATCGAACACCGTGATGGTGATCTTGGCGTCTTTGGGGCCCAGCACATAAGCATTGCCGACCGGAATATCATAGACCTTGTTCATGTCTTCCGACGGCGGCATCTGAGGCTGCTGCGGGCGTTCGGCCACCTGCGGACGTGATTTCAAATTACGGACCTCAGTTTCCAGCGCGGCCAGGCGGTTTTCCAGGGCCTTGATCTCGCCTTTACCGGACTGCGTGATCGAGACCTCGACCTTTTTCTGGCCGTCCGCGATATCCCGGAGGGACGCGTTGATCGGCGCGGTGGCTGCCTGGATCGCCAGGCCAACAGCAAAAACAACACCCAATCCGCCGGCAACAGCCGTCACGGCGATCAAGGCGACTGAGCTCAATTTATTATCATTTTCCATCTGTCATCCTCCATTTAATAAATATGTAACGAATAAGGGATGATTTTACATCCCCCCGGCTTATAAGTCAACTCCGCCGTAATGCTCGATGATGAATTTGACATCGTCCCAACGCGTCGATCCCGGGCAGCCGAAAACAGCCACGATCAGCGCCTCCTGCCCCTTATTGATCACCCCGATGAAACAGGCCTGCGCCTGGCGCGTATAGCCGGTCTTGCCGTAAACCCCGGTTTTCCACCCCTTGAACAGGGCCTTGTTATGACTCCTCAGCGCGATCACACGGCCCTCCACCGACTTGACGTCCATGGTACGGATCTTGATGGCCTCGCGGAAAAATTCATTCTTGAGCGCCGCCCGGAAAATAAGGAACATGTCGTAAGCGGTCGTGTATTGCGGCCGGTTTGCCGGCAGGCCATGAGGATTGGCAAAAACCGTATGTTTGGCGCCGAGCTGGCGCGTTTTGTCGTTCATCAGGTCAACGAATTTTTCCTCGGAGCCGGCAGCAGCAATGGCCAGGGCCAGGGCCGCGTCATTCGCTGAATTGAGCAAAGCGCAGAACAAAAGATCGCGGACATGATACTGCTCCCCGGCCTTAAGCTCCACCTTGCTGGGCAACACGTTCGCGGCGGCGGCGGGAATGGTCACCACATCATTAAGATTCATCCGTTCAAGCACGATCAACGCGGTCATCACCTTGGTGGTGCTGGCGGGAAAGACCTTCTGTTCTATATCCCGGGCGTAAAATTTGTGAGCACCGCTTTCGTCAAAAAGCAGGGCGGCATTCGCCGACACCTGATACGGCCCGCTCTTCTTCTTGGGATGGGCTTTCTTTCTAGCTTCCGCTGGAAAAGGGCACGCCAGGGCTGCCGCCAGAACAGCGATCAGCACAACGCGGCAATAGCGGGCCAGGGAGCGTTTCATGCGATGCTTTTCTCCACGGCGCGAAAAACCAGTTCGACCGCCAGCTGCACACCCTCGGTCGGCAGGACAGCCGTCCCGGCGGCCGGCGACACGCACCAACCCTTCGCGGTGCGTTCGATCCCCACCCAAACATGCTGCATCCGGTTATCCTCGCTAACGATCGCGTGCACCATCCCTGCCTGACGCTCAGGGTCAAAGAGCTGCTGCGGGAACGAAACCGTTATACGGCCCCTAACCCCTTCCAACACTAACCGCTTCGCGTCGAACTTTTCCGTAAAATAAACCTTCACCGCGCCCGCCTCTGTTCCATGATGGTTGAACGGCTGGTCGGCTGTCAGCAGAAGCTCGTCGAACGCGTCCTGCCCGCCTTCCTGCCATTTCTTTTCAAACTTGGTCCCGTGTACCGCGCCAACGCTCCGGCGCTGCAGCGAAAACCCCGCCGCCGCCAGGTCCTGCGCCGCGATCCAGTCCGCGTACGGGCGATGATCGGTGACGATCCTCAACGCCCCGCCACCGATAAGGCGTGAACGGACCAACCGCAAAAAACCGGGCTGGAATAACCGATGCTTGGCGTGCTTCTTTTTCGGCCAGGGGCACGGAAACAGGCAATGCACCCGGCTGACCGTACCCGGTGCCAGAATAAAACGGAACCCCCAAACAGCGTCGATGCGAAGCACCCGCGCATTACTAACCCCGCCCTGATGCAACTTGCGCAGGGTCTTGATGATCCGCGTGGGGCATTGTTCAAAACCGATAAAATTCATGCCTGGGCTCGCGGCCGCCAGGCCGGCCAGATATTCGCCGGTGCCAAAACCGATCTCAACTTCCAGAGGCGTTGGCGCGCCGTCAGAAAAAAACCCGGGATAGCCCCGCGACCAGTCGAGCAGGGAAAGGTCGATGAACGGCGCCAGGGAACCGTAATTGTAATTACTTTTCACAACCGTGCCCGGCCTTCAGGGCCGCCAGCGACTCATGGCCTGTACCGCACAAGATATCGTTCTTGAAGATCATCGGCGTTAAACCGGACTCCTTCACCCGCTGGCCGGCCGGTAAAACACCCGTGATGTATGAATCGACCAGATAATTCTCATTGCCCGACGGCAGCATTTCGGTCGAATAAAAGCTTTTGACTTCCAGCGGCTTTGCCGCGCCGGACGAAGGGTCGATCTCGTACCCCACCACCACCATTTTCGTCATCAACGCCGCTACCTGAGCGCGCGTCATACCCAGCGTCGGGCCCTGCGCCGCCGGTGCGGGGATCAAGCTGGTATTAAGCGACGAACATCCGCTCACACTGATCATCAATAATATCGCAATAATAAATCGCATAAACACCTTTCAATAAGATCGGACCTGCCCAGCCTTTTTCCACTCAACGAACAATTTCCGGCATTCATCACCCAGGCAACCGCCCTCAACAACAACGGGACTGCATCCTTCTTTTTTCATCACGTCATTGGATATCGACAGTTCATTGAACCCGGCCACCTGCGCGTCGGGAATCGCCGCGCCGAACACGATGCGCCGCACCCTGGCCCAGTGGATGGCGGCAAAGCACATCGGACATGGTTCCGTCGTAGAATAGATCGTGCAACCCGAAAGATCGACACTCTTGAGTTCCCGGCAAGCCGCGCGGATCGCCGTGACCTCGCCGTGAGCGGTAATATCTGTCGCCTGCCAGACAATGTTATGCTCGCAAGCCGCCACCAGTCCATCGGCGGTAACGATGCACGCGCCGAACGGCGTTTGCCCGGACATTATCCCTTCCCGGGTCTTCGCGATGGCACGGCGCATCCAATGCTCGTCCTGTGGCGTAAACATAGGCGCTATATTAACAAGAAATGACCGGACGCAACACAATTTTCGGCAAAAATACCCGCCATTCCGTGTTTTCTGCTACTATGCCGAAAAGAAAGGGAAATAAAACCATGTTCGAAAATATTATTCTTGGCGCTATTCAAGGCATCACCGAGTGGATCCCCGTCAGTTCCAAAGCCTGCGTTATCGCGGCCAGGGTTCATCTTTTCCATAATACGGGCTCTCTTAACGAGCTGATCAACTACGCCCTTTTCCTCCATTTGGGAACCTGCCTGGCGGCGATCATTTATTTCCGGGAAGACATCGGCAAGATCCTGGCTGCCTGCGGCCATTTCAAGGATCGGGAATCCGAGGGCCGCAAGGTCCTTGTTTTTCTGGCGATCGTCACCCTGCTCACCGCTTTCGGCCAGGTGCTGGTGACCAAGGCTTCCGACCTCGCTCACAGCGCGCCGCACGCCAAAGCCGCGATCACCTGTATCATTGCCGCGATGATGATCGTGGCGGGGTTTCTGCAGATCAAAACAAAACAGACCGGCAAGCGCACCTCCAACGACCTGACGCTCAAAGACGGCATCATCCTGGGCATGGTGCAAGCCGTCGCCTGCCTGCCAGGGCTTTCCCGCGCGGGCACCACCATGGCCGCGCTTTCATTTAGAGGGTTCGATAAAGATCAGATGCTCAAGCTAAGCTTCCTGATGAGCATCCCGGTGATCCTGCTGGGCAATATCATCAAGAATCATCATCTGATCCTGGCCGCCCGCGCCGAGTGGGTGGGCGTGCTGGCCTCCTTCGTCGTCGGCATCCTGTCGATCAGCGCTATGATGAATTTTGCCAAAAAAGTAAACTTCGGCGCGTTCTTGATCTTCATCGGATCGATCCTGGCGGTCGCCGCGGTGCTTGGCGCCATCGATTAAAATATTTTTTGCTTTTTAAACCAACTGTGCTATATTTACGGCTGCTTTTGCGATTGTTTCCGTACCGATTACCCCGACGGCCTGTTGGGCCGTCAGGTGGTCATCGGTACGGAAATTCAACAATTGTTGAATTTCCGGCCCCATCGTCTAGCCTGGTCAGGACGAATGGTTCTCAGCCATTAAACACCGGTTCAAATCCGGTTGGGGCTACCA
>JBAXRK010000017.1:0-12783 GCA_037131245.1 Candidatus Omnitrophota bacterium
CCGGCCGCCAATAACTGATCGCACATATGGCTTCCCAGAAAACCGGCCCCACCTGAAATCAACACATGCTTCTTAGCACCCATGACCCTTCTCCTGTTTATAACCGCGTGATCTTTTTTGAAACCCGCCCCTGATAAACATTCCTGATATCAAAGACCGCCTTGGCATGTTTAAGCAAGAGCGCGTAATCCACGTCCGTATGATCCACTGCCACCGCCACGCAATCCTGGGCGGCCAGCGTCTTTGGCGCGAAATCGGTCCCGTCAAGCTTGAGGCCGTCAATACTAAGATAAGGGACCAGCGGATCGTAAAAAGAAACGTCCGCTCCATGCCGGCGCAAGGCCTCGATCAATTTGATAGAAGGCGATTTACGCAGGTCCTTAACATCTTTCTTGTACGTAACGCCCAGCACCAGGACCTTCGCCCCGGCCATTTTCCGGCCGCGGCCTTTAAGGATCGCCTCAATGCGGCCGGCAGCATATTGCGGCATCGAAGAATTAATATCCGCCGAAAGCTTAATGAACCGCGACGCGTACCCATGCCGCTTGGCTTTCCAGTAAAGATAGATCGGGTCTTCCGGAATGCAATGCCCCCCGACACCCAGGCCGGGATAAAAAGGCATGAAACCAAAGGGCTTGGTCTTGGCCGCGCCGATCGCTTCCCAGATATCGACATTGAACACCTTGCACATCATCGCCGCTTCATTGATCCAGCCGATATTGATCAGGCGGAACGTATTCTCCAGCAATTTGGCCATCTCCGCCGCGCGCGGCGAGGAAACGGGATGGATATGTTTAATGATCGTCCCGTAAAGGGCCGCCGTCAGCTCGTTACATGCCGGTGTTAGTCCTCCGACAACCTTAGGAATAAGCGTGACCGTATGACGAGAATTACCGGGGTCGATACGCTCCGGCGAGAAAGCCAGGAAAAAATCCTTCCCGGCCTTGAGCCCGCTTTTCTCCAGCTCGGGCAGGATCAGCTCCTCTGTCGTGCCGGGGTAAGTGGTGCTTTCGAGGACCACCAGGGTCCCGCGGGACATATATTTCCTGACCGACCGCACCGCGGAAAGCATGAACGAAATATCCGGCGTATACCGACGTTTGATCGGGGTGGGGACGCAAATGATCACCGCCCCGCAATCACGGATAAGCGCGGCATCCAACGAGGGCACGAACAATCCCTTGCGCACAGGTTCCTTGATCTCGGCGTCGGAAACGTCCGTAATAAAACTTTCACCGCTCAGCAATTTCTTGACCCGCTCGGGATTCGTATCGATCCCGTAGGTCTTAAAACCTTTCGCGGCAAATCCCAGGGCCAAAGGCAAACCGACATAACCCAGCCCGATAACCGCGATCCGGGCCTTGCGCGAACGGATATCAGCTAATAACTTCTTACGCATTGCCGCCCCGCCCGATCCCGTAATATTCAAAACCTGCTTCACCAAGCGCCCGGGCATCCAGGAAGTTCCGCCCGTCGAAAATAACCGCCTGGCGCATCAGGTCGCGGGTTTTCACAAAATCCGCTTTCTTGAACTCATCCCACTCGGTCAACAGCAGCAAGCAATCCGCGCCCTTGGCCGCGGCGTAAGGATCGGCACAGAACTTGATCCCTTTGAGCATTTTCTTCGCGTTAGGCATGGCCTGAGGATCATACGCCTGGACCTTAGCCCCTTCATTCTGCAGGGCCTCAATGATGGTCAACGACGCCGCACTGCGCATATCATCGGTATCCTTCTTGAACGCCAACCCCCAGACCGCGATGGTCTTATCCTTGACGATCCAGAGCTTGTCCTCGATGTGACGGATGAACCAGGCCTTCTGTTCCTCATTGACCTCGCGCACACTCTTGAGGATCTTGAAATCATACCCGCTTTTTTCCGCCAGCCGCACAAAAGCGTCCACGTCCTTCGGAAAGCAGCTGCCGCCATACCCGACGCCAGCGTTAAGGAACGCGCGCCCGATGCGCTTGTCGTAGCCCATGCCTTCGGCCACTTTTTCAACATCCGCCCCCACGCGCTCGCAGATCTGGGCCACCGAATTAATAAAGGAGATTTTCGTCGCTAGAAATGAATTCGACGCGTGCTTGATCATTTCCGCGGTTGCCAGGTTGGTCACGACCACCGTCGCCTTAAGCGGCTTGTAGATCTCGCGCAACAGGCGCTCCGCGCGCTTGGACTCGACCCCGATCACGATGCGGTCGGGGTTCATAAAATCCTCAACGGCAGAACCCTCGCGGAGAAACTCCGGGTTGGATGCCACGTCGAATTCCAGTGAAACATTTTTGCCCTGCTTATACTTCGCGGGCAAATTAAGCCGGATGGTCCGCGCGATGCGGTCCCCGGTCTGGGCCGGCACCGTTGATTTCTCAACGAGCAGCTTGTAGGAATCCATGGTCTGCGCGACCTCACGGGCCACGTTCTCAATATAAGTCAGGTCCGCGTCGCCGTTTTTCTTGGAAGGCGTGCCGACCGCGATAAAGATCACCGTCGCTTTTTTGGCTGCTTCGGCAATAGAGTGGGTAAAACTGATCCGTCCCGACTTGCGGTACTTGAGCAGCAGCTCATCGAGCCCAGGCTCATAGATCGGCATACCGCCGGCTTTAAGCACCTTGATCTTCTCTTCGTTATTATCGCAACAGGTCACCTGATGACCAATATGCGCCAGGCACACGCCCGTAACAAGACCGACATAACCACAACCGACGATCGCGATCTCCATACATCCTCTTTCCTGAGTTATATTGAACCCTGTTTTAAACTTACCCCAACATTTACGGCGTCACGACCGTTGACTGCGACCCCGGCTTCTCCCGGAGGAACCCTTTGCCGCCGTTAAAATTCACTGACGGGAAGGCTTTCAGCCTGAAGATAACCCACACTTCGGAACCGCCGTTCACCGAATAACCCTTGTCGCATTTATAAGAAAACTCTACCTCCCAGGCATGCAAGTCCCGCACCAGCGAATACTGCTGCTCCTGAAGAAAATTATTATCGGCATTCCAGCGCTGATACACCACCGTGCGCCATTTGGGATTAAGCTTATAATCCAGCTGGCCAGTGACGATATCATCAGCCTGATAAACGTAGCGGCGGCTGATGCTGAAATCCACGCGCTTAAGGTCGGTCAACCGCAATTCCATGTTGGCCGACGTCAGGCGCTGCGTGTCCGGGTTGTATGTCAGGTCGTGAGATGTCGTCACATATTTGTTAAGGATGACCTCATTATCCAGTTTGACATCCCCGAAGCTGGCTCCCGAAGGATCATCCCTCATGCGAAGATCGGACGTCAGGAGCGTCCGCAAAAGGTCCACGCTCTTACCGTCGCGCTTGGTCTGGAATTTGCTTTCCAGGCCCAGCCCGAACTTGTCGATCCGGTCCCGCGCGTCTACCGCGTCAAAAG
Organism: Candidatus Omnitrophota bacterium; assembly: GCA_037131245.1. Classification (GTDB taxonomy): domain Bacteria; phylum Omnitrophota; class Gorgyraeia; order Zapsychrales; family Fredricksoniimonadaceae. The sequence continues at coordinate 3,399 of JBAXRK010000017.1, forward strand.
AATAAAGCTTCTCGGACGACAGCGTCGGCTTGTGCTGGTACTGGTACGCGATCGTCGGGGTAAGGACATGCCGGAGCTTGTTGACCTCAATGCCATACTTATTGAAAGAAATGTCGTAGACCCGGTAGAACTTGGTGCTGATGTCCGACCCCGCCTTAAAGATCCCGCGCACGCTGTCATTATGGCTTTCATCAAGCGTCCGGGTGTAAAAGGTCTGCTCGGTCCCTGTATAGGGCCGGAATTCAAGGAACCCCAGCTTGAACGGCCGGGACAACTCATTATCGGACATCACGCGGAACGTCTGGTGGTCCCGGTCGGTCGCGCCGGGCGTCCGCTCCTCGAGCTGCACGGCCGAATTGCTGCTTTTAAAATAAAATCCGGTATCAGCGACCGGCTGATTATTCCAGATATAGCTCACTTCCGGCAGGCGCTCAACTTTCGACTCAAACCGGTTCACCCGTTTATCCACCCGCAGGGTCGCCGTCGCGCCGCCAAAGGAACGGGTCAACAACAAGTACGTCTCCGGTGACTCTTCAGCCCGGTACTGCTTTTCAAAGTAATCTTTAAGAATATTACTGTCGCTCAACTTGTAGTACTGAAAAATAGCGGAAGTCTCTGGGTCGATGTTCCACTTGTAACGCCATTCGCCACGATAGCGGTCCCTCACTACCGTCGGCTGCGTCTTGGCGCTATAAATATGGCGCGCGGCGATCGTGCGTTCATCAAGGTAGTAGAGCTTCACCAGGCTGGTCCCAAACGCGTGCGGATCAATATAAAGGTCAAGGCCATACCCCATCCCTTTACGTTCCCGGGCATCAAGATAATAGGTCGTCTCCAGCCACGACGCCGGGTTGAGGCGATAACTGGTAAGCACAAACCCGCCCCACTTTTTGCTATACCCGGGGGTCACGCTAAAATGCGGGCGGTTCTTATGCAGGTCCTGGACGTACTTCGGCAGGTACATGACCGGCACGCCGCCGAAATAAACCGTGGAATTACGGGCAATCGCCTTATCGCCCATAAAGATCTCGATATGACGGGCCTTCACCCGCCATTCCGGGTCATCGTAATCGCTGGTGGTAAAGTAGCCGTCGGAAAGGACGTAATAATTATCGCGGATCTTGGAGATCGTGGCGCCCCGCGCGTACACCGGATCACTGATGATCCGCGCATTGGTGAACTCGCCTTTACGGGTCAGGAAATTATAAAACGCTTTATCGGCCCAGACTGACCCCTTATCGGAATCCAGGACCACGTGGCCTTCCGCCGTCCCTTCCTGGCGGTCGCGGTAAAACTCAATACGGTCGCAGTAAAGCGTGGCGCCGCCCTTCTGATGAACGACCACATTACCGGAAGCGACGAACTTTCCTTCGTCAGCTTTATATTCAACGGTATCGCCATTAAGCTCGACGGGCTGCTGGGTCACTTCCCCCTGCGACTCTTTGCCATTAGACAATTTGCCCGACAATCCGGCCTGCGCGGGCGCCGGCCTGCCGGCCGCAAGGACAAATGCCACCGCCATCAAAGCGATCACGTTGAGAATACGGTCATTTCTTTTCATGACGGATCAGCACCTCCGCACCGATGATCCCGGCGTCGTCATCAAGACGGGCTTTAACGAAGCGCACCATCTCCGCCTGGGTTTTCATGCAGCGCCTTTTAATGGTCTTTTCAATGGCCGGCTTCATCAATTCAAAACTGCGCGACACCCCGCCGCCGATAATAACACATTCGGGGTTTAAAATATTGACCGGCCCCACCAGCCCGAGCGCGACCGTTTCCCCCACGGCCTCCCAGAATTTCAGGGCTTTCTTCTTTCCTTCTACGGCTTTACGATAGACATCTTCCAACGTGATATCCTCTTTACCAAAAAGCCTCGCCGCGTCTTTCTGAAGGCGTTTATTGCCCACGTAACGTTCAAAACACCCCGCTCCGCCACATCCACAATCCGGACCGTCGACGCTAAAGGGCGCGTGCCCGATCTCGCCGGCCGCGAACCCAGGGCCGCGGTAAATGCGGTTGTTAAGGATCAGCCCGGCGCCCACACCGGTCCCGAGCGTCATGCAAATAAGATCCTCGATCCCCTTACCGGCGCCGTACTCCCATTCGCCGAGAGTGATCATGTTCACGTCATTCTCAAGCCGGACAGCAAGGCCCAGCTTTTTTTCCATAATGCGCTTCAGCGGCACATCCGACCAGCCGGGGATATTCGGCAGCAACCGCACCACACCCTTATCGACGTCAACCAGCCCCGGGAGCCCGATGCCGACGCCTGTTACATCCGACTTGGCGACGCCTTCCTTGGCCAGCAACGCGACCACGGCTTCAGCGACAGCGTCGATCAGGGTCTCCGGCGTCTGAATGAACGTCCTGGTAACGAAGGATGAACGGGAAAGGACTTTTCCGGCAGGATTGACAATGCCCAATTTAACATTGGTGCCACCGATATCAACGCCGACAACAAAGTGTTTCATCATAAACAAGATAGATGGTTAATGGCTCGGTTCAAGAAGGGGTTATTCTACATGAAAGGCCCTGGATATTCAACTAAGTTTCCTTTGTAAGCGCGCCGTACCCGACCACCCGGTTCCGGCCCGCTTTCTTGGCTCGGTACATGGCCGCGTCCGCTTTATCCAGCAATTCTTCCATCTGCTGCGCGTCTTCCGCCGCCGTCGAAATGCCGATACTGACGGTCACGGAAAGCTCTTTGTCGTAAGCCTTGATCCGCCGGGTCTGTACCGCCGCCCGGATACGCTCCGCCACGATCAGCGCGCCGGCCTTATCCGTATCAGGCAGGATCACGCAAAACTCTTCCCCGCCATAACGTCCGGTGATGTCCACTTCGCGGGTCTGTTCCAGAATGATGCGCCCCACCTCCTTAAGCACCATATCCCCTGCCAAGTGCCCATCCTGGTCGTTGACCTTTTTAAAATGATCCACATCGATCATCAGCAGCGAGAGGGCCAAACCCTGAAGCCTGGCCCGGCCAAACTCTTCCGCGAAACGCTCCGTCATATACCGCCGGGTATACAGCTGGGTCAGCCCATCCTTGATGGCCATCCCCTCCAGGTCCTTATAAAGACGAATACGCCGGAGCGCCAGCGCGAACTGCTGGGCCAGGATCGAAAAAGACTCTTCATCCGTCAGCAAGCCCTTGTAAGCCAACTCGCCGAGCACCATCTTCTTTGCCTTAAGCGGAAAAAAACGGTAGCCCTTGAAAGACGGAAAATCCGCGATATCCTTGGGGAAATATTCCACCAGCTGGCAATCATCGAGGACCAGTTGCCGATTAAGATGTTCCTTGAAGATCCCGAACCCCTCCCGGGCGTCGGCCGCGCGCGTCAATTCGCGCATTAGATCATATAGATTGAACAAGCGGTTCGTGGTCTCCTGGAGCATCGCTTTCTCGGCCGCCTGAGATTCCTTCAACCGGGCGATCTGCTGATACGCCTCCCTGACGCGGAGCACCTCAGCCTCGACCTGCTGTTCCAGCTGACGCACAGCAACCCCGGAGCAGAAGATCGCTATCACCGTGAAAACGGCCAGCAACAGCAGGATCAGGACGAAAGGCATGCGCGATCCCTTCCGTTCCTTTTCGCTTCATAAAGCGCCTCATCCGCCCGGGCGATCAATTCTTCGCGCGTTTTAGCCTGCTCGGGAAAACCCGCCACGCCGGCCGAGACCGTGATGCGTGTGTTTTCACGCCGCAGGACGATATCCTGCCGCGCCACGCGTTCAACAAAAGCCTCCGCCCGTGCCAGCGCGTCCTGGGGCGCGCACTCAGGCATCAGGACACAAAATTCTTCCCCCCCGTAACGGCAAACCAGCATGCCGGGATCGCCAAAATGGGTCCGCAGCAGCTCCGCCACGGCCTTAAGCAGGATATCTCCCGCCGGATGGCCGAAACGGTCGTTATAACTTTTAAAATGGTCAAGGTCGAACATGACGAACGCCAGCGGCTTCTCGCGGCGCAGATGACGGGGTACCTCTTCCGCCATCCGTTCCATCAAATAACGGCGCAGGAACAGGCCCGTCAAACTGTCACGGATCGCGAGGTCCTCCACCCGGTCGTACAGCTGGGCGTTCTCAAGGGCGACAGCGGCCACGTCCCCGATGGTCTTAAGAAAACGCAGATCGTCCTCGGCAAACCGCCCCGCCAGCACACTGTCCAGGCGCAGGATCCCGATGGGCTTGTTGTGCACAAGCAGGGGAACGCTCAGGAGCGACCGGACCTGGCGGCGATCCTCGTCCTCGGCCTTCTCGGCGTCAAAACGGAAATCGTTGCGCGTGTCCTGGACCACCAAAGGCTGCAGGGCCTTCAGGCACCAACGGTCGAACATATCCCCCTGCTTCATCTTGACGCTGATCGCGTGATGATTGCGAGACGCGTGGACGATCGCGATCCCGCCCGTTGCCGGATCGACCAGATAAAGAATGACCGTAATATCCCGGGGATCGAACAGCGCCACTGTTTCCCGGCACAAGGTAAGGATGACATCATCAAGGGAAAGGCACATGCCGAGCTTTTCCAGTAAGCCCTTGAGCTGCCCGTAACTGACGATCTTTTCGCGGAAAGAGGCGATGGCCGCCGCCTCCTGTTGCAGGTCGGCTTTCAGCAGATTGGCTTTCTCGGCATATTCCTCGCGCTGCAATTTGAGCACTGCCTTCCGGCCCTTGAACCGGCGATAGGAAAAAAGCAGGACGGCAACATTGACGGCCAGGGCCAGGGAGAGAAAAACAAAGAACCGGGTGTCGACCCGCGTGGCATAAACAAAGAAACCGGCCAGGAGTAGCAACAGGCTGGAAACAAGAAAAGGAAGAAACTTAAATGATCGTGGCTTCGGTGTCTGGATCAAAGAAATGGGCCTTGCTCATGTCGAAGACGACTTCCATGTCCCGGTTAACTTCCGGCCGGTGATGCGCGCCGACACGGGCAATAAAATGGCTCTTCCCCGCGTTCAAATACAAGAAAACTTCGGCCCCCAGCGGCTCAACGACGTCGCAGGTCACACGGAGTGTGTTTTCGGGCGTCGTTTCGGAGACAAAGAGCTTGTCGTGAATATCCTCGCTGCGGATCCCCAGGACAACCTCCCGCCCCTGGTAAGGCGTCAGGGCCGCCAGCATCTCGTCGACGACCTTAACCCGGAAGCGCCCCTCGTCGAAATAAAGCTTCCGGTCCTTTCCGGCAATGGTCCCTTTCAACAGGTTGATCGGCGGCATGCCGATAAAACCGGCCACGAACTTATTCGCCGGCTTATCATAAATGGCCATCGGCGCATCCACCTGCTGGACCAACCCGTCTTTCATGACCACAATGCGGTCGCCCATGGTCATGGCCTCGGTCTGGTCGTGCGTAACATAAACAAACGTGGTCTGCAGGCGCAAGCGCAGCTTGTGGATCTCGGCGCGCATGGTCACACGCATTTGCGCGTCCAGGTTACTGAGCGGCTCGTCAAAAAGAAAGACCTTGGGCTTGCGCACGATCGCCCGGCCCAGCGCCACGCGCTGATGCTCCCCGCCGGAAAGCTGGCGGGGGCGGCGTTCGAGGCAGGCGGTAATATTAAGGATCTCGGCGGCCTCACGGACCCGCTTGGCGATCTCGGCCGGCGGATACCCGCGCAACTTGAGGCCGAAGGCCATATTCTCAAAAACAGTCATGTGGGGATAAAGGGCGTAATTCTGAAAGACCATCGCGATATCGCGATCCTTGGCCGGAACATCGTTGACCAGGCGGTCACCGATCCATATCTTTCCGCCGGAAGGTTCCACCAGGCCCGCGATCATCCGCAGCGTGGTGGACTTGCCGCAGCCCGACGGGCCAACGAGGACGATGAACTCCTTGTCCCTGATCTCCAGGTCAAGGGCCGCCACCGCTTTGACGGCGCTGCCGGGATAGACCTTGCTCAGGTTCTCAAATCTGATGCTTGCCATGCCTTACCCGATCTAAACGCCCAACAGGGCCCTTAACGTCGTCCTGGCGGTATCCATGATGCCATGGGATTTGCTGAAAAGCTTATCGTATTCATTGCTGAAAACGGTGTACTGTTCTTCAAACTTCTTATCGCTGACATCGTCCATCTTTTTAGGCTGCTTGATCTCGCGCCATAACACGGAAAGCATCCGTTCGATCCGCTCGATCTGATCGATGGACCCCCTGTAATTGCGAAAGGACTTGTTGTCGGAAAGCGTCCCCAGGGAGGAAACAGAAATGTTGTACCGCCACCGGGCTTCCTCGTAATTCCAGCTTTTGATCAGAAAGTTAAGCGTCTGTTCATACGCGAAATTCCGGTGGTTGATCAGAAGTTCACGCAGCACGGACGTTTTGATATTCAGGAACTCGGACCGCGGCCGGTTGAGCGGCAGCGAACGGATATTGCGCGAGATCTCGGGGAACCAGTTGGCCAAAAGCGAATATGTGCCGTACGTGTCGACCAGACTTTTGGCGCTGTACTGGTCGCCGGTACGAAAATCACCGATCGCGATATCCGGGCCGACCGTTTCAATGAAAGTACTGAGGTTGTTATAGAACCCGACATCCTCTTCAACGAAATCGATATCACCGGGGATCTGCACGATCCGCGCCACCTCGGGATAGCTGTCAAGCACATGCCCCCACCCGGCCAGCCAGGTCTGGCAGGAATCGACCGACCAGGTCTGCACCACTTCCAGTGTCTTATACCGTTCGTCCTTAAGGAACGACGCCGCGTCACCGCGGATAACGGTATCGCGCGACACCATCACGATCGGCTTGGGATCGATCTTCTTGCAGCGGTCGATCGTCCACCAGAAATACCACTCGCATTTCTTATTGTTCTCGTACCCCTGGTACGGGAAAATAATGATGGGCTTGGACGGCATGTTCTTATCAGGCTGTTTTTCCACGTCTTCTCTCCGGACCTGCCTTAGGCTTTGCCCCGCTTGGCTTCAAGCTGCTTGCGAATATCATACGCATTATCTTCAGTCACTTCAAAGGTCATAATAATATAAATAGCGAGCAAAGAGGTCACGATCGGGATCCCAACGTCACAGACCCTCATATAGAACAGCGCGCTCGGGGCCTGGTGAAGTCCCAGCTCCTGCTTGAACCCCGTCCAGTTAAGAAAGTATCCCGATAGGACAGCCGCCCCGGCCATCCCCAGTTTCTGGACCCACCAGTAAATCCCGCTGAACATCCCTTCCCTGCGAGTTCCAGTCTGCAGTTCGTCCAGGTCGCAAACGTCCGCGATCATGGAGCAAACGATCGTAAAGAGCGACCCCAGATGGAACGCCAAAAACGGCGCCGCAATGAGCAGCAAATAAGGATTCACCTGATTATAGCCGATCCACTTGAGAACATAACCGAAGATCGCCAGGGACATGGTGATAAGAAAGGTCTTGCGCTTGCCGAGCTTACTCGAGACCCACGAGGTCAGCGGAATGGCGCCGAACGCCGTGCAGATGGAACTAAGGGTGCCGAAAACGCCCAGCAGCGTCCCGCCATTCTGATACATCAGGTCCATCGTGGGTTGATTGCCATAACAATAGAAAAAGACCACATAAGCGGTAAATGAGGACGCGAGCATGAACCCGTTAAAAATAAGGAATGTCACAATAACGAGCTTCACGAACGGCCCGCATTTAAAGGCTGTGACGCAATTGTCCCGCAGGTCCTTGATGACATTCAGCGGGCCATTCTTTTTCTCCGGCCGCGGCAGATTGGCGTAGATCTCCTTGTTAAAAAGCGCCGGCAGCACACCAAAGATCACGATAAATACCCCGACCGCGATAGCGATGATCCGTGTGGCATGAGTAATATCGGTGAACGGCGAATGGAACGTCATCACCGTCCAGTTGCCGATCTTGAGCGGCGCCTCTTTTGACGTCATGATCAGCGGGATCCACGGAACGATCATCCAGACCGGCTGGGCGAAGAAGCTGGCATAAGCCTGCAGCCGGGTCCGCTCATGATAATCGGGTGTCATTTCATACCCAAGCGCGAGCCACGGGATCGAATAGCAGGCGAACGCCAGAACGAACAGGCACTGAAATCCCAGGACCCACCAAAAATAAAAATACTGCCCGTGCCCTTTATGAAGCTGGAACATCAACGCCAACAAAAGACCTGAACCAAGAGCGCCAAAAAGGATCCATGGTTTACGGCGTCCCCAGCGGGTCCGGGTATTGTCTGAGCTATACCCGATCAGAGGATCCGAGAAAGCATCCAGAAAACGCGGGATCGCTCCGATCCATCCGACTAAAGCAGGATTCACACCGAGCCCCAGATTCAGGACCAGGATCAGGTTACCTGCGGCAGCACCGGCGAACTGATTCACAAATGAGCCCATGCCGTAAATGACCTTTTGTGCGATGGAAACGCGGTCAGCGGAGGCCGTCTGATGATGATGTGACTGATCCGTTCCTTGCGCCATTAACTACCTCCGTTATGTTGAATGAGGAAGACCTTTTACTTGGAACCCCGGGAATACGCCATGAGCTTGGCCAGCGTGGCTTTCATATCCTTGCGCGCGACGATCATATCGAGCATCCCGTGCGCCATCATGAATTCGGACGTCTGAAAACCCTTGGGCAGTTTCTGACGGACCGTCTGTTCGATCACGCGCGGGCCGGCAAAACCCAGCAGGGCTTTCGGCTCGGCAATGATCATGTCGCCTACACCAGCGAATGAGGCCATGATACCGCCCATGGTCGGATTGGTAAGGACCGAAATGTAAAGTTGTTTGGCTTCAGCGTGGCGATTAAGGGCCGCACAGGTCTTGGCCATCTGCATGAGCGAAATACAGCCCTCATACATACGGGCGCCGCCACCGGAACCTGAAACAATGATGACCGGGATCTTGTGTTTGGTGCCATATTCGACCAGCCGGGAAATCTTCTCACCCACGACCGAACCCATAGACCCCATGATAAACTGCGAATCGGTCACCGCCAACGCGGCCGGGATCCCGTCGATCTTGCAGCTGCCGGTGATCGCGGCATCCACCAGGCCGGTGATCTTCTGATCACTGGCCAGCTTGTCTTTATATGTTTTGACCCCCTTGAAATCCAGCGGATCAAGGGAAAGCATGTCGGCATCAAACTCTTCGAACGTCCCCTCGTCCGCCAGCAATTCCACCCGCTGACGGGCGCTCAGCGTCATATGATAGCCGCACTTGATACAAACGTTATGATTGGCTTCAACTTCCTTGGTATAGGACGGCTGGTCGCACTCAGGGCACTTGAGCCAGATCCCGTCGGGAATGGCCTTGCGCTTGTTGGAAACACGGACGAATGTGTTGCTGCTTTTACCAAACAAACTCATGAATTATCCTAGATTGTATAGTGCGATTCCCGAAAGCGCCTTGGGATAAAAATAGGTGCTCTTCGGCGGCATTTTCTCGCCGTTAAG
>JBAXRK010000018.1:0-7035 GCA_037131245.1 Candidatus Omnitrophota bacterium
CCTGTAATATTGTATTGGTTCAATATTACAAACCCCCTGACGAGCACAGCAGAAATGAAAAGAATCCTTTTCATTTCTCTTCAACAACCACCTCTGGCCCTTACGGGGCCAGGGGGTTGTTGAAGACGTTCATCTAAAATTATTTTACCTTCTTGTAACGCCAAGACCCTTCACCAGCTTCGCCGCGATCCCCTCATGCAGGGCATTAACCTCATCATCGGTCAATGTCCGCTCGAAAGACTGGTACACCAGCGAAAGCACATAACCTTTATGACCTGCTTCAAGCTTATCACCAGAATACAATTCAACAAAGTCTATTCTTTTAAGCAGCCCCTGCCCGTTCGCCAGGCAAAGCGTCTTGATCGCTTCAAAAGTCACATCTTTAACCGCCAGCGATATATCGCGCACCATGGCCGGGAATTCCTCGATCGCGGCGAACTTGGCGCGAGAGGTAATCGCGTCGACAGCCAGCTCAATATCGATCTCCGCGAAATATACCGCGGCTTTCTTGATCTCGAACTTTGCCAGGACCTCGTCAGCGACCTTGCCGGCTTTGCCCGCGGGTCTGCCATCGATCGTCACGGCGGCCGCCTGGCCAAGTTCGAAAGCCGCATCCTCCGAAGAAGAAAACCCAACCGCTTTCACGCGCAAACGGCCGAAGGCTTCTTCAACCGCGCCTTTTATATCAAAAAGATCCAGTGCCAGGCGTTTCGGCGCGCGCCAGTCGGCGTCCCGCCGGCCGCTCACCAGAACCGACAAGGTCCAGCGTTCGCCGTCAGCGAAATACCTTTTTCCTATCTCGAACAATTTCAGATCACGCTGGCCGCGATTCATATTCGCCGCCGCCACGATCAGCATATTGGGCAAAGAGGTCGGGCGCATCATTTCCTGCTCGGCCGACATCGCGTTCTGCAATTTGATCACCGGCCCCTGATAATTTGTTTTGGCCAGCGCCGCCCCGCCAACCAGCGCGTAGGTCACCACCTGATTGAATCCAAGCCCGACAAAGTTTGCCGCCAAGCGCGAATTAAAAGTCTCTTTCTCCTGGTCGACGATAATATTGACCGCCGGGACCTGCGGCAGGGACATGGGCAAATTGTCATACCCGACGATCCGCGCCACTTCCTCGATCACGTCTTCCTTAATGTTAATATCATTGCGAAAATGCGGAGGGATCACCGTGATGGTCTTATCGGTCGCCGCCACCACAGAGCCCAACCGACGCAAAATTTTCTCGGCGCGCACTAAGTCAAGCGGAGCACCCAGGAGTTTCTGAATATCTTGAAGAGAGACCGTTACTTCAGCCCTTTTGGAAACCGGTGCTTTGGCGATCAGATCACGACGGCCAACAACCGTGCCACCCGCCAATTCCAGGATCAAGTCCGTCGCGCGGTTCGACGCCGCTTCCGCCGTTTTCCAGGCGATGCCGCGCTCAAAACGATAACAGGAATCGCTGGTTAGTCCCAGCTTGCGAGATGCCCGGCGGATCATCCCCAGATCGAAGGAAGCCGACTCAAGTAAAATACGTTTAGTTGAAGAGGTCACGCCCGTGTCCCGCCCGCCCATGATGCCGGCAATCGCGACGGCCTTACGCGTGTCAGCGATAACCAAAATACTTTCATCGAGAGTCCGCTCCACATCATCGAGCGTGATGATCTTCTCGCCCTTTTTCGCGCGGCGCACAATGATCTTGCCGCCTTCAAGTTTATCGAAGTCAAAGGCGTGCAAGGGTTGGCCAAACTCAAAAAGAACAAAGTTGGTGATATCAACGATATTCGATATCGGCTTATTGCCGAAAGACTGCAGGAAAAGGCTCTTGTCCGCGGGAAAAGATTTAACGGATACACCGTCGATGCGCGTCCCGATATAACGGGCGCACTCGGCCGGGTTCTCAATTGAAATATCAACCTCTCCGGAATCTTCATGTTCGCCGACAGCGGGAACATTTAACCCTTTATCGACGATCGCGGAAACTTCCCGCGCCAGGCCCAGCAGGCACAACGCGTCCGGCCGGTTGGGCGTGATCTCGATCTCAAAGACCGTATCACTGCCGACCTTTTCAACATGCTCGACTTCCAGCCCCGCCATCGTCAGGCGGAAAGAAAGGTCGTCAGCCGTGAGGCCGTGGTCGATATACTCGTTGAGCCAATTAAGTGATAGTTTCATATTAGAATTGTTTCAAGAATCTCACGTCGTTTTCCACGAACGTGCGAATGTCTCCGATGCCGTGCTTGAGCATGGCGATGCGCTCAACGCCCATCCCGAAGGCAAAGCCGGAATGAACACCCGCCGGATAACCCGCCGCTTCGAAAACCTTCGGATGCACCATCCCGCAACCGAGGATCTCGAGCCACTTGCCCGCCCTGCCCTTAAAAATGTTGGATTGAATATCCACCTCGGCCGATGGTTCCGTAAACGGAAAGAAATGCGGGCGAAAGCGCATCTTCACATCATCGCCGAAATATTTTTTACAAAAAGCTGTCAATAAGCCCTTAAGGTCCGCGAAGGTCACATTCTTGTCGACCAGCAAGCCTTCGATCTGATGGAACATGAACGAATGGCTGGCGTCGACCGCGTCGGGACGGTAAACCTTGCCCGGAATAATGACCGCCATCGGCGGCTGATGTTTCTGCATGACGCGCACCTGGCCCGGCGATGTATGGCTGCGCAGCAATAAATGCCGCCCGGCCGCGGTCGGGTCTTTGGCGTCCAGATAAAAGGTATCAAACGAATCGCGGGACGGATGATCAAGAGGAATGTTCAACGCGGAGAAATTATAGAATTCACTTTCGATCTCGGGGCCGCGCTGGATCACGAAACCCATGTTCTTAAACACATCGCAGATCTCCTCCACGGTCTGGTCGAGAAGATGGCGCGTCCCAAGGGCCCGCGTAACGCCGGGAATGGTCACGTCGATCGCGTCCGCTTTCTTTGCCGACAATGACAAGGCCGCTTTACGTTCGGCGATCAAGCCCTCAGCCAGGACCTTGACATCGTTGGCGCCTTTGCCCAAAGACTTCTTTTCTTCAGGCGAAGCAGACCCAAGCCCGGCATACATCTCCGGCACCAGGCCTTTCTTGCCAAGATATTTCAGGCGCACAGCTTCAAGCGCATCAAGCGTGGACGCGGCTTGAACGTCAGCGGAAACATCGGATTTTATTTTATCTATGTCCCAGGCCATAAGGCTTTCAGTATAAAAAAAGGCTCTTGTTTACACAAGAGCCTTTTTTTCATTCGTTTTACGTCCAATTACTCTTTATCGGCCTTGCGATGCGTCACGTTCGCCGGCATAGCCTTCTTGGCAGCCGCGACGATCTTGTTGAAGGTCACCTGGTCATTGATCGCGATCTCGGCCAGCATCTTGCGGTTGATCTCGATCTTGGCCTCTTTCAAGCCACGGATAAGGCGGCTATAAGCAAGACCTTCCATCTTGCAGGCAGCATTCACACGGGCGATCCACAAACGGCGGAAATCACGCGCACGCGCCTTGCGGTGCTTGGAATGATAACGCAAAGCCTTAACAAGCGCACGGACCGCTTGCACGTAACGGTTCTTTTTCTGACCGTAAAAACCTTTGGTGGCGCGAAAGACACGCTTGCGTCCCTTCTTGCGCGCGACTGAATTCTTGATCTTAACCATACGGCATCATCCTCTTTACTTTCTTACCTTCGACAGGCGTAAGATAATCGCTCTTGCGTAATCTGCGCTTGCGTTTGCTCGACCTCTTTGACAGCAGGTGTCCGCGATTGCCGCTCTTCTTTTTGACCAGACCAGACTTGGTGATCTTAAAGCGTTTGGCAACGCCCTTTTTCGTTTTCAGTTTCGGCATAACCCTTGTCCCCTATTGTGTCGCGGCTTTCGGCGCAATGATGATCGACATGATGCGCCCCTCGAGAATAACGTCTTTCTCAAGCTGAGCGATATCGGCCGTTTCCGCGACAAACTTTGTTAACAGCGCTTTCGCCTGTTCCTTGAACGCCATCTCGCGCCCGGAAAAGAACAGGTTGACCCTGACCCGGTCCTTCTTCTCCAGGAACGCGCGCCCCTGGTTAATTTTGGTGACCAGATCGTGGTCGGAAATATGCGGCTTGATCCGGATCTGCTTAAGCTGGGAAATGTGCGTGTTCTTGCGCGCCTTACGCTCTTTCTTTTCCTGCTCGTACTTGTACTTCGTGTAATCCATAATGCGGCAAACCGGCGGTTTTCCCGTCGGGGCCACTTCAACCAGGTCGAGCGCGAACTGCTCCGCGAGCTCCTGGGCTTTGGCAATGGTCACTACCCCCAGCTGTTCCGCTTCGGGGCCGATCACGCGCACTTCAGGCACGCGGATCTGTTCATTGATACGTATACGTTTCTGGATATCTTTCTCCTAAATACGGTTAATGCGCCGATATAAACAGGCGCAAAAGTGTTCTCATTATCTTTAAAAACTAGGTTTTGTCAACAATCTCTTTGCGGGCAAGGGTTAAGAACTCATCCAGGGTCATTTGACCGAGGTCGGTCTCGGGGCGCTTGCGCACCGCCACCTTACCAGCCTGGACTTCTTTTTCCCCAATAACGAACATATAAGGGATGCGCGCCAGGCGGCCTTCACGGATGCGCTTACCTAACGATTCATTACGAGCATCAACCTCAACGCGCAAACCGGCTTCACGGGCCTTATCGGCCACGTCGCGGGCGTAAGCGTCGTGCTCAGGCGCGATCGGAATAATATTCACTTGCGTTGGCGAAAGCCATAGCGGGAAATTTCCGGCATAATGCTCGATCAGCGTTCCAAAAAATCTTTCGACGCTGCCGAACAAAGCACGATGCAACATGATAGGGCGCTCTTCCTTGCCCTGGTCGTTAATGAAGGTAAGGTCAAAACGCTCTGGCAAAGCAAAATCGCACTGAATGGTGGAACACTGCCACTGACGGCCGAGCGCGTCCTTAAGTTTAAGGTCGATCTTGGGGCCGTAAAAAGCGCCATCGCCTTCATTGATCTGATAGCTGATCTTTTTATTATCCAGCGCGTTCTTCAGCGCCACCGTCGCCAGGTCCCAATCTTCCTGTTTGCCGATATGATCTTTCGGCTGGGTGCTCAGCTCGATCGCGTAATCCTTGAACCCGAACGCGGACAAAAGATCGAACGCGAGGTCCAGGACTTTTTCGATCTCCTGCTGCACCTGATCGCGGCGGCAAAAAATATGCCCGTCGTCCTGAGTGAAGCCGCGCACGCGAAGGAGCCCGTGCAAAACGCCGGCCTTTTCATAACGGTAAACCGTGCCCAACTCAAAATGTTTGATCGGAAGCTCCCGGTACGAATGCAGTTTGGATTTGTAGATCAGCATATGCCCGGGGCAGTTCATGGGCTTGACCGCGTACTCTTCTTCATCGATCTTGAAATAATACATGTTCTGGCGGTAATGCTCGGCGTGGCCGGAGATCTCCCACAGCTTGCCGCGCAGGAAATTCGGCGTCATCACCAGGTCGTAACCGCGCTTTAAATGCAGTTCCTTGGTAAAATCCTCGAGGATCTTGCGCATGAGCGCGCCCTTGGGATGATAGAACACCAACCCCGCCCCGGCCTCTTCCTGATAAATATGAAAAAGGTCCAGCGCCGCGCCGATCTTGCGATGGTCGCGCTTGTCGGCCTCTTCCAGCATCTTGAGGTAAGCGGCCATTTCCTCCTTCGACGGAAAACAGGTACCGTAAATGCGCTGGAGCATGGCGTTCTTTTCATTGCCGCGCCAGTAAGCCCCGGCGACCGACAGCAATTTGAACGCTTTGATCTCATTGGTGGAATTGACGTGCGGGCCTTTGCACAAGTCCATGAACTCGCCGGCTCCCGTCGTAAAGATGGAAACCTGCGCGTCGGGTATGCCTTCGGCCAGCTCAGCCTTGTAGATCTCGCCCTGCTTCTTAAAAAGATCGACCGCTTCCAAACGGTCCATGGACGACTGGACCAGCGGCAAATTGCGGTTGATGATCTTCTGCATGCCCTTGGTGATGGCGGCCAGGTCAGCGTCGGTGAACGGCTCTTTCTTGTCAAAATCGTAATAGAACCCGTTATCAATGGCGGGGCCAATAGCGACTTTCACCTCGGGCCAAAGCTCCTTGACCGCCTGGGCCATGACGTGGGAACAGCTGTGACGCAACTTATCGATGTCTTTTGAGTAGTCCATAATTTGGAAAGTATATCATAAAAAAAAACGTGGACACAATACATTATTCTAAGCGACATCAAAGAATAATCTATTGTGTCCCCGTTTCTATTTCCCCGTAACAGCCGTCACGGCCGCTGAATCCAGCGACCGGTTGCCTGCCGCATCAAACGCCTGCACTTTGTAATAGTTGACCGCCTTTTTTATTGACCCCGGAAGTGTCATTGTTAGCGACTTCGTTATCCCCTTAGAGACAAACGTCTTCCCGTCCAGGCTGCTGAAAACCTCATACGACACCGGCTTTCTGACCAGATCGACCGAAGCGCTCCAGGTCAAATTGACCCGTACTAGCTGAGTTACTTTAGCGATCAATTTAGCCGGCGCTGAAATAATACGCGTACAAGCACCATTCACGAGTCGGGATTGCTCATTGCAAACTTTACATGAAGCGGTTGTCCCGTTATTGCTGCCCGCACAACTCCAAAGATATTCCGCGCTTGAGTCCGGCAGATCCTTAAGCGTACCCGTTTTACACGCATTTTTTGTCGTTCCGCATACGCCGTTGACCGGTATCACGCAAGCCTGCGTATTGCACGCCTGTGAGCTTACACCGGTACAGGCCGCGCCGCCGTTCGCCGGTGCCGGATTCGTGCAGGTTCTGGTTTGAGTTCCGCCGCCGCAAGTCACCGGGCAGGCTGACCACGCTGACCATTCTCCGTTCACTGGGCAGGCTTGCGTATTGCAGCTTTGAGTAGCACCATTAGCAACCGGACAAGCAGTGCCACCGTTAGCCGCCGGCGTTGTCACCGTGTATGTTTGATTGCCACCACCGCAGGTCTGTATATCTTCAGCCAGTTTTGGACACTTGAGCCAGATTTAAGTTTGCAGATCG